>CAVSYL010000011.1:0-631464 GCA_963732105.1 uncultured beta proteobacterium
CGTCGTGGCGTTGGAACTCCCTGGCCTTTGACATGACCACCGAGCAGGAGCGCAGCACGACGCTGACCTCGCGGTTTCAGCAGATGTTCCCGGTCCTTTCGGCGGCCGAGATCGACCGGGTCAGACATTTCGGCGACGAGCAGCGCTTTCGGCCGGGGGAATTCCTCTGCCGGGTGGGTAAGCCCAGCCCCGGCATGTTCGTGATCCTCTCGGGCAGGGTCGCCGTCGTCGGCCGCGACGGCCTCGGCAGAGCGTTGCCAACGGCCGAGTTCGCTCAGCTGATCGGCGCTACGCTCGAGGACATGGAGGTCGTGCCGGGCGAGGTCCTCGCCGAGATCGGCCTCCTCTCCGGGGCGCCGAGCGTGCTGGACGCCCAAGCCGTCGACGAGGTCGAGGTAATCGTCGTTCCGTCGGAGGGCCTCCGCACCCTCCTCATCGAAGAGGCCGAGCTCGGGGAGCTCATCCTCCGTGCGCTCATCCTCCGCCGCGTGGCGCTGATCGAGACGGGTTTCGGGGGGCCGGTGCTCATCGGCTCGCTCAAGTCGCCGGACGTCACGCGGCTCTCCGGGTTCCTCGGACGCAACGGAATTCCCTTCCGCGTGATCGATCCCGATGAGGATGCGGATGCCTCGTCGCTCATCACGCGCTTCGCCCCACAGCGCGGCGAGCTTCCGATCGTCGTCATACCGGGTGGCGCGGTGCTCAAGAACCCGACGAAACACGAACTGGCGCAAGTGCTCGGGCTGATCGCGACGACTTTGCGCTCGGAGCCTTACGACGTCGCGATCGTCGGCGCCGGTCCAGCCGGTCTGGCGACAGCCGTCTATGCGGCGTCCGAGGGTCTCTCGATCATCGTCCTGGAAGCGCTTTCCTTTGGTGGTCAGGCCGGCGCGAGCGCGCGCATCGAAAATTATCTCGGATTTCCAACCGGCGTCTCCGGGCAGGCGCTGATGGCGCGTGCCTTTACGCAGGCACAGAAGTTCGGCGCCCAGTTCAGCCTCTACACCGAGGTGAAGCAGTTGGATTGCACTTCAGACCGCGGGGGGCCTGATCCCGCGCTCATCCTCGAGCTCGCCGACGGCAGGCGAGTGCGGGCGCGCGCGGTGGTGGTTGCGACGGGTGCTCGCTATCGCCGTCCGCAGATCCCCAACCTGAAGCAGTTCGAAGGCCGCGGTGTTTCGTACTGGGTCTCGCCGGTCGAGGCTCGACTGTGCCGCGGCGAACAGACGGCGTTGCTGGGCGGAGGAAACTCGGCGGGGCAGGCAGCGGTATTCCTCGCGAGCTACGCGCAAAAGGTGCGAATGCTGGTGCGCGGGCCGAGCCTGTCGAGCACGATGTCGCGCTACCTCATCGATCGAATAGCCGCCTGTTCCAATGTCGACGTGCTCTGCGACACCGAGATCATGGAGCTGTCGGGGACCCCGGATCAGGGTCTGCAGGGCGTGCGGTGGCGCAATCGCCGCACTGGAAGGGAGGAGGAGCACGCGATCGCTCATCTCTTCCTCTTCACCGGTGCGGACCCCGCGGCGAACTGGCTCGCGGGATGCGGGATTCCGCTGGACGAGAAGGGGTTCATCAGGACTGGCGCCGAAGTGGATGCTATCGATCGCGTCCTGCTGCCGATGGAGACTGGCGTCGAAGGAATCTTCGCGGTGGGCGACGTTCATTCAAGCTCGGTGAAGCGGGTAGGGGCGGCGATCGGGGAGGGCGCCGCAGTGGTCGCTCAGCTGCACAAGTTCTTGGCGCGACGTGAATCGGCCGTCTCGTCAACCCGCTAATGCCCGCTGGCGCCCTTTACACCAGGCGTTCGCGCGGCGCAACGGCACTGACATTCTTGTGTTCGCCGCTGCGCGAGAGACGAACATCGATACGCGTTTCACATCGAAGTTCTCAGAAGACGCTGCCGATCTTCTTGCCGTCAGGACTTCCCAGGCCCGTGCACGCGTCCCAACCGGCCGCGGCGGAATAGCTGCCATTGTTGCCCTGTGCGATATCGGTGAACGCCTGTGGATGACTATACAGCTTGGCGTTGATGTAACCGATCGAACTTCCCTTGTTGGCGTTGATGCGGGCGACCAATGCTGCCCACAGCGGCGCCACGGCGCTGGTACCGCCGAACACCAAGTCCTTGCCGTCGACGCGCACCGCATATCCTGTCTGCGGATCGGCATCACCTGCCACGTCGGGCACGCCGCGCTTGGTCAGCGCGTTCGCCGTCCCCTTGCTATTGCTGACGCTTGAGCCCCTTCTGCCACACAGGCATCGCAAAGAAACTGCTGACGCCGCCACCACCCGCACCACCGCTGGCCCCATCATTCCATACGACTTCCTTGGTGATCTTACCGTTCGTGACCTGGACGCTGGTCCCTCCGCAGCCGAGCACGTTGGGACTGGATGCAGGGAAATCGACGTGGTTGTTGCCGTCGTCGACACCGTCGTTGGATCCGTTGTCGCCCGAAGCTGCACAAACGGTCACACCCATCGTCGCGGCCGCTTGGAACGCGTCGTCGTACGCGGTCATCGCCTGCTGCGTCCATGTGGACTCCGGACCACCCCAGCTGATGGATACGACAGAGGGCTTGTTGATCGCGTCATGGACGGCAGTCGTGACGGCGTCGAGAAAGCCCGCATCGGTGTTGGGGGCGAAATAGACGACGATCTTGGCCTCAGGTGCGATCGCGCCGGCGACTTCGATGTCGAGCATCACTTCGCCATCCGGGCCGTTTGCACTTCCGGTGGGCGAATTCTTGGCGTGATCTACCGACACCGCGGTAACACTCGGGGCGGTTATGCCAAGCTTGCTGAAATAGGTCTGGAGATCGGTCGGGCGATAGCCGCCGCCGAGTTCGATAATTGCAATGCATTGACCAGCACCTTTTCCGGAAGGAAAGTCGTATAGCGCAGCCAACTGCGTCGGCGTGAACGTCGTTGACGTTGCGGTGGCTGCGCGCGCCGCTACTGTATCGACCGTTTCGCGAATGCGGAAATGCGGCTTGGCTTGCGGACGATTGTCGAGACCGAGAACCGCCTCGACGACGCCCTTCAATTCGTCCGGCAACTGGATGGCGCCGGTGCGACCACGATACGTTCCCGCATCGTATTCAAACTGCTCGAGCTTGACACCGAACGCGGCGCTGAATTGTGCGACCCTTCCGGAGAGCACGATCGTGCGGCGCGCGGCGTCTTCTTGCACGACCGCGAGGCCATGGCTGACGGCAAACGACCGCACCTTCGCAAAATCGGCCGGCGTCGGCGCCGAACTGCTGCGCGAACTCTTCGCGCTCAAGATGTGGTTGCGAAGCGGCCCCTGCCACAACCTGGCTCACGCGCTCGCCGAATGCTGCGCCGGCGCGGCGGCGGACCAAGACGCTGACTTCGAGGCGTTCGTTGGGGTCTGCGGGTGCTGTGGCGCGTGCACCTGCAACGGGTTGCCTTTCGCTGCCTACGAGTGAGAATGTTGCCATGGAGGACTCCTCGATCACTGAGTTGACGCGCTCGTCGAATGGATATGCGACGAATACGCGGCCTTCGGCTGCTCCGGCGAGGCGATGTTGTTACGCCGCGATCGGCAAGCCTGACATGCGTGGTCGGGCTCGCCGGCCGGATTCGGAGCAGTCGTCAAGACACCGAAACCGGCGTGCCGGGCTCGCGGCGGCAGTAGGAGGGCACCCAACTCGACGCGATCACATCCGGCGTCATCGTGCTGTAGTCGAACGCGACGGCCTCCTCGATCATCGTGTCCACGTCGAGGAGATGTTCGGACTCGGGCAGGTCCCGGTAGAACATCCGAAACATGGGCGCGATCATGCGTCGAGAGACGGCTATGCCGATCGGGCCGATGAAATTGCGACGCTGCCCAGTGTGGGCGAGTTCGTCGATCATGATCTCGCGCAGCATACTTCGTAGGTGATCGCGTGCCTCCGGTTCGTCCGCGAGGATGTCGTCCAGCAGCCGATTGAGGTGCCGGTAGAGCGTCAACCCCATGAGCTCGCTCACGAAGGCTGGCGGCGACATGATCGACTCCGGGAACTTCGGCAGATACCGATAGAGGCGGCCCATCCACTTCCCTAGCGGAACCCACTCGATCTGGTCGAGCTGAAACGTGCGGAACATCTCGTGGAACAGCCGGATATGGCAGAACTCCTCGCAAAGATGATAGCGGCTGATCTTTTCGGTCGTCGACCTCGAGCGCGCCATGGCCGGGATTCCGTCCCAGACTGCGGAGATCCCGGCCCACTCGTGCCGTGCGAACTTGTAGAGAAAGGTAAGTAGCAGAGTCTTTCGGTCGAGGCTCCGGGGATCGTCCACCATTCGAACGTAGTTCCGGTAGAAGCGTTCCGGATCGGCCAGCGGCTTGCGGGTCCTGATCGACAGGTCCTGGAATCGCGCAAGTGCTTCCTTCTTACGGGTCAGGTTCTTCTCGCCTTCGAGGATTTCGCCCGCGTGACTCTGGCTGTAGAGCCAGTAGTCTTCGAAGTTGTCGCGCCGCTCTCGCATTGTCGCTGGACTGAAGATCGACTGATATGAACTCACCCTCGCACCATACCCGCGAACTGCCCCGATTTGTCAGTATTTTGAAGCGGCGCTTTCGAAGTGCGAGGCGACCATTGGGGCTAAATCATTCCGGAATGGCGTTCACAGTTGAATCGCCACCAACAGCCGCGACGGTACGGTGAGGCACCGAATTGTTCGGCCAACCAAAATGACTCTGGCTTGCCCAGAATTACAAGCACGCAGTCGAGGCGACACGAGTCGCACCGCCTCCTACGGCTTTATTGGTGTCTATCGAGTGTCCGGGAGGTGGTCGCCGCGTTGTCCGGCGTGCCACTTGGGTTTGTGCTGGTAGCCGTCGCAGCCGACCCAGCGCCTGTATCGGGATTCGCAATGTTACCTCCCGCTGTCCCGCCGACTGCGCTGCCCGCATCGGGCACGCCTGCCTTCACGAACGATTCCTTGGGCGCATCCGAAGGTGCTGCCTTCACGCCCGATAACGGGTCGTTGGCCATGCCGGTCTTCGGTTTCTGCGGGACGTCTGTGGCAGGCATGGGTGCCCTGTCGCAGGCCGCCAAGAGCAACGTTGCATATGCGAGCACACCGATTGCGCTCAATCGTTTTGTCAATTTAGCCCCTTGAATGGGATACGTTGTAGCAGCCGACTTGGAATAGTACATCGTACGAATGCGCAAATGCGTGCGACGGGCGACCGTGTGGTAGCAGGCGATCGACTCCGTCTTGCGGCGCTCAATTAGGATCGCTTAATGGATGTCGCACACCCGCCGGCCCCGGATCGATGATGGTGGCCCCCACATCTCTAAGTAGCCGTTGGAAATCGGGTGATTCGAGGATGATCGTGCGGGCGGCCGCGCGCAGGCGATCGACGGCGGCGTCCAGGAGTACGAATGAGGTGGGCAGATCGTTAAGGTAATCAAACTCTGCCTTGTCTTCCAAGGCCGGGAACGATACGTCGATCGCGTACAGATCGATGTCCGGCGCATTCACGACCTCCTTAAGACCAGGGTCCTTATTCGCCGAGAAAGCGACGGAATCACGAATCCTGCGAAAAGTATTCCACCGCGCGACGGTGTCTCGCAACAGTTCCATTGCGTCGAGCGAGTACTTGCCCCTGGCTCTTGACTACCTCGTCCTCAACCGCCTAGGCTTGAGACACACGAAAAAGCGGAACAGGATAGGAGAGCATCATGGCAAACGAAAGCAAGTGCCCGTTCCCGGGCGGGTCTCGCGCGACACACGAACCGTGACTGGTGGCCGGACCAGCTGAGCCTTCAGGCTCTCAACCAGCATTCGCCCTTGTCCGACCCGATGGGCCAGGCGTTCGACTATGCGAAGGAATTCAAGAGCCTCGATCTCGATGCGGTGATCAAGGACCTGCGTGCGCTGATGACGGACTCGCAGGACTGGTGGCCGGCCGACTTCGGTCACTACGGCGGCTTGTTCATCCGCATGGCATGGCACAGCGCGGGCACGTACCGCGTCGCCGACGGCCGCGGTGGCGCCGGCTCCGGCCAGCAGCGCTTCGCGCCGCTCAATAGCTGGCCGGACAACGCGAACCTCGACAAAGCGCGCCGGTTGCTGTGGCCGATCAAGCAGAAGTACGGCCGGAAAATCTCCTGGGCCGACCTCATGATTCTTACGGGCAACGTCGCACTGGAGTCGATGGGCTTCAAGACGTTTGGCTTCGGCGGCGGCCGCGCCGACGTCTGGGAACCGGAAGAGCTGTACTGGGGGCCGGAGGGGACGTGGCTTGGCGACGAACGCTACAGCGGCGAACGCGAGCTGCGGAATCCGCTCGGCGCGGTGCAGATGGGCCTGATCTACGTGAATCCGGAGGGACCGAACGGCAATCCCGATCCGGTTGCGGCGGCCCGCGATATCCGCGAGACATTCTCGCGCATGGCCATGAACGACGAGGAGACGGTCGCGCTCATCGCCGGCGGCCACAGCTTCGGCAAGACCCACGGCGCCGGCGATCCGTCACTCATCGGCCCGGAGCCGGAAGGCGGCGCCATCGAGGATCAGGGTCTCGGCTGGAAGAGCAGGCACGGCACGGGCTTCGGCGCCGACGCCATCACCGGCGGTCCGGAAGTCACGTGGACACGGACCCCGACGAAGTGGAGCAACGACTTCTTCGACAACCTGTTCAAGTTCGAATGGGAGCTTACGAAGAGCCCGGCCGGCGCCAAGCAGTGGAAAGCGAAGAATGCGCCGGCCACGATTCCGGACGCTTTCGACAAGAACAAGAAGCACGTGCCCACGATGCTGACGACGGATCTTTCGCTACGGCTCGACCCTGCCTATGAAAAGATTTCGAGGCGCTTTTACGAGCATCCTGATCAATTCGCGGATGCATTTGCCCGCGCGTGGTTCAAGCTCACGCACCGCGACATGGGGCCGATCGCGCGTTATCTAGGCGCCCTCGTGCCGAAGGAAACGCTGTTGTGGCAGGACCCGATCCCCGCCGTGGATCATCCGCTGATCGGGGAGCAGGACGTTGCCGCCCTGAAGGCGAAGATCCTCGCGTCTGGGCTGTCCGTTTCCGAGCTGGTCGCGACGGCCTGGGCGTCGGCGTCGACGTTCCGTGGATCCGACAAGCGCGGTGGAGCGAACGGCGCGCGCATTCGCCTCGCTCCACAGAAGGATTGGGAAGTTAACCAGCCGGCGCAACTGGCCAAGGTGCTCTCGACGCTCGAAGCGATCCAGAAGGAGTTCAACGCTTCGCAGCCCGGAGGGAAGAAAGTGTCGCTCGCCGACTTGATCGTCCTCGCCGGCGGCGCAGCGATCGAAAAGGCCGCGAAAGCAGCCGGGCAGGACGTGAAGGTTTCTTTCACGCCGGGACGCACGGACGCGTCACAGGAGCAGACCGACGCGCAATCCTTTGCTCCTCTCGAGCCCGTCGCAGATGGGTTCCGCAACTATGTCCGCGGCAAGCAACTCATGTCGCCCGAGGAGGCGCTGATCGACCGGGCGCAATTGCTAACCCTGACGGCGCCTGAAATGACGGTTCTCGTCGGTGGCCTGCGCGTGCTCGGCACAAATGCCGGCAAGTCCACGCACGGCGTCTTCACCAAGCGGCCAGAGACGCTGACGAACGACTTCTTCGTCAACCTTCTCGACATGCGCACGCAATGGCAGCCGGTCGCTGGCGCTGAAGGCTTGTACGAGGGACGCGACCGGAAGACGAACGAGGTCAAGTGGACCGGCACCCGCGTCGACCTGATCTTCGGTTCGCACTCCCAGTTGCGCGCTCTGGCGGAAGTCTATGCGTGCGCGGACTCGAACGAGAAGTTCGTGACAAGACTTTATTGCGGCGTGGACCAAGGTGATGGACCTCGACCGCTTCGAACTTGGCTAGCGGGCTAGCCCCGTGGAACTTGACTACCTCGTCCTCACCAGCCCAAGGCTTTGCGCGCGTGCGATCGCCTGGGCGCGCTTACCGACCGAGAGCTTTTCGAAGATCCTTTTGACATGAGACTTGTAGTGGCACGCCAGCTGCCGAGCAGATGACTCTGACCCGTCGATCTCATGGACGGAGTGCCATAGCATAGCCCGGAGACAACACCATGGCAGAGACTGAAGGTGCGCCAGCCTCCACCGCGGTAAGGCAACCGCATCGCTGGTACACGGTGCTCTATATCCAGGTCCTGATCGCCATCACCATTGGTGTGCTGGTTGGGCACTTCTTTCCCAAAACCGGGACTGCACTGAAGCCATTGGGCGACGCGTTCATCGCACTGATCAAGATGATGATCGCGCCGGTGATCTTTTGCACGGTCGTGCACGGCATCGCGTCGATGAGCGACCTGGCCAAGGTCAGTCGGGTCGGTCTGAAGGCGCTTGTCTATTTCGAGGTTGTCTCCACTGTCGCGCTCGCCATCGGCTTGCTCGTCGGTAAGATCGTCCAACCTGGAGCCGGCTTCAACATCGATCCGAGCACGCTCGATCCGCATGCCGTAGCGGGGTACGTGACGCGTGCCAAGGAAGACGGCGTGGTCGCCCACCTGCTGGCGATTATTCCGAACACGTTCGTCGATGCTTTCGCCAATGGCGATCTCCTGCAAGTGCTTCTCGTCGCAATACTCAGCGGCATTGCCATCGCTCGGCTGGGCAAACTCGGCCAGCGCGTCAACGCCGCCGTCGACGCCGCGGGCAAGGTGTTCTTCCGCATCATCGGCCTCATCGTCAAACTCGCGCCGCTGGGAGCGTTTGGCGCCATGGCATTTACCATCGGTGCCTACGGGCTCGGTTCATTGCGCAATCTCGCCGAGCTCATTGTCACTTTCTACCTCGCGAGCGCCTTGTTCGTACTGATCGTCCTGGGGGCCATCGCGCGGGCAATGGGATTTTCCATTCTGCGGTTTATCGGATACATCAAGGACGAGCTGCTGATCGTGTTGGGAACGAGCTCATCGGAGACTGTCCTTCCGCGGATGATTCAGAAAATGCAGCGGCTCGGCGCGTCCTCGTCGGTTGTCGGACTGGTGATCCCGCTGGGTTACAGCTTCAACCTGGACGGGACGAACATCTACATGACGCTGGCGACGCTGTTCCTGGCGCAGGCCACGAATACGCCGCTGACCTTTGGCCAGGAGATGACCGTCCTGCTGGTGGCGATGCTGACGTCGAAGGGCGCCTCCGGCGTCACCGGGGCTGGCTTTGTGACGCTGGCCGCGACACTGACGATCATCCCCGACATCCCGATCCAGGCACTCGCGATTTTGGTCGGGATCGACAAGTTCATGAGCGAGTGCCGCGCGCTGACGAATCTGATCGGTAATGGCGTAGCTACCGTGGTTATCAGTCGCTGGGAAGGCGAACTCGATCGCGACCAACTCAACGCCGCGATGGCGCATCCGGTCGACCTTGGGGAAGCGATCGAGCACGAGGCGCTCTGACGACGAAGACACGGACGCAGCGCGCCCGATACGGCACTTTTCGAAGGCGCGGCGTTCGCGTTGCAGGAGCAACGAGACCGGTACCACCATCTTGCATTCGTGACCCGTTAGCTGGAGGTTGTCCCGTTTGCGTGCGCCTTTTCTCGTACCGGCAGCTTCCAACCTGGCCGAACGAAATGGCATGTGTAGCCGTTCGGCATGCGCTCCAGATAGTCCTGGTGCTCGGGTTCCGCTTCCCAGAAGGGGCCCGCCGGGGCCACCTCGGTCACCACCGGTCCCGGCCATAGGCCCGACGCGTTGACATCGGCGATGGTGTCCTCCGCGATGCGCCTTTGCTCATCGCTGGTCGTGAAAATGGCGGAGCGGTAGCTGGTGCCGACGTCGTTGCCCTGGCGATTGCGCGTGGTCGGATCGTGGACCTGGAAAAAGAACTCGAGCAGCTCACGATAGCTGAGGCGGGCCGGATCGAAGACGATCTCGATGGCTTCGGCGTGCGTTCCGTGGTCGCGATAGGTCGCATTCGGAACGTCGCCGCCCGAATAGCCGACGCGGGTGGAAATGACGCCGTCGAGCTTGCGAATGAGATCCTGCATGCCCCAGAAGCAGCCACCGGCAAGTACCGAACGCTCAGTCGTCATTTGATTTCCTCTACTTGGTCCAAATAAGCGCCGTAGCCTTCCGCTGCCATGTTGTCGCGATGAACGAAGCGTAGCGATGCGGAGTTGATGCAATAGCGCAGGCCGCCGCGGTCTGCCGGGCCGTCATCGAAGACGTGGCCGAGATGACTGTCGCCGGCGACCGAGCGTACTTCGGTGCGGACCATCCCGTGCGAATCATCCACCAGCTCGTTGACGGTAGCGGGCGATATCGGCTTGGTGAAGCTCGGCCAGCCGCAGCCTGACTCAAACTTGTCAGACGACGCAAACAGCGGCTCGCCCGAGACGATGTCCACGTAGATACCGGGCTCGTGATTGTCCAGAAGTTCGCCGGTTCCCGGCGCTTCGGTGCCGTTTCTCTGTGTCACGCGAAATTGCTCCGGCGTCAGGCGCGCAACGGCTTCGGGTGTTTTTCGATAGGTGGGCATGGGAAAATTCCAAGGGTTAGACGGGTATTTAGACGCGCTTATTGAATGAAAGTTTACCGCATGCAAACGCGAGGCGCAGAAGCAATCACACCAGAGGCGCGGCGGCAAATCTGTGCGAGACGATACTTTGGTATGAGCATCTTCTCAAGGTTCAATCGAGTGGCCAGGGCATAGCCTTCGGCAGCGTGATCGCACGTCGGCGTCTCGGGCTCCGGAACCCGCGCGGTCGCGTCGACGACACGCCACCACGGCTCCACTTCTTCCGCGTACGCCGGTTCGATCGGTTCGCCGAGGCGCGGCATCATCAGTTGCGCACGCGCTTTCGGGGCCAATTCAATCAAAGCCTCCGCGGGTTGGTCCCAGGCATGCATTGCAAGGCTGAACGTGCCCCAATGAATGGGAAGAAAAGGTCCGCCGCCAAGCAGCGCTAAAGCCTTAAGTGCGTTTTCCGGCCCAAGGTGGATGTCACCCCAGGCAGGGTGGAACGCCCCGACCTCCAGCATCACAAGGTCGAATGGCCCGAGCCGTTCACGGATGGTCTGATATTCCGTCGTGAGGCCCGTATCGCCGCTGAAGAACACGGCGTGCCGTGGCGAACGGATCGCAACCGAGGACCATAGGGTGGTGTTGCGGTCGTGCAGTCCGCGCCCGGAAAAGTGCTGCGAGGGCGCAGCACTCACCGTGAGCTCCGTGCTGGGTAGGGTGTGCGACTCCCACCAGTCGAGCTCGACGATGCGCTCCGGCTGCACGCCCCACGCCTCGAGGTGCGCGCCGACCCCGAGCGAGGTCACGAATGGCACATCGAGTTTGGCGAGCTCGCGGATGGTCGGATAGTCGAGGTGGTCGTAGTGGTCGTGCGACACGATCACGAGGTCGATCGGCGGCATCGCGCGCAGGTGAACAGGCACAGGCTGGAAGCGCTTGGGGCCGGCGAACCGGGACGGCGACGCGCGCGGTCCCCACACCGGGTCGGTTAACACCCGAAGTCCCTCGATCTCGATGAGCACCGTGGAATGGCCGAGCCAGGTGGCGCGCAACCCGCTCGCGGGCGGCTTGGCCCATCCGTCGAGGGGATTCATCGATGGCAGCGGCCCCCTCGGCACGCGGCGCTCGCCGCCGCAGAGAAAATCGCCGATCGACGGTATCGACGCGTTCGGGTCGCGCAAGCCCGGGATAATCGGGTGCACGTTGCGGAACTGCTCGCCTCCCCAACGCGGCGAAGCCTGAATGCGTTCGCGCCGCGCTCCTATCGATTTTCCGCCCAGCGATTTCATGTCGATTGCGAGCGATGTAATGTCATGTCAATGACGTCTGAATCGCGATGCCCGCCTTCAGCATCCTTGTTACTGGCGTCTTCTCGCTAATCTCGCTCAATCGCTCGCGTTGCTCGACGGATAAAGGGACGCTGAATCCGATGCGGCGCTCGATCCGTGCGACGCCATCTTCATCGCGGAGCGCGACCGTAACCCTGATCGTACCCAGCTTCCAGCCCTCTCTCTGGGCATACATGCGCAGCGTGATCGATGTACACGCGCCCAGTCCGGCAAGCACGAGCTCGGTCGGTCGCGGTCCACTGGCTGAGCCGCCTGCGGAGAGCGGCTCATCGGCTCGCAACTCGTGACCACCAGCCTCGATGAGTTGCGCATAGCCGCTTTCGCCGGAAATGACAACCACGGTCACCGCCGTCGATCTGGGTCGGGCGGGCGCCGGGTCTCGCTGCGAATCCGTCATTCGATGCTTCGGCTTATCCGATGTACTTCTCGACGATGTCGGGCGGCCGGAGTTGCGCTTCGCTCGGATCTCGACCCGTTTCACGCGCCGCCCGGCGCTGACGGAGCAGATCCCAGCACTGGTCGAGTTCGACCTGGATCGTAGCAAGCCGCTCGGTTTCGGACGAGTCAAGCGATGCTTTGTCGAACAGATGGTGCTCTTCGATGACGAGTTGCTGAATGTGGCTGAGTACCCGCGTTTCGTCAGGCTGATCTGTCATGCGAAATCCTTCCCTTCGAAATCAATCGTAAAGATGCCGCCCCGAGCGCATTGCTCGTGATACCCGCGCCTCTTGCGCTAGTTTCGAGAGTTTAATTCTCGGTGAAGCGCTCCGTCTATTCGGGACTTTCAGTTGAGATACAACCTCAGCTGAACAGCGGTTGGCGGCAGCCGTGCGGTGCGACACCGCGCGATCTTCCGCCGGATTTTTACGAGTCGTCGCGGATCCGTCGTTGATAACCAGAAGCACAAAGGCAGTGCCGATTCCATTGCATTCTCGATTCATATAGGAGAACAGCCGGTGCGAGTCTGCTCAAGCTAGCGCGTTTCTTATCCACAATTTCTGTGCATAACCATGTGCACCAAATCTCGATCAGCCCGTCCTGCGCTGCTTAGACTGGAATCGCACGAAATCTTGGCAGTCGACCCAGGTCATTATCACGATGCAGTCTGCAGTCGCCGGTCACGCACTGCCCGAGATTCGAGCGGCACTCAATCAATAGCTGCATCATTTCTGAGATTCTGTCATCTGCAGTCGCTTACGACACAACGAACGGCGCATCTTGTACGCAAATTTGTGTAGCCAATGCGGATTGCTCAAGCGTCCTGAAGTACTCTGCGACCGATTAGTGCGTGGGCTGATCCAGTGGGTGCAGGCCACGGGCATCGAGCGTCGGCGGGAGCTTGCCGCTGTCCCGGGCTTTGCGAAGATGCAGCACCGCAAGGAGGAACCCCAAGAAGCCGACGATTGCGAGTACGGCAATAGCGACGAGTAGTACCGTGAATGTTTTCATTTGTCAGTAATGTCATGACTCCAGTTGTCCTCCATGTTGTGTCACAATTTGTAGCAAACATCGTGCCGTTCGATAAGCCAATGATTTGTATGGTGATGCTTCTTCACGCCAAAACGAGTTTGTAAAAAATCAGGACATTTCGTCTCGCACCAAGCTGGGCGATGTAAAAACGTCAGGTGATCACTACTTGCCGCAGCTCATCCCTGCTGCAGCATCCTTGGCGGGCAAATTCAGTTCGAAGTCGAACGTAAACGTCGTCTTGTCGAGGTTGCCTGCGATCTTGCCCGACAGCACGCCGTCGGGCTTCACTTCTCCGGTCATCTTCTCGACCTTGAAGTCCTTGGGCGCCTGGACCACTCGCTGGATGCCCGCCATCGGCGACCTGGCATGGTTGGTATTCAGGTCGATCGATTTGACGGCCGCCGCAGAAGCCGTCTCTTTGCCTCCGCCTGGGCAGAACATGATGATGGCCATCGTGCGTTGCTTGCCGCCCTTCGTGCCATCGGCGTACGACGACGTCCGAAAGCTTTCCGCTTCCTGCGGCGTGATGGCATCTTCGTTGAACCAGATCGCCACACTGTGCTGATCGCCGTACAGCGACGCCACGCAATTGGTGGCCATGAACTTCTCGCCGCCCATCGATCCGGTCGCCGAACACCGCGTCTTCACCGGTGCAATGGCCGCCGCTGCCGTTGCGCCCGACGCCGTGCCCGACGTGGCGCTGGCAGTACTCCCCGGCGGCGGCTGGCCGACTTTCCACGCGTCGGCCAGCGCGGTGGCACTACGCCTTTGTTCCGGCGTAAGCGGCTTCGCGATTTCGTTCCGGTAGTCGATGTTCTCTTTGTCGCCGTTGCGCGCGGCGATCGTGGCGTTGGCGAGTGCGAGCGACCTCGTCCTGGGCAGCGCCTTGGCCATTGTGATAGACAACGGCCAGCTTGAACTGCGCGTCGGCATTGCCCTGAGTCGCGGACTTGCGCCACCAATCGACTGCCTGCGCATAGTCCGTCGCTACGCCCTGGCCCTTGGCGTACAACAGTCCCAGGTTGTACTGCGCCGTCGCATCGCCGTGCTCCGCCGCTTTTCTGAACCACGCGACGGCTTGCACGTCGTCCCGCTTTACGCCGTCGCCGGTCGCGTAGACGACGCCCAGTTCTTGTTCGGCGTCGGCGTGGCCTTGCGCCGCTGCCTTGCGGATCCACGCGATGCCCTGCGCCTTGTCCTGCGGATACCCGTTGCCGAACTCGTACATCCGCCCGATCCGGTATTGGGCTTCGGGATCGCCGCGTTCCGCCAGCGGGCGATATTCGTTGGCGGCGGTGACGTAGTCCTTCTTGCTCAGTGCTGCGTAGCCCTCCTTGAGGCCGGCGACGGCGGCGGTGGAGCACAACAAGACTGAGGCGGCGAGCAGGGCGCGCAGTCGCATGACTCCTCCTACGTCGGTGGGAACCGGCCACGCGTGCCGGATTGTCGTCAATGCAGTCTTACATAGACGAGGCAAAAGTTGAAGCTCGCTGCGCGGTCGTCGGCACGATGCTCTTAGCTTCGGGCACCCCGGCGCACCCCACTGCTTTTGTAGACGGGTCTGTGACTTGTGAACTCCTTATTAAGAGAGTATAGTCTCCCATATAGGAGATATTCTGATGGCCGCCATGAGTTACCCCGCGACGCGATACGAACCGTCGCCGGTGATCGACCTCGCTTCCAAGGCGGAGCGCGAACGGCTGAGCCCGTCGGCGCTCAAGGCATTTTTCAACATCGTCGATCGTTGGGGCGTGCGCGACGAGGACGCACGGCAACTTCTCGGCGGCGTCACCAACGGCCCTTACTACGAGATGAAGAAGAATCCAAAAGGCCGCGTGCTCGACGCCGACAAGCTGCTCCGCATCTCGTATCTCATTGGCATCTTCAAGGCGCTGAATATTCTCCACGGTCAGCCGCTCGCGGACGAATGGGTGCGGCTGCCGAACACTAACCGCATTTTTGTGGGCAGCACGCCGCTGGCCTACATGATCAAAGGCGGCGCGCCGGCGATGCAGACAGTGCGGCGCCTGCTTGACGCCCGCCGAGGCGGGATGTGACGGGGCCACCTCGCACCTCACTCGTCCGCCGCAACGATACTCACCGCCTGATCCACTCGAAATACGGCGACGGCGGCGACAGTGTGCTCACACGAATTGCCGAGGGTAACGGGCACCTCGCGGACATCTTCGACCTGGACAACGCGACCAACGATCGTCTGCGCGCCGAAAACGACTTGCTGCCAGGCATCGGTGTGCGCGAGCTGCTGTTCGGCGTACCTTACTATCGCGTCGTCAATGCGGCGTTCACGCACGCGCATCCGCTCGGCAGCCGGTTCAACGGTCCTGAACGCGGTGCATGGTATGCGGCGTTCGAGATCAAGACCGCGCAGGCGGAGGTGGCGTTCCACAAGACGGTGCAGCTCGCCGAGATCGATCGCTTTGATGACGACGTGACCTTTGACGACTATCGCGCCGATTTCAGCGGCGAGTTTCACGATCTCCGCGGCCCCGACGATTGGGCAGACTGCCTTGATCCTGATACCTACCTGCAGTCACAGGTGCTCGCCGAGCGGTTGCTCGACGGCGGATCGCTCGGCATCGTCTATCCGAGCGTGCGCCGCCCGGGCGGCACTTGCCTGGCGTGCTTTCGGCCTGCGCTCGTGATGAACGTAAGAAAGGGAACCACTTATCGATTCCGCTGGAGCGGCCACCCGACTCCGACCATCGCCGCTGTCAAACCCAGTTGACAGGTCACTTCGGAGCGAGTTCGCCGTACCAATAGGCAGCCGTGACCCCGCCGTCCATGAGAAAGTCGCTGCCCGTGATGAAGCCACCATCCGGGCCCATCAGCAGCGCGCCGACCGTTCCGACTTCGTCCGGCGTACCGCCGCGTTTGGCCGCCGATGCGTCGATCATTCGCCGGTATCCCTCGCCGCGAGGGCCGGTCAATTCATCTCGCGCGAGCGGGGTAAAGATGATGCCGGGGCTGATCGTATTCACCCGAGCGCCGCGCTTGCCCCACCGTACCGCCTCGGCCATCACCCGCAGAGAATTTCCACGTTTGGAAAATGTGATAGGCGTGAAGGGAGTCTTTTACCTGATCGGGTTGAAGTATCGGTAGCGCGAGCAAATCTTCAGTCGGTGTTGTCGCGAGAGCCGCGTTTTGTTCGGGCGTTAGCGCCGGCAGCCGGTGTCCGGACTGTGACGCGATGACGACGCCAGCGCCACCTTGCGCGATGACATTGCCGAACTCTTCCAGAACAAGCGCGGTGCCATACAAGTCAACTTTGAGGATTGTGGCCGGCAACGCCTGCGAAGGGGAGACACCCGCGGCGTGGATCACGCCGGTGACGTTGCCCAGCGCTGTGGCAGTCTCAATTAGCGCATCGAGTGACGTGAGGACACATCGAGGTTTTCGCGGCAGGTCGGCTGACGTCGGTGCTCGACGAGTGGGCGACAACGTTTACCGGTTACTTGGATGAAGCGGTCGGGCGTTTCGTGCGCGGAAGTCATTGGCAATTTCCGCATAAAGGAGATACCACAGCCGCCCCGCCGCACGTTGCGGGCCGCACAGCGGGAGTAAAATAATTTCCATGGATCAGCCGTCTTCGGAGATCGCGCCCGCCAATTCGCTCGAGCAGACCGACGAGCGCTACCAACTGCTGGTGGAAGGCGTCACCGACTATGCCATTTTCATGCTGGATCCGAAGGGCGTGATCTTGACGTGGAATCCCGGCGCCGCGCGCATTAAGGGCTACCAGGCGAATGAAATTGTCGGCCAGCACTTCTCCAAATTCTATCCGCCAGAGGCATTGCAGCGTCGGTTGCCAGAACGTGAGCTGCAAGTCGCCGGTGCTGAGGGCCGTTTCGAGGACGAAGGTTGGCGAGTGCGTAAGGATGGCTCGATGTTTTGGGCCAACGTGGTTATTACTGCCCTGCGCAGTAAGAATGGGCAGTTGCGAGGGTTTGGCAAGATCACGCGCGACCTCACCCAACGCCGGGAGCACGAAGAGTCACTACGACAGAGCGAAGAGCGCTTTCGTCTCCTGGTTGAGGGAGTAAATGACTACGCAATATTCATGCTCGACCCAAACGGGTATGTCATGACCTGGAACAGCGGCGCCGAGCGTATCAAGGGTTACAAGGCTTCTGAAATTGTCGGGCAGCACTTCTCCAAATTCTATCCAATCGATGTAAAACAGAGCGGATGGCCGGAACACGAGCTGCAAGTGGCGACCGAGACAGGCCGGTTCGCTGAAGAAGGCTGGCGCGTTCGGAAGGACGGCTCGAGGTTTTGGGCAAACGTCACGATCACGGCCCTGCGCGATCCGAAAGGGCGCCTTCGCGGATTCGCTAAACTGACTCGTGATCTATCCGAGCGCAAACGCTCGGAAGAATTGGAAGCGCACGGGGCGCAGCGAGAGGCAATGCTTGAGGCAGAACGCGGTGCGCGCATCGAGGTACAGCGTACCGCGCGCGCCAAAGACGAGTTTCTGGCCACCTTGTCGCACGAACTCCGCACGCCGTTGAGTTCTATTCTGGGCTGGACGCAAATATTACGAAAGCAGGGCATACCCAAGCCAGAGGATTTCCACCGGGGAATGGAGGTTATCGAACGCAACACGCGCGCGCAGGCCCAGTTAATCGAAGACTTGCTCGATTTAAGTCGAATCACGGCAGGGCGGATTCACCTTGACATGCAGAAACTAGCAATAGGTGAAGTCGTCAAGGGAGCAGTCGAGTCCGCCGAGCCGACCGCGGAAGCAAAAGGAGTGCATCTGAAAAGTATTGTTGATCCTCACAACAGCATCGTGTCCGGAGATCCCGAGCGCTTACAACAGGTATTTTGGAACCTTCTCACTAACGCTATTAAATTCACTCCCGAGGGTGGCGAGGTTCAAGTACTCGTGCAGCGGGTGAATTCACATATTGAAATTAGTGTCAGTGATACCGGCATTGGGATACCCGCGAGCTTTTTGCCAGAAGTATTCGAGCGCTTTTCGCAGAAGGATAGCTCGACGACAAGAAAGCACGGCGGCCTTGGGCTAGGATTGGCCATTTCAAAGCAGCTGGTGGAACTTCATGGAGGCTCGGTGCAGGCGAAGAGCCCAGGGGAGGGGCAGGGTGCGACCTTCATCATAAAGCTTCCGCTTACAATTCCGGCAGTCCAATCCGAATCGGCGGATGCGGCTCATTTTCTACATGCGACTGCCTCAGAACTGAGCCCGCTTCCGAACCTCGCCGGCGTGCGAGTGCTCGTAGTCGACGACGAAATAGATGCGCGTGATCTCATTGCGCGCATATTGCAGGGACAAGGAGCAATCGTATCCGTCGCCGCATCTGGAGTTGACGCTTTGCGCATCCTGGAAAAAACGGAGCCGGAGATTTTGATCAGTGATGTCGGGATGCCAGACATGGACGGCTACCAGCTGATTCGACAGATTCGAGCGACAGAGCGAGCGGGACAATTACTTCCCGCAATTGCTCTAACGGCGTTTGCACGCGTCGAAGATAGAAAACGCGCGCTCCTCGCCGGTTATCAATCGCACGTGACCAAGCCAGTCGATATGGCAGAGCTCGTAATCGTTGTCGCTGGCCTCGTCGGCCGAACCTGAAAGCGTGTTTCGCAAAATCGCCAGTAAATAAACGGCGGGTCGCCGCGAAGGTGAACGCTCGACCGCCACTAATGGCTGTTACGGAGTCTTTTTCCGTGGGACCTTTGCTCCAGCTTTGCGCGCTTCGGACAGCCCTATTGCAACGGCCTGCTTGCGGCTGGTTACCTTCTTTCCGGAGCTGCCACTTCGCAGCGTCCCGCGTTTCCGCTCTTCCATCGTCTTCTTAACCTTGGTTTGCGCAGCTTGTCCGTATTTGGCCATGTTCCTCTCCGTTCTCGTCAGAATATCGTATCTACAACGCTGCCAAATATAGGTGCCCACGCTCTTGCTGCCCATCGGGGGGCTACTGAAGTTGTTGTAGGACTCGAACGCGCAACGCTCGCGACGCGTGGTTTCCCCAGTGTGTCATCTTTGCGCCCTGTGCTTATCGCCCTCAACCGCGTGCTCGCAGCATCTTCTGAGATCGACGCGGTAAACGTGCGGTAGCGGCAATGCACGCAGTCGCAAATCAGTGCTCGCCATCTTTGTCGTGAGTGCCGAATGGCTCTATCGCTCTAGGGCCGCAATGATGAGCGCACGCGACGATCGTCCTACATATATTTCAGACGCGCGCCTATGGCCAACTACAGTGGCGCGGTCAATGATGCGGCACGCCAAACACCGATAGGTCGTCGCAACGTGTCCTGAATGGTTGCCGGCTGAAATCAACGTAGCGTAATTCAGAGGGAGCAGAGCACCATGAATGATCTAGCCGCAGTGCGCGCGTCAGTGGTTGCAGTTGACGGGCGGTCAATGTCCGTCGAGTCATCAATGTCAGGCGTTTCTTGGGGGGCGATTATTGGCGGCGCATTTGTCGCCGCGTCTCTCGCTTTGATCCTGGCGTTACTTGGGGTCGGGCTGGGCTTATCTGCGACCTCGCCGTGGGCTGGCGCCGGAGCGACGGCTGCGGCAATCGGCTACCGCCGGAGTCGTTTGGCTCATAGCAACGCAAGCAATCGCCGCGGGACTCGGCGGGTATCTCGCCGGGCGACTGCGTGTGAAATGGGCGGCCGTCCATACCGACGAAGTGTATTTTCGCGATACGGCACATGGATTCCTGGTCTGGGCCGTGGCTGCCGTGATTACGGCCGCGTTCCTAACATCCGCAGCTTCGTCGCTTGTCGGCACCGGCGCGACAGTCGCAGCCGTCGGGACGGCGGGTGCCAAGGCGCTTGGCGCAAAGAGCGGCAGTGACAGTACCGATGGCCAGGCAACGGGCTCGGTTGCTAGCCAGCTGCGGCTCGCGGAGCGTATCTCACTGACTCGCTGTTTCGCGCTGATCGCGCAGCAACGGATATCCCAGTTGCCTCGCGGCAAGAGGCGGGTCGCATCATGGCGCAAGCACTGCAAGCAGGATCACTCGTACCTGCCGATCGCACATACCTTGCCACGATGATCGGACGACAAACAGGGTTGAGCGACGGCCGATGCCGCGCTACGCGTCGACGCAGTATTCGCCCAGGGTAGAAGCATGGCTGCCGATGCCGAACTCGCCACACTCAACGCTGCGGACGCAGCGCGATCGGCGGCCGCGAAGACATCGTTGTGGACTTTTGTCGCACTGCTCGTGGGCGCGTTCTGCGCCAGTTTGGCCGCCACATTTGGCGGACGGCAACGCGATTCAGTCATCGGCACGATCGGCTAATGCGCACCCAACTATCAGAGGAGACGTTCATGAGATCGATGCTGCTTTGGATTATTGGTATACCTATTCCTATCATCATCCTCATTGGCCTGTTCTCGCATTTCTAGGACGCAACGGCTGGATCGCAGGAAGTCGCGTGCGCGTTTCCGTTCGAAGCAGCGCGTGTTCGCGTCGACGCCGCCCCTTGTTTGATTTGTTAACGCCCCATTTACGCCGGAGACAGCATGCCGAATGCCGCGCAACTGAAAGAACTACTGTTGCAATCACTCGAACACGAGAAGGGCGGGGTGCAGGTGTACCAGACTGCGCTTGAGTGCGCCCGCAACAAGGACCTCAAGAAGGAATGGACGAAGTATTTCGAGCAAACACAGAATCACGTCAAAGTGCTTACGGACGCGTGCCAACAGCTTGGCCTCGATCCCAACGAAGCTACGCCCGGGCGACAGATCGTCAAGCACAATGGCGCGGGACTCGTGAAGGCAATGAAAATGGCTCTCGCCGCCGGGAATGCCGCGGGCGCGGAGCTGGTGGCGTGCGAGTGCATCGTCATCGCCGAAACGAAGGATCACTTCGACTGGGAACTTATCGGTCAGTGCGCGAAGGCCCTCAGTGGCGAGGCGAAGGGAGTGTTGCAAGCCGCCTACGATCAAGTAGAGGACGAAGAAGACGAGCACCTGTACCACACGAAGGGCTGGTGTCGTGAGCTCTGGCTCAAATCCCTGGGCCTGGTTTCTGTACTGCCGCCGCCGGAAGAGAAGCGGGACGTGAAGACAGCGGAGGGTGCCGCCAAGGTCGAGAAACAGCGCAAGAAGGCAGTTACCGCGTAGGCCTGGACGCGAACAGTGGGCGGTATGGTGGGGTGGAGGTTGCTGAAGCAGTTCGCATATGAGGATCTACTCAGCAACTACCCACGCAGTCTCGGCGCAAGGGAGCTTCAATATGGATCGCGATCAACTCGAAGGCCTGGTTAGATACATTGCGGGGAAGTTTCAAGAGAAATATGGCCGACTAACGGGCGACAGCAGCCGCGAATTCGAGGGCGTTACGCGACAAATCGAAGGGAAACTGCAAAGTCGCGGATTTTCTCCGTGTATCGCCGTCAAGAGAGAAAAGAAGGTCCTGTAAAGCAAGCTATCAGTGCTAAGCGCTCAACAACGATCGCCACTAGCCACTAAACGGCGCGAGCAGCCGGTTCGCGCGTTCAAACGCCGCCAAACGGCCGGACCGCATGCGCGCTGAAACCTTTATCGGCTGCGCCGGCTGGGCGATCCCGGCCGTTGCAAGACATGAATTTCCCAGCGAGGGCTCTACGTTGCAGCGCTACGCCGCAAGATTTTCTGCGGTCGAGATCAATTCCTCGTTTTATCGACCTCACAAGCCGAGCACCTACGCGCGCTGGGCCGATAGTGTGGCCGCGAGTTTCAAATTTGCGGTGAAGGTGCCCAAGGCGATCACCCACGTCAGAAGACTCGTCGACGTTGAAATGCTCCTCCAGGAATTCATAAGGCAGGTTGGCTGCCTCGGTGACAAACTGGGCTGCCTGCTCGTGCAGCTCCCGCCGACACTCGGATACTCCATTACCGCCGACGCATTCTTCCAGGCATTGCGACGCCACTTTACTGGGGCCGTCGTACTGGAGCCGCGCAACCATGAATGGTTTACGCCCTCAGTCGAAAGCATTCTTGCTGCTTACCGAATTTCTCGAGCAGCCGCCGATCCTGGAATCCAGGCGTCCGCATGCGAACCTGGCGGATGGAGTGGACTGGCGTACTACCGGCTGCACGGGTCGCCACGGATGTACTTTTCATCCTATGGCATGCCCTACATAGCGTCGCTCGCGCAAAAGCTTCACGCCCATTCGCGTGCGGGCACTACCGCATGGTGTACGTTTGACAACACGGCGTTAGGGGAGGCGACGCTGAATGCACTTAGTCTGCAACGCTTCCTGAGTGCGCGCCGCGGCATCACGTCATGCGGCGAGATGCTATAGACCTGCCTATACGAGGCGCATCGCCCTCATTGGGTGTAGTAAGTGTAGGACACCGGTGCCACGCCGGGCTGCCGATAGTAGGTATTGGTGACGGGCGGATTGTACGTTGCCGGCGGCCCGTAATAGCCCTGGGGTGTGTAGGAGGGCGCGGGCTGCGCGTTGTTGTACTGCTGCGGAGTCGGCTGCGCGTAGTTCGGCGGCACCGATGGATTGTACTGAGCCGCGCCACCGTACGAGGGCGCGTAATACTGCTGAGGCGCATTGTATCCCTGCGGGGCATAGCCTCCCTGCGGAGCGTAGTATTGCTGCGGCGCGTAGTAAGGCCCCGGATTCGGCGGGGGAATGTACGCCGAATTGGCTACCGCGCTTCCGATCGCCACGAAAGGCGCCGCGACCAGAGCGGCCGCAGTGCCGACGACCGCAACCGCGGCCGCGGCCGGCCACCAGTAACCACCGCGCCAATAGCCGCCGCCATGCCAATACGAACCGTGATACGACGGGCCGTGCGACCAATGCGGACCACCCGCAAAGGCGTACGACATCGGGGCGAGTGTGATTGCTCCGGCAATCAGGCCAACAGCGAGGACTCGGGACTTGGTCATGACAGCTCCTGACGAGGCGCGAGCAAAAATGCCCGCGTGATTACAATGTAGCAGCGATCGAGCATAAACGCAACGGTACCGTTGCGTTTGGTTACAATATACTATCGCCGCTGTCTGCGCCGCTCTCACCCTCTGCGCCCCCGCGTCGCGAGGCCGCGACGAGAGCGCGATCGCAGTCCAGCGATTGCTCCCGACCCGCAGGCGTCGTTCTCCGCGTTTATATTCGCTGGGCCGGTCCCCGCGATCGGACGCTACATAGTTGCCATACCGCAGCCCGAAGGTAGTCGTTACCTCGGGCTGCGTGTGTGCGACTCCTACTGTTGGTACTTCGCCTTTGCGTTGGACACGCAGGCGTCCTTCGCGCTACCCGACAATGCGTCGCACTTTTCTTTTGCAACCTTGTAGTCAGCTTCCATCTTGTCTTCGCGGGCGTCCAGCATGGCGTCCTGCGATTTGCGCATGGCCTTGGCGTCCGCAGTCGCTTTTTCGCGATTGGCTTTTGCCTGTTGCTGGCACACGTCCTTGTCATTACCTTGCTTGGCGTCGCAGGCTGCCCAGGCGGCTTTGTAGTTCGCGTCAGCCTGAGTAACCGCAGCGTTGTACTGATTTTTGATGTTTTTTTCTGCTTCGGTCGTAGCTTGCGCGTTGAACGCGATGCCGCCGAGCGCGATGACGCAAAGAACTTCTACCGTAGTCATTTTCATGGTTTTCCCTTTTCCCTTTAATAGACGCGCGAGCACGTCAACGGTGTTCACGGACATAACTTCTTTGTTGGAAGGTCGGTCACCCGACCTTCGAACCGCATGCTGTCTGCGCCGGCGTTTCACCGCCATAGGCGAAACCATGATTCTCGCGTAGGACAAAGAGGACAGCGCTGGCGCGGACCGGGTTGCGGCGCGCCAACCGGTTTGCTGTTGCCGATGTCGTTGCCTGTCATGCATTCCTACGTCGAGTTCAGACAACGCCGACTGGTGCCAAGCGGATCGCGCGCGCAAACTCGCGGTTAAGTGGTTGGTCGAATGAGAAGTCGACGCATGAAATTGTTCTCTCCATTGGGCCTGCCGGGCGCAGTTGCGGCGGGAGCTACGCTGCTCGCGATGCTCCTTGCGCAGCCTGCGTCGTCCCCCGCGAGCGGTGGCTGGGTTCGTGCACTCAGCTCAGGCGTAAGCAGCGTGTCACCAGTTGCGGGGAGACCGCGCAATGGGCTCGCTTTCCTTCGCTACCGATAGAGCATCCACCGACCACATTGGTGCCGCCAACCACAGACCAACCCGCGAAGAGGAACGACACCCGTGAGCAACCACTCCACCGCCAAGCTTAGGCGTGACGAATAATCTGCTCTACCTGCCTCGCTTTTCCGACGCAGGAGACGTCAACGTGGTCGTGGAGGCACCTCGCGGATCGCCGTTAAAACTGGAATACGACGCGAAAATGCTCGCGTTTACAGTTGCGCGAGCTTTGCCGTTGGGTATGGTCTATCCGTTCGATTGGGGTTTTATTCCGGGGACCAGGGCGCCGGACGGAGATCCGGTCGACGCGCTTGCGATTCACCCGATGCCAAGCTATCCCGGCGTTGTATTGCCCTGTCGCGTCCTAGGGATGGTTGCGCTTGAACAGCGAGATGACGACGGAAAGCGCCTACAAAATAATCGCGTGATCACGGTGCCCGCTTGGCATGAGCCGTTGAAGGGTCTCAGCGAGGCACGTGATTTGCCGAAGTCCGTCAAATTGCAGCTGGAACAGTTTTTTGTCGCCGTTACCAGCTTCACCAATAAGAAGGTCAAGGTCCTCGGTTGGGCCACGCGCAAGGAAGCAACGCGATACATCGACAAAGTCGCCCTGGCCGCTCAGTAGGCCGCCGAATGAGCTATCAGATCAGGCCGTCCCACAGAGTGCGACCCAAACGCTACGCGTTCGAGAGAAGGAAGGCGGAGCTATTCGAGCGACTCGGATTACCCTGCGCGAGGCGGGGCAAGCGATTGCCATCATGATTGACTGACTACACTTCGTGACGATACCGCGACTTTACGGAACCCTAGTGCGGCAGGCAGCCGAGGCTTGGATTGACGATCGTGCGCCAAGTATGGGGGCTGCATTGGCTTTCTATAGCGCGTTCTCGATCGCGCCATTGTTGATCATTGTTCTTCATATCGCCGCATTTGGTTTTGGCTTCGAGGCGGTGCGAATCGCCGTCATCGATCAATTTCGATCTCTCCTCGGCCCCACGGGCGCCGCTGCGATAGAGGGTATGCTGGACGCGGCCACGAACGTCACCGCAGGGCGCCTTGGTACGGGCATTGGCGTGATTGCACTTCTGATTGGTGCCACGTCAGTGCTCGTCGAACTTCAAGACGATCTGGATCGCATCTGGAAGACGCCACCCCGCCACGAAGGCGGCATAGTGAATATGCTGTGCGCCCGCATTCTCTCGTTCGCATTGGTCCTTGCGATTGGCTTTTTGTTACTCGTCTCGCTGGCGATAAGCAGCGCTCTCGCAAGTCTGCAGCCGTATTGGAGTGCCATGGTGACCGTTTCGCTGGTATCAACCATCGATTTTTCAATCGCGATTATCGTATTCACCGCGCTGTTCAGTATGCTGTTCAAGTGGCTCCCTAACGTGTCGATCGCGTGGAAGGATGTATTGATGGGCGCCTTTACGACTGCCGTACTTTTCAATGTTGGCAGATTGGCGATCGGTCTCTACCTCGGTCGCGTTGCAACTGCATCGGCGTATGCAGCGGCTGCATCGCTGATGGTTTTGCTCCTATGGCTTTATTACTCTGCGCAAATCTTCCTCTTCGGCGCGGAACTCACGCGCGCATACGCAAAGCATCGTTCTTCGCAGGTCCACTCGCGTACAGTGCCAATGCGGCCGGGACATGCCGGCAGACGAACTTCTACGATTTAGCCTGACTATCTGCTGGCGCCGCCCGAAGCACCGTACATGCACTTGAGTCTGGTCCTCAGGCGTGTCCTCAGCGTGCTGTCACTCTTGGCGGTGTGCGGTTGTGTCACCTTGACCACGGAGCCGCGAGCGATCGTCTCCGGGACCGGCAATGACGGGAACGTCACAACGCTGCCGTGCGATGCGGCCGTCCTGCGGCTTCAGAACGCCGTCGCCGACGGATCCGCGAGCGCGTTAAACGGGCAAGTAATCCATGTCCTCGTCTGGAATATTCATAAAGAAGTCGACCCAGGATGGCAGCCAGATCTGAGCGGGTTTGCCGCCACGAATGACGTGATGCTGTTGCAGGAAACGGCGCTGCACCCGTCGCTTAGCGCAATCCTCCACAATGCGGGTTTGCGCTGGGTCATGGCGAGTTCTTTCATTTATGATGCCAGCGATTACGGCGTGCTCACGGCAAGTCGCATCCCGCCCGTGGCGAGCTGCACGCAGCGCATGCTGGAGCCTTTGTTGCGCATCCCAAAATCGACGGTTATCGCGTGGCTTCCCATCACGGGAATGAGCGAAACACTCGCGATCGTGAATATCCACGGGGTCAACTTCGACCCGCTCATCGACAGCTATCGAGACCAGCTGAAAGCCGTGGCCGAGGTTCTCGACAAGCACGATGGCCCCATCATCTTTGCCGGTGATTTCAACACGTGGAGCGATGCGCGCGACATCGTCGTTGCCGAAACTGCCGACCGCCTCGGCGTGACGGAGCTACCCCTCCGCGATGACCGCCGGGCAGTCTTCTTCGGCCATCACCTGGACCACATTTTTGTGCGCGGCCTCGATGTGGTGAAGGTTACGGCGATCCCAGTAACGTCCTCGGACCACAATCCGCTACTGATAACGCTCCGTATTCCGTCGCCCGCGGTCGCGCGGTTCCCGACGCTCGCTGGCCGCTGCGCCGTACAAGAACCGGACGTCCAAACCGCGAAAACTCGAGGCGTTCGACTATTGAATTACCTCGTCCGCGCGCAGCCGCACCGCCTGCGGGATCGTGACGCCAATCTCTCGCGCCGTTCTGAGGTTCACTGCCAATCCCACCCTGCTGACCGACTCCACTGGCAAGTTCTGAGGACGGGTTCCGGTGAGAACCCGCTGGACATATTTTGCCGACAGTCGACCAACTTCACGGTAATTCACGCCATAGCCAACCAAAGCTCCCTGCGCAACGAGGCCGGACTCGTAGACCATCGTCGGTAACTTCTTGGCCCTCGCTGTATCGATGACGAATTGAGCCTCGCTGGTCACCATCGCATCGCTGACAAAGAAGAAAGCGTCCGCCTCCTGCGGCTTGAGCGCTTTCATACCTACTCGGAGTTCTTCAACGGACGCAACGTGTCGCTCAACAATCTCAATGTCTAATTGCCGCGCGGCTTCGCGTGCCGACTTCGCGCCTCCCATGGCGTTCGCGTTGCTAGGATCGTAGAACGTCACGACCTTATGGAGGTTTGGGAGGATCGTTTTCAGAATCTCCATACGCTTCGCTATAAGGTCAGCCGACGTCTGATAGTGGATTCCGGTGAGGCGCCCCCCAGGTCTCGCATAAGTCTCCACCAGTCCGGCGACAACCGGATCGCTCCCGACCGCGAACACGATCGGGACCTCGGTTGTCGCGCGCTTCACCTCGGTAGTGACGGATGTGGATACCGTGAATATGAGGTCGACTTTCCCTCGTTCCAGGCTTCTTGCTGCCGCCTCGGCTGCCTTCCGATCACCCTTTAGATCGTGAATTTCCAGGACATAGTGTTTGCCCTCCGCAAGTCCCAACTCCCTGAGGCCGTCTTTGAGTGAATCGACCACCTGCGGGAAGGGCCCCCCCTCGTGGATAACTCCCACGCGATAGATCTTCGCTGGTTGTGCTTGAACGAGGTCAGTGGGAGACAGAACAAGCACTGCCAGCGATAAGGCAACTATCTTCTCAATCACGAGCTTTTCTCCCTGACCCGACAGTCGTGCGTCGTTCTTCCGTACGGTGACAGCCCGAGTCGCGCCCATCGGCGAACACGAATTCCCATCGACAGCGTCGCCGTCATATCCATCACAGCATCGCTGTTATATGCATCAATCAATCGATAATTCACTGTCCACGAGTCGAATAGGCAAATACTACGTAACATCGTCGCACTCAATCAAGACCAGCGAACGATCGGGTCTGGCCGGGCGCGGCTAGAATGGCTGCTTTCGAGGATCATGCGCTACGGGCGATCGATTCCGACGTTGACTTGTGGTTTTACGCAAGGATAGAGTCGAAATAGCAAATTCCGCACCGAACGAGTAACTGAGAGGAGAGGCAACGATGATTGACAAACGCGATTCCAAAAAACCGGATGAGGCCGTGGCGGATCTCTCACGGCGCGAATTCATGTCGCTGTCCCTGGCTGCCAGTCTTGCCGCGGCCGCGGGTTCGGCAATAGGGGCAGCGCAGCCCGTTGTCGAGACCGACGTGACGGTCAAAACCGCCGACGGCATGTGCGACGCTGCGTTCTTCTATCCGCCGACCGGTTCGCATCCGGGAGTGCTAATCTGGACGGACGCGTTCGGATTACGTCCGGCGATGCGCGAGATCGGCAAGCGCGTTGCGGCCGAAGGCTACGCGGTGCTCGTGCCGAACCCGTTTTATCGCGTAGCCAAAGCGCCGATATTCGACAGCGCCTCCTCTTTCAACTTCCAAAATCAGGCTGACATGGCGAAGCTGCAGCCCCTGATGGGATCGGTGAACGCTCCGGGCGCGGCGGAGAAGGATGCCGTGGCTTACATCGCGTTCCTGGACGCGCAGCCACAAATCAACAAAGCGAAGAAGATGGGGACCCAAGGCTACTGCATGGGTGGGGCATTGGTGGTGAAGACTGCCGCCGCAGTTCCAGAGCGCATTGGCGCCGGTGCCTCCTTCCACGGGGGCGGTCTGGTCACGGATAAGCCTGACAGCCCGCATTTGCTCGCACCGAAGATCAAAGCGCGGATGTACTTCGGTATTGCCTCGAACGACGACCAGCGCCAACCGGACGCGAAAGACAAGCTTAGAGAAGCGTTTGCCGCGGCGAGGGTTCCGGCGGAAATCGAAGTCTATCCAGCCAGACACGGCTGGTGTGTACCGGACATGCCCAGTGACAACGGTGTGCCGATCTACAGCGTGCCGGAGGCCGAACGCGCGTGGAGCAAGCTGGTCGCTATGTACAAGATGGCTCTTGCCTGACACTGGGACGTGTTTTCAACGCGTCGGTGAGGCGCGTTGTTGGCCATGCCCGGCCACTGCAGGACTCCCCGCGCGGAAGCGAGCACGCCGCAGCGCCGTCGCTGCCAGCGCTCGTCCGGAATGTGATGGAATAGCGGAGCATCCGTGTCGGCGACAAGCAGTGCTGCCATTCCCACCTGATCGGGCCACGCATCACGTAGATCGAGCGCGGCGCGAGTTCGATCCGGAAGCCCTGCCCAAGCGATGTTGCGCAACCCATGGGCCGGAAGCGCATTTGCCCCCAGCCCGCGAGTGAGAGTCCGACCACGATGCCGTAGGCGGGCTTGTCCCGATGCCATCCGATGGGGGTGCCTGTTCGATATTCGCTGGCAAGAACATGAATAAAGGCGGCGCTATCGATCACGAGCCAGTCGGCAACTTTCTGCCGCAGCGCGATGAGTAAAGGTGGCAGCGGCCGGATCGATGATCGCTCGTCGTCGTAGCCGTCTTCCCGGTCTACGCCGAACTGCACGACGCGTCGTTTGGCAACGTACGCTTGAAACCGGGCCGCACGGAATGGCAGGCGCGCAAGCGCCGTCACCAGCTCTTCCTCTTCGGCGCGTGTAATGAAGTCGGTCAGATACAGAAGGCCGTGGGGCAACGAGGCGTTGTCTTCGAACAGCCCAGCTTGTCTCAGGTTTTCCATCGCATGACGCTCAACACGGTCGAGCCTCGGAGGCGGCCGCTCCAGAGGCACGCGCGCCGCCGTCCCCGCCGCGGCGCGACGGCTGGACGCTATAGAACGATCGTTCGATAATAGCGCACGAATAGTCGCATTGCAAAACCTTGTGAGCCGACTCGAATCGCTGGCGTTCGTCGATATCGAAACGACGGGGCTGAGTCCCGTGGCGAATCGCATCGCTGAAATTGGCGTCATTACCGTGGACGCCAATCGAATCGAGCGATGGACGACCCTGATCAGGACGACGTCGCATCGGAATCGCCGGCCTGCAGATCACCTCGATATCGACGCGACGCCTGCCTTCGAGGAAATCGCCGCCGGATTGGCGCGAAGACTCACTGGACGCCTGATGGTCGCGCATAACGCGCGCTTTGATCATGCGTTTCTCCGCGCGGAGTTCGATCGCGTCGGCATCGCACTAGACGCTGATGTTCTTTGCTCGGTGATGCTGTCGCGAAAGTTGTATCCAGAGCTTGCACGCCACGACCTCGATTCCCTCATCGCATACCATGGCTTGCGCGCCGGAGCTCGCCATCGCGCACTGCCGGATGCGGATCTGGTCTGGCAGTGGTGGGAGTTGATCTGCAAGCGGTGGCCGGAGGACTGGCTCTCCGATGTCGTCAACGGCCTGGTGGCGGGACCAATGCTGCCTGCTCATCTGGCTCCTTCGCTCATCGACAAGTTGCCGGAAGCGCCAGCCGCTTATGTGTTCCATGGTGAGCGCAACGAGCCACTGTGCGTCGGCGCTGCTGGCAACCTGAAGCGACACGTCCTCGATTACTTTCGCGTCGACCGCGCGACGAGCACCTCACTAGAATACTCGCATCGCATCACCAATATCACTTATCGGCGGACCGGCGGCATCGTTGGCGCGCGACTCCATGCGGCAATGCTGGGCAGCATCCATTTCGCTCGCGCGAAGCGAGAGCTGGCCGCGCCCTCGTTTACCTGGCAATTCTCGCCGGACGCGATTCCCGCTATTGCGGTCGCAGCGCTTTCCGATTCTGACGATTCGCGGCAGACTGAATCGTTCGGCGTCTTCTCGTCCGAACGCAGAGCAAGGAATGCGCTGCTCCGGTTGGCAGCGCGCAACCGGCTATGCCATTGTCTTCTTGGCGTGGCCGCGGATTTTGGGAAGGAATCGTGCGTCGCGTGCGCCGAAGCCGGCGAGTGCGTCTGCGCAGATCGAATAACTCGCAACAGGCAATTGCTGCGGATATGTATTGCGATCGAGCCCTTTCGGGTATCGGCATGGCCGTACCGTGGCCCCGTCGGAATACGGGAGCGCTCCGATATGCACGTGGTCGACCGCTGGAGATTTCTCGGAACTGCGCGTGATGAACGCGACTTGCACGAATTGCTGGACACCCGTGCGCCGCAATTCGACACGCGGATCTATGCGTTACTCAAGCGCGCTATCGACCGGTTACCGCAGTGCAAGATTGTCGATTTGTACGGCTATGGCAGCAGTGGCTATGATGCAAGGTCAGGAATGGCGGCGAGGGAACCGCCGGCGACGATGGACGAAAACTGAACTGAACTCAGCTTCCATTCGTACCATCCGAAGCGAGAAAACACCAATGCGATCGGCTTCTCGCCGGAATCGTCCGGTACAAAGACCTTGAAGGTATTCGCGCCCTCGAATCTTCCCAAATGCACAGACCGGATCACGGTCCGAAAAGCCTTGACAGGCGCGATGTCGGCGTCGTCTCGAGCCGTCGTACTCCGCTCGATCCAGGCTGCGAGAGAATTCGGGGTCACCAAGTCATCGACCTTCGAGCTGATCATTGCCACGGCGAGCATTTGGCCAAGGCCGGCGGTGACAGCACGGCTCCATCTTGAATGACCCTTGAGCCTTTCGTCCGTCGACCTCGCAAGTTCGGTTTTGGTCGCCTCGCGCACTGCGTCGAAGTCGATCCGGCGCGACAGTGCAGATGGCGGGCCGAACTCTACAACGTGTCGCAGCCGGTACATTGCCCAGTAGGGCGAGCCGAAATACACGGCGATGCCGGCTAGTGCAATCGCCAACATCAGATAGCGGGTCTTCATGCGCCGGCGCCTGCAATTAAAAAATCCGTTACAGATTAGATGCATCTAGCAATGCTGGCTGCCAGCGGCCATCCGATAGTCGTGTCGGCCGGTAGGGAGAGTGATGTCGGCGTTCGTCTTACATGAGTGCGCAGGTCCAATCGTAGAGATACGTTCGACAGCTGGTTAACCGTTCGTCAGGGCGGCAGCTCGGCGAAGGTCAGCCAGCACTGCGCCCGTCAGCTCCTCTCGAGTCGCAGCATCCGGCGCGCGCAATAGTGCAGACGGATGGAAAGTAGCGATCACTGGGGTTCCGTCGGGGAGCCTGAGGCTCTCCTTCCGTGCGTCCCGCAACGTGACGCGCTGCCCAAGGACCGCGGAGAGAGCGGTTACCCCAAGCGCGACAATCACTTTCGGCCGCAAGCGCGCGATCTCGATCTCCAGCCACGTCCGGCATGCCTCGACCTGACGTTGTGCCGGGGTCTTATGCATGCGGCGCTTGCCACGGAGCACCCAGCCGAAGTGCTTCACGGCGTTGGTGAGATAGACACGCTCGACGTCGATACCTGCGGCGACCATCAGACTCCGCAGGAGGCGACCCGCTGGTCCGACGAATGGCACCCCCTGTTTATCTTCTTCATCGCCGGGCTGTTCTCCGACAAGCACCATCCGCGCGTCCTTCGGTCCTGTCCCGGGAACGCTTTGGGTGGCGTGTTCCCACAGCGAACACCGCCGGCAGCCATCGAGATCCTGCCGCTCCGGCATTTCCGGCAGCGCGCCTCGCCTGGGCGGTGGGTTCACTAGATGCACTCACGGTCAAGCGGGGCGCATTGACCGCGCGCGCAGCTTAAATCGGTACAACGTCACTCGATGTTCCAAGGGAGGCATTTTTCCTATCGTTCGCAAGTTGTTGAACCATGCGCAGGTGCTCTTCCAGTGTCGGGCGCACCGAAGACGCAAACTGCTTCAGTTCCACATCGCTGCCGCTGTCCGCTTCAGCGCTGAACAGCGAGACGGCTTCCTGGTGCGCCGCGAGTTGACCTTCGACATATTCTGCGTCGAACGCATCACCTTGCAAACGGCTCAGCTTGTCGAGTTCGCTCCGATCCCTCGTGGATAGCTGGGAGGCCAGTGCGATGCCTTTGCGGGCTGCGAGCCCATGGAGCTGCTGACCGGCTTGCTGGTAGTCGTCGACCATGCGTGCGGCAAAGGCCCTGACGTCGGGCGAGCGGCCGCGGTTCCTCGCGAGTTGTCCCATGGTTACCCCGGCATTGCCGGCGTCCGCGGCGGCCTTGGCGAAACTGCGGTCATGTGCACTCAGCGAGCGAGCGGGGCGGGCGTTGTTGGGCTTGGCGGAGTCTGGTGACTTGGGATCCGCAGCGCCTTGCGCACCGGCAGCTCCGGAGAGTACCAATGATGTGGACAACCCGGCGATGGCCAATTTCAATTTGTTCGACGGTTCCATGTGATCTCCATGTTTCGGGCAACCAGGATTAACGACAGTCCGGTGGCCGCAAATTGCCAGTGGTTGTAGTGTCGTTTGCGCGCAGGGCGCGCGCTATCGGCGGGTATCTGAAGTGGATGTAGGAATGAGAAGCCCCGAGGGGTGCCGCTACAGGGACAGAGCGAGGTTGAGTTCTACCTTTCTGCCCCGATTTCATTTAATCTGGCTGGACCGCACCCATGAAATACGATCCCTGCTTTCACCCTGCCGTCGAACAGTGGTTTGTCGAGGAATTCGGGCAAGCCACCGAACCGCAAGCGCTGGCGTGGCCGCTCGTCCAGGCGGGTGAAAACGTCTTGATCGCCGCACCGACGGGATCCGGGAAGACGTTAGCCGCGTTCTTGGCCGCGATTGATGACATGATTCGGCAAGGCGTCGAGGCACCGCTCGCCGATGTGACTACCGTGGTCTACGTCTCGCCGCTCAAAGCGCTTTCCAACGACATTCAGCGCAATCTCGCTGCCCCGCTGGCCGGGATACGCGCGAAACTCCAGTCCCTCGGCATGCCGGATGTCGACATTCGCACGTTGGTCCGTACCGGGGACACTCCAGACAAGGAGCGCATCCTGATGCGGCGCAGGCCGCCGCACATCGTGGTCACGACACCGGAGTCGCTGTATGTTCTTCTCGGCTCGGAATCCGGCAGAAACATGCTCGCGACCACGCGCACCGTCATCGTTGACGAAATACACGCCTTGGCCGGCAACAAGCGAGGCAGCCATTTGGCGCTCTCGCTTGAGCGTCTTACCGCGCTTGCCCGGCAACCGGTGCGACGCATCGGCTTATCGGCGACGCAAAAACCCATCGACGAGATTGCCCGGTTCCTGACGGGGATGTCGGAGGCCAGCAAGCCGCGTCCCTGTGCCATCGTCGACACGGGCCACGTTCGCCACCGCGATCTCGCCATCGAAGTCCCATCCTCGCCATTGCAGGCGGTGATGTCGAACGAAGTGTGGCAGGAGGTCTACGCGCGGCTGGCGCAACTTGCTTCGACCCACCGCACGACGCTCGTCTTCGTCAATACCCGGCGCATGTCCGAGCGCGCGGCACGTCACCTGTCGGAATTGCTTGGCTCCTCTCAAGTGATGTCGCACCACGGCAGCATGTCGAAGGAACGCCGGCTGGATGCCGAGCAGCGGCTCAAGAACGGAGCATTGAAGGTCCTGGTCGCCACCGCGTCGCTCGAACTGGGCATCGATATCGGCGATGTCGATCTTGTCTGCCAGCTCGGATCCCCAAGATCGATCGCAACGTTTCTGCAACGCGCCGGGCGAGCGAGTCATCAGGTCGGGGGCGTTCCCAAGGCCCGGCTATTTCCGCTGTCGCGCGACGAATTGGTCGAATGCGCCGCCTTGCTGGATGCCGTTCGGCGCCAGGAACTGGACCGGCTGACGATTCCGAACGCGCCGCTCGACGTCCTGGCGCAGCAGATCGTCGCCGAAGTCGCGGCGAGTGAATGGCCCGAGGACGCCATCTTCGAGTTGGTGCGAAAGGCGTATCCCTATCGGGATCTCGAGCGCGAGCAATTCCTGGCGGTGGTGCGGCTCGTGGCAGACGGCTTCAGCACGCGCCACGGCCATCGGGCGGCGTACGTGCACCGCGATGCTGTGAACGGCGTGTTGCGCGGACGCCGCGGCGCGCGTCTCACGGCCCTCACGTCGGGAGGTGCGATTCCCGATACCGCCGACTACGACGTCGTGCTCGAACCCGCCGGCCAGCTGGTCGGGACTGTCAACGAGGACTTTGCGGTCGAGAGCCTGTCCGGCGATATCTTCCAGCTCGGCAACACGTCGTATCGCATCCAGCGCATCGAGTCGGGTCGCGTGCGCGTCGAAGACGCCCATGGCCAGCCCCCGACCATTCCGTTCTGGCTCGGCGAGGCGCCCGGACGGACCGACGAACTTTCGCATGCGGTGTCGCGCCTGCGCAGCGAAGTCTCGGCGTCGATGGACGCCGCCGGCGATGCGCGGTCAACGATCGAACATTTGTCGAGCGATGTCGGCGTCGGCCCGGCGGGGGCAGTGCAATTGCACGAGTATCTTGCCAGCGCTCGCGCCGCACTCGGAACGTTGCCGACTCGGGAACGGATTGTCCTCGAGCGTTTTTTCGACGAATCCGGCGGCATGCAATTGGTCATCCATTCCCCGTTCGGCAGTCGCATCAACCGCGCCTGGGGCCTGGCATTGCGCAAGCGGTTTTGCGTGAAATTCAATTTCGAGCTGCAGGCGGCGGCCACGGAAGATGCGATCGTGCTGTCGTTGTCGACGAGCCATAGTTTCGAGCTGGCAGCGGTGGCGCGATATCTGCATTCGGCGACGGTACGCGACGTGCTGATCCAGGCGATGCTCGATGCTCCAATGTTTGCCGCGCGGTGGCGATGGATCGCCGGCATCTCTCTCGCCTTGCCGCGCTTCCGCAGCGGGAAGAAGGTCGCCGCGCCGCTGCAGCGCATGCGCGCCGACGATCTTATGGCTGCGGTGTTTCCCGATCAGATCGCATGCGCGGAGAATATCGTCGGCGCCCGCGAAGTCCCGGACCATCCGCTGGTGGCGCAGGCAGTGCACGACTGCTTGCATGACGCGATGGATATTGAGGGGCTTGAGCGGCTGCTTCGCGGTATCGAATCGGGGGCGATCGAGGTCGTGGCGCGCGATCTGCCGATGCCTTCGCCTCTCGCGCTGGAAATTCTGACGGCGCGTCCCTATGCCTATCTCGACGACGCACCGCTGGAAGAGCGTCGCACGCAGGCGGTCATCGCTCGCCGCTGGCTGGATGACGCAGGAGCCCAGCGACTCGCCACTCTGGACCCGGCAGCGATCGCGCGCGTTCGAGCGGAGGCATGGCCGGACGCACAGACCGCAGACGAATTGCACGACGCACTGCTGGCGCTTGGATTTCTTACCGCAGAGGAAGTGGATGCGGCAGCGTCGTGGGCTCCGCTGATGCAAGAGCTCGCCGATCAGCGTCGGGCTACCTGCCTGCACGTACCGACCGCCGTCGTGAATGCGGACCATCGGGCATCCTCGCGGCACTTTTGGGTTGCCGCCGAGCGGCTGCCTCTGTTGCAGGCGACATTCGGGGATGTCGTGTCGACCCCGCCTATCATCGTCCCTGAAGAATTTACACGGCAGGCGTGGACGCGAGAGGCGGCGCTCGTGGAAATCGTGCGTTCCCGCCTCGGTGCATCGGGGCCGGTAACGCTCGATGCCTTTGCTGCTGCGCTCGGGGTCGCGCCCGTCGATGTCGCATCGGCGTTGGCGCTGCTGGCCGCCGAAGGCGTCGCCATGAGCGGGCAGTTCACCCCGGGCGTTTCACAGCAGGAATGGTGTGATCGGGCGCTGCTTGCACGTATTCACCGCTACACCGTCAGCCAGCTCCGACAGGAAATCGAGCCTGTGTCGACGCAGGTGTTCATGCGCTTCCTGTTTCACTGGCAGCATACGATGTCGAGCGACCGTCGACAGGGCCCGGATGCGCTGGAAGCAGTGATCGCACAGCTCCAGGGTTTCGAGGCGCCTGCTGCCGCGTGGGAAGCAGAGCTGCTACCCGCGCGCCTCGCCGATTATGACTTTACTTGGCTGGACGATCTTTGCCTTTCCGGCCGCGTGGTGTGGACGAGGCTTACTACGCCGGACAACTCGCCAGACCGATTGCAGGCAGGTCCAATTCGCACCACCCCGGTCGCGTTACTGCCGCGGCGGTTCGCACCCCTCTGGAATCGCGCGACGCCGGCGTCGCCCGACATTGCGGCAGCGGCAAGTTCGCGCGCAAGAGTTGTCGCGGACTATCTGCAGAATCATGGCGCCGCGTTCTATGACGAGATCGTCGAGGGCACTGGGCTGCTGCGCACCCACGTCGAGGAAGCGCTGGCCGAGCTCGTAGCGCTTGGGGCCGCCACCAGCGACAGCTTCGCGGGACTTCGCGCACTCCTGACACCCTCCGATAAAAGGAAGCCGCTGGGCGGCCGTCGACGGCATCGGCGCGCAATATTCGATATAGCAGACTCCGGCCGATGGGCACTGCAAAAGCGTTCGCGATCATCGACGCGTGCCGAGCACGGGCCGATAGAACCCGTCCAACCGGAGATCGAGCACATCGTCCAAAGCCTGCTGCGCAGGTATGGCGTTATCTTCTGGCGCCTGCTGCATCGCGAAGGTACTTGGCTGCCGCCGTGGCGCGTTCTGTTGCGGGTGCTTCGGCGCATGGAGGCGCGAGGCGAGCTTCGCGGCGGCCGCTTCGTTGCCGGCGTGTCGGGCGAACAGTTCGCGCTGCCCGAAGCGGTCGAGTTGCTGCGCAAGACGAGGCGGATCCCGGCGACTGGGGAATTCGTCGCAGTCAGCGGCGCAGATCCGCTGAATCTGATTGGCGTCATGCTGCCGGGCGCAAGAGTGCCTGCGCTCTCAGGTAATCGCGTGCTCTATCTCGATGGGATTGCCGTGGCGACACTCGTCGGTGGGTCGGTCCAGTGGCTTGAGCCGCTGGATCCGGGACAGCGCAACACCGCGGAAAGTCTGCTCATCCTGCGTCGCACGGGCGCTCCGCTACTCGCCTATCTGCGTTAGATCGGGCAGGGCTATCGCGTACGCGCACAGCAAGCTAGTGCTACTTCCCCTTCTTCCCAAGAACGGAATCGGCCTTCTGATCGACCTTGGCTTTTTCTAATGCGCTCAGCTTTCCGGCGTTGTAGCCTTGAGCGGCGCGCGCCTTTGCATCACGTGCGTGAGCCTTATCTTCGACCGGATACCTGCCGCCGGGCAATGCGAAAGCTGATTTTGGTAGTTTTTTGCGGACGTCGGTAGTTAGCTTGGCCACTATATCCTCCGTAGCGTTGCAGACGAGTAAGCGTAAACCGTTTACACAATACATTTAGCGAGCCTGGATCGGGATCGGGCTTCGTCCGATTCGAGTGTAGGATCGCTCTTACAGCTTAATCTGCGCCAACTACTTTCCAGTCCTCCCAGGCCCGCTCGCCGCGGGGCCTGGCGTTCCTACAACTGCCGCGCTCGGTGCCACCGGCGACACCGGCATCATGCGATCGTTCGGCGGCGAGACCTGACCATTGCCCGGAACAATGCGGGGTTCCGTGGTCACTGTTCCCGTGGCAGGCGACATTTCTGTTGGCACCGGTTCACTCGGCGCCGCTGGCAGCCCAGCGCCACTGAGCGAGATTGGGTTGCTCCGCGAACTCAAGGCCGTTTCACCCGTTCCGCTCGGCGTGATCGAGTTCGTGCCGTTGGTGGTCGCCAGCGATCCGCTCGCACTGGGCGCTATGGGATTTGTTCCGCTCGTAGTCTGCTGCTGAATCGGCGTAACGGCTTCGCCCGCGGGCGACGGCGAAACTTGATCTCCTGATATGGACGGCACTGACGTCGAAGTGCCCGGTAATATCGCTGTTGGAACGCCCGTCGCGTATCCGGCGATGTTTCCGCCTGCGGAAGTACCAGGCGCCGATACGACCGGCTCACCGTTGAGGTCGCGGCAGGTCATCAGTGACGCACCAGTCATTCCGGCGCAATCGTAAGCGGCCGAGCCGTTGGATTGGACAAGAGCGCCTCGGGCGGCAGAGGCATTCAACTGGCGGCAGCTGGTCAACGCCACGCCCTCCAGGCCATTGCAATCGTATTCCGCCGACTTGCTGATTCCAACGGGAGCGGAAGTCTGAGAGATTGCGGTGCTGGCGACAGCGAGCAGTGCGATGCCGAGGTGACCTGGCGACCACGAGGCTCGAGAAGTCCGCGCAAGTAAGTTGCTCTTCCAGGTGGCATTCATTGAGTTACTCCTCACTCTTAGGGCGACAATTGCCACCCTGAATTTGATTCTGCACGCCAGAGGACACCCCGTCAGTCAGCGGTATGTCCTTTTTGATGTAGGACTTAATGCAGACCACGCCATCGCGCAACGCGATGGGAAGATCCGGTTCGTGTTGGCGGAGCCAACCCCACAGTTGCCTTTTTGGGCTTGGCGCGTCGGGATATCGCCGGGCCTTCACCAAATTTCGTCTGGATGCGGCGTTTCCTGCATGTCCTACATCGTTTTCGGCCTGCGGCCGATTTCTTTTAATAGCCGATCGGCACAGTCTGAATTGATCATCAATGCCGACTGTGCCGACGATGAAGCCTCCTGTCACTACTGCTTGCATCATTGCATGGTTGTCGTGCTCAGCAACGGCATTCGCTCAAGACTCGCAGAGGTGCCAGACTGCTGAGGGCACCGTACGCAAGGAAGTAGGGTGCACAGTCGCCGCGGTCGTCGGCGAAGGCGATCCGGAAAATTATTTGAAGACCGTGGAAAAAGCCAGGCATGCAGTGCTGCCTTTGTCTGCAAAGGTGCTTGCTGTCGGTATGACCGACACGCAAGTATTGAATCTTCCTTCCTGCGGGCCTCCCCGCTCGCATTGCGCGGAGTAGAGAAGCACGTGCGTGGCGCGAAGAATGGACATATCCGGCTCGAAGCTCGGGTAACGAAGAACGCGTGCTATATTTTGAGAATGGTCGGTTGGTAAAAGAAGCTTATGTGCCGTTGTCCAATCCGATTGAGGCGCAGGCGACGATCCAGTAGGTCCATTGTTCGTAGACGAACGCCCGAATTGAACGTGAAACAACGGGTATCCAGGGCGCCCGTATCGCCGAGGGAGTTCAAATGATCAAAACGAGACGAGCCCGTACCGCAACCATACCCACGAGCGAAATCGGCGATCAACTTGCGAGGGCTGAGCATTTGCTGAAGGAAGCAACCGCACAGTCAGGCGCGAAGGCCAGTAGCCTGTGGTCCCAGGTCGAAGGACAGCTCAATGCCGCATTGTCGACGCTGCATGATCTCAAAGACGAAGCCGTCGATGGCGCGACGATCGCGGCCAAAGCCACCGACAAATACGTACACGGTAATCCATGGCAAGCCATTGGCGTTGCCGCGGCGGTCGGTTTTCTGGCTGGAGTAGCCGTTAGCCGGCGGTGAGGCCAGCCAACGGTTGACTGTTCCGATCTGACTTTCACGTTGGATCGGTCGCGTTCAAGAAGAACACGTGCGATTCCCCGGAGTGCCACGGAAAATGGCTACCTCTCCGGGCTCGTGCGGCTCGACGTTCGGCTTGGGGGGCACCGATCCGCGATTCGTCGGTGTGATCGCTGGAGCGCCGCCCTCGAACGCGGTGGTCGAACTTTCTCAAGGCGCATTGGACCGGCACTGGCTGCCAGTACTTTCTTGACGATAGAAGTCTGGACGGGCGGGTGCTTGGCAGCTCGGTATTTGCGGCGAGTTATCAGTCAAGGAGAACGCGTGAAACGGGAGATCATCCGAGTCGAGCCACTCTCGACCTACCTGGAAAACTGGAAGGCGCCCACGTCGGCGGTCACGCGGTGCGGAGAACTTGTCTTCGTTTCGGGATTCCCGCCGTTCGACCCCGACACCGGAATGGTAATCGAGGCCTCGATTGAGCGGCAGACCGAGCTTGTCCTGGAGCAGATGAAGCTCTGCCTCGAAACGGCAGGATCGTCTTTAGCGAATGTGCTCAAATGCAACGTGTATTGCACTTCGGTCGAGAAGTTCGCTGCGGTCAACGCAATCTACGCGCGCTATTTTCCCGTCGACCCGCCTGCACGAATCTTTGTCACTGTACCCGCGTGGCCGGGAACATTTGACATCGAAATTGATTGTGTCGCCGTTACGACATCCTAGGTGAAACGTATGTCGATTTCTCCGTCAATCATTGCCGCCAGGCGACGCACCTTCCGCGACCTGCATGTGTCCGGTTGCTTCGTCATTCCCAATCCTTGGGACGCGGGCAGCGCCCGTTATCTGCAGGGTCTGGGCTTCAAGGCGCTTGCGACAACGAGCTCAGGCTTCGCTTGGTCGATGGGTCATCCCGATGGCGACCTCTCGCGAGAGCGAGTCCTCGACCATTTGCGCGGCATGGTGGCAGCTACAGACTTGCCGCTGAACGCCGACTTTGAAAGTGGATTCGCGCGCGATCCACAAGGTGTTGCGGAAAGTGTTCGGCTCGCTCTCGAGACCGGCGTGGCGGGGCTATCAATAGAAGACGCGACAGGTGACGCGGATAATCCTGTTTATGGCGTTGATGTCGCGGTCGCGAGGCTTCGCGCCGCGCGCAGCGCCATCGACACAGCAGGCGGCGACGCGCTTTTGGTCGGACGAGCCGAGAATTTCATTGTTGGACGACCAGACCTCGACGACACAATCTCGCGCCTGAAGGAATACGCCAAGGCCGGAGCCGACTGCCTCTACGCACCTGGCATCCGCTCGCGTGAGCAGATTGCGGCCGTGGTGGCTGCTGTGGCACCAAAACCGGTCAACTTGCTTGTCGGATCCGCAAGCGAACTCAATCTGCAGGACATAGCCGCCCTCGGCGTTAGGCGCGTGAGCGTGGGAGGCGCGCTTGCGCGGGCGGCCTGGGGTGGCTTCATGCGTGCCGCACGTTCAATCGCGGGCGAGGGTCGTTTTGATGAGTTCTCGCAAGCGGCGGCTGGCGCGGAACTCAATTCATTATTTCGCGACGATCTCGCGAAGCGATGAACTCTTCAATAAGCCGCTCGGCATCAGTTGTCTTACATCCCGTAGTTGAGACCAAGTCGTGACAGAAGCCAAGCGCAGGGATTGATGATCACGCCGCGAAAGCGGTAACCACGGTCGATAGCGGTGGGATGGTCGGCAAGTTTCATTCAACCATTGAATATGAGGACCGGTAATTCGATAATGCCCTGCGCGGCCAATTCCCAGGTAAGCCCCTTCACTTGACCAAGATTTATCAGCTTGGGCCGTTCCGACTTGATTCCGAGGCCGGCGTGCTTACCCAGGACGGAGCACCGGTGGCGCTGGGCCCACGCGCGGTGGCAGTGCTGACCACTCTGGTAATGCGCATGAACGCGTTTGTGCACAAGGCCGCCATCCTGGATGCTGCATGGCCCGGCATCGTGGTTGAAGAAAGTAATCTCCCGGTGCAGATCTCGGCCATCCGGCGCGTGTTATCCCAGGCGCCGGGAGGCGCGCACTGGATCGAAACGCTGCAAAGACGAGGGTATCGTTTCGTCGGGCCCGTCTCCGAACTCGAGGACTCGCCGCAGATTGGACGCGTCGCGCAGAGCAATCTGCCAGAGCCGCTAACTTCGTTCATCGGCCGCGAACGCGAACTCGCCGATATCAAACAGCTGTTACCGAACAAGCGCCTGTTGACTCTCGTTGGCACTGGCGGAATCGGCAAGACTCGGCTCGCGCTGCACTCGGCAGCGGAAGTCGTCGACACCTTTCGTGACGGGGTCTGGCTGGTGGAGTTGGGGTCGATCACCGATCCGTCATTAGTGCCGACGACCATGGCCCAAGTCGTTGGCGTCCGAGAAGAGAGTGGTGCACCGCTGACGGAAACGCTGTGCGCCTATCTCAAGGCGCGCCACGTGTTGCTGATACTGGACAACTGCGAGCACCTGCTGGACGCATGTGCGACGCTGATCGAGGCGGTGCTCCGGACGGCCGCCGAGGCGACGATCATCGCCACCAGCCGCGAATCGCTGCACGTCGAGGGTGAGCAGATGTATTCGCTGCAACCACTTTCGCTGCCTCAGCCATCGGCTGATGAAGAGGCCATCGGGCGTTCCGAGGCGGTGCGACTCTTCGTCGAGCGTGCGCAGCGGCAGTCGCCCGACTTCGAATTGACGGCGGCGCGCGCTGCGACGGTCGCACAGTTGTGCATTCACCTCGATGGCATCCCTTTGGCGCTGGAACTGGCGGCCGCGCGCGTGCGGTCACTTTCGGTCGAGCAGATCAACGCTCGAATCGGCGATCGATTCAAGTTGCTAACCGGTGGATCGCACGCGGCGCAGCCACGCCAGCAGACACTTCGCGCGACGCTCGCCTGGAGCTACGATCTGCTCGCGGAGGCGGAACGCAAGGTGCTGCGGCGCCTGTCGATTTTTCCCAGTAGTTTCACGCTGGAAGCGGTTGCGTCGGTGGCCTCTGATGGCGAGATCGATGAATTCGCGGTGATCGATCTCCTGTTGCAACTCGTCGCGCGCTCGCTGGTCGTCGCGGACACCAAAGATGCCGGAGCGCGCTACCGGTTGCTGGAGACCACGCGTGCCTACGCCTTCGAGCGTCTCGCCGAAAAGGGAGAAGTCGACGCGATCAAACCTCGTCATGCGCAGTACTTCCGTGAGTTGTTCGAGCGGGCGCCCGACGACTGGATGAGCATGACCGATGACGACTGGCATGGCCGTTACGCGCCGGAGCTGAACAATGTGCGTGCAGCGCTCGACTGGGGGCTCGGTGCGGGCGGCGAACCGGCGATCGCGATTGGACTTGCCGGTGCCTCCGGACCCCTGTGGGCGGAGCTGTTGGGCGAGGGCCGGCAGCGGCTGGAGCACGCCGTTGCCCATTTTGGAGCTGAGATCGCGGCTTCCGACCAGGCGCGGACGTGGCTTTGGCTGGGTTTATTGTGGGCCGTTGCGGAGCCGACCCAGGCGATGGCCGCCCTGCAGCGGGCCGTCGACCTGTACCGTCAATTGGGCGATCACCTCGGGCTTGGCTATTCGCTGGGGCGGCTGGGCGCGATGCTGGCGAGGGCGGGTCGCGTCGAGCAGGCGACGCTGGTGCTCGCCGAAGCGTTCCCGGTGCTGGAGCACGCGAACCTGCCGAGGCCGCTCGCTCGGTACTACGAGGCTAACGGCCACCTGGCGCTACAGGGCGGCGATCTGAGCGGTGCCCGAGCGCACTTCGAAAAAGCGTTGTCGCTCTATCAACGCGCCGGAGCTGATGCGGGAGTCCTCGGCACGCTTGTCAATCTTGCCGACACGACTTGGGCACTCGGCGATCTCGACGCGGCGCTCGGGATCCATCTCGAGACCATCGGACGTCTGCGCAAGTCGCCGCTGGCGCTCAAGGAAATGCTCGGGGCCTCGCTGACCAATCTCGCCGGCGTACACACCGAGCGCGGGGAGTTGAGCACTGCGCTTGCGCTCGCCCGCGAGGGGCTGCCGTTGCTCAAAGAAGTCGGCTACGCCTGGAGCGTGTTGGATCACTTTGCCTTACGGGCGGCGCTGGCCGGCAAGCTCGCCGACGCGGCCCGTCTCGTCGGTTATTCGGATTCTGCGTTTGCAGCGAAGGGTTCGTCGCGCCAACCCAACGAAGCGCGCGCCCACCAACGACTCCACGCTATGCTGCTCGACCAACTCGATCCTGGCGAGTTCACGCGCTTGCTCGCCGAAGGCGTGAAGATGAGCGAAGACCAAGCCTGCCGGTTGGCGTTGGAGGAATAGCCGGCCAGAAAGGCGCTGGACGCGCAGCGAGCATTTGGGCATTGCCAAATTGACTCGTGTGCGCTGTTCGCTGTATTCAAGTTTGGGATGTGGCTCACGAATGTCTGCGAAGGTGCTTTGGCGTGGTCATGACCGGCGACCCTGCCAGGTCGACCGGCGCACAGTTTATGGCGCCACCCTGGCCAGCGCCACTGGTGTCCGAGCAGCGGCGGCGGAGCACGCTTGATCCTCCGGCGACGCGCCGACGGCCAGCGCATGAGCCCTGAATCCAAGCGACTGACGGATGCGCTGCTGCTCTCGCTGCTGATCCACGCGTCCCTGTTGACCCTGACCTTCGGTGGCCAGGGACTTTGGCTCCCGGGCTTTCGCTTCCCCTGGCTGGATCGAACGATCGAGGGCCCCGATCTGAGCATCGTGGTCGTTCCGGCTCAGGTGCCAACTGCGGAGCCGCCGGTCACGCCGGTCGCAGAGCCACGGCAGCAACCAAGGGTCGCGCAGTCTGTTGCCAGTGGGCCGAAGCCGACCCCATCCGTGTCCCGAGCGCAGGCCCCGCCGCGAAGCGCAGCAGCAATCTTGCCAGAGGCCAATCCACGGACAGACGCCGCCACCGGTGCGGCCCCTGCGCAAGTACCTTCAGGCGCCGACCAGCCCGGTGACACGGCGCCCCCGCCGCCCCCCGCGCCGGCCGTGATCGCCTTGACGCGGACCGACGAGGCCACGTGGTCCGTGCCTACCACTCCAGCGATGCCAACGCCCGCCATCGCGCCAACGCCAAGCGCCTCGAGCGCGGAGGCCGCGCTGCCGTCGCTTCGAGATGCTGGCGCTGCAGCGCGGGCACAACCCGAACAAAAGGGGTCGGAGCGAGCTGTTGAACTGGCCAAGCTCGATGCCTCCAGGCAGGCGGAGCAGCTGGAGGCCGCAAGGGTTGAGGCTGCAAAGGTCGAGACCGCAACGGTTGAGGCCGCAAAGATCGAAGCCGCAAAGATCGAAGCGGCAAAGGTCGAGACTGCAAAGGTCGAGTCCGCAAAGGTTGAGACCGCAAAGGTCGAGACCGCAACGGTTGAGGCCGCAAAAGTCGAAGCCGCAAAGGTCGAGGCTGCAAAGGTCGAGACCGCAACGGTTGAGGCCGCAAAGATCGAAGCCGCAAAGATCGAAGCGGCAAAGGTCGAGGCTGCCAAGGTCGAGACCGCAACGGTTGAGGCCGCAAAAGTCGAAGCCGCAAAGGTCGAGGCTGCAAAAGTCGAAGCCGCGAGGGTTGAGGCCGCAAAGATTGAAGCCGCAAAGGTCGAAGCCGCAACGGTCGAGGCCGCAAAGGTCGAGGCCGCAAAGGTCGAAGCCGCAAAGGTCGAAGCCGCAAAGGTCGAAGCCGCAAAGGTCGAGGCGGCAAAGATCGAAGCCGCAAAGGTTGAGGCCGCAAAGATCGAAGCCGCGAAGGTCGAAGCCGCAAAGGTCGAAGCCGCAAAGATCGAAGCCGCAAAGGTCGAGGCCGCAAAGGTCGAAGCCGCAAAGGTCGAAGCGGCGCGGGAAGAGAGGCTTCGGGCGATAGGGCGACAGCTGGACGAGGAGGCCGCCCGGCGTGAAGGTGCGACGGCTCCAGCGCGACTGTTACCCTCGTCGAGCAGCGCCCGTCGATACTGGCTCTTCGGTCGCACTGACCCCAACGCGGAACTCATCCGCTACGTGGAAGCCTGGAGCCGGAAAATCGAACTGAACATGACGTTCGACATGGTCCGCGACGTGGTGAAGCAGCCTCACGCCGATCCGCTCGTCACGGTGGGCATTCGTAGCGACGGATCAGTAGAGTCGGTGACCTTCGTTCAATCGAGCGGCGTCGCGGCTATCGACGAAGCGATACGACGCGTCGTGGATAGCCAGAGACCCTACCAGCCGTTCCCGCCAGGATTGGCGCGCGAGGTCGACGTGATCATGATCCGCCGAACCTGGTACTTCGACACGGCGATCAGGCTGTACTGATGGGACAGTCAGTGTCAGACGGCGCCGCTGCACCGCCGAACCCGCTTGACGCGGGACGATAGGGAATATTATCAAGTCGCGCTCGTCGCGGCTCTTTCCTCCGGAGCCCCGGGTGGTGTGGCGCTCGACACCTATGAGGAGGAGCCGTTGCCGGTTGATTCTCCCTTGCGCCAACTATCAAATGTCGTGCTCTCTCCACATGTCGCGGGCCAAACCAGCGCCGCGTTGGTTCGCGTTGCAACCTCGGCAGCGAAGGCATTCTCGACGAGTTCGCCAGGCGCCGGCCAACGCATGTTTACAATCCGGAAGCGTATGACGTACGCTCATCGGCAAAGCAAGGCCGTGTGTGAACGCGACGGGCCCGAGTGGGGCGATTCCGCCGGAGGATTCGGTCTTGCGCGGGCGTCATATTCACGTTTCGCCCGCTGTTGACCGGTGCAATATATAAGGACGCCAAGGCGCGTTCAGATCTTTCCGCGCTATTGAAGGAGACAGACAATGACGGATCCGAAGAGACCACCGCCGCAGACGCCGATGCTTACTCGCGCCAGCGTGACGTTCCATACCAACGATGAGGACAAGGACGACGACACCCAAGTCGACATATACGTCTATTCGGGTGACAAGAAAACTGTCGTCGCCAAGATTACCGAATGCTTCGGACATTTCGACGATCACAGCGACTCCGGCCCGTACAACTTAGTGCTGGTCAAATCCGTCAGCCGCGACGATCTCAAAATGGGCCATGTCGATCTGGAGATCGAACCCAATGGCAACGACACCTGGCGATTTAATTTCCTTCTGGATCTGTATTTTTCCGATGGCGGCCACCTATTAGCGAAAGCCGCCGGTGTCGAGCTCAGCGAAGTGACTTCGCAACTTTTTGTCGGCATTGAGTAGGGGAAGAAAATGGCCAATGGAGACGATGCAGTTCTGAACCGAGCGAGCGTGACATTTCATACCAACGACGAGGACAAAGACAACGACACGTGGGTCGATGTAGTCGTCAAACTTATCGACGGCAGCGAGGTAACGAGCATCGAGGATCAGTTCGCCCACTTTGGCGACAACAGCGATGCCGGACCCTTCGACTTGATCCCGGTCAAGTCGGCTACGCGAGGTCAGTTAAAGACTGGCAGTGTCACCGTCTCCATCGCCCCGAATGGGAACGATACGTGGCGAATGAACTTCTTCGTCGACTTGCTCTTCGAGGACGGTGCCCATCTTTTCGCCCGCGCCAATGGTCTCGAATTGACCGAATCGCGCAAGTCGCAATCCTTTGGCATCGAGTAGGCGACATCTACACTTTGCGTGTCGCCCGTTGAGTTGTATTTGATCGGGCCTCTTCAGTAGACGGGCCGCAACGACCCGGTTTGACGCCAGGTCATTGCGGCCGTCTGATGACGCTTACGCTAGTCGAGACCTACGCAAGCGTTCGGATCGAGCCCCGTCTTGGCACTGTCCAGCGGTCCCGCGCTCTGGCGCTTATTTTCCGCACGCAGCATCTTGCAAACGGCGACCGGATTGGCATCGAGATTGCCTCCGCAGTGGAAGCTGCTGGCTACCTCGGTGCTGCCACTTCCGTTGTAGATCGCGGTCGCCGGCCATGGGCAGAGCGGCCGGTTGCGGCTAGGACTGACAGTGCCGCCCGTCGACAGGATCGTATCCGGCGCATTGTTGTTCTCGACCCAATTGACCAGCGAGCCGAAGATGCTTCCAGGTGCAGAGGCCTGCGTCATCACGGGAGCCGGTCCAAGCCCGGTGGCGCAGTGAAATGCCCCCGGAGCGTGGTAGTACCGGAACCACGATTGCAGGCTCGCAAAATCGGCGCTGCCGTTGCCGCTGTAGTTAACGGCGGCGCGGCGGTAGAAATCAAGCGAATCGCGCCACCGGATCAGCTGATCCGAGGTGCCCTGCCACATGATCAGCTTGGCGCCGTGGTTCTTCGCCAGGTCGATCATGCCGGATTGATTGTCGTTCTCACCCAGCAGGTCGTTGACGGTGGTCGCTCCAAATGTCGCCTCGTCTTGGTAAGTAACGGCACCGGCCGGAGATCCTGCGGCGGCAAGGGCTGTCGGGGTCGAGTACAGCAGATTGGTATTGAAGTTGAGGTCCGCGTGATCCCAGGACAGCACCTGTGCCGCGCTGCCCGGAATCGTCGCAAAGCCGACGCCGACCGCCGAGCCGCGTTCCATCGGATGCCAGATCTTCTGGCCCAGACTATTGCGCGGGCCGTCCCAGATCAGATCGACGGCCTGGGCCTGCTCGGGCGTTAGACAGTTAGGGGTCGCTGGCGCGCCAGGGGTGCCGCAGATATTGGCGCTGGCGCTAAAGGTACAAGCGCGCGGATCGTCGAGATAACCGTCCAACAGCCCGCTTCCGTTTTGCACCTGGCAGGCCAGGATCGCCGCGTTGCTCGCGGCTGTATATTGAGCCGTCGTCAGCGTCTGACCTTTGGGCGTCAACAGGTCCTTGATCATCAGCCACGGCCAAGCATCCGAGAACCGAAACTCGTCGTGAAAGAATGCAGGGGCGCCGACGACGAAGCCATCGAACTCGTTGCCATAGTAGCGGGCGAGCGCAAGACCCTGGCGGCCTCCCGTCGAGCAGCCGTTCCAGTAGTTTCGCGTTGGCTTGGTGTTGTAGTAGTTCAACGATAGGATCTTCGACCACTCCACCTGCTGATGGATGCTTTCGATGATGTAGTCGATGACCTTTCCGCGATCGAGCTTGTTGGTCGCCTGAATGACTCCGAACGTCCCCCGCGTTCCATTTTGTGCGGTGGTATGGCCGCCATCCGTTGACGAGCCGACATAACCATCATTCGTAGCTGCCGTGGTCGCGCCGACGCTGCCGACCAAACCACCGCCGCCGAGGTTCTGCAGCTTGCCGATCCACGCACCGTTCACCCCGCCGGCGCCCCCATCCGCGCTGTTGAGCGGCAGGCCGATACCGATTTTGATGGCCTGGGCCTCGCCCGCCGCATAGCCGTACGCGGTATCCGCGATTGCCGAATACGTGAGCTGAACATTGCAGAACGCAGCGTTCGTCGCCGTTGCAGCAACGAGGGTCGACGTCGCCGAGGCGATCAGCGGATTTCCCGCCAGACCATACGCCGGATTCGTCGCGATCGCAGCGCACTGCGGTACCGGACCCGGAGCGAAGCCGGCGCTTGCGGCGCACTGACCTTGCATCGTCCCATTGACTCGATCCGGCCCGTACGTGTGCGTCGGTGACGGAGCATTTTGCTGGCACACCAGATTTCCACCAATGGACGATTGGCTGATATTCGACGTGGACGCAGAATTGTTGTTCAGGATCTGCACATCGCCGGTCACCTCACCCAGCGTTGCTTCGCACGGACCCGTATTGTCCGTGCATTGGAAATTGCCCCCAATGACGACGCCAGGTCCAGTAAAGCCGCCACCTGAAGCGCAATGTTGAATGACGACGTTACCCTGCACCGTGACAGCACCTTCGAGCTGTGCCGACGTGCAGCTCTGCGCCAGCACGCTACCGCCGATCAAGGAAGGAAACTGTCGCCCGTCGATCAAGAGACGCGCACCGGCCTTGAGTTGCACGTTGCCTCCGATGTTGGCCTGCGAAATCGTGCAACTCACGCCGGATCCCACGAAAACGTTGCCGGTAACATTGCCCGAAAACGAGCCCGTACATATTGCATCGGCAGCCCTGGCAATCGACGCGCCTCCGAGGTTTGCCGCCAGAACCACTGCCACCATGAAGATTTTCACCGCGATCGTGGACGACAATTTCCGTTGACTCATTGCACTCCTCCTTTGGGTCTTTCTAGTTTCAACTTACTACGATAGGCGCAATACCAGGCAGTCCAGTATCCCCCGGCTGCCAGGAGCGCCGTTACAAATCGAGCACCAACATCGCAGAATTTGCGCGCGAACAGCATGGCGTGAACTGGTCGTTGGCGGCTTGTTCTTCCGGCGTCAAATACGCGTCTTTGTGATCGGGCTCGCCTTCTAGAATACGGGTCAGGCAGGTACCGCACACGCCCTGCTCGCATGAGGTGGCGATCTCGATCCCGACTGCGGCGAGCGCCTGCACGACCGTCCGGTCCTTTGGCACGAGAACTATCTTACCCGAACTAGCGAGTTTCACCTCGAAGCTCGTGTCGTCCTCCGACTTGACGATCTCCGCGCCGAAGAATTCGTAGTGCAGTCGTTGCGATGGCCAGCCTGCCACGCGGGCCGTCTCCAATACCCAGTCCATGAAGCCCTTCGGGCCGCACACGTACAAATGCACGCCGGGGCGCATCGGGGTCAGGAGGCGGCCCAGCTGCAGCTTCTGACTTTCCGGACCGTCGTCGAAATGAAAATGCACCTGCTGCGAGAAGGTCGATCCGGAAATGCGCTCGCGAAATGCCGTGCGCTCAGGCGAGCGCGTGCAGTAGTGCATCTCGAACGACGAGCCGGTGACCGCCAACCGCTCGGCCATGCACAGGATCGGCGTGACACCGATTCCGCCCGCGACGAGGATGCTATGGGTCGCCTCGTGCGCGAGCGGGAAGTGATTTCTCGGCGCGCTGATGTGCATCACGTCGCCTACCTTCACCTGCTCATGCATCGACTTCGAGCCGCCGCGCGACGCCGCATCGTGCAGCACGCCAATCAAGTACCTGTGGCCCTCGCTCGGATCGTTGCACAAGGAATACTGGCGGGTGAGTCCATTGGGAAGATGCACATCGATGTGCGAGCCGGCCGAGAAGGCAGGCAGGGGATGGTCATTGACGTTGACGAGTTCGAAGGTCGAGATGTCGATGGCCTCCATCACCTTGCGCGCGACGCGGACTTGCAGGTCGGCAACATTCATCGAGTGATGTCTCCTGGATATGCCGTCTCCGGCCCCGCGGGTGAACGCTGCGCGTCAGGCGGCCGCCGCTGCAGGGGCCTGCTCCTGCGCGATGATGCGCTCGAGCACCCTCCGTGATTGCACGCCGCCAGAGTCGATGTTGAGGCTCAGTAGCTTACGCTCGGGATGCGCGAGGATATTGCGCTGCTGCGACTCGAGTATCTGTAGATCCTCACTGAATATCTTGGCCTGGCCTTCGCGAATGCTCGCAGTCAGGGCTTTGTCGTTCGGATTGAAGTTGCGCGCCATGCCCCAGAAATACCAGATCGAAGTGTCGGTCTCAGGGGTGATGAAGTCGACGACGATACTCGAGGCCTTGAACTTGGGATCGGCGTGGTAGCCACCGTTGCCGGCGTGCGCTACGCCGACCTCAATAAGGACGTGACTCGGCGGAGTGAAGCGACAGATCTGCCAACGGTCCACCGGTACATCGTCAGCCAAGCTGTTACCGCGCAACGCCATGCGCCAGAACGGCGGGGCCATGATGCCTTCCATGTGGCGGCTCGTGGTCACGACGTCGCCCTCGGTGACGGTCCGGGTAGGTGTCTCGTCGATTTCCTTCTGCCCGATGCTCGTGGCATGAACGTAGGTCTCGTGCGTGAGGTCCATCAAATTGTCGATCATGAGGCGGTAATCGCATTTGATGTGGAAGAGGCCGCCGCCGTAAGCCCAGTCAGGACTTTCCGCCCACGCCAGAGGCTGCAGCTTGCCAGGGTCGGCCTGCGCCGCGGCCCCGGGCCACAGCCAGACGAAGCCGTGACGCTCGATGACGGGGTAGACGCGGATCGGCGGGAACCCGCGCACGCGCTGGCCGGGCATGGCGACGGTCTTGCCGTCACATCCCATCTCGAGGCCGTGATAGCCGCACACGAGCTTGCCCTCGATGACGGAGCCGAGCGAAAGCGGGGCTCCACGGTGAGGGCAGAAATCCTCCAGCGCAGTCGCCTTGCCCTCGGGGCCACGGTACAGAACGATCGATTCGCCACAGATTTTGCGTCCGAGTGGCTTGTCGTCGATTTCGTCGGGCATGCACGCGACGTACCACGCGTTCCTCGGAAACATAGTAGCGACTCCTTGCAGCTTGATGGCAGGTATGTGCGGCCGAACACGCCGTTTCTTGGCGTGCGAGTCGTGCGGTCTATTCTGCTAGTGCGCGGCCTTGCGCGGCCGTAACGCACGACAATGCACGCAACATCGCCCACGCCACATTTTAGCCCATGAGCGGCAACGTCAACGTGCATTCTAAGCCACCGCCCATGGCGTTGCGAAGAATCAGCGTACCGCCATGTTTGCGCGCAATATTGCGCGCGATCGTCAGTCCAAGCCCGGTTCCGCCCGTCTCGCGAGACCGCGACGTCTCGACGCGAAAGTAGGGGTCGAAGACTCTTTCCATTTGCGCTTCGGGTATTCCGGGACCGCCGTCGCGGACTCGAATCACGGCCTTGTTTCCTTCCCGCGCGGCCGTCACGCGCGCATATCCGCCGTATTTCACGGCATTGTCGATGAGATTGGCAACGCAACGTTGCAGGGCGATCGGAATGGCGGCTATTGAGACGTGCGTATGGCCGCTCAGCGTGACATCCTGGCCCGCATCGACGGCATCGGTGCATACACTGGAGAGCAACGAGTCAAGGTCGACACGTTGCATCATGCCGCCGGCATCGAGACTCATCGCAATGTCCAGACCTTCGCGAATCATGCCTTGCATCGCGCCAAGGTCAGCGACCAATTTTTCGCGCAGGTTCTCGTCTGTTACCTTTTCCAGCCGCAGGCGCAAACGCGTGACTGGCGTCTGCAGGTCGTGTGCGATCGCGGCGAGCAGTTCCGTTCGTTCCGCGACGTAGCTCTGAATGCGCGCCTGCATCAGGTTGAAGGCCGCCGCAGCGTCCCGGACTTCGGATGGACCGTTCTCCGGCAGGGGTGCCTGATTGATGTCGGCGCCAAGCGCCGTCGCTGCGCGCGCGAGACGTCCGAGCGGACGTGTCGCCATGCGAGCGACGAAGTAGGCGAGCAAACCAAGACAAAGCGGAAACACGATGACATACAGCAGCCAGCGAGAAGAGTGCGGTCGCGACCAATTGAAGTCGGGCTGCGGGCGCAGGACCAGACGCAACGGTGCGCCGTCGCGCAGCGTCAGAGAGACGATCTGGCACGAGGTGGCGTCTGGACGAGCGGATGCGCTGTCGCTGCCGGCAGTTGTTACGCAATCGGCCCGCGTACCCGAAGTCGCCGTGACGTGGCGGTCCTGGCCGAGTTCTTCGACAAGCGCATTGGTGAGTTCCACATCATTATCTCGCCGGGCGGCGTCGGGTGCCGCGAATTGCGCTGTCATCCCGCGGCCCAGCGTTGCCGCCAGCGTCGGACGAACCTCGCGTGGCACCGCTTCGAGCGCGCCGACCAGTTGTTCGATGCGATCGGCCGTGTGCGCTGCGCGCACTTGGGCGAATGTCTGGCGGCCCTCGAGATCGGCGAGGGCGGCGGTGAGCATTGCTGACGCTACGATACCGCCGATGATCACGAGAAATACGCGACCTTGCATTGACGTGACGAATCGCTTCACGGTGCCGTCTCGACCTTCACTTCCGCGCTCAACACGTAGCCTTCGTTGCGAACGGTCTTGATCAGTTGCGGGTCGCGGGCATCTTCATCGAGCTTTTGTCGAACACGGCTTACCTGGAGGTCGATCGAGCGCTCGAACGGATCCGCATCGCGTCCCTGGGTTAGATTGAGCAACTGGTCGCGGCTGAGTACACGCTTTGGATGCTCGAGAAAGACCTTGAGCAGGCGAAACTCTGCGCCCGACAGCACGACGACGACACCGTGCGTATTCACCAGATGCCTTGCAGTGAGATCCAGCGTCCATCCCGCAAAGCGCATGTGCGTCGCCTCCGCGGTCTCACGATTCGACGGCAGCGCTTCGGCACGACGCAGGACGCTGCGAATGCGCGCGAGCAACTCACGCGGCTCGAACGGCTTGGCGAGATAGTCGTCAGCGCCCATCTCCAGGCCCACGATACGATCGATCGCATGACCTCGCGCGGTCAACATGATCACCGGCAGATTCGAGCGGGCGCGCAGGGTCCGGCACAGTTGCAGGCCGTCTTCGCCCGGCATCATGAGATCGAGGACGATCAGATCGACACGCGCCGCGTCGAGAGCCTTCCACATCGCGGCGCCATCGGCCGCTTCTACCGTGCGGAAGCCGTTGCCGGCGAGGTATTCCGATAGCAGCGTGCGAATCTCGCGGTCGTCATCGACGACAAGGATTAAGGGTTGCGCATGCATGAGGTGATTATGGCAGGGCCATCTTCTGGTGGCGGACGAACGTGTACCGCAATGTATCGCGCGTTGGGCTGGATACAAAAGGATACAAACACGTCCGCGGGGCGGTACACGCCGGTACACGTTGGCCTTTCGAGGACAACTTGCCGATACATCGGGCGACGACGATGGGAACCGTGCGAGAAGCACAGTCTTCCCAACCAGAAGGAGTGATCAATGAACACAGTTCGCAAGAGTATCGTCATCGCCATCGCGTCGCTTGGGCTGGGTGGCGCGGCCATTGCGGCGTCGAACCCAGCTGCGGCGCCTGCCGCCGGAGGCTGTCACTGGGGCGCGCACGGCGCACACTCGGCTGAACGCGCGGCCAAGCGCCAGGCGGCACTGCACGACAAGCTCGGTCTATCGACCGCGCAGGAAGCGGCGTGGAAGACGTTCACCGACAAGTTGCAGGCCCTTGCGCCGACCGCACCGGCGGCCGCGCCAACCGCTGCCGCCACTGCCACAACCGCACCGGAACGCGCGGACCGCATGGTGACGTTCCTGCAAACCGCGCAACAACGCGCCGTTACGCGCGCGCAGGCGGTCAAGGAGTTCTACGCCGTTCTATCACCGGAGCAGCAGACCATCTTTGACAGCCAGACCCAGCGTCACCGTCACCATTCCAGTCGCAGCTGAAGTCGGAGGTCCCGGCACCGCATCGGAACCATCGAGGTGCACCAGGAGCGTCAGTGCGTCCTTGGCGAATCGAGATGCAATCCGTGCGGTGCCGCATCTGCAGTAGGAAGTTTTGAATGACAGGAGATACAAATGCTTAAGAGAAAACCGATGATCATCGCCGCCGCCCTTGCAGCTACCGTGGGCGTCACGACGCTTTCAAGCCAAGCGCATGCCAATGACCCACTGCTCGGCGCTGTCTTCGGCGCTGGGATCGGGGCCGCGATCGGCCATGGTGTTCAAGGCCGTGACGGCGCCGTCGTTGGCGGTGCGATAGGTGCGATCGCCGGCGCCAGCATCGCCGCGGCCTCGTCGCCATACTACGACACTGGTTACTATGGCGCGCCTGCCGTCTACGCACCGGCGCCGGTGTACTACTCCGCGCCCGTGTATTACCAGCCCGCGCCGGTCTTCTATTCGCGACCGTGGATCAACAACGTGCCGCGTGTCGCCTATGCTCACTACGATGGGCGGCACTATGACGATCACGGCCGGCCCTATGATCGTGGACACCCGGGCTGGCACGGCAACGACGGCCATTTCGGGCACTGAATTGATTCGGCGGTAGGGCGGCGCCTCGCGATTGATTCACGCCTGATTCACGCCGATCGATCGCGCAGTGCAAGAGCGCAGAGCAATATCCGGTGGCGTGCACGCCAGGCGTCACCGGACGTAAGCGCCAGGCCGAGCCACGCCGCAGATGCCTGGCCTCCGAGATTGGCCTTAGCGGCTCGCCGCGACTCGCGTTCGACGACCGGCAACGACTACCCCGCCAAGACCCACCAGCAAGAGCGCCAGTGAGGTGGGCTCGGGCACCGCGTTGCCGCTCACCAGCGTGTCCTCCGCGGCCACAGCGAGCTCTGCGGCGATTGGCGCAGATATGCCGAGCGCAAATGCGGCCGAAGATGTGTTGGATGCATCGAATTCGGCAATCAATGTCTCCGGATCAATGCCCGTGATTTGGCCGAAGAGCACGAGCGCATTGAGATAATCGCCATAGGTGCTCGGGTGGTATCCGATCGGCGTCGTGCAGCAGGCCAACAACGGATCGCTGTCCCATAGATCGATCTGGTTCGCGGGCTCGGTTGCCAAAAATGGATTCTGCTCGGCGTAACCGAGATTGATCGCCGAAACCCAAGCGTCACCTGCGAGTGCCACGCCGACGTGACTGGCGGTGGGATTCGCCGCATCAAAGGTACTCGCAGCATTCACGTAGGCATTGTGCAAATCGGAGGCCATCGCAGCGATCGGGTTGGCGTCGCCCAGATACGGGGCATAGGCTGGGTTCCCGTTCTGCTGCGACTGCGTGCTGGCACCAAAAATTGGAGCATTGGGGTTATTGCTGGTATAGCCGTAGGCCGCCAGCGGCGGCGTTTCGTAGAGCGTGATGCTGGCATCGGCGACGCCGGCGGTCGTGTCCGCTTTATCGATGTCGTTGATCAGCTTGGTCACACCAGAATTGAAGCTGGTCGGATTGCCGCGCGTGGGGACGCTCTGTCCGTTGACGTTGATCGTCGTCGGAAGCGGCTGGAAGGTCTGATCCTGCAGAACCACCTTGCTGTATAGCGGGTTTTCAATCAGCGATAGGTCGCCGGCCTCACTGCCGGTGTTGTTGGAATAGCCGGTTAGCGTGGCGCTGCTTACTGTGATGAGGGAGACGTTGTAGTTGAGGCCGGCTTCCTTCGTAAGTTGCAGGAAGATGCCGGCGACGCCACCGAACGGACCGACCTCGGTGTATTGCTTGGATGGATTGGCCTGCAGAAAGCTGAGTTGCGCAGCCAGGGTGCTGCCCGGAGTGTTGGCGCTGGTCGGCACCACCGGTGCCACATTTTCGACCGAGCACGATGACGGCGACATACAGAGCAGATCGTGCACGACGCTGGTGCTGGGGTTACTGCCGTAGCCGGCGTTGTAGTTGAGCGCCGGGTCGTAGCGGCCGTGCGTGTAACTGTTACCGACGAACAGGATGTTAGTTGTTGGTCCGGCCTTGACCACGATTGCCTGACCTGTCGCCAAACTTGCCAGCACACAAACCACAAACCGCTTGGACATCTGCATTTTATGACCTCCACGCAACGCGACCGGTACCGCTAGCTTTGCCTACGACGCATCGTGGCATCCAACTCCTTCTCGATGATATTAAGCCGATCTCACGTCGAGTTCAATACGATATGTGTGATCTCGCTGAACCACTTTGTCGCAGTGATAATGGAATTGCTGAGGTCGATTCGCGCCCGTGCCTTCGACAACGGAGAGTTGGACCCTGCGCGCCGCGCGATTGCTCGATGCCGCTACGAGTTGGTCAACGAGCGAGCCAATCTTGGAGCTTAGCGCAGCTCGCTTATGGCGTTGCGGATACTCTGGTCCACGAGCTGTCGATCGCTAGGCGCATCGCCCATGACGGTGTCCCAATGCAGCCGCACGTAGGCAGACCTGTGTTTGCTTTTCAGCACCAGAGTCTGCAGGCCCCGTTGCTGGCCGAAGGCGTAATCCGTGGAATAGCCGAGAAGATCGTGCACGCCTTCCTGCCACACGCCAGTCTGCACCGCCTCGATGATGGCGGCCATGCGGCGGTGAAATTCGCGAGGCACCTCGACGGTGAGGGGACCTTTTTCCATCACGATCGTATCGAAAAATAGCGATTCACAAGATCCTCCGGAATTGTCGACATCACGGGTTCGTCCTTAAACCTGTACGCAACCTGTACGCGAAATTGTCGCCTCCGTATGTGCGCTACCACACTCACCCGAAACTGTTTGTTCAAGAAACGGCGACCCGGCTCAGATCCGCTGCAGAGTGTGCCGGCGAACAGGCGGTGAGTGCACCAATCCTTCAATACTCACATTCGATAGTCGTGCTCCTATGCAACCATCACTATAGGAAAATTCGCAATGAGCTTTAGATATTTACTTGTCGTGATGCTGATCGCGGGCTTGGTTGCCGCGGCAGCGCCGAGTGCTGTGTTCGCTGCTTCTGTCGATATTTCGATCGGCACACCGCCGCCGGCAGTCCTCGTCGAGCCGGTGCCGCCGCCGCGAAAAGGTTACGTCTGGGTCACCGGCTATTGGCGTTGGAACGGCCTTAGCCATGTGTGGGTCAGGGGACACTGGGCAGGAGCCCGGCATGGATACCACTATGTTCCCGAAACGTGGGTCAACGCCGGCGGACGCTGGGTATTTCATCCTGGGTACTGGGCACGCTGATAGGGACGTTGCGAACGAGGTGAATCTGGTCGAGGCTGTTGCTAGGCGCCTCACTTCTTCTCTCCCATTCCCTTGAAGAACGTGTAACAAAAGACGCCGTTCGCTTTGGCCGTTCGGTGAAGATCACGAATACCGGTATCAAAGGCTTCGGGATCTGTGATGCCCGCTTTAATCGCGGATTCGCGAACACCTTCGATCATCGCGGTGAACGTCTTCTTGGTGAAGCCTTCGACGAGCTCCGGCCTGCTCGAATCCACATACACCATGCGTGGAGAAACGTTAACTGCTGCCAGGCCGGCCTCGACCATAAGTGGATAGAGCTGCCGGCCAATCAACGCGTTGCCCCCCGCCAAGCGCTGCAACTCGACTTGACATTGGATCGCCATGCGCGCCGCGCTGCTGTCGGGATAGAAGTACGCCGATCCGTGGTCACCCTCGATGACGGTCATGGTGCCGCCGGGTTTGAGCAGCCGCCTGAGAATCGCCAGCGCCTCAGCCGGCAGCGACAGGTGCTCCAGCACGAAGCAAACGAAGACGTGATCGAAGGCTTCGGGGGCGAAGGGCAACGCGAAGATGTCGGCCTGAAGGAACTGCACATTCGTGCATCCCCGCGCGTCCGTTACCCTCTTGGCTTCCGCGACCGACTCCACCGAGACATCAACCGACGTAAATCGTGCGTCCGGACTTCGCTGGGCGAGGGTGATTGTCTGGGCTCCAACACCACACCCGGCTTCGAGAACCACGCTTCCAGCGGGATAGGAGGTGTCGAAGTGCAGTAGACTGACCAGCGTTCCCGCCTGATCCTGCAGACGTTCGTTCTCGCGCGGGTGGTAGCCGTGCACATAAGTCTCGCTCACTGCATCTTTCTCCTAGGTGCCCCTGCGCGCTCATACCCGGGATGTTGGTATGCATGCCTGTGAGCCTGGGGGGCTTTCACCCGCACCTTCGATCCGACGGCGAAACGTCGTTGCCGACCTTGCGCGGACCTTTCCAGCAACAACAGTTTACAATTGATACGTATCAAATTGTCAGCCACATGGCGCACTACCACGTTGTGAGACCGTGGCGCTTGCGACGGCCAGCGCTCAACGCGCTGTGCAGATCACGACCCGCGGCATTGTGACATCGTCTTCAATCAAACGATGCTGACGAAATACCAAACGACGCACAAGGAGGTCAGCGCATGAAAGTCACTCTTTCGCACGCTTCAATTCACAAAAATCATCGTTCCGTCGCTAAGCGCGTGCCTCCGCTTGGACGGGGAAGCCGGCTCCTGCGTGGCTTGCTCGCAGTGGTGATCGGGAGTTGCATGGTCTCGTCGACGGCAACGTGGGCGGCCGCGCCTCTCATGAGCCAAGCTGACGCCACGCGGCTATTGGAGCAGTCGACCTTCGGCCCGACGGATGCGCTCGTCGCGCACGTGCAGGCGATAGGCGTTCAAGGTTGGCTCAGCGAGCAGTTCGCGGCGCCAGGATCGCAGTATCCCGCCTTCCCTTACGTGCCCGCCAACTCCACGACCTTCTGCGCGACCAGCACGAATCCTAACTGTCTTCGCGACAACTACTCATTGTTTCTGTTGCAGAACGCGTTCTTCGTCAACGCGCTCACCGGGCCGGATCAGTTACGCCAGCGCGTTGCTTTCGCGCTATCGCAGATTTTCGTGACGTCGGGAATCACCGTTAACGTTCCATACGGCATGGCCACGTACCAGCAACTGCTCCTGGACAGCGCGTTCGGCAATTTTCAGGATCTGTTGACCAAGGTCACCCTGTCTTCGGTGATGGGGCAGTACCTGAACATGGTCAATAATGACAAGACCATGGGTACGGTAAATCCCAACGAGAACTACGCACGCGAGGTGATGCAACTGTTTTCCATCGGCGTCTGGCAGTTGAACAAGGACGGCACGCAAGCCCTCGACGCGAACGGCGCACCCATTCCGACCTACAGCCAGGCGACGGTCGACGGGTATGCCAATCTGTTCACCGGCTGGACCTATCCGCTGCTTCCCGGAACGACGCAGAAGAATCACAATCCAAAAAACTTCCTCGGCAACATGGTCGCCGTCCCGGCCAACCACGACTTTGATTCAAAGACGCTGCTCGAAGGAGTGGTTGACCCCGCGGGCAAGTCGATGGCGGACGATTTGGCGTTCGCCATGCAAGGCCTATCACTCCATCCCAATGTCGGACCGTTCATCGCCAAGCAGCTGATCCAAAAATTAGTAACCAGCAACCCGTCGCCGCAGTACGTTACCCGGGTCAACGCGAGTTTCGACATCGATAGTTCCGGCGTGAGGGGCAACCTGAAGGCGGTTATAGCGGCGATATTGACCGACCCCGAAGCGCGCGGCGACGTAAAGTCTGATCCCAGTTACGGCAAGTTGCGCGAGCCGGTGCTATTCTTGACTGAGACCGCCAGAGCGATTGGCACCACTTCCGACGGCGTGTATTTGGCGCAGCAGGCGAAGAACCTCGGCCAGGATGTGTTCAATTCGCCTTCGGTATTCAACTACTACCCGCCAACGTACATCGTGCCGGGAACGACGGTGCTGGGGCCTGAATTCGCGCTTCAGAATGCCAGCACCGCGATCAATCGCTACAACTTCGCCAACACATTTTCGTTCGGCACAATAGCACCCTTGTCGACGTTGCCGGGCGCCACGGGTACCCAACCGAATTGGTCGACTTTGCAGAGCCTGGCGGCCAAACCCGCGGCGTTGGTCGCGGAACTCAACAACTTGCTGATGCATGGAACGATGCCTGCGGCAATGCAGACGACCATCTTGTCGGCCATTGCACTCGTACCGGCGTCCGATCCGCTGACCCGCGCAAAGAACGCCTACTACCTGACGATCACGTCACCCCAATTTCAAGTGGAGCGCTGACATGAACCGCTTACGTAAACCATCACGCCGCTCGTTCCTGCGCAATGCCGTCGCACTGTCCTCGATGGGGCTTGCATCGCGGCTCGACCTCGTCAATCTCATCGCCTCTGCCAGTGCTCAAGCTGCCATCCCGTCCGACTACAGGGCGCTGGTGTGCGTCTTCATGTTCGGGGGCAATGACGGCAACAACACGATCATTCCGCTCGATGGCCCGGGCTACACTTCCTACGCCAACGTGCGCACAGCGGCCTCGGGCATTCAGCTGTCCCAATCCTCGCTATTGCCGATACAGCCGGTGAATGTCGGCACTCCGTACGGCCTTCACCCCGCTCTCGGCGAGCTGCAGACGCTCTTTGGTCAGGGCAAGATGGCAATCCTCGCAAACGTCGGGACCCTGACCGAGCCGACCAACCAGACGCAGTACAACGCTGGGCTACGACCTCTTTCGCTGTATTCACACGCGGATCAGCAAGCGCAATGGCAAAGTTCCAATTCGAAGGCGCAATCGGCTACCGGTTGGGGCGGTCGTGCCGCGGACCAAGTTGCCCCGATGAATGCCGCTACAGGCTTCCCGGTGGTGACGTCGCTTGACGGCACCGTGCTGTTCACATCTGGCTCAGCGACCGTGCCGTTGTCGATTCCGGTGTCTGGTGCATTTGCCTTGCAGGGTTACGGCAATTCGACGGTCGCCAATGGCCGCCTCGCGGCGGTCAAGCAGTTGCTGGGTCAAGCTTCCGACAATGACTTCGTTACCGCGCTCAACGGTATCGGCAATCAGGCGCTGGCACTTTCGGGAACGGTCAATCCCATCCTCTCGGGAACTTCCGCCATTGTCGATCCGATCTTTGCGAGCCTCAAAAGCAACATCGCCGATCAGTTTCATCAGGTCGCGAAAATGATTGCGGCGCGACAGGCCACTGGAGCGGCGAGGCAAATATTCTTCGTCCAACTCGGTAGCTTCGACACCCACGGTGACCAGCTGAACCGGCAGCAGGCACTTTTCGCCGACCTGTCGCCCGCCCTGAAGGCCTTCTACGACGCTACGGTCGCGGTGGGGGCGGGGAGTCAAGTGACCACATTTACGCTATCCGACTTCAGCCGCACGTTCCAGCCTGCATCTGGCGGAGGCACGGACCACGCATGGGGTAATCATCACTTCATCATTGGCGATGCGGTCAAGGGCGGCAACATGTACGGCCAGTACCCGCAACTTATCCTGGGCGGCCCAAGTGACGCCGAAGAGGAAGGCCGTTGGCTTCCAACCAGTTCAGTCGATCAGTACGGAGCCACGCTCGCGACGTGGTTGGGTGTAGCACCGGCGGCGCTGAGCCAAGTCTTTCCCAATCTCGCGTCATTTCCCACAAGCGACCTGGGATTTATGGCCTGAATTGTTCGGACCGCTACCGTCGGCGCGGAACGCACGCGGTAGACGTGCGCTCCGGACTATCGGAAAGAACAACAAGGCCGTCAGCGATAAGGCCTCGCCACGACGGCACTGGCGCGAACCCCGAACCCGCGCTCAAGCACGGTGACTGTTTTTCGCAGTCTTCGTGCCGGAGCGTGGGTTCGACAGTGCCTCACGGAACGAGGCGCGGACAACCGTTAGTAGCAAGCGCCATTCACTCACTCGCGGCCGGAGCACAAACGTAGCCGGGAACGCCATCCTGGTGGACGCCGTTCTCGCAGGCGGCCTGCACACTCGAGGCACAATTGGGACCCGTACATGCCGGTGCGGGGCCGCACGTCCAGTTCGCGGCCAGGTGGTAGTCACCCGATCCACTATAGTTCGCGACGTTCGGATACATACAGTTTGGGCGGGTGAGATCGACGACGCCGGCGGTTGAGTGCGATCCGAGCATCTGGGTGGGGGCAATGCCTTGCTCGACCCACTGCTCCAGCGCGGTCAGATAATCGAACGTTGCCGGCCCCGGTCCGCCGTTGCAATGCTGCATCCCCGGCACCATGAATAGCCGCGCGAAGTTCTGCGTCTTCGTCAGCGCTGCTTTGTACAGTGGGGACTGTTCGGTTGTCCCCGCCGGCCACCCGTAGGGGTACCCGGCGAGCTTGGCCACGACCTGGCTGTAGAAAACGATCGAGTTCAGCGGCGAGATGTTCTGATCCTTCCAGCCCTGGTACCAGATGAGTTTGCGGTTACCATTCATCGTCCCGAACGGGCGCAGGTCCGGATTGATCGAATCCAGTGACGGCTGGTATTTCACGTCCCCGGCATAGAGTTCATTGATTGTCTGGACGCTCTGCTGGTTGAACGTCGGGAGCGTATAGCTGAATGTCGGATTGTCATACAGGAAGTACGCGTGATAGCCGACGGGAGGATTGCCGGTCTGGACTACGCCCAGTGCTTGACCTTGGGTGATGTGACCGGTCCACTGGTCCTCGCTGCCGAGCAGGTAAGGCGGCCAGATCTGCTGCTGGGTCACGGGATCCCTCAAGCCGGAATAGATCAACCTCGCGATGTTGACCTGCGTGGGCGTGAGGCAGCTCGTGGTATCCGTGCCTGTTGGGCACTGCATGTTCACGGGATCCCAGCTGCACTTCCTGGGGTCGCTGACAATGCCGTCCTTGACGCCGTCGGTGAGGTCGCAGGCCGCGACCGCCGCTGCGTTGAGCGCGGCCAGCTTGGTTTTCATGCCCGCTGGATCGGGTATCGAGGCCCACGAAGGCCAGACTTCGCCGGGCCACATGAGCGAGTAATGGTTGGCCGGCGCGCCCGCGGTGATCCCATCGTAGTCGGTGGGATAAAACTCCGCTTCCGAAAGGGCTTCCGCGCCGCCAGTCGAGCATCCCGTGAAGTACGAGTAAGTCGGAGCCTGCCCGTAGTACGCCGCCGTGATCTGCTTGCCGACCACCGTGGTCAGGTGATACGAGCGGTGGGCAAAATCCTCGATGAGGTCGGGGACAAGCCCAAAGGACGAGTCGTTGGACTGGTGACCGGTGTCGGTGACCGCGGTTGCGTAGCCACGACCGAGGTCGGGCGTCATGGAGTTGAGGCCCAAGCTACCCCCGGAGCCTCCGTTGCCGACTCCATTGAATTTCCCATTCCAGGTCGAGACCGGCAGCCAGACCTCAAAAATGATGTTCGACACGCTCGTGGGTTTGATCGTGCCGCGCACCCTACAGATCTGCACGGGTAGATTTATTGTGGCCGTTCCGAACACGGGCGAGGTCGTTCCGGGAGCCGTCGTCCCGATGATCGTCGTCGATCCAGGGCCCACCACCTGCGTATCAGTGATGGTCGTTTGAGGAAATGCCATCGTGGCCAAACTTGCGCAGGATGCGACGGGTGTAACTGCTGGCGCGGTTGTTTGCGCGATTGCGATACCGTTGCCGGTGCTGAATGCGGCGCCAATCGCCAGTGCAAGACTATTGAGACGCCACTTGTCAGATGTCTTCATCAGCGTTTCCTCCATCCATAAGTATGTTGAGAGATCGGTATATCGACTGATCGCTACGTATGATTCGTCGCGCCTCCGATGCGATCCTATCGGGGCGATGTATGGATTAAAGGATAGCAACGCTGTCCGTTACACATTGATCGTTTCAATGTGGCCTGCGATGCAATTTACTTATCGGTTCGATGCGCGAACTACGCCCTCGGTGGGCGCGTTCCTTGGCTGCGCAGACGACAGCGGCAAGCTTGGCGACAGTGCGCAGGCGTCACCAGTCGTTATGTCATCAGTGAGTCAGGGACTAGCGCAGTCTGTGCGCTTCGCCGATGTGGCGGTGCGCCATCATGAGATCGCGCCCGGCGACGCCTACGATGGCGTCACGCTGTTTACGGGCTGCGCCTGGCGTACGACGCGCACTACTGCGTTCCCACAGAGGAGACCACTGCTATCTTGGGGATGATCGACGTGAGCAGCGGGGGGCGTCGGCGCGCAATTTCCTCCATCAGCAGCTTCGCGCCCGGCGATGCCACACTTTCCGAGCGCCGGGTGATACCGATGACGCGACGTGTATCGTGGAGCGGAATCGGTAACAGCGTCAACAGTCCGGCGCTAAGGTCGTACGAGAGTTGGCGCAGCGAAATCGCAGCGAGCAGGTCGCTATTTATCAGTACGCCCCGAAGCACAGCGAGGTCGCTGGTTTCGACAGCGATACTGGGGGCGGGCAGGCCGCGCCGGGCCAGCGCACGCTCCAACGCCATGCAGTTTTGCGCATTGATACGATGGACCACCCAGCGGGCACGCGTCAAGTCACGAGCCGGAATGTGTTTGCGTTTGGCCCACGGATGCCCGGGCCTGCAAACGATGCCAAGCTCATCGTCGGCGAGCGGGTCCCCCGCAAGGTCGCCCTCGTATCCCCCTGGCCGCAACGCGCCGATAATGAAATCGAGGTCGCCCGCGCGCAGGCTTGCCTCGAGCGTTTCGGTCGATCCTTCGATGGTCGCAATGCGCAGTCCGGGATACTTGGCCACCACATCGGCGATCGAATCTGGGAGCAGGTTCGTGCGCCCGAGGGGCGGCGCGCCTACCGTCACCGTACCTTGCGTGATGCCACGCAGTGATGCAATGTCGGCGACGGCGTACCGTATCTCGGCCAAGGCGCGCTTCAACCGCAAGGCGAGCGCAGCACCGGCAGGCGTCGGCATCATGCCTCGTGCCGTTCGCTCGAAGAGCGCGACACCGATGCTCTCTTCGAGCTGGCGCACTGCCATGCTCACGGCAGGCTGGGTGATGCCGAGGCTTTCGGCGACGGACGGCATGTGGTGCTGTTCGGTCAGCGCAACGAATGCACGCACGCGTCGCTCATGGGCAAGCATGCCGAATATTGCGGCATTGCGTACGGTGCCCTTCTCGACGAGCGCGGCGAGATCTGTACGCGCACGCTGCATCTCCAGATGCACGCGCTGAGCGCGCACGAGGAGCGCGCGACCGTATTCCGTCAGGAGCATTCCGCGCGCGCGGCGTTCGAACAGCTCGATGCCGAGCTCATTCTCGAGTTTGCGAATGGAGCGGGAAACCGCGGACTGCGTACGAAACAAGGCTTCGCCTGCCCGATTCGCACTGCCCTCGTCTGCGACAGCGAGAAAGGCGCGCACGTGGCGCAGCTCAAGTTGCAACTCTTGCCCGGTTGACGGAAACTGGGATGGCGGTTGTCTACGCAAACCGGCATCATCATGCTGAGTCGCGATAAACATTTTCGATAGCTCCATACTGGATTACGTGGGGCTCCGCGCCTATATCAGCGAGAGAATTCGGAGCGGGCTCGTCACCAACTCACCCATAAGCTATTCTGATACCGGAGGATCGTCAATCCCATGTATTCCATTACTCGCATTTGCACTTTTTTTCTTAGCCTTGCGCTGCTGCAGCCACTCCTCGCCCAGGCCCAAGCGGTCAAGATCTTCGGCGTGGTAGAGCTGTCGGGCACCGGCGCCACGTCGGGCACCAACTTCAATGACGGTGCGAAGCTCGCGGTGCAGGAGATCAACGCCGCGGGTGGCATTCTCGGTCGCAAGGTCGAATACACGTCCAGCGATACGCAATCGCAAGCGCCGGTGGCCAAGGCGCTGACGATCAAAGCCATCGACGATGGCGCGTATGTTGTGATGGGGCCGGTGTTTTCGGGCTCGATCATCGTCAGCATGGCAGAAACGCGCCGCGCCGAGATCCCCAACTTCACGGGTGGCGAAGCCGCGGCGATCACCCAGCAGGGCAATCCGTTCATCTTCCGCACGTCGTTCACGCAGTCCACCGCGATGCCCAAAGTTGCTCGCTATCTCAATGACAATCTGAAAGCCAAGACGGTCGCGATCATCTACACCAACAACGACTTCGGCAAGGGCGGCCGCGACGTGTTCACCAAGGCCCTCGAACCCTACGGCGTCAAGGTCGTCGCCGACATCTCGACCGACCCGGGGCAGCTCGACTTCTCCGGCGCGGTGCTCAAGGTCAAGCAGGCGAACGCGGATGCTTTATTCGTCTACACCAACGAAGAGGAGGCCGCGCGCGCGCTGCGGGAACTCCGCAAGCAGGGTTACGACAAGCCGATCGTCGGCGAAACCGTGCTCACGAGCCAGAAGGTGGTAGAGCTTGCGGGCGATGCCGCCAACGGCGCGGTCGCGCACGTCGGACTCACCGCAGATGCACCCGCCCCCGGCATCCGGGCGTTCGCGGCCAAATTCCAGAAGGAATACGGTTATAAGCCGGATCACAACGGTCTGAAGGGCTACACGGGTATGTACATCGTCAAGGCGGTCACCGAGAAAATCGGCAAGTTCGATCCGAAGGCTTTCGCCGAGGCCATGCACGGCGTCAAGCTATCCGCCAAGGAGTATCCGGGCATCCTGATGGACGTGAGCTTCGACAAGAACGGCGATCTCGATCGCGAAAGCTTCATGACGAAGGTGGTCAACGGCAAACAGGAAGTGGTCGTGACGTTGCCGCCGCTATCGGCCGGAAAGTAACGGCTACCTACTTCCACAATGAGCGTGCGGAACGGGAAAAGCTGAACGATGGCAGATCAAAACGGGTTCGGTATTGCGGGCCTTCTGGGGTGGCCGGTGGCGCACTCGCGCTCGCCGGTCATTCACAATCATTGGCTTGCGCAGTACGGCATTGCCGGACGCTACACGCTGTTCGCGGTGCCGCCGGAGAATCTCGAAGCGGCGGTGCGCGGCATGGCGGCGCTGGGCCTCCGGGGCTGCAACGTCACCACCCCTCACAAGCAGGCAATCTTCCCGCTACTGGACCGCGTCGATGACCTCGCGCGCAAAATCGGCGCGGTCAACACGGTCGTCGTCGAGGACGACGGAACGCTCACCGGATTCAACAACGACGGCAACGGTTTCATCCAGAGCCTGCGGGACGCCCATCCGCAGTGGCGCCCCGACAGCGGGCCGATCGTGGTGCTCGGCGCGGGGGGCGCGGCGCGTGCGGTCGTGGCAAGTCTCGTGGCGCAAGGTGCGAAGGAGATTCGCGTTACCAATCGTACACTTGATAAAGCGCAGGAAATCGCCGATGCAGTCGGCCCGGAGGTGAAAGTGCTGCCGTGGGACCAGCGCGAGGACGCGCTCGACGATATTGTGCTTCTCGCCAACGCGACGAGTCTCGGTATGGCAGGCAAACCGCCACTCGACATCTCGCTCGATCGTCTCCCCGAGTCCGCGCTGGTCGGCGACCTCATCTACATTCCGCCAGAGACGCCGCTGCTTGCGGCCGCGCGCCAACGCGGAAACGTCACGGTCAATGGTCTCGGCTTGCTGCTCAATCAGGCGCGGCCTGCGTTCAACGCGTGGTTCGGCGTCATGCCGGAGATCACGACCGCGCTGCGTCAGGCCATCGCCGCAACGTTCTAGGTGTTTTTCGTGGACGTAAGCGCGAAGGTACTCCACGAAGCTACTCCAATGAGCATCTTCGAAGAGCCCAAGATCGACTGCCACGTGCACGTGCTCGATCCCGCGCGCTTTCCCTACCGCGCCGACACGCACTACGCGCCGGTGGGCCAGGAGATCGGGACGCGGGCACAACTGGCCCAGGTGATGGCAGCGTATGGGACGCAGCGCGCGCTGTTGGTCGGTCCGAATTCTGGCTATGGCCTCGATAACGCCTGCATGCTCGACGCGATTGCGCAAAGTGAGGGACGATATAAGGGCATCGCCGTGGTCGCCAACGGCGCGACTCTGGAGGAGCTGCAGGCGCTCCAGCGCGCGGGTGTCGTTGGCGTAGCATGGAACGTCACGCACTACGGCGTCGATTATTACCGCGACGCGAAACCGCTCCTGCAGAAGCTCGTCGCGCTCGATATGTTCGTCGGCATCCAGGTCGAGCACGACCAACTCGTGCAGATGATGCCGATGCTCATCGATTCCGGCGTTCGCATCCTCGTCGACCATTGCGGCCGTCCCACGGTGAGTGCCGGGCTCGAACAGCCGGGCTTTCAGGCCGTGCTCGAGCTCGGTAAAGGAGGGCGCGCCTTCGTCAAGCTCTCTGGGCTCGTGAAATTCTCGCGTGAGCCGGCACCGTACGAGGACACGTGGCCCTTCGTCGCGGCGCTGGTCGACGCCTTCACGCTGCGCCACTGTCTGTGGGCCTCGGACTGGCCGTACCTTCGCGCGCCGGTGCACGTCGACTACGGTGTTCTGCTTCGCCTCGTGCTCACGCTTTTTCCGGACGCCGCCGCTCGCCGCAAGCTGCTGTGGGATACGCCGCGTGAGCTGTTCAGGTTTGCAACTTGATGTTCGGAAAGTGCATGGTACGGATCAGTAATCTGCCAGTCCTGTTCGCGTTGGGTATGGCGCTCCTTGCTTCGTTTGCCACGCAGGCACAGCCCTATCCCGACCGGCCGATCAAGATCGTCGTCCCGTATGCCGCGGGTGGCGCGGTCGACCTCGTCGCGAGGTCCATCGGCCAGCCACTTTCGGAAGCGCTGAAACAGCCGGTGATCGTCGACAACCGTCCGGGTGCGAGTGCGAACATCGGGATGGAGCTCGTCGCAAAGGCGGCGCCGGATGGCTACACGTTACTGATGGCCTCGAACGGCATCGCGACCAACATGACGCTGTTCCCGCACCTCGCGTTCGACGGCCGCCGCGATTTCGCATCCATTGCGAAAATCGGCTACGCGCCGTTGGTGATCGTCGTGCCTGCCGCATCGCCGGCGAAATCGCTGAAAGACTTGATCGGGATGGCAAAAGCCGAACCGGGCAAGCTGACCTACGCCTCGGCGGGCAACGGGAGCTCCGGACACCTCGCCGGCGAGTTGCTCAAGTCGGCAGCGAAAATCGACGTCCTGCACATCCCCTACAAGGGCGGCGCGCCGGCGATCACCGATCTGCTGGGCGAGCGCATTACGTTCATGCCGATCAACCCGGTCGAGGTGATCGCGCATATTCGCGCTGGCCGCCTGCGTGCGCTCGCCGTCGCGAGCGACAAGCGCTTGCCGCTATTGCCCGACGTGCCAACCGCCGCCGAGGCGGGTCTGCCAGGCTACGAAGCATCTGTATGGTGGGGTCTGGTCGCACCGGCGAAGACACCTCAGGAAATCGTTCGGAAAATCAATTCCGAGACCAATGCGGCGCTTGCGAATCCTGCAATTTCGAACAAGCTGGCCGAACTCGGTGTCGTCATCACGGCCGGTGCTCCGGACCAGTTCACTGCTTTCATCAAAGCGCAGACGGAGCTCTGGTCGGGCGTCATCAAGTCCGCCGGAATACAGCCTGACTGATCGCCGCCCATCATCATCGAGATGCAATGAATGCAATTCGCCGCAGGGCACTGCACATGGTTGTACTATGGCTGGCCACCCTCTCTGGATGTGCAAACCTTTCCGCACCTCGCAGCACAGCCACGATGCAGGCGCTCGCACCCACCGGAAAACTGCGCGTCGGACTCTATCCGGGTACGCCGACATCGATCGTCGGCGATGCGGCCTCCGCCAACGCCAAAGGCGTCGGCTTCGATCTGGGCCGCGAATTAGCACTACGGGCCGGCGTTCCGTTCGAGCCCGTCGTCTTCACGAAGAACGCCGAAGTGCTCGCAGCCGCAAAGTCTGGCTCCGTGGACATGGTGTTCACCAATGCGACGCCCGCACGTCGGGACGATCTGGATTTCTCGCCAACGGTCCTGCAGGTCGAGCAGGGATACCTGGTTCCAGCGGGCTCCACGATACGTACACTTGACGAGATCGACCGCCCCGGAACACGCGTTGGCGTGAGCGAGGGAAGCACGTCGGAAGCGACGCTCGCTCGCGCGTTGCGCAACGCCTCTGTGGTTCGAACGCCATCCCTGAAGGCTGCAATCGATATGCTTGCGACGGGAAAGCTTGGGGCCTTCGCTACGAACAAGGCAACGCTGTTCGACATGTCAGACGAACTCCCCGGCTCGCGTGTGCTCGACGGCCGCTGGGGACTCGAGAGCTTCGCCATCGGCATCCCGAAAGGACGCGAGATCGCACTGCCCTTCGTCACCAGCTTCGTCGGCGAGGCCAAGTCCGACGGGACGGTGGCGCGAGCTGTCAAGCGAGCGGGATTGCGGGGAGCGGTGGTACCGGATTAAAGACGAGTGCCTGTGTGTTGGACGACGGCGGACCCCGCGGTTATCTGTTGGCAGAACCTCACGCAATTCGGGATTCAACGGTTATTGAACGGTGGATTTCTCAAGTCCCATCGGCGACATCGTCACGTTGCACGGGATCGCGATGCGCGGGCGCGTGCCGCGATAGGGATGGACATAATGCTGAAGCCAACCGGGGAACACCACGAGCATGCCGGTGCGGGGGCGGATCGTGAACGTGGAGCCTGACTCGAGGCCGGGGATCGGGCGCCCGCTCCGACGAGGATCGAGAACGGCCAGGGCGCCGGAGTCGGGCGTGCGCTCGAGGTCCGCGTCGCCCGCATCGACATAATAGGTCGTCGACCAATGGGCTTCGCCGTGGTCGTGTGCGATCGTGTAGTCGCCGTTGCGCATGACCATGGCCCAGGCCTGCGCGGCGAATTGCCAGGGTGGCGACGGTGCAAGGTCCTTGGCAGCAACGATCTTTGAGTGCGTGGCGCCGACGTGATCGATGATCATCTTCATCATTGCGCGATAGCAGGGTTCCGGGCGGAGGGCGAGATCGGGGGGCGAGTGCCAGCCGCCGACATTGGCCCGACGCACGCCGGGCGATGCCTGCGCTTCGGCACGCAGGCGCTCGCCGAGTTCGCGGTTCATGTCGTCGACATTGGGGACGTCATAAACGAATAGCGGGGTGGGGAAGAGCGCGAATCGGTCCATGGCCTTCAACGCATTTGGAAACGTCAATGGTTGATTTTACAGTCAGCTGATTCGAACGCGGCTTCGATTCACTCAGAATAGAAAACCGTCTGTGTAGAATTCACCGCACGGCTCGCGCTGGCTCCATGCCATGGCGACGCATTGCCGTGTCGGCTTCCGCGGAGGCCAGGAACGAGAGGAACGCCTCGGCGGCCGCGGGATGGTTGGCTGCGGTGCACACCGCCGCGGAGAATACGGTTTCGACTTGGATCGACGGCGGAAGCATGCCGATGACGTCGACACCCGGCAGGTGCATCAGCTCGCTTAACTGCTGGAAGCCCAGTTCGACCTCGCCCCGTGCTATGAGCGTGCCGACGGGAACGCCGGGCGCAGCGTGGACTACGCGCGCTGCAATGACGTCGCCGATGCCCCAGCGCTCGAACAGGCGGACGAGGTGCGCACCGCTCGGACCTGTCGAATACCCGACGGTGCGGGCGCGCAGGACGGCATCGCGAATCGCCGCTTCGCTGCCGACGTCGGGTCGCGGCGCTCCGGCAGCGATCGCTATCGCCACGCCCGAACGAACGAGATCGGTTCGACTGCCCGGATCGACGCGGCCGTTGGATGCCAACTGTTCGATCGCGTTGGCTGCGAGCACGACAAAGTCGAACACTTCGCCATTGTCGACCCGGCGCGCCGCGTCAACGCCACCCACCGCAACGATATCGACCAATTGCCCTGACTGCCGCTGGTAAGCCTCACCCAATTCAGCCAACGCGTGACGCATCGCCATCGACGAAATGCCCGTGATCCGGTCAACCCTGCCCGACTCGTCGGCCGCCTCGGCCATAACTCGCACGCCTCGATCAATCGATGTATTTCAATCCGGCCTTCTGTAGCGGCTCGCGCATTTTGTACATATCCAGTCCGAGCACGCCTGAAGCCAGCCTCGCGCGCTTTTCTCCTTCGTTCGCTTCGCGCGCTGTCGCAGCCTCGAGCGCTTTCGCGGCACGGGCCGCCGGCACCACGACCACGCCGTCGTCGTCGGCCACAATGACATCACCGGGGTTGACCAAGGCACCGGCACATACGACCGGAACGTTCACGGAGCCCAGCGTCGACTTCACCGTACCCTTGGCAGAAATCGCCTTGCTCCAAACCGGGAACTTCATTTCCGTCAGCACGCGCACGTCGCGCACCCCGCCATCGATGATAAGCCCTTGCGCGCCGCGCGCCTTGAAACTCGTCGCGAGCAGGTCGCCGAAATAACCGTCGGTGCAATCAGAGGTGACGGCGGCGACGACGACGTCGCCCGGCCGGATCTGCTCGGCGGCAACGTGCAGCATCCAGTTGTCGCCGGGATGCAGCAGGACCGTCACGGCGGTCCCCGCGGACTGCGCGCCGACATAGATGGGGCGCATGTAGGGCTTCATCAGGCCCGTCCGTCCGATGGCTTCGTGCACAGTCGCAGTGCCGAGCGCGCCGAGCGCGGCGGCGACGTCAGCCTCAGCGCGGCCGATATTGCGATAGACGACTCCGAGTTCGTACATGGTTAACGTCCTCTCGCTTTCAGCGCGGCATCGAGGCGTGGGTAGACGCGCCGCGCGTTGCCTTCGTAGATCTTGTGTCGCTGTTCCGGATCGACGTGTGTCGCCTCAATGTAGCGCCGCGTGTCATCGAAATAGTGTCCGGTCTCGGGATCGATGCCGCGTACCGAGCCGATCATCTCGCTGGCGAAGAGGATATTGTCCACGGGAATCACACGCGTGAGCAGGTCGATGCCGGGTTGATGATAGACGCAGGTGTCAAAGAAGACGTTCTTGAGCAGGTGGGTCGTCAGCAACGGTTTTTTCATCTCCTGCGCCAGTCCGCGGAAGCGACCCCAGTGGTACGGCACCGCGCCACCGCCGTGGGGAATGATGAAGCGCAGCGTCGGGAAATCCTTGAACAGGTCGGACGTGAGGCACTGCATGAAGGCGGTCGTGTCGGCGTTGAGGTAGTGCGCGCCGGTGGTGTGGAAGCACGGATTGCAACTCGTGCTTACATGAATCATCGCCGGGATTTCGAATTCGACCATCTTCTCGTAGATCGGGTACCAATGGCGGTCGGACAGCGGCGGGGAGTTCCAGTGTCCTCCGGACGGGTCGGGGTTGAGGTTGATCGCGACGTTGCCGTAATCCTCCACGCACTTGTCCAGTTCCGGAATGCAGGTCGCGGGATCCACGCCGGGACTTTGCGGCAACATCGCAGCCGGAATGAAGTGATCGGGGAAGAGCTTGCTCACCCGGCAGCACAACTCGTTGCAGATTGCGGCCCAGGTGCTGGAAATCTGGAAGTCGCCGATATGATGCGCCATGAAGCTCGCGCGCGGACTGAAAATGGTGAGGTCGAGGCCGCGTTCGCGCATGAGTCGTAGTTGATTGCCCTCGATCGATTCGCGGAGTTCGTCGTCACTAATGCGAAGCTCGGATGGCTTCGGCATCTCCGCTGGATTGCCGACGCTGGCAATTTGCCGATTGCGCCATGTCTCGAGCGCCTTGGGCGCGGTGGTGTAGTGGCCGTGGATGTCGATGATCATCGATTCGCCTTCGGCTGGTCCCAGCCCAGATTACCTGCCCCTTTACCCGCAACCGAGTACAGCGCCCCCGGAGCATTGCGGGTACGCTGAAAAGCTTCGAGCGTTTCGCCGCGCATCGCGGCATAAATGTGGAGGTTCGACACGCCCGAAACCGCGCCAAGTTTCTCGAGCATGAAGAAAATGGCGCCATAGTGCATCAGGCCGCGCCAGTCGCATCGACGAATAAGGTCGCGTTCTTCTTCGGTCAACGCGGCAGCTTCGAAACTTGCTTCCGGATCGCGAAGGAACGCCTCGCGATGGCTCGGGTCGACCATCCGATGAAGATAGTCATTGATGCGGAACGCCTTTACGCTGCGCTCGAGCGTGAACGGATACGTTCCTTGGAGCCGCTCGATGCCGTCGAGCTCCTTCGCCACATGGCGTTGCTGGCGCAGCACCACGGCAGGGTTGGGCGTGTCCGTGCCTTCGTAGATTGCGGTAGCGATGCCGGCCATCGATGGCAGGTAATAACTGCGGTACTTGCATTCGATGCTCGCGGACAGCGCGCCCCGCATGGTGAGCCACATGACGATTTCCGCGCCCTCGAAGCCACCGAGTTCGGCGTATTCGGCAATGGTCATTTCGGCGAGCTGTTCCGGATCGTGCTCGAACAGGTCAAGGAAGCGGTGATCCCAGTCGGGATTGTTGAACCCGGCACGCTCGCCGTGCACCTGGTGCGATAGGCCACCGGTGGCGACGACGACCACGCCCAAGTCCTCGGGATAGCTTTCGATCGCGCGCCGCAACGACTGCCCGAGCTTGTAGAAGCGGCGGGCGGTCGGAATCGGGAACTGGAGCACGCCCATCTGGAGCGGGACCAGCTTGACGGGCCAATCCGGCTCGTGTGGGCAAAGTACCGAGAGTGGCGAGAAGCAGCCGTGGTCCAACGCCCGGTTCTGAAAGAACGACATGTCGAACTCGTCAGCCATAAGCGAGCGCCCAATGTGCGAGGCGAGTTGTGGGTGCCCCTTGATCGGAGGCAAATCGCGCGGTCCGCCACCTTCATCTGCCACGGGCCACTCAGGCCCCACGCCCAGGGTAAACGCCGAGTAGTGGTCGAAAAAAAACGACGTCACATGATCGTTGTAGATCATCAGCAGGACATCGGGACGCTTCTCGGCGAGCCAAGCGGCGAGCGGCGCGAAGTTCTCGAAGATCGGCGCCCACACCGGGTCGTCGCGCTTGTTGCGATCGTAGGCGAATCCGATCGTCGGGGTGTGGGAAGCGGCGATGCCGCCGATAATACGTGCCATGCCTGTACTCCTCCTTACAGTTGATCGAAAGACGACGGAGCTCGCCGTCTGGCACCGGCCGCATTCAGGTCATCCAGGCCGATCGGATTCGATATCTTAGTGATAATTCCGTTGCCAAGGCGAGCACCTGTGCCCAGTGTGCCTCAGACGCTTTCCGACAGTATGGCTTTTCAATTGTTCTCCCAAGCTGATTGCTTATCAGGCGGGACCAAACGGGCCGTTCTCCGCTCCAAGACAAACCTCCCGCGCGTTGGCCGATGCCGCAGCATCGCCAGTCTCGGTATACTGCCGGCGACTCCCGTGCCGCACTTCTGCGTTACCGCTGAGCCAGTCGAGACCTAATACCTTGGAGGAAACAAAATGCCTTTCTCGTTTCGATGCGTGTTGACGATCGCGTTGTTGTCGCTGGGCATCAGTCAGACGGCGGCCGCGCAGGAGGGCGCCCTGTACGTTGTAAGCTACGTTGAAGTAACGCCTGCAGCGATGGCGCAGGCGCGGGATCTAATCGTTCAATATGCGAAGAGCATCCGGCAGGAACCCGGCAATATTCAAAGTGCTCCGTTGCAGCGGATCGGTGAGCAGAATCATTTCGCGATCGTCGAAGTGTGGAAAGACAAGGGCTCGCAAGCTGCGCACGCAAGCGCATTGGCGACGCAAGCCTTTCGCGCCAAGCTCGACCCAATGTTGCGCGCCCCTTACGATGAACGGACCCATGTCGGGCTAAATGTTGGCGCGGCATCCAAAACGCCGGCACCAAGCGCGATATATGTGGTGACACACATCGACATATTTCCGCCAAGTCAGGCGGCCGGTTTGGATCAGATCCGCGCGTTGAGCGACGACAGTCGCAAAGACGACGGCAACATTCGCTTTGACGCCTTGCAACAGACGAATCGGGGCAATCACATCACTCTTGTTGAAACTTGGGATGGTATGAAGGGTATCGAAGCCCACGGGGCGGACGGACACATGACACAGTTCCGCAAAAAGATATTCGCGATCAGCGGCGGCCTCTACGACGAGCGCTTTTACCAGGCGATCGACTGAGCGAACCATCGACACGACGCGTCGATTTCCAATCCAATCTAACGCATCTGCGCAACTCCGTATTGGAGTCTTCTTGAATACTTCGCGCATGCCTGCCATGTACTTGCCGCATGGTGGTGGTCCTTCTTTTTTCATGACGGGCGAACGCAAGCGCTTGTACCAGCCCACGGAGGATTTTCTGCGGAGCATTCGAAGCCTGCTTCCCGCGAACCCGACGGCGATTGTGATTGCGACCGCGCATTGGGAAGCTGCGGTGCCCAGTTTTACGGGTGGCAGTCAACCCGACCTGATCTATGACTACTACGGATTTCCACCCGAGACCTACGAGCTGCAATACAGAGCCCCAGGCCAACCCGAGCTGGCTGCGCGCGCGTCTGCGTTGATCCAGAAGGCGGGTTACCCTGCTGCGGTCGATCCGCATTACGGTTGGGACCATGGTGTATTCATCCCGCTGAAAGTCATGTTTCCCGATGCAGACATACCAGTGGTCGCAATGTCCCTTCACGCCAGCCTGGATCCGTCGCTGCACTGTGAATTGGGCGCTGCGCTTCGAACCTTGCGCGACGAAGGTGTGCTCATTGTGGGGGCCGGCATGAGCTACCATAATCTGCGGGATTTCGCCGGTGCCGCGCCTGCATCCTATGAGTTTCACGATTGGTTGGACAGCGCCTTGTCCGGCGCATGGATTGAGCGTAGCCGGTGCCTTGCGGAATGGAGCAGTGCTCCTGGAGGGCGAGCATCACATCCACGGGAAGAGCACCTGATGCCGTTGATGATCGCCAGCGGAGCCGGCTCGGACTTGCCGGCGCGAAGGTTATGGAGAGGATCGGTCGGGCCAAGCTGCTTGGCTGCCTGGGCTTTCGACTAACGGGTTGCATCCGCTAGTCAATGCCTTACCGAACACGCCGTGGCCGGCGCAACCTAGCGGACAGGCGAGCTCGCTGCCCGCGCTCAACTCGGCCCAATCGAGCTCTTGCACCAGTACCCGATAAGCATCGTCGCCAATCACGTCGTCGCGCCGAAGCTCGAACGCGCGCTGGCGCGCGACAGCAATCGCGTGGCGCCTTAGCGGGCCGCCGGGCACTTCGTCAATCGGTATGTCTTGCTGCTGCCTGGAGTTCAGCTCGACGACCGCGCCGTACTCCTTCCGTAACAGTTTCGCGGTAAGCGTCTCATCATCCTTGATGGCGTCGACCAGCGCTTGGTAGGCCTGCGTGCGGCCCAACCGGATCTCGCGGCCGACCGGATCGTCGTCGGTCAAGCCCATGCGCCGGATCAACGGTTTCATCGTCAGCCCTTGCAGTACCAGCGTGCCGAGCACGACCGCGAAGGCGCAGAGCAGGATCAGGTCTCGGTATGGAAAAGGCGACCCGTTCGGCAGCGCTTCGGGGATCGCAAATGCCGCTGCCAGCGTGACGATGCCCCGCATGCCCGCCCATGAGACCACGATGCCGCCGCCTACCGTCGGACGCGGACGTGCTCTCTCGCCGGCGCGGTCGTGACGCCGACGCATCAGCACGTTGTAGACCATGACCCAGGCGAAGCGCGCTGCAATCGTGACGCCGAGCACCACCGCTGCGGTGATGACCGCATCGGTGCGCGCACCGTCGGCTTCCATCCGCTCCCAGATCGGTCGCAGCTGCATCCCGATCAATACGAACGCGAACGCATTCAACACGAAGACCACCGTCTCCCACACGGCGAAGATCGGTACGCGCATTCGCGCCGGCAGCTGCGGGCCGCCTCGTCGAGCCATGGTCATCGCGAACGCGACCAGCGTCAGAATGCCGGACAGTCCGATGGCTTCGGCCGCGATCCACACGCCAAACGTGCAGGCGAACTGAACGATCAGCGAGATCGGCACGTCGTCCAGGCGGCTCGTCAGCGGACGCAGCGCGTGCGCGCAGGCCACACCGGCCGCGAGGCTGCCGAAGACGGTCAGCAGGAACATCGGCGCGTAGGTGCCGAAGCCGACGTGCCCGGCCATCACGGTCATGATGGCGAGTCGGTAGACGAGCAGGGCGCTGGCGTCGTTCAACAGACTTTCGCCCTCGAGGATCTTCAGCAATTTGTGCGGCAGCTTTACCTGGCGCATCACCGCGGTTGCCGCAGCCGCGTCGGGCGGCGCGACGATCGCTCCGAGTGCGATCGCAACTGGCCAAGGCATCTCGGGCACGAGCCACCGCGCCGCAAGCGCGACCGCCAGTACTGTCGTGCCGACCGCAGCGACGACGAGCCCGGTGATCGGCCGCCAATTCGTTCGCAAGTCCCGCAACGAGGTGTCGTAAGCCGCGTCCACCAACACCGGGGCGACGAAGAGAGTCAGCGCGAGGTGAGGGTCGAGCGTCCAGTTCGGACTCGCGGGCACGAACGCGAGCAGGGCTCCGCCTAACGCGAGGAACGTCGGATAGGGCGCGCCAAGGCTGCGCGCGAGCGTGGCGAGGAGTGCAGCACCGAGCAGCAGCACAATGATCCATTCGAACGTGGCCATGGTTGAGTTATGTCCTTTCCGTCTTTCTCCATTCGAATATTGTGCAATTACGCCCGCGTCACCCCGGTTCGTCCATCTGGGCTTCCACGCGCGGACGGGTCCGCGGTGGCCGCCGGTGACCATCTATGAACAGCTGGTTAGACCACATTCGCTCATGGGAAACGATGAACAATTAACCTTAGTCGCCGAGTTTTGACGACTTTTTGTCTCATTCCGGGGCAATGATGGTTATAAACCGTAAATTTATTCGACAGTTTCTCAGAAAATTCTGGTATCGGCGAACCATCGCCAGAAATCTCTGTAATGTCATCTACCAAGTGGGCAATGGCCGGCAAAAAAATGTATTACACCTTGTTTGACCACAATCGCACCAATGACCAATCGAACATAGGCAACGTTCGGATGAGCCGATCCGTGAAACGGCTTGTGTGCTGCAGCTCTTCGATACAACGCCCGACGGCGCCACGAGAAGTTTTTGTGAATAGTATGTAGTAACCTTGGGGCAGATAAAAAGCCATCTCGGGAACCTCATGACTTCATCTTCTTCTTCTGGTATCGCGCGCGCAGGGCAATCGACTGACGCGAACGCGCGCACTCTCGAAATTGGTGGAGACAATCTTGTTACCGTCGCGGAGCGATCCTATCAACGACTTGCGAATGAAGTCGCCCAGTTGATCTTCAAAGGGGAGCTGGCGGCTAACGATCGCTTACCATCTGAAAGAATTCTGGCGGAACGCTTCGGGGTCAGCCGAACTTCAATCAGGGAAGCCATTATTGCTTTGGAGTTGCGTGGAATAGTCGAAGTGAGAGGCGGTTCAGGAATTTACGTGCGGACTCGAAAACCGTCCCTGTTATCAGAAGAAACGTCTACCGGGCCGTTCGAGCTGCTGCGAGGACGCTTGATCATTGAGCCTGAGATCTGTGCCGCCGCGGCGACGACCGCTAAGGACGAAGATCTCGACGCTATCTATCTCGCGATCGTCAAGATGAGAGATACCGTCAACGATAAGCGCGCCAATGAAATTGCCGACCGGGCGTTCCACGTTGCGATCGCCTCGGCAACGGGCAATACGATGCTGGCGCAGATTGTTGCCGGTGTCTGGGATCGAAGACGTGGCAAGATGTGGGAGAAGATCGAAGAGCATTTTCACACGCCGGCACTCCGAGAGGCTTCAATCGAAGACCACCAGAACATCCTCGCCGCGCTGGTATCACGTGACGCCGCAGGCGCGAAGGATCTTATGCGCAGACACATTGAGCGCGTGATTCGCGAATTCGGAAAGGCGTGGTAGACGGTTCCACGCAAGGTACCTGAAACCCGTAGCGTCAATGCGGTCAGCTTGCGATCATCGACCAGAACCGATGGTTGCGTCGTTTGAATCGGTCCAGGAGGTGAATGCAGCCGCATGATCTTACAAAGCCGACTGGTTCTCAATGCTTAGCAAGGGAATTCCTGGCTCTTTCCGATTGCTTGTTGAATAGATCCATCACGTCATTGAGGTGCTTGGGATCGCCGGAAGCGCTGACACCATGCTTGGGATCTGTTTCGGAAGTCACCGCAATATTGCTCACACCATTCGCCTCACAACCTACGGTCGCGCCAGTTCCATTCTTAGCGCCCGCTTCCGCCGACTCGAGGTAGATGGCGCACTTGGTCACTTTAGCCTTCGTCGCCCACGAATAGGCGACTTCATCGTCTTGCCTGTATGCCGGTTCGAGCGCCTTCATCACCGCAAAGAACCTTTGCAGCGCGATGGCGTTGTAGTCTGGGTAGCCTGGCCATATGCGCGTACCTAGCAGGACCTCGTCCTTCTTGTCGTCACGTAAAAAGACATTCACGCTGATGGAGTGGTCGTTTGCCGTTGGTGACTTCGTCTGTGAAGAAGGTTTTTTTGTTTGAGCGAGGGCTCCCGACGCGTCAAAAACAAGCGCGAAAGCCAGCAGTAGCGGTATCCAGCGCAACATCGAATTCTCCTTTTGCACGTAGCCGTTCGGGACTGCAAGACAGTCCCAAATGAACCGGCCAGCGTTAAGCGCAATATAGGACGAACCGTCTCCGGTCAGCAAGCCATCCTCTCGTCCGCCCGCCGCCGAGAACAATGCGAACACGGGTTGTGACCGACAACTAGAGTGGATCCGCCTAATCGTCTGTGCGACGACCGCGAGCTTGACGCGTGGTCCGCCGGTCTTTGCCGAGCAGTGGGCTCGGCAGCCCAGTGCGATCTATCGTCCGACGGGGAGCCCCCCGTCGATCGGTGTGATGCCTGTACGCGCATTTGCATCGCCAAACCGACGTACAGTCTGAAAGCGGCAATCTCGGCGCATCCGCGCTCAAGAAGCGTTTGTCACGCAGCGCTTCGGCAGCTGGGCACGCCTTGGGCCCTACGACGACGCTCACTGCGTGCCAAGGCTCCTTCGCAGGTTTAGCAGATGGGCTCACTTTTCTCACCTACCCACATTAAACTGGCGGCAATGCCGCGGTAATCCGGCCCGCGCCGATTTGCTTGTAGGACAAAACGCCATAGGTGCGGAGCAACAGCAAAACAAGCCTTGATTGAGCGACGGCAATCGCTCATTCAACCATTTCGTCCGCGTGCAAGGTCCTAGATCGCTCGCAGCATCAGTGTCTGGAGCCATTTGACGTGGCGTGCCGGACGCGTGTCGGTGGCCGCAATCAACGCGAAGCGTCCCTCGTCGTCGGCAAGCGGGGCGCCATCGCGAGCATAAACGATGTAGACATTGTCCCCGATCGGCGAAATGAACAATTCCGCCCACGAAAATACAACCTCGTATCCATCGCTCGCGGTCGCCACCACGTAGCTCTTGCGCAATTCGCGCGGCTTGCCCTCGGTTGGCTTGGCGGCGGCAAGCACGTCGCGCAACAGGCATCCCGTATATTGTCGCGCCGGCCCGCCGCCAGTCTTGTGGTCCGCACCACGTCCCGCCACATATTGAATTTCATGCGCGGGATAGCGTTTGAGATCGGCGACGGTCAGTGTGAGTGGCTCGGCGACGTTGCCCGAAATACTGATGGTCGTGACTGGCACCGCTGCTTGCGCCGCAATCCCTGCACTCCAACACAGTGCAAGGAGCGCCAGTACGAATCGGACGCTGGCAACACGCAACATGCTAGTCGACGCCGATCAAGACGCTGCTGGCCTTGATCAGAACCTGAGCCGGCTTTCCCATCGAGAGCCCCAGATTGTTGGCCGATGTGGTGCTGATAACAGCAACCATATCAAGACCCGGTGCGATCGTCACGGTGACTTCGGTACTGACGGGTCCGTTGACAATCTGCTTCACGGTTCCGGGGAACTGGTTGCGAGCACTGATCTTCATCTTGATCTCCCGTTCGATTTAAATGATACGTTGCCACGCTCAACGCATGCGGTCGTCTGCTCGTACTTTTTCGGCACCGCTCAATTTCTGCGCAAACCAGCCGATACCACACTCGACGCGACTGTCGAAAGCAGGAACATAGGGCTTGATATCGATCACCGGGGTGCCCGACACGATGTCCACGTTGCCGATTTCCAGAATGTTACCCGCTACCTTGAGCAGTCGTACTACCGACAGACCGATCCGATTCGGCCGCGTCGGGGCGCGCGTCGCGAATACGCCCCGCGGCTGATCGTCCAGGAACGGCGTTACGCGCAGGGACTCCCTGCTCGCCATATGAAAATGATAAAGGAGCATCAGGTAGTCGAAACCAGCGATGTCTTGCAAGCCATCGACGTAGTCTGCGTAGATTTCCACCATGCCGACAGCGTCGCTGAACGCTGCCTGAATCGGCATGCCCTCCGGACCGGTAAATGGCGTGTGCGCGATACCGATCGGACTGATTGAAATCTGCATGCCAGGGACCTCACTTCGCGGAGCGATCGCCCCGTGGGATGCTGCGCAATAATGGCTTCAGCTTGCGTGTGACGGCTAATCCAGTCTGGTGTTCCAGGTCGCGGTAGAGGCGGACCAACGCAACGCCGGCAGGCGTCAGCGAGGTGCCCCCGCCGCGCTGACCGCCCGCCGCAGTTTGTACCGCGGGCCGGACAAGGCAACGATTCGTCTCGTCGACGAGCAACCAGGCGCGACGATAGGACATGCCGAGTTTCTTGGCGGATGAAGTAATCGACCCGGTTTGCCCGATCGCCTCCAGAAGCGCAACCTTCCCTGGGCCGATCGCCAAATCCGTCTCGTGCTTGCTATCGCGAATGTGAAAACGGACCTCGGGTTTCACGGAGCCTCCACGGCAAATATTATTACGCGTAACCGACGCTGCGCTGGTCGAAGGACACGGCTTTGACCAGCGCGTAGAGTTTTTGTCCCGTGCGAAGCTCAAGCACCTCGAACGAACGGCGCGTAACGCGCGCCAGGAGCGTGGCACCGCCGACCGAGAGTTGCAGTTCGACAATGGGTCCGGTGTCCTCGTCGATTGCGGTGACTCGGGCAGCCAGCACGTTGAGTATACTGATTTCGGTCGGCTTTTGAAGTGAGAGCGACACATCACGCGCCCGGATCCTTGCGCGTACGCGCTCCCCGATCTTCGCGTCTAGGTGCGGAACAACGAGTTCGCCACCGTCGAAACCAAGCGTTGTCAACTGATACTTCGCGTCTTGCGCCGTGACGCGGGTGTCGAGAACCGAACCCGCCTCATAGCGACCCGTGGCCGGTTTCAAATCAAGACGGCCCAGGACTTCGTCGACATCCCCCACCGCAAGACACTTGCCCTCCGAAAGCACCACCACAGTGTCCGCAAGTCGAGCAATCTCAGCGACCGAATGGCTCACATAAACAATCGGGATGTTGAGTTCATCGCGCAGGCGTTCGATGTAGTCAAGGATCTCGGTCTTGCGCGGTATGTCCAGCGCGGCCAACGGTTCGTCCATGAGCAGTATGCGCGGCTGAGCGAGGAGGGCGCGGCCAATCGCGACTCGTTGCTTTTCTCCCCCGGACAATGCCACGGGCTTTCTCCGCAAGAGGGCGCCTAGCCCGAGAAGCTCGACGACTCGCGCTTCTTCGATGAAACGATCTGCGGATGAGCGCAGGCGTTGCCCGTAAAGCAGATTCGACTCAACATCCATGTGCGGAAACAGCAACGCGTCCTGAAAGACGTAACCAATCCGACGCACCTCCGGGCGAAGGTTGATGTTCTTTGCGGCATCGAAGAGGAACAGATCGTTGATTCGAATGAAGCCGCGCAGCGGCCGTGTGATGCCTGCGATCGCGTTGATCACGCTGCTCTTGCCCGATCCGGAGCGACCGAACAGCCCAACGATGGGCGCTTCCGCAGCGAATTTGACGGTGAGCTGGAACGTGCCGAGCTGCTGCTCGATATCAACGTCGATCATCGCTCTGCAACCGGCTGGATCGACGTGTGAGCCATTCAGACGTTGCCAGGGCCGCAATCGACAGGATCACGGCAATGATGCTCATGCGCAACGCCTGACCTTCGCCACCCGGGACCTGGGTATAGGTGTAGATGGCCAATGGCAATGTCTGGGTCTCGCCTGGAATGTTGGAGACGAAGGTGATCGTGGCGCCAAACTCACCCAGGCCGCGGGCAAACGACAGGAGCGTCCCGGTGATAATGCCCGGAAGGGCAAGCGGCAATGTAATCGATGCGAAGACCCAAAGTCGCGATCCTCCCAACGTTCGCGCGGCAACTTCGAGCCGCTGGTCAATGGACTCGATCGACAAGCGAATTGCCCGCACCATCAGCGGAAACCCCATGATCGCGGACGCCAGCGCCGCACCGGTCCAGCGAAACGCGAAGACGATGCCAAACCACTGGTCGAGCCAGGCCCCGATTGGCCCGCGCTTGCCGAACAGCACCAGCAATGCAAATCCCACGACCACCGGCGGCAAGACGAGGGGCAGATGGATGATGGCGTCGACCAGCGTCTTGCCGGGAAAAGAAAGTCGCGCAAGGCCGTGCGCGACAAGAATCGCCAACGGCAAACTACAAACAACGCTAACGACAGCAACCCGTAGACTCAGCATGAGGATGCCAACCTCCTCCGGGCTGAGCTCGAACATGGCTTATTGCACTACGCCGAAGCCGTATTTCTCCCACCCCGATCGTGCTGGCGCAGACCGCAGATACTCTAGCAACGGCTTGCCCCCGGTTGATTTGCTCGTTGCAATGATTGCCGCGGGATAGATGATAGGCGGGTGGCTATCGGTCGGAAAGGTATCGACGATCCGCACGCCCTTGTCCGCCAGGGCGTCAGTCCTGTACACGATGCCGAATGGCGCTTCGCCCCGGGAAACCAATGCGAGCGCAGCCCGCACATTCTCCGCGCGGGCGACTTGTTTCTCTACGCTCGTCCAGACCTTCAATTGCTCGAGGGCGCTCTTGCCATATTTGCCGGCGGGCACGCTGTCGGGATTGGCCATCGCGAGCTTCTCGGAGCCCAGTGCAGCCGCAAGCGCGAAATTTGGGCCGATCTTGAGCATTGACGTGCTCGAGGCGGGCGCAATCAGCACCAATGTGTTGCGCAACAGATCGACTCGCGTATTCGCCGCGAGCAGTCGTCGCTGATCAAGATAGTCCATCCAGTCGAGGTCGGCGGAAATGAAAATATCCGCCGGCGCTCCGGCTTCGATCTGCCTTGCGAGCGTGTTACTCGCGCCATACGAGACGATCACCTTGTTTCCGGTACTGGCCTCGAATGTTTTGGCCTGTTCATCCATCGCCTCCTTGAGGCTCGCGGCGGCAAAGACCGTGATGTCGGCACCCATGACTGCAGGGGACGCGACCACCAGATACGTTGCAAGAACAACCGACGACAGTACTTCCTTGAACCGGCGCATGTGGAACCCTTCGCTGCGAGTGACGACGACGTAATATACCGTCGTATACTACTGCCCTACAACTGCGAACGGAAAGTGTGCGACGAGGGCGCCGATCGCTATATCGGTGCTCGAGCGTCGAGGCCGCGGGACGGCGCTGCTGACGCTGAGTCCCGCGTTGCCGTTCTAAATCCAAGCCCACGTAATTCCTGACGGACTTGCTCATCCGCTAGCAGCGCGCAAAACGCAACAACGGCCGGACGTTTCAATCGCGCCGTCGGCACGATGAAGTCATACTGTTCTTCCTGTATGGGGATGAATCCCAGCCCATATTGACGCGCTACCGTGTCGATCGCGACGCCCCAGTCTGCACGTCCTTGGGACACGGCCGCCGCGACCGCGTTGTGTGATTTGGTCTGGGTACCGTAGCCGGAAGGTCTTAGTCCGCCGAGCAGCTTGTCGACGATGATGCGCGTGCCGCTTCCGGCATTGCGATTCACCATCACGCAATCCACTTCCCGCTGCGCCACCCGGAGCGCTTCATCGAGACGTTTTCCCTCGAATCGCGCGTCGCCCTGCCTGTAGACGATGCCCTGCATGCGACCATAGCCAGGCACGAGCGACAGCGCGTTCGTAAGCAACGGCCGGTTGTACTCGCCGGTTGCGGGATCCATGAGATGAACCCCGGCGATGTCGCATTCCTCACGCTTGGCCGCGGCGAGGCCGCCCATGCTTCCGATATAGAGGGATTTGGCCCGAATGCCTTCGCGCATCAGCTTGCCGATCAGCAGATCGGTACCCACGCAATGACTGCCGATAATGACCAGGTCCGCGGGGTCGAGGCGATGCCCGAGCAGCTGAACAGACACGGTGCTGCCCGCATCCAGTATTTCAGTGTGCTGATCGATCGTGATGAAGCCGTCGGCGCCGCTGAACGTGGTCACCGAGCCCGAACCTTTGCCCATCGGGTACGCGGAAAATCCCTGCTGTCCCTCCACCAGTCCGACCAGCAGGTACTCGGTTCGGCCGCGTTCGGAATTCACTTGCATGGGCAGTGTGGCAGAAACGCTTTGTCGACGCTCCAACGGCAGGCCGGCGTAGGCGCGCAACACGGGTGCGAGGAACTCGTGAAACGTGAAGATTGCGGACGTTGGGAATCCCGGGAGGATGACGACGGGCTTGCTTTCGGTAACCGCGAGACAGATAGGTTTGCCGGGTTTGAGCGCCACGCCGTGAGCGATGACGCCTGGATTGCGCAGTCCGTGCACGACGCGGTAGGAGAGATCGCCGGCGCCTTTCGAGGTGCCACCGGAGAATACGACCGCATCGGATTGCAGCCCGCGCTCGAGCGCTTGTGCCAGCGCGTCCTCGTCGTCGGGAATGACGCCGAGGTGCACGGCCACGCCGCCAAGCTCTTCGACCGCCGCACCGATGATCGCAGCGTTGGAGTCGTAGACGGCGCCTGGACGTAAAGGATTACCCGGCGCGACGATTTCGTTGCCCGTCGAGAAAATTGCGATTCGCGGCCTGCGGTAGACGCTGATCTCGGCGAGTCCGAGCGCAGCCAGGACGCCGATCTCGCGCGATGTTAGGTACTGTCCGCCTCGAAGCACTGTCTCGCCTCGGGCAATGTCTGTACCCGCATAGCTCACGTTCTCGCCGGGCGTTACTGGGCGCCCGATTTCAATGATCTGGCCAGAGTCAGACTCGACCAGTTCCGAATATTCGACCATCAGCGCGGCGTCGGCGCCGCGGGGAAGCATCCCACCGGTCGCAATCGGCGTCGCAAAGCCGGAGACTATTGCCTTGTCGGGCACGATACCCGGCGCAAGAACTTCGCTGTTCAGCCGCACGATTCGTGGTGTTTCCTCCATCGCGCCGAAGGAGTCGCTGGCCTGCATGGCAAAGCCGTCGACGTTGGAGCGGTCGAAACCGGGAACGTCCACCTCCGCCACGATATCCTCGGCAAGGACTCGATGCAGCGCCTCGCCGAGAGGCACAACCTCCTTGCCAAGCGGGCGCAAGCGGAGATGTTCGCGGAACTTCGCGGTGGCTTCATCCCGGGTGACGACATTGAGGAATTGCGTCTGGCCAGAACTCGGCTCCCCACGCTTCGCGACGTTTTTCGTTGACATCGAGACTGTGTGAACTAATCGTATAGGTATACGGTGACTTCGGAATCAGGGCCGTAGCCTTCGCTCTCCGCAGGCACGATGACGAAGCCATCGGCCCGGGTCGTCGAGGAGAGGATCGACGCTCCACTAAGTGCGATCGGCTCGACGCGGCCATCGACGATTCTGACACGGCAGTAGTCGACGCGGCCGATGGCCGAAACAATCTTGCGCGCGACGACGCACTCGCGGCTGCGGTGCGGCCAGTCCGGCGAGCGTCCGCCGCGCAAGCGAATGGCGCGGCCCGCGAAGAAATCGTAAGCACACAAACAGGACACGGGATTACCAGGTAACAGGAACACGAGGGTTTGCCCTATCCTCCCGATACCGGCGGGACTCGATGGCCGCATGGCAACGCCGTGGATAGCCAGCTCCCCTGCCTCGGCGATCACGCGCGGTGCGTAGTCTTCACTCCCAACGCTCGTACCACCCGAAACGAGAATCACATCGGCACCCGGAGCAATGAGCGCTTCGCGGATCTTGCCCGGATCGTCGCCAAGCCTGTACGAAGCTTCGAGCAAGCCGCCGTCGCGGGCGATGAGACCACGCAGCATGTACGAATTCGCGTCGTAGATCTGATACAGGTCTTTCAGCGCGCCCGGCGCCTTCACTTCGTTGCCGGTCACGAGAATGCGGACCCGTGGTCTCCTGACGACCGTGACCTGTGCCAAACCCAGTGAAGCGACGAGCCCAACATCCTGCGGACGCAAGCGACGGCCCGCGCTCAGTGCCGGCGACCCTTCGCGAATGTCCTCTCCGCAGTGTCCGACATGCTGGCCCGGAGCGACCGGTCGGGTAATCACGATCTGCCCTGCGCTCTCGGAGGCGTATTCCGCAGGCACCACCGCGTCGACACCGTCGGGCACCGGCGCACCCGTCATGATACGGACTGCGGCGGCGGATCGCACGGTCCCGACAAAAGGCTGACCGGGCAGTGACTGACCAAGCACGGTGAAGGGAAGAGGATTGTATTCACTTGCACCTGCGGTCTCTGCACCACGCAGAGCGAAGCCGTCCATTGCTGCCCGGTCGAACCCCGGCACATTGAGCGGCGCGATCACCTCGGCTGCCAACGTACGGCCAACCGCATCCTCGATCGCCAGGCTTTCTGCGTCCAGCCGTATTGCATGGCGATCAATCCAATCGAGCACGGCAGGTACCTCGCTGCGTTGCCTGAAGCCGTGCATGCGCACGTCGGATACGGAAGTGCCTGCGTGGTACATCGAGATTCCTGATTGTCGCGACAGACTTGTGTCTCGCGCCCCTGATTCTATGCGGACTGCGCGCGAAATTCCGCGAGGATTGTCCCTTACGCGCGCGGTCCCGGCCGCCGATTCGCCAGGGCTCGGGCAATTCTGCCGAACCCGTGTCGTGCTTCGGAATCGCGGGTCAACGCTGGGTGCCGGAAAACGTCGCACTCATCCGTGCGCTGGTCGTGGGACGTCCCACCTACATGGGAGGCTCGCTTGCTGGAAGCGAAAGGGCAGGCGTGGCCGGCGCGTTCGCGCTCGACGATAGCGAGAACCGCTACCCATGAACATCGCGTTCGATGGGCTTAGAATCCGATACGCGCCTTGCGGCCGCAGAGTTTCATTGCGTCGATGTCTTCGGGCACCAAGTGATCGCGGTTGGCGAGGCGCGCGTTGCCGAACGCGTCCAGCAGCAGTTTGCGCATGTCACGCGGGGGGAAACTGGCCAACCTCTCGACCACGCCGTCCACGGGTTCGCCGGGGAACGGCCAATGGTGTGCGTCGAGGATTTCTCGATAGACCGCGAGCGCGATGCGTCGCGAACCGTCCGCATCAGGACGGTCGATCGCGTAAACGTTCATCCGGTTGAGGATCGGCTCCGGGATGGCGTCCTCGCTATTGGCCGTCGCGATCCACAGGATGTGCGAAGCGTCCATGGCGACGTCGATGAATTCGTCCTTGAAGTGGCTTGCGGTATCGGGCTCGAGCAACGTGTAGAGCGCGCCCATCGGGTCGTAACGGGAATCGCCGCCTGCTTTGTCGACTTCATCGAGCACGACCACCGGATTGGCGTAATCGCCATCGATAAGTGTCTGGGCGACCTTGCCAGGTCGCGCGTTCTGCCATTGCGCGGAAGCGCCCGTCAGCACCCATCCCGCGGTGAGCGAGCTCATCGACACGAACTCGAACCCTGTCCCCAGGGCGGCCGCGAGCTTCTTGGCAAAGTAGGTCTTGCCGAGTCCAGGCTCGCCCAGGAGCAGGATCGGAGTGAATTGGACGGCTTCGTTGCCGGAGACCGCGAGTGCCAGAAATTTGCGCAAATCGTCGACGACTGCCCCAAAATTGGGCGATGTGTCGCACAGATCGTCGATAGCCGCCGTCGTGGATGGTTTGATGATGTAGCGTGAGCCACCGAGCTCGCACATGCGGTCGTACCAGCTCTTGAGCCCTTCGTTTCGTCGGGCCGCGCCGTCCTCGCGCGCTCGACCGACGTCAATGACCGAATAGATCGACTGAAGATCGGCTAACGGTATGACCGTATCCATGGTCGCTATGCACCTCCGCAAGCACATGATGCATGAATCATGCCGGGAGTGCTACGGTAGATCGAATAACAGGACCTCGGCGCCGCTGGACTGTGTCCGAATCGCCAATTCCGACACCCCTTCGACGGCCACGCCATCGCCGGTATCCAGCCGCGAGCCATTCGCTTCGACACTCCCGCGAAGAACCTGCAGCCACGTCTTGCGCCCTTTCGGCACCAGGCGCACCAGCTGTTCGTCGGCCGCCAGGATGCCCGCGAGCATTTCGACATCCTGATGGATGACAACGGAGCCGTCACGTCCATCCGATGATCCGACCAGGCGCAGGCGACCGCGCTTGTCGGCATCGGGAAAGGCTTTCTGCTCGTAACGGGGCGCGATGCCTTCCCGGTCCGGCAAGACCCAGATCTGCAGGAAGTGGACCGGCTCGGTCTTCGAGTGATTGAACTCGCTGTGCCGGATGCCCGTACCCGCCGACATGACCTGCACGTCGCCGGGGCGGATGACCGAGCCCGTGCCGATGCTGTCCTTGTGCTCGAGCGCTCCTTCGAGGACATAGGAGATGATCTCCATGTCACGGTGCCCGTGCGTGCCGAACCCCTGGCCCGGGCTGACGCGGTCCTCGTTGATGACTCGCAACGGCCCGAAACCCATTTGCGCCGGGTCATGGTATTCGCCGAAGGAGAACGTGTGCCGGCTGTCCAGCCACCCGAAGTTGGCTACGCCCCGCTCGTTGGAACGTCGAATTCGAAACATGGCGTATCGCCTCAGGCTATCGTTGGATGATTGCGCGCTGGATGGTCAGTGCAAGCGCGCGACGAGAGAAGTCAAAGCGCCAGCGCACGACGCTTCGACCTTGACGGCGAACAAAGGGTCCGCCCGCGTGCGGCCGAGGTTGATGGCTGCTATCGGTTTGCCCATTCTGTTCGCCCATTCACAGAATCGATAGCCGGAGTACACCATTAGCGACGAGCCGATGACCAGCATGGCGTCGGCGCTTTCCAGGGCATTCGCGGCGGCTTCCACCCGTTGTCGCGGAACGCTTTCGCCGAAGAACACCACAGCGGGTTTCAGGATACCGTCGCATTGCGTGCAACCCGGCACGCTGAACCGGTCGAGTTCAGAAGGCGCCAGATCAGCGTCTCCGTCAGGCGCTGCCGCTACCGCCATGCCTCGAAAATCCGGATTTTCCTGTTGCAGCCTGCACTGCAGCGACGCGCGCGAATGTTCCGCCCCGCAGCCCAGGCAGGACACCATGCCGATGTTGCCATGCAATTCGATCACCGCCGCACTACCCGCGCGCTGGTGCAGGCCGTCGACGTTTTGCGTCACCAGCCGGTGCACGCGTCCCATGGACTCGAGTTCGCCGAGCGCGACGTGTGCGGCATTGGGGCTGGCGCGCGCGATGAGTGGCCAGCCGACCATGCTCCGCGCCCAATAGCGCCGGCGGGTCGACTCGGTGCGCACGAAATCCTGCCACTGCACGGGCGGCGAGCGCTTCCATCGGCCGTCCTCGTCGCGGTAACCGGGGATACCCGAGTCTGTGCTGATTCCCGCGCCGGACAATACGAAGAGGCGAGGCGTACTGCCGTACGAATCCTTCGAGCGCGATCGTGTCGTGTGCTCCTATTTGCCCGGGTCCTTCTGGTCAGGATATTTATCGAACTCCACGTTGTACAACGCGCCATTCACTTTTTCGACACGGCGAATGTAGACAGTCTGCACGATGTCACGTGTTTCCGGGTCGATCATGATGGGTCCGCGCGGACTGTTCAGTTTCATGCCTTTCAGCGCAGCGAGGATTTTGTCGGGATCGGTCGAGCCCTGCGTCTTCTTGAGCGCCTCCGCGATCGCGGCCATGCCGTCGTAGCCTGCAACGGCCATGAAGTTGGGCCGCAGGCGCGTGCCGTTGGTTTCCGCGTACGCCTTGATGAATGCCTTGTTCTCCGGCGAGTCGTGCGCCGCCGAGTAGTGGAAGCTGGTGATCAGCCCTAGCGTCGGTTCGCCCATGGCTTCGAGCACGCCGTCGTCGGTAAGGTCGCCCGTGGCGATGATCTTGATACCGGCCTGCTTGAGGCCGCGCTCTTCATAACCCTTGATGAATGCGATCGTCTGGCTTCCCGGCGGCAGGAAGACGAATACCGCTTCCGGCTTGGCGTCCTTGATCCGCTGCAGAAACGGGGCGAAGTCGGGGTTCGCCAGCGGCGTGCGTACGCTATCCACGATTTCGCCGCCCGCCCCTTTGAACGCCTTGATGAACGCGCCTTCGGCGTCGATACCCGGGCCGTAGTCGGAAACCAGCGTGAAAACCCGCTTGATACCGTTCTTGGCCGCCCACAGCGCGATCGGCTGCGCGTCCTGGGGGAGGGTATGCGAAACCCGCACGATATACGGGGAGCGCGTCGTGATCACCGACGTTGCCGCGTTCATGATCACCATCGGCTTCTTGGCTTCGGTCGCAACCGGCGCGACCGCCATGGCGTTGGGGGTCAGGCCGAAGCCGGCGAGAATATCCACTTCATCGCGGGTGACGACTTCCTGCGCGAGCCGCTTGGCGATGTCCGGCGCCGCGCCGGTGGTGTCCTTGACGATGAGTTCGATTTTCTTGCCGCCGAAGACGTCACCGTTCATCTTGAGATACGTCTTCATGCCGGCGAGAATCTGGCCGCCGTAATCGGCAAACGGCCCGGAGAATTCGGCGATGACGCCAATCTTTACGGTTCCCTGCGCGCACGCTGCGCCCGCGAACAGCATCAGCAGTCCGCTCGCCGCGAATCCCTGAACCCTGCGCATCCATGCTTTCATCGTTGTCGCCTCCAAACCGCTGTCAATTTTTTGAATAGGTACGTTGCCAACTTCGGATGATTCAATTTGTGCTCGCCAGCACCGGCGCTTCCTCGCGCCACAGGTCGAGCGCCTTTTGTACCGGCCGATCGGAAAAGCTGAACAGCACGGCATCGTCCGTCGCCTGATGCGCGACCTTGCACCATGAGGGTACGACGAAGATGTCGTGCGGGCCCCACGCGAAGTCACTGTCGCCGACGACGCTGCGACCATGCCCTTCGACGACGCAGTACACCGTCCCGTCCGTTGCGCGGTACGGCAGGCCTGCGAAACCCGCAGGCAGCAACTGGATGAACGCGCCGATCGTCGGCATGGCGAAGCCTCCGGTGGCAGGATTGGTGTATTGCATCTTCAATCCGTGACACGGATCAGGCGGTCCTCCGCGGCGCAACTGTTCCAGCGCTTCGCGGCTGCGAGCGTACGGGTAGTTGAAGATCGGCGTGGTCCGCGAACCCGTCGCATGCCCGAGTGGCAGCATGTTGGCGCCATAGCGTGCGAGCGCGTGACCTTCCGGCCTGGTCACGGGTTGCACGTCGTGGGGGTGGCGTTCGGCGAAACCCGCATCGAAAAAGGCCACCAGCGGAATATCGAGTCCGTCGAGCCAGATCACCGGGTCGTCGCCAGGATTGCCGTGGTCGTGAAAGGTCCACGATGGCGTGATGATGAAATCGCCGGGATGCATGGTCGTGCGCTCGCCATCGACGGCGGTATAGGCACCTTCGCCTTCCACGACAAACCGCAACGCCGACTGCGTGTGCCGGTGACTGGCCGCGATCTCGCCGGGCAGGATCAATTGCAGCCCTGCGTAGAGGCTGTGGGTGATCGATGACGCGCCACGCAGACCGGGGTTCTCCAGGATGAGTACGCGCCGCTCGGCTTCACGTGCGGTGATAAGCCGTCCAGCTTCCAGCAGATACGGGCGCAATTGGGCGTAGCTCCAATAGGCGGGGACGCATGGCGTGGCCGGACGCGGTGGAACGAGATTGCCGAGGACTTCCCACAGCGGCGCCAAGCTGTCGTGGTCGATGCGCTCATAGAACGCCTTGCGTTCGTCGGTGACTTCAGGTGTCGCAAATAGCATGTCTCGGTGCTCCTGCAAACGGATCAACGCTGCGTCGCCGCTCAGATGCCATCATAGAGCCAGCCGAGTCCTTCGAAGGCCTGATCCGGCTTGCGATTGCCGAGCATCATGTTGCGCAGTTCGGCGGTGACGCCACCCGCATGGTACGCCTCGCCATAGTAGCGCGCCGTCAGCTGGACGCGGCCGGTGCGCAGATAGCGAGCTTGCTGATACGCCTCAAACGCGGCCGCAAAATCTCCATCGGCCGCAGCGACCCGGTCCGCGAGGACGACCGCATCCTCGACCGCCATACAGGCGCCTTGGGCGAGATATTGCAGCATCGGATGCGCGGCATCGCCCAGCAGCGTGACTCGACCCTTGCTCCACTGCTTGACCGGTTCCCGATCGCACAAGACCCACATCCTCCATGCTTCGATCTTTTCGAGGAGCCCCTTGACCTGCGGGTGCGCGTCCTTGAATCGTTCGGTCAATTCAGCCGGGTCACCATACGTATCCCAGCCTTCTTCATAGTGATCGCTGTGGAATACAGCGACCAGGTTGAAGATCTGCCCGCGACGCAACGGATAGTGGACGAAGTGGTGCTTGGCCCCGCCCCACAAGCACGACGGAATTCGGTCGCCACGCTTCCGGTACGGCGTCGATCGGCAGCACGGCCCGGTACGCGATGTGCCCCGACACGCGGGGAGGGCCGTCATTGAGGATCTGCGCGCGCACCCCGGACCAGAGTCCGTCGGCACCGATCAGCGCTGCCCCTTCGTAGGTCTTGCCCGATTCCGTGGTGACCAGGACACGGTCGCCGAGATCCTCGTGACCCGTGATCTTGGTCGACGTCGACAGGCTGATCAACGGCGAGCGCCGGCAGGCATCGAGCAGCAAGCGCGTGCAGGTCGGCGCGATAAATGACCGCGTAGGGGTACTTGAAGCGCGCCCGAAACGCGGCGCTGCCCACCGGGATGTCGGTAACGATGTCTCCCGTCGTGCTGTCGCGCATGACGAGACTCTCCGGGAAAAACGCGACCGCTTCGACGGCTTCCGTCAGTCCCATTCGCTCGAACATCCGGAATACGTTGGGGCCGAGCTGGATCCCGGCGCCGATCTCGCCGAATCGCGTCGACTGCTCGAGCACTTGCGAGGCACGTCCCTTTGCCGTCAGCGCCAACGCGGCCGCCAATCCGCCAATGCCGCCGCCCGCGATGAGAACCGGTCGCGTCGGGTCCGCGTTGCCTGGCATATTAGGTTCCCTATCCCTTGACTTCGTCGCGCTGAGTGAGCCGCATTATCGCGGCCGCACCCGACGCACGCAATGCGCTCGCGTTCAATTTGCTATCATCGCGGCTCCATTGACCGCCATGAATCCGCGCAAGGCTACGCCTGCCGCGCATCTGTCCGTCCGTCGTCTGCGCCGGTCGGAATTGCCGGCCGATACGAGCGCGCTCGCGCGCTACCTGATCGGCAAGACACTCGTCCACGAACATTCGTCGGGCACTATGTCCGGGCGCATTGTCGAGACCGAGGCCTATGTCGTTGGCGACGCGGCTGGCCACGCCTTCCGGGGGCAGACGCCGCGCAATCGCTCGCTGTTCCTGCGCCGGGGCCATGCCTATGTGTACTTCGTGTACGGCTGCTGGTTCTCGCTCAACGTGAGCGCTGAATCCGCCGGCATCGGCGCAGGCGTGCTCCTCAGGGCACTCGAACCGATCGAAGGCATCGCGCAGATGCAGCGCCGCCGCAACACGAAAGTGCTCAGAGACCTTGCGCGCGGCCCCGGCAGGCTGGCCACGGCCATGGCGATCGACCGTCGCTTCGATGGCATCGACCTGTGCGCCGAGGGTCCGCTGTGGCTCGGGACTGCAATTCGACCACCCGGGGCGATCGGCCAAGGCGTGCGGATCGGGCTGACGCGTGAAGTGGACCGTAAGCTGCGCTTCTTCGAATGCGACAATGCATTCGTAAGCGGCCCGAAGCGTCTGCGCGTATAGACAGGGCATCCAGGGAGCACAACCGACCGTATGGAACGTATGTCCGGCCGGAGTACACTGGCTTGCCACCGCGTGCATCCCGGGGCCGACGTCAATTTGATCGAGGTACTTCATGGCAGTCAGTGAAAAACGAGGGCAAGCCGCGGCGGGAAATCTGTATTACCGCCATACGGTGCCGGTGCGGATCATGCACTGGATCAACGTCATCGCGTTGACGGTGCTCTTGATGAGCGGACTCAATATTTTCAACGCCCATCCGACGCTCAATTGGGGCAAGTCGTCTTACGACGGCGTTCCAGCGGTACTGGAAATCGGATCGCTCGAACCTGCCGAAGGGGTCACGATCGGCGTCACACGAATTTTCGGGCACGAATTTGAAACCACGGGCTTCCTGGGCGTGTCTAAGGACCGGAACGGCGAACTCGTTGCGCGCGCGTTCCCGTGGTGGATGACCATTCCGGACAATCAATGGTTGTCGATGGCCCGGCGCTGGCACCTGTTTTTTGCGTGGGTCTTCGTACTCAACGGCTTGTGTTACGTCGCGTACTCGGTGGCCAGCCGTCACTTGTCGCGCGATCTCGCGCCGACTTCACCCGAACTGCGCACCATCGGACAATCGATCGTCGATCACCTGAAGTTCAAGCATCCGACCGGCGCCGCCGCCAAGCGCTATAACGTCTTGCAGAAGCTGGCTTACCTCGCCGTGATTTTCGTGCTGCTGCCGCTGATCATATTAATGGGCATGGCCATGTCGCCGTGGCTCGATTCGCTGTGGCCCGGCTGGATCAATATTGCCGGCGGGCGCCAGTCTGCACGGACCATTCACTTCGTTGTCGCGTGGCTGCTGGTGGCGTTCGTCCTGGTGCACGTCTTCGAAGTCATCGTCAGCGGCTTCTGGAACCATCTGCGTTCGATGGTTACCGGACGCTTCAGGATCGATACGGAGGAAAGTCATGAAGCCCGGCCTTGATTCTGCACGGCGTCAGTTCTTGCGCGCTACCCTCGCCGCGGGTGCGACGCTGTTCCTCGCGGGGTGCGAGAAACTGAGCCAGAGCGAGTGGTTCCCCAAACTCCTCGGCGCGGGCGAACGTCTCAACCAGAAGGTGCATGGCTTCATCGGCGGACGCAAATCGATGGCGCAGGAATTCTCGCCGGCCGACCTGTCGCCGGATTTTCGCAGCAATGGCACGTCGGATCCGGACAATTCGCAGTATGAGGCGATGGCCGCCAACGGATTCGCCGATTACCAGCTCAAGGTAGAAGGTCTGGTCGAAAAACCAGGTACGTACTCGCTGGTGCAGCTGCGCGAGCTACCGAGCCGAACGCAAATCACGCGCCACGATTGCGTCGAGGGGTGGAGCGCGATCGGCAAGTGGAAGGGCGCCAGACTCTCCGCGCTGCTGGACGCGGTCCATCCGAAATCCGACGCCCGCTTTGTCGTTTTCCATTGTGCGGATCCGATGGAAGCCAATGGCACGAGCCCGTACTACGAAAGCATCGACATGGACGACGCGTACCATGAGCAGACGATCCTCGCCTACGAATTGAACGACAAGACGCTCCCGGTGAAAAACGGCGCGCCGATCCGTTTGCGCGTCGAACGTCAACTCGGCTACAAGCACGCGAAATACGTCATGCGCATCGAATTGGTCTCCAGTTTCGACAAGATCGCGGGTGGTAAGGGCGGCTACTGGGAAGACAACGGCTATGAGTGGTATGCCGGTATCTGAGTAATCGGTCCGAAACGGTCGGCGATTTGCAGGCCCTTTGTTGCATCGGCTTTCGTTGACGTCGCAGGCAGGAGACCGCCACACTGCGCGCTTTGCCCGCGAGCCCTTATGCCCGACGTTCGCTTCGACCGGTTTTATCGATACGCCGAACTGACGGCCATCCTCAAGGCGTTCGCAGCCGAGTACCCGTCACTGGCGACGATCGAATCGATTGGCAAAAGCCACGAGGGTCGCGACATCTGGCTTCTGACAGTGACGAATCAAGCAACAGGTCCTGCTGTCGACAAGCCGGCATTCTGGGTCGAGGGCAATGTCCATGCGACCGAGGTCGCGGCGTCGGTCGCGTGCACCTATTTCCTCAATCACCTTGTCACGCGGTATCGGCAAGGACCCGGACGTCACGCGGGCCCTGGATACACGCGCCTTCTACGTCTGCCCGCGGGTCAATCCGGATGGGCCCGAATGGGCGCTGTCAGACAAGCCGAAATTCGTCCGCTCGAGCACCCGCCCGTATCCACGTGACGAGGACGCGATCGAAGGCTTGACCGTCGAGGACATCAATGGGGACGGGCGCATCCTGCAGATGCGTGTCGCGGATCCCAACGGGCTGTGGAAGGTGCACCCGCAAGAGCCGAGAATCATGGTTCGCCGAGAACCTGCAGAGGTCGGCGGGACGTATTTCCGACTGCTGCCGGAAGGCACGTTCGATGATTACGATGGCTTCACGTTAAAGGTTAAAAAGGCCAAGCAAGGAATTGATCTTAATAGAAACTATCCAGCGCACTGGCGCCAGGAGTTCGACCAGGTTGGCGCCGGACCGTATCCGACTTCGGAGCCGGAGGTCCGCGCCCAAGTCGCGTTCCTGACGGCGCATCTGAATATTTGCGGAGGCGTCAGTTTCCATACCTGGAGCGGTGTATTGCTGCGCCCCTTCGATCACTCTCCCGATACCGATATGCCGGCCGAGGATCTCTGGGCGTACCAGAAGATCGGACAGAAGGGCACGGAAGTCACGGGCTACCCCGCGATCTCCGTGTTCCACGAATTCCGCTACCACCCCAAGCAGGTCATTGGCGGAACCTCCGACTGGCTCTACGACCACTTGGGCGCCTTTGCCTGGGTGGTCGAAATCTGGAGCCCGATGCGCGAGGCGGGCATCGAAAAATACCAGTACATCGATTGGTTTCGCGACCATTCGATCGACGACGATCTCAAGCTGTTTCGCTGGAGCGAGGAAAAAGCAGGAGGCGTTGCCCATGTCGATTGGCAACCATTCGACCATCCGCAACTCGGCAAGATCGAGATCGGTGGCTGGAATCGACTCCACGCATTCAGCAATCCGCCTCCGCAGTTCCTGGAAAATGAGGTGGCCAAGTTTCCCCGGTGGGTCCTGTGGCAGGCATTGATCTCGCCGAAGATGGAACTCGTCGCCGCGGACACCGAAGCGCTGGGCAACGACCATTGGTGCGTACGGCTGGTCGTGCAGAACACTGGCTGGTTGCCGAGTTACGTCAGCAAACGAAGTCTCGAACGCAAGGTTGTTCGCGGCGTCATGGTCGACATCGTGCTGCCCGACGGGGCCAAGCTGCTCGCCGGCAAGCCGCGCGAAGACATCGGCCAGCTCGAGGGCAAGGCCTACAAGCACACCGGTATTTCCTTTTGGCCGGACTACCATGTAACCGACGACCGTGCGAAGATTGAATGGGTCGTGCAGGGGAGGGCAGGGGATCGCATTGCACTGATCGCCACCCACGAGCGTGCGGGCACGGTGCGCACCGAAGTCAAACTCGGCTGAGGGTCGGAGATGGCAAAAGTCGTGGGTCTCGGAGGTCTGTTTTTCAAGTCACCCGATCCCGAGAAGCTGCTCGCTTGGTACGCGCAGTGGTTGGGTATCGGCGATGGCAAGAGTTCGATCGAGTTCCCGCCAACGGACATGCCGCCCAACGGATTCGCGGTATTCAGTCCCTTTCCCTCGAACACCGACTATTTCGCGCCGTCGGCGCGCGAGTTCATGTTCAATCTGGTGGTAGACGATCTGGACGGCGCGCTCGGTCAGGTGCATCTCGGCGGCGGCCGCGTTGTCGGTGAGATCGAAGAGCACGAATACGGCCGCTTCGGTTGGTTCATCGATCCCGACGGCAACAAGGTTGAATTGTGGCAACCACCGCTGCCCGGCCGCGTCGGACGGCCGTGACCACGCTGGTCCGGCGCGCCGTGCCCGTTGCGGCGCTGGCTTGTCTGGCGTCGGCCTGCGGACAGCAGCCTGCGCAACCCGTAAAAACCGGCCTCGATCGGATCGATCACATCATCGTCATCTACGCCGAAAATCGCAGCTTCGATAACCTGTACGGGCTTTTCCCCGGCGCGAACGGCATCGCCAATGCGACGCCCGCGCAATATACGCAGATCGACTTCGACGGTACGCCACTGCCCCATTTGCCCCCGGTGTGGAAAGGTGGCCATCCCGATCCGGCCTTTCCAACGGATCTGCCGAACAAGCCATTCCGCATCGATGCGCCGCCGATCAATCTGTCGCTGGGTGTGGCGACGCGCGACCTGATTCACAAGTTCTATCCGCAGCAGGAACAGATCAACGGCGGCCGAACCGACCGCTACGCCGAGGTATCGGACGCCGGCGCATTGACGATGGGATATTACGACGGCTCGAAGTTACCGATGTGGAAGTGGGCGCAGGAATACACGCTCGCAGATGCGTTCTTCATGGGCGCATTCGGCGACTCCTTCCTTAACCATTTCTGGCTCGTTTGCGCATGCACGCCCGTCGATCGCGACGCGCCGATGGCGCTGCGCGCGCAACTCGACGATCGCGGCTGGCTCAAGCGCAGGCCCGATTCGCCGCCTTCGGCGCTCCTCGGTCCGGCGGCTTTCCTGCCGGGAGACTTCACGCAGGATGGTTATGCACTGCAGACTGCGTATCCGAGGTACCAGCCCAGCCGAGTGCCTCCGGCCAAAGATGGCGATCCTCGCGTTGCGGGCTCATCGGGGTACACGCTGCCGCCGCAGACGATGAAGACCATTGGCGACACGCTGTCGAACAAAGGCATCTCATGGGCTTGGTATAGCGGCGCATGGGATCTGGCGGTCAAGGATGGCATGCAAGACCCGGCCGCACAACGGAAGATCATTTACAACAACCAGGACGGCGCGCCGTACTTCGTGGCGCATCATCAGCCGTTCAACTATTTCGCGCGCTTTGCGCCAGGTACTGCGGACCGCGCCTTGCATCTGAAAGATTACCTCGACCTTGTCGCCGGTATCGACAAGGGTCAATTGCCGCAGGTCGTCTTCTATAAGCCCCAGGGTACGTTCAATGAGCACCCAGGCAATACCGATGTGCTGACCGGCGACATTCACATCAGCGAGCTCGTCGCGAAAATCAAGGCGAGTCCGCTGTGGCCGTCGACCGCGATTATCGTCACCTATGACGAAAATGGCGGGTTCTGGGATCACGTTCCGCCGCCCAAGGCGGATCGCTGGGGGCCGGGCAGCCGCATTCCGGCGATCATCATTTCACCGTTCGCCAAGCGCGGCTACGTCGACCACACGCCATACGATACGACGTCGATCATCAAGTTCATCACGCGCCGCTTCGATTTGGAGCCGCTTCCCGGTGCGCGCGCGCAAATGGGCGATCTGACGGCAGCCTTCGATCTGACTCGGTAGCCGGCTGCGCAGCGTCCAGTGTTCGCGCCGCTTTTCCGCGAGGCAATGTCATGACGGCCAGAGGGTGAGCAGGAACGAACTCATGCGCAGGACCATTGCGTTGCTGCTCGCTACGGCCATGCTGGCGCTGGCCGCAGCCGCAGAAGGCCAATCGCCGACATATCCAGACAAGCCGATCCGGATCGTGGTGCCCTTCGCGGTGGGTGGCATCGCGGACACATTCGGGCGCGAGATCGGCAAGAAGCTGACGGAAGCGTGGGGCCAGCCGGTGTTGATCGATACGCGGACCGGGGCGGGGGGCAACATTGGCGCGGACATCGTCGCCAAGTCGCCGCCGGATGGCTACACGCTGGTCATCGGCAGCATCGGAACGCACGCCGTCAACCTCAGCCTGCTGGCCAACATGCCGTACGACTCGGTCAAGGATTTCACGCCGATCGTGCACTTGCTCGATGCTGAGGGCCTGTTGGTGGTCAATCCGGCGATCAAGGCGACCACGGTGCCTGAATTGATCGCTCTCGCGCGTGCGGGGCCGGGAAAATTCAGCTACGGATCGGGCGGCCTCGGCACTACCAGTCACCTGGCCGGCGAGTTGTTCAAGGCATTGGCCAAAGTCGACATCGTGCACGTGCCTTACAAAGGCAACGTTCCGGCGATTACCGATCTCCTGGGTAGCCAGACGTCGATGGCCTTCGCCACCATGCCGACCGTGTTGCCGCATGTCCGTGCGGGAAAACTGCGCGCGCTGGCGGTCCTCGGCGCGACGCGGTCGCCGGCACTCCCGGGCGTGCCGACTGTTGCGGAATCCTTGCCGGGATTCGAGGTGAGCAATTGGATCGGACTGTTCGGCCCAGCCGGCATGCCGCCGGCGATCGTCGCGAAACTCAACGCCGCGGTGCAAGCGATTATGAGCTCGCCGAAGATCCACAAACGCCTAGAAACCGAAGGCGCCAAATTCATTCCCATGAGCCCCGAGCAATTTGAAACGTTTCAGAAAGCCGAGATCATCAAGTGGGCCAAGACTATCAAGGAAGCTAACATCAAGGTCGACTGAACGGGCTCGGTAGGTTGATGCCGGTTCGTGACGCGGCACGCCAGGAACGCGGGGCCATTTGTAAGACGTAGACGTGGGCAGTAGGCAACGCTCGGCGCTTAAGCGGACCTAAGAACAGCGGCCCTTGATAGGCGCTCTGCGACGAGGCGTTGACGCAGTTCGGATCGAGCGCCTAAACTTGCCGAGCATGCGAATCGCGGACTACACAGGCCCTCGGTGAAACTATATTGCGCGCCGCAAATCGGCTCGATAGTCGCCAAACGGAATTCGACAGCGCACACATAATCTACCTCGGTTAGGGAGCGATGCGCGGCCGGGGAGGGCCGCTGCGGAGACGAGATTCTCGGTGCTCCTGGCACGACCGCTCACTCCAGTTCGTCCTACGCCACCTTCAGAAGTTGGCTGATAGGCCAGTTGCAAACATCGCGGTATTTTTCGAACGCCAGACTAGAAACACGTCCCAGTCTTACCCTACTGTCTACCTACACTCGGTAGCCGAGTTTGGTCCGTTTCACGCGGGTCTTGATTTCCTTCTTCCAGAGGAAATCGATCAGAAGTGTCATCGCAGCTGTGCACATGCGATCTATAAAATTGCAACGGTAATGTGTGATATCTCGTCGTGTCTGTGGCGGACCCCGTCCATAACCGGAAAGGGTCGAACGATGCGATCTATCGCGCTCAGCTTTGTTGCCGTGCTCGTTGTCGGGTGCGCAACACTGCCTCCGGGGGCGGACTTCCCGAAGGCGACGTCGATTGCGCTGACGCACCCCGAGGAGACAAAACTCGGCCGACAGTTCGAAGACGCCGCGAGATCGCATCAAGGAAATTCCGCGTTTCGTCTGCTTTCGGTGGGGATTGATGGGTTTTTAGCGCGTGCGCAGATGATAGACGCTGCCGAACAGACTATCGATCTTGAGTACTATATCTTTCGCCAGGACGAGACCGGCCAGTTGCTGACCGAAGCTTTATTGCGTGCAGCAGATCGTGGTGTTCGCGTACGCGTGTTGATCGATGACGGCGAGACGCTCCAAGGAGATGAGCATATCGGAGCGCTGGCTGCTCATCCCAACATCGAAATTCGGATTTTCAATCCATTTTCGTATCGTGGCCATGTCGAACTGATGCGAGCCATCGAATTCGCGTTCAACGCCTCGCGGCTCGATTACCGAATGCACAACAAGCTGCTAGTCGTCGATAACGCGATTGCCCTCGTTGGCGGGCGCAATGTCGGTGATCAATACTTTCAGGTCGACGGGGAGTCACAGTTCGGCGATGACGATGTCTTTGTGGCGGGCCCGATCGCACGACACTTATCCGGGACCTTTGACGAATTCTGGAACAGCGATCTCGCGATTCCGGTCGCCGGGCTCGGCAATGGCAAAAGCTCGGATGCGGTTCTGATCGCGTACCGCGGGGCCCTGGAAGAAAGCCGCAAGGAGTTGAAGGCGGCCGGCGCCGATTATGCGAATCGGATTGCGAGTGGCGAACCGCTCGCCGGGATGCTCTCGGGCAGCCTATCGCTGGTGTGGGCTCACGCCGAGGTAGTCTATGACAGTCCGGACAAGAGGCTCGTTGAAAAAGGCGAAATGGTCGGCAATCTGATGCACAAGACGGTGGCTAAAGCCATGGCGGCGGTGCAAACAGAACTATTGATGGTTACCCCTTACCTGCTGCCCGCACAGGGCGGAATGCGAGCGTTCAAGGATCTGCGCAAGCGTGGTGTGCGCGTTCGTATCCTGACCAACTCGCTCGAGTCGACGCCGGAAATGCTGGCACATTCCGGTTACATGGGCTATCGCGTCCCTATGCTCGAAGAAGGCGTGGAGCTCTATGAAATACGTTCGCTACTGGGCAATGCCAGAGGCAGCGGCGAGTCGTCCGTGCTGGCAAGCTCCGGGCACTATGCGTTGCATGCGAAGCTGTTCGTGTTCGATCGTCAAAATTTGTATGTCGGATCAATGAACTTCGATGAGCGCTCGCACCGCTTAAACACCGAGATCGGCTTGATCATCGACAGTCCGGAGTTGGCGCGCCAGGTCGCGGCGCGTTTCGAATCGATCGTCGTGCCAGCGAATTGCTACGCGGTAGGACTGCGGAAAGATCCGATGGGCGGATCGCCAGAATTGATCTGGCGCACCCGGGAAGGCGACTTGGATATTGAGTACGACTCGGAACCCGCGCACAGCCCATGGCAACGAATGAAAGCTGAATTCTTTTCTTTGCTGCCGCTGGATAAGGAACTCTAAGTGCTGGCAAAAATCCGGCCGACTGCTGATGGCACGCGATATGGACTAGTTCTTTCGCCAGCGATTGCGCGAAACGTGGGCTATTCGACCCTGTTTGCAATTGTGCTGGCCATTTTCCCGCCCGCGGCGCATGCCGTTGCGTTGGATTCCCGAGACATCGCGGTCGCTATCCATCGTGACGGCGATGCGTTCGTGGTTGATGTCGACTTTACCGTCCGTGCGACGCCGCAGGAAGTATGGGACGTCATGACCGATTACGACAGCATGGCGACGTTCGTCTCTAACGTGGACATGAGTCGGATCGTCCGACGTGGGAACAACAGTCTCGAGGTGGCACAGACAAGTCACTTCAAGTTCGGGCTGTTCGACTTCAAATTCGACAACGTGCGAGAAATCGAATTCACCCCGCTTCAGGAGATTCGCTCGAAGCTTGTAAGCGGCGACATGAAGGCGTCAGCCTTCACAACTCATTTCACCGCAGAGGGGAATTCGACCCGGATCACCAATCACGGACGATTCACCCCCGATCGTTGGATGCCGCCGTTGATTGGGACCCTAGTGCTCGAAGCCGAGACCAGGAAGCAGTTCGCCGAGTTCCGCGCAGAGATTGTGCGACGGCAGGGAGCGCGGAACCCAGACCTTGGAGCCTCTAAAGGATCCATCGGGTCAGAACGTTGACTTAGAGCAGCTCGCCGTATCGCCAACGGCTGCTAGGTCATACGCCCAAAGTTGACCAGGTGGCTTCTCTCTCAAGAGTGGACCAGTTTGAGCGGTGCCCGGGGAAGTGGTACTTTTGATGTTCGATTCGTCGACGAGGTGGCTCGGTGATGGACCGGCGGACGTTCATAATTCTGAGCGGCGTGCTCATGGCGCCGGTTGCCTCATTCGGCCAACAGCAATCGAAAGCGCCACGGATCGGCTTTCTCGCTGCCGACTCCCCGGCCGACAATCGCCACAGACTGCAGACGTTTCGCGACGGCCTACACGAACTAGGCTACGTGGAGGGAAAGAATCTCGTCATCGAGTACCGCTGGGCGGAAGGGCATTACGAACGCTTGCCCAGTCTCGCCGCCGAGCTGGTCCGGCTCCCAGTCGATGTGATCGTAGCCGCGGGTGGTCCTGTCATCTTCGCCGCCACCCAGGCGACGAGCACAATTCCGATCGTCATGGTATCGGTTGGCGATCCAGTGGCTCGGGGCTTTGTAGTTAGCCTCGCTCGACCCGGAGGGAACGTCACGGGCGTCTCCAATTTCCTTCTTCCTTTGATGGGGAAATGGTTAGAGCTGCTCAAGGAAATCTTGCCCACGTTGTCCCAAGTAGCAGTCTTGCGGAACGCTGCAAATGCAACGCACCCTCTGTACTGGATGGAAGCGCAGAGCGCTGCTCCAAGACTAGGCCTGAAACTTCAAGACGTGGAGGTTCGTAGCTCCGACGACCTCGATGAAGGCTTCCGCTCGGTGGTCAAGGCGCGATCCGGGGCTGTCGTCGTAGTTCCCGATCCATTCCTAGCGGGTGCGGCGGAAAAGCGCGTCGTAGAACTTGCGCTGAGGAACGGAGTTCCCACGATGTGCACGTTCAAAGAGCAGGTGGAAGACGGCGGCCTTCTGTCCTATGGTCCGGACCTTGCGGTCAATTCCTATCGCGCGGCTGGTTACGTCGACAAAATCCTCAAAGGCGCGAAGCCTGCTGATCTACCGGTCGAGCAGCCCACGAAGTTCGAGCTGTTCGTCAACCTCAAGACCGCGAAGGCGCTGGGTATTACAATCCCGCAGTCGGTGCTGCTGCGCGTGGACGAGGTGATCGAATAGTCTCGCGCGTATGGCAGCTTGGAAGCTCGGGGTAGGGCCGGCAAGGGTCGGGATTTGCCGGGGCGCTCAGTACCGGTCGTAGCACTCGGCGACTTTGACTCGGATGAAGTCCATGGCACCGGATGGCGCACAGTAGCACTAAAAACTTCCAGTGCGCTCGATTCTGGCAACGAAACAAGTTATCGTGCTGCTCGCGGCCTGTCTGCTCATTGGGGGCGGATCGCTGGTGTGTGCACAAGACATCGAGCCGCGTGCCTATTCGAATGCCCCTATCGGGGTGAACTTTCTGATCGCCGGCTACGCCTTCACGCGAGGTGGGGTGGCTTTCGGTCCGACGTTGCCCATCACCAATCCGAATCTCAATACGTCCAGCGCCGTCATGGCGTACGCAAGAGTGCTGGACCTGTGGGGGCTGTCGGCCAAATTCGATGCGACGGTGCCGTATACCTGGCTCTCGGGGACGGCCGACTACATGGGACAAACGATACCGCGGAACGTAAACGGGTTTGCCAATCCCACGTTTCGACTGTCGATCAATTTCTACGGCGCCCCTGCACTCGCACTAAAGGAGTTCGCCGATTATGAGCAGGACCTGATCATCGGCGCCAGTCTTCGGGTAACTCCGCCCTGGAGCCAATACGATGACAGCAAGCTCGTCAATATTGGTACCAATAGCTGGTCCTTCAAACCGCAGGTGGGGATCTCGAAGGCCATTGGACCATGGACGGTGGAAGGCACCGCAGCGGTAACGTTCTACACGAACAACAACGATTTTTACGGCGGCAACACGCTCTCCCAGTCGCCGCTCTATGGGCTGCAGGGGCACCTGATCTACGGCTTTCGCTCAGGAATCTGGGCCTCACTCGACGCCACTTACTTCACCGGCGGCCGCACAACCGTCAACGGCGCGCTAAACAATGATCTTCAGCAGAACTGGCGCGTCGGAGGGACCCTGGCGTTCCCCGTGGACCAAGCGAACTCGATCAAGTTCTACGCCAGCAAGGGAGTGTCGGCGCGCACTGGCGATAACTACGACCTGATAGGAGTAGCGTGGCAATACCGCTTTGGTGGTGGATTGTGAGCTCTTCGTGCGAGTGATGCCGGCAATGCGCTGCGATGCCTGGCGGCGCACGGCGCTGGGATGCAGGCCGCTTAGTATATGTGTCTGCGAATCGCCAAGAACGGGAGGGTCTAAAGCTCATCCGTTCCGTGATATGCCGTCGATCCGACGGTTCGGTCGAGCGAGGCTGGTCCGAATCGGTATCAAACTCCGTCGTAGAAGTTACATTAGGATACCACCGTAACCGCCGGTAAACAGAATCTAAATACCGCTCGACGAAGCGCTTTGGACCCGGGATCTGTTCGGGACTCCAGTCCAAGGCGGGTAAGCGCGCTCCGACAGATTCCTATTCTTCTCGACAGACCCTAATTGCAACTATCAAACGTGGCTGGGCGCACCCTACAGCGCCCATAGTCAATTGCGCATAATGTATATTATGTTAAGTTTAACAGGATCGCCATCGGCCGTCGGTCAACTCACGCCTTCCCGTCCGCAATCGCACTCACCGCGGCACGCAATCCAAGTAAATAGCTTTCGACTCCGAAACCGCAGATCTGGCCTCGGACGACTTCGGCAAATACCGAAACGTGCCGGAACGCTTCCCGAGCGTGGACGTTCGACATGTGCAATTCGACGATCGGCACCGTCAGGATGGCCAGTGCATCACGAATGCCGTAGCTGTAGTGCGTCCAAGCGCCCGCATTGATCAACACGGCATCCTTGGCCTCGGCATGGGCCTGATGGATCCGCTCGACCATCGCGGCCTCGCTATTGGTCTGGAAGGTCTCGACTTCGGCGTCGAGCTCCTTCCCCAAGGAGCGAAGCTTGGCGTCGATCTCGGCCAGCGTGGTCGTGCCGTACATCTTCGGGTCGCGTTTGCCGAACATGTTGAGGTTGATGCCATGGAGCATCAGGATCTTCTTCATGTCTGTTCCATTCCTTATCAATTGGTTTTGCCATTTTCGACCGGGTCAGGCGCGCGATTCCGCGCCGGTGGGCATTTTTTGGGAAACTCTCGGTCGGTGCGCGGTGGCCGACGGCGGTTTCCCGTTCGCTGCGTCGAGGTGGCTTCGCGCGACGCGTAGCGCCAGCAGAGCAACCTCTTCCGGACCGACTGCCTTGGTCAGCGCCACGCGAGGGATTTCCAACGCATAGGGAATATCTTGCGGCAAGCGGGCGAGGATGCCGCAGACGTCAATCCCCCCCTCGCCCGGAAACTGCCGCTCATCCCGCGCCGTATGGATCATGCCGGCCAGGGTCGGCGGCACCTCCTTGGCTGCATCGCAGACATGGGCGAACCGGAACCACTCACGCGGCAACTTCGCGAGCGCATCCAAACGGGAATCGGACCGGCTAAAGTGAAGCATGTCGACCAAGATACCCGCATTGCTCCGTTTGACGGCCCGCACGACTTTCGCCGCAACGGCGAGATTGCCAGTCTCAGTCCAATGCGGAAACTCTAGGCTGACAGCGATTCCCAGCGGTTTCGCGAGGTCGCAAAGCTTGGCAAATCGCGCGATGGCGCGATTGCGGTCAGGATCAGGCAACTGCGCGATGATGTTCTTCGCACCAAGTTCGGCAGTCGCTTCGAGGACCGGAATGAAACTCTCCGCGTCGATGGATGGGTCCATGCGAAAGAGCTCAACATCGAGGACCTCCATCCCGGTGTCCGCTAGCCGGGCCTTGGTTTCCTTCATCATTGCGCGATCGCGCGCCAGATCATAAAGCGGCTCGTCCGGGGTGACTCTCGTCAAGCGCAGGCCCAGGTACCTGTATCCAGACCGCGCGGCCACATCGACAACCTGCGGGGGCGTCAGCGACAACACCGTAAGATGAGCGAGCGAATAATCGTGTCTCATTATCACGCTTCCCCTTTCAACGACATCAATCTGCCGCGATGGTACTCGCGTGATGCACCTTTTTGCCTGGGGAGTAGATGTCCATGATGTTCCAGTGCCCGTCGGTCGGCACCGGCTCGTTCTGCATGTAGACGTCGATGACAACTGGTCGCTTGGACTTGATCGCGCGCTCTAGCGCAGGCTTGAACCCCGCGGCGGATTCGACCTTGATGCCGTCCACGCCATAAGCCTTGGCGATCGCCGCGTAATCGGGCGACCACGACTTGCCGTTCTTCTCGAACACCGTGCCAAACGTCGTCCCGTAGTGCGCCAATTCGAGGCCGGCGATCGTCCCGAATGCGCGGTTGTTCATGATCACCCAGACTACCGCGATGTCTTCCTCGAACGCTGTGGCCAGCATAGCCGGATTCTGGCCGAAGCCGCCGTCGCCGATGAGCGCGATCACGACCTTGTCGGGCAAGGCGACCTTCGCACCGAGCGCCGCAGGGGCGCCGAAGCCCATCGTCGCGAAGCCTCCGGGTGTGAATACGCTTCCCGGGGTGTAGATCGGATACTGCTGGGCCATGCCATTCTTGTTCCAGCCCACATCGGTGCAAAGGATTGAGTCACGCGGCGCCGCCGCGCGCAGGTCGGCGAGGATCCGTTCCGGCCGCATCGGCCACGCATCGCTTTCCATCGCCTTCTTGTTGCCGGCGACGAATTGCTCGCGGTTGGCCGCCAACTCGGCCACGAGCTTGGGCCGCTGCACGCCCTTGGGCGCCAGCTTGCGCGCGACGCGGTTGAGCACCTCCAGCGCCTCCTTGAGATCTGCCACTGCTCCGATCGCGACCGGAAAATTGCGTCCGATCTCGGCTGGATCGATGTCAATATGGATGAGTTTCGTCGGAGGGAAATTGAAGGTGTACTCGGGCTCCCAGGAGCTGCAATCGGCCTCCGAGAAACGCGTGCCGAGTCCGAGAATCCAGTCGGCGCCTTTGCACTTGTCGTTGATGAATTTAGTGCCCCAGAAACCGGTCATCCCGAGGATCAGCGGATGGTCATCCGGCAACGCGCCCTTGCCCATCAGCGTATGCGCGATGGGTAGTGACAGGTGCTCCGCAAATGCGCGCATCTCCTCGGCCGCGTCGGCGAGGAGGATGCCGCCGCCGGCGTACAGCAGCGGAGTCTTCGCTGCGAGGAGTTGGCTGACGATCTTGCCGGCGGTCACATCATCGAGCGACGGTCTGTGCAGCGACTTGGCATTGGCCAGCACCCGCTTCCACAGCTTGACGTCGATTTCCTTGGAGAAGACATCCATCGGGACGTCGACCAGAACCGGCCCGGGCCGGCCGCTCTCGGCGAGCGTAAACGCCTTTTCGATGATCTCGGGAAACAGGTGCGCTGAATCGACGCGCCACGCGCGCTTGACGAACGGGCGGTAGATCTCGTACTGCGATGCGTCGGCATGCAGGTTCACCTCCTGATGCGGGTGCTTGCCGAAATAGTGTGTCGGCACGTCGCCGGCAATGACGACCATCGGGATAGAGTCGAGGGCAGCGTTCGCCACACCGGTCGCCGCGTTGGTGAGCCCTGGCGAGAGGTGCGCCAGCACGACGGACGCCTTTTTCGTCGCCCGCGCGTAACCGTCGGCCGCGTGCGCGGCAATCTGCTCATGACGCGTATTGACGAACTTGATCTTCTTGCTTTTTGACAGGGCCGCCAGAACAGCGATGTTCGTGTGACCGCAAAGGCCGAAGATGTGCTCAACGCCGCGCGCTTCGAGGTACTTCACCAGCTGATTCGCAATCGTGTCGTTCATGAATTGTTCCTTTGTTCACCTTTCGCCCCGCGGCTTCGCCCGCGGCAGAATGTTGTTCAGTCCTCGCCGCGCGTGCTCGAGGCGTCGGAATCGAGCGGCACGGCACGTCTCGCCGGCCCGCTGTAGTGATACGGGACGTCCTTCGGCATCGGCCCCATGATGCGGCGGCCGCGCTGTCTCTGTTCCCAGGCGTGGGCGAGAATGCCGACGGAGCGCGAAAGAATGAACAGGCCGCGGCCGAGTTCGGGCTCGAAGCCGAGCTCGCAGAAGATCACCGCGGTGATGCCATCGATGTTCATCGGAATGTGCCGTTTGGTGATGCCCTTGAGCGCATCCTCGACGCCCTGCCCAATTGTTGACCAGCGCCCGGTCACCACACCGTCCGCCACCGCCTTGGCGACGAGCGCGAACAATGGCGCAGTCCGCGGATCGACCGGATGAAAGCGGTGGCCGAAGCCGGGGACAATCTTCTGGCCTGCGTTCCGGTGGCGTTGGATGACCTCGGTCGCTGCCAGGACCACATCCCCGGCCTCACCCGCCGCCGCGTCGATCTCGCGGTAGAGTTCCATGCACTGCTGACCGGCACCGCCGTGGATATCATCGAGCACGTTGATCGCTGAGGCCATCGCCCCGTTGATCGGCAGCCCGCAGGTTACCGCCATGCGCGAGATTGCAATCGACGGCGCGTGCGGCCCGTGGTCGACGCCCGGCACCAGAGCCGCTTCGAGCAAATCGGACTGACCGCGTGATGGCAGATCACCACGTAGCATCAGCCAGATCATGTCGGGAAAGCGCACACGGCCGATCAACTCCTCGATTGGGTACCCTCGAATCGCGATCTTGCCCGGGTGAATGTCGATGATGGCCGTATCCCACCAGTCTCCACACTCGGCGATCAGCTCTTCCGCTGTTTTCGTTGTCATACGCGTCTCGTCGAGGGCTGGGGCGATGTGGTTTTCAGCATCTTCAGGTGGTAACGAATTCGGCTTCTGCTTCCATCGACGGGTCATAAAACGAGCCGAACAGCTCCTCATCTGACGGTTTGTCCTCCTTGATCGGCACCGATACCCAGGTCGTGTTCAGGTAGTGTTTCAGGTGCACGTTTTCGGAGACGATATTACCGCCCCAGGTACCGCAGCCGAGGCTGGAGGTCATGGGCATCCCATTGTTGAACGCGCCTGCGTTGGCCTTCGATTGCGGCTGCCGCACCATGATCCGCGACACCGGCGCCGCCAGTGCGAGGCGATGGATGTGATCCTGGTTGAATGAGTAGATGCCGCAAGAATGCCCTTTGCCACCCACGTCATAGATGCTGCGCATCATCTCGAGCGCCTGATCGAAGCCCTTGTACTTGTACACAGCCAGCAGTGTCGTCAACTTCTCGCCGGAAAACGGATGGTCTTTGCCGATACCATCCCCGCGGACGATGATGAACTTGCGGTCGGAAGGGATCGTAAAGCCAGCTGCCCTCGCGAGTTGCTGCGGCGCGATGGCAACCGTGTCCGCCGTACGGTGCTGCTCGTCGTCCCACATGACGCGACGCAACTGTGCTTTTTCCTGGTCGTTCGCTAAGTAGCCACCCTCGTTTTGAAGTTGATCCAGCAGTCTGTCGAAGATCGACGCTTCGATAATCAGGTTGCCGTCGGCCGAGCAGCCCGAGCCGAAATCCGATGTCTTGGAGAGCCGCGTATTGTGTGCGGCCTCCGCAATATTCGCGGTCTCATCGATGATCATCGTCGAGTTGCCCGCGCCGACACCGTAAGCTGGCGTGCCCGAGCTATACGCGGCGCGGACCATTGGCTGGCCGCCCGTGGCCACAATCAGATCGGCCCGCGCCATGAGCGCCTGCGACATTGGGATGTTGACCCTGGTCAGGCACTGCAGGATGTCGGCGGGCGCACCTTCTCGCTCCAGCGCATCGCGCATGAGGCGCACCGTTTCGAAGGAGGTCTTCTTGGACCGCGGATGCGGTGAGAAGATGACCACGTCGCGCGCCTTGATCCCGTAGATGGCGTTGCCGGCCGGGGTAAGGTCGGGGTTCGTCGTAGGGACGATGCAAGCAATGATTCCGGCCGGCTTGCCGTACTTGACGATGCCCTTCTCAGGCAGTTCCTCGATGACGCCTACGCTCTTCTGGCGGAGCGCGTCGCGCAATACGCCGCGGATCTTCATTCGTTTGCCCATGCGGCTTACCGCGTCGCCAAGGCCACTCTCTTCGATGCCCATTTCGACCAGCCGCGTGAACGTTTGCTTGTTGGCGACGGCCCAGGCAACTGCCTGGCAAAGGCGATCAACCCGTGCTTGATCGTAGGTCTCGATAATCGCCAGGGCTCTGCGCGCGCGCTCGAAAACCGCGTCGAGTTCCTGTTGCTGTTCTTCGGTGATCACCTTTTTTGTCTCGGTCGCGCCCATCGATTGCACTCCTGGTGTTTTGTTGTGGAAAAACGGCCGAGCTGCCTTGCGCTGGCCGGTTGAAGAGAATTCATGGAGTTCCGTCCGCGCCGCAATCTGCACGAAGCCAGCTGGTCGGGGAACCGCCGATTCTGGAGGGATCGGACGGCCTCGTTGCGACAGTACTGACCCGTGAAACCATGAGGCACGAAGCGGAACTTATGAATCGGAATATGAAGGTAGACAAAAGGCTGCCTAACCCGAACTCGTCCTGTGCCTCCCGGTTAGGCCCACGCCTCGAATACGAGAACAATAGAACGTTGTTCTGCGATGGGTCAAGTGCGTATGGCGGCAATGTGTGCGCTAGGCGCCCACTATTCGCCACGCAATCTATCATATGGCATATCTTGGGCGAACCTGCCAACGTACGGCGCATTGCGCTCTGGTCGTCGATTTGCAGGTTGGCCGCGATTGCAGGCGATTTGTACCAAGTCAGGAGCGTGGTTAGGAAAGGCCAAAATGCCAGATCCCACCCCGGTGGTGCACCAGCCCGATACGACTCGAGAGAACTCGGCCCGCGTAATCACGGCCCGACCGACATTTCCCGAACCCAACACACTGGTGGCTGACAAGATCGCAGCGATTGGCAATGATCCTGACTTCGTCATTGCGCTGGCCCGCGGACTCGGCGTCTTGTTGACCCTTTCGGACAAGAGACGGGGGATGTCGATTGCGCAGGTCAGCCACCGCACGGGGATACCGCGAGCTGCCGCACGGCGCAGCCTACATACGCTCGAGAAGCTGGGATTCGTGGCGGCAGACGAGGCGCGCCGATTCTATTTGCGGCCGCGCGTGCTCTCTTTCAGCCACGGTTACTTGTCGGCCTCTCCGATCGCCGTGCTCGCGCAACCCATTCTCGATCGCCTTGGCGAGTCCTTGCGCGAGGCGTGCTCACTCGCAATGCTGGATGGGGAGGAAATCGTTTATATCGCGCGCTCAGCGTCGTCCCGCATCATGTCACCTGCCCTCAATGTAGGGCGTCGCCTCCCCGCGTACTGTACGTCGATCGGGCACGTCATGCTCGCGCAGATACCGCAAACCGAGTTAACCGATTATCTGGAGCAGGCGAGGTTTCATCCCTATACGGATTTCACGCCTACATCCGCGGAGCAACTGCTCCCGCTGCTGACCACGGTGCGCGAATCGGGATTCGCATTCGCTAGTCAGTTGATGGAGTCGCGCCTGTGCACGTTGGCGGTTCCTGTTCGCGACGCGGGCGGCCATTACGTTGCAGGGATCAATGTCATCCTGCAGGGGCGATTGGTTGACGGCGAAGAAATGGCGGAACGCTTTTATCTGCCACTGCACGACGCCGCGCTTGAACTCGGTTCGCTGCTGTTACCTTAGCCTTTGCGTGGCGAAAGTGGCCGCGGTCGATTCGGCGATAAAAACAGTGCTCTGACGACGGGTGCTGGCTGCTTGTCCCTACCGTGAGTTGTGTTTTATCAAAAAGTTATGCTGTCTTTATAAAGTATCATATCACCATCCACCGCGGACCCTATCTTAGATCCATCGAACGCAGCTAAAGGGTAAACCCATCCAGAGAGACCTCAGTTTTCCTTCCGGCGATGGCGTCGCAAACGACTTTCGCGCTCGCAAGTGCAAGCGTCCATCCAAGTGCTCCCTGACCGCAATTGAGAAACAGATTGGGAATGGCGGTGGCGCCGAGCAGGGGCGTTCCTTTGGGCGTTGCGGGACGCAGCCCACACCAAGGCTGCATTGCGGAAAGCGGCATCGTGAAGTCGGCCGCCCGCGGAAAACTCTGCCTGACTTCGGCAACAAGCTGGTTCAGCCGGACCGGGTCGGGACGGGTAGAGTGACCGGCAATGTCGGCCATGCCGGCGACCCGCAGTTGCGGCCCGTCCGCGCCTCGCAGCGGCGCATAGACGACCTTGCGCTTGAAATCGGTGATGCTGGCGCGGGGCCCAGTGCCGCTGACCGGAAGCGTCAGGCTGTACCCCTTGAGCGGATACACAGGCACGCGTACACCCAGCGCTCGGGTCAGCTGTGGCGCCTGGGCACCCAAGGCGACCACAAACGCATCGCCATCGACGTCGCCGACACTCGTGGCAACTTCCGTAATCCGACCTGCCTCGCGACGCAAGGCGCGAATTTCCGTCCCTAGCGCAAATACCACGCCGAGTTGTCTCAGCCGGCGCTCGAGGCCGACGCAAAATCGATAGCAGTCGCCGACCTCCTCGCTACGCGTAAGGATGCCGCCAACCAGCCGCGTGCCGAGACGCGATCGAGTATCGGCAAGGGCGGGTTCCAGTTCGAGGCAGCCCTGACGCTCCACTGCATCCTGCTCGCAGCCAAGCGAGCGCTGATAGTCGACGAGCCGTCGCGCGCTGTCGAAGCCTTCGGCGTCCGAGAACACGACCAGCTTGCCATTGGTGGCGTGGCCGAAATCGATGTGCTCGCTCGCAATGAACGCCCGCATCAGCTCGCGGCTGTAGAACGACAGCGCGAGCAGTCGACGAGTCGTCAGGTCGCTCTGGGTGCGGTTGCACGCGAGGACGAATTCAAGCAGCCAGCGCCATTGGTCGGGATCAAGCGCGGGATAGAAGCGAAGAGGAGAGTCGCGCCGCAGCAGCCACGGTGGAATCTTGGGCAAAACGCCAGGCCCGGCGAGCGGTGCGACGTAGCTGTAGGAAAGCTGCGCGCCGTTGGCAAAACTCGTCTCCAGCGCGACGCCGTCGTTGCGATCGATGACCGTGACGCGATATCCGTCACGTGTCAGGTAATAGGCCGTTGTAAGGCCGACGACGCCGGCGCCAAGCACGACAACTCGCATTGCCGCCCTTTATCTTGGAAGCCCGTCGATGCAGACGGCGGCAATTTGATCGAGTACGACGTCGTTTTCGCCCACGGGTTGCGCGAGTTCGATCACCAGTGCGGAATGGCGGGCGCCTGCACGATCGATCAGGGTCGGCAAATCCCGACGCACGTGACCGCCCTGCCCCAGAAACACCGGTACCACGCGCAACTGCCAGCAGCCCGCCGCGACCAGCTGGTCGACCGCAGTGTCCAGGTCTGGCGTCATCAGCTCCAGGTACGCGAGGGCAACCGGCAGATTCGGCCGGGCGCGCTGGACCTTGGCGCGCAGCCGCTCGAAGGGTTCGGCCCAACGGGGATCGCGGGCGCCATGTCCGAAGAGGATAAGCCCCCGGGTCAAAATCGCCGCCATCCTATATAGCGCACAGCTATCAGTTCATTGCCACGCATTCCTTCTCCGAATATGGGGCCGCCGGTAACCTTGCGATATGTACCGCTACGACCAATACGACCAACGCTTCGTCGACGAACGTGTCGCCCAATTCCGCGACCAGACGCGGCGCTTCCTCGCCGGCACATTGACCGAGGACGAATTCCGGCCATTGCGCCTGCAAAACGGTCTGTACATCCAGCGCTACGCGCCGATGCTGCGCATTGCCGTCCCGTATGGCCTGTTGTCGTCGAAGCAATTGCGCAAGCTCGCGCACATTGGCAGGAAGTATGACAGAGGCTATGGCCACTTCACCACGCGGCAGAACATCCAGTTCAACTGGCCGCGACTCGAAGACGTGCCAGACATCCTCGCCGAACTTGCCCAGGTGGAAATGCACGCGATCCAGACGAGCGGCAACTGCATCCGCAACATCACCAGCGACCATTTCGCCGGTGTTGCCGCCGACGAGTTGGTCGATCCGCGCCCGTATTGCGAGTTGTTCCGGCAATGGTCGACGTTCCACCCCGAATTCGCCTATCTCCCGCGCAAGTTCAAGATCGCCGTTTCAGGCGCAACCACCGATCGCGCGGCGACGCTGGTGCACGACATCGGCGTCCACGCCGTGCGCAACGATGTGGGCGAGATCGGCTTTCGCGTTCTGGTCGGTGGCGGACTGGGGCGAACGCCGATCGTCGGGCACGTGATCCGTGAATTCGTGCCACGCGCCGAGGTGCTCAACTACTTCGACGCGATCATGCGCGTCTACAACCGTTTCGGGCGCCGCGACAACAAGTACAAGGCGCGGATCAAGATACTCGTCAAGGAAATGACGCTCGACGTGTTTCGTCAGCATGTCGAGGCCGATTGGCAGCGCATCAAAGGTGGTCCCGGGACGGTCACGGACGCGGAGATCGCGCGGCTTGCGTCGTTCTTCGACGCGCCAGCGTACGAGACTCTTCCCGGCGACGACGCGGGGTTCCGTTCGGCGGTCGCCGACAATCGTGCGTTTGCCAACTGGGTCAAACGCAACGTCTTCCCCCACAAGATCCCGGGCTACGCGGCAGTAACGCTGTCGCTGAAGAAGACCGGCGTACCGCCGGGCGACGCGACATCAAACCAAATGGACGCCGTCGCCGACCTTGCCGACGCGTACAGTTTTGGCGAGTTGCGCATCGCGCATGAACAGAATCTGATCTTTTCCGACGTCAGGCAGGAGGCCTTACTGGCGCTGTGGGGCGAATTGAAGGAACTCGGTTTTGCCACGCCGAACATCGGGCTGCTTACCGACATCATTTGCTGCCCGGGCGGCGATTTCTGCTCGCTTGCGAATGCGAAGTCGATCCCCATTGCCGAAGCCATCCAGCGCCGCTTCGACGATCTGGACTATCTGTACGACCTGGGCGACCTCGCGCTCAACATTTCCGGATGCATGAATGCTTGCGGCCATCACCATGTCGGCAATATCGGTGTGCTTGGCGTCGATAAGAACGGCGAAGAGTGGTACCAGGTCTCCATCGGCGGGGATCAGGGTATGAATGCGTCGCTGGGCAAAGTAATTGGTCCCTCGTTTGCCGCCAAGGAAATGCCCGATGTCGTGGAGCGGCTGGTCGACGTATACGTCGAACGGCGCCACGCAGACGAACGGTTCATCGACACGGTGCGCCGCCTCGGCATCGAACCGTTCAAGGAGCGGGTGTATGCCTCGACTCATTAAGGATCGCGTGATCGCGGACGATCGCTGGACACTGCTCCGCGATGCCGAGCAGTTCGCGGCGATCGCTGCCGACACGCCGGTAATTGTGCCGCTCGCCCTTTGGCAACGCCAGCGCGACGCGTTGCTCGCCCGCGGGGACGTCGGCGTGTGGCTTGCGCCCAGCGACGATCCGGCCGCGCTCGCCGGCGATGTTGGCGGGTTGCCGCTGATCGCCGTCGATTTTCCATTATTCACTGATGGCCGCGGCTATTCGACGGGCCGCTTGCTGCGCGAAAAGTTCGGCTATACCGGCGAGCTGCGCGCGATCGGCGACATCCTGCGCGATCAACTCTACTATTTGCATGCGTGCGGCTTCAATGCTTTTGCGGTGCGTGCCGATCGCGATCTCGCCGACGCGCTCAAGGGTCTTACGGACTTCAGCGACAACTATCAATCGACATTCGATCGCCCGGTACCGCTGTTCCGCCGGCGCGGCGCAATCGATGGCGAGGCACCTCCCGCATGAATGCCGCGATGAATCTCGAGCGCCAGAGCGAGGTTGTGCTCGCCCTGCTCCACCGCATCTCGTCGCGCCATGCGTCGCCGGCCCTCGCCAGCAGCTTCGGCGCGGAAGACATGGTATTGACGGACTTGATCGCGCGCCATGCGTTGCCGGTTCGGATTTTCACGCTGGACACCGGCCGCCTCCCGGCCGAGACATACACCTTGATCGATCGCGTGCGCGAACACTATCAACTGCCGATCGACGTGTTCTACCCCGATCATCATGCGCTGGAAGCTTTCGTTCGCGAACACGGCACCAATGCGTTCTATCGCAGCGTCGAGCTGCGCCAACACTGCTGTGCGATTCGCAAGACTGCGCCGCTGGTCCGGGCGCTGTCGGGAAGCGGCGCCTGGATCACCGGATTGCGCCGCACGCAGTCGACAGCGCGAACCGAAGTGCCCATCGAGGCATTCGATCAATCGCACGGCCTGTGGAAGTTCAATCCGCTCGCGGATTGGAGCGACGCCGACGTCTGGCAGTACCTGCGTGCCCACAGCGTTCCCTACAATCCCCTCCACGACAGAGGCTACCCCAGCATCGGCTGCGCGCCATGCACGCGCGCCGTCGAGCCCGGCGAAGATATTCGCGCCGGACGCTGGTGGTGGGAGCAAGCGGAGCACAAGGAATGTGGAATCCACCGGCGCCCACTTGGTATTGCAGTTCGGATCGAGGCGACGACTCGAGGTGACGCATGACTGACGCTGCATTTCTCGAGCCGGAGCTGCATGCCGGTGCGACCACTGTGCCACCAGCCTGGCAGGCAGTCGCACCAGCGGTCGCCGACGCCGATCACCTGAGCTGGCTGGAATCCGAGGCGATCCACATCCTGCGCGAGGTCGCAGGTCAATGCCGTACGCCCGCGTTGCTCTTCTCGGGTGGCAAGGATTCGCTCGTCCTGCTCCGTCTTGCGGAAAAAGCCTTTCGACCCTGGCGGTTTCCGTTTCCGTTGCTGCATATCGACACGGGCCACAATTTCCCGGAAGTTATCGAATTCCGTGACTATCGCGCAGCGCAGTTGGGTGAACGCCTGATCGTGCGGTCGGTTGAAGATTCAATCGCCGCCGGCCGTGTCGTGTTGCGCGATCCGCGAGAAAGTCGCAACCGCCATCAATCGGTGACGCTGCTCGACGCGATCGCCGAATTCGAATTCGACGCGTGCATCGGCGGGGCGCGCCGTGACGAGGAAAAGGCGCGGGCGAAGGAGCGCATCTTCTCCTTCCGCGACAGTTTCGGGCAATGGGACCCGCGCAATCAGCGGCCGGAACTCTGGAATCTGTACAACGCGCGCGTCCATGCCGGCGAAAACGTCCGCGTATTCCCGATAAGCAACTGGACCGAGCTCGACATCTGGCAGTACATCGCACGCGAGGAACTCGAAATTCCGTCCATCTATCTGGCGCATCGGCGTCCGGTGATCCGCAGAGGGGACTCACTGGTTCCAGTGACCGCGTTGACACCGCCGCGCGAAGGCGAATCAGCGGTTGACCTCTCGGTGCGCTTCCGGACCGTGGGCGACATCACCTGCACTGCGCCGGTCGCATCCGAAGCGACGACGATCGAGGCGATCATCGCCGAGACGGCAACTGCAACCATCACCGAGCGCGGCGCTACGCGCCTGGACGACCAGACCAACGATGCCTCGATGGAGCTGCGCAAAAAGGAAGGCTACTTCTGATGTCGGCCATGGATAAGATCGACATGCTCGACCATGGCGTGTTGCGGTTCCTGACCGCAGGCAGCGTGGACGACGGCAAGAGCACCCTCATCGGACGCCTTCTTTACGACACGAAAGCCATACTCGCCGATCAGCTTGCGACGCTCGAGCGGACCGCGCAAAGGCGTGGGCAAACGCTCGACCTGTCGCTGCTGACCGATGGGCTCATTGCCGAGCGCGAGCAAGGCATCACCATCGATGTTGCCTATCGCTACTTCGCCACCGCATTGCGCAAATTCATCATCGCCGATGCGCCCGGCCACGAGCAGTACACGCGCAACATGGTGACCGCGGCCAGCACGGCAGACCTCGCGATCCTGCTGGTGGATGCACGCCACGGCATCGTCACGCAGACACGCCGCCATGCGACGCTCGCGCATTTGCTCGGTATCCGCCATCTTGTCGTGGCGGTCAACAAGATGGACCTCGTCGACTTTGCGCAACCGGTGTTCGACGGCATCGTGCGCGATTTCGATGAGTTCGCTCGGCGTTCAGGCATAGGCGCTGCCCATTTCGTGCCCATGTCCGCGCTCGCAGGTGACATGGTCGTCGACCGCGGACAGAACCTCCGCTGGTACCAGGGGCCGACCTTGCTGCAAATTCTGGAAACGGTCGACGTCGCGCAGCCGGTCGCGGATGCGCCCTTCCGTTTTCCGGTGCAATATGTGGCGCGCCGACGCGGGCGAGAGTGGCGCGCCCGGCGAGAGAGGCGCGGCTATATGGGGCGCATCGAGTCCGGCTCGATCGCGGTCGGCGATCGCGTCACCGCGCTGCCCTCGGGCCGAACCACGCGCGTACGCGAGATCCGTGGTTTCGACGATACCCTGCAGGCCGCCGGATTACACGCCAGCGTTACCCTTACTCTTGACGACGAATTCGACATTGGTCGCGGCGATATGCTGGTGCGCGAACACGCTGCGCCGGTGACTGCCAGCGCGGTCCAGGCGACGGTATGCTGGCTGTCGGCCGCACCTTTCGACCCGCGGCGCAAGTATCTGCTGCGCCACACCACACGTGAAGTGCGCGCCCGAATCGACCGTGTCGCCCATCGCTGGAACGTGTCGACACAGCAGCGCGAGCCGGCACTTGAGACGCTGGTCATGAACGACATCGGCAGCATCGGATTGACGCTCGCGCAGCCTATATTCGCGGACCGTTACTCGGAAAATCCCGCGACCGGCAGTTTCATTCTGATCGACGAGTCGAACAACAACACCGTCGCTGCGGGGCTGATTACATGAACGCGCGGCGCGAAGGTACCTCAGCGAAGACCGGCACGGTCTACCTCGTTGGCGCAGGACCCGGCGCGCCAGACCTGCTCACGCTGCGCGCCGCCCGCCTGCTCGAGCGTGCCGACATTGTTTTCCACGACGCGCTCGTGCATCCAGGCACAATCGCCCTGGCCCTTCGGGCGCAGAAAATCGCGGTCGGCAAACGCTGCGGCAAGCACTCCACGGGCCAAAAATTCATCAACAAGCGCCTCGTCGACGCGGCGGCAAAACACGACGTCGTCGTTCGTCTCAAAGGCGGCGATCCGTTGCTATTCGGCCGCGCGCAAGAGGAAATCGCTGCTCTGGAAAAAGCTGGCATCAAATTTGAGATTGTTCCCGGCGTCACTGCAGCGCTGGCGGCAAGCGCGGAACTCGGCATTTCACTCACGCAGCGCGGCGTCGCGCGGACGGTGACTTTCGTAACCCCGCGCGTCGGCGCAGGCGAGGAAGCGAGCAGTTGGGTGGCGAGCGTGCTGGCAGCCGATACCGCGGCGATTTATATGGGCTCGGGTCAGGCAGAGGCCATCACCACTGCCCTGCGAGCGGCGGGAATGCCCGACACCGCGCCCGTCGCAATCGTCGAGAATGCTTCACTTGCGCATGCGCGCGCAGAATTCACGACGCTCTCGCAATTGCCGCAGATCGAAGCACGGCGCTTCGACGGGCCGACGCTGATTCTGCTGGGACCGCAATACCAGGCCGCCGCGGTCGCGATCGACCGATCTGCTGCACAACGATGTCGGGTGATCATTCAGACAGCCGCCGGTTGATGTGAACGCGGGCGAAAGTGCCCATCCCAAAACAAGGCCGCCGTGTGCGGCCTTTACCGGGCAACCTATATCGCTGGAAGTTTGGTATTTTGATTTTCTTATATTGATTGGAGATTTTCGTTATGGTCAAAACACTATTCGCGGCCTTCTCCATCGCCATGGCCGCGGCGCTTCCACTCGGCGCACAGTCCGCCACGACGCTCCTCAATGTGTCGTATGACCCGACGCGCGAACTCTATGCAGACGTCAACGCAAGTTTCGCCAAGTACTGGGAAGCAAAGACCGGCGAAAAGATCTCGGTCAAGTTGTCGAATGGCGGCTCGGGCGCGCAGGCGCGCAGCGTGATCGACGGCATCGACGCCGACGTTGTTACGCTGGCACTGGCCTATGACATCGACGCCATCGCGCAAAAGGCCAAACTCCTGCCCGAGAATTGGCAGACGCGATTGCCGCACAACAGTTCGCCCTACACGTCGACCATCGTATTCCTGGTACGCAAGGGAAATCCCAAAGGGATCAGGGACTGGGACGATCTGATCAAGCCTGGCGTTGCAGTCATAACCCCCAACCCCAAGACTTCCGGCGGTGCCCGCTGGAACTACCTCGCGGCATGGGGCTACGCGCAACGCAAGACCGGGAGCGAAGTGCAGGCGAAGGAATTCGTGCGCAAGCTCTACGCCAACGTGCCGGTGCTGGACTCCGGCGCGCGTGGCGCGACCACGACCTTTGTCGAGCGCGGCATCGGCGACGTGCTCCTTGCCTGGGAAAACGAAGCCTACCTTGCGGTCAAGGAACTCGGGCCGGATAAGGTGCAGATCGTAGTGCCGTCGGTGAGCATCCTCGCCGAGCCTCCGGTGGCACTTGTCGACAAGGTGGTGGACAAGAAAGGCACGCGCAAAGTGGCCCAGGTTTACCTCGACTACCTCTATACCCCGGAGGGCCAGGAGATTGTCGCGCGCAATTTCTATCGCCCGACACTCGATACGGTTGCGAAGAAGTACGACAAGCAGTTCCAGCAGGTCACGCTGTTTGAACTGAAGGACTATTTCGGCAACTGGCAAGTCGCGCAGAAGACGCACTTCGCCGATGGCGGCACGTTCGATTCGATTTACAAGCCGGGACAGTGACACGCGATGATCGAATTCAGATGCGCAGCATCGCGACGTCGCAACGCGCGCAAGGGGGAAGACAATCGAGGCGCCCCAATGTATTGCCCGGTTTTGGCCTCAGCCTGGGCTATACGCTTCTCTATCTTGGACTGATCGTCCTGCTGCCGTTGTCGGCCGCGTTCATCAAGACCACGGAGTTGTCGTGGCCGGCGTTCATCGACACCGTCACCTCGCCGCGCGTCGTCGCGAGCTACAGGCTGACTTTCGGCGCGGCGTTCGGCGCCGCATCGGTCAACGCCGTATTCGGGCTGGTGGTGGCCTGGGTATTGGTGCGGTACCGTTTTCCCGGTAAACGCGTGACCGATGCGTTGGTGGACCTCCCGTTTGCGCTGCCCACCGCGGTAGCAGGCATCGCGCTCGCTGGCCTGTTTTCTCCAAAAGGCTGGCTCGGCGCGGCGTTGCTGCCCTTGGGAGTGAAGGTGGCGTACACGCCTCTTGGCGTATTCGTTGCGCTGACGTTCATCGGTCTGCCGTTCGTCGTGCGCACTGTGCAACCCGTGCTGGAGCAGCTTCCGCGCGAACTCGAGGAAGTTGCCGCCACGCTCGGCGCGTCGCGGTGGCAAAGCTTTCGCCGCGTCATCTTTCCAATCGTCACCCCTGCGCTGCTCACCGGTTTCGCCCTCGCGTTTGCCCGAGCCATTGGCGAATACGGTTCGGTTATCTTCATCGCGGGCAACATGCCGATGGTGTCCGAGATCACGCCGCTGCTGATCATCACCAAGCTCGAACAGTATGACTATGCGGGCGCAACCGCGATTGCCGTCGTAATGCTGTTGATCTCGTTCGTACTACTGCTGGCCATAAACGCACTGCAGGCATGGAGCAGGCAACGTCAGGGCGCGCAGACCTGAGGCGTATGTCAGTCGCGATCGCATCGGAATCACCAGATCGCAACGCCGGGACCAGCGAACCTGCGTGGGTCCGGCGGTTGCTGATCGGCATCGCCCTGGTGTTTCTCGCGCTATTCCTGTTCGTGCCTCTTGCGTTCGTCTTCGTGCAAGCGTTCGCGAAGGGCGTCAGCGTCTATTTCGCGGCGATCGTCGACGATGACGCGTTGGCGGCGATTCGCCTGACGCTGCTCGCCGCAGGCATCGCCGTACCACTCAATCTCGTCTTTGGCATCGCGGCCGCATGGGCTATTGCCAAGTTCAGCTTTCCAGGCAAGAAGCTGTTGACGACCCTGATCGATTTGCCGTTTTCGGTGTCGCCGGTGGTCGCCGGCCTTATTTATGTGCTCGTGTTTGGTTTGCAGGGCTGGTTCGGCGGATGGCTGCGCGAGCACGACCTCAAGGTGATCTTTGCCGTGCCCGGCATCGTGCTTGCGACGATCTTCGTCACTTTGCCATTCGTTGCGCGGGAATTGATTCCGCTGATGCAGGCGCAGGGCAATGAACAGGAAGAAGCGGCGATCGTGCTCGGCGCCAACGGCTGGCAGATGTTCTGGCGGATAACACTGCCAAATATCAAGTGGGGGCTGCTCTATGGAGTGATCCTGTGCAACGCACGCGCCATGGGCGAATTCGGCGCTGTCTCGGTTGTGTCCGGACACATTCGCGGGAGTACCAACACGTTGCCGCTTCAGGTCGAAATTCTGTACAACGAATACCAGTTCGCCGCCGCGTTTGCGGTGGCGTCGTTGTTGGCGCTGCTGGCATTGCTGACGCTGATACTCAAGATCATCGCGGAGCCGCGCACCCACGCAGGAAAGGAAGCAACTTGAGCATTCAAGTCACCGGCATCACCAAGCGCTTCGGCAACTTTGTCGCCGTCGACAACGTCGATATGGAAGTTGTCGAGGGAGAATTGCTGGCACTGCTCGGTCCCTCGGGTTCCGGCAAGACTTCGCTATTGCGGATCATCGCCGGTCTGGAGGCACCCGACGCAGGGACCATTGCCTTCCATGGAGACGACGCGACCTGCACACATGCGCGAGACCGCCAGGTCGGATTCGTGTTTCAGCACTACGCGTTGTTCGGCCACATGACCATTTTCGAGAATATCGCCTTCGGCTTGCGCGTGCGCTCGCGCAATCAGCGGCTGCGCGAGCCGCAAATCAGGGCCCGGGTCGACAATTTGCTGAAGCTGGTGCAGCTCGACTGGCTCGCCGACCAGTTTCCCAGTCAGCTATCCGGCGGGCAGCGGCAACGCGTCGCACTGGCCCGCGCACTGGCGGTCGAGCCTCGGGTACTGCTGCTCGACGAGCCTTTCGGCGCGCTCGACGCCAAGATACGGCAGGAACTGCGGCGCTGGCTGCGACGTCTGCACGACGAGGTGCATGTGACCAGCGTATTTGTGACGCACGATCAGGAGGAGGCGCTCGAAGTGGCCGATCGCGTCGTCGTGATGAATCGCGGCAGGATCGAACAGATCGGCACGCCCGACGAAGTCTACGATCATCCGGCCACGCCGTTCGTGTTCGAGTTTCTCGGACACGTCAACCGGCTGCCATTCGTCGCTGGTTCGACGGAGCAAGTTTTCGTGCGGCCGCACGAATTCGCCGTGCTCACGCAACCCGCGGTTAATGCGTTGCCGGCAAGGCTTGTGCACAGTGCCACCGTCGGCCCGGTCAGCCGACTCGAATTCGCGCTCGAACCGGATCGCCAGACAATCAACGTCGAATTGCCGCGTGCTACCTTCCGTGCGCTTCAACTCGTGCCCGGGGCGATCGCCTACCTGCAACCGACGCGCGAGCGCCACTTCAACGACACTGTGACTGCCGCCTGAAGCACCGACTCGACGGCGAGGCCGACGCCCCATCGAACGGTCGCGGTATCATGTGGTGGTTGTCGGCCGCGCCTGCGGCGCGCCGGCGCACCGACGATGCCGCTACCGTTTCTCCATCTTCCAGCCGCCGCGCAGCAGAGTTGGCTGCGGGAACGCCTCGCGCGTCCTGCACCTGCATCCGCGTTGCGCATGTCGGACGGTTTTCGGCTCCCTGGGCGTGAGGGCGAACCAACCGCGGCTGCCGTGCTTGTTCCGCTGGTCAACCGCACGGACGGCCTCACGGTCCTGCTGACCCAACGAAGCGCGGACCTCCCAGACCATGCGGGCCAGATAAGTTTCCCCGGAGGGCGCGTAGAGACGACCGATCCCGATCTTGGATCGACGGCGCTGCGCGAAACGGAAGAGGAAGTCGGGTTGCCTCGTGAGCGCATTACATTGCTTGGCACGTTGGCAACCTACGAAACCGTGAGCGGTTACCTGGTCACCCCGGTCGTCGGGTGGGTCGAGCCACCTTTCGAGCTCCAACCGGATCCCGTGGAAGTCGCCGACGTTTTTGAAGTCCCGCTCGCGTTCCTGCTCGAACCTGCCAATCAGCAACGGCATTTCCGCATGCTCGGCGACCGGCGCCGGGACTACTTTGCCATTCCGTATGGCGATCGCTACATCTGGGGCGCGACGGCGGCGATGCTGATGATGCTGGACCACACGTTGCGCGACGAATGAGTGCCGCAGGGCAGCCCCAAGGCACTCGCCCCTTGGGGGAAGCGGCGCGCAGCGCTGTTCGGGGAGAACACCCAAGCGCCTGCGCCGCATGACCTCACCGCACGCGCAAACCGCGGTCGTATTGTCTGGAGGTGGTGCGCGCGCGGCCTACCAGATCGGTGCATTACGCGCCGTGGCGCGCATTCTCAAGCGTCAGCCGCAGTCACCGTTCGGCGTCATCACCGGCACATCGGCAGGTGCGATCAACGCCGCTGCGCTCGCCGCAAATGCCGACAACTGGCGTCGTGGTGTCGCGCGGGCCCTTCGTCTGTGGCGCAACATAACCGTCGACGACGTCTATGAAGCCGAACTCGTCAACGTCGCCGGCTACGGGATGCGCTGGCTTGCGTCCGTGCTGGTGGGTGGACACGGCGGACCCGCGGAGGCGACGTCGATGCTCGACAACGCACCATTGCGCGGTCTGCTCGAACGCGCACTCGACATGTCAGCCGTGCCTGCCCGCATTCTGGCTGGGCAATTGAACGCGCTGGCGATCAATGCGACCAGCTACACGACGGGGCATGCGGTGAGTTTTTTCGATGGTGCGCCGTCGCTCGCGCCCTGGCGGCGAACGCGCCGGCGCGGAGAGCGGGCGCTCATCACTATCGACCACCTGCTGGCGTCGACCGCCATCCCGTTCGTTTTCCCGTCAGTGCGCATTGCGATGGACTATTACGCAGATGGCTCGATGCGCCAGATTGCACCACTGTCACCCGCACTCCATTTAGGCGCGCGTCGGATTCTGGTCGTCGCGGTGGGCCAGTTCGCGGGCCAGCGCCCCACCCTGGAATCGCTCAGCCACCCACCGACCTATCCCACGTTCGCGCAGATCGCCGGGCATGCGCTCACGAGCATATTTCTCGACAACCTTGGCGCCGATCTCGAGCGCATGTTGCGCCTCAACCAGGTCCTGAACTTCGTGCCGCCCGAGTTGCAGGCACAGCATCCGGAGGTCGCGCACGTCGACGCACTGCTCCTCGCACCCAGCCGCGACCTTGGACAAATGGCCGTCGCTCATGCCGACCGGCTGCCAACGGGCGTACGTTATCTCCTGCATGGCCTCGGCGGCACCGAAGGCACCGGCGCCAACCTGTTGTCTTACCTGCTGTTCGATTGGCACTACTGCCGGGAGCTCATCGCGCTCGGATTTGCCGACGCGATGATGCGCCGCGACGAAATTGCGGCATTTCTGAGCGGCGACGGCGTGGGCTTTCTGCCGATCATGCCGCCCGAACTTCTGACCTGAGTCGAGCGCGAGTTTGACGCGGGCGGTGTTTTCGCCGACGATGCCGTGCCGCGGCAAAGATACAACAGTACCGGACGCTATCGCATGGCCATCCCTCGCGAACATTCCTTCAACAGCCTCAGCCAGCACGGATTCCATCGCGTCGCATATCGCGAATGGGGCGACCCCGACAATGCGCGAATCGTCGTATGCGTCCATGGATTGACCCGTAACGCGCGCGATTTCGACGACCTCGCCAGCGCACTCGCACCGATGTTCCGCGTCATTTGTCCCGACATGCCTGGGCGCGGTGAGAGCGACCGGCTGCGCGATCCCGGCGACTACAACACCGCAACGTACCTGACCACGCTCGCGGCGATGCTTGCGCACGCGCATGCTAACCAGGTCGGCTGGGTCGGCACGTCGATGGGTGGTCTCCTCGGAATGGTAATGGCTGCGCAACCGGGGACACCGATCACGCGGATGGTCGTCAACGATGTCGGACCGGTGATCGAGCCCGGAGCGTTGGCCCGCATCGCCGCTTATGTCGGGCTTGATCCACTATTCGACACCTTCGCGGCGCTGGAGGCGCACGTGCGCGCCGTGTCGGCTACGTTCGGAGCGCTGTCGGATGTCCAGTGGGAAAGTCTGTCGCGCAGCGCTGCTCAACAGACTCCCGACGGCCGCTGGAGGTTGAAATATGACCCGGGTATTGCGGTTCCGTTTCGCGCGAACCTAGCAAAACCAGTCGATCTTTGGCCGATTTGGGACGCAATTCAATGCCCGACGTTGCTACTGCGCGGTAAGGAATCCGATCTGTTGTCCAGTACGACAGCGCACGCGATGCAAGAGCGCGGGCCGCGGCCTCGGCTGATCGAATTCGCCGGCGTCGGCCATGCGCCGATGATGCTCTCCGACGACCAGATCGAACCGGTGGTCCGTTTTTTGCACGGAGGATAGGCTCCAGCGGCCCAAAGCGGGGCGCATCGTCTACAATCAAACGGCGGATTAGAACCTGCAAAAGAACATGGCCCTGGCCCTTAGTCTGCCGCAAATCGACGAACGCCCTTCGAACCCTCCGGAGACCCGGCTGGCTCGCGTCGCCCCTTGGTTGGACGATCTTCTCAGAGGGGATGCGACGGAAGCAGCGCGCGTGATTGGCGACGCACTCGCGGCAACCAATCGCGTTTCGCTATCCGAATCGCGGCGACTTGAACTCTCCGAAAAGTACTACACAACCGCACAGACGCTTTGGCCTAATCTCGAGCGCCAGTTTTCCCGTGCGCCGCACCCGCTGTCGGGCAAGTCGCTGGAAGCCGCCAAGGCATCGCTGACGCTGTCGGCCGAGTTGTCGACGGCGTACAAGCACCTGCTTGCGCACGAGGCTGGCAAGCGCATCCTGTTGACGGGCAATCGACTTCTGATTGCGCTGATCCATCGCTGCCTGCAATGCACTGCCCGTGTGCTCATCAACAGCTATCTTTCCTATTCGCCAGTTCCCGCGCGCACCTGGCACGACGCGCATCTCATCTACAAGTTTGCTTTCGACCGCGGGCTCCATCAAACTCCGGTCGCCAGCGACAATCCGGACGCCACCCCCGAGCGGCTGTATATGCAGGCACTCCTGCTCGCGCTGGCCAATCCCTATGGCTTCCTGCCGGGACAACTCGCCCAAGTCGTGCAATATCTACAGGAGCACTCGCACTGGGCCAAGATCACCGACGTGGCGCCCGTGCACCGCCTCGCGAAAGCCGTCGCCATCGTTCCCCTGGGCCACGACTTTCCGCCGTTCTCAGCTAACAAGGGTGGCAACATCGACGGCAGCAAGATGTTTCTGCTGACCTTCGATCTCGCGTTTCAGATTCAGGAACAACTGCGCGGCCTCGACACCGGCGGTGGCGCGCCTGCCAACATCAGCAAGGACGCTGCCTCGGTACTTCAATATACGGCGCTGCTGCGACGCCTGTTACGGCAGTGGGCGATTCCGCCGGCGCGGCAATTCAACCGTCTGCCTTCGCGAGCGCGCGTCGTAATGTGCGCTGGCCTGGCCGCTGTGTGGCAGTACAGCCGCGGAACGCATGGCAACGTCGCCAATCCGCCCACGGGCCTGCCGCCGATGCACGCCTGTCAGGTCATCAACCACACGCCCGCCGGCTACGCACTGCGTCAGATCGACTCCGCGCATGCGCCCTTGCGCATCGGCGACCTGATTGCGTTGCGGGTCGAAGGGCGCAATACGTTGCAGGTTGCGCAGGTCCGCTGGTTTCGCAATACATTGCGCGGCAGCGGGCTCGAATTCGGCTGCGAGTTGCTGACGGACAGTCCCGAGGCGGCGGCCGCGCAGGCGGAAGGCACCGGGAGCACGTCGTTCCAGCCGGTGGTATTGCTGCCTGACGAAGGTCAGGATGGATCGCCACCGATGGCGCTGACGCCTGCCGGTGCGTTCCAGGTCGAACAGGCCATCGCATTGCGCCGGGGCCCCGCCCTGAGCACCGTCGTGCTGACAAAGTTGGTCGACCAAGGTCCAGGATTCGAGCTCTTCGAGTACATCGCGGTCGCGTGATGGGATCAACCGACGCCTGGCGTCGCGCGCTTACCGCGGCGCTGACAGCGTTACTGCTGCTCGAAATCCTGTGGGAAATCTGGCTCGCGCCGCTGAGACCGGGCGCCTTTTTGTTCGCACTGAAAGCGCTTCCGCTGGCGTTGCTCTGGCCGGGCGTGGCCCAAGGGCGCCCGCGTTCGGTGCAATGGGTGCTCTTGCTGCTGCCATGGTATTTCGCGGAGGGTGTCGTGCGCGCCTGGAGCGATTCCGGGCGTCAGGCGCTTTGCGCGGCCACCGCCACCGTGCTGGCAATCCTGGCGTTGGTGGCAGGATTGGGCTGGATGCGTTCGCTCAAGCGCGCGCCACGCTGACTTAGCTCGCGTCCGCGGCGGTTTTCGTCGACAGGCCTTTCGGCAGCGGAAACACGATCCGCTCGACCACGCCGTCAAGTTCCTGCACGTTGGCCACGCCCAATTCCCTGAGGCGCGCGATGACCTCGCGGACGAGAACTTCGGGCGCCGAGGCGCCTGCGGTAACGCCGACGCGGTGCTTACCCGCGAGCCATTCCTGGCGCAACTCGCGCGCATTGTCGATCATGTAGGCGTCGATCCCCCGATTTGCCGCGACCTCCCGCAGGCGGTTGGAGTTGGAACTGTTCGGACTGCCGACGACAATGACGATGTCGCAGCGCGGCGCCATGAATTTGACGGCATCCTGACGATTTTGGGTCGCGTAGCAGATATCGTCCTTCTTCGGGCCGATGATCGACGGAAAGCGATGCTTGAGCGCATCGACTACCGCCGCGGCATCGTCGACCGACAGCGTGGTCTGCGTAACGTATGCAAGATTTCCCGGATCGCGCACCACTAGCCGCTCAACGTCGGTGGTCGATTCGACCAGATGAATGCCCCCGTCGGACTGGCCCATCGTGCCTTCGACTTCCGGGTGCCCGGAGTGGCCGATCATCACGAGTTCGCGTCCCTGCTCGCGCATCTTCGCAACTTCGATATGAACTTTGGTCACCAGGGGGCAGGTGGCATCGAAAACGGTGAGCCCGCGCTCGCTGTGCTTCAGCCCGGACGGCCCGCGACACGCCATGCGCACTGAAAACCACAGTGCTCCCGGGAGGGACGTCGCCGAGTTCATCGACGAATACGGCGCCCTTTGCACGCAAGCCATCGACGACGAATTTGTTGTGCACGACCTCGTGGCGCACGTAGATTGGCGCACCATAATGCGCAAGCGCCTGCTCGACAATGGCGATCGCGCGATCGACCCCGGCGCAAAAACCGCGGGGATTGGCGAGCAGCAAATCAGTCATGGCGCGCCTTGCCGTGGCTTTGCGGCGCGAGTTGGCCGCCGCCGAAAACTGTCGAGGATCAGCAACACCGCACCGATGGTTATCGCACTGTCGGCGACATTGAATGCTGGAAAGGGGTCGAACCATGCAGCACCGGGAAGCCTTCGCGGCAAGAAATCATGGACCAGGATGAAATCGACGACCCGGCCGAGGGTCGCACGATCCCATAGATTACCCAGCGCGCCGCCGAGTATCAAGCTCAATGCGGCACAGTAAATCTTGCTTCCGCCGCGTTTCAGCAACACGATGATGACTGCCGACGCCGCGACGGCAAAGGCACTGAATAGATAGCGCTGCCAGCCCGAGGCGTTGCCCAGGAAGCTAAACGCAGCACCGGCGTTGAAGGCGAGCACAAAGCTGAAGAAGGAGGTTACGGCCCGTTCCTCGGCTGGTCGCAGGATCGCCAGCACCGCATGCTTCGACAGTTGATCGACGATGACGATCGCGATCGACAGCAATAGCCACGGCCACCAACGCCGCGCATCAAGTGCGGGTGGCTGGCTCGAACTCACGCGTAGGCGCGGGGCTCGCCCGCGCCGAATAGATTGGCCACGCATCGCCCGCAAATCGTCGGATGAGCGCTATCGTTGCCGACATCGTCGCGCCAGTGCCAGCAGCGTTCGCATTTGGTATGCGCACTGGGGTTGACGGCGACGACCAGGCTGTCGCCCCGCTCGACCCGCGCGGCAGACGTGATCAGAACAAAGCGCAAGTCATCGCCAAGCGATGCCAGCGCGGCGTACTCGTCATCCGGCGCAGCGATCGTCACTTCGGCTTCGAGCGAAGAACCGATCTTGCCGTCCTGACGCAGCGTCTCGAGTTCCTTTTGTGCCACTGCGCGCACGGCCTGCAGCCGATGCCATTTTTGCAGCAGCGCAGTGGTATCCGACAATTGTGGCAGCGATCCCTTCCACACGTGTCCGAAAATCGTGGCGTCATCCGGATACAAAATCCGCCACGCCTCTTCTGCGGTGAACGACAGCACTGGCGCCATCATCTTGAGCAGCGCATCGCGTATCAGCGCCAGCGCCGTCTGTGCGGATCTGCGCGCGTGGCTTTCCTTGCCCGCCGTGTAAAGGCGATCCTTCAGCACGTCGAGGTAAAAACCGCCCAGCTCTTCCGAGCAGTAGGTTTGCAGGCGCTGGATCACGAGGTGAAATTCGTAGCGTTCAAAGTCCGCTTCAACTTCGTTCATGAGCAACTGCGCTTGCGCCAGCGCAAATCGATCGATCTCGATCAGTCTTCGTGAGCGGCACCGCGTGCATCGCCGCGTCGAAGTCAGCCGTGTTGGCAAGCAGAAAGCGCAAGGTGTTGCGAATACGCCGATAGCTCTCCACAACGCGTTTGAGAATTTCGTCGGAGATGGACAAGTCGCCGGAGTAATCCGTGGCGCCGACCCATAGCCGCAGGATTTCAGCACCCAGTGCGCTCCATATTTTTTGCGGCGCGACGACATTGCCTTTCGACTTCGACATTTTCTTGCCATCGCCGTCGACCGCGAATCCGTGCGTCAACAATGCTTTGTACGGCGGCACGCCATTGAGCATCGAGGACGTCAGCAGCGACGAATGGAACCAGCCGCGATGCTGATCCGACCCTTCGAGATACAAATCGGCGGGAAACCTCAGGGACGGATTGTGCCTGAGCACGGTTTGATGCGTGGAACCCGAGTCGAACCACACGTCCAGTGTGTCAGTCAGCTTGCGATATTTCGCGGGGTCGACGCCGAAGTCCTCGTGTGTCGATTCGAACCACGATTCGATGCCGCCGCGCTCTACCTTCAATGCGGCGAGTTCGAGCAGCGCCGGCGTATCAGGATGCAGCGCCTCGGTTTCCTTGTCGACAAAAAACGGCAGCGGCGTGCCCCACTGACGCTGCCGCGAGAGCGTCCAGTCCGGCCGGTTCGCAATCATGCCGTACAGCCTCGATTTGCCCCATGCCGGAAAGAACTGCGTCGCCTCGATGCCTGCCAGCGCCGTGGCGCGCAGCGAAACCGCGGGTTTCACGCCACGATAACCAGGTACATCGCCCATACCCGCGAACCATTGCGTCGTCGCCCGATAAATGATTGGCGTGCGATGCCGCCAGCAGTGCATGTAGCTGTGGGTGATCTTTTCCGCGTGCAGCAATGCGCCGACATCGCGGAGCTTGTCGACGATTCTCGGATTCGCGTCCCAGATCTTGAGGCCGCCAAAAAACTGCAGGCTCTCCGCGTAGCGGCCATCGCCCTGCACCGGGTTGAGCATGTCGTCGTCGGCCATGCCGTAGCGACGGCAGGACAGGAAGTCGTCGACGCCATACGCGGGCGAGCTGTGGACGATGCCCGTGCCCTGGTCGAGCGTGACATAAGCGCCGAGGTAGACCGGCGAGGCGCGATCGTAGAACGGATGACGAAAGCGAATCAGCTCCAGTGCTCTGCCCGGCGCGGTAGCGATGACTTCGCCGTCGAGCTTGATGCGTGCCAACGAGGACGCCACGAGATCCTGCGCCAGAACAAGAAGACCGCGCGGCGTTCGTACGAGCGCGTAAGTGAATTCCGGATGGACATTGAGCGCCTGATTGGCCGGTATCGTCCATGGCGTCGTCGTCCAGACGACCGCCGCCACGGCACTCTCCGGCAACGCAGCCAGGCCAAATGCGCGCGCCAGCTTTTCGCGCTCGCCCTCTTCCAGCTCGAATGCGACATCAATCGCGATGTCCTGGCGGTCCTCGTACTCCACTTCGGCTTCGGCCAACGCACTGTGGCAGTCGAAACACCAGTTGACTGGCTTCAGTCCGCGATACAGGTAGCCTTTTTCAAGCAGCGCGCCGAGTGTCCGGATTTCGTTCGCCTCGTTGGCGTAATCCATCGTCGTATACGGATGGTCCCAATCACCGAGCACGCCCAGGCGCTGGAAATCCGCTTTCTGCAACGCGATCTGTTCGGTCGCGTACGCGCGGCACAGCCGCTGCGTTTCGGCGGTCGGCAGATTCTTGCCATACGTTTTCTCGATCTGGACCTCGATGGGCATGCCGTGGCAGTCCCAGCCGGGGACGTACGGCGCGTCGAAACCCGCGAGCTGCCGGCTCTTGACCACGATGTCCTTGAGGATCTTGTTGACGGCATGGCCGATGTGGATCGCGGCATTGGCATACGGCGGCCCGTCGTGCAGCACGAACTTCGGTCGCCCGCGACTTGCCTCACGAATCGCTTCGTAGACCTTGCGCTGCTTCCAGTCCTCCACCCACGCCGGCTCGCGCCGGGCCAGATCGCCGCGCATGGGGAACGGTGTGTCCGGCAGATTCAGCGTAGCTTTGTAGTTGATTTTTTGTGGGTCAGGCATTGCGCGATGTTCGGTCGGTTAGGAATGGCTCGCGAAATATTCGCGCGCGCGGGCAACGTCGGAATGGATTTGACGGGTCAGCGTTTGGAGATCCGGATAACGTTCCTCGTCCCGAAGCTTATGCAGGAACTCGACATTCACTCGGTGACCGTAAATCGGCTCGTTGAAATCGAACAGGAATACTTCCAGGAGCGGCTTGGCCCCCACCTTCACCGTCGGCCGCACGCCCAGACTTGCCACACCGGTGAGGGACGTTGCCCCAAGGCCATGCACGCGCACAGCGAAGATGCCGCTCAACGCGGGCTTGTGCCGCAACACGATGTTGGCGGTCGGGAAACCCAGGCTTGCGCCCAGCTTGTCGCCATGGGCCACGCGACCGGATATCGCATAGGGATGCCCAAGCAACCTCGCCGCGTGATCGAGCTCGCCGGCCGCGAGCGCGTTGCGGACCGCGGTGCTCGAAGCGCGTTCGGCGTCGATGGATACGGTGGGCATCGCTTCCACGCTGAAACTGCGGGCGGACGCGCGCAGGACCGCCAGATCTCCGGTTCGTCCCCGCCCGAAGCGGAAATCGTCGCCGACCAGCACCCAGCGAACGCCCAGCCGTCCTACCAGCACGCGTTCGATGAAATCTTCCGCCGACATGGCCGCGAGTTCTGCGTCGAATCGCGCGACATGGACGCGCGCTACGCCGGCCGCGAGGAAGTGCTCCAGCTTGCCGCGGATCGACGACAGCCGCGGTGGCGCGTTGTCGCGAGCGAAAAATTCGCGCGGGTGCGGATCGAAGGTGAGCACCGCCGATGGCAGTTCCAGATCTTCGGCGGCTTCGGTCAAGCGCGACAGCATCGCCTGATGGCCGCGGTGGACGCCGTCGAAATTGCCGATGGTCAACGCAACATGGCCCTGAGCGACGCTGGGAAAGCCCCTGAATACATGCACGCAATGGTCCGAGCAGTTTGGCCTGCGCCGTCGGTTCCCTTAGTTTTCGTTGGGATCCTCGGACGCGGAAGATATTGAAAAGCTTGGATTTTAGCTCGCCGCGAGGGTTCGGGTCCAGCGCCGCGCGGCACGATTCTAAACCCCTCGCGCTTCAGACCGGCGGAACCCATTCCCGCCAGCCGCGCAGCAGCGGGAAATATAGCCCTACGCGCACGGGTCGCGCATCAATACCGCCCATTACGCGCGCATAGTCTTCGAGTTGCTGGCGATAACGCTCCCGCTCGCCGTCCAGAAACCCTTCGCGATCCGCACCTTCGTGCCTCGACAGCTTGAAATCCACGATCCAGCGGGTGCCCTTGGCATCGACGAAAGTGCGATCAAGGACAACGCGCACAATCGCACCTTCGCGCTCGCCGGTCAGCGCGACTTCGCTTCCTGCTTCGGCGTGAGCGGCATCGAACAGCCATCGACCCTGCGGATCGGCGAGCGTCGCCGAAGCGCCCTGCGCGACCAGCGCGGCTGACGCGCGCGCTTCTTCGCCGTGAACCCGAGTGTCATGAATTCGCGTTCGATTCGCGGCCGCAAGGCGTCGATGCGCAATGCGTCCCATCGTTCCAGAGCCGTCGTCACCGATGCTGCGCAGGAGACGGTGTGCAGCGATGCCGATCTGGCGCGCCGATTCGCGCGCCCAGTCGAACGCGATCCCCTCTCGCTGCTCGACGACATCGATGGTTCGCGACGCGGAGATCGCGGGGGGAATGGCGGCAGGCGCCAGTCCAGCGACAATCGGCGCAACGCTATGCCGGCTCGCGTGGTCGCCGCTGCAGGCCGAGAGCGTCGGGCGGCTGCGGCGGGGGCGCCTCGCTCGCAGTGGCAGGCCACAACGTCGCCAGCGACGTTCCCCTGGAGGGCCGCTTCCAACGGAGTGCTTCTGCTTGCTTCTCGTCGATGGCGGCGCACGCGGTGAGGTGCAATCGCTCCTTGCCCGCGTGCACCCGACATAGAGCAACCGACCCAGCTCCGCTGCGTCGCGGTCGGCTGCCAGCGTGCGCAAGTAGGTGTAGAGTGGACTCTTGTCGGCCCCCGGTATGCGCGCCTTCAAGGGAGCGAGCAGCAACCCCCATGGGCGATCACGCCACAGCAACAGCTGATCGTCCGCGGAGCGCGGCGGCCGAGACAGCCCTGGCATGATGACGACGTCGAATTCGAGTCCCTTCGCCCGATGTAGCGTCATGATCTGCACGCGCGAGGCGTCGGTGGCGTCGGGCTCGACATGGAGATCCGCGAGCGACTCGACCAGTGCGGACCATTTCGGCACGTCGCCGCCGCTCGGCGTGCGTCGCCAGCAACGCAAAAAATCGGTCCGCCGCGGCCAGATCGATCGGCTCGGCGACGCACGCCGGGCCCGCCGAGTGCCAGCCACGTTGCGCGGACCAGCGGCGGGCAATGGCACGCGGCCACGGCGCGCGAGGGCGGGCGTAACGACGTCCATGAAGCGCGCGAGCCGAGCCCGGCCGTCCGGCGAAAGATCAGCCAAGCCATCGGCGCCTTGTGTGCCGCGCGCAACTCGGGCAACGATCCACTCGTTGCTCAATCCGCACGAGGTCGGGCAGCGTTAGGCCGCACCAGGGCGCGCGCAACGTCGACAGCCACGCGAGACGATCGGCGGGCTGCAGCAGCGCGTGCGTCAGAGACAGCAGATCGAGCAGCGCCGGTCGCTCCGAGAGTCGATCCAGACCGACGCGCCTTGAATTCGATGCGTGGACGTGGCGCAACGCCGGCAGAATCGCCTCCAGATCGGCCCGCTTGCGCACGAGAACGGCGACCGACGCCATGTTGTGCACTGAGCGCGAATCGATGTGCGCGACGACAGCCTGGGCTTCCCGATGCGTGTCTGCAAAAAGGTGGAGCGTCACCGCCTGCTCGGGCGCCGCTTCCCGCGTCGACGCCGCGGCCTTGAAAGCAACCGCACCCCGATCGGGATCGTCGCGCACCGGCAAACGCGGGAGAACGCCTCATTGACCCACGCGACAAGCAACGGTCGCGAGCGAAAATTGCGCGTCAGCGTCAGCGGCTTCGAGCGCGACCGACCCAGGCGCCGTTGCTGTTGCGCAGCGACAAACAATCCGACGTTGGCCTCGCGAAAGCCGTAGATCGACTGCATCGGATCGCCGACGATGAACAGCGTGCGCCCGTCGCCTGGCTCCCAGCCCGCGGTCAGGCCCTCGACGAGGCTGGTACTGCGCGAACGACGTGTCCTGGAATTCGTCGATCAGCAAATGCGAAATGCGCATGTCGATCGCCAGCAGCAGATCGCTTGGAACATCGGTGTCCAGCGCGAACAGCGCGATCAGCGTTCCTTCGGCGAAATCGATCGCACCTTCGCGCGCGAATACCAGCGCGCAATCTCGCGCGCGGCGCGCGGCAGTACTTCGAGCAGTGCCGCGACGAAGGCCCAGTCAGCCTCGTCATAGTTCGCCGGAACGGCAACCACGCGCGCCGGTCCAGCGCGGCGGCAAGCCCCGCCACGGCATCGAGTTCACGCATCAACCGCTCCATCGCCTGCTTGCGCGCGACACGGTCGCTCGGCGCCGGGACCGCTCGCCTTGCCCTTCGCCGGAAAGCCTTCAGCGGCGGTCCACTTCGTGCGATGCCGCCGTTCTTGGTAAGCATCCAATCGGCGAGGCTTCGCCACAGCGCGAGCGCGTCGGCCGCGGTCGACGGAAGCGCACGCGCCGTCAGGAATCCGGCCATCGGATGCGCTGGCGTTGTGCGCACCAGTTTCACGCCGCGAAGCGCGTGAGACTCCAGAAGCGGTCGACGAGATCATGCGGAAAGAGTGTCCGCAGGTGGGCCGAGTTCATGCTCGATTTCAATCGCGAGCGATTGCTCGAGCGCGGCGCGCAAGTCCGGACACGTCGCGCGTTACCACGATAGCGCAGCCACTGATCGCGCTTGCCGAGCATGCTCGCGAGGAGCTTGACGACCCGCTCGGCGTCATTGTCCAGATAATCGAGCAGCGCCCGCCATGAGGCGCTCGTCGCGTCCGCGCCGGCGAGTTCTTCCTGCGCTGCTTGCACGTACATGGCCTCGGCGCGCTCGACGAAGCGCGGCGACGCGCCCAGCTTGATGGTCAGCGGCGCTTGCCGCATCAGTGCGCCGCACAGCGCGTCGATGGTCAGAATGCGCAGTCGCGAAGGATGCGCAAGCAGGTTCCACCCCTGGGCGGCGTCGTGCTCGAGCGCCTTTCGCGCCAGGCGCCAGGTCAACGCGTCGTGCGGCTCTGGCGGCTCGCGGTGCGCATCGCGCGGCGCGAAGCGCATCGATGATGCGCTCCAGGATCTCGCCGGCGGCCTTTTTGCGTGAACGTCATCGCCACGATCGCCTCCGGGCTGCGCGACCGTAGCGAGCAGCGCCAGAAAGCGCTGGATCAGCAGGCCCGTCTTGCCCGAGCCGGCGGGCGCCTGCACGATGAACGAGCGCGTGATGTCGAGCGCACTGCAGCCGCGCCGCGTCGTCACGCGCACGTCGCCTCAGTCATCGTCTGCGCTCTTCGTCGTCGGCAAGCAGAACCGAATCGATGCGGCACAGCGCCTGCAATCCGCAGTTGCGACAGGGCGACGGATATTTGCGCGGCGCCACGGCCGCCCAGCCCGCTCGCGATCTCCCGTGCAAGCGCGCCGAGACGGACGCGCCACCAGATTCGACGGCACTCCAGTCGCCGGAAGCGTTCGAGCTTCGAAAGGTCGGTGAGAGCCGGCCACGCGACGGGATCGGCGGCGAGACCGATGGCCTTGATTGCGTCGGGTTTGAGCTGCGCATAAGCGACTGCGCGCAAGGGAACATGCGGCGTGCGCCGACGCGCTGCGCCAGCGCATACATGCCCAGTTGCGGATGCCCGCGGTCGTTCGTCGAACCACTGTTTCGGTCCGTCGCTCGACCGGATTTGTAGTCGATGATGACCGAACCGCCATCGGCGAGAGCATCGATGCGATCGATGCGCAAGCCAAAGCGGAGTCCGTCGAGTTCGAGCACCGCTGCGACTTCGGTCGCCGGTCAGCGTGAACGCGGGACGATCGAGTTCCAGGTCGAGCCACGCACCGAGCACGCTCGCAATGCGCCGCGCTTCGCCGTCGCGAACGATGGGCGGCAGCGCATGCGCCAGCGCGCGGCCGGCAATGCGATGCCAGTCCTGCTGGCGACAGCCGCCGTCAATGCGCGCCGCCCGCTGCGAAGCGTCGAGCGCGGCGAGCGCGACGATGGTCGCGCAGCGCGGTCCAGAATGCGGCCATCGTCGCATGCAGCAACATCCCACGTTCCGATCGCGACAGACCGGCCAGCGGCGATGGCCATGGCCTCAGCGCGCAGCCGGTGGCGCGCGACCGCCTGGAAGGGACAGTCGCTTTGTGCTGCCACGATGCCCGCGCCGCCCGGTGCCGTGGTACCCGCTGCGAGACGCAGGTCGCATAGTCGTCGGCGACGTTCGTCGAATGCCGCGCTGGCGGCAATTGCCTGCGTCCACGTTGCGCGGCCGACTGAGGCGGCGCCGTGAATTCCGGATAATCGAGTAACAGCGCCGACGGCGCCAACGGAAGATCGTCCGTCGTCGCGGCACTGCTGAAGACGACTTCCGGCGCCGCCATCGCGAAACGCGACGTCAAGGCGCGCGCGTAGGCCAGCTCACCCTGGGCTGTGGCGCGCGGCACATTGCGTTCGCGTTGCCAATGAAGGGGAAGCAGCGGATTCGGTGCCGGCGGCGGTGGCCACCGGTCGGCCGACAAGCCCGCGACCCAAAGTGCATCGAAGGCCAGGCCCGAGCCTTCTAGCATGCCGAGCAGCTGAATGGGCGCGTCGCTGCCTTCGGGCTGGAACACGCGATCCCTGCGCCAAGGCGCGCAACGTCCGTACCGCGTCGGCGCGGGCGAGCCGCGGCGTGACGGCGCCGAGACGGACGAAATCGCGCGAGCAGTGTTTCCCATGCCTCTCGCGCCTGATGTTCGACGCTATCCAGCGCGAGCGATCCAGGCCACCCTGCGGCGGATAGCCATGCGCGCCAGGCGTCCGACCCATTCCCTCGGCGCTGCGCCCGGGCGCGTTGCGCGAGGCGTCTCGAGCTACCTGCCAACGCCTGGCGAGCGTCGGGCGAGCGCCGTTGTGCGGCAGCGATGACGTCGTTGAGCGTGACCTCGCGTTGCCCTGATTCCAGCCAATCGCGTTCGATCGCCGCGCGCCCGAGCCGCGCGCTTTCGGCGTCGGGAAGATACGGGCGATCGCAGCAGCGCCGCCGCTTCGCCGGCAGGCAGCGGCCCTTCGGCGAACGCGATCAATCCGAGCGCGGCCAGCACGAGCGGAACCTCGGAGCAGCGGTATGCCCAGCGACACTTCGTAGGGCCGCGTGCGCGGCAAGCCGATGCCGGGAGCCCAGTTCCGGGCATAGCAATTCGTCCGCCAGCAGCAGAGCTTCGTCGCGACGCTTGGGCAAGGTTTTCGATGACGATGCCGATGCGCGCATCGGGCTCGCGCAGCCGTCAGGTCGCGCGCCCACGTCAGCGCGGCGATGAGTCTCTTCCCGCGCATTCGCCGCCGGTGTGCGCGATGCCGCCGGCGATGCGTTCCGGCAGCGATTCGCCCGTGCGGACGTCTGCGCCTGCCGCAGTCAGCGCCGCAATCAATCGCCGCTGCTGTGGCGTGAGTTCGACGAACCCGACCAACATCGCCCGCAAATTGCCGCAGTCGAGCCGAGCTGCATTGCGCGCCAGAATATCGGGAAGCTGCGCAGCATCGAGCGTTGCCGAACGGCGCAGCTCCCTCGGAATAGGCCTCCGCCCACGTTGCGAAGACCGCCGGATCGTCGGCGTCGTCGTGGTCCGCGTGGCCACGCCCGCCAACTCTCGCCACCGGCGCCCCATCCGTGGATCAGCGTCCACGCCTCGGCCGCCAGGCGGGCAGCACCTGCTGCATCGAGCAAGAGCATTTGCTGCGGCATCGACGACATTGCGCCACAGATACAAACTCTGCGCCGACGTCAGCAGCGTCATCGCGCCGGCGTCGGACAACGCAGTCGGCATGCTGCTCCCACAGCGTTTCAAGCCATGTCGCGTAAGGCAGTACGGACGCGGTGGGCCAGGTTCTTCGTCCTGCTGCTCGCTGCGCAAATCGAATTCGCGCAGTAGTTGGCGGGCGAGTCGGCGGTTGGGAGTGATCGCCGTCATTCCGTCGGCGAGCGCAGTTGATGATCGCTGGAGTCACGGCCGTCATGGTAGCCGATCGTCAAGGCGGGCGTTCCCACCGACTTGTCACTTGCGATTGCCGTGGCTGCCCTGCAAACTGTGGCGCGTGCGCAATGTTTGCGCGCGGTTCAACTACCGCGGAGTGAAGCCAATGGCAGCTTATATCCTCGTCGATACCAAAGTGACTGACCCGACGCGCTACGATGTCTACAAGAAGTTGGCCGAGGCAGCGATCGCCCGGCATGGCGGTCGGTACCTGGTGCGCGGGGGCGAGCACGCGCGGCTGGAAGGCACGTGGAGTCCCAACCGCATCGTCCTGCTGGAATTTGCTACGGTTGAGAAGGCGCGCGCTTTCTACGACTCTACGGAATACCTTGTCGCGCGCGCCGCGCGGGAAGGCGCGGCGAACATGAACATGGTCGTCGTCGCCGGCCTCTGATCTAAATCGGCCTAGTCCCCGGCGATCGCCAAGGGTACCGGCGAGCGCGCGGATGCCGGCGTTGCCGCCGCCGCGGTTCCCGTATTTTCGACGGCACGCGGCGTGAAACTCGCGCGTGCGATGGAAGATTGCGTGGGCGCCCGCCATTCGCCACACCAGTCATCGTCGCGGATGAGCGGCCATACACCTTCGACGAGATAGGCCTTCGTCGCGTTGAGTGGACTGAGATGCGGGGAATGGCGCCGGCACTGTCCCCACATTACCGGCGCGCGTCCGTCGGTCGGTCGCGCGTTACGCCGGTCATAGTATTGGCAATTGACGCATTTCTCCATTCCCATTTCCCCCGTTCAATAGGCCGTCGCCGGCGCAGTCAAAGCAAAGCGGATATACCGCTATCGTGCTTGAGAGGTTGCCATGACGCTTGGCGGCTGGCGCTTCATCCTGTTGGCTGATGCTGATGGTCAATGCGGTTGGTCAATGCGGTTGGTCAATGCTAAGCCGATGCGCACGATGCGGGCATGGCGCGGTCAGTTGTCATTGGAGCTGGATCGGCGGCGGCGACCGGCGCGAAGACGCCAGCGGCGTCAGGCGAGTTCTGCAAATCGGTTTGCGCACGGGATGCGACTTGCGTCTCGCGCTCGCCACTCGCGCCGAGTGCGGCCGCAGGCGCGCGCGCGAAGGCGCACGACGAAACGGCTCCGCCCTATAGCCGACGCCGCATGCGACGCTTCGATTGCGCGAAATATTCATGCTGCCCACGCGCTCAGCACCGCGACCAGCGGTGCGGGGATGTCTTGTACTCGGCGCGGCAGTCGCGTCGTGTTCTGATCGAGCACGACCTGGAGCTCCATGTCGGCCTCGTCGGCGATTCGTTGCAAGTAGGCGTCATAGGCCACACGCAGGTGCGCATCCGATAGAACGATGTAGGCTTGCTGCATTCTGCTGAGCAGCGTCGGGTCCGCATTTCCATTCATGCGCTGGAGAAGGGTCTGATATGCCGCCTCGATCCTTGCCGCCGACGCTCCTGGCGGCAGCTCGAGATAGTCATAGTGCGTATAGTCCATGACGTTTCCTTCGGTTGCATTGTCAGTCGCCTTTGCGACTGCTCCGGAAACCTTCGACGCAACAACCATGCCATGGCAGCGCCCAGCATCGCGAGCCACACCAAGTCATTGATTTGCCGTTCGCGCCTTCTCGCCTGTAGTGTCCAGGCGCGTTGCGCGCTGACGTCCCCTTGGCGATGCCGCGCCGCCGGCTGCCGTGCCGCGGCAAGGTCTGTTACAGCATTGCCAACGGCGTCGCGTGGGTAGGCGGTGGGAACATTCGGTCAAGTTCGGCAAGCAAGTCGGGAGTCAAGCGCAGGTCACGCGCGGCGCGCACTGCACGCACATGAGCAAGGTCCGAGGCCTTCGGGATCGCAGCAACGCCGCGCTGTGCCAGCAGCCATGCGAGCGCGATCTCCGCTGCCGTCATGCCTTCACGTGCAGCGAGTGCGTTGAGGTCCTGATGCCGCAGCAGGCGGCCTTGCGCCACCGGCGAGTAGGCCATGATCGCAATGCCGTGGGCCCGGCATAGCGGCAACAGATCGTGTTCGATGCCGCGACTGCCAAGGTGGTACAGCACCTGATTGATCGCGCAGTGCTCGCCTCCCGGAAGCGACAGCAATTCCTTCATGTCTCCCGTATCGAAATTCGATACGCCCCACGCGCGAATCCTGCCGTCAGCGCGCAGTTCCTCGAACGCGGTTACCGTCTGCGCGAGCGGAACATCGCCGCGCCAGTGGAGCAAGTAAGCATCCAGGTAACCCGTACGCAGGCGCTTGAGGCTGCGCGTACACGCCGCGACCGCCCCCCGGCGGCTGGCATTGTGCGGATAGACCTTGCTGACCAGGAACGCTTGGCGGCGCTCAGCGCCAACGGCGTCGGCGACGATTTCCTCAGCGGCGCCCTCCCCGTACATCTCGGCCGTGTCAACAAGGTCCAGGCCGATCGACAGTCCCAGTTTCAATGCAGCGACTTCGCGAGCGCGTTCTTGCACACGTTCGCCCATGCGCCAGGTGCCCAGGCCGAGCGCCGGCATCGCGGCACCACCGGGCAAGATGATATGCGGCAAGACGGAGTTCATCGGTCATGGAGCGATGCGATCGATACTCAACGATACCGCAAAGAAGGAATTCGCAGGGCTACAATATGCGTTATGCATTCGAGCCGTAGCGATGCCAGTGGATCGACCTGACGCCGCATCGTTGCCACGCACGATCGTGCGCGCCGCGTGCCCGCACGATTGTCCGGACACATGCGCCATGCACGTGACGGTAGAGAACGGCCGCGCAGTGGCGATTGGCGGCGATCCCCTTCACCCGACGACGCGCGGCACGCTTTGCACCAAGGTCGCCCGTTACCTCGATCGCACGTATTCGGATCAGCGCGTCCTGCATCCACTGCGACGCGTCGGGCGCAAGGGCGAAGGCAAGTTCGAGCGCATCGGCTGGGACGAGGCGCTGACAACCATTGCTTCGCGCTTCAGCGAGATCGCGGCGTCGCCGGAGGGTCCGCAGGCCATCCTTCCGTACAGTTACGCCGGCACCATGGGGCTGCTGCAATACGGATCGATGGATCGTCGCTTTTTTCACAAGCTCGGCGCCTCGCTGCTAGACCGAACGATCTGCTCGACGGCGGGCAAGGCGGGGTATGTCGCGACCATCGGCGCGGCGATCGGAACCGACCTCGAGCAGTTTGAAAACGCGCGGCTGATTCTGATCTGGGGATCGAACCCGATCGTTTCCAACCTGCATTTATGGAGCCGCGTGCAAGAAGCCAAGCGTCGCGGCGCCAAGCTGGTTGCCATCGACCCGTATCGGAGCCAGACGGCCGAAAAGTGCGATGTGCACCTCGCCCTGCTTCCGGGCACCGACGCCGCACTCGCGCTGGGGATGATGCACGTGCTTATCGAGGAGGATCTTCTCGACCACGATTACATCGACCGCTACACACTCGGATTCGACCTGCTCAAGGAGCGGGCCAAGGAGTATCCACCGCATCGCGCCGCTGAAATCACTGGCCTGGCGGCGACTGCGATCGTCGGTCTCGCGCGTGACTACGGCAGGATTCGGCCGGCAGTGATTCGACTCAACTACGGCATGCAGCGACACGCGGGAGGCGGCATGGCCATGCGGACGGCTGCCTGTCTCCCGGCGCTGGTCGGTTCGTGGCGCGATGCGGCCGGGGGCGCATTGCTGTCGTCGAGTGGAACCTATCCGGTGAACTTCAAGGGCCTGGAGCGACCCGATTTGATTTGGAACAGCCCGCGCACGATCAACATGTCGACCATCGGCGACGCATTGCTCGAAGCCAAGGATCCGCCCGTTTCCGCGATTTTCGTTTACAACTCCAACCCGGTCGCCGTCGCCCCTGAGTCAGCGAAAGTCGTGCGCGGCTTTGCCCGCGACGATCTGTTCTGCGTGGTCCATGACGTTTTCCTGACGGATACAGCGGACTATGCCGACATCGTGCTTCCGGCAACCACGCAGCTGGAACATATCGACGTCCATTCGTCGTACGGGCATCTGTACGCAATCGCAAATAACCGCGCGATCGCGCCGCTCGGTGAAGCTAAGCCCAATACGGAAGTGTTTCGTCTGCTCGCCGCGCGCATGGGCTTTGCGGACGCTTGTTTTGCTGACTCCGATGAAGACATCGCACGCAATGCGTTTGTGACGAGTCATCCCCGTGGCCGGGGACTTGATTGGGATGCGCTGCGAGCCAAGGGCTGGCAGCGCCTCAGCGTGCCCTCGCCTTTCGCACCTTTTGCGCGAGGAGATTTTCCGACGCCTTCCCGGAAATGCGAATTCTATTCGGAGTCGATGGCGCGGCAGGGACTCGATCCGCTGCCTACGTTCACGCCGCCGCGCGAATCGGTCGCGAGCAATCCGGAACTTGGGCGTCGCTATCCGCTGGCGCTGCTGTCGCCGCCAGCGCGCAACGCGCTGAACTCGACATTCGCAAATCTGCCGGTGTTCCTGGAGCGCGAGAAAACACCTTGGCTCGATCTGCACCCGGATGATGCGGCGGCGCGCCGTATCGCCAGCGGCGATCGGGTCCGCGCGTTCAACGATCGCGGCGCCCTGGTGCTGACCGCTCGCGTAACCGACAGGGCGCGGCCCGGCGTCGTCGTTGCGTTGTCGATCTGGTGGCGCAAGCTTTCTCCGGATGGCACCAATGCAAACATGGTCACGGGACAGGCGTTGACCGATATGGGCCGCGCCGCGACGTTTTACGACACGCTCGTCGAAGTGGAGAAAACCTGCTAAGCGTCTTTGCCGCGAAGGATATCGACGACGCTCGGGACAGCGCGCGCTGCGTCAGCCGGTCTTGCGTACCAGCCCCACCATGACCCCGAATATCTCCAGCGTACCTTCGGGACGGATGATCGGATAGGCTTTGTTCTCGGGGCACAGGATGAATCGCCCACGCTCGAGATCGAGGCGCTTGAGGGTGAACTGATTGTCAACGATCGCGATCACAATGTCGCCACGACGTGCGGCGCTGCGCTTTTCGACGACGGCAAGATCGCCGTCGAAAATTCCTGCGTCCATCATCGAGTCGCCCTTCACGCGCACCAGGACAGTTTGCGACGGTCGCTCGATCAGGTAGTCGTCAATGGTCATGGCGTCGGCAGGCGCGTCGTCGACCGCGTTGGGCAAGCCGGCATGCACCGGGGACTCCGCCAGCGGGCGTTCAAAAAAGCGACGCGTGGGCGCGAGGCGGCGATCCGGTGTCGATTCGACCAGTCCGGCGAGCTTCAGGCGTGCGACCAGAGCCGCGACGGAAGATTTCGAGCGTAGCCCCAGCAGACCACCGATCGAGGAATAGGATGGCAACGCCCGATGCCGGGCGTAGTAATCCTGGAGCGACGCCAGGTAGGAACGATCGTTCGACATTTGCGCTACACTACCGAACGATCGTTCGCGCGTCAAGCAGCCATGTTCGCCCCTTCCGTTGCCTTCGTCGACCTGGAAACCACCGGCACCACGCCTGGCGAGGATCGGGTGACAGAGGTCGGCATCGTCCGCGTCGACGGCATCGCACAGATCAGCGAATGGAGTTCGTTGGTGAATCCCGAGTGCAGCATTCCACCTGCCATCCGGGCGCTGACGGGAATAACCAACGCGATGGTCGCGCATGCCCCAACCTTCGCACAGATCGCGGATGAGGTCGCGCAGCGTATCGCCGGTTGCGTATTGGTCGCGCACAACGCGCGCTTCGACTACGGATTCCTGAAGCACGAGTTCGGGCGCCTGGGCCGCCCATTCACGGCCAAAGTGTTGTGCACGGTCAAACTTTCGCGCCGCCTCTATCCTGAGTCGGGTCGCCACAACCTCGATACGATCATCGAGCGCCATGCGCTACAGGCCGAAGAGCGCCATCGCGCGCTCGGCGATGCCCGCGTGCTCTGGCGATTCGTGCAGCAGTTATATCGCGACAAGCCGGTAGATGAGGTGGACGAGGCGATCGCGCGCATGCTCAAGGCGCCCAGCCTGCCGTCGCAGTTGCCTGCCGACGTGCTGACGCACATTCCTGAAGCGCCCGGCGTGTACCGCTTTTTCGGCCTCAACCCGTTGCCGCTGTACATTGGCAAGAGCATCAACCTGCGCGAACGCGTCGCCGCCCACTTTTCGGGCGACTATCGAAGCGCCAACGATCTGCGCATATCGGCCGAGATCACCCGCATTGAAATCGAGCGAACTGCGGGCGAACTTGGCGCGCTCTTGCGCGAATCGCAGCTGATCAAGACGCTGCTACCCACCTACAATCATCGCCTGCGCCGGCGGCGCGACATGGTGGCGATCGCGCTCTCGCAGGAACCGGCACCGCCGGAATACATCAATTCTGCCGCGATCGAACCGGGCGCACTGGAAGGCCTGTACGGGCCCTTCACTTCGCGTTCCGTGGCGCGCGCGACACTGCGCAAAGTCGCCGCGGACGCTCGGCTGTGCTGGAGCACGCTGGGACTCGAACGCCGCGTCGGCCCGTGCTTTGCCCGTCAGGTTCAGCGTTGTGACGGCGCGTGCGTCGGCGTCGAAACGCTCGAAGCGCACGCGGCGCGCCTGCGCGGTGCGCTGTCCTCCTGTGCGCTGCGACGATGGCCCTATCCGGGGATGGTCGCCGTGCGAGAGACGGACATCTTGGGAGAGCGGACAGATGTGCACGTCTTTCACAACTGGTGCTGGCTCGGCACTGCGCATGACGACGTCGCCCTGGGCGCCCTTGTCGATGCACCACCACGAGGCGATTTCGAGCTCGACATCTATCGTCTGCTGGTCAAAAAGCTCCCCCGCATGAAAGCGACGTCGGTCGGCCAATAATACCGACGTTTTCATTCGCGCGGCCGCGACCATGAGCGAAGCAGGCGTGGACACGTGCTATGTAAAATCGGCTAAGCTTCGTCCCGGCAATGCCATGCCCTGCGACTGCCTCCAGGTGCGCCAAATATACATGTCGTCGACCAAACTGCCTCTGCCGTGGATTGTTCGCCTCAGCGCCCCGCGGCGGCTGGGCATCGTGCTCATAATTTCCATCGCGATCTTTTTCCTGCTCGAACCGTGGGTACGTATCCATTCGCGGCTGCTGATCTGCTGGAATGCAGGCGCGCTGACCTATCTTGGTCTGGCGTGGACCACGATCGCGCGCGCGGATTCGACGATGACGCGCGTACGCGCCCAATCGCACGATCAGAGCGGTTACGTTATCTTCCTCCTCGTGGTCACAGCGGCGAGCGCGAGCTTCGTCGCGATCGGCTTTCTGGTCGGCGATTTCAGAGATCTGGCGTTCTGGCCGCGCGCTGGACACCTGACCCTGTCGATCACCGCACTGCTGCTGTCGTGGTTACTCATTCAGACGCTGTTCGCATTCCACTATGCGCGTTGGTACTATTCGCGTGAAATCGAAAGCAAGTCGCATCGCGGCGGCCTCGAATTTCCAGACGACCGGGAGCCTGATTACCTCGACTTCGCGTACTACGCGTTTGTCGTCGGTATGACGTCGCAAACATCGGACGTATGCGTGCTGACGCGCCAGATGCGACGACTCACGCTCGTGCACAGCGTACTGGCCTTCATCTTCAACATCGCCATTCTCGCGATGAGCATCAACATCATCGGCGGCGTGATCTGACGCTGCGGCGCGGGTAGCGGGAAATCGAGGTGAAAGCGCCGGACGACGCAAGCTTCCGGCAAGCTCACATGACAACGACATGGAGCTTGTAGGGGACATCCCGCAACAGCTGCGTATTCGCACGGAAATTGTCTGACGCGGCGTGTAAAGATTTGTTACATTCGCTGCCAGCGGTTGTATCCAGTTCGTCCGCACGACCCCGTCTCAGAGCGGGGCAGTAAAAAAAACCAAAATTTAAATTCTTTCGGCGAGGCAAATGACCTCAGCAGTGCGTTTGCGCGCGTCCACGATGCGGGACGAGGTGCACTCGTCGCCATCCGGCGTCGAGCGGTTGCGCACGTCACCCTTGAGATCGATCGGAACAGGCTCGTCTGCGACATCCAAACTCCTGCTCATTTTTGTTGGAACGCGACCCGAGTGCATCAAGGTAGCGCCCGTCGTAAAAGCGCTTGACGGGCACCCCGATATTTCGCTGTTGCTGGTCAACAGCGGACAGCACCAGTTGGCGGTACGCGCGTGTCTCGCGGAACTCGAGCTCAAAGCCGACATTGAACTCGACGCGCTGCCGGCACTATCCAACCTCGCGGCGTCGCATCAGCACCTGCGGATGGAGCTCGCGGCGGTCGCGCGCCGATACAAGCCGGACATGGTGGTCCTTCAGGGAGATACACTCACGGCATTCAGCGCCGCATGCGCTGCGCGGGATACCGGCCACCCTATCGCGCACCTTGAAGCGGGCCTGCGCACCGATGCCATGCTCGAGCCATTTCCCGAAGAATGGTTTCGCCGGCGAATTGCGCGCATCGCGCAGATCCATTTCGCGCCGTCGAGATCGGCGGTGGAAAATCTGCTCGCCGAAGGCGTCGACGATTGCGCCGTGCATCACGTCGGCAATACCGGTATAGACAGTCTGCGGCACGTGTTGGACAAATCCGAGCATCCGCACCGACACAGGCAGCGCGTACGCAGCACCGTACTCGTCACGCTGCACAGGCGCGCCAATTACGACAGGAATGCGGCGATCGTTTGCGATGCGCTGATCGGACTTGCTAATGCACGACAAGACCTGCGCATCCTGTTCCCCGTCCATCCCAATCCCCGGATATCAGCGACAATCCGCAGGCGCCTCGAATCGCATCCCTCGATCGACCTCGTCGAACCGATGCGTTACCGGCAGTTCATTGATTGCGCACAGCGCGCGGCGCTCATCATCAGCGATTCCGGCGGCATCCAGGAAGAGGCGCCCCATCTCGGAACGCCGCTGCTCGTGCCGAGGTGCAATACCGAACGTCCGGAGAGCATAGCAACGGGATTCGTGCGGCTGGTCCCCATCGACCGTGACACGATCGTGCGCGCCGCGTTGGAGGCTCTGGCGTTGCCGAGACGCCCGCCGTTGCCGATGGACGCGGACGCGCCTTTCGGCGCGGGGGACGCGGCGCAGAGAGTCGTCGGTGTGTTGGAAATGGCCCTGCTGTCGCAGGCGTACGCATGAGCGCCAGCGTCCGCCGGCTAAGTGCGGAAATGACAGCAAAAGAAGCACGTGCGACGCCGATCGACGCCGCGCCCAAAGCGCTTGCAGCGTGGCTGCTGGAAAGTGGCGCCCAGGTGGAGGACGGGCCACAGTGTGGCGGCGTCGCGGGCTGGCTCGATCCTGGTGGACGTGCCGACTATATCTATCCGGAAATCACCGGCTACTACCTGCAGTGGCTCGCCTGGACCGCGACGCGCGAAGGAGCGACGGTCAGGCTCGAATATCACGCCTCGATGGCACAACGCTGGCTCATGAAATGGATCCGGTGCTTAGATCCTGCGACGCGCGTGTACCTTCGCGGCCGCGGCAGTGATTGGCGCAACGGGGCGCTCTTCTTCTTCGATCTGGCGATGGTTCTGCGCGGTGTCGCGTCGGCAGCACGCGCTCAATTGATCGACCCGGACGAAACGCTGATACGCGACATCGACGCACGATTGTCGCGTCTGATCGCGGATGACGGCGTGTTCAATCCATGGCTCGCCAACCCCGCATCGGCAACACCGCCCGACCGCTGGTCGACACGGCGTGGCGGCTACCTTGCCAAGGCAGCGGCGGGCGTGCTGACCGCAAGCGAATGCCTCGCGCAGGTCGGCGCAGGCGTACGGAACGCTGCGGCGGCAACGATAACGGCAAGCCTCGACGCCGCCATCGGGCAGCCCCACGATGAAACTCATCCCAGGCTGTATGCGATCGAAGGCGCGCTCGCGCATCCGGACCGTCGCGCAGTGGCGACGCTGCTGCCCGCACTGACCAATCAGGTCGACATGTTACTGACCCATGCGGTGGCGCACGATGGTGCACTGCCCGAGTCACATGATGCACCCGGTGTCGATCGTCTCGACATCGTGGCGCAAGCATTGCGGGCAGCCGTGCTGCTGCGTCTCCGATGCGTCGAGTGGTCGCCCGATCCCCATGCATTGGAAAAAATGAGACACCGGCTCGTACACTACATCACGCCAAGCGGGTCTCTGCCGTTCGCGCCATGCGTGGCGCCTCCACAATACAACGTCTGGTGCGCGATGTTCGCCGAGCAGGCACTCCAGTTGTCCAGGCCGGCCGCGCCGCAGGCACGCCTTTATGACGTGGATGCATACCTGGTATGAGCGCGCATCTGCCGAAAGCTCGTTATCGCAGGTCGCGAATGGTTGCGCCGGGTCGCTCCTGATGGCCAAGTGGGGGACGCAACTTCGCCAGCGGCTGCGGCTTGCACCGCTCTATTGCGCTGTCACTGCGGCGGACCGGCTCGCAGCGTGGTCGCCGAAGCATCGGCCGCGAATCGAGCGCACCGGATGGCGCTCCGGTATCTCCGTTGTGATCCCCGATCGCGACGCACCGCAGATGCTCGACGAAGCATTGGCCAGCGTCAGCGTCGCGCTGGCGACGATTGGCGAACCAGCGCAGATCATCGTTGTCGCGAACGGCGCACCGCGCGAGCATTACGACGCCGTCCGGACAAAGCACCCGTCCGTCGTGTTCGTCCATAGCCTGGAAGCATACGGATTCAGCGCAGCCATCGGACGCGGACTTGATGCCTCACGTTACGACTGGACGCTGCTGTTGAACAATGACATGACGCTCGAACCCGATGCGGTGCGCGAACTCATGGCGCTGCGCACCGGCGACGTCTTTGCCATCGGGGCGCAGATTTTTCAGCAAAGCGCGGATCGCCGTCGCGAAGAAACCGGATTTGTCGATTGGTACATCGACGCCTCCGGTGTGCGGGTGTTCCATGCGGCGCCCGGCAGCAGCAGCGAGCCACGCGAGAGTCTCTGCGTCAGCGGGGGTGCCGCGCTCTTTCGTACCGACCGGCTGCGCCGCTACGTTCGGGACAGCGTGGCTTACGACCCCTTCTACTGGGAAGATGTCGAATGGGGCTTGCGGGCGTGGCGGGAGGGTTTGCGCGTGCTTTTCTGTCCAACGGCTCGCGCGCGACATCGCCATCGCTCGACGACGGCGCGGTTCTATCCGATTAGCGAGATCGATCGCGTCATCGAACGCAATCGCGTCCTGTTCGACGTGCGCAATGGCGTTACCCAGCGCGGCGCGCAGTGGTTGCTGCAGCGTGTCTGCGATCAACCATACGCGTCGCAACGCGAGCTTGCGAGGATCGCGGTCGCGATGCAGGTCCTGCGCCATCGCTGGCGCGCATGCAGAAGCGTCGCGAGCGCCGTCCCGCCAGTACTCGCCGTCGCAGGACAAGAGGCATGTGAGCTAACGCCCTCATTCAGCTTCAGCATCGGCGGCAGAACGACGCGCCCACGGCTCCTGCTCGTCACGCCGTTTTGCGTCTTCCCGCCGCGACACGGCGGCGCGCGACGCATCGAAGGTCTCCTCCAGCGCTTACGCCAGGAATTCGATATTGTGCTGGTGACCGATGAGGCTTCGCTGTACGACGCGCGAAGTTTCGGCCATTTCGACGGCTTACACGCAGTGGTTTTCGTGCAACGACCTGAAAAAGCCGACCGGAGCACTGATCTCGGCGAGCGAATGCAAGCGCACTGCCACGGCGCGCTGACTAACGCCGTCCAATCGGCTTTGCTTCGCTATCAACCTGACCTGGTCCAGATCGAACACGTCGAACTTGCGGCACTGAGCAAGCTACGCACCGTCGGGCAGCGCTGGATTTTGGGTTTGCATGATGCGTACGATTCCAAGGACTTCAAGGATCCGGTCGCCGCCATCCACTTTCATGAGCACGTGCTCGCGACGTACGACGCAACCACGGTCTGCTCGGCCGAAGATCAGCGCATGATCGCGCACCGGCGCACGATCTGCGTTCCCAACGGCACCCACCCGATGGACGCGGAGCACGCTCCGTCCACGTCGACGCAACTGTTGTTTATGGGACCTTTTCGCTATGCCCAGAACCTCGGCGGCATTCGGCATTTTCTCCGCGTCGCATACCCGGCCATCAAGGCCGCCGTGCCCACTGCACGCCTGGTCGTGCTCGGGGGCGATGGAGCGAGGCAGGTCGTCGCGGGTGACAGCGCGTTCGCGCAACTCGACGTCAGCGTGCTGGAGCATCGCGATGACATCGACGAACTCCTGGGCGAAAGCGCACTCACGCTCAATCCCCTTTCAGGCATACGTGGCTCGTCGGTCAAGGTAATCGAGTCGCTTGCGGCGGGACGCGCGTGCGTCAGCACCGAGGATGGCGCGCGCGGTTTTTCCGGCAGGGGTCTGCGTGGACTCATTACCGTTCCGGACGTTCACGCCATGATCGAGCCTATTGTCGGTCTCCTGAACGATCAAGACCGGCGGCGGCGCATCGAATCTCCCGACGCGTCGCTGTTGTCGCGTTTTCGCTGGCACCATTGCGCTGGCATCCAGGGCGATCTGTACCGAAATCTGTTGGCGGCCGGCGATGCCTGAACTGTCGATGCCTCGCGCCAACTACGACAGCATCGCGCATCTGTACGACCTCGACATGGCACGGAACATGGCGTTTGACGACGTCGCGTTCTACACCCGTTTGGCGGCGCGCGCGAATGGTCGCGTGCTGGAGCTTGGCTGCGGCAACGGGAGAATACTGCTCGATTTGCTTGCCCGTGGCATCGATATGATCGGCGTCGATTCCTCTCCGGGCATGCTGTCGCAGTTAGTGAAAAAGGCCACGATGCGCGGCCTTGTGCCGAAGGTGTGCCTGATGGATGCGCGGGCATTGGCTTTCAGCGAGCAATTCGCACTGGTCCTCTGCCCGTATTCGCTTATCACGTACATGACCAGCGCCGGCGACGCGGCGCGCATGCTGGCGGCCGTACGCGCCGTGCTCGCCAAAAGCTCGACCATAATTGTCGACGCCTTCATCCCACGGCCTTCGCCCTCAGGCACCGGATACACCCTCGACTACCGTCGCGAGCAGCAGGACACGGTGCTGACACGCTCGAAGCGCGTTGCAGCAATTGCACCGAACATCAATCGCATCGAGCGACGGTATGAACTTGTCGCGTCCGATGGACGGCTTGTCGAGCGCATCGAAACCTGCGAAGACGTGCGCCAGTACGCGCCGGAAGAACTGGTGCATCTGCTTGGCGCGTCGGGATTCACGGTCGAACAGGAATGGTGGGACTATGGCGTCGCGGGCGGTCCTGTCGGAGCGCAATTCTTTACTGTAAGCGCGCGCAAGGCGCACTAAGCGTTGGTTCGCCCTCCGGCGGTCGACTCGCGACTAACGTTTCGCCTTCGCCGTCGGCATTAAAATACCCTTCGCGCGCATCAGCGCGCGCGCCATCTCGTGTCGCTCCACCGTCGACAGATGCGGAGCGCGTTTGCGCAACTTGGCATCGGTGTCCGCAAAGACCTCGACCGCCCGCTCCACCTGTACCGTATGGTCGCGCGGGCCCATCCTACGCGGCGAGTCGAGCGCTGCGCGAACATGCCGGTGGCGCGCGTGAGCCCGATAAACCGCGATGACGTTGATCAGGACAAGGATTGCGACGGCAACGCCGACAATCGCTGGGGTGATGTGCATGATGACTCCTGGCTCGATTTGGCTAGTGTTGCGAACCTATAAAGCAATCCGCGTGCCACCGTTCAGCACCCCCCGCCCCAACGCCAGAGGGTAGAGGCCACTGCGCGCGACCGCCCCGCCCTATTTCTTGACGTACAGGTCCGGCAACTCCGACTTCAACGAGGCCAGTTTGGGCAAGTCGTTGATCACGATGTACGGTTGGTCGGGGTGCAGCGCGAGGTAGTTCTGGTGATAGTCCTCCGCGGCGTAGAAGCCTTTGAGCGGGGTCACCTCGGTGACGATCGGTTTGGAGAACGTCTTCGCGGCGTCGAGTTGGGCGATGTACGCCTTGGCAACCCGCTCCTGCTCGGGTGACGTATAGAAAATCGCAGAGCGGTATTGCGTGCCCCAGTCCGGGCCTTGCCGGTTGAGTTGGGTTGGATCATGTGCGACCGCGAAGAAGACGCGCAGCAGCTGTCCATAGGTCACGACCGACGGGTCGTACTTGACCTCGACAGATTCAGCATGGCCGGTCATCCCGGTACCCACCAGTGGATAGCTCGCGGTCCCCGCCGAGCCGCCGGCGTATCCGGACGTCGCGGTGCTCACGCCCTTGACGTGCTTGAATACCGCTTCGACGCCCCAGAAACAGCCTCCCGCGAACACCGCCGTGGCCTGGCTCGCCGCGGCGGCCTTGGCCGTGTCCGTTGTGGGCTCGGGCAAGGCGCCCACGGTTGTGGTGCTACATGCCATCGCCAGCAACGTCATCGCTGCGACCAGACCTCTGTTCCAGACTGCGTTCATGCCTACCTCCGTTGTGTTCACCGCCGTCGCGTTGCTCTAGGTCGCTCCCGGGCTTCGGGTGCCGACGCACTACGTCAATAAGTCGCGCGAATCATGACGCTTCTTACACTCTACCCGCATGCCGTACTGAACATATTGTCGGGCGGGCATCGACGCGGCGTTGGCCTGGAAGACGCAAAGCGCCATCGGCAGACGATGCCAGTCGTCAGTCGGTTTGAGCACAGGCGCCACAGGAAGTTTCTTGCCGGCTCTAGCGGGCACCGCTGTCCCGGGCTGGCGGGTATTGGGCGATGTGCCGACCTGAAACGTCGCTATTGCCCGAGGCTGGCAACGACGCCCCGTGCCTTGCGTAAATCTCATCGATTTCAGGGCTGACCCACGGGTTGTCCGCCAGGAACGCCCGACGCTCGTCTTCGGTGCTGGCGACAAATTGATCGAAATTGCGCACCGTGACCCGCGAGCCAAAGCCCTGGACGCCGGAATAGATCGCGTCGAATGCGCGCGATCCGACCTCGTGATTGTAGTGACCGGCGTCCTGCCAAAGGCGCTCGCGCATCGGCTTGCCTGCATGTACGCGCTCGCCGTTGATCGCCTGGTACGCGTAGAAGTCCCAGACAGGAACCCGGTCCGGATTGCCGGCGGTTTCCTCGTCGACGATGGAGACGACCTGCCACAGGAACTGCCAATGGATCGCCGGTCCATCGCACCTGCGTGCAATCTCGTTGAACAGCAGATGCGTCGGATTGAACACGAGCACGAGATCCACTTTTTTCTCGATCGCCAGGCGAATCAATTTGCGCAGCCCTGCGCCTTGATCCTGTGCGGTTGGGGACTTGTCGATAGTGAGTCGATCGTCAGCGCGCGAATTGCCGCGCGCCGATGGACACAACGCATCCCGCAATTCGCTGGCGAAATGTCGGGCGACAGCGTCGTCGCTTTGCATGTTGTCCTCGTACCGCGCGAGGTACCACAGTCCCTCTCGCGTCATGTAGGGACGGCCATCCTGGTTTCGCAGCGTTGCGAATGACGCGTCCAGAGCGTTGCGCGAAAACAGGAGCTTGCTGTAGTCGACGCGACCGAATTCGATCTCGGACGGACAGTTGGCATCTCTGCTGCCTTGAACGGTAACCACGAGGCGCTTGACGTGCGCGCGGTCGATGGCAAACCGGGCCAGGCAATAGATCTCATCCCAGCCGATGCCATGCAAGCTCAGGTTGAACGAGCTGTATGTGCCGTGTTCGGTGAAACCAGAGTGCGTCGGAGGAAGCCCAATCTCCGCAAAGGACGTGCCGACGATCACCGCCTCGGGCTGCAATTTCACGACAAGGGCCGGCTTGACCAGCCGCTCGCTGCCGCCGGCGCGTGGCTTGTCGAGATTGAAGCCCTTAACTTCGACAACGCGAAAATACCAGAACGGATCGACGACATAGTTGAATATGCCGATAGCGCCGAACGCTAGCAGGATGACGCCCATGCATCCGACGGAGAACGATTTGAAGCTCATTTCAGAACCGGGAATAGATGAATTCGCTGTAGCGCGGAATCGATAACAGCGCGGCAACGCCAAGTATGGCGAGCAGCGCGAGCCAGCCGGCGTCAGGTCGCCAGGCAGCCAGCCCGCCATAACCGATTTCATCGTACCCAGGGGTCACGAGCGCCGGCCGGTACCGGGCCAGGATTTGTTGCGTGTTCGGCGCGACCCAGCAAAACGACAACAACACAACGAGCCAGTTGAGTTGCGCCACGCGATGGAAATAGTTCATGTCGCCAAACCGCACGCCGAGCCCCAAGAGCGCTTTAGTCATGACGCCGCCGGTGGGTTGCCATTGCGTAGGCAGGACCACCCCGTTGTGTCCGATCATGCCGCCAATAATACCGGTCGCGGTCGCGAAGTCAGGAGCGCGGAAAAAAACCCAGCCGACGACAACGACGACAAATGTGGCCAGCATGGCGAGAACGCGTCCGCCGTAGAGCGCTCTCAGACGGAGGCGCTGGCGCAGCGCACGCCACGCATGATTGACGATCAAAAAAACTCCATGAAGCGCGCCCCAGGCGACAAAGGTCCATCCCGCGCCATGCCAGAGGCCGCCGATCAGCATGGTGGCCAGCAGGTTCACGTAACGCCGGCGCGGACCTTCGCGGTTGCCACCCAGCGGTATGTAGACGTAGTCGCGCAGGAAGCGCGACAACGTGATGTGCCAGCGCCGCCAGAAGTCGATGATGCTGCGCGCCTTATACGGCGAATTGAAATTAAGCGGAAGTACGATGCCGAAAATCCGTGAAGCGCCGAGTGCCATGTCCGTGTATCCGGAGAAATCGAAGTAGATCTGGAACGTGTAGCAAAGTGCCGCGCCCCAGGCTTCGAGAAGGGTCAACGACGTTCCGTTCGCTGCAGCCGCGAACGCCGGCGTGACAAACGTGCCCATCTCGTCGGCAATGAGCACTTTCTTGCACAATCCGAAGACGAACATGGTGAGGCCTACCGCAACATTCTCCCAGCTCAATCGGTACGTGGATGAACGCGCGAACTGCGGCATCATCTCGCGGTGATGCAGGATCGGACCGGCGATCAGGTGAGGGAAGTAACTGACGAACAGGGCGTAGTGCAGGAAGCTGTATTCGCGCGCCTCGCCGCGGTAGGCGTCGACAAGAAATGCGATCTGCGTGAACGTGAAGAATGAGATGCCAAGCGGCAGGACGATGTCCGGCAATGACCCGGGGTGGCCCGAGAGGCGCTGCAGGTTGGCGAGAAAGAACAGCGTGTATTTGAAGTACGCCAGCAGCGCAAGGTTGGCACAGATGGCGACGGCAAGCACGCGCCTGCCGGCGCCCTGTCCGCCTGATGCGCGCAAGCGAGCGAGCCGCGCACCGAAAAGGTAGTTGAAGCTGATCGATGCGAGCAGGAGCGCAACATAGGCTGGATCCCACCACCCGTAGAAGACCAGCGATGCGATCGTGAGCCAGCCCGCGGCCAGGCGCCGGCTGATCCTGGCCAGCGCGAAGAAGCCGGCAGTGACAACCGGCAGGAACAGCAAGATGTAGATGAAGGAATTGAAGAGCATGCGCGGTGCCTTGGCCTGGCGGGGGTCAGGTCAACGGGCGGTTCCGCGTATTCGCCGGCTGGCGTTGCACCCGCTTGTCGCGGCATGCCTTGGAGAGCCTACCGCGGTGCGACAAGTGCGCCATTGTAAACGGTACCGGGAGATGCCTGACTGTGCTTAACAAAGGCACTGCGCATGTCGCCAGCCCTTCCGCGCGCCGGGAACCGCGATCGACCCGCGGTGTCTGTCACTGCCGGAGTCTCGATAAAGTCGCGGATTCCCTATATCCTTGACCGGTTTTTCCGTCTGAAAGCGTAACGTACCCGTGTCCATGGTCGAACTGGCGCTCCGGCGCCCATACACGTTTATCGTGATGGCGATGCTCATCGTCCTGGCGACTCCGTTCGCGCTGCTGAACATGGCGACGGACATTTTTCCCGAGATCAACATCCCCGTCATCAGCATCATCTGGAACTACAACGGCCTTGCTGCGCAGGAAATGGGCCAAAGAATCGCGGCACAGAACGAGCGCGGTCTCACGACCACCGTCAGCGACATCGAGCACATCGAGTCGACGTCGCTCGCCGGAGTGACCGTCATCAAGGTGTTCTTTCAACCGACGGCGAACATCCAGACGGCCATCGCGCAGGTCGTCGCGTCGGAACAGACGCAAGTCCGCCAGTTGCCGCCGGGCATCACACCTCCCTTGGTGATCAAGTATTCGGCGTCGAGCATTCCGGTCGTCCAGCTTGCACTGTCGAGTGCCACGCGAGCCGAGCAATCACTGTTCGACCTCGCGGTCAACGTGCTGCGACCACAGCTGATCACGATTCCAGGGGTCGCGGTACCGTTTCCGTACGGCGGAAAGAACCGCGTGATCTCGGTGGATCTCGATACGCAGGCTATGCAGGCGCGCGGCCTATCACCAGCCGACGTGGTCAACGCCGTTAATACGCAAAACCTGATCCTGCCTTCTGGCACGGCAAAATTCGGGGACATGGAATACACGGTCCGGATGAATGGCTCGCCCGACGCACTCCTCGGTCTGAACGATCTGCCGGTGCGGATCGTCAATGGCACGACGACCTACATTCGCGACGTCGCCAACGTGCGCGACGGGTTTTTGCCGCAGACGAATGTGGTGCGTCAGGACGGCGTCCGCGCGGTTTTGCTGTCGATACTGAAAAACGGCGGCGCCTCGACGCTTGACATCGTCGCGAACCTTAAGGCGCTGCTGCCGCGCGCCGCCGCGACGTTGCCGGACGACATCAAGATGACACCATTGTTCGACCAATCCTTGTTCGTCAAGGCAGCGGTCAAGGGTGTTATCAGTGAGGCGCTGATCGCCGCGCTGCTGACAGCGGCGATGGTGCTCCTATTTCTCGGCAATTGGCGCAGCACGCTGATCATCGCGCTCACCATTCCGTTGTCGATCCTGTCCTCAATTCTCGCGTTGCAACTGCTGGGCGAAACGCTGAACCTGATGACGCTCGGCGGGCTTGCGCTTTCCGTGGGCATTCTGGTCGATCAGGCGATCGTCACCATCGAGAACATCGAGCGCCATCTGCACATGGGCACCGAATTGAAGGCGGCGATCCTGGTTGGCGCGGGCGAGATCGGGGTCCCGGCATTCGTATCGACGCTATGCATCTGCATCGTATTCGTGCCGATGTTCTTCCTCTCCGGCGTCGCGCGTTTTCTGTTCGTGCCGATGGCCGAGGCGGTAGTCTTCGCGATGATCGCGTCGTACATCCTGTCGCGGACGCTGGTGCCGACGCTGGTGATGCTATTGATGAAAGGCGCTGACGCGCCTTCTGAGCGAAAAACCAGCACGCTGCAGCGCCTGTATCGCAGCTTCGACGCACAGTTTGAGCGTGTGCGGCATGCGTACACGCTCGCGCTCTCGGCACTGCTTACCCAGAAAAAGGCGTTCGCGTCGCTGTTTCTGGGCTTCTGCATTCTATCCTGTCTGCTGTATCCGGTCCTGGGTCGGGATTTCTTCCCGAGCGTCGACGCGGGTCAGATTCGCCTGCACATCCGCGCACCGACCGGCACACGCATCGAAGAAACGGCGCGACTCGCAGATGACGTCGAGGCGTCGATCCGCAGAATCGTTCCTCCCGATCAGCTCGAAACCATCCTCGACAACCTCGGCGTTCCCAATAGCGGTATCAACCTCTCTTACAGCAACGCAGGCACGATCGGCACGCTGGATGGCGAAATCCTGCTCTCGCTGAAGCCCGACCACCGGCCGACGGAGAAATTCGTCACGGCGCTGCGCGCCGAATTGCCGAAACTATTTCCTGGCATCGAGTTTTTCTTCCAACCCGCCGACATCGTGACGCAGATCCTGAACTTCGGCCTGCCGGCGGCGATCGACGTTCAGTTCACGGGAGCCAACCTGGAGCAGAACGCGGCGCTCGCCGCCGAACTATTGAAATCGATACGCAAAGTTCCTGGCGCCGTAGACGCCCATGTCCATCAGCGCATGGACGGCCCCATAATCGACATGCAAATGGATCGCACACGCTTGCAGCAAGTCGGTTTGACCGCCCTCAATGTCGGTCAGAACGTTCTGGTTTCGCTTTCGGGAAGCTCGCAGACGGCACCGGCATTCTGGCTGAATCCGCAAAACGGCGTGGTGTACAACATCGCGGTCCAGACGCCGCAAACGAGCGTCGACTCGCTTGATACGTTGCTCAACATGCCGGTTTCCGGGGCGGTGGCGGCGGCAGCGGGCAATACGCAACTGCTGGGCAACCTCGTCGAGGTCAAGCCCGGGCGACAACCGGCCATCGCGTCGCGCTACAACATTTCCCCTGCCGTCGATGTCTTCGTCAGCGTCCAAGGCACCGATCTCGCCAATGTCGCCGGCCAGGTTCAGGATCTGGTCGATCAGATTCGTCCCAAGCTGCCGCGCGGCAGTCAGGTCGTGATCCGCGGTCAGGTGCAGACGATGCAGGCTTCGTTCATCGGGCTCGGCGTTGGCTTGGTAATGGCCATCGTCTTGGTATATTTGCTGATCGTGGTCAATTTCCAATCCTGGATCGACGCGGCCATCATCGTCGCCGCGCTGCCGGCTGCTCTCGCGGGTATCGCATGGATGCTGTTCATTACGGGGACAACCTTGAGCGTGCCGGCCCTTACCGGCGCGATCATGACCATGGGTGTCGCGACGGCGAACAGCATTCTTGTGGTCTCGTTCGCACGCCAGCAGCAGGAAGCTGGCATCGCAGCGACTGCGGCAGCACTGGAGGCTGGCGCGACGCGCATCCGTCCGGTGCTGATGACCGCCCTGGCCATGATCATTGGCATGATTCCAATGGCGCTCGGATTAGGCGAAGGTGCCGAACAAAACGCACCGCTCGGGCGCGCTGTAATCGGCGGGTTGCTGTTCGCTACGGTCTCGACGCTGTTCTTCGTTCCGGTTGTATTCGCGGGTGTGCATCGCCGGTTGGCACTCCGCAAAGCCGCACATGACTCGCGCCTGCACGGGCCGCTCGTCCCATCGCATTAGGAGAAAAGAAGCAATGACAGAAGCACGTCAAACGGCGGCGGAAACTCCGCCGGCGGTGCCGGCCGACCCGGGAGAGCCGCAGAAGCGAGCGAAGGTTGTCCGGCGTACCAAGATTCTTGCCGTCGCCGTGCTCGTCCTGCTCGCGCTCGGCGCCACACGCACCGTAATCAGCCGGATGTCCAGCGCGCGGGCGCTCGAGGACGGCACGGCCGAACGCGCCAAGGTTTACGTCAAGGTCGCGGTGCCGAAGTCCGGCGACGCCGGGCAAACGATATCACTGCCCGGGACACTGCAGGGGTTCGTGCAATCGCCCATCGCCGCGCGCGCAAGCGGTTACCTGCGTCGCTGGTACAAGGACATCGGCGCCCGCGTCGAAAAGGGCGATCTGCTCGCGGAAATCGACACCCCTGAAATCGATCAGCAGCTGTCGCAAGCGATTGCCGCGCGGCAACAGGCCGCGGCGAGCCTGGATCTTGCACGGAGCACCGTAGAGCGTTGGGAAAGCCTGCGCAAAAAGGACGCAGTGTCGCAGCAGGAGCTGGAGGAACGACGCAGTGCTAATGCGCAGGCCGTCGCCAATCTGGCTGCCGCGGACGCCAACGTCGAGCGGCTGCGCCAGCTCGAGGGCTTCAAGCGCGTCGTAGCACCGTTCGCCGGGTTAATCACCCGCCGCAACGTGGATGTCGGCGACCTGATCGACGCCGGCAGCAACGGGGGTCGCCCGTTGTTCCTGCTGGCGCAGACTGACCCATTACGAGTCTATGTGAACGTCCCGCAAACCTACGCGCAGCTGATCAAACCGGGGCAGAAGGTAGTCGTGACCCAAGCGGAATTGCGTGGCCGGAACTTTGTCGGCGAGGTCGCGCGCACTTCTGCGTCGATCGACACCACCACACGCACGATGCAGATCGAGGTCGCGTTGCCCAATCGCGACGGCACGTTGTTGCCCGGTGCGTTTGTCCAGGTCGCGTTGCCGCTTGCAGCCGACCGGGCGCTGACCATCCCGACCACGGCGCTGTTGATTCGCGCCGAGGGCATTCGCGTCGCCGTCGTCGATGCGCAGGGCCGCGTGCATCTTCGCCCGATACACATCGGCCGCAACTATGGCGAAACCGTCGAGGTGCTCGACGGCGTCACGGGGACCGAGCAGCTCGTGCTCAGTCCTTCGGATTCCCTCGCTGAGGGTGACCAGGTCACGATCGCGTTGACAGGCAAGGAAGCGAAATGACGGCCACCAGGTCACTGATTGTCGTGACCTGTGCGGCAATGCTCGCCGCATGTGCCGCCGGCCCGAATTACCAGCGGCCCGTCGTCGACATGCCGGTGGCCTGGAAGATCGAGCCGCCGTGGCGCGAAGGCGCGCCGAACGATCTCGCCGACAAAGGACCTTGGTGGCTGCGCTTCGGCGATCCGTTGCTCGATACGTTCGAACAACAGGCACTCGCCGCGAATCCGACACTGGCAGCAGCCGATGCCCGGCTGACGCAGGCGCGCGCACAGCTCGCGTCGGCAACGACAAGCCTGTACCCGCAAGTCAATGCAGCCGCGCGCGCGGGTCGCCAGGCAATTTCTGCCAATCGACCGCTGACCAACTACGCAGCACCAAACCTCTCGACCGTACAGGATGATTACATCGCAACGTTGGCGGTAAGCTATGAATTCGATCTTTCAGGCCGGATTCGGCGCACGATCGAAGGTGCCCAGGCATCGGCCGAGCAGTCGGCGTCGGACCTCCAGAACACGCGCCTGCTGGTGACAACGGACCTCGCAGCTGCGTACTTCAGCCTGCGTGAAATCGACGTCGAAATCGACGTGCTGGCGCGGTCGATCGATCTGCAACGACGTGCGCTCGAGCTTGCCACCGCGCGCCACGATCTCGGTGCCGCCTCCGGACTCGATGTCGCGCAACAGCAGGCATTGCTCGATAGCACGCTGACGCAAGTCGATGTGCTGCGCAGGGCGCGCAGCCAGTTCGAGCACGCCATCGCGACATTGACCGGCACACCCGCGCCGCTGTTCAGTATCGTGGCCGAGGTCAAGCGCCTCGTCCCGCCTGCGGTGCCTATTGGCGTGCCGTCCGACATTTTACAGCGTCGACCGGACGTCGCGTCCGCAGAACGTGCCATGGCTGCCGCCAACGCGCAGATCGGCGTGGCAACCGCAGCGTTCTATCCCAACGTCACGATTACTCCGACGTTCTACGGCGGCGAAAGCGTGTCGCTTTCGACGATATTCAGTGCACCGAGCCTCATCTGGGCACTAGGCGTGACGGTGCTGCAGCCGGTGCTCGACGCCGGACGCATACGCGCGGGCGTAGATTTCGCGAAGGGCGGCTACGATCTGACGGTCGCCAACTATCGACGCACCGTGCTCGTCGCAATGCAGGAAGCCGAGGATGGCATCACCGGCCTCGCCGCACTCGATAGCGCGACGGCACAAGCGCAGGTCGCGATTGATAGCACCAAGCGTGTACTCGATCTGGCAAACGACCGCTACGAAGGCGGCGTCGCGACGTACCTCGATGTCATCACAGCGCAGCAGGGGCTGCTCAACAATGAGCGGCTGGCGGCACAACTTCAAGGCCAACAACTCCTAACGTCGGTATTCCTGATCAAGGCGCTCGGCGGCGACTGGCTTGGTAGCGGCAAGCTGGCGGCTGGCTCGGTGCAATGACAGCCGCAAATGCAATCTGGGAAAAGCTCAACACCGAACTGTGGATGGCGATCGACGACTACGCCGCGGACGAATTCGTCGCACGCGCCGATGGCTTGGTTGCCGAGGTACCGCCGGGAAGCGCGATCGGACTCTTTGAGCGCGGCGCTGCCCCGGACTCCGTGGGGCAACCTGAAAATGGTATCGCAAACCGATTGTCAGATTGGATTCATGCAGTTACGCCACATACCTCAGACTCGTTGAAAAAATGTGGCATACAATGCTAGTGTCGGTTTTCAATAACGACTAGCTCTTCCCGACACTTGCCACCTCGTTCATTGAACGGAAATATGCCTTGGCCAAACTCTTTCGTCCGCGCCTCTCTGAAGCCCGGCAGCTTCTGCCGATGCTTCGCGGACACCTTGCTGCCGCGGCTAAGCATTTTCCGCTGCCATCAGGGTTCAAGATCGACTTGCTACCCATTGTCGAAGATGGGCTGTTTGGCTACGAGCTTGTCCCTGACCGCAGAGCGCACACCTATGTAACCATCGGTTGCAACGCGCAGGGCGAGCCGATGTTGCGCAAAACGGCTTACGGCGACGGGGCCCGCAATGCCTTGCACTTGGTTACAGTGGAGGGTCGCGTCGGTTCGAAACCTGACGCCGACGAGCGTTACCGCACCGAGGAGCGCGACACGATATTTCCCTCTTGGGTTGCCGCCGCCGAGTCGGCATTCGCCCAACTGCTGGTGCTCTTTCCGGAACGGCCGCGGCAGCCGGTCGTCATAGGCGACGTGGCGCATCGTTGTCTCGATGAGGCGCTGTCAATTGCTCACTCCTACCTGATCCAATGGGACCCCCACATCCACTTCTTCGGCGTGCCGAATGAGGCAAACCTGGGTTTCGGACTGACCGGCGTAGATACCCAACGGGGCGAGCTGGTCTTTCAAAGACCAGACATCTGGATGCTGCGGTGGAAGGCTTTCCCGGACGCCGTGTACGAATCCTGGTCGGTTGTTTTGCCTGAATTGCAGGCTACCGATACTTCGCACCTCGATCGAGCATCGTAGATCACTACGTGGACCCGCAAGAACCAACGGCCACCTAGCGTAGTACAACGGGCCCTACCGTAAAAGCAGGTCCTCCGGCGGATGCAAACGCTGTCGGCAGTTGTTGCCCTTTGACCTACTGGAATCTTTGCAAGGCCGGAGCCGTTAGCGGAGTTGAGCGGCTCGAGGATCGAGCTAACCCCGCAACACGATCGCTGACGACATTCCTTACACACGGACGTCGGCGTGGACCGTGCAGTTCGGTAACTCATCGGAAGATAACGAAAAAATATCCATGGCTCGAAGGTTGCTAACAGACGCGATGATGCAAATTGCAGTGCCCTGCGTCTAGACCAACGATAAGGAAACGGCGTCATGCTTGAGCAGCCCAAGATTGGACAACCTGCGGACTCGGCTCATTTGGGCTTCGACGAGCAACGACAACCGCTGCTTCGCGGCGATGCCTACCATTACCTGATTGCCCGGGGGGACCAACTCGCATTTGCGGCTGAAGTGGTTCCATTCGGATTTTCTCCTTCCGATTTCGCTCTCGAAATCCAGCGGGTGCCTGGCAAACGCTCGCCACATTCGATGGCGGCGACTTTCAGGGTGACCGTTGAGAACGTTCAGAATAGACGTCGCGCGAGCTACCTCGGGGGGCCGGGTCGCGCATGGATTGCTGGATTTCTTGAGGATCTCATTGCAGGAACGTTCGGTCAGCCCTAGAACGCGAGCGGCGACTTGATGAGACAAGTGTAAATGCTCACGGCTTCCGGCCGGTGGAGTGCTGGCCAACGCGGAACGACACCAAGCGTGTTCGTTACAAGGTGTGGTAGCGATGCTTTGTATATGTATGTCGAACGATCTTACGTTCGCATCCACTCCCGCGCAGAGCCGCTGGTCCAAGCTTTTGAATCAGCGCGACTTCCCCGAGCCGGAACGCATCTTGCTAATAGTGGAAGTAAAAATGTCGGTATGGCACAAACACGGCTCAGTTGGTCACGATCCGATAAATCGCATACAACAGGGAATCAACAAGGAATCGCATCGTGGCTAACAATAATTCCAAGCCCAAAGAGCTTCGACAATTTATCGGCCCCGAGTTTGCGCGCTTGAGTTTATCCATGCAGTTGACGCTACTTACCATTCGCCGTGCCCAATTGAGCAGTCGGAAGGCCGTTCCGCCGCCTGTTGAACGGAAACCCCGGCACACCGATTTCTAGATGTCGCTCATCATCGATAGAAGTCGACAGCCCAACGACCAAGCGACGCTTGGTGTACGTAGCGCGTTGTGGAGCGTCGCGACTTAAGCACTGCTGAACGCCTTGGAGACGACTCGAAGCCATCTATCTTGCCCATGCCGGATACCACGACGAAATCGCGGCCGGAAGTGCAAGCTAATGGCATCACGTTCTCCAAGGCGACCACCCCATTCATCGGGGACCCGCGATCTCAAGGCGGCTTGATTGCCGGCGCCGGATGGCGCGCCGGCTGCTATTTTCTTTCTTCGCCCTTCGGATGTGCGTCGGTTTTGGCGTTGTGCTTTTCTTGATAGATCTGGTGGCTCTCTTTGTTCTGTTGATGCTCCACCTGGTTGTGCTCTCCGGGCGTCAGCTTGCCGCCATTCGCCGCACGATCGTGGCGCACCTCGTTGTTGATCCGCGCTTCGTTGTGCTCGGCGTGCGCCGTTTCACCCGGCGTCATCTGCCCGGACTTAACGCCGTTGCCGATACGCTGCTGCTGTCGATCCTGACGCGCCGGCACACCCATCCCCTCCGGATGGCTCGGATTCCCATGGTTGTACGATGCCCAATTGTTGTGGTCCTGACTGGAAACGCGCTGATGCGAAATCTGTTCTGAAGTTCGCTGCACATGCTGCTCGTTCATCGCTGTGCGTTCCTCGACCGTCGGCCGTGCTTCAATGCCGCCCGCGCCGTTGAAACTGACGCGATTGACAGTCGTATTGCGAATGACGGTGCGATCCTCGTATACGCCGTGAAACCCGGGGCTGACACGCATCACCGCAGTGTTATACCGGAACGCGCCGCCTTCCCATCGTCCGCCGTAGAATCCGACGCCGCCGTAGCCGTAGCCGTAGTTGATCCCGCCGTAAAACCCGACGTGTGGTCCCCAGTAGCCAGGGCGCCAGCCGTATACCCCGCCCGAAAAAGCCCAATAGCCGGGCGTCCACAACAATCCGGGCTGCGGCGGCGCGAGCCACACACCAGGTACCCAGAAGTAGCCCGAGGGACCATATCCCCAGTAGCCGGGCGTCCACAGGAATCCTTCAGTGGGGCATGGCGGTTGCTCGTAAACCGGGATGGCCGGCGGAGCAACCGTGATCGAGACGGCCACCTGCGCGAACGATAAGGTGGGTATGGCAAGAATTAATGCGACGAGCAAAACCTCGCGCGCCTTCAGCAGCATTCGCATATGTCACTTCCTCCCTTGTTCGGCATTCCTGCAGCAGACGATGCGGCAGGTCGCGGCGCGGTTCGCAATCACATCGTGGATTGTCGACCTTAGAATCAGCGATTCGACGTGTACGATGCGCGCGAGTTCCATGCGCTAAGAAAAGCCGACGTTTGTCGGCTACATAGCGTGATCTAATGCGCTGACGCGCACTCCGCTCGCGTGTGGGCCCAGCACGCCGGACGATCCACTTCCCGTGTCCCAGGGAAAACGATGCCGTTAGTTGATGGGGGGAAGCAGCACATATCCACCTGCGGACTTCGGGTCAATCTCCGTGATGCCGTGCTCGCCATCTTTCATCCCCAACTGAACCTGCCAGGTCCGACCCGTGTCTTGGTTGACGATGATGTAGGTTCTCGTGTCCCTCGTCGGGCAAAGCGTGAATGGTCCGTGCCTTCCGGACTCGACCAATGAAGTTTCATTGACGGTCGTTTTTCCATGCGGGTAGTCCGCGTGCCGGAGTTGCAACTGCCAGAGTCGCCCGGATTCCGTGTCCAGCTGCAGGATCGTCCAGACACTACTCGTCGAGAAAATCCTATCGCCCGCATTCTTGGTTGACATGACGCATTCGAGGCTCATCTCATCGGCAAATCCAGCGGCGGAGCCGCAGAAGAATGCGAGAGCGACCAACACAGCCAACAGATTCTTCATGGATGCAGCTCGTTCATGGCGCCACCATGGGACCTGGGTCAATTCTGATACCGAGCAAGAATGAAGGCAATCTACTGCACGGCCGACGGACACCTCCGCTCCAGCCCTGGCGACTACTCGTCGACTACACCGCCGGAGCTGGAGATGAGCGCTTGGCAACTGTAGAGGCGATTGCGCGGCACATCACCTGGTAAACCAGCGCCAGACCGCCATGCCAAGCGTGATGATCGCGGCCCACGCGATCAAGCCGAGTATTGCTCCGAAGGCAATCCCGCGCATACGTGTCGGCGGTTCATGCTCTTGTTTCTGGAGGTCGATCGACGTGGACGCGAGGCGCGTCCGCATCATGCTGGTATCTTCGTCGAAGCGGCTCACGTCAGGTGTCCGACGCTTTGCGCACGAGAATATCGCTGCTTGAGGCGGCGATGTCGGTAGCCGTGTTCACCAGCACTCCTCCGCATTTCCGATCGAGGAAGAGTGTGACACGGGTAACGCATTCGGTAAAATTAAAACGCTGTTAGCAAATGGGCCGCAGCTAATGCTGTCAGGTTCTAGAAAGCATTGCTCCTCAGTACGAGGCGATCGATTTGCCGGTTTGGTCGGCGTCGGTAACGTTGCCCTGGAGCCGACCCGAAGCGCCAAGATCGAAATTCGGCAACTTCTCGCGAACCCAGAGTTGACGGTCGCGTTGCACCCTACGAAGCTTGGCCTCGAGTTGCATTGCCGCCGCCGGCGATTTCTTGGCGGCGGCATAGGCTTGCTCGATGAGCTGATGCAGGAAGTCCGCTGCCACGTTGTTGTCCTCCCGGGTGGGATCTGGTTCGTCGAGGATACTTCGCCAATGTGAAGCGAACGTGAACGGCTGGGCGCGCCGGTCGATCACCCTTGACAAGCTCCACCGGCAGGCAGAGACTTTTCCTGTAGTTACCCGCAAGGAGAAGGGTCATGAAGAGGCTATTGATTGGGTTGTCGGCAGCGGGTCTGTTCGGCGGTGCCCTGGCGTGCGACTTGCAGCAAGACACATCGGCTGACGCGTCGCCGAACATGAGCAAGGCTCCGGTCGCGGCTGCTTGCAGCGGCGATACCTGCGGCGCGAAGCCTGCGCCGGCCACGAGCAAGAAGGCGACGGCGAAGAAAACCACTGTGAAGCCGGTGGTCGTGGCACTGCCTTAGCAAGCACCGCCTCGGATCGGATCGACTAGCCCGCAGTGATGCGGGCTTTTTGTTGGCAAGCAGTTAGCGTTGTCGGCGAAATTTACACGAACCGACCGCTCGCGGCCGCCTCAAGCCAAGCCCCGCCGCGTCCCTATTTCTCTGAGAGGGAACGCGCGCGGGGTGTTGATCGGCCCAGTTCGCGGGCTGTCCCATGTCGGGCGTTTTTACATTTGGCGGCCGCTGCCCTCGTCTGACCATTGCAACCGTCTAATTACATTGACTTCTCGTATTTCGGTGCAATATTTGCTTACAAATTGTAGGGTTCAGCACTCGACGTCGGATTGGGTGGGCAGCCGATTTGGATGCCCGCTGGACAACCGACAGTGAACAGGGGGCCACATGAAAAAGCCATTGTTGGCATTGTTGTTGGCGGCGGTAATGCTTTTGGTCACTCCCTTGGCCTACGCCACGCTGATATTTCTCCATACAAACCTGCTCGCGTCGAACGAGGTTCCGCCGACCGCATCTACGGGTACAGGCACCGTCAATCTCACGCTCGATACTACGGCTGATACGTTGACGGGCCACATCACGTTCTCCGGCTTGACTTCGAACACGACCGCAGCGCACATACACTGTTGCTTGCCGTCTCCGTTCTTAACAGGCGTGAATGTTGGGGTGGCGACTGTCGTGCCAGCATTCCCGGGTTTCCCGCTCGGCGTAACGAGCGGTACCGATGATTTTGTGCTCGATTTGAACTCGGCTTCGGCTTACAACCCGGCATTCATTACGGCGCAGGGGTCGCTGGCGAATGCCGAGGCAGCGTTTATCGCCGGCCTCATCGCCGGTGAGACCTACTTGAACATTCACACGACCATGTTTCGGGGAGGAGAAATCCGAGGCTTTGTGGCTGTTCCTGAGCCGATGACGACCAGCCTACTTGTGCTGGGACTCGCGGCCGCGGTATTCGTGTCGCGGCGTCGAAGGCGCGTCTGATTTTTTGCCACTTGCTCCGCGACAAACCCCGCGTCTGCGGGGCTTGTCGTTTTATGCGGGTTACCTCGTATCATCAGGCGGCGCACCGGGACTATCCGCCCGCAGTCAGAGGCGTATCCTGCGTTCATGCACGCGAGCAGCCGCTCTCGACGCTTCTGGCCCCTCGTGGCGCTGCTGGCGGTGACCATCGGCCCGCTCGCGAGGGCCGACACCGACAACCGCGCTCAACCACGGGTCGTTAACAATGACATTGTTTCCGTAGCGTATCCCTGCGCGCGCATAACGATTCAGGAACCGCTCAGATATTTCGGCCGCCACTCCTTTGAGATCAATGATGTTGCCAGAGGAGAAAGATTGCTCTTCGTTCGGACTCATAAACGGCATATTACTCACCTGTGGATCGCGCAATTCGAACAGATCCTTCCTGAAAGCACCGAGACCTATCGGTACGGATTTCAGCACTCCCTAGACATCGGCGGACTGCGGTTCAATCCTTCAGCTTTCGCCTTCAGCAATCGTAAAGCGGCAGCCGACAACCCTGCTGACGAAGCGGCCCTCACGGCTAAGTTCCTTCGGCATCACGGTTATGAGATTGATGACGAACTCATGGGGGCGCGCTTCGCTGCCGTACCCGATCCGCTAAAGCGTCATGAGTTGATTGTCTTCTACTTCGAGAACGTGGCGACCACAGGGCACACAATCGGAGAACTATATGCCGGAGAGTCGGCGCAACCACTCTGGGCCCCCATCGCAGAGACTTTGATTGCGCATGGCCGCAGTAGTTTCCAACTCGTGTCTGAGTGCAAATAACGGCTGAGACGATACATCGCTCTCCGCTTGACCGAAGTAAGCCAGAGTATCGCGGCATGCCGCCGATCGATTCCGTCATCGCGATGGCGGCGGCCGGAACGACGGCGTTCCCCAATTCGCCCAATCGGCTTGCGACGAATACCACGGACGGTTCCGGTAATGCGCGTACCAATAAGGTCCGATTGAGAATTTGACGAACGGCACGCGCGGGTTGCGCACCATCCCGGAGAGATTGGATGCGTCTACCCAGCCATGCGTGCGCCCCGACACAATGTCGCACCAACGCCAGCCTTCAGTGCAGCCAACGACGTGCACTGGCGTACTTGGCGGAAGCGATGTGACGAGCGGAAATACGTGATCTGGCCCAGCACGCACGTTCACGGGACGTAGCGTTTGCGCGTGTTGCGCGAGCGCGCCTATCGGCACTGCCAGCAGCCCTATAAGCAGCATCCACTGGCATAGAAATCCACGACGCATTGATGTCTCCACTAAGTCGTCACACTCCAAGCGCCGATTCGTAAGCGATGCGCGCGGCCGGCGCTTTTGGATGCGGACGTCGATGCTTGGTGAATGCAAAAAAAGCCCCCTCGTCGACGAGGGGGCGGCTGTGTCCCTGCCACGCGCCCGCGAACCTTCGCGGGCCATGTTTACTAATCGAACGACACCCAGGTACCTGCTGGCGGCGCCTGTTCGACACCGGGCTTCGTCCAGTCGCACACACCCTGTGGGAAGATCGATGCAAGCTGTGTCATCTCGTTAGTCGTGAACATCACAGTATAGTCGCTGGCTGTGATCGGTTTCAGCTGGCACTTGAGCACGTTGTTCGCCAGAGGCTCACCGGCAACCATGCGCGGTGTAGAAAATGCCGGGAAGAGCGAATTGCACGTCGTGTTGCCCGTGTACACCTGAGGCTCGACGATCTTTACCGTGCCGTTGCCGCTGAAACACGCGTCGACGAGGTCAGCGGGTTTTGCGTTGACGATCTTGTCGTGAATCGACGCGTTCGAAGCGTCGGCAAAGAGGCCCGTGAGCCATTGATCCATCTGGGTCAACGCGTGGGTCAGTACAGGGCTCGTGTCGCTGAAAAGCCCGTTCGATCCTGGCGAGACGCCATCTTCGATCACCATGACCTGGTTGTCGAAGTTGCCGTTCACCGCGAGCAGTCGCGCGCGCATCGAGAACGAATGGAAGCGTGCGTGCACCTCGTTGCCGTTCTCGGGCTGATCGACGTACCCGCGATAGTCGATGATCGGCACCATCTTCATGCCCTGGCCTGTGTAGGTAACGCGCCCGGTCTGATAGGCGATTTGAATCGCGTTCAAATCGCCAACTGAACGGGTCGCTACGTAGTTGCCGTTATTGTCGTAGCCGCCGATCTTCTGGTTCAACTCGATGAACTGTGCCTTGCTGATTGCGCTGGAGTTGAGCGCGCCCAGACCGTACTGAACGCCAACTGTGTCGAGCGTCCTGCGCGCATAGCCGGTCGTCGGATCGCGGCCCCAGATATTGATCATATGGTCATAGATGTCGCAGCGCACGCCGGTCGGATTGTTAACCTGATCGAAGCGCATGGCGACCGGTATCGCTGCATTGCAGCTTCCGCCCTGGGCCTTCGTGCGCACCGCATTGGGCGGGCCGATCGAGGCCAAGGTCGTGGTGGTCGGAAAACCCGTCGCCGCAAGGATCTGCGCCGTCGTCCACGTGAGAGACGTCTGGGTATTGAGGTAGTGCAGGAAAAGATCCGCGTCAGTAATTGGGAACGTGATGCCTGCGGTCAGCTCGGGGAAGCTGCAGCCGATGACGATTCCGTCGAGAAGGCCGGGGTAATCGTCGCTGATCGGTTGCGCTTGTTCGGAGCCTCCGGAGCAGCCGAATCCGATCGTGAATGCGGGTGGACCGTAATTCTCAATGAAGCGCTCCCTCACCATCATCAGCGATTCCGCGGCGAGCACTTCCTGGCAATTGTTGCCGAACACATTCAAAGTCGACGACGCGACCGCGTATCCCTGGCGCAGCATCAGGTCTTCGAGAATGCCACCATTGCCGATACTCGTGCCTTGGATGTACCAGCCGCCAACGCATCCGCCACCCAGCGTGTAGACGAGACGCTGATTCCAGGCAACCGGTGGCACCTGCCAACTCGGCGTAGGCTCGGTCGTCGGGTCGTGCAGAATCGCGGTCTGGTAGATCGCTCGATTGATCGTTCCCGTCTCGACGCGCACGATATAAGGCACCGTCTTGCCGAGGCTCGTCGTCGTTTGCTTGAGATCCGAGGGATAGCCGGCTCCGCTCGGCAACTGCTTGAACGTGTTGGCAGTCGAGCGATAAACATAGTCGACCCGCGTTGTCGTCGAGCAGTCCCCGTCCAGCGCGGGACCGAGGCGTTGCGTGGTCGAACCTGGCACCGGGAAGTTTTGCGTCATGCAGAAGAACGGCGTTTCGTGCGGACCGGAGAAAACCGGGCCTGTGATCGGATGGTTGATGATCTGCAGGCTCACGTCCCCGGCAGGAGCCTTTGTCCTGACGCGCAACGTGTTGTTACCGAGGCTCAGCCCGGAGACGAGTCCCATCCACGTGTTCGGTGCCGTCCCCGTTCGGAACTGCCCGGTCACATCCTGATCGTTCAGTGTTATCCATAACGGCAGCCGCTGTCCCGCAGGGTAGTCGATTCTGACCAGCACATCGCCGCCGGTGACGGAGTCTGCGCGAGTGGACAACGGGGTAATCGCAAGCGGCGCCGCGGCCGCCACAAGACTCGTGATAAAGAGCGTTGCACATGTGATGCACAGAGCGAACAGCTTCATCGTGTGACCTCCTCGAATATTTTTGGACTCAGATGGCATCGACGTGAAGTCGAAGGGACGCCAATCCCGCATTCGAGTTTGTAACTGAATGCTACAAAAAGCATACACCTTAACCCGGTATTGGCAATAGTCCTGCAGGGTTTGCTGACCATCGCGAGTGGGCGTTGCGCGCTATAGGCTGGTGCCAGCGTCAACCAATCGCTCGGACACGGCTGCACATCCGCCGTACCGTATCGGCGTTGGTCGCCGGGTCTATCCATTCATCCTCATCGCCCTGCCCCAGAATCACCGGCATGCCGCTGTGGATTGGCTTCTGGCCGGGGACGATTTGCCACTCGAAGAACGCCGACGCAGGCACGAGGCACCGTTTGCTTTTGAACGACTCACGGAACATCAGCCTCGCGTAGGCATCCTCAGATCGCGCGTTGAACGGCGCGCTGGTCGCCTTCGACGAAGAGCGGGCTAACGGACCCAACTGGAGCAAAAATATTTCAGGTCCCGAAGATCTAGTCGTCCGCCCGACGTCCTCGTGGCCGCGTGCGCCGCTCTTTCCCAACCCTGGGACGCGGGAACCCACCGTGGTCCGTCTCCCGACGAGAAATTCCACGCCGGTCGGCGTAGTGCCTGTAAGCGCACTTACACTCCCAAGGCGCTGAGCATTCTGGAAGCGGCAAGCGAGGCGCCTCGGCGCCCAAGAAGCGCTTGTAACGCAGCGCCGCCACCTCCGGGCACTCGTTGGGCCCCGCGACAACACTGACCGCGTGCCAGGGTTCTTTGACGCGCTGAGGCGATCTTGTCCAACTCACGCCCCCAAGTTAGACCGTTGGCATGACGGCGGTAATCAGAGGCACTCCCATTCGCTCGTAGGACAGAAAAAACCACACGGCGAGCCTATGACGAAGATCCGGCGTTGCCCAACGAAGTAAGCTATGTCGGCATGGTCAAAGACCTCCGTCTTGCTGCGACGGTCAAAGACACTGTCGCGGTACACGCTTAGGATTAAGATATTGGCGATTTCGGGGGTGTTCTGCGACCAACGAAGATTTGCTCTGAGTTCGATCCAGCTGTCAAAGGAGGGAAGCATGAACGTACGCCGCGAGCGTGAGATTGTAGCCGGGCCCGCTGGTTACTCGGGTCTTCTCGATGTGCTCATCCGTGCCGGACTCATATTCGCCCTGGCAGCGCTTTGCTTTTGGATTTTTTCGCCGTTTCTGACGTTGATGATTTGGGCCGTCATCCTCGCCGTCACCCTTTATCCGCTGCAACAGCTGCTGGCCGCGAAGATCGGGGGCAAGCAGGGGCTATCGGCAACAATTGTAGTCATCCTGGGAATCGTGTTGATCATTGCGCCTACCGCCATACTAATGAGTTCGCTGGGCGACTCGGTCCATCAATTGGTCAACGACGTGCAGAACGACGTGCTCGAGATTCCGGCTCCGCCCGATTCCGTCGCCGCGTGGCCCGTTGTTGGCGAGAAGGTGTATTCGCTATGGTCGCGAGCGCACGACGATCTTCCGGCCCTCATTCAAAGCTTGCAGCCGAAAATCGGCGATCTCGCCAAGTCCGCTCTAGCCTTCGTCGCGAGCATCGGCGGCGGCCTCCTGAAGTTCCTCGCCGCCATCGTCGTCGCTGGCGTCCTCATGGCCTTTGGGGCATCGGGTAGCCGCGGCGGCCTTGCCATCTTCGAGCGCGTCGCCGGCACGGAGCGGGGCGCCGAGTTCGCGGCACTTTCGACGGCGACCATACGGGCCGTCGCACAAGGCGTCATCGGCGTGGCGTTCATTCAGGCGATCTTCGTCGGCCTCTGCCTGTTGGTCGCCGGCGTGCCCTGGGCCGGTGTCCTGGCGATGATTGTTCTTGTGCTCGCCATTGCCCAGCTGCCGGCCCTGATCGTGACGTTACCGGCCATCGGCTACATCTGGTGGCTGGGGGACTACGGCACGGTCGAGGCGATCGTCTACACGGTGTTGCTCTTTGTATCGGGGATGGTGGACAACATCCTCAAGCCGCTCATGCTCGGTCGTGGCGTTGACGCGCCGATGCCAGTCATCCTGCTCGGGGCCCTCGGCGGCATGGCGACCGGCGGTATCCTCGGCATGTTCGTCGGCGCCACGCTCCTGGCCCTCGGATACCAACTGTTCACCGGTTGGGTCGCGGTCAAGCGGCAGGCCCCAACGCCCGCTAAGAAAACGGAAACCGCAGAGCCAAGCTGAAACCGAGATCATCGTGGGGGTGCGGGACGCTGCGCAGAACGTCGAGTGAAGGATGGCTAGCGCGGCGTGTGAGTTGGCGTGCAGCGTAGCTGCCAGCCCGCCCACCAGGTCACCAGTCCTGTTCCGTCGCTGCTTCGCGTACGCAACGGATCGCGACCTGCCGTTGTACTGACCGACGAGCGGCGGCGCCTGCTCATGGAACACCACGCGCGAGAACCAACCCGCGACCAGGGCACCGACGATCGGTGCCACCCAGAAGAGCCATAGCTGTTGGAGCGCCCACCCGCCCACCAAGAGTGCCGGTCCGGTCGCGCATGATTGACGGACGTTTTCGTCACCGGGTGCTGATGAGGCTGAATGTGCGACACAACACGCGCGCCTGCGAAGCCGGCGGCGCCCGCGTGTGCGTCTTGCCGCGGATGACCATAAGGAACATGACTGTCATCACGACCGCGCAGCCGAGCGTCCAGGAAGTAACCGTCGGGTGATCGCATACCGTTCGAGGCGAAGCCGCCCTGCAGATCGAAGCCGGCTTACCGCGCGCGATGAGTGAAGCGACCCGGGCAGTGGCATGGCGCCGAGACCTGCGCGATCCATAGGGCGCAGTTGCATCGCGCGATATTCGGACGTTTGAAGCACAAAGAAATCGCTCAGCAAGATGGTTACGCTTGTTTTCGCCGACGAGCGAAGAACACCACCAGCGCAATAGGCTATCGCGAGCGATTACCAAGTACAAGTCAAGCCCCAGTCCCGATTGTTCGGCAGGTAGGCGTTGCCAGACGGAGAAGAGCCAGAAGCGCTCGGCTGAGTCCGAGGCGGCGGGCGTCGTCGGTTGCGCCGGCGCGCTGCCGACGCAACCGTGGGTTGCGGGCGGGCTGCGCTTGTCTCGGCGAGTACCGCCTGCACTTCCTTCTCGGTCAGGACGATAGGCGGTCACGTCCGTGACGAGCTGTTGCCGATAGCTGTCGCCCTCTTGAGATCGGACAAGCGCACAGAATTTCCATCCTTGAAAATCCGGATACCCTTGAGGTCCAGCTCATTTTGGGTGAACTTGCGTGCGCCGTCCGCTGTACGAACGGTCATCGAAACAGGCGACACGCGCAATACGTCGGCCTCGCGAACTTCGGTAACGACAACTGGCTTGATCGTGGTCGTAGTCGTGACGGCAGCGGTGCCTTTCATGCCCGCCTTCAGTTCCGCGACCGACATCTTCTTGCCGTCGACCGTGAAGCGGAAATCGTCCGGCACCGTGATCTCCTGGGTGCCTCTTTCATCGCGAACTACGAGTTTGTTCCCATCGACGGAAATCACTTCGAAATTGCGCACGTCGACTTTGGACGTCGTCTGTGCCAAGGGAGCACCCCCGAGGGCGAGCCCCAACGCAAGCGCCACAATGACCCCGGATAGCCATCTCGCCTTTGTTCTCATCGTTATCTCCTCAGTTTGCCGAAGCGACCCTGTCTGCGGCGCACCGCTCCCGCGGCAGGGCCACTTTGCGGCGGTCCTCATCACGATGTTGCGGGTGCCGGCAGCGAGAAACTTTGCGCCCCGACTCCCATTAATCTCTGCGATTTCGTCTAGTTGTTCACGACTCGCCCAGTCGTTGGCGATGGGCTGGCACCGGACACTGCTTGCACCTTGAGCGTGTAGTCGGCGCCCCACGGAAACGCATCGGCGTTCCAGTCGGTGCACACGTAAGCGACGTCAGTCCAGGGATAGCAGAATCGTGAATCGTTGCTCATGAAGTACGCAGACGGGAAGTCCGCCGCTTTGTCGACGAACTTGTAGCCCGGCGTTGCCAGGTACCAGACAATCTTTACGGCAGGCGACGCCCGCCCCGTGACCGTTACGGTAGCGGGCTCGATGGAGATCTTGTTGCCCTCGACCGTTACTTTGACGTTGCGGCAGTTGAAAGTGTCGGGATTGCAGACTTGAGCGAAGGCTCCCGATGTGAATCCGGCAGCAAGTGTGAAGACCGAAACAGCAGGCAGGAACGATAAGTTCTTCATTCGTCATCTCCCATCAGTTAGACAAGGAATGCCCAACAGCGGAACGCAGACCAAGAACCTTCTTCGCTCTTCCCCGAGACATTGGCGTGAAGAGCTGCTAACCAAACCTCGATCTTCGCCCAGGGCCGGACCCAAAAAACATGCCTGACATCAGATGCCTTGAGGACGTAGTATACAGATCATGCTGTACAACGTAACGTCTAACCCCCATCCAAGGGCACGCGAGGCCTGATTGGCCAAGGTGACATCGCACGGCAAGTGCGGTTCGGCTGGCGCCAGATGCTGCCTCGGACAATGGCATCACCCGCTGATCGTTGCGGAGTTGGCCGAATTCTAGACCGAAGTTCGAGCGCTCATTGAACGAGTTTGGCTTTGCATCTCAGTTACTTGGGGTGAGATCGACGTTCCGGTTTCTGTCTACACTCGAATCTTTTGGATCAATTCGAATGCGCGCTGCTGCTTGGGATTGGGTGTGGTGAGCAGATCGAAAGTCGGTGCGCCGTCCACCGCGTTTGGCGTACGGCAGGTGTTGCGAACGATGGTGGCGAGCTCGGCCAACAGGGTCGAGAAACTATGCGCAGGGGTGCCGTCGTCCAGAGTGTGGGAGGCGACCTTGAGCAGCGTTGCCGCAGAGCGCTTCGCCGGCGCCACCGGGTCACGCGTAGCCTTGGCCTTCTGCTCGGTGTCGGCGAACATCAGCTCGCGCCAGGCTTCGCGCATGTGCCACTCGACGTAGTAGGCGAGCAGGCACAGGAAGATGTGGGCACGCACCCGATCGGCGGTGCGATGATGAATGGGGCGCACCTTCAGATCGATGGTCTTGAGCGAGCGGAACGCCCGCTCGACGTTGGCCAGCGCCTTGTAGTTGCGTACGCAGTCGGCAGCATTCATGCGCTCCGGCGCGACCGAGGTGCGGATGATGTAGATGCCGTCGAGCGCAGCCTCCGCGGCAATGCTCGCGTGCTTGCGCTGGAAGGTAAAGCTCGCCGCGCCAATGGTGAGCTCAAAGTGTTTGGCGACCTTGTACTGGTTGACCACCCGGCCGACGCGCAGTCCGATGGCACCGGTGCCTTTGAGTTTGGTGGCATCGACCCGAGTCTTGATCTGGGCGAGGCTGCGCTCGGTGGCAGCGAGCAACTCTTCGCGCTTGTGGCCGCGCAGTGCCGCCAGCTGGGGATTGCGGCACGCCACCAGTCGCTCACCCGGATAATCCGGGGAGCTTAACTCGAGCAGGTTGCGTTCGTCGAATAGATCCAGTTGCAAGTGCCCCTGCTCGACGAGCACGCGGATCGACGCGCTCTTCAAGGCGGTGATCCAGTCCACCCCTGGCGTTGCCTGCATGATGGCGATGGCCTGGTTGGAGACCATGCCACGGTCGCCCACCATCACCAGCTGCTCGAGGCCGAAGTGCTCGCGCAGGCGCTTGAGCTCCGGCGACAAGGTCTGGCTATCGGCCACGTTGCCCTCATACACCGACACGGCCACCGGGCAGCCACGGGCATCGGTGAGCACGCCGTAGTTGACCTGCAGCAGCCCGTTCTTGCCATCGCGGTTGTAGCCCAGCTTCGCCAGCGGGCAGGTGGTGCCTTCGAAGTAGCTCGACGACAGGTCATAGAGCACCAGACTGCCGGGGCTCAGATGGCGCGCCGCGAGTTTCTTCTGGATCGCCTCCTGACGCGAGAGCAACCAATCCATCGCCGCGTACAGATCGTTCTCGCTGGCTTCCTGCACGCCGAAGTCCTCGGCCAGCGTGCTGGTGTGCCACCAGCGCGTGGTGGCCAGCTTCGGATGCGGGGCGATGATGCGCGCCGCCACCATGGCGCTCACCAGGTCGCGCTCGCGACCGGGGCGCGCTGCCAGCAACGCCTCCAACCCCAACCGTCGCATGGCTACACGCACGGCCTGCACGTGACCCTGCGCACGCGAGGCAATGGCCTCGAATTGCTCGGCAACGGGACTCACTGGTTCGCCGCGCAGCACCGCGCGAATGGCAAGAATTGCGCTTCGGAGAGCGACGACAGATTGGCAAGGGTGCGTTTGCGCACGCGCGCACCTTCGCGATAGGACTCGCGCAGAAGGTATGCGGGGCGCGCACCGCGATTCGGGACAACGTCAATATGCATGACTACATACTAGACGATATCCCTGCAAAGTCAAGTCAACTACATGGCTACATATTGACGCCCGAAAACCCAGGCAACCTTCTGATTACGCAATGCTTCTACGCTTAAACGAGGCTAATGGAAGAATCTAGAACTGGACGCCCAGAGCGAGGATCGCGTAGCGACTGCTTGCGTCCGGATTGAATGCGTACACGCTGAGCGTCGTTTTGTCGAAGATGAGCTGAGCGAACAGGCCGCGCTGCAGATCGCGGCCAGTCTGGACCACGTGAGTGCGCTGTCCCGCGAGTCCAAGCCGCAACCATGTGAGAGGCTTCCAGCCCACCTCGCTCCACGAGTAGTAGTAGCTGTTGCCCGGGTGCGCGCGATCGTCGACATATTCGGCCTCGATATAGGCATCAAGGGAGCCATAGGCCGACGCTGGCTTCGACACCGGGCACGACGCCGTGCGCCGCGCCGACCAATCCACCGACGATGGGCGTGATCTCGAAAGTCACGACGTCGCCGCCTGAGAACTTCCAGCCTACGAACAGCGATCCTGCATCACGCACCTCGTAGTTGTAGCGCCCTTCGAAACGGAGGGCCCCGATATTCATGGACGCGACGCCGACGCCGAAATCCGGCTGATCGCGCATCGCGTAATACATACCCGTAACGCTGCCCGAAACCTTCAGGCCGGCGTCGGCCGCGGCTTCGGTCGCGTTGGCGTCCGCCGCCGCTACGCCTGCCAGCATGGCGAGGACTGTGCAAAGACGCACGGGGACCGTCATCCGCCCAGCGCCTTCACCGCCGCGATCAGCGCGCCGCCGAGCGAGCAGCATGGACAATCCGGTCCGCGCGGGATGCGCGTGCCCGGCGTGGCGTCCGAGCGCAAGCCCGGCCGCGAACAGCATGACCAGGGTGATAACGCGCGACGCCTGCATCGCCAGCCCGGCATCGTTGGTCATCAGGAACGGGAGCACCACTGGGAAGGTGGCGGCAACGACCAGCAAGAAGACGCCTGCCGCAGCGAGATAGTCCTCGAGGTCGAGGCTGGCGCTTCGGCATCGCCGGCAGGGCCAGCAATCGGCGCCGCATGCCCTCGAGTTCGGCGGGGCCGGTGATCGCGGCGACGTGCTCGGGCAGCGTCATCATAATCAGGCGATGCGCCGCCGCTGCTTCCGCGTCGATCGCCTGCCTCGCCAACGCCAGATTGCGCCTTCGTTCAGTGAGCGTGCGCACGAGATACATCACCGCATCGACGAGACCCCACGCCAGATTGCAACCGAGAGCCGCCACCATGGCCGTGCGCACCTCGTTCGCTCCGGCGCTGGCAACGGATAGCGAACCGACGATGGTCACGGCCATGATGAGGCCGAAGATGATCTCCGAGACCCGGTCGATGGGGTCGAGCAGGCGCTGGCGCCCGTCGAGGGGAGCATCTGCCATCAGGTGCTCAACGCTTGCCCTTGTGGGCGACTCGGCGTGAGTGGCGATATCGAACCGAACAAATAATCAGTACGGTGGATTAACAACGATGTACTGCGGGCCCTGCGGCTGATACCAGGTGCTTCCGCATTGTTGATAGACCATGCCACCGTAGTTCACCGGCACACAGCTTGGCGGCACGCTCGCCACCATCGAGCCTACGATGGCGGAAGTCACGGCGACGGTAGCGCCCACTGCCGCTGCGGTTGCAACCGGATGATAGTCGTTGTCCCAGCCACCACAGCAACCGCCATGACCTTCGACATTGACGTTGACGTTCCGGTCGACGTTGACGTTGTTCACGTTGTTGACGCTGCTGCTGCGGACATTGTTGGTGCGACTGTCAGCTCGGCTGTTGTTGACCTGCGCATTCTGCCTGGCGCCACCACCGCTGCCGCATGGGCGCCGCCGCCACCACCCCGGCGGCGCCCCCACCACCACCACCACCTCCAGCACGCGCGCCGCCACCGCCACCACCCGGTTACCCGCGGCATCAGCGTAGGGCGCCAAGGCGAAGCTGGCCATCACGAGAGCGGCCAAGGAGGCCGGAAGCAATTTAGCGAATGATGTCTTCATGTTGGCGCTCCTCTACTTTGCCTTTACCGGAACAATCTCGATCTTGGTAGCACCTTTGGGCGGCGTGAACGTGAATACCGCGTCCTTGAAGGTCGGCTTCAAATTCCAGTCGATCATCGAGACCGACTGCGGACGCGCGTCGTCAGCGCGATTGGTGATCACGATTTTGCGCGGCAGCGGTTTGCTCCCGGCGGTAATCCAGATCTGCCAATCGGCGTTCGCCTGGCGAAAGGCATAGTGGTCACAGAGATCGTCACCGATGAAATCCTGCCCGGCATTCATCGCCGACTCGATCTTGTCGAGCGGCGCGGCGGGGGTACCCCATAGGAAAAGGTCGGACATCGGGACTTCCACGTCATATCTCTCTCGCAACCGAGCGATCAGGTCGCCGAGCGTCCCGGCAAATTCAACCGACGAGTAATACTTTTGCGCGGGCGTATAAAGTGTGACCGTCTTGCCGTCGAAGATGAGCACGCGTTCGGAACGGGCGCTATGCATCCGGGCACGCAGCTTGTTCGGACGTTCGACGTCCATATCCGCATTCGCCGTATGCTGCAGCTTTTGACCATCGGCGAGAACACGCTCGCCGGTCAGTTCGGTCGACACGTGAAAGCGCTTCAGTGTCTGCAAGAATGCACCCATGTCCCTGAGGGCTTGGATCGAAGCGGGATCAACCGCATTCGCTGCTGGCTGAGCAGCGGTGGCTGGCGCAGTCTGCGCAAAGGTGCTCGGTGCCGCAACCGACATTGCCAGCAGGCTGAGCACCAGAATCTTTCGTAGCATGGTTATCTCCCGGTTGAGAATGCACTCTCGAGCGATGCGGGCGCAGTGCGGTATTTTCGCCAAGTGGGAAACCGAGTGGGCTCAAACGACGAGAACTTGGCGCCTCGGCCTTGACGTCACATTGACCGGCGTCAAGAATTACCCGGTCTGCGTGAAACATATTGTTAGCTACATGGACATTAACCTCGACAAAGACATCTGGCAAGGGGGCCATGCAGCCAGAGTCGAAGAAACCGCGGCAGGTCGGGTATCGCGCGACAAGGCGCGCATGCGTCGAAGGCGGCTTGGAGCGCACCGAATAGTTCGAAGGAGCGGTGTATTAGGTCGCGCTCCGCTGCGAAATGCAGCTTAAAGGTGCGAGACATTGGGTGCCTCTGAGGTCAGAAAGCGCTGGCACCGCAGTGCATCCGCCTGCGCGCACTCGCTAGGACCCGCGACAATACCAGCCGCATGCCACGCCCCTTTGACGCCCTGAAACGATGAACTGGCTACTGCTCAAGTTTTGGCTGGGAAAAGGCTCGTCGGTGCGTTCGGCTCAGCATGCCAGCCGGCGCACTGGCTGCAGAACTGGGCGTGCACGCCCAATCGTGTCCCTGGGTGCGCAGCTAACCCCTGTTGATAGCTCTCGTAGATTTTGCCATGCGACATCTGCACCGTCGCAATGCCCGCAACTCCGCTGCTTCGTTTGCTCACTGTTCGCCCTCTTTTGGAATCACTTAGGAATCGTTGCCCACCCCGGGATTGTGTCGCAGTTTTGGGTACAAGGTGAGCGAAATTGAGGTGCGGCCGCGAGCCCGCAGCCAAGGCGCTTGTTGGCCGCTCGCGATTGATGTAAAAGTAAGTTTCCTGCCTTCCAGCGTTGCGCGATGGAGTGGTGGCCATTCCCAAACATCCGGAATCGGGGCGGACCTGCGTCCTGATAGGAATAGGGATGCGGGACATGAACGTCGAACATTCCTCGAACGTCCCCATCGCATTCTCGCCTCGCGCCTGGAGCGCCCCGGCCTTGTTCGAGTGACCAGCGGTGCTCTCTCTTGCTACAACGACGGCTTGCCCACTGGCGTCTCGCTGGACTCATCGTGGCCGCGCTGCTCAATCTGGCGACACCGACAGCATCGACGGCGCAAGACACCGCAACCGGAACCGTGGTGGTGCCTGGACCCGAACCTACTGGCGCGAGCCCGGCCGCCCTGCCCGCATCCCCGCGGTCGATCGTGGATCGCATGCAGATCGACCTCGGGTACACGTACGACGATAATGTCACCCGGGGTCGCACCGCCGACGAGATCCTGGCTGACCAGCTGCTTGGGCTCAACGCAAGCGCCGGCGGTACCTTCCGCGTCAACGACAACACCCGGGTACTCGTGACCGGGATGCTCAACGGTGAGAAGTTCAAGACCTACAACGGCTTGTCGAACCTGTCCGGGGGTCTGCAGGCAGAGCTCCAATACCGCCAATCGGCGGCTTTCGACGCGGTGACGTTCGGAGTCTTCGCGCGCGGCTGGCTGGACAACTACGAGTCACATCTGCGCGACGGCAGCCATTTTGCAGTCGGGGTCAACGCACAAGGGGCTGTGACCGATCGCATCGGCGTCTACGGGGAAATTGCGTGGAACCAGCGCAACGCGCAGAGCGACGTGTGGGACCTGCACTACTATTCCGCGCGCCTCAACCTCGACTACTCGCTGGGCCGCAGCGGCACGGTGTATCTGAACGGCGAATACCGGCGCGGCAATACAGTGTCCGACGGCCTCCCCACGCTCGTGAACGTGAGGCTGGCGCAGGTCTTCGTGCTGGACGACGCATTTCCCGGCAAACAACTCTATGCCTATCGCTACGACGCGCGTACATGGGTCGGCACCGTCGGCTACAACCTGCCGCTGGGCCAACGAGCATCGATCGACATCTCGTGGCGACGCGCGCAGGGGATGCCGACCGACCGGCCGGACTTCGACGTGCAGGGTTCGCTGCGCTACGTCGACAATCAATACTCCCTATTTTTACTCAAGGTCTTCTAGACCGTTCAAGCCATGACCTCCTTCACCCGTCTTGTTGCCTGGGTCGTCGCGGCCGCCGCGGTGGTGCTATTGGCTTCGTGCGGCGGCGGCGGGAGCCCGGGCGACGTTCACCCCGGAGCCAACCCCGTCCCGGTGCCGGGCCAGCCGAATGCCTTTCTGCTGTTTCCCAACCCACAGGTGCAGCCTGACGGATCCCTGCAAACCAACACGCCTGCCTACGCGCAGGCCTATTACGCCGCCATCGATCCAAACAATACGAAGGACACGTTGGCCAAGTGGAAGGCGGCCAACGGCTTCGACACGGGGACTGGCACGCAGGTCACTGCCGTCTTCGGCGATTCTCGCGACCTGGGCTTCGGGCGGCGGATGACAGGGCGGCAGAACCCCGACGGCACACTGGCCTTCTTCGTCGAGAACTATCTAGTCAAGACCGGCGCGGCCTACGGCTTTTCCCCCATCAACCTCGAGGCCGCAATCGTGCGCGACCCCCAGTCGCTGGTGTACCTCGCTGGTATCGAGTTCAGCCCTGGCCCCGCGGGCGGAAGCAGCTTTGCTAAATTCTTCACCTTCGACGTCGTGACCGGCCAGCGGGGAATCATGGTGGACATCGATGGCCTTGGCGACAAGGCGATGCCCGGACCTTGCATTACCTGCCACGGTGGCAGGGCCGATGCACTAACGCCACCCGACGCCTCGGGCACGCCGCACTTCAACCTGCTGCAGAACGCGGTATCGCGGACCCGCGGCGACACGCAGGGGCAGCTGCCGCCGTTCGAGGTCGACGGCTTCCAGTTCTCCACGACGCCGGGTTATACGCGGGCCGAGCAGGAGGGCTTCCTCAAGACGATGAACAGGATGGTCCTGTGCTCGTACCCGCTACCTGCGCAGTCGGCGTTTCCGGAAGACGCCTGCCGACGCCCGGCGAGCTCAGGCGAATGGCAGGGCACCGTCGCCGCGCTCGTCAAGGCGTCCTACGGAGGCGACGGCCTGCCCAACCCGACTTACGCGGACGTCAACGTGCCGGCTTCGTGGACAGCGGCTGGACAGACCCAGCTTTACACGACTGTGATTACGCCCGCGTGCCGTATATGTCACATCATGCGCGGAACGGGAATGCAATCGGACATCGATTTCACGACGTACGAGAAATTCCAGCCGTATGCGGATCGAACTTTTGCGACCGTCGTCAATCGCGGCAACATGCCGCTGGCGAAGCTCGTATACGACACGTTCCATGCTTCCTCGGGGGAGCAGACGTTGGCGAACTTCCTCGGCAGCCAAGGTTTTGCGGCCATCGACGCGAGCGGAATACCACTGCGTCCCGGCCGTCCCATCGCTGATCCCGGGCCGGATCGCGTGCTCCGGCAAGGCGCCACTCGCCTGTCCGGCACCGGCAGCCTGTACGCGAACACCTACGCCTGGTCGATCGTGTCGGTTCCGAACGGGGCGCTCCCCGCCATGCTCACGGACGCCAACACTGCGCAACCCACCTTCAGTGCGGCAAGCGACGGGACGTATGTGCTCAGTCTCGTCGTCGGCAATGGCTCGGCCCAGAGCGCGCCGAAATCGGTGACGCTGGTGGTGAACAACGCGTTGACCCCGGCGCCAAACGCCATCCGTTTCTCCGACATCAAGGCAATCCTGCAGGATGGGCTCAATTGCCAGTTCTGCCACAGTCCCACGAGCCCACTGCCCGCGCCGGTTTATTTCACCAACGAGGACCGCGATGGCGATGGCGTCGCCGGCACCTCGACGGACGACGTCTGGTATTACGCCGAGGTAAGGAGCCGCATCAATTTTGCGGAGATCACCGCCAGCGAACTCCTGCGCAAGCCCGCAGGCCTTCATCACCGCGGTGGCCTCGGCGTCGGCTTCGACACCAGCTTGGCACCCGGGCAACCGGGACGCGCGAAATACGATGTCTTTCTCAACTGGGCGCTCAACGGCGCGCCCCAGTAGCGCCTGCGGCAAGGATCAATACGGGCGCCGCGGTTGCAGGTAGTTGCTCCTCGGGAACACGAACGGCGGCGAGCGCCCCACCAGCGCCTCGATCAGCATCAATTCCTGGTCGGTGTGATTGATGAACGGCGCGGAGCGGATGTTCTGACCGGGCTGCTCCCCCGCCAGAATGTAGAGTGGCCGGTCGTGCTGGCGCGACACCACAGTCTCGTGGCTCGTCGGATCGTTCACGGCGACGATGTCGGTGGTCCCGTAACAAGTGCAGAAGTAAGTCTGCTCCGGATCCGACTCCATGTAGACACCCGTTCCGCGAATGCCGATGGACGCGTTCTTGGTCGTCATGCGTACCGGCTTGCCACTCGGGAACACCGAGAGGATCTTCCCCGTCAGCATCTGGGTGGCTGACACGATCATCGAGTCGGCTTCCTTTGTCTCCAGCGTCACATGGCTCTCGCTGCGCTGGAGGAAGGCACTCTCGCCCACGACGTAGATGACTTCGCTGTTCTTCCCGGTCTCGACGGTCGCGCTGGCAGCGATCTGTGTGTCGAGCGTGGCCGGCTGGCCGTTGACCAGCACCTCACCTTCGATCCGGTAGATCGACTTTCCCGGCGGAAGCGGGGCCGGCCGGGTGCCCAGCACCTGCGCGCTGAGCTCGCGACTGCAGACCGCGCCCGAGAATACTCCGGCGGCGAGCGCCTTAATCAGAAGGCGCCGCCGCGGATCGTCTAGATTTCCATTCCAACGCATCGTTACTCTCTAGCGAGGTTAAGGTGCGATTCTGGCCGCTTGGCGGGTAGTGGTCAAAGTGCAGGGCCGTTCTCTCCGCCCCCAAGCCTTGATATAGGCCATTAGGCGCTCTTGCCGATACCTCAGTTCCGACGAATATTCCACAAGCGGCGCGGCATCTTTTATGCTTGGCCCTCCCACAGCATAGCGTGCGCCCCGTGGTGCCCATCGCCCGCTTGATCCCGAAGTTCTCGCTGAGTGCCCTGGTTCGAGTCGGAATCGGACTGGCGCTGGTCGCCTGTCTGCTTGCGGACGCCGCGGGGTGGAAGGAGATCCGCGCACTGACGCAGCTGGAGCGTTGGGCCTACGACGAGAGAGTGCGTCTGTTCCTGCCGGCGACGCAGGACGCGCGCGTCGTGATCGTCGACATCGACGAGCGGAGCTTAAAGGCCGAGGGCCATTGGCCCTGGCGTCGCGACAAGCTGGCGCAGATGCTGCATCAGCTCTTCGCGCGGTACCACGTACGCGTCGTGGGCTTTGACGTTGCCTTTCCCGAGGCGGACCCGAGCTCCAGCCTGCCGGTGCTCGAAGCGATGGCGGGCGGAGAATTGCACGACAATGCTCCGTTCCAGGCCTTCCTCCAGCGGGTGCGCCCCTCGCTGGACTACGACCGCCGCTTCGCCGAGGAGATCGCGAAGGGTCCGGTGGTGCTCGGGTTCCTGGTAAGCGCTCAAAAGGATCGATCGGGAGTCTTGCCGAACCCGGCGTTCGCGGCGAGCGCTCTCGCGAACGCGGAGTATCGCCACTTCAGCACCTCTGGCTACAGCGCCAACATCGCGCCGCTGCAGGCGGCGGCGATCGCCGCAGGACATCTGCAGCAGGCCCTCGACCCGGACGGCGTGACGCGCAGCGTGCCCATGTTCATGCAGGTTGGGGACGACTTCTTCGAGGCGATGTCGCTGGCCGTCCTTCGCATCTACCTCGGCAACGCGCCGATCAACCTCGAGACGACCGTCGTCGACTCAGGCGGGCGACCGCAGGGATGGATCCGTTTCGTGCGCGTCGGCGACGCGGTGCGCATTCCGCTCGACGAGAGGATGGCCGCGCTCGTTCCGTACCGTAGCCCAGGAGGCTTTCACTACGTCTCGGCGACCGATGTGATCCAGGGCACGGTCGGCGCCGACGAACTGAATGACCGGATCGTCATCGTCGGCACGTCCGCCCGGGGGCTCGTCGACGTCCGCGCCACGCCCACACGGGAAGACCTCCCAGGTGTGGAGATCCACGCCAGCCTCATCTCGGGCGCGCTGGACAACGCCATGAAGTCACGGCCGGCGGAGATGCTGGCCATCGCGGTGCTCACAATCCTGCTCATCGGCGTTCCGCTCGCGGTGCTCCTGCCACGGCTGTCCGCCTTGGCGGCAACGCTCGTCGTAGCCGTGGTGTCGATAGTCATCGTCGGCGTCAACGCGTGGGCGTGGCAAGTGCACAACCTGGTTCTCCCGCTGGCCGGCCCGCTGGTCATGTTAGCTGGCCTCTACTTCCTCGACGTGGCATGGGGTTTCTTTGCCGAAACCCGCCACCGGAAGCTGATGACGAACCTATTCGGCACCTACGTCCCGAAGGAGATCGTCGCCGAAATGGCAAAGCAGCCCGAGAGCTATTCAATGCACGGCCAGAGCCTCGAAATGACCGTGCTCTTCGCCGACATCCGCGACTTCACGTCGATCTCGGAGAAGCGCAAGCCACGCGACCTGAAGGACCTGATCAACACCTACTTCACGAAGATGACAGTCTGCATCCAGGACAAGCGCGGTACCGTCGACAAGTATATCGGCGACGCGATCATGGCCTTCTGGGGAGCGCCAGTGCGCGATGCGGACCACGCACGACGCGCGGTTGAATGCGGCCTCGCCATGCAGAAGGCATTGCGTGAGCTGCACCCAGTGTTTGCGAAGAAGCGCTGGCCGGCATTACGCATTGGCGTAGGCATCAATTGCGGCACGATGAGCGTCGGCGACATGGGCTCCGAGTTCCGCCGCTCGTACACGGTGATGGGCGACGCAGTGAACCTCGCCTCGCGCCTCGAGGGTCTCACCAAGGAATATGGCGTAGGCATCCTCGTCTCCGAAAACATCGTGCGAGCGGTCCAGGGCTTTGTCTACCGAGAAGTCGACAAGGTGCGCGTGAGGGGCAAGCAGGAGGGCGTCGCGATCTTCGAGCCGATCGGCGCGCAAGGTGAGGTCGACGGCGACACACTCGCGGAGATCGCCCGCTTCCACCAGGCCCTGGCGCATTTCCGCGCACAGCGCTGGGACGAGGCCGAAGCGCTGCTGCAGGAATACGCTGCCGTCGCGCCGGCAGCGAAGCTGTACCGCCTCTACCGCGAGCGCATTGCCGCCTTCCGCGCGAGTCCACCTGGTGCTGACTGGGACGGCGTTTTCGGCTTCAGCACCAAATAATCCTGACGGCTAAGTGCGGACCCGGCGGCGGCCAAGTCGTATTGGCGTCGTCCCCAAGGTACATGCCTGCAAACGGGTCTTATGTGCGGTACCGCACAGACTCGCAATACAACCTGCTCTTAAACCAAAACAGAGCTTATGCTCGTGAGATCGAAGAGGAGCGCTATGGCTCAGTTCGGCCAGGATTTTTGGGTTCTGACCACAGTAGCGATGCGAACGCGCGCGAGTTGCGCGCCTTGCTGGACACCATGGTGGCGCTCCGGATGGACCTGGGGCACGATGCGAATGGCGTTGCCGCCTCACCTCCGTTGGGGCCGAGCCAGATGCGCGCGATGCGCCTGACGGTGGATGGTGCGATACGTTCGATCAAAGACGTCATCGGCTTGGAGGGTCCATCCGACTACGCATAAACTGCTGCCGAGGCGATGGAGACTTCCATCTCTTACGAGACTGGCAAGTTTGACACAAGGGCTGCCGCGTCGGAACTCGCCAAATTCACGTCGGGCGAATAACCTTCCGCTCAGATCGACCCAGACCTAGCGCGACGGTCAGGACCTTCCCTCAATCGTTCGCAACTGTTGGTCTTCCACTCCGGTGCAGCGCGCGCTCAGCGCATTTTGCTGACAGTCTTACGCGGACGCCGAGCTTTTTTTACCGTGGTTGTTGTCTTTGCCGTCTTCGTCCTCGCCCTTATCTTGCCTTCGCGCTTCTTCACGCGTGTGGTTAGCTTTTGCACTTGCGCTGTTGGGGCGGCTGTCTTGCGTTTGACTGCCTTCACCTTCTTGCGCGCCGCGCCCTTCACTTTACCGGCAACTTTCTTGGCCCTTCCAGCGGCCGTTTGGGCAGCGCGTGCAAGATGCTCGGTGGCAGCCTTCGCTGCTTTGGCCTCGCGGGCAACAGCCTTCTTTGCTTTCGCCAGCGTCTTCTTTGCGCGGACTGTTTCCTTCTCCGCCCTCTTCCGCACCGACACTTCTACCTTGCGTGCCTTTCGTCCGAGCTTGCGCTTTGCCTTCGTGACCTCGCGCTTCGCTCCATCGGCTACTGCCGTTCCGACACGCCGCGTATTTTCTTTGACGGACTCGACGACAGAGCCAAGCTTTGAAACCAAGGTGCTTCCGCTGGGCATGGTGATGCTCCCTTAATGATGAAGAGAAACCGCCACTGACGCGCAATCCTTAGCATATTGCCGCAATCGCGCAGAAGGCGCTACGTTCGGAATGGGGCGAGTTCGGTAAGCGCGACGGGCTGAGGACGACCCTTCTCGGTCACACACCAGATAGAGAGCCAGAAGGTTGCCCCCGACCCCTTCTGGTATGCTAGTTTTGAGCCCGTGATGTCTCGGTCCGGTACCCTGGAGGGACAATGAGGCGGCGCGAATTTGTTGCGATTGTTGGCGGTGCCGCGGTGGCGTGGCCGGGTTTGACGCGCGGACAGCAACAGCTGGGAAGGCTGGCGACCATCGGTTTGTTAGGCTCAGATACGGCGGCTGCACAAAGCCAAATGACGGCCGCCTTTTTTGGGCGCTTGCGCGAGTTGGGTTGGAGTGAAGGCCGCAATCTGGCAATCGAATATCGCTGGGCAGAAGGACACACCGAGCGTCTTGTCGAGCTTGCGAGCGAACTAGTTCGGCTCAAGGTCGATCTGATTGTCACACATAATACGCCACCGACGCTCGCAGCAAAGAGGGCGACGTCGGCGATCCCTATTGTGTTTGCGTCGGCGGGAGACGCGGTCGGCAGCGGTATCGTCGCGAGCCTCGCTCGACCCGGCGGCAATGTTACCGGGTTATCGAGCATGGAGCCGGAAACTGCTGGAAAGCGGGTAGAGCTGTTACACGAACTCTTGCCTGATCTTCGCCGGCTGGCGGTCCTTACAGATGTCGGCAATCCGCAGGCGATTCGCGTGACCAGCGAAGTTAAAGCTGCAACTCGTCGCCTCGGCTTTGAGGCCCTTGTCTTTGAAATCCGACAAGATGAGGATATTGACCGCGCTTTCAAAGCATTCCAAGACCATGCACAAGCCGTGTACGTTGAAGCTGTTCCACTGCTGTTCGCGAACCGGGATCGCATCAACACGCTTGCGCTCGCGGCCAGATTGCCAACGATGCACGGCGTGCAAGAACTGGCCAAAGGCGGGGGTCTCATGTCCTATGGACCCGACTGGCCGGACATGTGGCGCCGTTCTGCTGATTTAGTCGACAAGATTTTGCGGGGGACAAAACCGGAAGATATTCCGGTCGAACAGCCGATTAAGTTCGATCTCTTCATCAACCTGAGGACAAGCAAAGCAATTGGGCTAAAAGTCCCACCCGCACTGCTCGCCCGTGCCGACGAGGTGATCGAGTAACACCAGCGATGCCGCTGCAACGCTCATGGTCGCTTCTGGCTGATAGCGCCCGTTCATGCGCCGCGCCGGAATGTCCGCAGACGCGGCAACGCGGACGGTTGGCGTCGTCGGGGTTATGACCGAGAAGGGTCGTGAGCGGAGATACGTTCTTGTCATACGGACATGGACATGCGCGAACGCCAGAGCTCTGCAACTAGACGTTTCCCCCGCGCGCACGTTGATCGGCTCCGATAAATACCCGCAGCACGAGAGTCAGAAACGACAAAACGGCCCAAAACATTCAAGACGCGCGGCGCTGACCGGCTCAGGGTATCCATGTGCTTGTCTCCCCTAAATCATGTCGAGGAGGAACATCATATGAAGTCTGGTCAAACGAAACCAAGCATCGTATTCGCCCACGGGCTTTGGGCCGACGGCTCATGCTTCCAGAAGCTGATCCCCACGCTGCAGGCAGAGGGGCACGAGGTGATCTGCTCCCAGCACGGGCTGGACTCCCTCAAGGGCGACGTGCAGTGTGTCACGCGCTGCTTCGGGCGGGTCAGCGGCCCCGTGGTCCTTGTCGGCCACTCTTACGGCGGCACCCTGATCACGCACGCCGGGACGGACGACCGGGTCGCCGCCCTGGTCTACATCGCGGCGCTCGCGCCCGACGAGACCGAAACCTCGCAAAGCCAGCAGCAGAAGTTCCCCGTCACGGACGTCTTTTCCCACATCGAGGTCGTCGATGGGCGGATCTGGCTGCGTCCGGAAGGCGTGGCCTTCTTTGCCGGGGACCTGCCCGACGCTGAGCAGAAGCTGGTCTGGGCGACTCAGGCCGTGCCTGTGCCTGACCTGTTTACGCAAAAAGTCGACGGCGTCGCTTGGAAATCCAAGCCCAGCTGGTACATCGTGGCCAAGAACGACCGTACCGTCCATCCCGATCTGGAACGCTTCGTCGCAAAGCGCATGGGCGCCACTACGTATGAGGCCGACACCAGCCACGTCCCCATGCTCTCCAAGCCCCGCTTCGTGCTCGATGTAATCCGCGAGGCCGCCCACGCTGCAGCGGACATTCGAGGATCCAAGCGAGCGTAATTCGTCACAACAATTTTACCGTCCCTGCGCTTATCTGCCTCGCAGACTCGCTGCGCGCTTCCGGCCGCGAGTACTCCGAGAACGCAACGACAACGCGGGCTCTTCGTTCTCGGTGCCAGCGACTTCGACGGGGACACCGCGGAATGACACGCTTCCGGATGCGAAGTTGGATGGCTTCGTCGACGTGCTTGCACGCCCGACCGCCTCCTTCGATCGGCGTTCCATTGCGGCCGCGAAGAGTCTCATCAACCAAGGTGTGGCGATGCGCAGCCTCGCTGACCTGGCAAATCAAACGCGAGGTACCGCCGGTTGACAACCCGGATTATCACTATTGCATTTGCGCCAGCGCGAGGGAGTCATCCGTTCGAGTTTGCTGAAGGTTCGGGTAAGCGCTGCCTGGTCGCAAAAGCCGGAAAGCTGCGCGATTTCCGCGAGCTGTTTTTTCGAGTCGGCAAGGAGGGTTTTGGCGCGTTCGATGCGCAGGCGAATCAGGTACTGATGAACCGAAGTGCCAAAGCTTGCACGGAAGCCTCGAGCAAAATGGCTGTCCGACAGCGAGCATGCACTGGCCATCTCTTTGATCGTGATGTTTCCCTCGAGGTGCGCACGCAACAGCTCCTCGACCCGAAGCTTCTGCCAAATCTGCAGCCCGCTGCGCGCTGATGTGCCAACCTTTGGAGCCCCACAATACCGCTGCAAAACATGCGCACCCAGAAGCATCGCAAGCTGGTCAAGAGCGAGCCTGTCCAAGGGCTCGCCATGCGTCACCGGAGAAAGTATCGATCGTGTTAGTTGCGCGACAACAAGATCCTCGACAAAGAACGCTTCGCGAAGCTCGTACGCCGTTGCAATGCCGTTTTCGAGTGCGACCCTCTTCAGAAGGGCGGCGGAGAGGTAGTAATGGAGGTAGTCAAATGGTCCACGAACCCACATCTCCATGGAACAAAGCAAATCGAGCACTGTCGTTGCAAAGGGAATCGCTCGCGTTACTCCGACTTCCCGGCCCTGGTAACGCGCCCGCCACTGGCCAATCGCCGTTGGTGTGAGCGAGACGCAGACCAGAAGTGCATCATCCGCCGGGTAGGCTGGAGCTTTCTCTACCGGCATCGGACCTGAGCGAAGCCGTGTCACGGCGAACGCGGGCTTCTCGTGCGAGCCCTCCAACCTGCAGTCGTAATCCGGCGCGCTGAAAATCTCCGCCAATGACGACCCGAACATGCGCGTGACCGACTCTCGGCGACCCGCAACTGATCGGTTCAATGAAGTATGCACACCCATAGGAACGACGGTCCTCGTAGCGAGAACCAGGGCACAATCTTGAGTTCACACCGCAACAGTGTATTTGTCACGGCACTGCGCTGCAAGCCTCGATGCCCGCTATCTTGGGTCAAGATTTGCCAGCTGAGCACGGCGCTCAGTACCGGTCATAACGCTCGGTGACTTTGACCCGGATGAAAGTCCACAGCGCCGGTCAGCGCACGGTGAGATCCGTCTGTCTGCTCGTCACCCGTGATATTCTGACTCGCTGGTAGTTGGTCGGTTGAATTCTTATTCTTCTGTCTCGCGGTGCTTACGCTAACGCATTCCCACTGCTACTTCGACTCGCTATGCTTCGAGGGGCTGTCGGCGCACTACAGCGACCATCGTGATGTAATTGCGGAGCGGCATGTGCGGTTCAAGAAGTTCGACGGCTCCGACGTGCGAGAAGTGGGTGGCGCCCGAACTAGGGATTCCCACCGATCCGTCGTTTTGCCCCTGATCGCCTGCGCGGCGCTGCTACTTGCGGGCTGCGGCGAAAGGGAAACCGCAAAATTGAACCCCCGACCTGTGTTACCTGCGAGCCCCGCATCCGTCGACGAAAACTTGGGCAAGGAAGGACAGGTGCGAGCGGTTCCCGAACAGCTGCGGAACATCACGGTGATAGTGCGCGACGTACTCCTAGTTCCTCCGAGCAGTAAAGAGCGCCCCCTCGCGAGAATCAATTTCTTGACCCACGCTGGAGACAATTCTGGTCGCGCGTTCGTAAACGATATGAACGGCAAGATCTTTGTGATCAAGGACGAAAAGATCCTCCCGGACCCGCTCCTCGACATGGCAGTGGCGCGGCGAGGCGCATTCACGAGCCGAGATCTGTTTGAGCAGGGACTGTCCGGATTCGCGTTCCACCCGGATTTCGCCAAGCCGGGACGCCCCGGCTTTGGAAAGCTTTACACGTCGAGTACTGAGGTACCCGAATCGGGAAAGCCGGACTTTCCGACTCCCGATCCAAAAGGTCAGGTTGCCCATCACGATGTACTCACGGAATGGACTATTGATCCCAAAGATCCGAATCGGGTCGACCTCGCATCCCGTCGCGAGGTGCTTCGCATCGCACACCCAATGGAAGACCATGTGATGGGTCAACTTGGATTCGCGCCGCACGCCAGACCGTCGGATTCCGACTATGGGATGCTTTACATTGGGGTCGGGGACGGGGGCAACACCACCTTCCAGTACAAGAAGGTCGATGCCTTGCATAACGCGCAGAACAGGCTCAACCCGTTTGGAAAGATTTTGCGTATAAATCCACTGGTGGACGGAGACCGCAAGTATTCGATCCCACGGGATAACCCGTTTATCCAGGAAGCGTCGTCCTTGAAGGAAATCTGGGCATGGGGGCTGCGAAACCCGCAGCGTTTCAGCTGGGATACCGAGGGCGACCATGCGATGCTCATCGCGGATATCGGGCAGGCGCAAGTTGAAGAAATCAATGTCGGCCATCCAGGCGCGAACTACGGATGGGGTGAGCGCGAAGGGATGTTCGTTGTCGACCCGAACGACGAGAATCACGTATCAAGCTTACCGGCGGGAGACGAGCGTTTTGGTTACACTTATCCGGCGATTCAATATCGTCATGATCTCGGGAAAGCGATCAACGGTGGGTTTGTGTATCGCGGTAGGGCGATCCAGGCGCTGCGCGGCATGTACGTGTTCGGCGACATCGTCTACGGGCGCATCTTCTTCGCAGAGGCGGCCACATTGGTCAATGGGCGATTGTCGCCGTTTGCCGAAATCAAGCTTCGTTACCTCGGACGGGAGCGATCGTTGCTGGATATTCTCAACGGCGACACTCGGGCGGACCTGCGATTCGGAATGGACGAGCGAGGCGAGATCTATCTCCTCACAAAACGCGACGGCATGATTCGCAAGCTTTCGATCGCCGCTGATGATACGGAGACGGCCGTCCCGTCAACCGCATCGACGGCTCCAAATTGGAAGCCGTAAGAAAGGGGCACATCGGTCGAGTCTGGCAGACCGCGACCATGTGAGCATCCGCATCCGCTTCCGCGCCCGGGCGTGAACCAGCGGTGGTCCGGAGACACGGTCACTTCGGGACTTGCTGCAAGACATCGATAATCGGGCCGGGAGGGACGAAGACGGGAGGCTCGAATGGTGCCTCGTGGATCGCCAGCAAGCCGAGAATCGATACGGCGGCGACCGTGAAGATCAGTAGCGCGGCTAGCTGCGGTCGCGGTTTTTCCAGATGCACGGCGGCGAGCGCGATTTGGGTAATGAGCGCGAGCAGCAGGACAGCCACCCACTTGGTCACCATGGTCCGATCGTTGCTCAGCACCACGCGGTCTTCGTGCGCAGTGCGGATTTTCAACACCATGTCGAGCATCGTCCTCTGGATGACAGCGTCCTTTGGGGCGGCGGGCTGCGCCACTTCTCGCAACAGTGCATTTAGCGCGGCGTCGGCTTGTGCGGATCTTTCCTCGACTGCGAGTCGGGACCATTCATCGTCGACCACGGCGTGGACATAGCCGCGAATCGCGGTGCGCAGGCCTCTATCGTCCGACCCGCTTGCTGTACTGAGACTGTAAAGCGCGATCAGCGTGTCGCTTTCCGTCAGGACCGCACGCGAGGCTTGCTTGTTGCGCTCCCAGATATCGTTCGACAGGAACCCGACGAGCAAGGCGAAGATGGTGGCGGTCGAGACAAAGAAAGGAGCGACCAGCCCCTTGAAGCTCAGGATGCGCTCGCTCCACCGCGAGCGGAACGACAGCCACACCAGGAGGGCGCCCGTCGCCAGGTAGAAAACAAAAAGGCTCGCGAAAATCGCGACGATAGGCAGTCCGAGCCACGCGATGAACCATTCCTGCATGAGGGCTCCGCGGAACGTTTGGCACTCGTCAGCATAATCGCGGCGGTCGTTTTCGCCAATACTCGATCGAATTGCCGTTCGTGCGTGGCACCGTCGATTGACGCGGCCGCCTGGGTTTCGAGCGCCGTGGCATCGCGGGCGAGGCTCGGGCAAACACCAAGGTGTTCGGCTAGTCGTTGCCGGATCAGTAGGCAAGCTGAACGACGGGGCCCTCGCGCTGCGCGGCGACGTCGTCCGGATGGAAGGGCAAAGGCTGCCAGCGCTTGGCCGCGAACAAAGGCAGCTGGTCGTAGGCCCGCGGCGACGCGAGGTCGCTGCTCTGGCCATAGGTCAACAGTCCCTGCGCGACCGGGCCGCGCTCGTCGAAGGTCACCACCTGGATGTAGCTGGTGCCGAAGTTGATGTTGTAGCCACTCGCATTGATGGTGGCTTGGCCTTGCGATTCCAGCTTGTTGAGCACGCCTTCGAACTCATCTCCGCCGTGCAGCGCGATCTTCTGACCGCGAACGACGCGCGATTCGGGAACGCCCATCGGCACGTCGACCGCGAAGCCCGCAGCGCGCACGATGCCGACGGCGTCGCCGAGCGCCTTGAAGATGGCGGCGCGCGTGGCGGGCGGTAGCCGTGTCGAGGCCTGATGGCGTCGCCACGGGTTGTGCCGGGTCGAAGGGCACGCGCCAGACTTTCGGGATGTCCTTGGCAGCGCGCCAGAACTCGCGGAACAGCGGCGCGCCGCGCGAGTCGGCGTTGGTCGTGCGGTCCCATGCCGCAAGAGTCTGGCAGCCGGTCGTCTGGTCGGCGGTCAGCGCGGTGCTTCCGTCGGCGCAGGCCTTGAGCAGGTCGTCCATGACGAGCATGCCGGCGAGGTTCTTGTCGCGGAAGATGACGCTGCGCAGATCGGTCGCACTCATCTTGTTGCCAGGCAATCCGTCGGTGCCGGCCAGCCGCCCGCGGATTTCCATGATCGCGCTGCGCGTCCGCAGGCGCTGGGGCGTGCCGATCGGGCCGACGAGCGGAGACACGTCGGCCATCGGCGCAGTGTCGGGATTGCTGAGCCAGAAGCTGTCGTTGCTGTTCTGCACGTAGTCCGGCGTGATGACCACCGGCATGCGCGCGGGCGCGATGATCCCGGGCGATGCGGCGCTGGCGTCGCGCGACCATTCGCAGGCGCTGCGCGAACCGTCGAGCACCGGCAGGCCGGCGACGTTCAGCAGCGCGGCGGCGTGCGGCGAAGGCTTGCAGTCCTGCAACATCGCGGCGGAGACGTCGGGAACCACCGACAGGTCGGCATACATCGCATTGCCGTCGCGGTCGGCAGCGATCGTGTTGATCCACGGCATGCCCTGGTTGCCGATCGCCGTGCGCAGCTCGGCGACGTTCCTGGCCTGCGCCATCCGCATCCAGCTTGCGGCGGACCGGACGTTCAGGGTGTTCGCGTCACGGATCGCGTAGGCGTGTTCGTGCGGTCCAGCCGAGACCCGCTCGCGGCAGCGACAGCACCGGGCCCCAGATGGTCGAATAGAACGTGTGCTGCAAGGGCGCCGCGCCCGACTCTGCCGGCAACGTGACGGTGCGGGTCACCATGTGTCTCGGCTGTCCGTCGACGAGGTAGACCGTGGGGTCCTTCGGGTCCAGTTGCAGTTCGTAGAGCGTGAAGCGCTTGCCGGTGGACACCGTGTGCGTCCAGGCCACGTCCTTGTTGAACCCGATCACGACGACCGGGCTCAGGCCGACTGGTCGCGCCCATGACGTCGAGCTTGCCGGGAATGGTCTGGTGCATTTCCCAGAATCGGTTCGTGCCGGTCCAGGGAAAGTGCGGGTTGCCGAGAAGCACGCCGCGGCCATCGGGCGTCGCGTTGCGGCCGAAGGCCCAGCCGTTGGAGCCGAGTTCGCCGCCCTCCGGGTTGTCGTTGAAGCTGTAGCGCCGGATTTCTGCGGCGGCCTGCTGCAGATCGACGGGCGCTTGGCTCGACCTTCGCAACCGGCGGTGCTGCGGCCAGCACTGCCGCTGCCAGCGCTCCCACGCCGACCGCGATCATCGACGTGCTCGGTGGCGCGCGAGAGGTCCGCGACGGTCATCGGACGCACCCACGGCTTGCCGCGGCACGCTTCCGGCAGTCCGTTCGGACCGACATCGGTCAGGTACCGGTTGTAGCCCGCGACGTACCCGCGCAAGGCCGACTGCACTTCCTGGCCGGTCGTCGCGGCAGCGCGTGCGAGCGCCTCATCGTCCATGTGGAAGCGGATGAAGAGATCGATCTGCGCGTTCGGGACTTTGCTGAAACCGAGGTCGCCCAACGCCTGTGCACCGAGGAACTGCGATCGTTCGCCGCGCAGCGTCAGCAGGTGCTCGGCGGTCTGGCAGACGTTGTCCTGCGCGTGCGCATACGCTGTGCCGTAGGCGATGCCCTCCCAGTCGGGCGCGGTGATGTGGGCGATGCCGAAGGTCGTGCGCTGGATGGTGACGTTGCGCGAGCCGGCGGTCGGCGTGCTCGCGCAGGCGCCGATCAGCGCGCTCAGTGCGACGCAGCTCGCGGTCACGACGAAAGCGGACGACGGTGTTCTTCAGGATCGTTTTCATGAGGTCGGGATGCCCGGTTTATTCGTTCGCAGCGATTCTATTTGCTGTTTGGACCAGGTGCCATCAGCAGCACCCCGAGCAGACGTGGCGCCTTCGCGACGTCTGCGCGCCCCATGTCCTCAATGCAAGCGGCGGCGGAGTGCGCAGTCCATCGATTTTTTGCCGGACGCGGCGCTGGCGCCCTCGTTGGGTGCCCCTAAAGCAGCCGCTCACGAGCGACAATGGCTCCTTGTTGACCGACACGAAGCTATCTCGGCTCACGACCCGAACCAGCCTGCCGAGACCTCGAAAAGGAGACGTTCAACGCTCACGTTGGCCAGCCGCCGGCACGCGCAGCGCAAAGGTGCCCAAGCGGCGCTTGCTTTGACGCGTCGATCTGGTGCTACAATTTCGCGCGGTTCCGTGAAGCGACTGTCCGTGGGGCAGCGGAGCGTGGTGCCGCGGCCGAGAGTCAGCTGCGTTTCCGGCCACGCTTACTTTTGTCGGTCAGCCATGAACGCTACTGTCGCGAAGGTCACCGCCAAGACGCGCCGCGAGGTCGTCCGCGCGCTGATGCCGTTCACCCGGCGCTCGACCGCCAAAGGCGTGGCGCTGGTTGTCGTCGAGCTTGCCCTCTATTGGCTCGCGATCCTCGGGGTGCTTTACCTGCCCGGGTGGGGCTGGAAGATCGCTGCCGCAGTGTTCGCGGGGACCCGACTCGGCAACTTCGTGATCCTGGGCCACGATGCCGCGCACGGGGCGTTGACGCCGCACAAGCGCCTCAATTGGCTGCTGGGAGTCGCAGTGTTCACGTCCTGCTTCTACAACTATCGCATGTGGATCTACGACCATCACGTGCAGCATCACAGCTTCACCAACCACGAGCAGAAGGACACGTACACGCCCATGACGAAGGCGGAGTTCGACGCGCTGCCCCGGTGGAGGCAGCTGCAGCAGCGGTTCTACCGGCGACCGAGCTTCGTTTCCTTCGCCGTGTATTACATTGTCGAGCGCTGGTCACAGGCGAAGGTGCTGCCGCTGCCATACGTCGGCGCCGCCTATCGCCCTGCGGCATGGAAGCATTTCGCTTTCCTCGCAACCTACATCGCGCTTTTTACGGCTGCGCTGGTGCTGGCCCCCGCCTACACCGACGTCACGACGGCGCAGGCCCTGCTGCTCGGGATGCTTCTTCCGTTCTTCGTCTTCATGGGCCTGCAGTCCTACATCCTGTGGTCGATGCATACGTTGCCCGATGTGGGTTGGTTTCGCCCCGGCCTGTCGCCCGCATATATCGGCAGTGCCGCCGAGCTCGTGTCGGTCCACGTGGCGTTTCCGAGATGGCTGGAGCTCCTCACCCACGGCATCACCAACCACCCGGTGCATCACCTGCTGCCCGCGATTCCCATCTACAACCTGGCAAAGGCACAGGCGAAGTACGAGTCGCTGGTCGGCCCGCTAAACGTCAAGCACCCGTTCAGCCTCGCCGGCCTATTGGACACCGCCAATCGCTGCAAGCTCTACGACTTCGACCAGAACCGTTGGATGGATTTCGAGGGCAAGCCAACCGGGACGCTGACCCGTCCGTTTTGCCACCCCGAGCGAGTTGCCCAGTACCTAGGCAAGGAACCCGTCACGAATTCGCTGACTGCGTAGCGCGCTTCGAGTCGGCGCCGTGCGCCTCGGATCGAGGAGCACTCGCTCGCAGCGGGACAGACGCGCAGTACCGGTCTTCCTTGTCCTGATGGCCGAGCAATCTGTGGGTTTTAGGTGTTGGTCGACCAACATTAATCAACGACTGCTATGGAGCGCTATGCGTTACGACCGCAGTTGCCGGTAGCCGCCATGCCCCTACGCTTACCGGCTCAGGCACAATGCGTCCTGCTCCGCGATCTCGAGAGTTTGTCAGCCTCTCGCAAATAGTTCCTAGATTTGCGACCATCGATAGTCTTCTGCCATTTCAAACAGACGGAACCTGAGGAATGCATCAAGAATTGTTTGATCAGGACGCCTGGCTTGGACGCATTGGCTACTCTGGGCCGCTCACTCCCACGCTGGACACGCTGAACCGCCTTATCCACGCCCACTCGCACTCGATCTCCTACGAGACACTCGACATCATGCTTGGGCGTCCACCCAAGTTAGACTTGGCGACCCTTCAATCGAAGATGATTTCCGGAGGGCGTGGCGGCTACTGCTTCGAGCAAAACATGCTCTTCCGTGCCGGCCTACGGTCGCTCGGCTATCGCATTACCAATCTTCAAGGCCGCGTGGTGCGCGGAATGGCCATTGATGCGCCACGTCCTGCGATCCACATGCTCTTGCGGGTCGAACTTCCCGAGGGACCTTACCTTGCGGACGTCGGCTTCGGCAATCTCGCGCCGACCTACGCGCTGCTGCTCAATCCGCTGGTTGAGCAGGACACTCCTCACGAAGTCATGCGCTTCCTAGACGTGAGCGGCGAGTTGACACTGCAAGCAAGGTTCCAGCGCGTTTGGGAGCACATCTATCGAGTCATTCCGTATCCTCGGTATGACGGTGAATACGAGATCGTGAACTGGTTTACCGGCACGCACCCCGACACGCCGTATCAGGGCAACATCATCGTTGCGAAGCCGGGATCCAACAGAACTCGGATCACTATGTACAACGCGCGCGTCACCGTGCGCGACGCGGATGGACGCGCCGACAAGCGTTGGCTGGAGAGCGATGGCGATTACCATGACGTGCTGCGCGGTGAGTTCGGACTAAACCTGTCGGATCAAGAGATCGAGCAATGCGTTGCCATCATGAAGACAAAAGGCACCGGTGACGCGCCTCATCCCTTCTTTGCTTGACTGCGCCGTGAACTGCGCCCCGTTTTGTAAACACGCAGACAGTTAGAGCAACCGAGGCATCGACTTGAGCTTGGGCCGTTGGGCCGTCGACCGACCGCTTTCGGTAACGTTTGTGCACGACCGCTTCTGGCCGGTCAGCGACCGTCCGGTCTGACGGTCGCAACCGGCTCCCGCAAGATTACGCCTCAGTTTGCTCTGTCATCTCGAGCGCATCATCGACCTCGATTCCGGTAACGCGCTGTGCTCTGAGCTTGGTATGACCGCGCAAGAGCTGAACGGCCCTGAGGTTCTTGGTCCGGTGATGCGGACAGCGCCCCGTCAAAGCTGCGCTTCACAATCGAATTATTTCACCTTCGAGTGTTCGCTCAGTACCGTGGAATTCAGGAGTTGCGCGTCGCCGCCCTACCAGTGATAAGGCCGGCTTCAACGCCCCGTTTCGAGCCACACGAGCGCTCCCTCCTTCTCTTCAAAGGCGAAATGCTTCACCTCCGCGCTCACGAAGTGAGCGACGATGCTCGGCATGATCGTCAGGAACTCACTATCGGTTACCGCGGCAACGCGCCCTATGTGTCGTTGGTGCGCACCGACGAACTTCAAGTGCGAAAGCAGCGCTTCGAAGTTCTTCCAGCCTGGGAATGATTTCGCATAAATCATCACGCCAGTGAGCTTTCCCTTTGCAGCAATGAACGGATCAACTTCTTGCCCGACTAAATCAAAGTCTATTTGTTCCAGCGGGCCTTGGGGTGTGACGATAAGGATACCCTGGTCACGGAGCAGTTCGAAATGGATCATGAGTCGGTTCCTTTCTAATAACAGAGTACAAGCCTAGGCGTGCGTTGGCATCACCGCTCTCACGCTTTCACGTAGGAGGATGCCCTCATCACCATGCAGCCATCCTTGCCATATCGGATGATTGCGGATCTATGGGACGAGTACATGGGGTGCAGACTGACTACTTACGTGTAACGGGCCATGGTCCTACAAAGACCGCGTGAAAATGAGGTACCAAATTAGGGAGCACGCCGATAGTCCCAGGTTTCGTTTCGCGTGATGATCCTCTTCACATGCAGTCGCCTGCGTGCAAACGTGGGCCGCATGCGCACCTGCGAATGTTCAATTCATAACCATCAAGGAGACTTCATGAGACATTCCAAAGCAACCCGCGGCGTTGCCACCCTTATAGCTGCCGCATCCCTCATCGCTGTGGCCGCCTACGCGGACCCTGCAACCGTGACCAAGGAACGCTCGACGACGACCGAGTCTACGCCGTCCGGCGCGACCACCACTACGACCACGACCCGTACGTACTCGAAGAGCGATTCCCCGGACGCCGTTTACAACTCGATCGACAGCAACAATCGCGGCTATGTGCTGCGGACAGAAACTGAGCGCATCAGCGGATTTGGGGACGCCTTTGATAAAGCCGATAAGGAGCACAGTGGCCGCCTGACGCGCGAAGAGTTCAATAGCGCTTGGACAGAATACAAGTCGACGAATTAGTCCTCGATTTCACCTCCAACGCCTTGGCGCCGCATTGCGACCCAAGGCGTTAGTGTGAGGTAGCGGTCGGCTACGACAACGTTCCCAGGAGCCCTCGACAAACTTCGGTTGCGGAAGAAACGTGTGCGCTGCCGAACATACAACCCGTCGGATTGCGCGGATGATCGCACCATCGGAAAGTGGAGAACCGATCGCACTCCGGCCGCCCTTAATCGAAACCACTCACCTGGCTCGAAGATCGACGACTGAGTTCGCTCAAATGAAGAGGGAATAAAGATGCGTAACTTGCTCGTAGCATTTTGGATGTTCGTCTGCACGATCACCTCCGCCGCCGCCCAAGTCAGCTTCGGCATCGAGGCTCCCGGTATTAGCATCGGGATCAATATGCCGGTGTATCCCCAGCTCGTCCAAGTGCCCGGCTACCCTGTCTACTACGCGCCGCAGGCCAATTCGAACTATTTCTTCTACGACGGCATGTACTGGGTGTACCAACAGGACAACTGGTACGCGAGTTCCTGGTACAACGGGCCGTGGGCGCTCGTGTCCCCGGAGGCGGTTCCGTATTTCATCCTGCGCGTTCCCGTCCGCTATTACCGTCGCCCCCCGGCGTATTTTCACGGGTGGGCTTCCAATGCCCCGCCGCGCTGGGGCGAGCACTGGGGCAACACCTGGGCACAGAACCGGCAAGGGTGGGACAACTGGGACCGCAACTCGGTACCGGCCCCCGCTCCGCTGCCGACCTACCAGCGGCAGTACTCGGGGAACAAGTATCCGCGCGCGGAGCAGCAGCAGGCGCTTCAAAACCAAAACTATCGTTACCAGCCGCACGAAGCGGTGGTGCAACAGCAGTATCAGACGCAGCGAGTGCAAACTGCGCCCGCGGTTGCTCCAAACTCCGCGGTTGTTCCAAACGTGAGAGTGGAAGCCCCAGCAACCAAGGCCCAGCAGCAACACGTCGAAGGCCAGCAAAAAGCGCAACAGCAGCGGAGAAGCTGCGACTCAGCAAAGGGCAGCAGCAGCAGCAAGCCGCGAGCCAGCAGAAGCGCGCAACAGCAGCAGCTACCAAGCAACAGAAGGCGCAGCAGCAACAGCAGCAACAGGCCGCGACCCAACAGAAGGCGCAGCAGCAACGGGTCGCGAGTCAGCAGAATGCTCAGCACCAACAACAGGAACAGCAGCAAGCCACACCCCAGCAGAAGGCGCAACAGCAGCCTCGGGAAAAGCAGACCCCGGAGAAGGCCGAGCAGCAAGGCGGCGAAAAGGGCAAGTAAGGCGTCCGGGCACGGCCGCTTCTCCCACGCTCGCTACGGCGAGGCGGCCAAATGTTCTTAGGCCGCGTGGAGTCCGGGGCGACACGGACCGGCCGAAATGGCCGCGAGTTGTCATCGCCCGGAGTCGATCCTAAGCAGCCAGCCCGCCCTCTCAATAGGCGACGTGCACCGAGTCAATATTGTCCGAGGCTTGAGGCCGCGAAGCGCTTAGATTCCCGAGCGGTCCCTTGATCGACGAACCGATGCTGACTGTTTCCGAGCGAACTGGAAGTCGGTACCGAGTGCAATTGATTTCCGCTCGTTGCCGTGTATAGTACAAATCAGCACGATGTGTGCGGTAGCAGCCGGTTGCCGATGGACGGTCGGGTTGTCAACAACTGACATTTAGATTGGTTCACTATTTCCCACGCGAGAAGGACCTCCGCCATGAACAGATCTGCAGTCATCATCATCGCCATTGCCGCGACCTTCGCCGTCAACGCTCCCGCGCAGACCAATGTCGTTACAAGCAGTAAACCGGGCAAGGTTGGCGTCGAGCAAACGATCGACGTCACCGCCACCATCATCGCCATCGACAAGACTACGCGCGACATCACGCTGAAAGGCCCTAAAGGTAACTGGGTAGTCGTCACTGCTGGCCCCGAGGTCAAGAACTTCGACCAGATGAATGTCGGTGACAAGGTTCATGCCCAATACGTCGAGGCGATCGTGCTCGAACTGAGGAAGGGCAGCAACCTGGCGGTTACCCGCACCGAGGAAGCCAGTTCCACGGGCGCGAATCCGGGAGCGCAGCCGCACGGCGTCGCTGGCCGTCGCATCACCGTCGTCGCCGATGTCGTCGCCGTCGACCACGCGGCGCGGACAGTCACGCTGCGCGGGCCGCAGCTCACCGCGGTAGTAAAAGATGTGGACCCCGAACAGTTGAAGCGGATTAGAAAGGGCGATCAGGTGTATGCCACCTACACGCAGGCGCTCGCGATGGTGGTGGAGTCGACTGCGGGGAAATAGTCGCAAGGTGAACGGCGCTGCGGTGCGGGCGCTGCCACCTATGTGGTTCAATCAGCGGCTGGAGCGGACGGTGCAATCCTTCTCGCCGGGCGGATGTAGCGAAGACAGCCATCCAGGTTGTCTAGGTGTTCGAGACCGACAAGGCGTTAAACATAATTCTTGAGTGACTGCTTGGTGCGGCGCGTAGATCGCTTCGGGTCTATTCTGTTTGCAAGTACTTCCGCCGGCGGCGACAACGGCTGCTTACCGTCTATGTTGGCACGTCATAGTTGTGCGACCGGCCCCACTTCTTCCGCTGTCGAACCCGGAATCTCTTATATCAGCTTCTCCAACGTCTTCCGCAGCCGCTCCAACTCCTCGGTTGGCAAACACTCCAGCGTGTCCGGCGGCCGGTCGGTGATCTTCTCGACCGTGTCCACCATGCGCCGTCCTGCGGCCGTCAGAGAAACCTGCTTGGCACGCCGATCGGTCGGGTGTTGGGCGCGCTTAACCAGGCCACGTTCCTCCAGTGCGTTGATCAACACCGTGGCGGCCGGCGCATCGGTGCCCATGTCGTCCGCCAATTCGCGCAGCGTGCGCGCCCCGCGCTCGAGGCGCCAAAGCGCGCGTACGCGACTGAACGGCAAGCCCGTTGCTTCGGCGACCTTGCGCCGCCACTCGCCGCGCGTTTCCATGACCAGCTCCACCAGTAGGCGCCACGTACGCTCCGCATCAGATCGTGGCGTCGCGCCATAGCGCGCCGTTCGCTTCATGCTACAGCCCCTGCGTCTGGCTCCTGCAACAGGTGCGCGATGCGTGCCGTGCTCGCGCGCCCGCGCGGGCCGGTCGACACGATCGCCAGCACCACGATCAGCACGCCAAGGCCGGCGAGGATCCACCAAAAAGAATGTGTCGCTTGCGCAAAGCTGGCCCGAGCATTGCCGTCTGCCACAGGACTGCCCGCCACGGTCCCGGCCAGCGCGACGCCGACCGCGAAGCCGATCTGGCGGCTGGTGGATGCGACCGCCGAAGCGATCCCCGCTTGCGCGCGTGGCATGCCCGACACGGCAGAAAAAGTTACCGGCGCGTTGACCATGCCGAATCCGATGCCGAAGAGCGCATACACCGTCAGCAATTCGACGAGCGGCGTGTCCGTTTGCAGTTGCGCTAACAGCAGCGCGCTCACCGTCAGCATCGCACCGCTGACGAGCAACGAAGGTCGTGCGCCATGCGTGGCCACGAGTCTGCCGGAGAACGGCGACACGATCGTCACTGCCAGCGCCGCGGGCAGGATGGCCATGCCCGTGTGGAGCGCCGAGAGGCCGCGCACGTCCTGCAGGTACAGCGAGTTGAGGAATAGGAAACCGCCGAGTGCTGCAAACGTGCAGACGGCGATCACCGTCGCCGCGCTGAACGGCAGGCTGTGAAAAAAGCGCACGTCCAGCAATGGCTCGTGACGGCGCCGCTCAAAGGCGACGAGCGCGACGAGCGCGAGCCACGGCTACTACTGCTGCTGCAGTCGCCACCCATCCGCGGCCGGATTCGATCACGGCAAAGACGAGTGTCGCCAGTCCGATCAATAGCAGCGCTTGCCCAATTGGATCGGGTCGCCGAGGCTTCGGCGCGCGCGATTCGGGTACATAGCGCGCCGTCAGCCAAAGCGCCAGAACGCCGATGGGGACGTTGATCCAGAAGATCGCGTGCCAGCCCAGCGTTTGCGTCAGTACTCCGCCAGCCAACGGACCCAGCGCCATCGCCAAGCCGGCCACCGCAGCCCAAATGCCTATGGCGCGTGCGCGCGCCTTCGGCTCGACGAAGGTATGCACGATGATCGACATCGCGACCGGATTCATCATCGAGCCGCCCAACGCCTGGATCACCCGCGCGGCCACCAGCGAGCCCACGCCAACCGCGAGGCTGCATAACAGCGAGCCCAATGTGAACAGGGCTATCCCCACCTGGAAGACGCGCCGCCGGCCGAAGCGATCCGCGGTCGATCCGCCAAGTATCAGGAAGCTCGCGACGACGATCGTATAGGCATCGATCACCCATTGCAGCCCGCTGAGCGACGCTCCCAGGTCGCGACGAATGTCCGGCAGCGCGACGTTCACGATGGTGGCATCCATCGACACCAGCAAGAGGCTCAGACAGCAGATTGCCAGGACGACGTTCTGTCGGGGCGGCAGGAGCGCCGTTGTGGGAGCAGGATCACAGATAGTTGTATTCATACAATCATTATACGAATACAACTGTCGTCGAGTCAACCGCCGACGACAGATGTCGCAGCCTCTTAGCCGATCGGATCCACCGGGCAGCCACGCTGCGACTCGCGTAAACTTCATCGAGAGCCCTTGGGGGATCCGTGAAAACAGTTGTCGTCATCTCGATGCTCTGGTGTGCGGCTGCGGCCGCCGATCCGTGTCCGGCCCTGTCGGTGACCGGCGCTAAAGCGTTGACCCGCACTCAGCTCGAGGAGCGGGTTTGCAAATACCTGCGCGCCGCGCAGTCCGGGCTGGCAGAATCGACTTCGGACACCTCGGCTGCGGTCGCGCAGCACTGCACCACACGCGCGTCGGAGGTTGAACATCTGTACGAGGAACGCTTCCACGGCGCGGTCAGCAAATGTATGCATAAGGGCGCGCCGGAACTCATCCCGCCGCCTAAGCCCTGAGCCTGCAAGCAGTTGGCCGGGAAATAAGACGTTCATATTTCCTTCCGATTACGGCCGCGTTCGACCCCTTGCAGTGGTTAAGTTTCGCGCTCCCAACCGCCGCAACGCCGCGACTCCGGACGCTGCGCTCAGCACGATGGGCGTCTTGGATCGGCTCTGAAGGAGGCGTCGAAAGGCAAGACCGGGCTTGGGTTGTATCCCGACGGCATGGTCGAGCTCGACGGCTACGTCGGCCAGTTGCTCAAGAAGATCGACGATCTCGGCATCGCCGACAACACCATCGTCGTCTTTACGACCGACAACGGCGCCGAAGTCCTGTCGTGGCCGGATGGCGGTGCCACGCCTTTTCGCGGCGAAAAGGACACGAACTGGGAAGGCGGCTGGCGCGTTCCGTGCGTCATGCGCTGGCCCGGCGTCATGAGCCCGGACGCGTCATCAATGACATCTGCTCGCTGCAGGACTTCATTCCCACATTTGCCGCCGCGAACGGCGAGCCCGATCTCGTTGAGAAGGTAAAGAAGGGCTATAGGATCGGAGAGACGACCTACAAGGTCCATCTCGACGGCTACAACCTGCTGTCCTTTCTGTCCGGCAACGCGGACTGCCCCCGCCAGGCCTTCCTTTACTGGAGCGATGACGGCGACATGATGGCCATCCGCATGGGTCGGTTCAAGATCGTCTTTTCCGAGCAGCGAAAGACGGGCCTCGGGGTCTGGCGGGAGCCGTTGTCGCAGATGCGCATCCCGAAGTTTTTCGATCTGCGCGCCGACCCGTTCGAACGCGGCGAGGAGAGCTTCAAGTACAACGACTGGTTCGTAGGGCAGAACTTCCTGATGTACAGCGGACCTCCCCTCCTTGCGCAGTGGCTGGAAAGCCTCAAGGAGTTCCCGCCGCGCTCAAAGCCGGCGAGCTTCAGCCTCGACCAGGTCGTCGAAAAGTTGATGCCGAGGTCGTAGGAAGGTTGCGATGCTTCACCGTTGTCACAAGCCCCGCTTCGGCGGGGGTTTTTTGGCCGACTGAGCGGCGCCGAATGAGATAGCTACGTACATAGCCTGCGCGTCCGTCCTATGGAGCCTCGGCGCGAACGGCGAGTGCCCGCATTCCCTTGTTGAGCTCCGACACCAGCAGCCCCTTCATCAGATCCAAGAGCGGGTGGACCATCCCCGCGGGATCGAGATAAACGGTGTAGGTAACTCGTGCTCCGCTCTGCACGGGCTCGATACGGCAGTCGTCCAAGAGCGCGTGCACGATAGCCGGGTGCACAGCGGTGGCGGTGAATGCAAAACGCCGGCCAACATCCCATGCCAAGATAAGTTCTTCGATGCTACCGCCCGGAATGCTGGTCGAGCGCCGGGTACCTACCCCAGCTCGCTGTTCGCCCAACACCACCGTTTTCGTGATAACTGGGAACCACTCGGGCCAGCGTTCGTGGTCTGCCAGGACGGCAAACACCGCATCGGGTGAAGCCTTCGTCGTTGCTGATCCCGAGAACGAAAACGGTGCCTGATCAATCCAGTCGAGAGTCTTCTGTTTTGCCGTTCCCACGACGGCCCCCATTACTGCCCAACGGACGTAGATTACGCGCGAACCACGCACATTGTAGCAATGGCTCTTGGATCTTTGCCCGGTACGGGGCGCGCCCCAGCGAATCACTGGCCCCCCTGCAGTCGGGTGGCTATTAGGAAGGCGGCCTATCAATCGCGCCGATGATATCCCTTCTCGCTCCGATGGCTTTGTCTAGCAACGCAGTATCCCCTCGATTTTCTCCGAGCCAAGCATGCGCGCGGCTTCCTTGCCCTCCGCGCTTGTACCCAAATCGATCCGCATCGCGACCAGCGTATCCAAGAGGTCGCACAACCGGCGAGCAGTCGAGTCTTGCGAGTCTTTAGACATTCGTCCCCAGTGGCCGTCGCTGTTGATTTCAACGTTCTACCGGGATTCGCGGCACGCGTCTGTAGGAGGACCCGTCTGCAGACCGACGGAGCACCTTGTTAGGCGCCGATACTTACCGGCAGCGTCCATTGATCGGCAAAAGCAAATCCGCCGAAGCTGCGACCCGCGACGACATTCCTTACAGTCGCGCGTCGGGCTACGCGGCGCAACTTCATAACCACTCGGAAAATAACGCAAATAAATCTGTGGCTCGAACGTTGCTCGCAACGTAAGCAAAGGGGCTTTTCTGCAAGCATGACAGCTACCCACACCGCGCGCGCGCCGAAGCGCCCATCAACGGACTCTACTGAAGGCACCCCCTTGCTCCGTCATCCTGACAGCGGCGCCGGCCTACGCCTCGTTGTCGCTAGACTCGCCGGGCTCAGCGAAAGCGAGTTGTTCGCCCTAATCAGCGTTACAAACGACGTTCCGCAGATCGTGCCACGGTTGTTAGCGTGGATCGGGCACGCTTGCGATTGGGAATTGAGTCGCCGCGCTCGCATTGACTTTCCGCTGCAGTCACCGGGCGCAGTTATTCCGTCAGAGGAGGCAGCTTGCACCGTTGGCGCAATCATGATGCTGCGCGCAAGGTTCGATCAGGATGCTGGCAGCCACACTCGCGCCGTCTCCGTTTTGTTTGACGCATTCGTCAGAGCGCTAATCGGTCGCAACCGCTAGCGCGCACCGCCAAGTTAGCGGCGACGTCCGCGGCATCGGCAGGGCGCTCGGCCGGGGCCTCAGTGCGTAGGCTGATCCAGCGGATGTAGGCCGCGGGCATCCATCGGCGGCCGACTGCGGTCACTTTCACGCGCCGTGTGCAGCAGCGCCGCAAGGAGAACTCCGGACAGGCCGCCGCTTACGAAGGCAACGACTACGAGAAAAAATATAGATGTGCTCATGGTGTCAGGACGGTTGTGGTGTATGAACAATATGGGGTTCGTCGGGCGGCACCCAAGCCGACAAGGGCTGATTTTTCTGTAGGACCTTCGTGAAACCGCGAGCGCAAACAAAAAGCCCCCGCGGAAGCGCCGAGGCCAAGGGGACGCCGAAAGCCTAGCGCCTCGGCGTTGCGGGGAGCCATCATCCATTTGGCCTAGATCGCTTGCGCGCCCTGCGGCGGCGGACAAAGATGAACTTGAACGCGCATCCGGCGCCTAGTTCCAATGCGTCAGCCACCCTGCGAAATTAAGTCCGTTGCCGACGAGAATGATTGCGAGCTCGATCGGCGGTTCGACGGGCTCCGCTGTCGCTTGCCCATGGCGATACTTATGGCAAGGATCGGCCCAATTTTTTAACGCTTCTACCGTCTGAATCGCGGCGCCGTGAGCCAGCGGACCCGTACCCGCGAATTTGCGATCGCTATGATGCCCCGTGCCACGTAGTCGCCCGCGCGCACTCATCTGTCATCTGTAGTAATAATGGCGCCTGATCGCGTGCGACTCAGACCGCAATAAGTTCTCGCATCCGTATTCCTCTGAAGATGATTGTCACGTTCAATCGGGGGGCGTCCGCTAATCGCGTCTGCGACAGGCAGCAATGGGTCGAAAGCAGCACTGCCTACGATGCGGGCGTCAGCGATAGCCACTCACTAAGACAGGGCATACACATCGCCCGCGCGGCATCGAGATTCGTCGCGGGATCGAGCCAGTCGTCTTCGTCGTTCTGCCCCAGTATTACCGGCATGCGGCTGTGTATCGACTCCATGAGCGCGTTCGGCGACGTGGTGAGGATCGTGTAGGACTCGATTGCTTCGTCGCCGCGGTGCCAGTAGTCGTATAGGCCGGCCAGTGTAACCAGGTCGCCGTCGGCGCGTGTGATGCGCATCTTCTGCTTCTTCTTCTGCCCCTCAATCACCTGCCACTCGAAGAACGCCGTTGCAGGCACGAGACAGCGCTTACTCTTGAACGGACCGCGGAAGATCGGCTTGGCGTAGGCTTCTTCGGACCGCGCGTTGAACGGCGTACTGATCGCCTTCGGGTCCTTGGCCCAGTAGGGGACAATGCCCCACTTGCGCATTGAGCCGATGCGTTGCCCGTCGCGGAGCAAGATCACCGGATTCGTGTCGGTTGCCCCCACGCCGGCGTTCTGTGCGAACTCCAGATCGCCAGGCTCGACGCGGTAACGCGACCCAATTCGGTCCGGCGTTTCGTTCAGTTCGTAGCGACCGCACATTTGCGATGCTCACTGCAACCAAAGCAATTGTCCAACATAGCCCTGAAGCAAACAAAGGACGGCTTCTATCAACAGTACCGTGAAAGTTAGCGCAGCCCCGGCAACGCGACCGATGCGCTTTTGCCAGCCAAATGAAAGCGAAAATCCGTGGAGTAGACGCGCGACGAGTAGCGTCAGGCCAAGCGCATGTAGCAGGTAAATGGAATGGTGGCTCGCCTCAAGAAAAGCCATCAGCAACAAGGCAAGCGGCACGTATTCCGCAAAGTTGGCCTGAGCACGCACGATCGGAATGACCGCGAGATCGCCGTTATCGCCAAAAATAATTCCGCGCCGTCGAAGATTCACAATGCGAACGCTGAGTACAACAAACCAAATCGTTAGAAGTCCACCGTACAGAGGTGTGACGAACATTGCTTAGTCTCCTATTCTTACGAACTTCCAACACGGAACGAAATGACGAGACAAACCGCCTCTCGCAACGCACGCGTAGCGGTTATTTGCCGGACCAGCGATTCGATCCACCACTCGTGTTAGCAATCAGGAGCAGTTTAGACGATGCAGTCGCGTCGCTCTGACGCAAGTGGTTTAAATCTGCCGGAATTGATCGACTGGCTACCCCCCGATTTTGACGGTATTTCCAGACCGCCGTTTTACCGGGATTTCCGGTTGGCGTTTGTAAGAGAGGCAGTCTCTACTCTAACGAGTTATGTTTCGACCTTGGCTACGAGCCAGGACTGCCGCATATTCGACGCCGTCCACGCGCTCGAAGCCAGTGAGCGAGAGCTGCTCACGGCCCATGCCGATCAGGCCCGCGTCGTAGAGCTTGTGCTTGAGTGCGACGGGCACGCCAGAACCGTGCTGGAACAGCCGAGCGGCGCGGAGGTAGCGCCGCGTCTGCTCGTCGAAGCACCCGTCGACCTCCATGTCCGCGACGACTGGCGTTTGGTTCGCGAGGTCTCGCACGTTCAAAATGCCGCCATTGCGGCGTAGAAAACGGACCGAGAAGCGCATGGAGCTACTACCGTATGGACGTACGGTAATGTAGCATTGGCGCCAAGGCGGGTTCAATGAAAACAATTCGAATCGCTTTAGCGCTATCTGCCTTCGCGTTGTCGAGGCTGCTCTCTCCGGTATTGGCAACATCGTTTAGCACTGATCAGAGTGACCTCTGGTGGAACGCAAGCGAGTCCGGCTGGGGTATCCAATTCGTTCAACGGGGCTCGATCATCTTCGCGACAATATTCGTCTACGACCAGAACCGCGTTCCTTACTGGTACAGTGCGACGCTGCACTCCCAAGGTGGCTTCACCTGATCGGGTAACATCATCGCGACGACGGGCACATGGTTCGCAACGGTACCGTTCAATGCGGCGACCGTGACAATGCGCTATAGATCCGCCCTACCGACAAGCCAGGACTGCACGTATTCGACGCCGTCTACGCGCTCGAAACCAGTAAGCGAGAGCTTATCGGCACCTACTCCGATTAACCGCGCGTCGAACAAGCGAGGCTTCAGCCGCGCTGGTACAAAGTCCTTGGCCACGTCGAGACGAACGATGGCCGCAGATGGGTTAGGCTCCAGGCGTCATCGGGCGGTTCACGGCCATGACCTGCCACTGCGCCCTGTATCGCAAAGCGGTCGTTCACCCTGTCCTACGACCGCGTGCCCGAACCTTCGGAGTTGGCGTCATGCGCCAAAGGCGGAATTGACACGCCCCGATGAAATGGCGTCTCATCCTGCAAGGTAGCGAAGAGGATGGGATGAACAAACGCCGGGAATTGGTCATTGCGCTTGGGGCGGGACCACTGATGGCGCCGTTCCGCTCTTTCGCTCAACAACAAGGCAAACTCTGGCGCATCGGTGTACTTAATACCTCCGCGTCGATGAATGCGACCCAGCTCGAGGCATTCCGCAAAGGGCTGCGTGAACTCGGCTACATCGAGGGAGAAAATCTGGTCATTGAATATCGATCCGCCGACGATCGCCCTCAGCGGTTAGGGGAACTGGCGATGCAGCTAGTTCGCGCGAAGGTTGATGTAATCGTGCCTAGAGGGACGCCAGCCTCTCTGGCGGCCAAGAATGCCACAGGAGTAATTCCCATTGTTGCGATTGAGGTCGGCGCTCCGGTGGAAACCGGCCTTGTGAAGTCCTTGTCACACCCCGGCGGGAATGTCACTGGGCTGAGTTCTGTCTCCACCGCCTTGTACGCGAAACGCGTCGAGCTCATTAAAGCGACGGTACCCGGAGTTAAGCGTATCGGTGGCCTGGTGAACTTGAGTAACCCTGCTGATGCAATTGCATGGAAACAGATCGAGAGGGAAGGTCAGTCGCGGGGGGGGCCAGCTTCAGCTTCTCGAAGTGCGCAAATCCGAAGATCTGGCGCCATCCTTCGATGCGGCGAGCAAGCAAGGGGTGGGCGCGCTCGTCGTGATCGGAGTTGCTCTCATGCAGCCTTATCGACAACTTATCGTGGAGCTTGCGGCAAAGTATCGACTGCCGACCATTTATCCAAGCAGGGAGTTCGTCGACGTGGGCGGACTGATGTCCTACGCGATCGACGACGACCAACTGTATTACCGCGCAGCGATTCTCTTGGACAAGATCTTCAGAGGCGCAAAGCCAGCCGATCTGCCGGTAGAGCAGCCGACGAAGTTTGAGTTGGTGATTAATCTCAAAGCCGCGAAGGCACTCGGTCTCACCATTTCGCAATCGATCCTGCTGCGTGCGAACGAGGTGATTCAGTAACCCTGCGCGAGTCGCCGTCATTGGCTCAGATGGGTGACACGCCATCTGGCGCACGCCGGGACCCATTCGGTGAAGGTCTGCCTTCACGGCGAGCAAACGGCGGCTCTGGCTGGAGAGCAGTCGTAGCTAGAATGCCGGTGCAACTGCCAGCCACTCGCTCTTACACGGCATGCACATCGCCCGCGCAGTATCAACGCTCGTCTCGGGATCGAGCCACTCATCCTCGTCGGACTCCCCGAGAATCACCGGCATGCGGCTATGGACCGACTCCATTAGCGCGTTAGGCGCTGTGGTCAGAATCGTGTACGACTCGATTGTATCGTCGCCACGGTGCCAATAGTCGTACAGCCCGGCGAGCGTAACCAAATCGCCATCGGCGCGAGTGATTCGCATCTTCTGCTTTTTCTTCTGGCCCTCTACCACCTGCCACTCGAAGAACGCCGTTGCAGGCACCAGGCAGCGCTTCGACTTGAATGGCCCGCGGAACATGGGCTTGGCGTAAGCCTCCTCAGACCGAGCATTGAACGGCGTGCTGATCGTCTTCGGGTCCTTGGCCCAGTATGGGACGATGCCCCACTTACGCATTGACCCGATGCGCTTGCCATCGCGAAGCAGGATCACAGGATTCGTGTCCGTCGGCCTTACATCGGCGTTTTGCACGAACTCGAGGTCGCCAGGTTCGACGCGATAACGCGATCCTAGCCGAGCTGGCGTTTCGTTCAGTTCGTAGCGGCCGCACATGCGCGATCATAGCTTGCCCGGCGCCATCGCCTCCCGTTGCACTGGGATCACTTCAGTATCAGAATTGACGCGGATTCATGGATGCCAGTAGGGGGAGACGGCCCATGGGCAATCTACTCATAGCGTTTTGCGTCAGCCCGTTGACACTGGGTTCTGCGTCCGCATTTGCTCAGGGATTGTCTGCCGATAACGACATGAATTCGAACCCCAGGCCGCGAACGCGGCAAAGATGCAAGCAGAATTGAATCAGTTGGACAACGCAGCCTGCAATTTCTGCTACGACACCGTACGAGCGAAGGAGTCGATCGCGTGGCCTCGCCACTTGCGACGAGGATGCTAGCGGCATTCGTGGCGCTTAACTCAGACGTATCCGCCAGCGATGGAACTACAAACATTACGTACACTTGCGGGCGCCGTTGTAGTCTCGGCAATGTCGTGTCCGCATTTTATTCCGCGGCAGAACCGAACCGCAAAGCGCGCGGTGCCGCGATCCTATTTATCGTCGCTATTTTCGGTACGATCGCAATCATCATTGCCCTCTTGGTGTTCATCTGACCCGAGGCTGAGGCAGCAGCGGGTATTGCCCACTCCCCACCGTGGCACTACTTCAAGGCTTGGGCATCATTAATGTCGCGCTCCACGGCTAACCTCTCGCTCAACCGGATGCGCGCCGGCGTGCGCCCCTCGCTCATTCTTTGCATCGCAACCTACGCGATCGTAGGGATCAACTTCCTGTTGATGTCGTCTCCGACGGTTCTAGCCACCAATTCACTGCTCATTGGTGCGCTCCTTTATCCCTTCAATATATACACACTGCTTTCGGGTATCTTCGCGCTAGTCAACGTGGTACTCGCCATTTCTGAGATTCGGTCGCGAGGCGCGTCGGCCTCGTCGTTGCTTGCACTGCTGTTCGGTGGGATCTTCGTCGTCTTTTACGCTGTGATACTCGTTGGTGTGCTTCCGTGGCTGGCGAAGCAATCATAAGTGCGACGCGTGGCGCGTTTGGCCTGGGCCGTTGGGCGGCCAGATGCCCCAGCAACGTTCTAGAAGTCCGATCCTCGCGTCTTGTTCGGATACTAGCGGCCCGGGCGTAGCCAAGAGCACGGCCAAGGGCGGAGGTTGTGTCGCATTCTAGACACAATATAGACACGGCCCAGAAAAGCGGCCGGTTCCATACACTAAATCATTGAGTTATATGGCGTCCCCACGGGGATTCGAACCCCGGTTACCGCCGTGAAAGTGCGACAAATTGGAACACACACAGCGGTAACCAGACATTTTAACCTCTTGAAATCCTTGAATTTACCTCTGTGCGAGGCTATGCTTGTCTACAGGTGTGCGTGACATTGTAGCGGACACGTGGCGGACACGACCGGACACGGAGGCGGGAAATGGCGCGAAGCGTGAAGGATACGAGGCTCGACAATCGGACAGCGCGGCTCAAAGCTGGCCAAGGGGCGACGTTACCAAGTGACGCTGCGCGACGGCGTTGCGCTGTGCTACAGGCGGACCAAGGCGGGTGCGGGGTGGGGGCGTTTGGTGCCGCTCGAATCGATACCGCTGGGGGCCAGGAACGGTTGCACCGTATCGGGCCGGCGGAGGACTTGACCGAAGCCGACGGCGCAACGTGTTCGAATACGTGCAGGCTGGCGACGCGGCTCGCGAGCTGGCGACGGCCAAGCCCACCCTGCCCTGACCGTTCGCGACGCGGCAACGGCAACCTACTGCGTGGTATCGGGAACACCGGAAGGCCGTCGAGGCAACCGAGGCCACAATCAAGGCGCACATACTGCCGGCGCTTGGGGATCGGCCTGTCGCGTCGCTTACGTCCACCGAGCTGAAGGGGTGGCGCGACCGGGTTGCCCGTCTGAAGGCGCGTAAACGCACTGGTCGCGGGAAGGGGCAGGGACACAAGGCCGACGCGCCAGAGTGCGGAGGAGCGGGAGGAAGCCAAGCGAGCTCGGCGGGCAACAGCCAATCGCATCCTGGCCGTGTTGAAGGCGATCCTGAATCGGGCATTCGAGGATGAGTTGGTTCCGGACGACTACCGCTTTGGCGTCGGGTCAAGCCGTTCGCAAAGGTCGACGTGCCCCGCGTCCGCTTCCTTGACCGAAGCTGAGGCAGTGCGGCTCATCAACGTTGCTCGACGGAATTCCGCCCTCTGTTCGCGCCGCGCTGCTGACCGGCGCCCGCTATGGCGAGCTGGTGCGCATGACAGTGGGAAAGCTTCAATCCGACGACGGCTCAGGTGTTCATCGCGCCGAGCAAATAAGCCGGGAAGCCGCGCTACGTGCCTCTCAACGCATCGGGCGTCGAATTGTTCAAGGCACTGAGCACGCGGAAAAGCCCCGCAAGCGCTCCGATGTTTGCGCGGAGCGACGGCGAGTCGTGGGGCAAGAACCATCAGCAACGGCCTCTCTTGCTAGAGGCCTGCAAGCGGGCCAAGATCACGCCTCCGCTGCGCTTCCACGAGGCGCGGCACAGCTACGCCAGCGCTCTCGCGCAGGCCGGCGCCGATTTGCTCACTAATTAGCAAACTGTCTCGGCCACGCCGATACGCGCATCACGTCGCGGCACTACGCACACCTTTGCGACAAAACCTTGGCGGACGCCGTTAACGCCCACTTGCCGGGGTTTGGGTCGACCGAGCCCAGCAATGTGTCTGCGATCCATTGACACAGCCGAGGTAGCGATGGGGAGGGGGCAACGGCATCCATGACTCGGCCATACAAGGGAAAGCTTTCAAAGCCAATCCCACCGGTTCCGCAGAACATCTATTTGGCTGCGGCTTTGGTGGAGTACGTGGCAACGTCGAAGGGCTTAGATCCTAAGGCGTTCGCCGGAGTCCGCGAGCGCGATGCGGCGCATGAGCGCCAGCGAATGGAAATGGTCGCGCGAATGGAACTCTTGTGCCTCCACTACGGCGTCGAACCGCATGACTCGACCGGGCTGGCGTGGGCATTAGCGGTTGCGCACGTCCCCGGCATGCAAATCGCTAAGGATCGCGCCGGAAGAAAAACGAAATGGACACCGCACATCTGTGCCCGACTTCGTTTGGAGTTAGAGGCAATTCAGCGTGAACGTCACGGCAACCTCTCACTAACCGAGGCAGCGAGGCTTGCCGCCAAGCGCGGGACGTGGAGCCATATGGCAAAAGGACAGGGTGCCGGCAAAGACGCTCTTACGCCGCGCTCAACAAGCGGCCCCTGCGCTTGTTGAAGACGTTGATAACGCGGTGCGCTTACATGCCGGCAAGCAACAACCGGGCGATATGCTGACCCTTGGGCACTTCGCGTGCACGTTCGCCGCGTTTGGCGCCAAGTCGCGCGGAAATACAGATCGATAAGATTCCGCGCGCGCGACTATTACCCTAGGAGCTATTTCCGCACGTTAGCGGCCCTTAGACTGCCCTTCATGGTGGCGCACATCGCGCTTCATAGAAAGGCAGAAATGAACATCAAACAACAGCATAGCCGGGGCGAATACGCGGCGCCGATTGCCCCTGCCGCGTTTACCGTTCCGGAGTTCTGCAGCGCGCATAGGATCAGCCGCGCGCTGTTCGAGCATCCTTGGCACGCGACGGCCGCGGGCCGCGCGTCATCAAGGCCGGCCGGCGCACGCTGATCTCGCGGGAGGCCGCCGATGATTGGCGTTGCCAGATGGAAGTGGCGAGCGCCAAGTGAGTGCCCCAAAAGACCGCGCCCCGGGTGTGCGGACACCGGGCGCGGGGCAGATCAAAAAACACGAGACGCGAAAAGTCTAACACAGCCGAATGGCGCGGCGCGACCCCTTGGCGGCTCCAGATGCTTGTCGACGGCTGGCGCGAAACGTTTCCGGACAAGCCCACTGCCGGCCGCCGTTCAGCGTGCACTGGCGCGATCCTGGCGGCAGGCGGCATGAGCGAGCAGACGAGTGGGACGATAGTTTTGGATCACGCGCTCGCCTGACTGAAGCGGTTCGTCGTATACCCGTCAGAAGCGGCAGCAATCGCACACACGCTATGGATTGCGCACACGCACCGCATGGATGCGTGGGAGTCGACGCCGCGGATTGCGTTCCTCGCCGAGCTCGCAGCGGCAAGAGCCGCGCCCTTGAGTTAAGTGAGACGATGGTGCCGAACCCGGTACAGGCAATCAATGTGTCGCCTGCCTTCCTGTTCCGCAAGATATCCGACAGCGCAGGGCCGCCTACGATCCTGTTCGACGAGATCGATACCGTATTCGGACCGAAGGCCCGGGAAAATGAGGAGACGCGGGCGATTATTAATGCTGGGCATTGCCGCGGCGCCGTGGCCGGACGGTGCGTCATGATCCCCGGCAAGTCGCCACGGCTCGAAGAGCTGCCCGCGTATTGCGCTGTCGCCGTCGCCGGGCTGGGCGACCTGCCCGACACAATCTTGTCGCGATCGGTGATTATTCAAATGCGCAAGCGGTGCGACATGAGGCCATTCACGCTCGCCTCCGATATCGACTACACGCCGGCGCCGGAAATCAGATCCGAGATGCGCTCGCGTTATGGACCGGCAATCTTACCTTGGGGCTACCCTGGCGGCCCTGCCCGATTCAATCGTCGACCGTAACGCGGATGTGTGGGAACCCCTGATTGCGATTGCCGATGCCGCCGGCGGCGACTGGCCGAAATGCGCCCGCGTAGCAGCGGTAACACTCCTAACCTGTTCTATGGGAGACCGGCGGAGCTTGGGCGTACGACTGCTTGCAGATTTGCGGTTCGTGTTCGCGGATCTGGACGCGATGTCGACTGAACACATCATTATTGATATTTGTAAGGTGGACGAGGCGCCGTGGGGGGACTTGCGGGGCAAGACAGTAACGCCTCGGGTATGGAAGCCTGCTGCGGCCCTACGGGGTCAAGCCAAAACTAATCAGGACAGGGGCCAGCGTTGCCCGTGGATACTCTCGCGAGGACTTGCACGACCCTTGGTTGCGATACCTTGGCGGGCAGGTTCCCGTAGAAACAGTTACAGGCATTACATCCGCAACATCGGCCCCGGAGGCGGTCGACACGGACGCAAATCCGACAGCACATGAACCCAACGAATACGAAGCAGCAAGCCGCGGTGAATGACCGGGGGAATGCGGCCACGTGCCGTCCGTCCGCCAGCTCGCAAAGGGAATATCGACCGGCGCGGCAAATGGAACATAGCAAGCTATTGATCTAACAGGAGAACAATGAATCCCGGACGCCACTGTATGAAAACCACACCTCGAACGTGTAATATTCGCGCTTGGCTATTTGATAACTTATAAGTTAACATCGTGCTACTAAGGCGCCTTGTTCCGCGGGTTTGGGACGTGTGGGGTATCTGCAATGCCCGGGGTGACGATCCTCTCACTCGCCTCGATTTGGAAGGCGTCGCGCTGGACAAAATGGTTGCGTTGCTGGATAGAGTCGCGCTCGACGGGGTGGTCACGGCCCGACAACCGCCGCCACGCAATATGCGACGAACCGAAAATTCTTCAGCTTTCGGCGGGCTTGGGACGCTTGGCGTATTTCTACGACGGCCAGCGTGTCGTCGTCGTCTGCCATGCGTACGTAAAGAGCGGCGGTAAGACCGGGCAAGGCCAGCAACGCGGATATCGCCGTCGCGACGAAGGCGCGTGTGGCCTATTTCGCCTCTAAGCAGGCGGGAAGTTTGAAATACGAGAACGGAGACTGAAAATGTCGAGAGAAAGGCTGCGTGAACTGCTTGACCGAGCGCGCTCCGGGGTCGTCTACTGGACTGAGCGCGCCGTGATCGATTTCACCAGCGACCTTTGGGAAGCAATGCGCCGCAAGCGAGTAACGCAGTCGGAACTCGCCGCCAAAGTTGCCAAAAACCCTGCGTATATCAGCCGCATTTTGAATGGCGCGCCCAACATCACCATCAAGACGATGGTCGAGATGGCTTACGCATTGGACATGCGCGTAAGCATTACACTTCAGGAACGCGAAGCAGCGTACCTGACATCACCCCACACTGCCGTTGACACGATAATTGAACCGGGGCATGCCACGCGTGACGGACTGAGACGAGTTACCGCGACAAATGCATTTGGCCGTAAACGAAACCGAAGCCATCGCGGCGTGAAATGGATTCTGCACTGCTTCAGAAAGCCATAAAGGTATTGGCGATCCAAGACGTTTTCCTTGGGTCCCACAGTGTCCACGTCAATGAAGACTTCGACCCAAAGGGTGGCGGTGCTCCGACGGCATCGATCTTTACGTGGGGCGCCATCGGGGCTTCGATGAAAGAGGTCACGAATAGCGAGTCTGGCGAACTCGTGGCTAAAATCTGGAGCGTCAGGTTTCAAACGAGAGCGCGACTGTACCCCCTCCCGGAGGGAGGCAAATTGACGCCGCCAGATTTGCCTGATGACTCAAAAATGGTGGCCGACTTCAAGGCAATTTTCGTGGTTTCGTACATGCATGATTTGTCGGCGCCGGTAGATGAAAAGGCCCTCGGCGAGTTTGCGGAAAGCAATGTGAGCTTCCACGCTTGGCCATATTGGAGAGAATGGTTGCAATCATCTTGCGCGCGCACAGGTCTTCCGCAAGTCCCGCTGCGTATGCATGTGCCGAACGCCAGCCGACACGGTGGCACGCCGCCAATCTTGGCTGCCTGAGGGCGCCCGGGTCCAAATCGAAGGCGCGACCGCCGCATATTGACGTCGACGACCTAATGCCGATTTGCTTTACCTGCGAGCCACATAGGGCATTTGAAATGCCTCGGCCAGCACGATCTTGATAATGCTCATTGCCTTTATTTCCGCCAAGATACGCATTTAAAAATACTCCGGAAGTATTACCGGAAAACCCAGCTGGCTTAGCCGATTAGCTTCGCCAAGTCAGCTCGAGTTTCCGTATCCGATTCCAACCGAATATTTCGTCGAACTCGGTAAATTCGGCGCTCGCGCAATTTGAAAAACAATCAAAGAATATCAACCCCCGCTATCCGTCACGCCTCCGTTTCTAAATTAGACCGAAATAGAAAACCCTAATTTGCCGCGCCACGGGTCGTCCTTAGTCTCTTTCACCGAATCCGCCTAGGACGTAGGCTAGGAGTAGGCCCGCGCCGCCGGGGATGGCGAAGAAAACAAACATGAGAAGGCCAGTCCCCTGGCGGTCCTGAGTCCCGGTCCAAACGCCGAGGGCGATCGCGGCGATAGACAGCCACTTGATGACAGCGGCTAAGCGTTGAATCCCCGTTTGCATCCCCATACCACCCCCTGTCGCTTTGTCTCCGCGTGCGGGGTCCTGCTGGGCCTGATAGGCCGCAAGTGTTCGCAGTTAGAACGGAGAGATGCGCTTCAAATAACTTCGACGGACATCGGACACATCGTCCCTATCGGGAAGGCCTTCTCAAACTGCTGGCCGCCGTATTGGTACGTGCAAATATTGATCGCTTGCCCGGTTACGGATGTGCCGACACGCTGGCCAACAAAGTATGCGGTTGCCGCCCAAGCAGGCGCGACCATTGCAATTGCCAGCAGAAGCAATCCGACCTTTACCATTTTCGTTCCTTTTATCTAACGACGGTTCGGCCAATGCTACACACCTGGCTCTGGTCAATGAAGGTTTCGAGCGAAAAACCGACGCGACGCCCAGAACGCTTGGCGGACACGTAGCGGACACGGCCAATGAAAACAGCCGAGACAATGCATAAAATGCTGATTTATATGGCGTCCCCACGGGGATTCGAACCCCGGTTACCGCCGTGAAAGGGCGATGTCCTAGGCCTCTAGACGATGGGGACGAGGCGGATACTGCTAAGGACTGGTGGTGGAGCTAAGCGGGATCGAACCGCTGACCTCTTGCATGCCATGCAAGCGCTCTCCCAGCTGAGCTATAGCCCCACAGCAACCAGTAATTATAACGTTCGCCGTCGCGCCCTGGCAAACCGGGTGCTCGCCCCTCCATCGCCTGCCACGCACTCATTGGGCGAACTGCGGGCACGATGGGTTTTCCGCTATCATCGCCTGCGTTTCTCACGAATGCTCCGATGGCGCTGCCCTCACCCACCGACGCACCGAGCGCCGATCTAGACGGACTTGTCGTCCTGCTCACCGGCGCCAGTGGCGGTCTCGGCCGCGTCTTGGCGCTCGCTTACGCGAAATGTGGTGCAACGGTGGTCCTGCATGGTCGCGTGGTGCGCAAGCTGGAAGCGCTCTACGACGAGATCATGGCCGCCGGTTATCCCGAGCCCACGATACTTCCGCTGGATCTGGCGACCGCGAAGGCCGAGGATTTTGGCAACGTCGCCAGCGCACTGCAGTTGCAACATGGGCGCATCGACGGCATCGTCCACACCGCGGTGCAGTTGGGTTCATTGGGACCGATCGAGCACCAGGCGTTCGATGCGTGGCTCGCCACGCTACGCGTCAACTTGCTCGCACCGTTTGGATTGACGCGTTCACTGCTGCCCTTGCTGCGCGCGGCGCCCGATGCGAGCGTCGTTTTCACGCTGGATACGCGCGGTCAGGATCCGAAAGCGTATTGGGGTGCTTACGCAGTCGCCAAGGCAGGGCTGTCGGCGTTGCTGATGATTCTAGCGGATGAATGGGAGAACGCGCCGACGCTGCGCGTCAACGGCATTGTGCCGGGCCCCATGCGCTCCCCGTTGCGCGCGCAAACGCACCCCGGCGACGACAATTCGCGGTTGCCTCGACCCGAGTCGTTCGTGCCTCTCTATCTCTATCTGCAGGACCGGCAACCGAAGTCGGAGAGCGGTACGGTCATCGACGCGCAAGCGTGGTTGCAAGGCGCCTAGGCACGAACTCATTTGCGTGCCGAGGGCAGCTTTCCGAATCGTAGCAACACCCGTAACTTGCGGAAATCCTCAGCGGGCAGCATATCGGGCAGGATTGCGATTGCTCGTGAACGCCGCCGTCCATCCCCTCGCCACACAATGGTCGTCAGCGCGGACCCGACATACGAATCGTGCTGTACCTCGCCGTCAATGCGCCGTCCGCCGCGTTCGATGATGGCGATGCGCCGATCCGCGCCAAGCGTGAGCCCGACAATCGCGTGACGCGTCGCGCGTCGTGCCCATTGACGCACGGTCGCAAGGCCGTAGATACCGAGAGCCGTCACGGCGAGCAGACGTTGCCAGGCGTCGACGGGAAACCACGCGATCAGCGCCGCCGTTGCCACCACCACTGCCAGCGTGACCGCGGCGGCGATACGCGAAGGGAGGAACTCGATTTGCAGCGCCGCAGGCTCATTCATCGACCACGATTTCGTACACGTCCGGCGACGTGCGTCAATCAGCCAAACGGATGATGCGCTGCGCTTACTGCGGATTGTTCTTCGCGAGCGCGAGCCAGGTTTCCAGTACCGTATCCGGGTTGAGCGAGATACTCTCGATGTGCTGATCCACAAGCCACTGCGCGAGGTCCGGGTGATCCGACGGGCCCTGCCCGCAGATGCCGGCATATTTGCCAGCCTTGCGACAGGCGATGATAGCCATGGACAGCATCGCCTTGACGGCGTCGTCGCGTTCGTCGAAGGTCGATGCGATGGCGCCGCCGGCGTCGCGGTCCACCGCCAACGTGAGTTGCGTCATGTCGTTCGAGCCGATGGAGAAACCGTCGAAGTATTCGAGGAATTGATCCGCGAGAATCGCGTTCGACGGTATTTCGCACATCATGATCACGCGCAGGCCGTTGGCGCCTCGCTCGAGGTCGTTGCGGGCAAGCAGCCCGATGACTTCCCTGGCTTCGGTCAGCGTGCGCACGAATGGCACCATGATTTCGACATTGGTGAATCCCATGTCGTTGCGCACGCGCTTGAGCGCCTCGCATTCGAGCTGGAAGCAGTCGTAGAACTCGGCCGCGATATAGCGCGAGGCGCCGCGAAACCCCAGCATCGGGTTTTCTTCATGCGGCTCGAAGCGAGAACCTCCGACCAGGTTGGAGTATTCGTTCGACTTGAAATCGGACAAGCGGACGATGACTTTTTTCGGCCAGAATGCGGCTGCAATAGTGGCCACGCCTTCCGCGATCTTGGACACGTAAAATTCGGTTGGCCCGGGATAGCCGCCGATCCTGCGGGCGACATCCTGCTTGAGGTCCGCCGGTAGCGTGTCGAAGTTGATTAGCGCCTTGGGGTGCACACCGACATTGCGGTTGATGATGAATTCCAGTCGCGCGAGCCCCACGCCTTCGTTCGGCAACCGGCAAAACTCGAACGCGAGCTCCGGATTGCCGACATTCATCATGATCTTGGTGGGCGCCGCCGGCATCTTGTCCATGGCGACGTCGACAATATCCACGTCGAGCAGGCCTTCGTAGACGTGTCCCGTGTCCCCGTCGGCACAGGAGACCGTGACCACCTGTTGCTCCTTGAGGACGGAGGTCGCGTCGCCGCAGCCCACCACCGCCGGGATACCGAGCTCGCGCGCGATGATCGCCGCATGGCAGGTGCGGCCGCCGCGGTTGGTCACGATTGCCGCAGCGCGCTTCATGACGGGCTCCCAATCGGGGTCGGTCATGTCGGTCACCAGCACGTCACCCGGCCTCACGCGGTCCATCTCCGACGCGGACTTGATCAAGCGCACAGGACCCTGGCCAATCTTCTGGCCGATGGCGCGCCCGCTCGCGAGCACCGCCGAGCGCTTGTGGAGCCGATAGCGCCGCATGGGCTCGCCACCCGTCGCGCGAGATTTCACGGTTTCAGGGCGCGCTTGCAGGATGTAGATGCGCCCGTCGATGCCGTCGCGCCCCCACTCGATGTCCATCGGACGTCCGTAGTGGCGTTCGATGACGAGCGCGGTGCGCGCGAGCTCTTCCGCCTCGGCGTCCGTGATCGAAAAACGCAGCCGTTCTGCGGAGGGCACCTCGACGGTCATGACCGACGTGCCGGCACTCGCATTCGCCGCGAAGGTCATCTTGATCGCCTTGTCACCTACGGTCTTGCGCAGAATGGCCGGCCGTCCCTCCGTCACATTGCGCTTGTAAACGTAATATTCGTCTGGGTTGACAGCACCTTGCACGACCGTTTCCCCCAGGCCGTAAGCCGAAGTGATGAATACCACCTGGTCGAATCCGGACTCGGTATCGAGGGTAAACATGACGCCGGCAGCGCCCAAATCACTGCGAACCATGCGCTGCACGCCCGCCGAGAGCGCAACGTCGCCGTGAGCAAACTTTTGGTGCACCCGGTACGCGATGGCACGATCGTTGTAGAGCGACGAAAATACCTTCTTTATAGCGTTAAGAATATTCTCCAAGCCATTGATATTAAGATATGTTTCCTGCTGACCGGCGAATGAGGCTTCGGGCAGATCTTCAGCCGTTGCGGAAGAGCGGACGGCCACCGTAACGCCCGGGGCGTCGGCGTCCAACCGTGCATAGGCTGCGGTGACTTCGGCCACCAGCGCGTCGGGCAGCGTCGCCGCTTCGATCCACCCGCGCAGTTCTGCGCCCACCCGGGTGAGTGCGCCGACGTCATCGACATCCAAGGCCGCCAAGGCTGCGTCGATTTTCCCGGCAAGGCCCGCAGCGTCGATGAATTCCCGAAATGCGAACGCGGTTGTCGCGAATCCGCCGGGGACGCGTACCCCCTGACCGGCGAGTTGACCGATCATTTCTCCAAGAGAGGCATTCTTGCCGCCGACCTGCGCAAGATCGGTCATGCGTAGCTGGTCGAGCCGCATGACTCGCCGTTGGTCACTCATACCGCTGTCTCCACGCTGTCCCCATCAAACGCGCAGCACAATTGCCGGCGCACGCCGGGCTGGATTCTAGCGTGTCGGTTCCGAACTCAGGAAATTTTGTTGCGCCGCACGACCGGCGCCATGAGGATGCCGCGACGTTTCGCGGCCGGGCTCGGGCTCAGTTCTGGCCGGTGACGTCTTCTTCCAGCATGTCGCCGTTGCCCTCGCCGTGTTTGGCGATAAAGCCTTCGTCCGCAAGGACCGCGGGCTCGCCTTCGGGACGACGATGCTTGCTGCGCACCGCGCGACGTAAGCTTCGATATAAGTCTGGATGCGATTCCTTGAGATAACTGATGATCTCGAAGTCCACCCGCTTCACCTGCGACAAATCGATTTGCTCCACATGCACCAGACGCAGAAGTTCGCGCACCGGCTTGGGCATCTCGCGTCCGCTCTCATAGCGCGAACCGCCGCTTTGCGTAACACCGATCTGCGTCCAGAACTGCTCTTGATTCAGCCCGAGGCGCCGCCGGATTTCGCGCGGATTCAGTACACGTTCGAAAAGTTTCACGGATTTATCGTCTTAGTTAAAGTTCAACGACTTCATTGCGCAACCAAACAGCGGCGGCGCCCCCGAAGACATTGGCATAATTGTTGACCAAACCCGCTCGGAGCGCAAGGGCATCCGGCGAACGGCCGCACCGAACCGCCAAAAGGCCTTCCCCTCCATCCGGTCGAATCCGGCAGTAAGCCACGGTTTTCACGCGAGCCGATCTTCGGGCTCGGTAATGCCAGTCTTGCTAGAATATGGACATTCGCCCCCGAAAGTCGCTGGCTGCGAGGGCGCACCAGCCCCCATGCCTCGCCACGATCTGCATTGTCATTCGACCCACTCTGATGGACTCCTGGCGCCCGCGGAAGTCGTCCGGCGCGCCGCCAGCCGGGGGGTTGAGGTGCTTGCGCTGACCGACCACGACGAGACCAGCGGTCTGTCGGAAGCGAGGGCCGCCGCGGCGGAGACCGACATGCGCTTGGTCGATGGCGCCGAATTGTCGGTAAGTTGGCATGACGTCACATTACACGTCGTCGCGCTTAACATCGACCCGGATTGCCCGGAATTGCGCGACGGCCTCACCGCGATACGTGCCGGACGCGACCAGCGCGCCATGCGCATAGCCGAGTCGCTGGCGGACGCGGGCATTGCTGGCGCGTACGACGGGGCCGCCGCCTACGCCACCAACGAACGATTGATCGGCCGCACGCATTTTGCACGCTACCTCGTCGAAACGGGTCACGTGCGCGATACCAAGGCCGCTTTCCAGCATTATCTGACCGCAGGCAAGCCCGGCCATGTTAGCCATACCTGGGCTACCTTGTCGCAGGCACTCGGCTGGATCCATGCGGCCGGCGGACAGGCGGTACTGGCGCATCCAGGCCGTTATAAGGTGGACGCGGCGCAAATGCGCCAGTTGCTCAGTGAATATCGGGACACGGGCGGCGACGCCATCGAAGTGCTGTCGTCGAGTCACACCCAGGCGCAGACCAGCGAATACGCCCGCTTTGCACGCGTGTTCGGTTTGCTTGCGTCGTCAGGTTCGGACTATCACGGTCCCGGTGAAAGCCGGGTGGATCTCGGCGACATGCCGGAACTTCCCGCTGGCATCACGCCCGTCTGGAAGGATTGGTGACAATGCCCGATCGCCGGACGGTATTTTTTGTGTCCGATCGTACCGGCATCACGGCCGAAATGCTCGGCAATAGCCTGCTGTCGCAATTCGAGGACTTCAATTTCCAGCGCGTGACGATTCCCTTCGTCGACACGCCCGACAAGATCGACCAGGTCCTGCGACGGATCGACGAAGTCGCCGCCCGCGAAGGCCGACGGCCTCTGGTCTTCAGTTCGATCGTCGAGGAGGCCATGAGCGCCCAGCTTGGTCTCGCGAACGCGCTGGTACTCGACCTGTTTCAGGTGTTCATCGCCCCATTGGAATCCGAGCTCAACGCGAAATCATCGCATGCCGCCGGCCGCTCACACGGCATTGCCAACAGCCACGAATATTTTGCGCGCATCGAAGCCGTCAATTTCGCGCAGGCGCACGATGACGGCGCGTCGACGCGCGACATGTCCAAGGCGCAAATTATCCTGGTCGGTGTCTCGCGCTGCGGCAAGACGCCGACGACCCTCTACCTCGCGCTTCAGTTCGGCATTCGCGCGGCGAATTTCCCGCTGACACCCGATGACTTCGCGGACAAGAAACTGCCCGCCTCGGTGCTGCCGTACCGCGATCGCCTGTTCGGGTTGACGATCGATCCGGAACGCCTGAAGCAGATCCGCGCCGAACGCCGGCCGGGCAGCGCATATGCAACGCTCGAGAATTGTCGCTACGAAGTCCGCGAAGCGGAGCAGATGATGCAACGCGAAGCTATCACCATGCTCGACACCACCACCAAGTCGATCGAGGAAATCGCAACGACGATACTGCATCGCGCGGGGCTGCAGCGGCACGCGTACTAGCCACCTAACGCATAGAATCGCTGCGCGTTTCCGCCGCGGATGGCATCGCGATCCTTCTCGGGAAGCACACCAAGAAGCGTGTCCGTTGCGGCGCTCCACGCGTCATAACTGGCCGCAAGCGTGACGACGGGCCAATCGCTACCCCATAGCACTCGTTCGCTGCCGAAGCACTCCAGCACATGGTCGAAGTAACGCTTGATCGACGCAACCGTCCAGGAGTCGCCCGCTTCGGTCACGAGCCCCGACAGTTTGCAGCTCGCGGTCGAATTGCTGGCAATCGCCGCCAGATCGTCGGCCCACGTTTGCCACGCGCCCGCCGCGATATCGGGTTTGGCGCAATGATCGATCACGACCGCAAGCTCGGGGTGACGTTCGAGCATCGATAGCATCGGTCGCAGTTCCCTTGGCTTGATCAGCGCGTCGAAACGCAATCCGAGCGTGACCATGGCCGACAGTGCAGGCTGCACCTGCGGCCTCAGGATCCACGAGGGATCGTCGAGGTCCTGCAGCATCGGACGGATGCCCTTAAGCAGCGGATTGGATGCAAGCTCGGCCAAGATCACCGTTGCGTCGCCGGCAGCGAGATCCACCCATCCCACCACGCCACGGACGAGTTCCTGGCTCGCACTCGCCACATCGAGCAGAAAACGCGTTTCGGCGACGGTTGGTGCAGCCTGCACCAATACCGTCGCGCCGATGCCCGCGGCAGCGAGCGCTGGCCGCAGTTCATCGAGTCCGAAATCGCGGCAAATCGGGGCGAGGATGCGCGTCGGTCGCAGCCAGCCGTAGTCGCCACGGTCGAGACGCCACACGTGATGATGAGCGTCCACGCGCATCATTCTGCGTCTCCGGGCAATGGTGCGGAACGGTCCACCAGGCCACCGTCGCGCAACCCTCGCCAGAACGCGCCGGGAATCGGGTGGCGAGCGAAGAGTTGGTTCTGGTCGAATTCAGCGACGTTACGCGCACCCGGCATGACGCAAGTGATCGCGGGATGCGCGCGCGGAAACTGCAGAGCCGCGGCCGGAAGCGGCACACCGAAACGCGCACACACGCGCTCAATGGCAGCCACGCGTTCAACCATCCGCGATGACGCGCGGCCATAATCGAAATAAGGATGTGCGCCGTCGGCGGGCTTGGAGCCGGTTGCAAGTATCCCTGAATTGAAGGGCCCTCCGAGCACGACCGCGACGCCGCGGCGCGCGCATTCCGGCAACAATTCCTGCAGCGCAGATTGATCGGCGAGTGTGTAGCGTCCGGCCAGCAGAATGACGTCCAGATCCACATGGCGAAGTACATCAACGCAAATGTCGACCCGGTTGACGCCGAGTCCGTAACCGGCGATCACTCCGCGCGCCTTGAGTTGCGCTAGCGCCGGAAGTCCGCTCTGCAGCGTATCGGCCAGATGCCACGCGTGGGCGTTGCCGTGCGTCGCGACATCGATGTCATGCACGTAGACCAAGTCCACGCGAGTCAAGGCCAACCGCGCCAGGCTGTCCTCGAGCGAACGTTGAAAACCGTCGCCGGTGTAGTCGTAGCGCTGCACATACGCCGGCGTATCGACGTAGCCGTGCTGATCGTTTGGGGCATCGTCGCTTGCCTCGAGTATTCGCCCGACTTTGGTCGAAAGCAGGTACGAATCGCGAGGTACGTTGACCAGTGCGCCGCCGAATCGTTGCTCGGAGCGCCCGTGACCGTAATGCGGCGCCGTGTCGAAATAGCGCACACCCTTCGCGTAGGCGTGACGCACGAGCGCTACCGCTACATCGTCGGGCACGACGCGAAAAAGATTGCCTAGCGGTGCACCGCCGAAGCCAAGCGGTATCGCCGCAAGCGCGCGAAGCAACGCGCTCGTGCCGGGTTCAGCGGCGGAGGTCATCAATGCTATCCTAGCGCGCTTTTAACAGAGTCACGAATCATGACTGATCGAATCCGCGGTGTCTGGTGCGCGACGCTGACTCCGCTCGACGCATCGGGCGCGCCCGATGCTCGCGTGCTTGCCGCTCACGTCGAGCGGTTGTTCGCGGCTGGCGTCGATGGCATTGCGCTGTTCGGCACGACGGGTGAAGGCCAGTCGTTTTCCGTCGCGCAACGCCGTCGCGGCCTCGACGCTTTGCTTGCCGCCGGCATCCCGCCGCAGCGCGTCGTTGCCGGCACGGGCTGCGCTGCAATCGCGGACACGATCGAACTGACGCGGCACGCGGTAGGCGCCGGATGTGCGGGTGCGCTGGTGCTGCCGCCGTTTTTCTTCAAAGGCCTGAGCGAAGAAGGCATCTACGCGAGCTATGCGCGCCTCATCGAGGGCGTCGGCGATGCGCGGCTCCGTCTTTACCTTTATCACATCCCGCAAGTCACCTCGGTGCCCATCCCGCACGACGTGATTTCGCGGCTCGCGACAACGTATCCTGCAGTTCTCGCGGGAATCAAGGATAGCGAGGGAAACCTGAGCCACACGCGGAGCCTCCTTGAACGTTTTCGAACACTGTCTGTGTTTGTGGGACACGAGCCACATCTGCCCGCTGCACTGGCGGCGGGAGGTGCCGGCACGATCTGCGGCGTGGCAAATCTCTATCCGCGGCTGGTGCGACGGCTCTACGACCAGGCGCCGACTACAGGAGCAAAGGACGAGCTTGCACGCGTCGAGGCGTTCGTCTCGCTGTTGAGTCGCGTTCCGATATTCGCCGCGTTCAAGGCGCTGCTCGCCGAGCTGACCGGCGATCAGACGTGGGAAGCGTTGTGTCCGCCGTTGGTCGCAATGGATCGCGACGCGCGACGCGCGTGGTTGGCGTCCGTCGGCCGGACCGGTCTCGTCAAGGAACGCGACGCCGCGTGAGCAGAGTTGCGGGGCGGGGAGCGCGAAGGTATCCCATCGACGGGGCACCGCGGCACCATCTCGGGTATTATTTCCGCAGACGTTGACCCGCAGACGCCGAACGCGTCGCCGGTACAGCGCGGAGTTGTATAGACATCCACCCCAGGAGGACAGCATGGCCGATCACGCCCCTAAGGATTCCGCTGACAATACCCGCCGTCGCTTGCTGCAAGCAGGACTAGGCGCCGCAGCGCTTGGCGCACTACCCGGTGCATCGCTGATCGATGCGCAGGCGCAATCCGGCTTCGACTGGAAGCGTTTCAAGGGCGAAAAAATCGAGGTCCTCTTGGTCAAGAGCCCGCGCGGCGACCTGCTGACCAAATATCACAAGGAGTTCGAGGACATGTCCGGGATCGAAGTCGGCTCGGAGATGATCCCTGAACAGCAGCAGCGCCAGAAAGCGGTCATCGAGTTCAACTCCGGCAACCCGAGCTTCGACGTCATCGGCCTGTCCTACCACGTGCAGAAGCGTCAATTCGCCAAAAACAACTGGCTTGCCGATGTTCGCCCCTACATCAACGACAAGACCATGGCGGCACCGGATCTCGACTTCGCCGACTTCGCCAAGGGTGGTCTGTTTTATGCGGTCGAGCCGGACGGGCGCGTCAACAGCCTGCCGATCAACCTCGATCCGTGGGTCCTTTACTACAACAAAGAGCTGTTCGACGCCAAGGGTGTTGCGTACCCGAAGGATTTTGCCGCCATGCTCGACGCCGCCGCGAAACTGAACGATCCGTCCAAGGGTGTCGTCGGCTTTGTCGGGCGGGGTCTGAAGAACGCCAACGTTCCGGTATGGACGAGCTTTCTGCTGGGCTATGGCGGCGGGTTCACCGACAAGAACGGCAAGCTCACCACCGACACGGCAGAAGCGATCGATGCCGCAAAGATGTTCCAGACGCTTCTGGCTAAGTACGGACCGGCTGGGGTCGCCGGGTTCAACTGGAATGAATCGCAGAGCCTGTTCCTGCAGGGCAAGGCCGCGATGTGGCTCGATGGCATCGGGTTCGCGCAGCCGCTCGAGGACCCGACCAAATCCAGGATCGTCGGCAAGGTCGGATATGGCGTCATGCCGGCGGGACCCAAGCAGCAGGTTTCCGCGCTGTTCGCCGACGGCCAGGGCATCTCGACCTACAGCAAGAAAAAGGGACCGTCCTGGTTCTACCTCCAGTGGGCTTCGAACAAGGTCAACCAGACGCGGATACTGCAGGCCGCCGCTGGCGCGCCGGTACGCACGTCGGCGTACGCGGCCGCGCAGGCCTCGAGCGACTTCAAGGCACCGAAGCAGTGGGTCGAATGCATGCTCACTTCGGCGAAGATCGCGCAGCCCGGGTTGCCGGTGATCGCGCCGGTCACGGAGTTTCGCGATACCTTCGGCATTGCGCTGACCAACATGATCAATGGTGCGGATCCGGCAACCGAACTTAAGAAAGCGACCGTCGAGTTCCAGCCGGTGCTGGACAAGAGCGAGAAGTCGTAGCCGGAATTGGCCCAGGCTCGAGCAGCGGCGCCCCGCCCGGGCTTTCTCGCCCGCCGGCAACGCAGCTACATCCTGTTCATCGTTCCCGCGCTGGTCGTCGTCGGGGCGGTGATTGTTTTTCCATGGATGTTTACCGTATGGATGAGCGCGTTCGACTGGCGCATCGGGTCGCTCGCGCATTTCGTCGGACTGGAGAACTACACCAAGCTGGCGACCAATCAGCGCTTCCACGAAGCGATCGGCCATACGCTTTACTTCACGGCGCTCGCGGTGGTTGTACCGTTGGTCCTCGGCACCATCGCCGCGCTTATCTTTCATCGCGAGTTCCCCATGCGCGGGCTCCTGCGCTCGATATTTACGATGCCGATGATGGCCACGCCCGTGGCCGTCGCGCTCGTCTGGACGATGATGTTCCATCCGCAGCAAGGCGTACTCAATTACCTCCTGTCGCTGGTTGGACTGCCACCGTCGCTTTGGGTGTATTCGCCGACATGGGTCATTCCCAGCCTCGTCATGGTCGAAGTCTGGCACTGGACGCCGCTGGTCATGTTGATCGTGCTGGGCGGCCTCGCGGCGCTGCCGGTGGAACCCTATGAAAGTGCGCGGCTCGACGGCGCGACCGAGTGGCAGTTGTTCCGCTACATCACGTTTCCGCTGGTTGCGCCGTTTATCGTCGTCGCCGCGGTAATTCGCACCATCGATGCCATCAAAGCCTTCGACACGATCTACGTCATCAGCTCGGGAGGTCCGGGGACTGCGTCGGAGACGATCAATCTCTACCTCTACCTGCAGGCATTCGCTTTTTACAACGTTGGCAATGCGTCCGCCGTGGTCGTCGTGTTTTTTGTGATCATCCTGGCGCTGGCGATGCTGCTCCTGTATGTCCGGCAGCGGGCGAAATGGACATGAGCACCGTCGCAGCCGCGTCGCACAGCACGCTCGTTCGCCGCGGCCGCCTGCGCCGGATACTGCGCAAAGTCGGCTTCTGGTTCTCGGTCGTGGTCATCGTCTCCCCCGCGATCCTTGTTTTTCTGTGGATGCTGTCACTGTCGCTGAAGAACGAGCTCGACAACAGCGCCTACCCGCCCGTCTTCGTGCCAAGCCCGCCTACGCTTTCCAATTTTGTCCAGGTCTTCAAGGACAACTCGATGGGGTTATATTTCTGGAACAGCATTGTCGTGTCAGGTTTGGGAACGTTGATCGCGCTGCTGGTCGGGGTACCGGCAGGGTACGGCATTGCGCGTGCCCAGGCGCACAAGCTCACGGTGCTGATCCTGATCGCACGCATGACGCCCGCGCTCTCGTATCTGATTCCGCTGTTCACGGTGTTCCAGTTCCTCGGGCTCAACAACACCTTGACCGCGCTGGTGATCACGCATCTGGTCATCACCGTGCCCATCGTCGTGTACATCATGGCCGGCTACTTCGAAACGTTGCCCAAGGAACTCGAGGAAGCGGCGTTGATCGATGGTGGCAGCGTCTGGACGACATTTCGTTACGTCGCGCTGCCGCTGGCGCGTCCCGGGATCGTTGTCGGCACGATCCTGTCGTTCATATTTTCCTGGAACAACTTCGTGTTCGGCGCTGTGCTCGCAGGACGCGCGACACGAACCCTGCCGGCGGCCGTCTACAACGTACTCACCTTCGAGCAACTGGCATGGGGCCCTCTTGCCGCAGCCGCCATTGTCGTAACATTGCCGGTGTTGCTTCTTACGATAATCATCCAGAAGGAAATCGTCGTCGGCCTCACGGCCGGCGGCGTCAAGGGGGCGTAACGACATGCTCAAAGGCATCCATCCGCTGTTGCACGCCGACCTCCTCCATGTGCTCGCGAGCATGGGCCACGGCGACGAACTGGTGATCGCCGATGCAAATTTTCCGTCCGCCAGCGTCGGCAAGCGTTTGATCCAGCTGCCTGCCCGGACGTCGCCCGATGCACTCGAAGCGATCCTGACGCTGTTTCCGATTGATGCTGCAGCAACGCCCGGGGCGATCACGATGAAGGTGGCGGGAAGCGACGCGGACTTGCTCGAACCGACCCGCGAGCTGGCCGCCGTCCTATCAGGCCATGTCCCGGCGGTAACGATGGGCAGCCTCGAACGCCACGAATTCTATGCGCGCGCCCGCAATGCGTTTGCAGTAATCCGCACTGGCGAACTGCGGCGATTCGGCAACATTCTGCTGGTCAAGGGCGTCGTGACCAGATATCCGCCCGTTTGATCGACGCATGGTTGTCGTATTCGGCTCGATCAATCTCGACCTGGTCTGTCGGGTCGCGCACTTTCCCTCGCCAGGTGAAACAGTTTCCGGGTCGTCGTTTTCGATGTTCCCGGGGGGCAAGGGCGCCAATCAGGCGCTTGCGGCCGCCCGCGCCGGTGCCGGCGGTAGAGTCAGAATGTTCGGCGCAATCGGAAACGACGTCTTTGCATCTGCCGCGACCGCGACGCTCATCGCCGGTGGGATCGACGTTGCGGGCGTCGCGTCGGTCGACCTGCCGACCGGATGCGCAACGGTGCTTGTCGACGATCAGGGAGAAAATTGCATCGTCGTCGTCGCGGGCGCGAACGCGAAGGCGGACCCGTCGGCCATTCCCGACGCGATATTGACGGCGACAACCGTCATCGTGCTGCAGCAGGAGGTCGACCTCGCCGCCAACGCGTCGCTGATCGCGCGGGCACACCACTTGGGTGCACGCGTCGTGCTGAATGCGGCGCCGGCGCATGCGGTGCCGCTCGACCTGCTGCGCAAAATCGACATTCTCGTCATCAACGAAGCGGAAGCGTCCACCCTTGCGCGCGGCCTGGGATGGGGTACCGCACCGCGCGAATTTGCATTGTCTGCCACGACCGCAGTGCCAGAGCTCGCAGTGGCATTGACGCTCGGGGCGGCAGGAGCGCTATGGGTCGCGGCGGGTACCGCAGTACGCGTCGCCGCTCCGATCGTCCGCGTGGTCGACACAACGGGTGCAGGCGACGCGTTCGCTGGTGCGCTGGCGGCGGCGCTCGACACTGGTGCAAGGCCAGTCGACGCCATGCGGCGCGCCGTGGCCGCAGGCTCGCTCGCTTGTACCTTGCACGGCGCGCAACCGGCGTTGCCCGATCGGGCGGCGATCGACGCGCTGTTACCATCCGTTACAGCGTTTGAAAATTGAGGCTGTTAGAATTAGACTTTCGATTGTGAGTCCACGCGCCATGTTCAAGCGAATACTCCTCTGTCTATTCCTGTTGGCGGCCGCTTTCCGTGCGCAGGCCACCGACTTCACCGACATCTGGTACATCCCTGCCGAGAGCGGCTGGGGTGCCAACGTGGTGGAGAGCGGCGTCATTTAACTTCGTGTTCGTCACCTTCTTCATCTACGGCGCGGACAACAAGCCGACATGGTTTTCGGCGCAATCTGACACTGGACGCGAGCGGCAACTACAACGGCCCACTTTACGCGACCACCGGAACGTATTACGCCGCGCCGTGGAATCCGAGCAATCTGACCCAGTTGCAAGTCGGCACAGCGTCGTTCCAGCCGACCACTCCCTACACCGCCAACCTGATCTACGTGGTCACCAACGGACCGACTGCGGTCACGGTAAGCAAGGCGATTCAGAGGCAGACGCTGACCACCATCGGGTTAGGAGGCACCTATACCGGTGGTCAAGCGGGAGCGTATTCCGGCTCCAGTTGCACCAACAGCTTCGCCTATACCGACACCTTCGGTCTCAATACTACCCGGGTCTTACAGTGACCCAGTCGACGTCTGGCGCCGTGACCTTCACGTTCAACTACGATGGCCTTGGGGCGACCTGCACTCTCGCTGGCACCCTAACCCAGGTTGGCACGCTTTATCAGGTTGCCAATGCGACTTATCAATGCAATACCACGCCGGCATTGAACACCACTGCGTCGATGTCCGAGATCAAGGCAACCGGCCAGGGTATCGAAGGCAAGTTCTTGGCGCCGAACGTCGGTGCCGGTTGCAGCGAAGCCGCTACATTCTCGGCGGTGTTCCTGCAATAGCATTTGCGTGCAATAGCAGTTTCGTGCAATAACTTTTTCGCTACCGCGACTTCTCGACGATCGGCCGGTTGAAGAGCGGGTATTCGCGCTCAACGTCAACAACCGACGTCAGCTACCCTCGCTGCCGCACGCACTCGAACAGGCACACCGCGGCCGCCGCCGCAGCGTTGAGCGATTCAAAGTCGCCCGGCATCGGGATCGTGACGCGACGGCCGGCCGCGTCCCTTAGCGCGTGCGAGAGTCCCGATCCTTCGTTCCCGATGGCGATCGCCATCGGTTCGCGCATATCTGCCTCGAACAGCGACTCCCCGCCGCTGGCAACCGCCGCGATAGTCGTGCCACGATAATTTTTTGCCCATGCGACCAAATCCACGTTTTCGAAGATCTCGAGATGAAAGTGGCCGCCCTGCCCCGCCCGCAGTACTTTGGGGGACCAGGCAAATGCGCATCGCCGGGACATGAAGACCTGCGCGACGCCGGCGGCCGCGGCCGTGCGCAATATCGAACCAACATTGCCGGGATCCTGCAAGTCTTCGAGCAGCAGGCAGAAATTCGCGAGGCGCCCCAGCGTGGGCCTCGGCGTCGGGACCACCGCGAGCACCGCCATATCGACCGGAAGTTGCGTAAGCTCCGACCATGTCGAGGCAGGCACCGTCAGCACCCGGGATGGCGGTACGGTGGCAAGCAGCGTGCGCAATGCGGAATCGGCGACGGCATCGATGGCGATCACGGTTTCCGGTGTGCCGTGCCGCTGGATATAGACGGATAACAAGTGCGCGCCTTCGAGAACGCACAATCCTGCCTTGCGGCGGTCGCGTGACGAGGCGATCAGGCGGACCGCCTGTTTCAGGCGGGGATTGTCAGAAGAAGTAATGCGCGGCATGGCCGTGTGCGGTAACCATTCTCGCTCGACGCGCCCGCGCGCCGTGATACAGCCGCACGGCGATCCATCGCGCTGACTCGCTACTTTCCCGTAGGCGCTTTCGGTAGGTCGTTAGGGCTGGACGGCGCAGGAAGCTGAAAGAACACTTCGTCGCTGCGAATCATGCCGAGTTCGGACCGGGCACGCTCCTCGATGGCTTCGTAGCCCTGCTTCAAGTCGCGCACGTCGGCATCAAGCGCCGCGTTGCGGGTCGCAAGCCCAGCATTAATTTGTTTCTGTGCCTCGACTTGCCGGCCAAGTTCGCGCACGCGCAACCAGCCACCTTTGCCTAGCCAGATCGGGTATTGCAAGGCAAGAATCAGGACCGCGAAAATGACTGCGAGCGTGCGCACGTCAGACCCTACTTCAGCTGATAGAACGCGGCTCGGCCCGGGTAGCTTGCGACGTCGCCGAGGTCCTCTTCGATTCGCAGCAACTGGTTGTATTTGGCGACCCGATCCGAGCGCGACAGTGAGCCCGTCTTGATCTGCCCGGCATTCGTCCCAACGGCGATATCGGCGATCAGGCTGTCCTCGGTCTCGCCCGAGCGATGCGAGATCACCGTGGTGTAGCCTGCGCGCGTGGCCATGCTGATCGCGGCGAATGTCTCAGTCAATGTACCGATCTGGTTGATCTTGATCAGGATGGAGTTGGCGACACCCTTCGCGATGCCCTGCTTCAGGATTTTGGTATTGGTGACGAACAGGTCGTCGCCCACGATCTGCACCTTGCTGCCGAGCTTGTCGGTCAGGAGCTTCCACCCGTCCCAGTCGCCTTCGGCCATGCCGTCCTCGATGGAAATGATCGGGTACTTGTCGACCCAGGTCGCCAGGTAATCGACCATCTGCGATCGGGTGAGCTTCGCGCCTTCGGACTCCAGGTCGTAGATGCCATCCTTGTAATATTCCGACGCCGCACAGTCGAGCGCCAGCGCGATGTCGGTGCCTGCGGTATATCCGGCCTTGTCGATGGCCTCGAGCAGCAATTGCAACGCCGCCTCGTTCGAAGGCAGGTTGGGCGCGAACCCACCTTCGTCGCCCACGGTCGTCGCCATGCCTTTCGCGTCGATCAGCTTCTTGAGCGTGTGAAAGACTTCCGCGCCATAACGAAGCGCTTCCCGAAAACTGGGCGCGCCTAAAGGCACGAGCATGAACTCCTGCATGTCGACGCTGTTGTTCGCGTGCGCGCCGCCGTTGATCACGTTCATCAGCGGCACCGGCAGCGCCATCTCTCCGGAGCCACCCAGATAGCGATACAGCGGCAGCGTGGACTCCTCGGCGGCGGCCTTCGCCATCGCGCAGGACACGGCAAGGATTGCGTTCGCGCCAAGCCGCGACTTGTTTTCGGTGCCATCGAGATCGATCATCGTTTTGTCGACGAATGCCTGCTCAGACGCGTCCAGGCCGATGATCGCTTCGCATATTTCCGTGTTCACGTTCTCGACAGCTTTAAGCACGCCCTTGCCGCCATAGCGCGCGGCGTCGCCGTCACGCAATTCGATGGCCTCCCGCGATCCGGTCGATGCGCCAGACGGCACCGCGGCACGGCCGCTGATGCCGGACTCGAGCACGATGTCCGCTTCGATGGTCGGATTGCCACGCGAATCAAGAATTTCCCGGGCGATGACGTCGACGATTGCGCTCATGGCATTGAACTCGAAGGTTGGATGGAGAATCCGGAGATAGGGTGACGCATGTCAGGCTGCCATGAAGGCGGCTTCAGGGAAGCCTGCTTTTTTGACGATCGCGTCGAGCTCCATCAGCGTCGTCAGCAGTTCGCGCATGCGATCCAGCGGCCACGCGTTAGGCCCGTCGGACAGTGCCTTGGCGGGGTCGGGATGGGTTTCCATGAACACGCCGGCCACGCCCGCCGCGACCGCCGCACGCGCGAGCACGGGAACGAATTCCCGCTGTCCACCCGAGCTCGTGCCCTGTCCGCCCGGCAACTGTACCGAGTGCGTCGCATCGAAGACGACCGGACATCCGGTCGTACGCATGATCGCCAGCGAGCGCATGTCGGACACGAGGTTGTGGTAACCGAACGATGCGCCACGTTCGCACACCAGGATGTTGTCGCGGCCGCTCGCTTCACGGGCTTTGGCGACGACATTAGCCATGTCCTCGGGCGCGAGAAACTGGCCTTTCTTGATGTTGACAGGCTTGCCCGCGGCCGCGACCGCGCGGATGAAATTCGTCTGCCGGCAAAGAAACGCGGGTGTCTGCAGGACGTCGACGACAGCAGCAACTTCGGCGATTTCGTCCTCCTCGTGCACATCGGTGAGCACGGGCACGCGAATCTGGCGCTTCACCTCGCCGAGAATGCGTAGCCCTTCGGCCATCCCGGGTCCGCGATAGGATTTGGACGAACTGCGATTCGCCTTGTCGTAGGAAGACTTGAAAATAAATGGCACGCCCAGTCCGGCACACATTTCCTTGAGCTTGCCGGCGACGTCAATCTGCAATTGCTCAGATTCGACCACGCATGGGCCCGCGATAAGAAAAAGAGGCCGGTCCAGCCCGGCCTCGAATCCGCACAGCTTCATGGGCAATGTCGGCCAATAGCCGCGCTCGAGCCCGGCGAGGGGCCCAACGCGCAGCGTGGAGATCGACGGGGAATTGCGAGTCGCGGCCGTAGCCGACGCTCAGTGGTTAGTCTCACGGCTCGAGTCCAAGGAGGCTACGCGACCAGCTGCGGGCGGGCCCGCACCGGATCGTCGCGCACGACGCGGTGCCGCTCGAGTGCGGCATTGATGAAGGCGATAAACAGGGGATGGCCGCGGCGCGGGTTCGACGTGAATTCGGGGTGAAATTGACAGCCGAAAAACCAGGGGTGGTCGGCCAGCTCGATCATTTCGCAAAGATCGCCGGCTGCCGCACTTTTCGCCCATGCGCCGACCGTCAATCCGGCGGCTTCGATGCGCGGCAGATAATGGTTGTTGACCTCGTAGCGGTGGCGATGGCGCTCCGAGACCGTCGTAGCGCCGTAGATCTTGTGCGCGAGCGACCCGATGACGACTTCACACGCCTGCGCGCCCAGGCGCATGGTGCCGCCGAGGTCGGACAATTGATCGCGTCGCTCAATGGTGCCGTCGCGGTTTTGCCATTCGCTGATCAGCGCGACGACCGGATGCAGCGTCAGCGGTTCGAACTCCGTGCTGTTGGCGCCGGGCAGTCCCGCCATGTGGCGCGCGTACTCGATGACCGCGAGTTGCATGCCCAGGCAGATGCCGAGATACGGAATGCCGTTTTCGCGGGCGTGCCTGATCGCATTGATCTTGCCCTCGACCCCACGCTTGCCAAAACCTCCGGGCACGAGAATCGCATCCATGCCGTCGAGACAAGCGACGCCATCGCGTTCGACGGTTTCGGAATCCACGTAGTGAATCCGCACGCTGCTGCGCGTGTGGATGCCTGCATGCGTCAACGCTTCCGAGAGCGATTTGTACGACTCCGTCAGATCGACATATTTGCCGACCATGGCGATGTTGACCTCGTGTTCCGGATGCACCAGCGCGTCGACCAATTCGCGCCAGTTGGTCAGGTCGGCGGGGCGCGGGCTCAGCGACAGCTTGCGACAGACGATTTCGTCCAGTCCTTCCGCGTGCAACGCGGCCGGGATCTTGTAGATCGAGTCGGTGTCGAGTGCCGGAATCACGGCCTCGGGTGCAACATTGGTAAACAACGAGATCTTGCGCCGGTCGCTTTCGGGCACCGGCCGGTCCGCGCGACAGAGGACGACGTCAGGCTGGATACCGATCTCGCGCAACTCCTTGACCGAATGCTGCGTGGGTTTGGTCTTCATCTCGCCTGCCGCCGCGATGAACGGCAGCAGCGTCAGGTGGATGTAGCAGACATTGTCCCGGCCCTGGGTAATGCCCATCTGGCGAATCGCTTCGAGGAACGGCAGGGACTCGATGTCGCCGACCGTGCCGCCGACTTCGACCACGGCGACTTCGGCGTCGCCGGCACCCGCGATGATCCACGCCTTGATTTCGTCGGTGATGTGCGGAATCACCTGGACAGTGCCGCCGAGGTAATCGCCACGCCGCTCCCGGCGGATGACGCTCTCGTAGATCTGGCCGGTCGTGAAGTTGTTGCGCTTGCCCATTTTCACGTCGGTGAAGCGCTCGTAATGCCCGAGGTCGAGGTCGGTCTCGGCCCCGTCCTCCGTGACGAACACCTCGCCGTGCTGGAACGGACTCATCGTTCCAGGATCGACGTTGATGTACGGGTCCAGCTTGAGATTGGTGACGCGGATGCCGCGGGACGCGAGGATCGCGGCGAGAGAGGCGGCGGCGATGCCCTTCCCCAGGGAGGAAACGACGCCGCCAGTTACAAACACGAACTTGGTCATAGGCGACAAGTTCCGGAAATTGCTAGTTTACCGGAACAGGCTTTGGCGCACAAATCGCCTAGCGCCCGAAGCGACTTTGCAGCTATGAGCTACGGCCGCGAGGCCCCGTTGCAGACGCTTGATCGTCCGCTGGCGACCGACCAGTGCAAGTACTGCGTCGATTGGGGGCGTCTGCGGCTCGCCCGTAACGAGCGTGCGCACTCCCATCATTACCTGTCCCGGCTTGAGTCCGTGCTTTGCCGCTATTGACTTCATTGCGGCCCCAATCGACTCGCGGTCCCAATCACTGCTCGCGAAGGCCGCAATGAGATCGGAGAGCACGGATCGAAAAGCATCGGTCATGTCGCGGCGAAATTTCGCCACAACGTCGGATTCGTGGTCTGGCTCGCGATAGAAATAGTGCGCGGCGTCCGCCATTTCCGTCAGTGTCGCCGCACGATCGCGCAGAAGTGCCGCGACGCTCGCCGGATCCGGACCCTGACGCTGGGTCGAGTCCTGCGCGCTCGAGAAACGGCCGCAGCAGCGCACCGAGCTCCGCATCCGGCAGGCGCTTGATGTGCTCGTGGTTGACCCACTTCAGCTTGTCCGGATCGAAACGGCCCGGCGAGGACGACAAGCCGGCAAGGTTGAACCAGCCGACGAATTGCTCGCGGCTGAATATTTCCTCGTCGCCGTGGGCCCAGCCCAGCCTTGCAAGATAGTTGACGACGGCGTCGGGCAGATAGCCGTCGTCGCGATACTGCATGACGCCCCTCGCGCCGTGTCGCTTGGACAGCTTGTCCCCCTCCGGCGTCAAGACCGTCGGCAGATGAGCGTAGATCGGCACCGCTCCCGCCAATGCACGAATCATGTTGATCTGCCGCGGGGTATTGTTGACGTGATCGTCGCCGCGAATCACGTGCGTGATGCGCATGTCGAGATCGTCGACGACGACGCAAAAATTGTACGTCGGCGTACCGTCGGAACGGGCAATGATCAGATCGTCGAGCTCGTCGTTCGCGATTTCGATGCGGCCTTTCACCGCGTCGTCCCAGGCGACAGCTCCGTCGATCGGGATTGCGAAAGCGAACGACCGGAGCGATCTCCGCGGGCGGCGGCGGAAGCGTCTTGCCTGGCTCCGGGCGCCAGCGGCGGTCGTACCGCGGTTTTTCGCCGCGCGCCTGTTGGTCCGCGCGCATTCTGTCGAGTTCTTCCGCAGACTCATAGCCGTAGTACGCTGTTCCGGCCTCAAGCATGCCCGCCATCACTTCGCGATAGCGCGGCATGCGCTGCATCTGGTAATACGGCCCCTCGTCGTAGTCCAGCTCCAGCCATTCCATGCTGTCGAGAATCGCCTGCACCGCTTCCGGGGTCGAGCGCTCGACGTCGGTATCCTCGATGCGCAGGATGAACACACCTCCGTGCTTGCGTGCGAATGCCCACGGATAGAGCGCCGAGCGGATGTTGCCCAGGTGCAGGAAACCGGTGGGGCTCGGTGCAAAACGGGTGCGGATATCGGTCATCGGCAAGCAAACACGCCGACTACGGCTGCCAGCGCAAGTCCAGTGTGGTCGGCGTCGCAGGATTGACTTGTTCGGGCACGACCGTCATCGGCCCGGGAGTATGTCCATGCGCCCAGAATCGCGCGACGCGACGGGCTTCCGCCTCGTTCGCATTCACCGGGAACGTATCGTAATTGCGGCCACCGGGATGGACGACATGGTAAGTACAGCCGCCGAGCGCGCGTCCCGCCCAGGTATCGACCAGATCGAAGATCAACGGCGCGTGCACGCCGATGCTCGGATGCAGGGCCGAGGGCGGACTCCACGCACGAAAGCGCACCCCGGCGACAAACTCGCCCGGGATTCCGCTCGGCGTCAGCGGGAGCGCCCGGCCGTTGCACGTCACCGCGTGGCGCCCGTCGATCATGCCCTCGACCTTGACCTGCAGGCGTTCGACCGACGAATCGACGTAACGAGAAGTACCGGTACCGCTCACTTCTTCTCCCAGCACGTGCCATGGTTCGATGGCCTGCCGCAGCTCGATCGTGACGCCGTCGCAGGCGATCGTACCAAACCGCGGGAAGCGGAATTCGATGAACGGCGCAAACCATGCGCTGGCAAAGGGATATCCGAACGCAGCGAGTTCGTCGGCGACATCGTGGATGTCAGCGGCGACAAAGTGCGGGAGCAACCAGCGGTCATGGAGCGCCGTGCCCCAGCGAATCAGCTTGCCCTGGTACGGTTGCTGCCAGAAGCGGGCGACCAGTGAGCGCAGCAGCAGCATCTGCACCGCGCTCATCCGCGCATGGGGCGGCATCTCAAAAGCGCGAAACTCCAGCAGTCCGAGGCGGCCGGTTGCCGTGTCCGGCGAATAGAGCTTGTCGATCGAGAACTCGGAGCGATGCGTGTTGCCGGTCAGATCGGTCAGCAGGTGGCGCAAAAGCCTGTCGGTCAACCAAGGCGGTGCTTCGGTCTTGGCACTCCCGTGTTTGCGCGACAGCTGCTGGAAGGCGATCTCGAGCTCGTAGAGGCGATCATCGCGTGCTTCGTCCACGCGCGGGGCTTGGCTCGTTGGTCCGATGAACGTTCCGGAGAACAGATAGGAGAGCGACGGGTGGTTTTGCCAGTACGTCACGAGACTGCGCAACAAATCGGGCCGCCGCAGGAGCGGGCTGTCGGCGGGGGTCGCGCCGCCGAGCGTCACGTGGTTGCCGCCGCCCGTGCCGGTGTGGCGACCGTCGAGCATGAACTTTTCCGTGCCGAGGCGCGTCTGGCGTGCTTCCTCGTACAGGGTCGACATCGTGGTGATCAGTTCCCGCCACGACGCGGCGGGTTGAATGTTGACCTCGATCACGCCAGGGTCGGGCGTCACGTTAAGTACCTGAATGCGCGGATCGCGTGGCGGCGTATACCCTTCGATGGCGACCGGCACGCCCACTGCGCGCGCGGTGTCCTCGATCGCTGCCAGCAACCCCGCATAGTCTTCGATGCGCGGGAGGGGCGGCATGAACACATAGAGGTGGCCGTTGCGCACTTGCACTGCAAGGGCGGTCTTGACCACTTCACGCGGTTTGCCGCCGCGCACCTTCGCCGCGGCGGGATTGAGCGCATCGCCTTTGGGCATTGTGCCGCGTGGCGCGAAGGGGTCGATGGGATAGTCGTGCTCGACTTCGGCGGGAAGTACATCAGGCAGCGATGACAGCGGCAGCCGAAGTCCGAGCGGCGAATCTCCTCCCACCGCATATAAGCGTTCGCGGCGAAGCGGCCACGGGCTCGACTCCCAGATGCTTCCGCCTTCTTTGGGCCGGACGGCCGCGGCCTTGAGCGGCAGGACAAATCCAGCGGGCTGATCGAGGCCCGCGAGCAAGAGCTTGGCGAGGCGCGCACGCTCGCCGGGTTGCGAGAGATCAGCCTTGAGTGGATCGAGATTTTCCGGCAACGCGATCTCGTCCTTGAGCAATCTCGGCACGTCTTCGAACACCGTCAACACGAGGCCGGGCGGCAAGCCGAGTCGCGCCGCCAGCCGCGCCGCGAACTCACGGGCAGAGTCGATCGTCGTACTGCCCTTGGTGCGCGTGTTTGCGATCAACGCATCGTCGCGCCAAAGCGGCTCGCCGTCGACGCGCCAATACACGCCGACCGCCCAGCGTGGCAGCACCTCTCCTGGATACCACTTGCCCTGGCCGTCGTGGACGAAACCACCTTGGGCGAAGCGACGCTTGAGTCGCTGCAGCAGAGCCTCGCCAAGTTCGCGCTTCTTGGTGCCCAGCGCCGCGGTGTTCCATTCGACACCATCCATGTCGTCGATCGACACGAAGGTCGGCTCGCCGCCTTGCGTGAGACGCACATCGTGCTTCACAAGATCGGCGTCGACGCGTTCGCCCAGCGCGTCGATTGCGGTCCACTGCGCATCGGTATACGGCCGAGTGACCCGCGGGTCCTCGTGGACGCGCGTCACCGTCATGACGACCTTGAATTCGGTCTGTGCCACGTCGGTATATCCGACGACCGGTGCAGCGTTACCTGGATCCGCGGTGCACGCGAGCGGAATATGGCCCTCGCCCGCGAGCAGACCCGATGTCGGGTCGAATCCGATCCATCCCGCGCCCGGCAGATAGACCTCCGCCCACGCATGCAGGTCGGTGAAATCGCTGGTCGGTCCCGCGGGCCCTTCGAGCGGTTTGACGTCGGCGACAAGTTGGATCAGATAACCCGACGCGAACCGCGCGGGCAAACCCAGGTGCCGGAAGATCTGCACCAGAAGCCAGCCGGTGTCGCGACAGGAGCCGCAGGCGCTGCCCAGCGTCTCCTCGGGCGTCTGCACGCCGGGTTCCATGCGCACGAGATACTTGATCTCCTGCTGCAGCTGCTGGTTGAGGCGCACAAGCATCAGCACCGTGCTCTCGTCCAGTCTGATCGTTGCGCGGAAGTTCCCCAACCATGCGGCAAGGCGAGGACCGAGGTCGGCTGTCTCCAGGAAGGGTTGCAGCTCCTTCGCCAACGCGGGAGCGTATGCAAACGGGTAACGCTCGGCGTACGGCTCGACGAAAAAGTCGAATGGATTGATCACCGTCATGTCCGCGACGAGGTCGACGACGATGTCCAGCTTGTCGGTGCGCTCGGGGAACACCAATCGGGCGACCCAATTCCCGTAGGGATCCTGCTGCCAGTTGAGGAAGTGATTGGGCGGCTTGACGGTCAGGGAATAGCCGAGGATCGGCGTGCGGCAGTGCGGCGCGGGCCGCAGACGGATCTCATGCGGCGACACGTTGACCAGGCGGTCAAAGTGATAGGACGTCCGGTGCTGCAATGCGACGCGAATAGCCATGCGGATCGGCAGACAGATTGGGAGCGCGCGGGGCCGCGATCCCGGCTGCTAAGTCCACTGGGGGTTGGGCAATTGCGCAAACACTGTGCGCAACCCCTCACCCCATTGAGTGTGGACCATCTGAAAGTATGGGTCGGACTCCTCGATCCGTCGTTGCATCTTGAGCTTGAGCGCGTCGGTTTCGTAGATGGCCAGATCGATCGGGAGTCCCACAGAGATATTCGACCTCATCGTCGAGTCGAACGAGACGATGGTGCACTTGGTCGCTTCGAGCAGTCCCGTCGAACGCTGGATGACACGATCGATCACCGGCTTGCCGTACTTGCTTTCCCCGATCTGGAAATAGCAGGTATCGGGAGTGGCTTCGATGAAATTGCCTTCGCTGTAGACCTCGAACAGGCGTGCCGGCTCGCCCCGCAATTGGCCACCCACGATGAAATTGGCGCTCGAGTCGATATTGTTCTGCAGCAGGTAGGGGCCGTCGCGCGTCTTGACCTCGCGCAGCGCGTCACCGACGAGGCGCGCGATGTCGAAGAGCGACGTGGCATTCCAGAGATTGAGCTGCGAGTCGCCGGCACGGGCGCGCTGGTCGAGGATGTTGAGGGCATTCTGCGTGATCGACAGGTTGCCCGACGAGAGCGTGACGATCACGCGATCGCCTTCGCGCGAAAACACGCGCATTTTCGAGAACCTGCCGACCTGATCGACGCCCGCGTTGGTGCGCGAGTCGGATGCGAAGATCATCCCGGCATCGAGTGACATGGCGACGCAATAGGTCATGGATGCAATGAGCGCAATGGATGCGTGCGAAGTGCGGGATTCTAATACGTAGGAACGAGGAAGTGGCGATTGATCTCGCCACCAAGCGCTGAAATGCGGTCGAGAAACTCCATCAGGTATTCGTGCAGCCCGAGTTCGATGATGTCGTCGGTGCGACCGTAGTGCAACCCGGCGTGCAGCTCGCCGGCCGCGCGTTCGATTTCCTTCGAGCTGGCGTCGCAGAGCACTTCGAGCGTATCGTGGATGAAATTCATGCACGAATGCAGCGACCGCGGCATGTCCTCACGCAGGATCAGCAGTTCGGCGACGCGGCGCGGGGTGATCACGTCGCTGTAGATCTTGCGGTAAGACTCGAATCCCGACAACGAGCGCAACAGCGCGCTCCATTGATAATAGTCCACGGCGCCGCCCACGTCCGCAGCCGAGGGCAGCAGTGTGTGGTACTTGACGTCGAGAATGCGCGCGGTGTTATCGGCGCGCTCGATGTGCGTGCCCAAGCGGATGAAGTGATATGCCTCGTCGCGCAGCATGGTTCCGAAGGTCACGCCGCGGAACAGGTGCGAACGCATTTTGACCCATTCGAGGAACTCGGCGATGCCTTGCGTCTGGATGCGGTCGTAGTCCTGGACGCGCATTTCGAGCCAGGACGAATTCAGGTCCTCGTACATCTCCGAGGTAATGGCGCCACGCACCGACCGCGCCGACTCTCGTGCAGCGCGCAGGCAGCAAAAAATCGATGAGGGCGTCGCGGAATCGAGGATCATGAACCGCAATACGTTCTCGGCCGAGAGCTGCTTGAAGCGCTGGTAAAATTCCGTCGCGAGCCCGGAAGTGACCAGCGGGACCGCCCAAGGCTCCGCCCAGGCGAGGCCCGGCTCGACGAGCTCGTAAGGCAGCAGCGACATCCGATTGGTCACGTCGAGCAGGCGCGCGACATTTTCGGCGCGCTCGATATGGCGGCCCATCCAGTAGAGTTCGTTGGCGGTGCGACAGAGCATGATGGATTCGACCTAATGCGCCATGACCCAGGTGTCCTTGGTGCCACCGCCTTGCGACGAGTTCACCACCAGCGATCCTTCGCGCAGTGCCACCCGCGTCAGGCCGCCCGGCACGAGGTTCACCGTCTTGCCCGACAGGACATAGGGCCGCAGGTCGATATGCCTCGGCGCCAGGCCCGATTCGGTGAACGTCGGGCAGGTCGACAGCGACAGCGTGGGCTGCGCGATGTACTTGTCGGGCTGCGCGATGATCCGCACGCGAAACGCTTCGCGCTCCGCCGCCGTGGCGGCCGGTCCGACCAGCATGCCATAGCCGCCGGCGCCGTGCACTTCCTTGACCACGAGTTCGTGCAGATGCGCGAGGCAATACGAGAGCTCATCGGGTTTGCGCAGCTGGTACGTCGGCACGTTGTTCAGGATCGGCTCTTCCGTGAGATAGAAGCGGATCATGTCGGGGACGAACGGATAGATCGACTTGTCGTCGGCCACGCCGGTGCCGATGGCGTTGGCCAGCGTCACTTTGCCCGCGCGATAGGCTGCGAACAGGCCGGGCACGCCGATCATCGAGTCCGACCTGAAGGCATCGGGGTCAAGGTAATCGTCATCGACGCGGCGATACAGCACATGCACCCGTTGCGGACCGCGCGTGGTGCGCATGTAGACCGCATCGTTCTGCACGAACAGGTCCTGCCCCTCGACCAGTTCCACGCCCATTTGCTGGGCAAGGAAAGCATGCTCGAAATACGCCGAGTTGTAGGCCCCCGGCGTCAGCACCGCGACCTCCGGCTGTTCCTCTCCGGCCGGCGCCACACCGCGCAGGTTTTCCAGCAGCAGATCGGGGTAGTGCTCGACCGGCTTGATCGCCTGCGTGGCGAACAGCTCCGGAAACAGACGCATCATCATCTTGCGGTTTTCGAGCATGTACGAGACACCCGACGGCACGCGAAGGTTGTCTTCGAGCACGTAGTATTCGCCCTCGCCGGCACGCACGACGTCGACACCCGCGATGTGGGCGTAGATGCCGCCGGGCACATTCATGCCCTGCATCTCGCGCCGATATTGCGTGTTCCCGAGAACGCGGTCCTCCGGCAGGATTCCTGCCTTCAGGATGGCGTGATCGTGATAGATGTCGTGCAGGAACAGGTTCAGCGCACGCACGCGCTGCTTGAGGCCCTGCTCCAGCGTGCGCCACTCCGCCGCCGGAATGATGCGCGGAACGATGTCGAAAGGGATGAGGCGCTCGGTGCCGCCATCCTCACCGTAAACCGCAAAAGTGATGCCCACCCGATGGAACGCGCGTTCCGCTTCATCGCGCTTTTGGGCGATCTTTGCGGCTGGCGTGCGTTGTAACCACTCGGCAAAACCCTGGTAGTGGGCCCTGACGGTGGCGTCGGCGCCACGCATTTCATCGTAATTGATACGGGACACGAGGGAAGAATTGAATATATGTACTGTTTTAGCAAGACTTGAGCCAAAAACAAATTTGCTTTTGGGACTATAAGCTTATCGAAAAGCAGTGCGGCGCGGCACCCCTCTGAACGCCCATGCGAGTGGCAGTCTGCACCATATCGGTGCCATTTCTGTCCAAGACACGCCTCGGCAAACATTGTGTGCGGTTTGACCCCTGCTTTCGCGCCGTGCTTAAATACTCGCTCCTGTCTGGGTTCGCGCGCGGGCGGTTAGCTCAGAGGTAGAGCACTGCCTTCACACGGCAGGGGTCACTGGTTCGATACCAGTATCGCCCACCATGGAACCAAGGGGTTACACGCAAGTGTAACCCCTATTTTTTTGCACGGACTCGCGTGCATGCGCCACTTCCGTCCATTTTTTGCATAGCATGATCGCGAAAATGACCACGGAGGTGCTGCGATGATTGTAAACGCTGCGAACGAGATTTCCATCGATGCGATCGTGTTCGACGCTTATGGCACGCTGTTCGATGTGCACTCTGTCGAAGCCATCGCCGAACGCCTGTTTCCTGCGCAGGGCGCCGCGCTTTCCCAACGCTGGCGCGCCAAGCAACTCGAGTATTCGTGGCTGCAGAGCCTGATGCAAAGCACGCATCAGCGGCGCGAGGACTTCGCCGCGATCACCGCGCACGCGCTCGATTACGCCGCCGAGGAGCTGGGTCTGCCGCTTGCCGGCGTCGCCCGCCACCGCCTGCTCGACGCGTACCTCGATCTGGCACCGTTTGCCGACGCGGAACAGACGCTCGCGCGCCTCGCGCCACTGCCGCGCCTGGTGCTGTCGAACGGAACGAGTGAAATGCTGGAACCTCTGGCGGCGGCGACGGGACTCGCGCAACATCTGGATGCAATCCTGTCCGTCGACGCGGCCGGGATCTACAAGCCCAGTCCACGAACCTACCAGCTGGCGGTCGACTATCTCAAGCTGCTGCCGATCCGCGTAGGCTTCGTCTCGTCCAATGGCTGGGACGTCGCCGGCGGCAAAGCATTCGGGTTTACCGCGATCTGGGTCAACCGTGCGCGGGCGCCCATCGAGCGACATGCGCCCAAGCCCGATGCCATCGTGACGTCGCTGGCCGAACTTCCGCCGCTGCTGGGCAAGCCCTGATCGCAGCATAGCGATCGGCGCAACGACAGCGCGCCGATGCCTCAGACCATATGCAGCAGCCGCGGCACGATCAGACTGAACCAGGGAACGAACGCGACCAGCAGCAGGCCGATGACCAGGACGACCAGGTAGGGAACCATGTGCCGCGCCGCGCTTTCCATGGTCGTGTCGGCGATGGAACAGGTGACGAACATGCCGACGCCGATCGGTGGCGAAAACGCGCCCAAGCCCATCGCAATGATCATCACGATGCCGTATTGGATGGGATCGATGCCGAACGTTGCGACCATCGGCAGCAACAACGGTCCGAAGATAAGCAGCGCGGGCAACCCCTCCAGCAATGCGCCCATGAATACCAGCGTGACGATCGTCGCGACCATGAACAGCCACGCCGAGCCGTGCAGCACGTTGAACAGCGAGGCGATGCCCTGCGGGACCTTGGCGAGCGTCAGGGACCACGATAGCGTGCTCGCGGTGCTGGTGATGAAAAGCACCATCCCGGCCTGCGCCGCCGTGTGCGCCATCACCCGCCAGAGTTGTTTCGCCCGCAACGATCGGTAAAACAGGACGGAGAGCAGCAGGGCGTAGATCACGGCGGTCGAAGATACTTCGGTAGGCGTAGCGATGCCGCTGACGATGCCGCCGATCAGGATGATCGGCGCAACCAGCGCTGGGACGGCGCTGAGGCCGGCGCGCGCGATCTCAACCGGCGTGTGCTGCTTGGTCGTGCCGACACGATCCCGCGACCGAAAATAGATCAGTATCATCAGGCACAGCGCCATGACGGCCGCCGGCAGCAACCCGGCAGCGAACATCGTGCCGATCGACAGGGACGTCACCGAAGCCAGCACCAGCATCGCAATGCTCGGCGGCACGGTTTCGCCCATGATCGCGCCCGAGGCCAGCACCGCCGCGGTTTCCCCTGGGTCGTAGCCTTCCTTGCGCATGACGTTTTTCATCGTCGTGCCGACAGCGGCTACATCGGCGACCTTCGAACCCGAAATGCCGGACATGATGTACATGCAAACCACGATCACCTGCAACATTCCTCCGCGGAACCTGCCGACGATTGCGATCACAAACTCCGTGAGTCGGCGACTCAAGCCGCCCTCCGTCATCACGTAGCCGGCAAGGATGAAGAAAGGAATCGACAGCATGACGAAGCTGCTGATGCCGGCTTGCAAATTGATCGGCACCACCGACAGCGGCACCAGCCTGGACGTGTGCAGATAGAGCAGTGTGAACATCAGCAAGGCGAAGCCGATGGGCACGCCGAGCACGAGCTGGAGCGCGAAGACCGCAAACGCAACCCACAGCGCGTACGTGCGCGCTTCCGGCGCCAAGTACGGTCGCGACCAACAGCACCGCGCCGACCAGCAGACCGACGAGAAGGCCCGCGCTGATCACTTCGCGCCACGGCTGCAGCAGCACGCGCTTCACCGCGAAATACGCGAGCAGCGCCATGCCGGCGATCATCGGCACGGCAAACCACACGGCACTGAGACCGAGGTACGGCGTGTGCTCGTCCCAGCGCGACAGCATCATTTGCCACGCCAGCCAGCCGCCGAATCCAGCCATCGCGAAGACCTGCCAGTGGCAAAACGCTTCGATGCTGTTGTGCCAGCGCCGTGGCAGGCGCTGGACGACCGCGTGCAGCGCCATGTGCTCGTTGCGGGGATACGCGATGGCGCCCCCGACGAACGTCATGACGACCAACGCGAGTTCGCCGACCTCGAGACTCCAGAGTAGCGAGGAGTCCAGCAATGAACGGAAGATGACGTTGCCGAACATCGCGACCACCTCGATCGCGAGCGCAAGGACGACGACGATTTCCGCCGCCCGCTCGATGCTGTCTGGCGCACGGACCTCCGGATGGGCGACGCCATGCTCTACGGCAAGTTCGCGGTTGGCGATCGTCACCGCTTCAAGTCTGTCGTTCATGAGGTGCTGCCGCACACGCGCCCGGGCCGCGGCCCTGCGCGCACGCAGCCACCGCACATCACTTCACGTCGTCGATGCTGGCCACCAGGTCGGTGAGCCCCATGTTCTTCGCGAACTCGGCAATAACCGGTTTGGTCGCCGCTTTGAAAGGGGCTTTGTCGATCGTGTTGAACTTCACGTTGAACTTGGTCTGCATGTCCGCCTCCGCGGCCTTGCCGGCGTCCTGCTCGACCTTGCGTTCATAGATTGTTGCTTCCTGCGCAGCCTTCAGAACGATTTGCTGCAGATCCGGCGGCAGCTTGTCCCACGTCTTCTTCGCCATGAACATCGGCCGGACCGTGAACTCGTGCTCGGTCCGCGCGATGAACGGTGCGGGTTCGTAGAACTTCATGTCGAGCACGGCCACCGATTCGTTTTCCATGCCGTCGACCACACCCGATTTCATCGCCAGATACGTCTCCATGAACGCGATGGGTGTGGGGATGGCGCCGACTGCCTTCCACACGTTGACCTTGAGTGGGCTGGAGATCAGGCGCAAGCGAAATCCCTTCATGTCGTCCATGCTCAACACGGGCTTCTTGGTGGACAGCACATTGCGGCTCGACCCGCCCCAGTAACCCAGGATCTTGATGCCGGTCTTTTCCTCGACGATCTTGGCGTACTGCGCGCCGGGTGCACCGTCGAGCGACTTCTGCCAATGGGCATAGTCGCGGAACAGGAACGGCAGCGCGAAGAAGTCCATTTCCTTGGCGAAGGGGGCGGCCGCAGACGGATCGGAGACGACGAAATCGAGCGAGCCGTCCTTCACGAATTGCATGGTTTGCGCTTCACTGCCCAGGATCCCGCCGTTGAAGATGTCGATCTGGATACGCCCCTTGCTGTCGTCGCTGACCTTCTTGGCGAAATAGACGAGACCCTTGTGCCAGGGGTGGTCTTCCTTGAAGTAGTGCGCTGTACGCAACGTGAACTCGGGCGCAGCCTTGGTTTGCGCGGTGACACCCGCGGGTGCGACGAGCAGCAGCGTCATGGTGCACGCCGCGATGTATGCGGGAACAGCTTTGCGGATCTGCATCGATTCCTCCTTGGAACGGAACAGGGTGGTTGGGTGGGACACGTTGGCGGCTTCTGCGAGACCGCTCACGCGCCGAAACGCCTTACGGCATGTACTGGCCGCCATTGACCTCGATGACCTGGCCGGTGACGTACCCGCTCAGTTGATCCGACGCGAGGTAGATGAAGGTGCCGGAACATTCGTCCGGGGTCCCAAGTCGATTCATCGGAACCGTCGCCTGCATCGCCTTGAGCTGCTCCGCGGTCGAATAGCGTTCATGAAACGGCGTCGTAATGACGCCAGGCGATACCGCGTTCACCCGGATGTTGTCGCCGACGACTTCCTTGGCCCAGCCATGCGTCGCCGTCGAGATGAATCCCTTGGCGCCCGCGTAGATGATCGCGCCCCCGCCCCCGCCGTGGCGCGCGGCGATCGAGCTGACGTTGATAACGTTGCCACCGTGCTGCTTGCGCATTACGGGAATCACCTCGCGCATGAACAGCGCCACTTGGGTGACGTTCAAGGCGAGCACCTTGCCCAGGTATTCCTCGGTGTAATCCTCGATCTTGGTGCGGCCGACCATGCCGCCCGCGTTGTTGATCAGGATGTCGATCCTGCCGTACGCGGCGAGCGTTTCGGCGACGATGCGCTTGACTTCGGCACCCTTCGTGACGTCGCCGCCGACGAGGATGGCCTCGGCACTTGCAGCCTTGGCTTCGGCCGCTACGGCTTCGGCCTGCTTCCGGCTCGCGTTGTAGTGGATAACGAGCTTGCTCCCGTGGCGCGCGAACGCGATGGCGGCGGCCGCGCCGATACCGGTCGACGCTCCGGTAATGAGAACCACCTTGCCGCTGAGATCCGATTTCATGCGTTCCTCCTTCTGAAAATGAGCGGGAAACTGCGGGCAACCCTGCGACCTGCAGTGATGCAGTCAACCGCGAAAACGTTGCGATTGCTCCCCTTCCACGTTGCGCATCGGTCGAGCGATCGATTGCGGCTTGACTGTGTAGGACGCGCAGTGTAACGTTTTAGTGAAACGTTTTACTGATTTTGCACATAGTCGGGCACCAAGTCAAACAGGCATTCATTGCCGGACCCTCAGGAGGGCACGATGAACGACTTCCCGCGCCTTTGGTGATGGAAGAAAAGCCCATCACCATCGAGGACGTGGCGCACCGCGCCGGCGTTTCGATTAGCACCGTCTCGAATGCGCTGAATGGCCGTCCCGAACGCATGCGCAAGGAAACGCTTGGGCGCATCGAGTCCGTTATTGCCGAACTCGGATTCCAGCCGAACCGGGCGGCACGCCAACTCAAGACCGGCCACACGCCGCTGATGGGTCTGCTCATCCCCTCGATCGAGAATCCCTCGTACGGATCGCTCGCCCACGAGATCGAGATCGTCGCGCAGGAGCGCTACGGCTATCGCGTATTGCTGGGCAGCACGTATCGGAACCGGGAAAAGGAGTCCAATTTCTTCGACGACCTGCTTTCCCATGGCGTTCGCGGCGTCATCGTCATTTCGTCGCTGGCCGACCAGAACCACGTTCATGCTGCAGTGCGTCGAGGCTTGATCGCCGTCAGCTATGACCGCCGCGCACCGACCCACCATGCGTCTCCGATCGACTACGTTTCGATGGACAACGCCAAGGCGTCACGGCTCGCGGTCGAGCATCTGCTGGCACGGGGCCACACGCGGCTCGCATTCGTCACGGCGTCCGGGCGGACGCTGTCGCGCGCCGAAAAACTCAAGGGCTTTCTTGCGGCAGTCAAAAACGCGGGGCCTCGACGAATCGCAAAGGTTCTCGAGCGTAAGGCCGAGTCGGCTTTTGGCGATGCCGAGATGGCCGAACTCGGACGCGCGCTGGCGTACGACATCGCGAAATGCAAGCCGCGGCCGACGGGTATTGTCGCGATCAACGACATGCTGGCGATCGGCTTGATCGCCGGATTGCGCCAACGCGGCATCCTCGTCCCGGACGAGACTTCCGTCGTTGGCATGGATGACCTCGCATTGTCCGCGCTCGTCAGCCCCGCGGTCACGTCCGTGCGGCTGCCTCTGGCCGAAATGGCCAGAACCATGGTCGATCGCATCATCAGCCGTCTAAGCGATCCCCGCATACCGACCGGTGAATTCCTGTTCGAGCCTGCGCTCATCGTGCGCGAGTCCACCGCAGGGAGAGCAGTCGACGATAGGACGGCGCCGACGCAGTACAAGCCACGAGCACGAACCACCAAAGACGCGACCGTGAAACGATCGCGCCAGCGTTGAATACGGGGATTCACCCCGAACGTTGCAACCCAAGGAGAGCAGCCATGAAATCTATTTCCCGCCGCAAGTTCCTCGCGACAGCCTCGGCCGGCACGCTTGCCGTAACCGTGACTTTCGCGCTTCCCGGACGTGCCCAATCGGTCATCACGATGCGCATCTCGTCGTCGATGAGCGCGGATCAGAATGCCGCGCATTTCATCTGGTACGAGCGGTTCGCCGCCAATCTGAAGAGCGGGCTGGGCGACAAGGTCACCCTCGGTTATTTTCCGGACAGCCAGCTCGGAAAGGAAGCGGACATCGTCCAGCAGGTGAAGGTAGGCTCCGTTGACATGATGATCACCGGCTCGTCCATCTGGGCGACCGTGGCCCCTGAGTTCGGAATGCTCGATCTGGGTTACGTCTTCGATAGCTACCCACACTGTTTCAAGGCGCTGGATGCCGGCGTCGGCGAACAGCTTGGCAAAATTCTCAATGACCGTACTGGCTGCACTGTACTCGACTGGGCGTCGCACTTCGGCCCACGCAGCGTCTATACGAAGATGCTGGTCAAGAATCTTGCCGAACTCAAAGGCGTCAAGTTGCGCGTGCTGCCGGCACCGGCGTTCATTGAGACTTTCAAGATCATGGGCGCGATTCCAACGCCGATTCCGATCAACGAGCTCTACACCGCGCTGCAGACTGGTGTAGTCGACGGCTTCGAGCACGACCAAGCCAGCGTCCTGCAGTACAAGTTTGCGGAACAGGTCAAGTTCTGCTGGCTGACCGAGCACCTGTTCAGCCCCATGGTCGCCGTCATCGGGAAGCGTGGCCTGGACAAAATTCCCGCCGACATGCGCCCTGCGTTCCTCAAGGCATCGCGCGATGCCACCGTCTACGAGCGCGGGGTCGCAGCGGAAAAGGGCAAGGCCGCGATGGAAGAACTCAAACGCATGGGCGTAACGTTCACGCCGATGGCGAAGGCGGAACGCGAGCAGGTGCGCAAGGAAATGGAAGCTCGCGTATGGGCTCCGTTCATCAAGGAGTATCCGGTGACCAAGCCGATGTTCGATGCGATCGCGGCCGCTCGAAGCTGACGCGACGCCAGCGTCATTCCGAGGAGCTGCAACGACGAGGAATCTGCTTTCAACAACGGCGCGATTTCACGCGCCAGCAGATTCCTCGCTTGGCTCGAAATGACAACCAGCAAAATGACCAGCCCCAGCGCGGCAGCACGCGTCACTCCGTTTCGCAACGCCGGTCAGTTCGCACCGGCGTTGACCGTGCTGCTGCACGGGCTCGAGTACCTGTCGGGATTCGTGCTCGCACTGGATGTCGTGGTCGTATTCGTGGCAGTGATCTACCGCTATTTTCTGCACGACCCGGTGGACTGGGCCGAGGAAATCGCCAGGGCGCTGATGGTGATGCAGGTGTTCTTCGGCGCAGCCACCGTGCTCGGCCGCGAGCGACATGTCGGCATCGATACGTTCCGCGGACTCCTCCCTGCGCGCTGGGGTCCGGCCATGGTCCAACTCTGTTACTGGATCATCGTCGGCGTGGCGCTCGCACTGTTTCTTTCGTCCTGCGAACTGTTCGCCGATTCGCGCCATCAGACAACATCGTTCGGCCTGCCGCAGATCATCTTCGTGGTTCCCGTCGTGATCGGCAGCTTCATCATGGCGCTGTTCGGCATTGCCAATGCGCTGGCCGGTCCGAGCCGCACCGTTTGGAGAACGCTTGCGGCCAGTGTCGCCTTGTCGCTTGCCGCCTGGACGTGGAATGCGCTGGTTCCGGCGTACGAGATCAGACCCTGGTTCCTGCTGTTTGCCGGATTCTTCGGTGGCCTGATCATCGGCGTGCCGATAGCGTTCGTGCTTGCTTTTTCATCGCTGCTGTTTTTCCTGTCCGACCCGTCACTGCCGATGCTGGTGTATTCGCAAACGATCGTTGCCGGCATGGATCATTTCGTCCTGCTGGCGATCCCGTTTTTCGTGCTTGCGGGCATGGTCATGGAAGCCAACGGCATGTCGTCGCGCCTGATCGAACTCTTGCTTCGCGTGTTCGGTCGGATGCGCGGTGGCCTCAACCTCATCACCATCACCGCGACCGCATTCTTCTCGGGCATCTCGGGGTCGAAACTGGCCGACATTGCGGCGGTAGGCGGCATCATCATGCCCGCGGTGCGCCGCACGAAGCAGGACGCGAACGACGCCGCCGGATTGCTCGCGGCGACCGCGGTGATGGCGGAAACCATTCCGCCTTGCGTCAACATGATCATTCTCGGCTTTGTCGCCAACATCTCGATCGGCGGGTTGTTCATGGCGGGCCTGGTACCCGCCGGCGTGCTGGCGCTGGCCCTCGCCGCCGTGGCGATCTATTTCGGCAAGCGCATCAATCCGGACGACGCGTTCGAGGTTCGTACGCCGATGATCAAGTTGCTGGGCGGCGCGCTGGTGGGGCTGTTGATGATTCTCATGATCGGCAAGGGTGTGACCTCCGGCGTTGCAACGTCCACGGAAGTCTCGGCTTTCGCGGTGGTCTACGCGTTCCTCGTCGGTGGGCTGGCGTTTCGCGAGTTGACGTGGAAGTCGAGCCTACGGCTGTTCGTGCAATCGGGGTCGCTGACGGGCACCATCCTGTTCATCGTCGCGGCGGCGTCCAGCGTTTCGTACGCGCTGACGATCCTGCAAATCCCGCAATACCTTTCGTCTGCCATGATCTCGCTGGGACACAACTACGGCAGCAACAGTTTCGTCGTCGTGTCGGTACTGCTGATGATCCTGTTCGGCGCGGTGCTGGAGGGTGCACCCGCATTGATCATCTTCGGGCCGCTGCTCGCGCCGATCGCTATGCGATTGGGCGTCCATCCCCTTCATTTCGGGACCGTCATGGTCATCGCGATGGGGCTCGGTCTGTTTTCGCCGCCGATCGGTCTCGGCTTGTTCGCCACGTGTGCAATTACCGACACGAAACTCGAGAACGTGTGGCGGCCGATGTTGAAGTACCTACTGGTGCTGTTCGTCGTCCTTATCGTTCTGGTATTCGTGCCAACCTTCTCGTTATGGCTTCCGGCGCGCCTGGGCCTGGCCTGAGCATTCCAGCGCGTCACGCAGCGGAGGCACTTCTGACTTTGGCGCCGCGACATGCGTCGACGGCCTCGCGGATCACCGCGATGGCCGCGGGCCGCGGAAAGCTTTTACGGTACGCGAGCGCGATGCGTCGCGACGGCGCCGGCTTGGTAAACGGGACTGGCACGACCATCTGGCTGTGATACTTAGGGGCGAGCGCGTCGCGTGGCAACACGGACACGCCGAGACCCGAAGCGACCATGTTGCGAATGGTCTCCAGCGAGTTGGTCCGTGTCACCGAGGCCGCGTCACCACGATTGAGTTCCGGACAGGAATCGAGAACCTGGTCCCGGAAGCAATGGCCGACGTTGAGGAGAATGGTGTGCTCGCCGGTCAATTCAGCGGGTGCAATGGACTTGCGCTTCGACCAGGGATGTCGCCGCGGGACCACCACCTGAAACGGCTCTTCGTACAAGAAATCCGTCACGACCCCAGGTGATTGGAACGGCAGCGCGATGATCGTTGCGTCGATGCGTCCCGACTTGAGCGCGGTCTCCAGATATTCGGTCAGGTTTTCCTCGATCTCGAGCGGCATTTCCGGCGCCCGTTCGTTCAAGGCGGGAATCAGGTCGGGAAACAGGTAGGGCGCCACCGTCTGGATGGCGCCGAGCCGGAAGACTCCGACCAGCTGGTTGCGCCCCGCCTGCGCAATGTCGCGTATGCGCGCGGCCTCTTCGAGCACCTTCTGCGCCTGCTCGACGATGCGTTCGCCGAGGGGCGTTACCGTGACTTCCGCCTTCGCGCGCTCGAATAGCTGGGCGCCGAGTTCGCCTTCCAGCTTCTGGATCGCGACGGACAGCGCCGGCTGACTGATGAAGCAGCGCTGCGCCGCCCGGCCGAAGCTGCGCTCCTGTGCGACAGCGACCAGGTAACGCAACTCGTTGAGCGTCATCGATGCTGCTTGAGGAAGGCGCCGAATTTTGCGCCGACTTCCGGATGCTTGAGGCCAAGCTCGACCGTCGCCTCGAGGTAGCCAAGCTTGTTGCCGCAATCGTAGCGTCGGCCTTCGAATGCGTAGGCGACGACGCGTTCTTCGCCCAGCAGGCGCGCGATGCCGTCGGTCAACTGGATCTCGCCGCCGGTCCCGGCTGGGATCGATCGCAAGTGGTAAAAGATGCGCGGCGACAGGATGTAGCGTCCGACCACCGCCAGCGTCGAAGGCGTGCTTCCCGGCTTCGGTTTCTCGACCATGCGGCGGATTTGGCTGGAGCGCCCACCCGCCGGATCGGCGTCTGCTTCGACGATGCCCCAGCTGCCGATCTCGGAGGCAGGCACGTGCATGACGCCGATCGTCGACGCGTTTTCACGACGCGCGACGTCGATCATTTGGCGGGTCACGGGCACCTTGGCATCGATCAAGTCGTCCGCCAGAAGCACTGCGAACGGCTCGTTACCCACGACGGGTTCCGCGCACAGGATCGCGTGTCCCAACCCCAAGGCCTCGGCCTGGCGGATGTAGATGCAGTTGATGCCCGGTGGCGTGGACGCCTGAACGGTTTCGAGAAGTGCATGTTTGTCGCGAGCGGCGAGTTCGGTTTCCAGCTCGTACGCCTTGTCGAAATGATCCTCAATGGCGCGCTTGTTGCGTCCAGTGATGAAAATCATGTCGGTGATGCCGGCGGCAGCGGCTTCTTCGACGGCGTATTGGATCAGCGGCTTGTCGACGATCGGCAGCATCTCCTTCGGGCTGGCTTTGGTGGCAGGCAAAAAGCGGCTGCCAAGTCCCGCGACCGGAAACACTGCCTTCGTAACTTTAGCGAACGCCATCGATCAGTTCCTTGAATTGGGGTTCATCCAGCACCGTGACGCCTAGTTCCCGGGCACGGTCGAGCTTGCTCCCGGGGTCGGCGCCGGCGACCACATACGTCGTCTTCTTCGAAACGCTGCCTGCCACCTTGCCGCCAAGCAGCTCGATCTGCTCCTTGACTGCTTCCCGCGACAATGTAGGCAGGGTCCCGGTGAGTACGAACGTCTTGCCCGCAAGCGCACCCAAAGGAACACGTTGCGGGCTGCTCTCGGGCCAATGTACCCCGGCGGCACGCAACTGGGCAATGACTTCGCGGTTGTGGGGTTCCGCGAAAAATTGCAGCAGGCTCTGCGCGAGCACTGTGCCGACATCGTGAACCTCGAGCAAGGCAGCCTCGCCGGCTTCAATCAGGGCGTCCAGATTGCCAAAGTGACGCGCGAGATCCTTGGCGGTCGTTTCCCCGACGTGGCGGATGCCCAGCGCAAAAATGAAACGGGCGAGCGTCGTGTTGCGGCTGCGATCGATCGCGGCAACGATGTTGGCGGCGGATTTTTCCGCCATGCGGTCGAGCTCCGCCAGCGCGGCGACGCCGAGCTTGTACAGGTCGGCGGGCGTGTGCACGATGTTGGCATCGACGAGCTGATCGACCAGCTTGTCGCCGAGTCCCTCGATGTCCATGGCCCGACGGCCCGCGAAATGGAGCAGCGCCTGCTTGCGCTGCGCGGGGCAGACCAGACCTCCCGAACACCGGGCCACCGCTTCGTCGGGCAACCGCACGACCTTCGATCGGCACTCTGGGCATCGATCCGGCATGACGAACAGCTGCGTCCGCGGCGGCCGTTGCTCGATCAGGACTTTCACGATTTCCGGGATCACATCGCCTGCACGGCGCACGATCACCGTATCTCCGACGCGCACGTCCTTGCGCCGGATCTCGTCCTCATTGTGGAGCGTCGCATTGGTCACGGTGACACCGCCGACGAATACGGGCTTGAGGCGTGCCACCGGCGTCAGCGCGCCGGTGCGTCCGACTTGCACGTCGATGGCGAGCACTTCGGTCGTCATTTCTTCGGCCGGAAACTTGTGCGCAACCGCCCACCGCGGTTCTCGCGTCACGAAGCCGAGCTGCTGCTGCAGATCGATCCGGTTGACCTTGTAGACGACGCCGTCGATCTCGAACGGAAGTTCGGCACGATCGCGCTTCTACTTCACGATGGAATGCGCTCAACTCCCCTGCACCGTGCACGACGCGTCGATCGCGATTCACCCGGAAGCCATAACCTGCCAGTGCATCGAACAGCTCGCTTTGCGTCGGCGGCATGGGCCAGCCAACGGTTTCGCCAAGGCCATACGCGAAAAACTGCAGCGGCCGGCTCGCGGTCATCGCCGGGTCCAGTTGCCGCACGGCGCCGGCGGCGGTGTTGCGCGGATTGATGTAGGTCTTGAGGCCGGCGGCTTGCTGGCGCGCATTCAGCGCGTCGAAATCGCGGCGCTGCATGTACACTTCGCCGCGAACTTCGAGCACTTCCGGTGCCACCTTCTGTTCGCGCAACCGTTGCGGAATGGCGCGAATCGTCCGCACGTTGGCGGTGACATCTTCGCCGACTTCGCCATCGCCACGCGTCGCCGCCACCGTGAGCACACCGTGCTCGTAGCGCAGACTGATCGCCAGGCCGTCGAACTTGAGTTCCGCGATGTATTCGACCGGAGGCTCGTCGTCGCGAAGGCCAAGCTCGCGCCGGATCCGGGCGTCGAATTTGGCGGCCGCGTCCGCCGAAGTATCCGTTTCCGTGCGGATGGAAAGCATCGGCACGCGATGCCTGACAGACGCGAAGGAACTCGCCGCCTTGCCGCCGACCCGCTGTGTCGGCGATTCCGACGTCAACAATTCAGGGTAGGCTACTTCCAATGCCTCGAGTTCGCGATACAGGCGATCGAATTCGGCGTCACTGACCGTCGGGGCGTCGAGGACATAGTACGCATGATTGTGCTCGTCGATCGCGGAGCGCAACGTTGCTGCACGGCGCGCAGCCTTGGGCAATACCGCCATTGGAAGTAGGCGCGCGATCTAACCGAACAGGCGCAGCGCCCGCGGACCGCCCGGATCGATGTTCGCCTCGGACAGCGCCGTTGCGGTTGCCTGCACCTGCGCGCGAATCGCAGCCAGCGAGGCATCGTTCAGCGGCCGCCGATTGTCGTCGACGAGGACGCCCTCGAGCGTCTGCGTCATTCGCTTCGCCACCATGCGCATCTGGTCGAACGCCCGCACCGGGTCGGGCACGCGCGGCACATCGAGCAGCAACACGACGCCAGGCGTGGTCAGCGCACGCAGCCCTTCGACCGTGAACGGCTCCTGCTTGTAATTCTGCAGCGCATAGAGCGTGGCACCCGTCTCGTCCTGCACGTATTCGAACTGTCCCGCAGAGGTCAGGCGGAATCCGGCGGCCTCGGCGACGCCACGCAGTCGCGTCCCGGCGATCTGACCCGACTCGTTCTTGAGAATGGTGAGGCCGATCTGCATGTCGAGGTCGGCGCAGAAACGGTCGAGCGCCTCAGCGCGCGCAACCTCCGTCGGAACTTCGGGCAACTCGCAGGCCGCAGGCAACGCTGCTGCGACCTCGCCGACCGCGCGCAGGAAGGTCTCCGTGTCCGCGAGCGTCGCCGCACCGGCGCGATTGGCGATCAACATGCAGGCCGCGATTTCGTGCCACGGCCCCAAGGCGGCGGCATCGAGTACCTGCCACGGCAGACCCGGCCCACGGCGACCCAGCCATCGGACAGGTCGAGAGATAGGAATCGACAACGCGCCGGCGAGCGCGGTGGTCGGCACAGGCTGCGCAGGCCGTAACACGACCACGCATTCGATGTCCGGATCCGGCGCGATGGTCGTGCGCTCGATGCGCGACGGCGCGGCGCGCGCAACGTCCGTCGGGGCCTGCGTGTCCATGGGTTCGACGTCCTCGTCCATGGCAGCGTCGACGTCCGCCTCGGACATATCGACGACAGTCGTTGCTGCGGTAGCGGCGCGCTCGCCGTGAAGCATCGGTTCCACCCGATCGACGTCGGACGTTGCATTGGCGGGCTTGCGAAACGCGGCGTCGATGCGCCGGCGCACGCGACGTTCCTGCAGCCAGTTGATCAGGACGACCCCAATTACCAGTACCACACCCGCAATCAGCAGGGCGAGGAACAACGGGTTCATCGTCTGCATCACTGTTGCAACCTACTGTGCCGCCTCGGCAAGTTCGAGTGCTTCGGCAATATCGACGGCCACGACACGGGAGACGCCCGGGTCGGGCATCGTGATCCCAATCAGCTGGTTCGCCATTTCCATCGTGATCTTGTTGTGGCTGATGAACAGGAACTGCGTCGCCTCGGCCATCGTTCGCACCAGCGCGCAGAAACGGTCGGTGTTGGGATCGTCCAGCGGTGCATCCACTTCGTCGAGCAGGCAGAACGGCGCCGGGTTGATCTGGAACAGCGCAAACACGAGCGCAATGGCGGTCAGCGACTTTTCTCCACCGGATAGCAGATGAATGGAAGTGTTGCGCTTGCCCGGTGGCTGCGCAACCACCTGCACGCCGGAGTCGAGGATCTCCTCTCCAGTGAGCAAGAGCCTGGCCTGACCGCCGCCGAAGAGCGTCGGAAACAACTTGCCGAAATTGACGTTGACGATATCGAAGGTCTGCTGCAGGAGTTGGCGCGATTCGCGGTCGATCTGACGAATGGCGCTCTCCAGCGTGGTCATCGCCTCGGTGAGGTCCTGCGCTTGCGCATCGAGATAGGTCTTGCGCTCCGATGTCTGCGTCAATTCGTCAAGCGCGGCAAGGTTGACTGCGCCGAGCGCGTCGATCGCCTGCGTGATGCGCTCGATCTCGCCCGGCAGCGTGCTCGCCCGGCCCCACGCCTTCATTCGCTCCGGCAGCGCCGCGACGTCAGCGTGCGCTTCGATGAGCTGCTCCGTGTACTGTTGCTCGGCGAGCGCGGCCGCCTGTTCCTTGAGCCGCACTTCGTCGATTTTACCGCGCGCCGGCTCGAGCTTCTGGTCAGCGACCAGGCGGGCTTCCTCTGCCCCGCGCAAGGACGCACCGATCGCTTCCTGATGATCGCGCGCGCTCGCAAGCGCATGTTCGGTCGCGGCGCGCGCGGTCAGTTGCGTTTGCAGCGCCGATTCGACCGGCGTCCAGTCGATGCCCTCGCGTTCGGCCGCTACCTGGGAGAGCAGCCCCTGCTGCTGCCCGAGTTGGGCTTCCAGGGTTTCGCGCCGACGCCCCAGCTCCGCTATCCGGTCCCTGCTCGAACGCTCCGCGAACCCTGCCTCCTGCGCCGCCCGTTCCGCGGCGCGCACCCGCTCACGACCCCGGGCGAGCGCGACCTCGACTTCATTGACCGCATGCCGCGTGCCGTCGCGCTGCGCCAGCTCGCCGGCGAGGCGCTCGCGCCCCGCTCGCAAACCTTCGTCGATCGCCGCCAGTCCCTGGGTTTCTGCATCTTCCTCCGTCGCCAAGGACGCCAGTTCTTCGGCGATCTGCGCCCGCCGCCGTTCGGCAGCCTCGGCGGCCTGTTGCAATTGCATCAGCTCGAGCTCGAGGTCATGACAGCGGCGCTGCTGGGACGAAAACGCCATGTTCTCGCCGTGATATTCCTGCTGGCGCAACTTCAGCTCGCCCTCGACTTCCACTCTGAGTCGCGGCGACGGCTTGCGTCTCCGCGCGGGCAACGCCTATCGCCACCTCCAGTTCCGCGAGTTCGCGCTGGCGCGCCAGCACGCCGTGCAGTTCGTTGTCCGGCGCGAAAAAATTCACACCCTGAGCATTGACCACATGCCCGGCGGGCACGACAAAGCTTTCACCGGGTTTCAGCGCTGCACGATCGCGCAGCGCACCTGCGAAGTCGTCATGGCAACGCACGCCGTGGAGCCAGTCGGCGAGCAGACCCGCCAGTTGGGGATGCTTGGCGCGCACCTTGCTGATAAGCGTGCCACTGGCGGCCTCGCCGGCATGTTCGCCCGCGCCCATCGCGTAAGCGGCGATACGTCCCGGCAATGCAGCGTTGTTCGCGGTCCAGCCCAGCACTGCTTCGAGCGATGGCATTTCGAGTGCATTGAGGCGTTCCCGCAGGACGGCTTCGAGCGCATCTTCCCAGCCGCTGTCGATATCGATCTGCTGCCAGAGTCTTCGCGTGTGTTCGAGGCCGCGCGCGGACAGCCACGCAGTCGCGTCCTTGCCGCCGCCGATCTTGGCTTGCAATTCGGAGAGCGCCTGCGCCCGTGCTTCGCGATCGGCGAGGGCGCTGCTGGCGACCTGCCAGGCATCACTGGTGGCGCGATGGCGCGCCTGTAGTGAATGGACGACATCGTTCAACTCGGCGAGTGCCGTGGCGCGACTTGTCAGATCGGCCGTCTCTTGCTCGAGTTGCTCAACCACGATGTCGATCTGGCTGGTCGTGGGCCGCGCGAGCTCGCGCGTCTCGGCATCGAGCCGTTCTCGTCGCTGCGCAAGCGCAGCAAGGACCTTCGCCGCATTTTCGCGGCGAGTGTCGGCTACCCGCAGCTCCTGCTCGACCTCACCGATCCGGCGGCTAATCGCGGCCATGGTTTGCGCCGCACTGGCGACCGCCGCTTCGAGTTGCGGCATCGCGGCCGCGGCGGCATCCTCCTCCGCAGCCGTGCGCTCGCGGTGCGCGATGGCGCGCTCGAGTTCCTGCTCGCCGGCGCGGGCATCGGTGACCAGCGCGGCAAGCTGCGCAGTGAACGCGGCGATCTGTTCGGTAACTTGCGCAACCTGTTGCGTCAGGCGGCCCTCGTTCTCGCGCGCAAACGCAAGCTGCTGCTCGAGGCGAGTGACTTCGGCATTGGCACCGTAGAACGCGCCTTGCCGTTCGTGGAGTTCGTCACCGGCCTTGTAATGTTCGGCGCGCAATCCCTCAAGGCGATTCTCTGTTGCGCGAAGATCTGCCTGCAGAGCCTCGAATCCTGACGTGAGATTGGCGATCTCGGTGGCATGCTTTTCGCGCGAGCGAACGGCGTCCTGCTGCCGGGCGAACCAAAGCAGATGCTGCGCCTGCTTGAGCCGGATTTCGAATTCGCGGTACTCGGTCGCGACCTTCGCCTGGGCGTCGAGCCGGGCAAGCTGCGCGCCGAGTTCGACGCGGATGTCTTCAACGCGTGCGAGATTCTCGCGCGTGTCGGCGATCCGGCTCTCGGTCTCGCGGCGCCGCTCACGGTACTTGGACACGCCCGCGGCTTCCTCCAGGAATACGCGCAGCTCCTCGGGACGTGCCTCGATAACCCGCGCAATCATGCCCTGCTCGATGATGGCGTAAGCGCGCGGCCCCAGCCCGGTACCCAGGAACAGATCGTGAATATCGCGGCGACGCACCGGAATGTTGTTGATGTAGTAAGTCGAATCGCCGTCGCGCGTGAGCACGCGCTTGATCGACAGCTCGGCGAAGCTTCCCCACTGCCCACCGATGCGTCCCTGACTATTGTCGAAATAGAGCTCGACCGAAGCGCGGCCCACCGGCGCGCGATCGCCGGCGCCGTTGAAAATCACATCCTGCATCGACTCGCCACGCAATGCCGATGCCTTGGATTCACCCAGCACCCAGCGCACGGCATCGATCACATTCGATTTTCCGCAGCCGTTGGGACCGACGATACCGACGAGTTGCCCGGGGGTGGCAATACTGGTCGGGTCGACGAACGATTTGAAGCCGGCCAGTTTGATCTGTGTGAGGCGCAATTCGAATTCTTCTGCACTGGCACACGGCGCCTCGAGGGCGCACGCATGCTGGGTGGCCACGCGCGACTGCCGGGGTGGCCGACGGCCCGCGTAAAGGACCAATTATAGCCGAATTGTCGGTTGGTTCTGAATCAGTTACTTGCACGCGGATTCATGTAAAAACTTCCACATTTTCGTTCTTTCCAGAGGCGCCACTACATTGATCCCTCGCGGCCCATCACCTCGGTCGCTCGTCTACTCCCGTGTCCTGGAAACTTCTGTGCTGCTAACACTCCCGGCGGCAGCGAGCGAATGACGTCCCGCGTCGGTTTCTGCCCAAGGCGATCATTCACAATGCGTCCTGGCAACCGGCCGCCAGAGCGGAGCCAACCTTGAACCGGGGCGGCATGTAACTTGCATCCAAGCGAGCTCCACTCCAGGTGGCGGGTGAGTCTCGTGACTTCGCGCGCTGTCTTCGACTCAAACCAGGTAGATGTCAGCATCGTGGCCTTTATGACGACCATCGGGCTCGCGAGCCTCCTACCCTTGGCGAACCCGTAGTTTGCGTGAGGCCTTCCGAACAAGAACGTGACAGGGGAATCCAATGCCACCTCAACCATGCCGCCCTGGTCTTTGCGTCTGCCGGCGACCCGATTGCCTAAGCAATGCGCGCCTGATACAGCGACTTTTCAGCAGTGTCGCCGCACGCCGCCCGCGGTGCGGCACGGACGCGGCGGACGCGGACTATCGGCGTTGGCTTGAACCCTTGGCGCGCGTGTCTGTAACGCCGGGCGATATCCCCACCCATCGCCCCTCGGAAGGGAAATAAGCGCAATCACCGGCCCGAAGCCCCCGCATTTCTGACGATGCGGATTCCCGTTTCAATGCCCGCGCAGATTATTCTTACGTCTGGCGGAGGATGTGACTTGCCCATGGCGGGACCTGGCGCCAATAGACGTGCAGGCTTGTCGAATTACCGCCGCACTTGAACCCCTCGCTGGCGCCAAGGAGGTCCAGACTCCTTCTCGAGAATAGGCTGATGTGGCCATTTCGCGGCGCTGCATACCACCAGGTCAGCCGCTGTCCGGCGCGCACGTCTTCATCCGATAACAACGTGCTAAAGAGCACGATTCCGTCGGAAGCCAATAAGAGCGACAGTTCCTTAACGAGCTGTTTGACGTCCGGCACATGCTCGAAGACCTCGTACGCCGTTATGAGGTCGAACTGTCCCAGCTGGGATGGCCGGATATCGCGGTCAACAAACGGATCGTAGGACTGCGAGCACCAGCCGGCATCACTGAGGATCCTACTGAGTAGTCCGTTGCCGCCGCCGTAGTCCAAGTGTCGAATAGCCGAAGCCCGGTCGCCAAATGTCGCGAGCAAGCTCCTCGCATTTTCTCGCGGACGCGTTTCGAGGTAGTCCGGATCGACAAGGACATATTCGTCGTTGTAGATCCTTGCCTCGAAGTCTTCAAGCCGCCAATCGGCGAACTCGGGGGCGAAGCAAAAACCGCATTGGTCACAGCGAAAGTAGCGGACAAGCGCACCGGCATCTGCTCCAGATTTTTCGCCACTGTCGTTGCATGCTTTATTGAAGTGAACGACGTCGTGCGGTGTGCACGTCGCCTGGCAGATGGGGCACGTCGTGGAGGTCAACATGAGTCTGACGCCAATGGGTCAGGCCGGCGCGAATGCTGCAGGCTGCAACCGGCCTTCCTCGACGGCGTGGCAAGCGACTGTGGCACCCTCGATGGCCCTCGCGGGCTGTAGCAGCGGCACCTCCTGCCGGCAACGCGCGTTCGCGTGCGGGCAGCGCGGATGAAACGCACAACCCGTCGGCGGATTCAGGGGATTGGGCACCTCGCCGCCCACCGCGGTCCGGGGCTTGGCCGATAGCGACAAATCCGGCACGGCCGCGAGCAGCATGCGCGTATAGGGGTGCTGCGGCGAAGCGAACAGCCCGCGGGTCGGTGCCAGCTCCACAATGCGCCCAAGGTACATGACACCCACACGATCGGCAACGTGATGCACGACCGCGAGGTTGTGCGAAATGAACAGAAAGGTGAGGCCGAGTTCTCGTTGCAGGCGCTGCATGAGGTTCAACACCTGCGCCTGCACCGATACGTCAAGTGCCGACGTCGGCTCGTCGCAGATCAGGAACGCGGGCCGCGTCGCGAGCGCGCGGGCGATCGAAATGCGTTGCCGCTGGCCGCCGGAGAACTGATGCGGATACTTCGTGCCATCAGCCGCTCCTAGCCCCACTTGCGCCAGCAAGGCCGCCACGCGGACGTCCACCTCGATCGCGGATTGCGCGAGCTCGTGTGCCCGAATCGGCTCCGCGATGATGTCGCGAACGTGCCAGCGCGGATTGAGGCTCGCGTAAGGGTCCTGAAAAATCATCTGCATCGAGCGTCGCAGCGCGGGCTGCGCATCGCCGCCGTCGATGCGCGTGCCGTTGAAGAGGATCTTGCCCCGCGTCGGGCGATACAGTCCGACAATGAGCCGCGCCACGGTCGACTTGCCGCAACCTGATTCGCCCACCAGGCCAAGCGTCTCGCCTTTGCCGATGGCGAAGCTGACCCCGTCGACGGCCCGTACGATCTGTCGCGGTTTGCGCTCAAGCACGCGATTGAGCCATGGCAACGAGACATCGAAGTAACGCGCCACGTCGACGAGTTCGACCAACGGCGGATTGTCGGAATGCGGCATCGTCGTTCAGGCCTGGTGCAGCCAGCATGCCGCCTGCGTCGCGCCGACGGGCGCCAGCTCCGGGCGCTCCTCACGACAGCGCTCGAAGACCTGCGGACAACGCGGATGGAACGCACACCCCGTCGGAATCGCGGTGAGGCGCGGCATGCTGCCGTCGATCTGCGCCAGCTCATCGCGCTCGCCCGCGATCGAAGGGATCGAGCCCATCAACCCGCGTGTATAGGGATGGGCCGGACGGTGGATCACATCCCGCACCGGCCCGATCTCGACGATCCGGCCAGCGTACATTACGGCGACGCGATCCGCGGTCTCGGCAATGACACCCATGTCGTGCGTGATCAGCATCACGGCCGTGCCGTGATCGCGACACAGGCGCTTCAGGAGCGCGATGATCTGCGCCTGGATCGACACGTCGAGCGCGGTGGTCGGCTCGTCAGCGACGATCAGCTTCGGATTGCCGGCGAGCGCCAGGGCGATCACGATGCGCTGGCGCATGCCGCCGGAGAACTGGTGCGGATACTGGTCGATCCGCCGTTCCGGAGCGCTGATGCCGACTTCGTTGAGCAATTCGAGCGCGCGGGCGCGGGCGGCCGATGACGACAGGTCGAGGTGGGTCGTAATGGTCTCGACCAACTGCCGCCCGACCGTATAGAGTGGATTGAGCGAGGTCAGCGGATCCTGGAACACGGCGCCGATCTGGCGTCCGCGCACGCGCCGGATGGCCTCGGGCGAGAGGTCGTCGATCCGCCGCGCGTCGAGCAGGATCCGACCAGATGCGATCCGGCCAGGCGGATCGATAAGGCCGATGATCGCCGCGCCGGTGATCGACTTTCCGGCGCCAGACTCGCCAACCACGCCTAGCACTTCGCCTGGGGCGATCGAGAACGAGACGCCGTCGACCGCGACTAGCGTCCCGCGCCGCGTCGGGAATTCGACCCGCAGCGCGTCGACTTCCAGCAGCGGCGCCCCTGCAGTCGCCATCAGCGTAATTTCGGATTCAATGCGTCGCGTAGCCAATCGCCGAGCAGGTTGATCGCCAGCACCAGGATGACCAACGCCGCGCCGGGAAAGATCGTAATCCACCACTCGCCCGAGAAAAGAAAGTCATTGCCCACGCGAATCAGCGTGCCGAGGGAGGGCATGGTCGGCGGCACGCCGACGCCGAGGAACGACAAGGTCGCCTCGGTGATGATCGCCGTGGCGATGTTGATCGTGGCGAGAACGAACACGGGGCCGACGACGTTCGGCAGAAGGTGATGCAGCATGATCGCGGACGGGCGAATGCCGATCACCCTCGCCGCCTGGATGTATTCCTTGTTCTTCTCCACCATGGTCGACCCACGCACCGTGCGGGCATATTGCACCCAGCTCGACATCCCAATCGCGAAAATGAGGACGAATAACGCTACCGAGCTGTGCGCATCCCGCGGCAGAACTGCCCGCGCTACACCGTCAATCAACAACGCGATCAGGATCGCAGGAAACGAGAGCTGCACGTCGGCCACGCGCATGATCAAGCCGTCCATCCTGCCGCCCACGAAACCGGCGATCAGGCCCAGGCTCACGCCAACCACGACGGCAAACATCACGGACGCCAGCCCCACGAGGAGGGAAATGCGCGCGCCGAACATGATTGCCGACAGCAGGTCACGACCCTGATCGTCGGTGCCCAGGAGAAATTCTGGCTTGGCGCCGGCCATGCCGCGAGGGGGCGACAGCGCGTCGAGCAGGTTCAACGTCGCCAGGTCGAAAGGATTGTGCGGCGCGATCCACGGCGCGAACAATGCGGCACCCAGGCAGATGAGCAATACAACCGCGGACACCACCGCAACGGGCGAGCGGCGAAAGCTGTACGCAAGGTCACTGGCCCACCAACTTGCGAAGCGCGAAGGGATGGCGGGGGTCACTCCCGCTCCGCGCAACTTGGATCCCCGCTTGCGCGGGGATGGCGACCACTCGTCGTTCCTGCGGAAGCGGGAACCCATTTTCTATCACTACGAGTCACTTGGATCCGCGCTTTCGCGCGGATGACGCAGCTGTTTCCGATCGCTGCGACGCTACGCGTCTGGCGCTCGGACAGCTGCGTCACTTGACGACAATCCACTTGAGCAGGTTGGTGTTGTCAGCGAGTTGGACGAGCTCGATGTTCTTCTTGGCCGCCCACGCGAGCGCCTGCTGATGGAGGGGCAACGTGCCGAATTCATCCCCATGGATCTTGAACAATTCGGCGATCATCGCGTTGCGTTTGGTCTGGTCGAGTTCGCTCGCGATCTGAGCCCCGAGCTCGTCGACACGCTTGTTGCTGTAGCTGCCAAGGTTGAACAGCCCCTGCCCGTTCGGCGCGGGGCTCATCAGGAGCGCGTAGATCGCGTTCTGGGCGTCGTACGAGTCCGGTGTCCAACCGAGCAAATAGAATGAGGTGTTGCGCGAGAGGATCTTCGGAAAGTAGGTGACCTTGGTTTCGGCCATCAGGTCCACTTTGACGTCGATCTTGGCGAGCATCGCGGCGACTGCCTGGCAGATCGATGCGTCGTTCACGTAGCGGTCGTTCGGGCAGTTCATGCCGACCTCGAATCCATTCGGATATCCGGCGTCGGTCATCAACTTCTTGGCCGCGACGGGGTCGTAAGGCAAGCGCTTATTCATCTCCGCCACGAAACCCTTGATGCCGGGCGCAATCATGAGATTCGTCGGCGTCGACGCTCCACGCATGATGCGGGTCTTGATCGCCTCGATGTCGATCGCCTGATAGAACGCCTGGCGGACGCGCTTGTCCTTGAACGGATTCTTGCCCTTGATGTTCGAGAACAGCAATTCATCGCGCGATTGATCCATGCCCAGGAATATCGTGCGCAGCTCCGGGCCCTGCAGCACGTTGAGATTGCCCGCGGCCTTCAATCGGTCAATGTCCTGCAGCGGTACCGGCTCCATCATGTCGATATCGCCCGACACCAGCGCTGCGACGCGCGTCGCGTCATTCTTAATCGGCGTGAAGACCGCCTCGGTAATATTGCTTTCGACCTTGTCCCAGTAGGCCGGGTTGGGTACGAATACGGTACGGACACCAGGCTCGCGCGCCTTCAGCATGAACGGGCCCGTGCCATTGGCGCGCAACGTTGCGGCGTTTTCCTTGCCCTTGCGCACGTCGACCGGCGCTGTGGCACCGTTCTTTTCGCACCACGCCTTGCTCATCATGTACCAGGTGTTGATGGTGTCGGGCAGGATCGGAAACGGGTCGTTGGTCACGAAGTCGACCGTGAGGTCGTCGATCTTCCTGATTTCTTTGATGGGCGCGACCTTGGTCTTCATGTCCGACCCGTCTACCTTGGAGCGTTCGTACGAGAAGATCACGTCGTCGGCATTGAACGGGCTGCCATCGTGCCACTTGACATTCGGGCGCAGGTTGAAGCGCCAGACGGTCGGCGCGGTCTGCTTCCACGACGTCGCCAGCAGCGGGATGAGCTCCAGTTTCTTCCCGCGGCCCACGAGCGGCTCGAAGATATTGCCGGTGAGGGTCAGTTGCAGCGACTCGTTCAGCGCATGCGGATCCATCGACACCGCGTCACCCTGGTCGGCGAAGCGGAAGGTCACCGCGTGTGCCGCTCCGACACCGAACATGCTGGCGGCAACGAGCCCCAGCAGCACCCTGTGCATCATTTTCATCGACCGCCTCCTCGTGATATGAACTATGCCGGCGCGGGCGTTGCACCAAGTCGCGCCACGGATTTCGTGCAGGCGTCCTTTGCCTGCGCGCAGACCATCTGTTTCCAGTCGTCGGCATCGATATAGAACACGTCGCGCAAATGCCGCTTGATCTCCTGCCGCTGTTTGGTTGGCGTATCAGGGTGATTGTGCAACCAGTGTTCGGCGCGGAAGGCCTGCAGTACCTGATCGATGGGGAACGTGCCGTACTCGAGCGCGATCCCGGCAAAAGCTGCGCGTGGACATTCCTCGTGCGCCGCGGCGCCATTGATCCCGGTCAGGGGCGCGGAGGTGGACGTGCCTTCGAAGAACGACGTGACGTCGTCGCCCCACCAACTTTTCGTGCGCGCAATGTCGTCTGCGCTGTCGACGCCGGCATAGATTTTTTCGCCATGGCCGCGCGGACCCAGGCCCGTATGAAAATCGATCCAGCCAAGGCGCTCGCGCTTGCCGGCATGCTCACGCAGCACGGCGCGCAGCACGAGATTACTCCACGTGGGTGCGTTGCCACCGTAGAACATGCCTTCCGGAAACTGATACTGCCCTCCGCTGACGGCGGCCTGATACGCCTTGGTGCCTTTGGCCGCGATCCAGGCACCGACCTTGGTTTCATTGCCGGCGGACGGCGGCCAGGTCGCAGGGAGGAGAAGCGAGTGAATTTCCGCGTAGGCCGCGTTGACCGGGAGCGGTGCGCGGAAATCGACGAAGTTCCGGTTCAGGTCGGCGTTGTCTTCGTTGACCCGTCGCAGGTGGGAAAACCCGTACGGATTCAGTGCATGCAACATCAGCACCTCGACCCCTGCCCGTTCGACATTTTTGAGAAATTCGTCGTCGCGCAGCAACGCGACCTGACAGCCGGATCCGCAGAATCCTTCGACACCGTGCGTCGCCGAAATCAGCAGCAGCAGACCAGCCGCCCCTGGCTTCCCGACGAACGCGAAGTCCATCGACAGCTCTTCGCCGGCGCCCCCGCGCTCGCTTGGATGCACATGCCGGAACTGGCGCGCACCACACGCCTGCGCGGAGCTCACGAATTTATCGCGCGCTTCCGCATAGGTCTGCGCGAAATGGTCAGCGATGCTCATCGCTGCAACGGCATCGCTGCCTCGGCGAGCGCCGCGAGATAGCCCGCGCCAAGGGGGATCACGTCGTCATTGAAATCGTAGCGCGAGTTATGGAGAAAGCAGCCGCCTTCGGCCCCGCCCTGCCCCAGCCTCGCGTAGGCGCCCGGCTTGCGCTGCAGCATGAACGAAAAATCTTCGGACCCCATGGAGGGTTCAAGGTCACGCACGACGTGCTCGGGCCCGACGAGCGCGTCGGCCACGTCGGCCGCGAATTCCGCTTCCCGCTCGCTGTTGATCGTCGCGGGGTAAACGCGGTCGTACTTGAGCGTCGCCGTGGCGCCGAAGGCGGCCGCGATCGCGTGGACGAGCTCGTTCAACCGGCGTTCGATGTAGTCCTGGGTCGACGGACGAAACGTGCGCACGGTGCCCACGAGACGCGCGTCACGTGGCATGACGCTCATCGCTCCGAGGTTGCCGGCATGCATTGCGCACAGGCTGACGACCGCGGTGTCGATCGGACTGACGTTGCGCGCGACGATTGATTGCGCGGCGGTAATGATATGTCCGGCAACGAGCACTGGATCGACTGTCAGGTGCGGATGCGCACCGTGGCCACCGCGACCCTCGATATGGATTTCGATGCGATCCGCAGCGGCCATCATCGGTCCCGGCCGCACTGCGATCGTGCCCGGCGGCAATCCTGGCCAGTTGTGCAGCGCGTAAATCTCATCGGCGGGAAAGCGCTCGAACAAGCCGTCGTCGATCATGGCCTTGCCACCGCCGAATCCTTCCTCGCCCGGTTGAAAGATCAGAAAGACGGTACCGTCGAAGCGGCGCGTCCGCGACAGGTAGCGTGCCGTCCCGAGCAGCATCGTCGTGTGCCCGTCGTGGCCGCAACCATGCATTCTTCCCTTGAAACGTGACACATGCGCAAAATCGTTGTCTTCATGCATCGGCAGCGCGTCCATGTCGGCACGCAGTCCGATCGACCGCCCACTCCCAGTGGTCGCGCCGCGGATGACGCCGACGACGCCCGTCTTGCCGATGCCGGAATGATGCTCGACCCCGAGTGCAGCAAGTTCGCGCGTGACGACTTCGACCGTGCGATGCTCCTCGAAACCGAGTTCGGGATGCGCATGCAGATCCCGCCTCAGTGCGGTCAATTCGGCGTGGTCGCTGCGCAGTTGTTCGATTGGGCCCATGCGGACGGTCAGAGCGCTACTGCCGGCCGCTCGATGCGCAGCCGCGGATCGACCGCATAGTACAGCAGATCGACGATCAGATTGAGGAACACGAAGACGAGCGCTACGAGACACAGGTACGCCGCCATGATCGGGATGTCGGCGCTTCCCACCGCCTGAATGAACAGCAGGCCCATCCCCGGCCACTGGAAAACCGTTTCGGTGATGATCGCGAATGCGATGATCGCGCCGAGCTGCAACCCGGCAATGGTAATGACCGGAACGAGCGTGTTCTTCAAAGCGTGGCCGAAGTGGACCGCGCGATCGCTCAGGCCGCGTGCACGCGCGAATTTGATGTAATCCGTGCGCAGGACCTCGAGCATTTCGGCACGCACCAGGCGCATGATGAGTGCCATCTGGAACATGCACAGCGTGATCGATGGAAGGATGAGCGCTTTCAATCCGCTTTTGGTGAGAAAGCCTGTCGTCCACCAACCGAGCGCCACCGTCTCCCCACGGCCGAACGATGGCAGCCAGCCGAGCACAACAGCGAATATCAGTATCAGCAGGATGCCGATGAGAAATACCGGCAACGAGATGCCAATGAGCGATGCCGCCAGCAGACATTGCGACAGCCAGGTATCGCGTCTGAGTGCGGTATACACACCTGCAGGAATCCCGATGGCCAAGGCGAGAAACGCGGCGGTAAATGCAAGCTCGAGCGTTGCCGGCAGCCGTTCCTTGAGCAGCGTCGATACCGACCGTCCCTGGCGCAACGACAAGCCGAAGTCGCCGTGTACAGCGCGACCGACGAAGCGCGCGAACTGGATGTAGAACGGTTGATCAAGCCCCAGGTCGGCCCGCAGCCGTGCGCGGTCCTCCTGGGTCGCGTCCTGCCCGACCATGAACGTAACGGGGTCCCCGGTGAAATTGAACAGACCGAAGGCGATGAATGCGACCACCGCCATGACGACAATGGACTGCAGGATGCGGCGAAGGATGAAAGCGAGCACGGGTGCGACGATCATGCCCAAAGGGGCACGGAGCGTCAATGCATGGTTGCCCGGCGAGGTTCGGCTATGCGTTCAGTTCAGCCGCGCGATGGCACGCGACCTCGGCGTTGCCCAGACGCTCGAGCACCGGCACGTCGACCCGGCAGCGTTCCACCGCGTAGGGACAGCGCATGTGGAACGCGCAGCCGTTCGGAGGCTTGAGCGGCGATGGCAGTTCGCCCGCGAGAACCGATCGTTCGCGGCGAGCTCCCGAACGCAGCATCGGGGTGCTCGCCAGCAGCGCGCGGGTGTACGGATGTTTCGGTTGCCGGAAAATCTCGCTCTTGGGACCATATTCGACGATCTTGCCAAGATACATCACCGCAACTGCGTCGGCGATATGACGCACGACCTGAAGGTTGTGGGAAATGAACATGTACGCGACGCCGAACTGTTGCTGCACATCCATAAGCAGATTGAGCACTTGCGCCTGGATCGACACGTCGAGCGCGGACACCGGTTCATCCGCGACGATCAGCCGCGGATTGGTCATCAACGCACGTGCCACCGCGATGCGTTGCCGCTGGCCGCCCGAGAACATGTGCGGATACCGCTGGTAATGTTCCGGCCGCAACCCGACCTTCGCCAGCATCATGCGGGCGGCTTCACGACGGGCGTTGCCACCGAGCTCCGTGTTGATCGAGAGCGGCTCCTCGAGGAGGGCACCGACCTTCTTGCGCGGATTGAGCGAAGCGTAGGGATTCTGGAACACCATCTGCACGAGCGGCCGCAGCCGCTTCAACGTAGACCGATCGGCATGAGCCACGTCCACGCCGTCAACCTTGAGTTCGCCCGCGGTGGGCCGCTCGATCATCGTCACCTGCCTCCCCAGCGTCGATTTGCCGCATCCCGACTCGCCGACGACCGCGAGGGTTTCACCCACCCGCAGCGAGAAGCTGACGCCATCCAAGGCGCGCACCAATCCCTTGGCTCGCAGGAACCCGCGTGACACCGCATAGTGGCGGCTCAGCGCATGGGCCTCCAGCAAAGGTGACGAGGTGGTCAACGCACGCCGGCGTCCGCGAGCGCAGCGGACGGGTTCCCGACCCAACCTCGGGAGGGTCGGCCCCGCGCATCGAGCGGGAAATGGCAGCGAACCTGTCGGCCGGCGGGACCGGCAAGTGCCGGTTGCTCGCGCAGACATCGCGCGACGGCGTATTCGCAACGTGGTGAGAGCAGACAACCGGCGGGCCGGTCGTGCTGACCCGGAACGATGCCCGGGATCGCGTTCAATCGCGCACGCTGTTCGTTGTGCTCGGGCAACGCCGCGAGCAGTGCCTGAGTATAGGGATGCTGTGGCTGCTCGAAGACCGCCGGCAATGGGCCTGTCTCGACCTGTTGGCCGGCGTACATGACCACCACGCGTTGCGCCGTCTCGGCAACCACTGCGAGGTCGTGCGTTATCAGCAGCAACGCCATGCCGCGCTCGCGTTGCAGGCGGCAGAGCAGATCGAGGACCTGCGCCTGAACCGTCACGTCGAGCGCAGTGGTCGGTTCATCGGCGATGAGCAAACGCGGCTGACAAGCAATCGCCATCGCGATCATGACCCGCTGGGCCATGCCGCCGGAAAGCTGGTGCGGGAACGCGTCGAGCCGCGTTTGCGCGTCGGGGATCTCGACCTGCTCCAGCAGTTCCAGCGACTTCGCTCGGCGAACCTTGCCGCTATGCCGTTGCGCCTGCGTTCCGTGCACGCGCAGCGCCTCGTTCAACTGGAATGCAACGGTGTAACAGGGGTTCAGGCTTGCCAGCGGATCCTGGAAAATCATCGCGATGTCCTTGCCGATCACCGCGCGCCGCTGCGCCGCGCTCATGTGCAGCAGGTCATGGCCGGCGAACGACAGCCGCTTCGCGCGCACGCGCCCCGGGAAATCGACGAGCCCCATGATCGCGAGCGCGGTGACGCTCTTGCCGGAACCGGATTCGCCGACGCAACCGACGATGTCGCCCGCTTCGAGGGACATATCGACGCCGTCGACCGCGATCAGCGGCGCCGCCTCGTCGCCGAATTCGACCCGCAGTTGTTCTATCTCGAGCACTATCGCTTCAACTTCGGGTCCAGCGCGTCGCGCAGTCCGTCGCCCATCAGGTTGAACGCCAGCACCGTGATCAGGATCGCGAGCCCGGGGAACGTCACGACCCAGGACGCGCGCTGGATGAATTCGAGCGCGTCTGCCAGCATCGAGCCCCACTCGGGCGTGGGTGGCTGCGCGCCGAGGCCCAGGAAACCCAATGCCGCGGCATCGAGGATCGCCGACGAGAAGCCGAGCGTGCCCTGCACGATCAGCGGCGCCATGCAGTTGGGCAGTATCGTGCTGAACATCAGGCGCAGCGGCCCCGCGCCGGCAATCCTCGACGACGCGACATATTCCTTGCCGGTTTCGGCAATGACCGCTGCGCGAGTCAAGCGCACGAAATGCGGCAACAGCACGATGGCAATTGCATACATCGCGTTAATCAAGCCAGGGCCAAGAATCGCCACGACGGCGATCGCGAGCAACAGGCTCGGCAAGGCCAGCATGACGTCCATCAGGCGCATGACAATCGTTTCGGTCAGGCCACGGTAGTAGCCGGCGAGCATTCCCAATGCGACACCGAAGGTCATCGAAATCGACACCGAAATGAGTCCGATGAGCAACGACAGCCGCGTCCCGTGGATCAATCGCGACAGAATGTCGCGCCCGAGTGCATCGGTTCCCAGGAGAAACTGTGCGTTCCCACCCGCGGTCCACGCGGGAGGCATGAGCGTGAACTCGCGGTACTGTTCGTTCGGCGGATGCGGCGATACGAGGTCGGCGCCCAGCGCCAGAAACAATAGCAGCACGATCAGGCCGAGCCCGATCAGCGCGCCGCGGCTCTGTGCATAAGACTTCCAGAATTCGCGCCAGGAACCTGGCATGACATCCGCTGCACCGATCACGACGGCTGCGTCAGGCATGTCGAATCCGTGGATTGATCACACCATAGAGCAGGTCGACGAGCAGGTTGACTGAGATCACGATCGTCGCGACGAGCAGGATGCCACCTTGCACCACCGGATAATCGCGCGATTGCACGCCGTGGACCAGCCAGTTGCCGACGCCGGGCCAGGAGAAGATCGTCTCGGTCAGGATCGCGCCCGACAGCAGCAGTCCGACCTGCAGGCCGATCACGGTGATGACTGGGATCAGTGCGTTGCGCAACGCGTGCACGAGCACCACGCGCCAGTACGGCAAACCTTTCGCGCGCGCGGTACGCATGTAGTCCTCGCGCAGCACTTCGAGCATCGCGGAGCGCGTCATCCGCGCGATGACCGCGAGCGGGATCGTTCCCAGCGCGACGGCCGGCAGGATGAGATGCGACAGTGCAGAGCGAAACGCGCCCGGCTCGCCAGATCTCAGTGCGTCGATCAGCATGAATCCGGTCACCGCGGGTACGTCGAATTCGACCGCGATCCGACCCGAAACCGGTGTCCATCCCAGATGCACCGAGAAAAACAGGATCAACAACAGCGCCCACCAGAAGATCGGCATCGAGTATCCCGTCAAAGCCACGCCCATGACCGCGTAGTCGGCGACGGTATTGCGTTTGAGGGCCGCAATGATACCGGCCGGAATACCGATACAAATGGCGAGCGCCATCGCGAAAAAAGCGAGCTCGACGGTAGCGGGGAACAACGTGGCAAATTCGCCAAGCACCGATTCGTGCGTCGTCAGCGACGTCCCGAGATCGCCTTTGAGCACGTTACCGATGTAGCTCGCGTATTGCTGGGGCAACGGCCGGTCGAGCCCGAACTCGTGCAGCAATCGCTCGCGCCGCGCGGGGTCCATGCCGCGTTCGCCCGACACATTCTCGACCGGATCGCCGGGAATCAGGTGAATCAACGCAAATGCAAGCAGCGTGACGCCAATAAAGGTGGGCACGATCAGCGCGGCACGGCGCAGAATGAAGGCGAACATTTGGCCGCTAGCGGTTCAAGCGGAGCAACGTTGTCCAAGCATGTCCATCATTCCCGCGCAAGCGGGAATCCGCGTCCCGCCATCCGGGTCAGTTTGGATCCCCGCTTTCGCGGGGATGACACAAGTTGCCGTCGTCCCGGCAGGCCTGGGCCCAAACTGCATCAAGGCGCCTTTGAAGCTGCAGTTCCCACTTCGACATTATTGAAATAGTGATGTGCCGTCGCGTCCATTTTGTAGCCTTTGACCTCCGTGCGTATTGGATCGAAGCGGAGCGAATGCGCCACGGTGATCCACGGCGCTTCTTCCTTGAAGATGACCTGGGCCTGTTCGTAGAGCTTGGCGCGATCGGCCTGCTTCGGCGTCTGTGCCGCCTTGATGATCAGATCCTCGAAGCTTTTGTTGCACCAGCGGGCAGCATTGCCGCCACCCTTGACGGCCTCGCAGCCAAGTAGCGGAACGAAAAAGTTGTCGGGGTCGCCGTTATCACCTGACCAGCCGAACATGATCACGGTGTGCTCGCCTCCCTTGCTGCGCTTGCGGTACTCGGCAAACTCGAACGTCAGCAATTTGGTCTTCACGCCGACCTTGTCCCAATCGGCCTGGATCATCTCGGCCATGCGCTTGCCATCGGGGTTATACGGCCGCGTCACCGGCAAGTACCAGAGTTCGACCTCGAAGCCGTTCGGAAATCCGGCCTGCGCCAGCAGTTCCTTGGCCTTGGCCGGATCGTACGGATAGTCCTTGACGCTGTCGTTGTAGCTCCACAGGGTGGGCGGAATCGGATTCTTGGCCACCTGGCCCGTGCCCTGATAGACGGCCTTGAGAATGGCTTCCTTGTTGGTCGCGTAATTGAGCGCCTGGCGCACTCGCTTGTCGTCAAACGGCTTCTTTTCGGTGTTGAAGGCGATGTAGCCGATGTTGAGCCCTTGCTTTTGCTGCACGGACAGGTTCGAATCCTGTCTCATCTCGTCAAGATCTGCGGGCTTCGGGAAGGCCATCACCTGGCATTCGCCCGTCTTCAGCTTCGCGTAGCGTGCCGTGGCGTCGCGCGTAATCGAGTAGACGAGCGTGTCCACTTTGGGTCGGCCTTTCCAGTATTGGTCGAAGGCCTTGTACCGGATCGTCGCATCCTTCTGATAGGACACGAACTCGAATGGGCCCGTGCCGATGGGGTACACATCCGCGGCATTCGGAGTTCCCTTTTTCAGCATCGACTCGAAATACTCCTGCGACAGGATCGACGCGAAATCCATCGCCATGTCGGCCAGGAACGGCGCCTCAGGGCGCTTGAGATTGAAGCGCACCGTGTATTCATCGACCTTCTGCACGCTGTCGACGATGTTCTTCATCCCCATGTCGTCGAAATACGCGAATGTCTGGCCGGCCGTCATCTTGTGAAATGGATGGTTGTCGTCCGCCATCCGGTTCCAGCTGAAAATGACGTCGTCGGCATTGAAGTCGCGAGTCGCCTTGAAGTTCGCGTTGCTGTGGAACTTGACGCCCTTGCGCAGCTTGAACGTGTACGTCTTGCCATCCGGCGACACGGTCCACGACTCGGCCAGCGCGGGAACGATATTGGTCGTACCGGTTTCGAACTCGACCAGGCGATTGAACATCGGCACCGACACGGCGTCGAAAGTGGTTCCCGTCGAAAAGAACTGCGGCTGGAACCCTTCCGGGCTGCCCTCGGAGCAATAAACCAGTGTGCCCTTGGCGAATGCAAACAGCGGCGTGGCGACGAGCGCCGCAATCAGCGCCGCGCGGACGACGCAGTCATGGACTGGAGTCGAAGCTTTGATCATCGGATCCTCGATTGAAAAACATGATATTCGCCAAGGCGAACAAGCTCTCAATGCTAGACGTCGCCGTCACACATGGCAACCGATCCAACTGCCCTCGTCGCCGGGCTATCCCGCCCTGGAGCGCTGCCGGCGCGTTTCGTACAAACACACGCCGGTTGCGACCGAAACGTTGAGCGAACCTACACTGCCCTGCAGCGGGATGCTCACGACGCGATCGCATAGCTCGCGCGTCAGCCGGCGCAGACCCGTGCCTTCCGCGCCGAGAACCCAGGCCAGCGGACCGCTCAATTCGGCTTCAAACAAGCTCTCTCTGGCATCGACGTCCGCAGCGACGAGCCAGACGCCCCGCTCCTTCAAATCGCGCATCGCCCGAGCGAGGTTGGTGACGCTGACGACGGGCACGGTATCGGCGGCGCCTGAAGCCGCCTTGGCCACGGTAGCGTTGACGCCGACTGCGCGATCCTTTGGTACGACGATTGCGTGGACGCCGAACGCATCCGCGTTGCGCAGGCACGCGCCCAGGTTATGCGGGTCCGTCACGCCGTCCAGAACGAGCAGCAGCGGCGCCTCTGCCACCGAATCGAGCACATCTTCGAGCGTGACGTGAGGCAATGCGCTGTCGACCACGGCGACGACTCCTTGATGCCGGCCATGTCCCGCCATGGCCTGAAGACGTCGCTCGTCGACTGCCTGAACATCGACCTTGGCGGCCTCGGCGCGCTCGACCAACTCGCGCATGCGTCCATCGTGTCGCGCAGCCTCCACGTAGAGTGTCTGCACGCCCTCCGGATGATGCCGCAGGCGCGCAGTGACCGCGTGGAAACCGACCAAATGTCGAGTAGGATTCAAGAAGGCAGGCCGGCAAAGGCTCAAGTATGAACTGTCTGGCCGCAAGCAGCCCACTTCGGTATAATCACGACCTCCGTGAAATCGCTGGCGTCGATGGAGACGCCCGCCGCTGTCAGGGCTGTTGTAGCTCAGTTGGTAGAGCAACTGATTCGTAATCAGTAGGTCAGAGGTTCGACTCCTCTCAACAGCACCACTAAGCAACACAAATTGACTGTGCCCGGACCTAACGCCGAATAAACCAAATAACGAGCGACAGGACGATAGACACGATCACGCAGGTCGTGATCGGAAAATAGAAAATGCCATTCGCCGTCTCAACGCGAATATCTCCCGGGAGGCGCCCGAGCCCGAGTTTGGAGAGCCATGGCCAGATCAGCCCAATCAGAACAAGAACAATCCCGATCGCGATAAGAACCCGTTGCATGTCGCACATGGTACTGCAGGTCGAGCGACCCACGGGGTGCAGGCGATTCTTCCAACCGAGTACGCCGCACTCGCCTCTCAACGCTGAGCCATTCGTGCTCTCGCGGCCATCAATGTGCGCCACCGCACCGACCATATTCGGCGCTGGAACTAGAATTCGGTCGTAGAGTCGACTTGACGTTCACAAGAGGTGGATCATGGCAAAAGCAATACTAGCGATGTTGATCACGTTGTGTGTGTTCGGAGCTTTGAGCACACTTTCGGGCTGTAACACCGTCGCCGGTGCAGGCAAGGACATCCAAAGTGGCGGCGCGGCGGTTGAAGACACGGCAAAGGATGTGCAAAAAAAGATGTAAGGGTACGCGGCGATCCCACTGAGGTAATGCATTTCCGCGATCCAGTTCCCGGTATGCCCACGCTCGTCGCTTCCCGCCGAGTACCCGCCTCGGCGCGACGTTTGTTGCGTTAGCTGTACTTCGACAACGGCGTCCCGAGCGCCGCCCAGAACTCGCCGTTGCGGGAGCCGTCACTGCCTGAGCGCGTTGGGATTGGTGATTCTTAGCGCCGCGGGAGCGCCGGAGGTGGTGTCCAGGTGGTATCGATTGGCACCGCGATGCAATCGTAGGCGAGTTCGTTCGACGGACGTGCCTGCTGGTGACGTACGGGGCCACCAATTCTTGCATCTCTAATATCGTCTGATATCCGGTTCATTTCCTCAGTCGCCGATGCGATCCGCGCGTCTGAGAGCGATTCGACGGCCGCAGCGTTTGCCATCAGCCGTATCCGCGCTGCCTTGAAGAGAAGCACGAGTGTCGCTGTTTCGGGGACATAGGGCAGCGAGCCGCTCATTCAGGGAACCTGCACTTCAGCCAAACTGTCGTCTGTGCGTTGGCGCACATAGTCAACCGCACCCGTCCTCATGCTTCCTTATGCTACTGAAGAGCTAATCAGCAGGGTACCCAACAATGGTAACGCGTTGTTGCCTCCGCTCCCCGCCCGTACATTTGGAGACACATTGCGGTTCCGCTGCCAGAACCTTCGCGCGATGCAACGGGTCGGACAATCGTTCCAAGTTGGAACTCTTTCGTTGACGGAGGTAGGTATGAAAAGCAGATTCTTCGTGGTATATAGCATCGCGCTGGTCGCGTCGGTTATGGCCGAAATTGCCGTTGCACAGAGCGCGCTGCCCGCTGCTGTCCAGGCTGATCGCACGACGATTCAACAGGACGCCACCAACGTGCAGACCGCGTTCACCCAGCTGCGAACCGATGAGAAAGCCGGCAACGCCGCTGCCGTCGCCGCGGACCGCACTGCTCTGCGCCTGGCACGGATGCAGATGGGGCTTGATTTCGGGAAACTGCATCAAGATGCGCAGGGCACACTTCAGCCGGATGAAACGACATTGATGGCAGCGCTCACGCAGTTGCATGCCGATCAGGCCGCCAGTAATGCCAGCGCGGTACCGACTGACCAAACCGCGGTCCAGAATGCGGAGGTGCAGCTCAAAAATGATCGCACGGCCATATTCGGCGATCTAGGCGGCGGCATGGGCCGCGGGCATCGGCACGGCTAGTACCGCCAACGGCAGCAGGATCGGAGGAGCTGATTCTGCTGTCCGATTCATGTAATGCGTCGATTCAACCCTTCGACTTTTTTTTCTTGCCAGCGCCCGCATCGAGAACGAGCTTGTCCGGGCTCAGGCCCTCGCGTTTCTTGAGATCCTTGAGCAGCCCCGCGTCGGACAAGTCGAGCTTATGCGACATTTCCCAGTCGTGCATAGCGGTCTTCTCCAGGCGTTTCACCGTATGGTGGTCGTCGGTCTCGATGGCGAGTTCGCGCCGCGCATCGAAGCTGCCAGGCGCCAGATTGATGGAACCCACGATGGCGCGCTTGCTATCGGCCAACAGCATCTTGGCGTGCAGCTTGAGGTGCTTCAGCGTGTGCACCTTCGCACCGACGTCATGCATGATTCGCAGTCCACCCACGCCTTCGATCAGCTTATCTGCCTTCAGCGTGTGCGGGGGCCGGGCCAGAATGTGCACCTTGACGCCACGCTTGACCGCCCGGACCAGCCGCTCGATGATTACCTGGTCCTGGTAGCGCTCGTTTTGCACCCAGAGTGTGTGCTTGGCCGCGTCGATAAATTCCGACACCCGCTGCCGGCCGTTGTTCGGGCACCAGATCAGCGGCGATTCGGAGTGGGGCGTGAATTCGTCGTGCGCCCAATCGGCATCGAAACAGCGCACCATCTCGGCGACCTCGGCCGCCTGCGTGGTAACGATAGCGTAGTCGCGGGTCTGGGTCAGATCCTTGAGTTCCCAGTTCAGCGACTCGACCAACCCGACCGTGTCGTCGGCGACCATCGATTTCTGATGAGTGAGGTCGAAGGCAGGATTGCTGTCGCGGACATCGATTCCAGCGGCGATGAGTGCCTTGCGAGCTTCCTCGTTTTCGGCCTCGCCGCTGCGGCGCGCCGGATTGAGCATCACCCTGACTTTGACACCGCGACGCTTGGCGGCAATCACCGCATCGAGTAGCGTGGGTTCCGTGAACAGGAACATTCGGATATTCAGGGCCCGCGTGGCTGCTTTGATCGCGTCGAGGATAGGCTTGGCCGTGTCATCCGGAAGGACGATTAGCGTGTGCGCCATGGTGTGGAGTCCGTGAGGTGGGTTGGGTTTGAGGGAAGCGAGGCGGCGTTTCGTACTGAACACGGTGCAACTCAACGTAGACCCCGCCACCGGCGATCAGTTCGTCGATGGTACCCTCCTCTGCCGACCCTGACCGTTCTGGGTCGATAGCGCCACTTCGATTCCGTTGCTCGCCGCGTTTGATATGATCGCGCGGTCGGATCGAGGCGTTCTGTGCGTGAGGAGAGTCTGTTTGCGCAAGCGCAGACAAGACAACACCCTGACGCCGCGGCTCGCACAACCTTTTTTCAAGCGGTTTGCAAGGAGAAATCGATGCGACGCAGAACGGTGATCGGCGGCCTGCTTGGAACGGCAATATCACTGTGGCAGAACGTTACTCGCGCCCAGTCCGCGCCGGCCGACGTCGCGTTGAGCCTGGCACCCACCGGACGGCTGCGAGTCGCCATCAACTATGGCAACGCCGTGCTCGCGCAGCGCAATGCCGAGACCGGCAAATTGAGCGGTGTCTCTGTCGACATCGCTGAAGAGCTGGGCCGACGGCTCGGCTTGCCGCTGACGCTCGTACCGTACAACGCGGCAGGCAAGGTTTCGGCAGCGGCCACAAGTGATGCCTGGGACGTTGCTTTTCTGGCGCGTGATCCTGACCGGGCTCGCGACATCCATTTCACTTCAGCTTATGTCGTCATCAATGGCAATTATGTCGTGCGCAACGACTCACCATTGCGTACTCTGGATCAAGTCGACCACGAGGATGTCCGAATTGCCGTCAGCGGACAAAGCATCTACGACCTTTTCCTTGCCCGGACGCTGAAACACGCGAAGATCGTGCGGGCCGCGAGCCCCCCGGAAGCAGCGGCGTTATTCCGCTCCGATCACCTGGAGGTCGTTGCCGGGGTGCAGTCTGCGATGCAGCAACTGATTGCCGCAGATCCAAACTTGCGCATGATCGCCGACCCGTTCATGGTGATCAATCAGGCCATGGGCACGCCAATCGGCCGGACGGCCGGTGCCGCGTACCTCGATGCCTTTGTCGAAAGCATCAAGTCAAACGGGTTCGTAGCGCAAGCACTGGCGAGGAACGGTCAGACTGACGCGACCGTCGCGCCGCGCGGTTGATGCGGATGACTACTTAAGGTCGATATAGACACGTTCGTCGAACGGACCGCCGAGCTTGGACTGGAACGCCTGGCGAAAGGCGCGAGTCGTTTCGGCGCCGCTGTAGGCCTCGAAAGACTTCATGTCTTTCCAGACTCCGAGAATGATGAAGTGATTGGCGCGACTCGCGTCGCGCAAAATCTTGAACGAAACGACGCCAGGCGCTTGCTGTGTATCCGCCGCCAACTTATCGAGCAACGCGCCTGAATTTTCCACGTTTTGCGGAACATTCGCGTTCGACAGGACATCGATGATCGTCACGACCGTAATGTTGCCTGCCGGCGCCTGCGCTCGTGCGGCGTCCGACGCGTCGATAATAAGTGCGGTCGTCAACAAGCAAACCGCCAACCAAAGCTTCGTCATTGTTCTGCGTCCCAGAAATGCGGCCAAAAATTGGCTCGAGAAGGCTAGGCGCGTCCCGATCTCTCTGTCAAGGCGCCGCAGCATCGTTGTGCCCGTGAACTGGGATCGTCGCGGACTTTGCCGTCGCCGTCAGGCTGGGTGATGCGGGTTGCCCGCGACGGGCTCCGATAAATTCATTGGAGGTGGCGCTCGCAACGGATACATCAGTTGTCCGCCCAACGAACCGGGCAGTCTAGCTTCAATGCCGTAGCCGGACGGCCATTCATTCCGAGGCAGATGGTAAGTCCCGAAGATCCGGTCGATCCATGGCAGCATCGGGGCGTAATTGCGATCCCGCTGCTCGCCCAGGGTATGGTGCCAATGGTGGAACGCGGGCGTGGCGATCAACCATTCCAGCGGACCCAGCCGCCAGCGCACGTTGGAGTGGATGAAGAAGCCCCACATGGTAATGACCAGCACGAGCAGCGCCGACACCGCACCGCCCTCCGGCGTGAGCGGGGTGGCTATTCCCAGGGTGTAAACCGGGATCAAGCCACACAGCCGGGTGAACACGCTGTCGATCGGGTGGGCGCGTGCGCTGGTCAAAAAGTAGACATGTTCGGCGCTGTGGTGAAGCGAATGGAAGCGCCACAGAAAGGGAATTTGGTGCGTCCAGCGATGGCCCCAGTAGAAACCGATCTCGCCGACCACCACCCCGGCGATGACGCGTTGCCAGAGCGGCCAAGCCGCAACCGCGGTTTGCACGCGCCAAGGGACCATCGTGTGGGCGCCCATGGCAACAAGGGAAAGCGGCACGGCGAGCAATAGACCCGGCACCAAACCGCTGATGAAATAATAGCCCAGATCCTGGGCAAGGGCCTTGCGGAAGAACTTTTGCGGGTGCAGCGCGAACAGCCGCTCAAGAGGCAAGAAGATCAGCGCGAGCAGCAGCAGCCAGGCGCAAAGCCTCACCCAGCTCATCAGGAACGCCAGAAGATGCTGCTGGTCCAGGAACGAAGGCAAGAGCGCTATCCGGACTTTCGGGCGGGTCGCCCCCGCCGGCTATCGTGCCCACCATTGTCGGGCACGATAGCCATGAAAGGCAATCAGGCTTCCGCGACGCGCTTGCCCCGACGCAGCCAGCGCGCTCCAAAGCCAACGAAGGCGGCACCGAAGAGCGCCAAGGATGTGGGCTCCGGAACTGTCGGCGTCGTATTCACGCCCTCGAGGAACACCGTCGGCGGAAGATTGGTCGTACTGCCACCATCACCCCATGCCAGGAATGTCAGTATCGCTGTCCCGCCCGGACCCAAGTTCGCGGCACTCGGCGTAAAGCTCAAGTTGACATTATTCCAATCGATGTTCATCCCCGACGGGGTGCTCATCAGCGGCGAATCCATCTCGATATCACCGCCGGCGCCGGTAACTGTGCACGGGTTGGTCGAGCAGTCGACGCCGATCCCGCCATCGCCAAGAAACACTTTCCACTGCTCGGTGGTGTCGCCGGTAAAACCGGTTTGCTGCCCGGCCGCCTGTTGGAACTGCAGGCTGTACGTCGTGCCCGCCGTCAGGCCTGAAATGGTCTGGAAGATCGTGTTCTCGAACTCGGGATTGCCATCCGCCTGAAAGAAGTTGGTGCCGGCCGGGACGGTAACCGAGAAGCCGGGAGTTGGTATAAACAGGGTAAATATTGCCCGGGCCGCCGGTAAAGCCCTCGGAGCCTTGCACTCCGACGTAGGTAAGGCTACCGCCCGCCCCCGCCGTACCGACGGACCAACCGACCGGCCCTACGGTGTTAAAAAAGTCCTTCTGCTGGGTTAGCGGGTGGGTCAAGTTATTGAACTGGATATTCGTAACCGGAAGCGGGCCCGCCTGGGCCGAAAAGGCGAGTAGCGACAAGCTAGCGAGAGCGACGGATCTAAGCATCAACCTAAACATGTTTTTCTCCTATTCAAAATTCTGCCGACCGGATAACCGAAATCACCTTCGGCATCGACACGATGCAAATTGCGTCCAAAACCAAAACGCAGTTGCGTGTCTGGACGCGTATCAATGCAAAAGCATGATCTGTGCCGATGTCTAAATGCGCGCAGTATCAGGTACTTAGAAGATCGACCCTCGCGTGGGCTGTAAAAGTTCATGAAAATCGCCACCAAATTGTCAATAACAACTTGGCCCCAACGCCGCGCGGATCATCCGGCCACCACGCTGCGCTGATTCCGCAGACAAGGTCACTGCTCAATCGTTGGCGGTGTTCGACGCTGGCGAGAATGGCGCCGCAATCTCGCTAAGCTTGTCGCAAGAGATGCGCATTGTCTGCGCGTGCGCAAGCGAAGCATCCTCGTTGATTTGAGAAGTTGTTGCGCGCGCATGTCGCGAAAGTTTCGAGAAGATGTGAAACGGCTGCCGTCGTTCTGATGCAGTCATTCGCATTTCCTCGTAGACGCTCAATCAATCGACCGCGGCGTTTCCCTTGCCGATCGAAGTGTTGCGTGGTACTTTTTGCGAGGACGTTGCGAATTGCCCGCGCATTGGACGCTGGGCGTAAGTACAGCAGACATGGCCACCTCCCCGTCGTACGCCCCGCTCGGCAATCGGCTGCTCAAGCTGATGGTGATCCTGCTATGCACCATCAATGCACTGATGTGGGAGTACTACACCGAGTCCACGATCATGGCGATCGTCTGGGGGTGCATCGCTGTCGGCTTCGTGCTTTGGATCGCGGACGACATGCGGCGCTGAACGGTTTACGCTGCGGCGTACAGGCCTTGCCGAAGCAACGCGGCCATCGCGTCGGCGGCGACCGGTGCACCGAAGAGAAATCCCTGCACCACGTCGCAATGATGGTCACGCAGAAACGCGAGCTGCTGTGGCGTTTCGACGCCTTCCGCGATCACCTTGAGGTCCAGGCTGTGTCCCAGTGCAATGATGGCGCGAGCGATCGACGCATCGTCGGCGTCGATCGAAAGGTCGCGCACGAAGCCGCGGTCGATCTTGAGGCTGTCGAGCGGAAAGTGCTTGAGATAACTCAAGCTCGAATATCCGGAGCCGAAATCGTCGATCGCAACGTGCACGCCCAGCGCTTTCAGTTCGGTCAGCACGGCGCTTGCGGCTTCAGGGTCTTCGATCAGCAAGCCTTCGGTGATTTCTAGTTCGAGGCAATCGGGTGCAAGTCCGGCTCCCCTTAGCGCCGATCCCACCGTCTCCAGCAGTTCGGCGCGGAACTGCCGTGCGGAAACATTTACTGCTACGCGAATTCGCGGCAGACCTGCACGCTGCCAGATCGCGTTTTGCGCGCACGCCGTATGCAACACCCACTTGCCGATCTGGAGTATCAGGTTCGACTGCTCCGCGATCGGAATGAACCGGTTCGGTTCGATCAATCCGAGTTCAGGGTGGCGCCAGCGCAGCAATGCTTCGGCGCCGATGATGCGGTTCATCCGAAGATCGACTTGGGGTTGATAGTCGATGAACAATTCACCACGCTCGACCGCGCGACGAAGCTGGCCCTCGAGGCTGAGCCGTTCCTGTTTCATCGCGTTCATTTCGGCGCGATAGAACTGGAAGTTGTTCTTGCCTCGGTCCTTCGCGTCGTACATCGCGACGTCTGCATTCATGATCAACGTCTCGATATCGCCCGGATTGCTGGGATACATGGCGATCCCCGCGCTGACGGTCAGGAAGTACTCTTGATCGTCGAGCGGGAACGGCCTGGCCAGAGCACCCACGACTTTTTCCGCAACCATGGCGACGGCGGCGGTGTTCTCCGCGTCCTCGAGAATGACCGTGAACTCGTCGCCCCCCAATCGCGCCACGGTATCGACCGTGCGCAATGTATCCGTCAGGCGCTCGGCGACTGCCTTCAGGAGGCGGTCCCCGGCGCGGTGTCCAAGCGTGTCGTTGATTTCCTTGAAGCGATCGAGATCGAGCAGCATCAGCGCGAGCTGGGTGCCGCCGCGTTCGGCACGGGTCATCGCGTGGCTTAACCGGTCGCGGAACAGCGTCCGGTTCGGCAGCCCGGTAAGCGAATCGAACTGAGCAACGTACGCCAGACGCTCTTCCGCCCGCTTGCGGCCGATAGCGGTGCCCAGAGAAGTCGCGATCGCCATCAAGAAGCTGGCGTCATCCCGGCTGAATCGCGCCGGGTCACGGCTGTACGCGCCGATGACGCCGAACGCTCCTTCGGACGTGGGAACAGCGACCTCGATGCCGCTGCGCAACCCTTCCGCCAGGAGATGAGCGGACACCACAACGTCGGCAACCGTGCCCAAGTCGTCGACGATCACCGGCTGCGTCGAGTGCAGCACGCGACCCGTTGCCGATTCGCGCTCGACGCTGGCTGGCGCGTCGAGCCGCCAACCAACACCCGCGATCTGCAGCAGCGGGTCGTTCGTCCCCGCCAGCCGATAGACGGCCGAGTGCGTCACGTCGAGGCCTGATGTGCTGATCGCCGCCGCATTCGCGATCAACTTGTCGATGTCGCGGGTCTCCAGCGCGTATTGCCCGTAAATTGCGATCGCTTCCTGGCGCAGGGCATGCGTGCGGATCGCATCCTCGGCGTCCTTGTACGCCGTCACGTCGGTGACGAGCGCATAGCTTCCCTTGACGTCGCCACCGGCGTCGCGTTCCGGAGCGAAGGCAACCCGGATATGGCGCACTGTTCCGTCCGGACGCGGATGCGTGCGCTCGTAGGTCACCGACTCGCCGTCGATGACGCGTTGAAACTGGGCCGCCGACCTTTCGTAACTGCTGGGCCCGATCACTTCCGCCAGGTGCTTGCCGAGGACGCCTTCGACGGTAAAGCCGAAGAAGGCCGCGTATTGAGTGTTCGCAAAGCGGCATATCAGTTGACGGTCGTAATAGACGATCATCGCCGGCACGTTTTCGGTGATGAGCCGCAGTTGCTGCCGGGTGCCATGGAGCGCATCTTTGGTACGCTGAAGCTCGCTCGGAGCCGCGACGCTTCCGGCGGTACGCACGAGACCGGGCGTGGACGATGTGGCAACGCCGGTCCGTAAAGGCGACGCGCGGCCGGTCATTCGGGGATACGAGCGGCCCAGCATCGTGGCGCTACCCGCTCCGATCGCCAGCGCGCCGATGAGGGCCAAGGTCGTTGCCAGGGGATGGTCGGAAACGAGTTGGAAGATATCGTAGGCGGTCATGTCCGGGCACGGCCCGATAGGTTGTTCCGGGCCGCCGTGATCCGACCGACGTACCCTCGCGTACACAATCTTGGGCTAACGCAATATTCATGCCCACCACGGGCCGATCGGCGGTGCAGACTACTCCAGCTTGCCCACTCGCCGCACCACGTCGCCGAGCTTGCGGGCGTCGCCGTCCCAGAATCGTTGGAACTCCGGGGCATCCATGTACTGCACCGGCGTATCGACCGTCGCCATCGCGGCAATGAACTTGGGATCGTTCGCGGCGACGCGTGCGGCATCACGCAAACGGGCCACGACTGGCTCAGGCGTTCCGGCCGGCGCGAACAGTCCCGACCACTGAAAAAATACGGCGTCGAAGCCAAGTTCGACCATGGTGGGCACGTCCGGCAATGACGCCAGGCGTCTATCGCCCCACGACGCCAGGACCCGGAGCTTGCCGGACTTGACCTGCTGGATCAGCGTCGACGGGCCTGACGCCACCGCGTCGACGGTGCCGCCGAGGAGCGCGATCACGGCCGGCCCTGCGCCGGTGAAGGGCACGTGCAGGAGCTTGATGCCGGCGCGCGCGGCGAACATCTCCATCGGCACGTGCATCGTGCCGTAGTTGCCCGAGGAGCCGTAGGTGATGGCGCCCGGGCGATTTTTCGCATCGGCGACGAACTCGGCCAGGGTTTTCCAGGGACTATCCGCGCGAACCGCCAGCACCGTCGGATCGGCCGTCAGGCGGGCAATCGGCACGAATTGATCGAGCTGGAACATCGGCGCGCGGCCGGTGATCTTGTCGGCTTCGGGCAGAATGGAGATCGAGGAAAGCGCCAGCAGCAACGTGTAGCCGTCGGGCTTCGCCTTGGCCGCATACGCCATGCCGATGCCTCCGCCCGCACCCGGCTTGTTTTCGATGACGACCGCCGTGGCGAGGTTGCGCCCCATGGCCTCGCCGAACGGGCGCGCGACGATGTCGGCGACGCCACCCGGCGGGAACGGCACCACCAACGAGATCGGCCTTGACGGATAGCCATCCTGGGCTGCGGCAGGTACAGCGCACGAACAGTGCGATGCCGATTACGGCCAACAGGCGGACGATCATTGCCGGAAAAAAACGGTGGGTGTGCGTGCCGTCAGGCAAGCATCCAGACGACCAGGCCGCCGAGAATCGCCCATTTGAGCACGTAGTAGAGCGTCTTGCTCTTGCGCTTGAGTGCCTTGCCCGGGAGGCGCAAGTAATATGCGAACCCGAATATCCGATTGGCCACGCCGACGCGATCGCCTTCGGCGTTGTTGGTCTCGCTCGCGCGGATCACCGTGTTCTTGAACCAATGATTGATCTTGCTCATGATCTTGCTCGTCAGGGGCCGCTCGATATCCGCGAACAGGATCACGCGCAGCGTGTCGGTCTTGTTTTCCGCCCAGTGCATGTAGGTCTCGTCGAACATCACCGCTTCGCCGTCCCGCCAGGAGTACTCCTGGCCGTCGACCCAGATGCGGCACTTGTCGGAATTGGGCGTCGACAGCCCCAGGTGATAGCGCAACGAGCCCGCGAACGGATCGCGATGTTTGCCGAGGTCGCCGCCCGGCGGAAGCATCGCGAACATCGCGCCGTTGATCGTCGGTATCGACTGGACCAGCGCCACGGTCTTGGGGCACAGCGTCTGCCGCCGATGGCAGCGGCTGGTTGTACCACTTCACGTAAAAGCGCTTCCAGCCGCGACGATAGAACGAGTTGAAGCCGAGGTCGTTGTAGCCGGAGGCGGCGCGGATGTGGCCATCGTCAAACAGCTTCAGCGCTTCCTCGCGCAGCACCTGCCAGTTGTCGGTGAGCGGCTTGAGCTCCGGAAACTGCGCCACATCGATGAAGGGCTTGTTGGGGACGGCCGAGAACATGTACATGAGCACGTTGTACGGCGCCATGAAGGTCGAATGGTCGGTGATCTGGCGATAGAAGCGATGGCGCACCGCGCCGCGGTAGTGGACGTACACCGCCGACGCGATGAACGCGTAGAGGATGAAAAACTTCGGCGCCAGAAAATTGGGCAGTTGCTCGAACATGATGACAATCCGCGGACGCATTGGCTGCTCGTCCGCAATTTTTCAGGTAATTCAACATTATAGACCCTCGGCCGGGGTCGGGCCACCGCTCGCCCTTCCTAGCGGACGATCTTCCACCGTCGATGGACCCAGAACCACTGCTCCGGATGGCGCAGGACCAGCCGCTCCAGCGCCGCGTTGAAGGCCCGCGTCGTGGCGCGAATCTCGTCGTTGACGTTGCCGGATTCGACAACCTTGACCGGCTCCTCGAAGCGCAAGACATGGCGGCCGTCGGCCTCGCGCCAGCCTGCGGCGGGGAGCACGGGAGCGCCAGTGGCAAGGGCGATGATCGCGAGACTCTTGAACGTCCACGCGGAGTGCCCGAAGAAGTCGACTTCAATGCCATCCGGCGGGCTGGCATGCTGGTCGAAAGGAAACACGACCATGTCGCCCGCCGCCAGGCGGTCGAGAATTCGATCGAGTGAGCCGCGCTTCGACATGACGCCGAATCCGGCGCGGCTAAATCGGCGATTGACCAGCGCGTCGAGCCAGCGCGGCTTGATCGCGCGGCGCACGAAATGAATGCGCCCGTGCATTTGGGGAAAATGGGCGAGCCCCGCGATCGTCGCCACCTCGAAATTGCCGAAATGCCCGGTCAGTACGAGTACGCCCTTGCCGCACTGCGAGTGCGGCGGTAACCGCATCGACGTTCTCGACGCGCACCATGGCCGTCTTGCGCGCCTTCGACATCCAGCGGAAGCGCAAGAATTCGCCGAACAGTCGCCATAGGTGAGCGTAGTGCGCCTGCGCGAGCCGTTCGATCTCCGCCGCTGGAACCGCTGCGCCAAAAACACGGCGGAGATTGTCCATGATCACGCGCCGTCGAAACGGAAGGACGCGGTACAGCACCTTGCCGGCGAACGGCGCGTCGGTCTGCGCCGGCAGTGCCAGCGCCACCGCGGATGCCGTGGTTTGGTCGTGGGTGAGCGATATCGCGATACTACGGATGCGATGCCGATCGAGCAGCGACTGCGCCCGCGCATTGCATACGATCTGCGGCGCGCCATAGGCGTCGCGCGCGACCGAAAAATCCTCGGGTTCAATCTGCCCGAGTGCGAGTTCGCGCGGAAAGAGCTTGGCGCAAGCCTCCTTCGCCGCGAAGCGCGCTGCAAGGCTCGCGCTGCGGCCCGCGCCGGTGCCACTGTCGGCGAGTTCCTGCATCGTGAACATTCGCGGCGGCGCGTCGGCAGGACTGGCCGCGAGCATGCGCTCGATACGGGCGATGTCGACCGTGTCGATGCCGCAGCGCGTCGCCCCGGCATCCGGCGTTTCCGCGGCTTGCACCGCTATAGCCTAGAGCGCGCGAACGATCAGCGCCGCGTTGGTGCCAGCAAAACCGCGACACAGAATCAGCGCGGTGTCGGCTGCGCGGCTTTTGCGTCGCGGCGCTGACGCGTATGCCGGCGCAGTCCGGATCGGGGTCGGCGAACGTGGCGACGCCCGGGCACAATGCCCTTACGCAGCGCCGCAAGCGCAAGCACGGTCTCGATAATGCCTGCAGCCGCGATCAAGTGTCCGATCGCCCATTTGAACGCGGTGACCGGCGGCGCATCGGCGCCGGTTCCGAAGACCCTGCGAATCGCCGCGGCTTCCGATGCATCCGATTGCGGCGTGCCGTTGCCGTGCGCGACGATCATGCCGATGTCGTCGGGTTTGATTGCTGCGTCAGCAAGCGCCTGGCTGATCGCGCGCGCAAGCCCTTCGCCGTCGTCGCTTATCGCGAGCAGTCCCAGCGCTTCGCCCGCATAACCGCCGCCAAGCACTTCGCCAAGGACGGCGGCGCCGCGTTGGTTCGCAACTGCTTCCGTCTCGATGGCCAGCGCTCCGGCGCCTTCGCCGAAAACGCTGCCGGATCGGCGCGCGTCGAACGGCCGAATCGTATCGCGCGCGAGCAACCCGCATTGGTGATAGTAGAGCACCATCTGCGGCTCGATCAGCGCGTCGTGACCGACCGCGACCGCGCGATCGGCCTCGCCGTGCCGCAGCGCCTCGGCGGCCTCGATCACCGCGAGCGTGCCGCCGCAACTGTGGTTGGTGATGCAGGCGTTGGCGCCCTTGAGGTGGTACTTGATCCCGACGTGGCAGAGCACATTGTTCGGCAGCGTGCGCAGGAGCCACATCGGGTTGACGACGCTGGCCAATTCGCGGCCGAATCCGCCCAGGTCGCCAGCGGTCTCGCTCATCAGCGGGAAATATTCGTACTGCGTGTTGTATGCGCCTCCACCCGAGCCGACGTACAGCCCGCTGCGGTCCGAGAATTCGGCCGCCGCAGCGGGATGCATCGCGTCGCGTGCCGGGATGAACGCGGACGCGTCGATCGCCTGACTCGCGGCGTACAGGCCGAACATGTCGGTGCGACGGATGAGTTTGTGCAGCTTGCGGTCTTCGACCAGCGCACGCGGATTGAAGTCGGGGACTTCGGCCGCAACCGTCACTGGCCACCCGGTCGTATCCCACTGCGTGATCGGCGCGATGGCCGAGCGTCCTGCCAACGCGGCATCGAGGATGGCGTCGGGCGACATGCCCGACCCGCAGACTGCGCCCGTGCCCGTAATGAGGATGCGGGGATAGGCCATGTCAGTGTCGCGCGCAAATGCAGGCGGTCGACTTCTTCGGGGTGACGCAGGACGATGCAGCTGTTCGAGCCGCCGAAACCGAACGAGTTGGACAGCGCCATGCGCACGCGACGCGTTTGCGGGGCGCCGACAACGAGGTTGAGGTCGCAGTCGGGGTCGCGATCGACGTAATTGGCATTGATCGGCATCACCCCGTGGTGGATGGTCAGCGCGCAGACGATGACTTCGACCGCGCCCGCGGCGGCAATGAGATGCCCCATCGTGCTCTTGGTCGAACTCACGGAGACGCCGTTCGTGCCCGCACCAAAGACGGCGTGGATCGCGGCAGCCTCGCTCTTGTCGTTCATCGGCGTCGAGGTGCCGTGCGCGTTGATGTAGTCGATGTCTTCCGGGCGCGCGCCGGCGTCGCTGATGCCCGCACGCATCGACTGGATGGGCCCGTCGCCATCGGGCGGCGAATCGGTGATCCGGTACGAGGACAGCGAGTTGCCGTCGCCCGCGAGCTCGGCGTAGATACGTGCGCCGCGGCGGCGCGCGGACTCCCATTCCTCGAGCACGACAAAACCCGCGCCTTCGCCGAGCACGAAGCCATTGCGCGTGGCGTCGAAGGGCCGGCTCGCGCGCTGTGGCGTGTCGTTGTCTGCCGAGACTGCGGAGAGCAGGCAGAAGCCGCCAATGCCCACCGGGCTGATCATGGAATCGAAGCCGCCCGCAAGTACGCAGTCGACGCTACCGCGGCGAATGAGCTTCAACGCCGTGCCGATCGCCTGTCCACCCGACGCGCAGGCGGTGTGCACCGACGTGGCGTAACCGCGAATGCCGAAGCGGCGCGTGAGCAGGGCCACGCCTGCCGTCGACTGGCTGCGGCAGAACACCATCGGATCGGTGGCGGCGGCGTCGGTGAGCAACTGGTCGGGATGCAGTTCGCCGTCCGCCGCGGAATGCTGCTGGACACTGGCGAGATCGGCGTACGCGACGCCCATCATCCCCGTGCCGACGGTGCAGCCCCAGCGCTCGCTGGTCGCAGGCGTTGGCGCAAGGCCGGCATCCGCAAAGGCCTGCTCCGCTGCGGCCAGCGCAAAACGATGCGATCGATTGGCGAACTTGAGAAACTTCCTGTCCGTGGCTAGCGCGTCGACGCTGAACCCCTTGACCTCGGCCGCAATGCGCGTGGAAAACCCGCTCGCATCGAACAGCGTGATCGGCGCCGCGCCACTGCGCCCGGCCAGCAACGCATCCCAGGTCGTGGCGACGTCATTACCGACAGGCGTCACCATGCCGACGCCGGTGATGGCAACGCGGCGGCGACCGGAATTCATGCGTTGGACCCGGCCCACGGCCCCGTGGCGAACTCGACGCGCGACGTCGCGACGGTCTTGCCCTCGAACGTCGCCGCGAGCGCCACCCGCAGCGTGCCGTCATCGCGCGGCGTCGCATCCGCGCCCAGCTCGACCGATTGGCCGGGCGTCGTGAACGAACGTACCTTGACGTTACTCATGCGTCGCAGCGACAGCGGCGCCCGATGCTGCCAGAGGCGATTCGCCCGCGAGTTTCGCCGCCAGATGCATTTGCGCATCGAGCATCAGCGTCGCCGGAAACACCGGCCGCCGTGGAAAGTGATCGGCAAAGAACGGCGCGCGATCCGGCACGCGGAGCGTGGCGCGGACCGACCGCCCGGCGACATGCGCGGTGATTTCCGGGCGTTCCAATTCGACGCCGCCAAAACGATGCGGCGGTGCTCCCTCGGCGCACAAAAGCGCAAAGCGTTCGCGCAGGGCGTCTGGCGAGTCGAAGTCAGCTGCCGGCAGCATCGGCCCCAAACAATCTTCAAGCTCGGCGACGCATTGGCCTTGTATCCGCGCCCAGCCGCCGTAGGCCACTGCCTCGTCGTCGCAGGCGGTGAGGAGGACCTCGAGCTCGAGCGTCTGGCCTGGGCGAGGCTCATCGAAGAATCTCGTTTCCGCTGCAAGCGCGGCGACCGGACGACCGCGAAATTCGATGTGGCTCATGGCGACCCACGCGGCGAGCTGGCCCACCGCCTCGGCGACCAGCGCGCGCGGAAACTCGCGGATGCCTTCGGGAATTGCGAACACGCCGCGTGCGCTCTTGCCAGGGTCGAGCGCGACGATGCGATCGACAAACGAAAACGCGGCAAAGTGCTCATCGATGCGCGGGGCGAACGCGGGCCGCATGAGGCGCTAGGCCGTCGCCGGCGCTTCCTTCTGCGCCCGGACCACCAGCTTGCAGAAAGTCTCCGGAGTGAACAAGCGCGGAATATCTGCGACCTTCATCGGCGTCTTGAAACGTTCGGCGGGAATCTCCGACAGGTACGCGCGAAGCTGCGCCATGCCTTTCTCGGTGACGATGCCTTTTTGCTCGAACTCCGCCTCGGGCAGGTCCCCGCGCGCGTTCTCGACGATCTTGCCGCGCGGTATCTTGATCTTGAACGCACGTTCCAGACGAAACACCATGTCGAGGAAATCGATCGATTCCGCATCCAGGCCTTCGATCAGCGAGACGTCGAGCTTGACGTCCTCGACGTCGCAGCCGAGCGCGTCGGCCATCGTCTCCGCGACCTTGGGATATACCGCCATGATTTCTTCTTTGCTGACTTCGGTCAATGTCATTGCCTTCACTCCATTTTGAAGCCGCCATCGACGGCGAAAATCTGTCCAGTCACGTAATCCGCATAACGCGACGCAAGAAAACACACGGCGTATGCCACTTCCTCGGGTTTGCCATAGCGCTTGAGCAGGATGCGGGACGTCACTTCGCCGCCCGCCATGTCGCGCACGGCCGCAGACATTTCGGTCTCGATCACGCCGGGTGCAACCGCGTTGACCGTGATTTTGCGCGCCGCGAGTTCGACGGCCAAGGACCGCGTGAAGGCGTTGACCGCTCCCTTGCTTGCTGCGTAGTTGGTCTGCCCTCGTCCGCCTTTCTCGCCCGAAACCGATGATAGATTGATGATCTTGCCCGAGCGCTGGACAATCATGTGCGGTACCACCGCGCGCGCCATGTTGAACACGCCGCCGATATTCGTGTCCAGCACCAAATCCACGTCGTCGTCATCCATCGCTGCCAGCTGGTTGTCGCGGATCAGGCCCGCGTTGTTCACCAGCAGGTCGATGCGTTCGCGCCGCTCGGCGACGCGCTCCACAGCGGCGGCGCAGGCCGCGGCGTCGCGCACGTCGACCTGCTCGGCTGCGATCTTGCCACCCTTGGCCGCGCCCGCCGCGACGACTTCCGCCGCCGCCGCCGCGTTGTCGCGGTAGAACAGGGTCACGTCAGCGCCATGCGCCGCCAGCAGTTCCACGATCGCACGGCCGATGCCCCGGCTGCCGCCGGTCACAATGGCGACTTTGCCGTCGAGGCCCGAGTCGGCGAGCATCACCGCGCTCATCCCGAGATGCAGAAACCGCCGTCGACGACCAGCGTATGACCGGTGATCATCGCCGCTTCGGGCAAGCACAACAGATACACCGCGCCGGCGACATCCTCCGGCGTAAGCACGGGTCCAGCCGGCGTGCGCCGCGCGAAGTTGGCCAGCAATTCCTCCCGATTCGGAAAGTGCTGCAGCGCGTCCGTATCCACGACACCCGCGCTGACCGCATTGACGCGAATGTTCCTCGGACCGAGTTCCTGGGCTAGCGTGCGCACCAGCGATTCGAGCGCGGCTTTGGACGCGCCAATGAAACCGTAGTCGGGCATCGCCCGCTGCGCGCCGAGGCTCGACATGGCGACAATGCGCCCGCCATCCGGCATCAAGGGTACCGCACGTTGCGCCAGCAGATCGAGCGCAAACGCGTTCGTCTCCAGGCACCAGCGCCAATGCTTGAGCGACATTTCCATGGCCGGCTTGAGCACGCCGGACGCCGCATTGCTCACGACGATGTCGATGCGATCGAAATGTTTGCCGATCTCGGCAAACATTTCGTCGACGCTGTCCGGCATGCCGACGCTGCCCTGCACGGCGTGGGCACGACGGCCAAGCGCACGCAACTCCGCGCAAAGCGCCTCGGCTTCGTCGTGGCTGTTGTAATAGTTCACCGCGACATCGGCGCCCGCAGACCCGAGCTTGCGCGCGATGGCGCGGCCGATGCCACGCGCGGCACCGGTAACCAGCGCGACTTTTCCGGCGAGAGGGCCTGACATCGTGGTGGGTGAGGAGGTTGTCGGTGCCCCTGCGGGCGCCGGGACGGGCCGTCGGCCCGCCTTTGCTATGGGCAAACCGCAATTATCGCTTGCTTCGCTTGCTGGAGCAACGATGGTTCTGCGGGCGCTTGGCCAAGGCACCGTATCGCCGGAAAGGGATCACTGCGGCTCAATGCGCGGACAGCCCGGCCTGTTTGGCTCGAATCAGGCGCTGCGCCTCGATGCACCAGTGCTTCTTGATGCTGAACCAGACGTCGGCAGCCCAGAATGCGTTGGTGCCTTTGCCCTCGTCGGCACCCGGCGGATTGCCGTTATCCGCACCGGGTACATAGGCATTGATCCAGTCGCGCATCGCTGCGTCGCTCGCCAGTGCCTGCGTCATCGGCACGAACACGTGGTTGTAGCTCGACGGCAGCGACACGTTGCGTACTTGCGCCGTGCCATTGTGGTGGTACGGTGCGGAGCCCCGGCCCTGTCCACGCGACAAGATCGAAATCGATGTTGAAGCCGGTGAAATCGTCGACAGTATTGGGAATGACGTGCAACCGCTGCGCCATGCTCCAGTGGAAGGGCGACCAGAGCGCGATACCGCCGGCTCCGACCGCTGACGCATAGGCGACGGACACGCCAACCACCGGAACGCTTTTCACCCGTCAGCGGATCGACGATCGTGAAGCGGTTCTCGGCCGCGTCGCTCGCGGGATTCCAGACCGGGATTTCCTTGGTAAACGCACCGTCGAGTTCGTAGAGGACCTTGACCGCCTGGATGCCGCCCTGGCTATGTCCGATCAACAGTGGACGGACCCCGTCATGCTCGTAATACCACGCGATTTCGCCGGCGATCCTTTCGCTGCTTCCATACGGACTTTGCGAATACGCGCCGTCCGACGGGTCACGGATCTTTGCGGACGGATAGCCCATGCCGATGAGGAACTTGCCGAAATTCATCATGATCAGGTCCGTGCCTGGAACGCCACCGTGCAGGAGAACGATCCGCGGCGTCGGACCCAGCGCGAGCGTGGTCCTGACATCGTGTTCGCTGATGCGTTCGGGATCGAGCGCCAGAATCCGGCGCTCGAGTGCCGGATCGAGCGCCATCTGGCGCTGTATCGCGCCCGCTTCGACGTTGGGAATGGAGCCCGGTGCAGTCATCGCCGAGCGGGGGGTGGCACAGCCGCCAAGGACCAGCGTGGCAGCGATGCCGAGCGTCAGTACGAATGTGTATAGCGATGCGTAGGTCGATCGTGTCATGTTTTTTTATAGTGTCCTGATGGATTGCAGCATAGCAGCAGCGACCCCGTCGACGGCTTCGCGCCGAAACACTGTCGTTCGAAACGAAATGCCGACGTTGATCACGTCTCCTACCATGGTCAACGCGATAATCATCGGTGCGAGCGGTCCGGTGGACACGGCACGCAGATAGTCCAGTCCCGATGAGCGCGCGTGGCCGCCGTCCCATAGCGGGTCGACGCTCAGCGGCGTCGTGCCCGCGCAAACGGGAAAGTGCTTGGCAAAGAATCGTTGGCGCTGAAGTGTCGACATGAAGCGCCATTCTGCCCCGGCGACCGCCATGGCGAACAATGTCTGCAGATAGTGCTTGCCGCGCTTGATGCGGCTGCTCTGCGCATGAACCGCGCCGGCGAGCTCGCGCAGCGCAACGTCATCAGGGACCTTGTGCGAGACGCGAAACGACGCGAGGTACGGCGCAAGCGCGACCGCGGCGTCCGTCCCCAAGATCGCGACGGATGTTTACGATGGTCGCGACCGCGATCTCGTTGCGCGTCGCTGACTCCAGCCGGCGCACGGTGAGCGGAGCCAACCCTTTGAGCAGCGTGGCCAGCAGCAAATCGTGCGAGGTGACGCCCCAGGCGCTCGCGCACGCTTCGAGCCTCGCGCGATCCGCGGCATCGATGCGCACGAAGGCGAAGGCGTTGTAGCCGTCCTGCGGCGCGGCGTAGCGTGGACGAAACGCCCGCCGACAACCTCCGGCGAGCTTGTGCAGGCTCAGGAGCGCCTTCGCGCTGGAGAGAAACTGGCGTCGGAACAGGCGCGCGTACGTCGGCCCGTAGCGGCGCGCGGCAATGCTGGCCGGCGTTTCGTGCGCGTCGTGCCCGAGATAGCGGTTGACCATGCCGTGCAGCATCACGACAATCGAATCGCCTCCCGCCACGAAATGGTCATAAGCCAGCCCGAGGTAGAATCTCTCGCCGTCGTCGATCGCAAAAAAACGGAACGGATCGACCCGACCCTCGGCCGCAAATCCCGCATTGAGCTCGCGCTCCATCTCGCGACACAGCACCGCGAACGCGTCGCCAGCTCCATCGACCACGCGCAAGATCGCGCTCGCCGGGCCGCCCGTCCATTCGTAGCGCTGCCGGCGCGCATCGAGGTCAAGGCCGGTGAGTCCGAGAGCCTGAAGCTGTGCGCGCAACGCCGCCTCGAGTCTCACAGGATCGATGGCATAGGCGACACGTACAACGTGTACGGCGTTGTAGGGGTGCAGCTGACGCCAGCGCAGCATCGACGCCTGGAACAGGTTCAGCCTGCCCTTCATTGCGGCGCATTCCTGGTGGCGACGATGCGGCGCTCTCGAATCACGCGCTGCGCCTCGAGGCACCAGTGCTTTTTAACTTCGAACCAGATATCCGCCGCAACCAGAAGTCTGCCCGCGTCGATGCCATCGATGTCCGGCGGTAAAGGCTCGTTCGGCTGATAGCCGTCGATCCACGCACGTGCCGTCGCATTCGTCGCGAGATCCGTCACATCGGGTAATCCAATGTGGCTGGTACCCACAGGCAACTCCACGTTGCGCACTTCGGCGGCGCCCGACGCTTGATAAGGTTCGCCTCCGGGAAACGTCCCGGCGATCAGATCCCACGGAATAATAAAGCCGGTGAACGCCTCCGCCGAGTCCGGAATTGAACGCAACTTCCCGAGCATCGTCCATTGACCGAGCAGCAACCGCGGCAATTTGCCTGTCGCGAGTGCGGCCGCAAACGGCACCTTGAGTCCGACTACCGGCCGCATGCGTCCGTCGGCGGGGTCGACAATCGAGTTGCGGTGTTCCGATTCATCCGTCGAGGGGTTCCACACATCGATCGACTCGTGAAACGCGCCGATCAGCTCGTAGAGCACGCGGATCGCCAGCATGCCACCCTGGCTGTGGCCGATCAGCATCGGCATCATGCGTTCGTTTTCGTAGTACCACGCCAGCGTGCCCGCAAGCGTTTCGCTGTCGGCGAAGCTCGAATACGAAAGCGTGCCGCTGGCCGGGTTGCGCAGCCGCTCCTCGGGGAAACCCATCGCCACCAGGAATTCCGCAAATGGTTGCATGGTGACCAAGGGGAGGCTGCCTTGGAGACAGATGATCCGCGGCGCTGGCGCGCGCGAAAGGACGTCGCGAACCTGCGCCGCGGAGATTTGCTCGGGGTCGAGCGCCAGGATACGGTCTTCGCTGGTCGCATCGATCACCTCGGCTGCCGCCGGCGCGGCGACCACCGACGTCGCGGCCATTCCGGCCACCATGACGGCAACCGCAGCCAGCATCCGTTGACGCCGCCAGGCGCCCCGACCGTACTGCGCGATCACGCCGTGCGCGGCGCGCCGAGGCGCGGTACGAATCGCCCGGTGCGTCGCAGATACCGTGCGTACGCATCCCCGTGCATCTTCAGCATGTGCCGCTCTTCGTTGCGCGCCTTGAGCTGAGTGAGCACGATGTGGACGGCCGCGATCACGAGCATCGGCAGCGTCGGGACGATGACCAGGGAGCAGATCATCAACGTGACCGACAACGCATAGATGGGATGCCGCACGCGGGAGAACAACCCGTCCGCGATCAATTCTCCACGGTTCGCCTCGCTCACCGCCATGCTCCAATTGGCATCCATGCGCGCCCAGCACCACGCCGTCAGCAGCAGGCATATGAGCGCGATTGCGGCAGCTGCCCAGCGCAACCCGGAATACGCTGGATCGGTCAGTGCAAACGCGGGCGCGTGCAGCCAGGGGCTTCGCCGCACGAGCGCAAGATAGGGCAGCATCAACCAGGCCGTGACCAACGGCACCCACACCAGCCACATCAAACGCTCTACCGCCTGCTCAGGCACGAGCCCGCCCAGCCGGCGCGACTTCCTGTGGACGCGAAGTATCATGAGGCCGACGCCGAACCAGTAGGTCCAGATCGTCGCCGCCAAAATTACTCCCGGGGTATCTCGGATCATCGTCGTATCGTCGTTTGCGACGTGAATTTTACCGCATCGGACCGGCGATCCGAATGAAGTCTTGGCGCGCGACCCGAATTAACCGGATTGTCTGGCCAGATCGGTGAGGCGATGCTTGAGTACCTTGCCGTTGGCCGCGACGGGCAGCGTCGGTACGATGCGAATCTCCGCCGGCTGCTTATACGGAGCGAGCAGCGGGCGCAAGTACGCGGCGATCTCCGCCGGCGTGGCTTGCGTATGCGGCCGCAACTCGACGAATGCGATCACCTCCTCGTTGCCGGGAACCGTACGGCCCACGACTGCCGAATGCGTGACCGATGGATGCGAATTCAGCACGGCCTCGACCTCGGGAGGATAAACGTTGAACCCCGAGCGAATGATAAGCTCCTTGGTCCGGCCGACGATGAACAGCGTACCGTCGCTTTCACGGCGTGCCAGATCGCCGGTATTGAGCCAACCGGCAGGATCAATCGTCCGCGCGGTAAGGGCTGTCGTTCTTGTAGTAACCGAGCATGACATTCGGTCCGCGCACCCAAAGCTCTCCCGCCTCGCCGGCGGCCACGTCGCGCCGATGCTCGTCACGCGGATCGACGATACGCAGTTCGACCCCCGGCAACACACGTCCCACCGAGCAATCGCTGCGCGGCGCGTCGAGCCGCGTGTGAGCGACCGTCGGTGAAGCTTCGGTCAGCCCATAGCCATTGTGCAGCGTGACGCCGAGCACGCGTTCGACATCGGCCTTGAGCGACGCATCGAGCGGGGACCCGCCCGCGAAGCAGGCACGCAGGCGCGGCGGATGTACATCACGACCACTCGCTGCGATGAAATCGATGAGCTTGGCGTACATCGAAGGTACGCCCTGCAACATGGTGACGCCGCCGTTGTCCGTCACTGCAGCGAGCATCGCCTGCGGCGTGAAGCGTGCCTCGAGCTCGAGGCACGCGCCGCCGAACAACGTACCGAGACTGACCGACGCCAGGCCGTACACGTGCGATATCGGTAACACGGCATAGACCCGATCGTCCGGGCGCAAGCGGCGCAATGTGCTCGACATCCGAGCAATGAACAGCAGGTTGCGGTGGGTGAGCATCACGGCCTTGGGGTCCCCCGTCGTTCCCGACGTGTAGATCAAGGCCGCGACCTGCCGCGCGGGATCGGCGTGTACCGGCTCCGCGTGGCACCGAGCGTTGCGATGCCGTCATCCGCACGTCGCCCATGCCGGGAATGGTCAACAGTTCAACGGCGCCGCACCGCGCCGCGTGCGTCGCGGCTTCTGTCGACACGTCCGCGGTGAACAGGGTGCGCCGAGGCTCGCAGTGCGCGGCGATAAAATCGACCTCGCGGGCAGACAAACGCGCATTGGCGATGACCGCCCATGCGTCGAGCTGCGCGACGCCGAACAGCATGGCAAGCAGCGCCGGACTGTTCTCGCCGACGATGAGCACGCGATCGCCGCCACGCACGCCGGCATCGGCGAGGTCGCCGCGCCACGGCGTCGGCGGCGGCCGCGAGCTGCGCAAAGGTCCAGGTGCGGCCGCCGCATCGAAGCGCTTCGTTCTCCGCATCGGCGCTGCGCAGCCCGAGAATGTCGCTGATCCTGTGGGGAAGCCCCGCGAGCAGACGCGGTAAGTCTGCCAGCTCGCGTTCGATGTCGGCCGAAGACGTGGATGCGCAAATCATGTCGGGAGGTTGCGGTGGATGGCGCGGCGCATGGGCTACGCGCCCTATAATACCGCCGCCTCAACCTTCTCGCGCAAAGGTCAGTCATGAATGCATCCGGCAACGAAATCGTCGGCGTCGTCGGCGCGGGCCTGATGGGACGCGGCATTGCGCAAATCGCCGCGCAGGCGGGCCACGATGTGCGCCTTGTCGACGCGAAGCCCGGGGCAGCGGCGGAGGCGAAACGTGCGCTGGCGGACGTGCTCGCAACCCTGGTCGCCAAAGGCAGGATGACCGCGGCCAACGCCGATGCGGCGGTCGCACGCATCGCGCTGCCGGATGAACTCGGCGGCCTCGCCGGAGCCACGATCGTGGTCGAAGCCATCGTCGAAAAGCTCGACGCCAAGCAGGCCCTGTTTTCCCTGCTGGAACCCATCGTCGGCGAGCATTGCATTATCGCAACCAACACGTCGTCGCTGTCGGTGACCGCGATTGCCGCCGCATGCAAGCGTCCGCAGCGCGTTGCAGGCCTGCACTTCTTCAGTCCGGTGCCGCTGATGAAGCTCGTGGAGGTCATCGACGGACTGCTGACCGCCCCGGCGGTCGTCGAGCGGCTCTTCGAATTCGGTGCCGGACTCGGCCACACGCCGATCCGCGCCAAGGACACGCCCGGCTTCATCGTCAATCATGCGGGACGCGGCTATGGCACCGAGGCGCTGCGCATCGCGAGCGAAGGCATCGCGGACTACGCCGCGATCGATCGCATCCTGAAGCTCGAGGCTGGATTTCGCATGGGTCCGTTCGAACTATTCGACCTGACCGGGCTCGATGTTTCGCATCCGGTGATGGAATCGATCTATCACCAGTTCTACGAGGAGCCGCGCTTCCGTCCGTCCCCCGCTACCGCGCAACGGCTTGCGGCCGGAGTGCTCGGACGAAAATCCGGGCGCGGTTTCTACGACTATGGCGCGGCGACCGGCGCCACAGTGACACCGCCGCCCGTCGGTGCGGTTGCGGCGCAACGAGTCTGGGTCGGACACGGCGATCCGCAGGCGCGCGCAACCGTGGTCGAGCTCATCGCCAACCTCGGCGCGGGCGTCGACGCGGGTCCGGCGCCGGCACGCCGATGCGCTATGCGTCGTGATGCCACTGGGTCGCGATGCGACGACCGCGGCACTGGACCAGAAGCTCGATCCGGTGCGTACGATCGCGCTCGACACGCTGTTCGCGCTCGGCCGTCATCGCACGCTGATGACCACGCCAGTCACCGATCCTGCGTACCGCGATGCAGCCCATGCGTTGTTTGCGGCGGATGGAACGGCGGTCGACGTGATTCGCGACAGCCCGGGCTTCGTCGGCCAGCGCGTTCTCGCGCACATCGTCAATGTTGCTGCCGACATCGCGCAGCAGCGGATCGCCAGTCCCGACGACATCGACCTCGGCGTCAGACTCGGTCTTGGCTATCCGCAGGGTCCGCTCGCGTGGGGCGACGCCATCGGGCCCGGGCGTATCCTGGCCATCCTGCAGGAACTGCACGCGGCGTATGGCGACCCCCGCTACCGCCCAAGCGCATGGTTGTCGCGGCGGGCGCGTCTCGGGGTATCGCTGCTCACCCCGGACACGTGACCAGCGATCTTGCACCGCGCCGCAGGGCGAGTAGCATTGCACCTTCACGCAGACTTCGACAAGGATCTCCATGAGCAAGGGCAAGGGTTCCAGCGGTTTCAAGGGCAAGGAAACGAAAGGCGCACCGGCAACGACATTTCCGCAAGCCAAACGGCCGATGCCGCCATCGGTGCCGCGCATCATGCCGCGCACGAAGGCGAGTTCGAAGGGCCGTTGATCACCGGTGCAAAGTCCATTGGGGCATTGCGAGCGTTGGTGCGAGCATTGGTGAAATGAACGATGGCGCGCGACTGATTTCGCGCCAGCTCAAATTTGGTGATGTTCGGCCGATTGACATCGACCAGAAGGAGCGCTTCGTGAAATCGCGCAATCGTCGCTATCTGCTGCGAACAGCCGCCACGCTCGCCGCGGGCGGGGTCGCAGCGTACGCGGTGCCGGGACACGCGCAGACGCCGCCCCGCACCCCGTTCATCGTACCGGCTACCTACATTCCGATCGCCGGCACTTCCGAAGTCTTTCCGGTGCGGCGCATTTACTGCATCGGCCGCAACTATGCCGCACACTCGCGTGAAATGGGGTCCGACCCGACGCGCGAGCCGCCGTTCTTTTTCCAGAAACCGACCGACGCCATCCAGATCGTGCCGCCGGGTCAGACCGTCGATCACCCCTATCCAACGTTGACCAAGAACTATCACTACGAAATCGAACTCGTCGCCGCGCTGGGCAAGGGCGGTCGCAATATTCCGATCGAGCAGGCGCTCGACAACGTCTTTTGGTACACCATCGGCCTCGACATGACGCGCCGCGATCTGCAGCGGGCGATGGGCGACGAGAAGAAACCATGGGAAATCGGCAAGAGCTTCGATCACTCCGCGCCGATGGGCCCGCTGCAGCCGATTGCGTCGGTTGGGCATTTCACCAAGGGCGCGATCTGGCTCAAAGTGAACGGCCAGACCAAGCAGAGCGCCGACCTGTCGCAGATGCTGTGGAGCGTGGCCGAGCAGGTGAGCAAACTCTCGCAGGCGTTCGAACTCGCGCCGGGCGACATCATCTATTCGGGCACGCCGGAGAATGTCGGACCCGTGGTCGTGGGCGACGTGATGGAGGGACACATCGACGGTCTGCCCAACATCAGCGTGCGGGTGGTCTGACCCCGCGTCGTTGGGTCAAGGCGATGGGTTAGCGCAACTCAGCGCAGCTCGGACGGCGTTGGATCGAAAGCGCCGGCGGGCAAATACTCGGCGGGCGGCGGCTGGAGAAAAAACGCCTGCTTTTGTCGCCATGCGCTTCCGGCATAGAGGCGATTCACGGTAGCGCGCGCCGCACGGCCGACGCGATCGCGCAGCGCCGGATCCTCCCGCAGTTTGCGTAACAGCACGAGCGCTTCGGCCGTCGTGTCGAACAGGAAGCCGTTAACGCCGTGAACGATATAGTCGGCATAGCCGCCGCGACGGCCGCAGACGACCGGCAGTCCGCATGCCATCGCCTCGAATACGACGCGGCCGTAGGCCTCGAGCCAGTGCTCGCTGGTGCGGTAATAGAAGCAATCCAGACTCTGCAGGAAGTCCACCGCGGGCGCTGCGCCCGCCGGTAGCAGCACGGTTTGCGCCAGCCCGGGGGCGACGCCGCGCAGGCATGTACCTCCCACTACCCTGACGTCGACACCCTCGCCGCACAGCGCTGCGTAGACTGCCGGATCCTCTTCGTGATGTTTACTGGCCACATCGCGGGACAGGCGACCGACCCTGAATCGACCCGGCTCGCGCCGCCGCGCCGGCGTAAACCGCGCCAGGTCGATCGGACTCTCGATGACGAGACCAGGCCTCGTGGAGAGCTTTTGCAAAAGCGTCGACGTATAAACGAGCTCGACCGGCGTGCGATGCCAGGCTTGCAGACGCCGGACCGCTTTGTCGAGGCGATCCGGTTGATAGGTGTTGTAGATCAGTATCGTGCGCCGCGGAAGCGCTGCCTTGTACCAATGGCCCATGCGAAAGTACGCACCGACGAAAATAAAAGTGCCGCCCACCGGAACCTGTCCGATCCACGGTCTGATCAATTCGATGGGATAGCGCTTCGTGAATTCCGCCGCTGGCTTGAACCGACTCCAGAGCTTAACCGGTCGGTGTTCGCGGAGCTGCTTGAACATTTCGATCGTGCGCCAATCGCTGCCGCCATTGGGGTCCCACAGCGGATTGATCAGATGCACCACGTCACCCGAGGAGCTAGACCAGGTCGATGGCAACCACGAAGAACGATCGAAAGGTGGCATGCGGTACACCGCAGACGGATGTCACGTTGCGACCAGCCTGAATCGACCAAGTTGCGCTTTGTTGAATTGCTTTTTGTAAGGAAACCTTTCAGGTCCGAAAGGGCCGTCACACCACCGGCACGGGCGCACCAATACAGTGCTCTACCCATTGGGCGGTCAGTTGCTCTTGCAAGGTATTTTGCTCGAGTCGCGCGCGCAGCGCGCCGAAGTCCACCGCATCGAGCGGCTGATCCTGATTGAAGCACGAGAACACGTAGCGAATCTTGCCGGTGTCGGGATCGCGCTGCGGCTGAAGGCACTGCGCACAGATCTCTTTCATCATGCATTGCATGGGCGAATTGATCGAGCCGATGCCGCGATGCGTCGCCTTCAGGTAGGGCTTCAGGACGCCGTGACGCGCGACCGTGACCGCCGCCATCATCCGGTCCGAGCCGATGGCGATCACACGATCCGCCGCCGCAAGCGGGATCGGCTGCTTGCCAAGCGTACCGTTGGCGTACGCGAGCATCGCCTGGACCATGTTGCCGACGAAGGTCCGATCCTGCGTCCGACCGGCGACGAAACCGGGGCCTTCGTCGCAGCACCAGACGACGACGTCGGCGGCCGCCTCGATGTCGGCGACCTTGTAGCGATCGGCCATGCTGCGATAACCCGCAAAATAGAGCACCCGCGACCCCGCCGCGCGAAACGCCTGCGCGATCGAGAACAACACGGCGTTACCAAGCCCGCCACCGACCAGCACGACGGTTTCGTTCGCCTCGATCTCGGTCGGCGCCCCGGTCGGCCCCATCAGGATCACGGGCTCGCCCGGTTCGAGCTGGGCGCAAAGGTCCGACGAACCGCCCATTTCCAGCACGATGGTCGAGACCAGCCCTTCGTCCCGGTCCACCCACGCGCCGGTGAGCGCGAGCCCTTCCATCGCCAGGCGCGTGCCGTCGACCTTTCGCGCGAGCGTCTCGAAATTCTGCAGTCGATAGAATTGCCCGGGCGCGAAACGGCGCGCCGCCGCGGGCGCGCGAACGACAACTTCGACAATGGTCGGGGTGAGGCGCACGACGCGCTCGACGGTCGCGCGCAGCTGGCCATTGAGCATCGAGATGAACGCGGTGTCGGTCAGCAGGGACGCGGCGTGGACCTGGCCGACCATGCGACTGACGATGGGATAGCCCTGGGTCGCGCTTGCCATCGCCTTGACCACATTGCCGGAAAACGACGGATGCAAATCGCCGAAGAAGCTGATGGCGCGCCCGTCATCCTCCAGCGAAGTGAGCATGTAGGCGCGATCCGGTTTGGCCAGACCCTTCTCGGGCGTCACCCGCTGCCCGTCGTCGTCGAGCGCCTGAAAGTATCGGCCGTCGAGATGGAAATGGTGCGGGTCCTCGCGCGCAGCCACGGTATTCGGTTGCGTGCCCGCCGCGATCAGGATGGTGCGCGCTGGCAGCGCGGCACGCGCGGCTTCGTGCCAGACGCCATCGCCGTCGTTGTGCTGCACCGACACCGAAAGCGCGCTGGCGCAGCCATCCGCATCTACCTCAATGGCCAGTGGCGTCAAGCCTTCGGCGAAGCGGATCCCCTCCTCCAGCGCTTTCTCCACCTCTTCATGGTTGAGCGTGTAGGACGGGCTGTCGATCAGCCGCCGGCGATAGGCGATGGTGACGCCGCCCCAGCGATCGAGCAATTCGAGGATGCGCGGAGCGCGACCTTCGGCGCGGGCGCAGTCACGCTCTGCGCGAATGGCGCGCCCGTGGGCGAGGAATTCTTCCGCCGTGCGGCGCTCCTCGGGCCGCCACGATGCCTCGACCGCGCTACGGCCCTGCTCGACGACGAGCGCCTCGTAGCGGGCGAGAAATTTTTCGACCTGGACGGGGTAATACGCGAGCGATTCGGTTGCCGTGTCGATCGCGGTAAGGCCGCCGCCCACGACCACGACCGGCAAGCGCAATTGCATGTTGGCGAGGGAGTCGCGCTTGGCCGCGCCGGTAAGTTGCAGCGCCATCAGGAAATCCGAGGCCGTGCGCACGCCGTTGGCGAGCCCGTTCGGCAGGTCGAGCACCGTCGGCCTGCCTGCGCCCGCGGCGAGCGCGATGTGGTCGAAGCCGAGTGCGAACGCGCCTTTGGCGTCGAGCGTGCCACCGAAGCGCACGCCGCCGAACAACGCATAGCGTTCGCGGCGCTCGAGCAGCATGCGGATCAGCTTCAGGAAATTCTTGTCCCACCGCACCGTAATGCCGTACTCCGCGACACCGCCAAAGCCCGCCATCACGCGATCGTCCAACGGCTCATGCAGCGTCGCGATGTCGCGTATCGGCACGAACGCCGCGCGCTCGCCGTGCGCGGTCACGCCGCTGACGTCGGCGGGCAGCGGCTCGATCTTGAGTCCGTCGACGCCGACGACGGTGTGACCGTCGTTGAGCAGATGATGCGCGAGCGTGAAACCGGCCGGCCCGGTGCCCACGACCAGTACCCGCTTGCCGGTCGGCGTCGCGCGGCAACGGGCGCCGCACGTTCAGCGGATTCCATCGTGTCAGCAGCGAATAGATCTCGAAGCCCCACGGCAGTGCCAGCACGTCCTTGAGCACGCGCGTTTCCGACTGCGGAATGTCGACGGGCTCCTGCTTCTGGTAGATGCACGCCTTCATGCAGTCGTTGCAGATGCGATGGCCGGTGGCCGCGACGAGCGGATTGTCGACACAGATGACCGCCAGGGCGCCCAGCGCCCAGCCCTCGGTGCGCAGCTTGTGGAACTCGGAGATCTTCTCGTCGAGCGGACAACCTGCCAGCACAACACCGAACGGCGATTTCTTGAACGGCGGCATGGAACCGTCCGCCGGCTTTTTCTCCCGCAATCCGGAGGAACACGAGTCCTTCTGCTGCTCGTGGCACCAGATGCAGTAGTGCGCCTGGTCAAGTCCACCCGCGAGGTCCGTACCGGGATCGGTCAGCGCGAAGCCCTCGCGGCGGCGCAGGTGACTCGCCGGCAGATGGAACATCGCGACGTCGTTGCGCGTCTCGACTTCGACCGGAACGAGCCGCATGAAGTCGAGCTTGCGCGGAGTCTTGAACAGCACGCCGGTCTTGTGTCGAGCCTTGCCTTGGGCACTTTGCACCGCCCACGCCGCATAGCGCAGCGCCAGATCGATGTCCGCCTCGTGCGCCGCTTCGTTCTGGCCCCAGGCCCCTACCGTGCGCGCGAATGCGAGTTCACCCGCCACGCCCACAAGGGGCGCGCCGATCTTCGGCTCGAGTTGCGCGCGCAGTGCGTCCCCGTCGAACGTCGTCGCGACGTCCTGTTTGTAGCGGTTGAGCGCCTTGCGCTGCACGACCTGGCGCTTGCAGGCAAACAACGGTGCAAGCTCGTTTTGCGCCGCCTGCAATGCCGCCACTTCCGCTTCCACGCCGAACACAAGGGCGATGAAATCTTCGAGGTGCGGCGCGAGCGCGATCAGCAGCTCCGATTCGCCCAGGCGTCCGAGCGTAGTCGGGTCGGCGCGCGCGGCGTGCAGGCGATCCCGCAGCGACGCATCGATGGCGGCCAGGTGCGCGAGAAACGCGTTGTCGAGGCGCACGAGGCCCGATTTCGCGTACAAATCGCCAAAGGTCAATCCAAAAGCGAGGTTGAGCACAGCATTCCCGAGTCCATGTTGCGCTGACTCGCACCACTGCGAGAGCAGGCAAACCGCGTATTTTACCCGTCGCGTCGTGTCCGCGGCAGCTGCGCAAGTGCATATCGATATAAGCCCGATCGCGGGGCACGTTACCCTCGCGGCGGGTTCCCCCGCGGGCGCACGAGCCGCTATCATGCAGCCACAAGCACGTCGCCGGCACGGCTGGCGCATTCCCATGGAGCCAAGATGAAACCGAATATTCGTGCCCTCGCCGTCGTGATCGCGGCGGCAGGACTGGTTGCGATGTCCGCCGCCGCGCAACCGATCAAGCTGGGCGAATTGAACAGCTACAAGACGTTCCCGGCATTCCTGGACCCCTACCGCAAGGGAATGGAGCTCGCGATCGACGAGCTCAATAGCAACGGTGGATTGCTGGGACGAAAAGTCGAGCTGGTGGTACGCGACGACAACGGCATCCCCGGCGACGCCGTGCGTGTCGCCGACGAACTCGTGTCGCGCGAAAAAGTCGATGTGCTGATGGGGACATTCTCATCGTCGGTCGGTCTTGCCGTCGCGGACTTCGCCAAGCAGCGCAAAGTATTGTTCATCGCGTCCGAGCCGCTGACCGACAAGATCGTGTGGGATAACGGCAACCGTTACACGTTCCGCCTGCGGCCATCGACCTACATGCAGACGGCGATGCTCGTTCCCTACGCAGCCAAGCTTGGCAAGCGGCGCTGGGCGATCGTGTATCCCGACTATGAATACGGCAAGTCGGCGACCGCGGCGTTCAAGCAGCAGATGATCGCGCTGCAGCCTTCGGGGGTCGAATTCGTCGAGTTCGCCGTACCGCTCGGCAAAATCGACGCAGGCCCCGTCGTGCAGGCGATCGCCGACGCCAAGCCGGACGCGATATTCTCATCGCTGTTCGCGGCGGATCTCACGAAGTTCGTACGCGAAGGAGAACTGCGCGGCCTGTTCCGCGACCGCCCAGTGTTCAATTTGCTCGGCGGGGAACCCGAATATCTCGATCCGCTGAAGGACGAGGCACCCACGGGCTGGTATGTCACCGGCTATCCGTGGTCGACGATCGCAACACCCGAGCACAAGCGCTTTCTCGACGCCTACCAGGCCAAATACAAGGACTATCCGCGCCAAGGGTCGGTCGTCGGCTACAGCGCGGTGATGACCGCGGCCGCGGCAATCCGCAAGGCGCGCTCGGTTGACAACGAAAAGCTGGTCGCCGCGATGGCGGGTCTCGTCGTCGACACGCCGTTCGGGCCGGTCACGTATCGCCCGATCGATCACCAGTCGACCATGGGCGCTTACGTGGGGCGCCTCGCGGTGAAGGATGGCAAGGGTGTCATGGTCGATTGGACTTTTGCCGACGGCAAGGCCTATCTGCCATCCGACGATTGGGTGCGCGCGCACCGGCCGCCGGACTGATGCCCCGCAGGGATCCTGCACGGGCGGGTCGTCAGCGCGGACCCACGCCGGCATGAATGCGTCCGCCGTGTTGCTTCAGCTCCTCAACGGCCTCGCCGGTGCCTCAGCGCTGTTCCTGCTCTCGGCGGGACTCACGCTGATTTTCGGCGTGACCCGCATTGTCAACTTCGCGCACGGCTCGCTGATGATGTTGGGAGCCTACGTCGCGTACAGCCTGATCGGTGCGTTGGGCGGTGGCGCCGGCTACTGGGCCGCGGTGGTGCTCGCAGCGCTGTCGATCGCCGTGCTCGGGGCCCTGATCGAATCGCAACTGCTGCGACGTCTGTACGGCGCGCCGGAGTTGCTGCAATTGCTGGCGACCTTTGGCGTGGTGCTCATCGTCAAGGACGCAGTCCTGGCCGGATGGGGCCCGGAGGATTTGCTCGGACCGCGCGCTGCCGGTCTTCGTGGCGCTATCGACATCGCCGGCGGTGCGTTGCCTTCATACGATGTATTTCTCATCTTCGTCGGCCCTACCGTCCTGCTCGCACTGTGGTGGCTCATCGCGCGCACGCGTTTCGGCGTGCTCGTTCGCGCGGCAAGCGAAAATCGCGTGATGGCCGCAGCGCTGGGCGTCAACGAGCGAGCGCTGTTCACCGCCGTCTTTGCGCTCGGTGCGGGGCTCGCGGGCCTTGCCGGCGCGCTGCAATTGCCACGTGAACCCGCCACGCTCGGCATGGATCTGGCGACGATCGCGGATGCGTTCGTCGTCACGGTGGTCGGTGGCCTGGGTTCGATTCCCGGCGCGTTCATCGCGGCGCTCATGATCAGCCTGTTGAAGTCGCTGTGCATCGGGCTGGGCACGGTCAGCGTGGGTAGCATGGCCATCGCGTTTCCCAAACTGACGCCCGTCGCCGAGTTCGTGCTGATGGCGATCGTGCTCGCCTGGAAGCCGCAGGGCTTGCTCGGACGCCCACCGGCGATCGTCGCGACCACGACGCTCGCCGAATTTCGCCGTCCCGTGCCTGCGGTGGGACGCAAGTCTGTGCTCGTTGGCGTGGTCCTGTTCGTCGCGCTGGCGGCTTTACCGCTCGCGGTCGACGACTACGCACTCGTGCTGACGACCGATGTGCTGGTGTTTGCGCTGTTCGCCGCGAGTCTGCGCCTGCTGCTCGGACCCGGCGGCATGATTTCGTTCGGGCACGCATGCTATTTCGGCATCGGCGCGTACGCCGCGGCGTTGGCAATCAAGCACGGCATGTCGATGGCGGCCGCGCTGGCACTCGCTGGGCCTGTGGCGTTCGGAGGCGCCGCTGTGTTTGGCTGGCTGTGCGTGCGGTTGTCTGGCGTCTACATGGCGATGCTGACGCTCAGCTTCGCGCAGATCATGTGGTCGATCGCGATGCAATGGGACGATCGTCACAGGGGGATCGAACGGAATCGTGGGAGTGTGGCCGTCAGCATGGCTTGCCAGCCGCGAGGGCTACTTCTGGTGCGTACTGACGCTGGCGGGTGGCGGGATGGCTCTGCTCCTGTGGCTGGCACAAACGCCCTTCGGCTATGCGCTTCGGGCGGTCCGCGATTCGCCACTGCGCGCGGAGGCGATCGGCATCGACGCCCGTCGCACACAGTGGGCGGCATTTGCGTGGGCCGGAGGATTGGCCGGCGTGGCCGGCGGACTCTACGCGTTCTCCAAGGGAAGCATTTCTCCGGAGACACTGGCGATTCCGCGTTCGGTCGATGCGCTGGTCATGGCCCTGCTCGGAGGCGTAGACGCGCTCGCCGGACCGTTGCTGGGCGCGGCCGTCTTCACCTGGCTGCAGGACACGCTTCCGCGCGTCACCGAATACTGGCGCGCCATTTTCGGCGTCATCATCCTGGTACTCGTGCTTTCGTTTCCAACGGGCATCGGCGGAGCGCTCAGTGGCGCAATGCGGCGATGGCGCGCGCAGGTCAAGTCAGCATGACTGCGGGCGGACATTCGCTGCTGAGCGTCGCGCACTTGCGCAAGGCATTCGACGGCGTGATTGCCATCGACGACGTCTCGTTCGACGTCGCCGCCGGCGAGATGCTTGCCCTGATCGGTCCCAACGGTGCGGGCAAGACGACCTGCTTCAACGTCATCAATGGGCAACTCAAGCCCGACGCAGGCGAAGTGCGCCTTGCCGGCCAGCGGATCGACGGCTTGCCGCCGCGACGCATTGCCGCCATGCGTGTGGGACGCACGTTCCAGACCGCGGCCGTGTTTGCGTCGATGACCGTGCGCGAGAACGTGCAGCTTGCGCTGCTCGCGGCGGCGGGGGAACAGTGGCGCGTCACGTCCCGGGCAACGATCGCGCACGCTGCGAAAGCCGACGCGCTGCTTGCGCGCGTCGGCGCGAGCATCCTCGCCGCACGCCCTTGCGCGACGCTTGCTTACGGCGATCTCAAGCGGGTCGAGATCGCCATTGCGCTGGCGGCGTCGCCGGCATTGCTGCTGATGGACGAACCCACCGCGGGGACCTCGGCGAGCGAACGCGCGGAACTGATGAGGCTGACGGCAGGCATCATTCACGCCGGGCGCATCGCCGCCGTGTTCACCGAGCATGACATGGATGTCGTCTTTGCTAACGCCGACCGCGTCATCGTCCTCGATCGTGGCCGCATCATCGCGCAAGGATCGCCGGCATCGGTTCGTGCCGATCCTCGGGTACGTGAAGTGTATCTGGGCGCCGACGGCGCCTCGTGATGACTGCCGTGCGGCCTGACCGATGCGTTGCAACGCGACTATTGCTGTCGGTATTCATTCTTTGTCTACTTCTTCCGCCGGCGTTGGCGGCGGATACCAAGACCGTCCTCGTCCTGTACTCCAACAATCGACTGGTGCCGGGGAACGTTGCGGTTGATCAAGGGCTTCGCTCTTCGTTGGCGTCTTCGCCGGATCGGCCAGTGCATCTTTTTTCGGAATTCCTCGACGAACCCGAGTTCAGAGGCCAGGATTACGAGGGTACGATCGTCCGTTACTTGCGCGAGAAATACGCGCCGCAGCCGCCCGACGTGATCATCGGCGTTTCCAACGAGGCGTTCGAATTTCTGTTGCACCATCGTTCGCAACTCTTTCCTGGCGTCCCGTTGGTCCATGCGGCCGTTTCGACGTCGTTCCTGAAGTCGATGTCGCCGCTGCCTGGCGACGTCGTGGGCGTGCCAAGGGAGTACGATCCAGCCGGGACGATCGAGCAGGCGCTACGTTGGCATCCGGATGCCCAGCGGCTGGTGGTGGTGATCGGCAACTCCGAACGGGACCGCGAATGGGATGCGCGCCTGCATCGCGAAATTCCCCCCGTGACGGGCAGCCTGCCTGTCGAGTTTCTGATCGGTCTGCCGACGGCCGCAGTGCTGAAGCGTGTGAGCGAGCTTGGCGCAACTGCGATCGTGTTCACGCCCGGCTATTTTCGCGACGGCGCCGGCGCGTTGTTCAACCCGCGCGACGTCGCCAGTCTTATCGCCAGCCGCATCGACTGCGCCGGTCTACGGACCCTTCGACACTTTCATCGGTACCGGCGTAGTAGGCGGCCGAATGCCAAGTTTCGAAGACATGGGCAGGCAGGCAGCGCAAATCGTCAGCAATCTCTTCGCCGGCGATGCCGCCGAATCACTGCAATTGCCGACCGCCACCCCGTCGGTGCTGCGCGTCGACTGGCGGCAGGTGCGGCGCTGGGGCATCGACGAGCATAAGATTCCATCGGATGCAGTCGTTTATTTCAAGGAGCCGACGTTCTGGGAGACGTACCACGACGCGATCGCCGCGACCGTCGCAGTCATCATATTGCAGACGCTGCTGATCGCGACTCTGCTCGTCGAGCGCCGCCGTCGCCGCAACGCGGAGCTTGCGGTGCAGAGACAACGCACCGAACTCGCACACGCGTCGCGGTTGGCAATCGCTGGCGAGTTGACGGCCTCGATTGCCCACGAAATCAATCAGCCGCTCGGCGCGATTCTTGCGAGCGCCGATGCCGCGGACCTGATTCTGCAGGCGGGCGGAGATCGGCGCGAGGACCTGCACCGCATCGTGACGCGTATCCGCCGCGACGATCTGCGTGCCAGCGAAGTTATCAGCCGGCTGCGAACACTGCTCGCGAAGCATGAGCCCGAATGGAAGCGGCTTCGACATCAACGCCGCGCTGAGCGATGCCGTGAACTTGCTGCTCACCGAGGCGCACCAGCGGCGCGTCACTGCTTGAATTGCGGCCCGCAGGGGCGCCCGCTCCACGTGGTCGGTGACCCGATCCAGATCCAGCAGGTGCTCATCAACCTCCTGCTCAACGCCATGGACGCGGTGGCGGACATGCCCGAGGAGCGGCAGCACGAGTCGTCGTGTCGGTCGAACAAGTTGCAGAGCGGCGATCCTGATCACCGTGCGCGATCGCGGGCATGGCATCGCGCCCGAGCAACTTGCCCAAGCTTTTCGATTCGTTCTTCAGCACCAAGCAACGTGGCATGGGGCTCGGCCTGTCGATCGCGCGCACCATCGTCGAGGCACACGGTGGCCGCATCTGGGCCGAGAACGGCATGCAGGCGGGGCATCGCTTCCATGTCGAGTTGCCCGCGAGTGTCGGGACAGACCATCCGGGACGAGCTTGATATGAAGCACCACGACCGCTGATCCACGTCGTCGACGACGACGAGTCGCTGCGCGCTTCGCTGCTCGACCTGCTCGACGCCGCCGGCTTTGAAGCGCGCGGCTACGCCTCGACCGGCGAATTCCTGCTGCGACCCGCTGCCCGACCGACCGGGTTGCGTGCTGCTCGACGTGCGTCTGCCGGGCCCGTCCGGCCTCGACCTGCAGGCGGCGCTGCAGCGACAGGGCGTCGCGATCCCGGTCATTTTCCTGACGGGCCACGCGGATGTGTCTACCAGCGTGCGCGCAATGAAGGCTGGCGCGGTGGATTTTCTGGAGAAACCCGTCGGGCGCGAAGCGTTGCTTGATGCGATCCAGCGCGCGCTCGCGCGCGATGCCGACGCAGCGCGCGGCGCGCGAAGACGGCGGCGACGGCAGGCGCGCGCCTGGCGATGCTTACGCCGCGCGAGCGCGAGGTCTTCGACCGCATTGTTGCCGGCAAGCTCAACAAGCAGATCGCCGACGAACTTGGGGTCAGCCTGCGCACCGTCAAGGCGTATCGCGCGCAATTGATGGCCAAGCTCGGCGTCGACTACGGCGGCCGAGCTCGGCAAACTCGCAGGCGAACAGCGCGACTGACGCCGGCGTAGATCCTGCGCCCGGCAGCCTGCCCTGCCTTTGGTGCAACACTCCTGCACCAAGTACCAATTTCCTCGCACTCGGCAATCATGTGACGATTCGTCGCAACTCAGCCCGGTCCGTCGGCATGTCAGTCGGTCAATCAGGCACCACGGAGCTCTGCGATGGCGATGGGCGCAGGGCAAAGGTACTCGTGGTCGAAGACGACGAAGGTATGCGTGAAGCGATCGAAACATCTGCTGGACGCCGCGGGCATCGAGACCGTGAGCCTACGCGTCGGCGGAAGCGCTCCTTGCCGGAGGCGCTGTCGACGACGCCTTGTGCGTCGTCAGCGATCATCAAGTTGCCAGTGATGTCGGGCTTCGAACTGCTCGCCGAATTGCGCACGCGCGGAAACTCATCTCCGTTCATCGTGATCACTGCGCACGATGCGCCAGGGGTACGCGCCGATGCTGCGCGACAGGGTGCGGCGGCTTACCTTGCAAAACCGTTTCTCGGCACCGCGTTTCTCGCCGCGATCGCCAGAGTCACCGACAGCTAAACGCAACAATCGAATCGTACACTTGGCACGCCCCATCTTCGTTTCACCAAGAGAAGACAGATCATGAGACAGAAGTCAGTCCTGGCGAGGCTCGCAACAGTCGTCGCCGTTTCTCTGACGGCTTTTGCCGCAGCGATCTCCCCCGTCGTGGCTCAAGTCATCACCGGCGAACTGGGCTCGCCAAGCGCCACAATTATTCTTCCCGGTAATCAACTGCCTACGCCACGCACCGAAGTTCGGCGCGGTGATCACGGAGAACGCCGCGACCTCCAAGCCGTGGTGGCCTCCGACCATCGTGCTCATCCTCGCGCAATACCGCTGGGAAGGCCCGGATGCGCTCACTCCGGACAAGCATCACGAACGTGTTCGACGACACCGATGACGGGCCCGGCATCGCGAAGGGTGGCACTGGTGTGCTGAAAGTGGACGGCAACGCCGTCGCCACGCAGAAGCCGCGGAATTCGATCGCGTTCCTGCAGGTGGCGGACGAAACGTTCGATGCCGGCGTCGACGCGCTCACATCGGTGAATGAGAAGGATTATCAGGTGCCGTTCGCATTCAACGGCACGATCGACAAACTGACCGTCAACCTCGGCCCGCCGCAACTGACCGCAGCGGATCAGAAGAAGGCGGCGTCTGCGATTGCCAGAGCGAAGGACTAGTCGACGGAAATTCAGGCGACGCGGTATATTGCCGTCCCTTTTGATCGTTTTGTGGTGTTTCTGCAATGGAGCATTGACAATGACTAAGGAAACGAAGAAGGCGTTTGTCAGCATGCATATCGCGGCGTTGCTGCTCGTTGCCAGTCTGGCCGGGGCGCCTGTCGCCGCGCAGACGGTCACCGGCGTGTTGGGCTCGCCCAGCGCCACGACGACCATTCAAGGAAAGCAGCTTCCGCCGCCGCCGCCGAAAATTCGGCGGCGTCATCAAGGAAAGCGCCGAGGATTCGAAGCCCTGGTGGCCACCACGCGTCGTGCCACCGAAGGGCGCGCCGAACGTGCTGCTCATCATGACGGATGATCAGGGCTATGGCGTGTCGGGCACCTTTGGTGGTGTCGTCCCGACGCCGGCCATGGACCGCATCGCCAAGGCGGGATTGCGCTACACGGAGTTCCACTCGACGGCGCTTTGCTCGCCGACGCGCGCGGCGCTGATCACCGGTCGCAACCACCACTCGGTCGGCTACGGCGTTATCGGCGAATTGTCGACCGGCTATCCCGGCTACGATTCAATCATCGGCCCGGAAAACGCCACCATCGGCGAGATTCTGAAAGAAAATGGTTTTGCGACTTCTTGGTTCGGCAAGGACCACAACATCCCCGCCTTTCAGTACAGCTCGGCGGGTCCGTACGAGCAATGGCCGAGCGGGACTGGGATTCCAATACTTCTATGGATTCCTCGGCGGCGAGACTGACCAGTGGACACCCTACCTCTACCGCGATCACACGCCGATCACCCCCTGGATCGGCAAGCCCGGTTACAACCTCACCACCGACCTGGCGGACGAAGCCATCAAATACATGAGCGGGCTGAATGCCGCGGCGCCCGACAAGCCGTTCTTCGTCTACTACGTGCCCGGCGGCACGCATTCGCCACACCAGCCTACCAAGGAATGGATCGCCAAGTTCAAAGGCAAGTTCGACATGGGATGGGAACAAGCTGCGCGAGCAGATCTTCGCCAACCAGAAGCGCCTCGGCGTAATCCCTGCAAATACCCAGCTGACTCCGTGGCCGGACGACCTGCCGAAGTGGGACTCGCTTTCTGACGTAAGAAAGAAGCTATACGCGCACGAAGCTGAAGTGTTCGCCGCGTATGCAGCCTATACCGACTACGAGATTGGCCGCGTGATCCAGGCGGTCGACGACATGGGCAAGCTCGACAACACATTGATCATTTACATCAGCGGCGACAACGGAACCAGCGCCGAAGGCACGCTCGAGGGAACGCCGAACCAGATGACCGCGTACAACGGAATACTGACGTTGCCCGAGGCCGAATTGTTGCTGAACTATGAAGCGTGGGGATCAGACAAGACCTACCCGCACATGTCGGTCGCGTGGTCCTGGGCCTTCGATACGCCGTTCAAGTGGACCAAACAAGTGGCGTCGCACTTCGGCGGAACCCGGCAAGGGATGGCGATTTCGTGGCCCGGTCACATCAAGGACGTCGGTGGCATCCGCAGCCAGTTCCATCACATGATCGACATCGTGCCGACGATTCTCGAAGCCACCGAGATCAAGGCACCCACGGTCGTCAATGGCATTGCGCAAAAACCCATCGAAGGTGTGAGCATGGCCTACACCTTCGAGCAGGCGAACGCCAACGCACCGTCGAAGCGCGACACGCAATACTTCGAGATGGTTGGCAACCGCGCAATCTATCACGACGGCTGGATCGCCTCGACCACCCCGCCCGCCCCGCCGTGGCTCCTGGGTACGGGAAAATTGACGCCGATGAACGACTACAAGTGGGAGTTGTACAACATCACTGAAGACTTCTCGCAATACAACGACCTCGCCGCAAAGATGCCGGAAAAACTGAAGGAAATGCAGGCGTTGTTCTTGACGGAAGCGGCGAAGTACAACGTATTCCCCCTGGACAACTCGGGCTTCACGCGGCTGCTCACGCCACGACCAAGCGCGGTCGCCGGACGCACGTTGTTCACATATTCGGGCGAGAATGCCAACATTCCTGTCGGCAATGCTCCCAGCATTCTGGATCGGGACTACACCATCACAGCAGAGATAACGATTCCAAAGAAGGGCGCGGAAGGCATGATCGCAACGCTGGGCGGACGGTTTGGTGGCTATGGGCTCTACCTGCTCAAAGGCAAGCCGGTGTTCGTCTACAACCTGCTCAATCTGGAGCGTTACCGCTGGGAAGGCGGCGTGGGTGGCGCGGACTGGATGGGCGATTCGCTCGGCCCGGGCAAGCACACGATCGTGTTCGATTTCAAGTACGACGGTCCGGGCCCAGGCAAGGGCGGCACGGGCGTGCTTACGGTCGATGGCAAGCAATACGCCAAGAAGACGATTCCGCACACGATTCCGTTGCTCATGTCGATCGACGAGACCTTCGACATTGGCGTCGATACCCGCACACCGGTCGACGACAGTTACAAACTGCCATTTCGCCTCAACGGCACGATCAACAAGCTCACCTTCGATCTCGGACGTGAGCAGTTGACCGCACAGGACCGCGAGCGGATGCAAAAGGCGCTTGCCAGTGCGCACGACTAGGAACGGAGCCGCCGATGCTAAGGAAGATCCTCGCCTTCGCTTCGATCGTGGAAGTCGGCACGGGACTCGCTCTGCTGGTCGATCCTCAAATTGTGGTCGCCTTGCTGGTGGGCCCGAGCACGCCCGTCGAGGAAATACCTATGGGTCGCTTGCCGGGCATCGCGATCCTCGCACTCGGATTGGCGTGCTGGCCAAATGGCGGTCATGCGGAACGTGGCTCACCAGCGCTTCGCGGAATGCTGGTCTACAACGCGCTGATCGCGCTGTTCCTCATCTACCTCTTCAAGATCGGACATTTGGGTGGCGTGCTGTTGTGGCCCGGCGTTGCGCTGCACGCCGTCGTGGCACTCCTGCTGATCTGGGCTTCGCGCGCCGGGCGGCAGGATTCTGTTCGCGCGCGAATTTAGATAATGGAGCCCCGAAATTAGTCGGGTAGAATTCCGACGTAGCTTTCTTCAACGTTGCAATGTCAAGGAGCGGGACATGAACAAACGAATCGGTCTGCTGGTGGGTGTTTCTGCGTTGTGTGTCGCAGGTGTGGTGGGCGGACAGGAAGTGATCCTGAACATGGTCGCCAATAAGGTCATCGCCAAGTATCAGAACGCGAGTTGTCAACAGTTGTGGCAGCAAAAGGGTCAGCCCAAGTCGCCGGAAGAGCAAAAAGCCGTAAATTTTCTGCGCAACGATCCGCAGGCGCGCACGGATTTTCTGAACAAGATCGCGCCGCCCATCGTCAACAAGATGTTCGAATGCGGCATGATCCCTTGATCGATTGCGGTACATCGCTGCGACGTACTTGAGCCATTGGAGAAATGATGATCGGATTCGAGTTCCTCAAGCGTGGATTTGCGCTTGCCCTGGGCGTGTGCGTCGCCGCGAGCGCGATGGCGCAGCAAGCGCCCGCCGCGCCCAAGGCGACGAAGTCCACCAAAGGGTCGAGCAAGGCTGCGGCAGCCCCGGCCGCATCGGAGCTCGAACCGAAGGCGGTCGAGTTGCTCAGGGCGGCGTGCGATCGACTCGCAGCCGCCAAGTCGATGTCGTTCACGGCCGTCGTGACGTATGAAAGCCCGACCCGCATCGGACCCGCGCTTGCGTATACGACGAAGTCGGAGGTGGTCATGCAGCGGCCCGACAAGCTGCGCGTTATCACCCTTGGCGACGGCCCGGCATCGGAGTTCTACTACGACGGCAAGTCGATGATCGCGTTCGCACCGGCGGAAAACCTCGTCGCAGTCGCCCCGGCACCGCCGACGATCGACGCGACGCTCAAGGCGGCGTTCGACCAGGCCGCGATCTACTTCCCGTTCTCCGACGTGGTCGTGGCCGATCCATGCCAGACCTTGTCGGAGGGCATGAACGTGGCCTTCTACATCGGCCAGTCCAAGGTTGTCGGAGGAACGACGACCGACATGGTAGCGCTCGTCAACGACTACGTATTCGTACAACTCTGGATCGGCGCCGAAGACAAGCTACCGCGCATGGTCCGGGCGATTTATCGCGACGATCCGCAGCACTTGCGCCATCAGCTGGAGATCTCCAACTGGAAGCTGGATACTCCTGTCCCGGCCGAAGCGTTTGCGTCCGTCAGAGCCTCCGCCGCGACCAGCATTCCGTTTGCGGCGCCGACGACCAAGGCGCAAACCGGAATGAAGCCGCCGCCTCGGTCGAAACCCGTCATCAAGCCAGCGCCCGCCACTGCGCAGTAAGGAGAACCATTCATGAAGACGATCATCATCGGTATGGCCGCGTTGCTCGGCGCATCCGTTGCCAGCGGCCCGGCAGCAGGCTGGGCAAGTGCGAATCGCTATGGCGGCAGCACGACGCACAGCTATGGCGAGACCAGCCACACCAACGCCTACGGCGGCAGCACCTCGCACGCCTACGGCGAGGGCACCGAGCACACGAATGCCTATGGCGGCACCACCGCCCACGGCTGGGACGGCGGAACGACCCACACGAACGTTTACGGCGGCACCACCACGGGCGTAGCTGGCGTCGGCGCGGTCCACACCTCGGCGACCGGCTACACGACCGCGGCGACTGCGTATCACCCGCCGTATCCGACAGCCGTCGCCTACGCGCCCTATCATCCCCCCGTCGCCGTGCCGTATTACTCGTCCGGATGCTACAACTGCGGTAGTGCGGCGGCGGCGGGCGCGGTCGTAGGTTTGGCCGCCGGCGCCGCAATTGCGTCCGCCAACACCGCGGCGGCGACGTCCAACGCCTATGCGGCCGGAGTCGCCACGGGCAGCGCCAACACGGCCGCCGTGTATTCGTCCGTCGCGCCAGCGCCAATGGCAGGCACGACGACGACGGTGACAACCACAACGACAGCCTATGCGATGGGCGTGAACTACGCCGCCGTACCGGCAGGTTCCATCTCGATCAACAAGAACGGTGCGACGTACTACCTGAACGGCAATACCTGGTTCCAGCCGGCGTTCGGTGCCAACGGCGTTTACTACACGGTCGTAGCCGCGCCCTGAATGCCCAAACGCGGTGCGCGCATCATGCAGCATTGTCGGTGCCGCTTTCCCTGGCCCCCGATGTTGGGATTTCGTTTTCGCTGCTAACATGACGGACTCGTTTCCGCAAAACGGGAACGAAGCTTGATTCCACCGGTTCGCTCCGGTGCGCCACGGCATCGCAATGCGTTTGATTGGAGCTCGGCCTTGAGTGTTCGTGTCGCATCATCGGCGGTTGGCTGTCCCGATTGCGACTTGCTGCAGAAAATCCCGCCTCTTCCGCCCGGCGGCAAGGCAACCTGTGCACGCTGTGGTTACGCGCTCGCCAAACAACCCACGGCTTCGCCCGATTTGCCCCTCGCGCTTACGGTCGCCGGGGCAATTACGTTCGTCATCGCCAACACCTCGCCACTGATGGATCTTTCGGTTGTCGGACGGTACGCGAGCACGACGATCGCCGGCGGTGCCTACGAAATGTGGATGGAAGGTGAGCCCATCGTCGGCGTGCTCGTGGCCTTTTGCGCCGTGCTCGCTCCCGGTGGCTACCTCCTGTTCATGCTGACGCTCCTGCTCGGGGCGCGGCGGTCGCCTCCGCCGCCATGGATTGCCGAAATGCTGCGCTGGGCGCACCACTTCCAAATGTGGTCGATGCTCGAAGTCATGATGCTCGGCATACTCGTGGCATTGATCAAGATCGCGCAACTCGCCTCCGTCGCGGCGGGTATCGGCATGTACGCCGTCGGCGTCTTGATGCTGCTCTTTCCGGCCATCATGGTCAGCTTCAATGCCCGCGAGCTGTGGCAGCGGATCGAGTGGGTCGACGGAGAAATGCCGTCAACGAGCCCTTCCGGCGGCGCCATCGCGGAATCGCGAAGATGACCGCAGCCGTCATGACGGCCGCACAGGCCGGGCTCGTATCGTGCGAAGCGTGCCAATTGCTCACGCGGCCTGCGAGCGCCAGCGAGCCAGGCTTCTGCCCGCGTTGCGGCGAAGGGCTCGAAGTCCGCAATTACCGCTCGGTCGAAATCACGTGGGCGCTCGTCATTGCGGCGGCCGTCTGTTACATCCCGGCCAATGCGTTACCCGTGCTGAACACGACCACGTTCGGGACATCGGAAGGCGACACGATTCTCGGTGGCGTGGTGTTCCTGTACACGTCGGGCTCATGGCCGCTCGCGCTTATCGTGCTGATCGCGAGTGTCATGATTCCGATGGGCAAGCTGATCGCGCTCGTCTATCTCCTGCTCTCGGTGCAGCGCGGCTCGATCAAGAGCAACCACGAGCGCACGCGGCTCTATCGCATGGTGGAATTCATCGGCCGATGGTCGATGCTCGACGTGTTCGTCGACGCGTTTACCGTCGCTCTGGTCCAGTTGTCGCCGTTGATGTCGGTGGCACCCGGCGCTGGCGTGCTGTTCTTCGCTGCGGTCGTGGTGCTGACGATGCTCGCAGCCGAGGCCTTCGATCCCCGACTGATCTGGGACGCCACCAACCCCCACGCGATGCGCCATGGCTGAACCGACCGACCTGGACAACCTTCCGCAGGCCACGGTCGTCCGCAAAAAGCGGATGCGCATCTCGATCGTGTGGATCATTCCGATTCTTGCCGCGGTGGTCGCGATCGGAATTGCGATTCAGCGTGTCATGAGCGAAGGACCAACCATCACCGTCGCCTTCAAAAACGGTGACGGCATCGAGGCCGGCAAGACGTTCATCAAGTACAAGGAGGTGAGGATTGGCGTGGTGACTGCCGTGGAACTCTCCGAGGATTTCTCGAAGGTGCTGGTGAGAGCGAAGATCGCCAAGCACGCTGCCGGATTGATGGTCGAAGACGCGAAATTCTGGGTTGTCGAGCCACGCATCTCGTTGAGCGGCGTATCGGGGCTCAACACGCTGCTCTCGGGCAACTACATCGGCTTCCAGGCGGGCAAGTCGACCGAGGACCAGCGCAGCTTCATCGGTCTCAACGAGCCGCCAACGATTACCGACCAACCCGGGCGGAAATTCATTCTGAAGTCCCCCACCCTCGGGTCCGCGGGCATCGGCACGCCGGTGTACTACCGGCGCCTGAACGTCGGTCAGGTTGCGGCATTCAACCTTGCGCCCGACGGCAAGTCGGTCGAGATTACGATATTCGTCGATGCGCCGTACGACAAGTACGTCACGTCCGAGACCCGTTTCTGGAATGCGAGTGGGATCAACGTGTCGGTCGGCGCCGGAGGGGTGGAAGTCCGTACGGAATCTCTCGCCGCGATCCTTGCCGGCGGCATCGCGTTCGATACGCCCGATTTCGCCTCCGTGGCCGGCCCTGCGCCGGCGAGCACCACGTTCACGCTCTTCAGCACGCGCACCATTGCGATGAAGCAACCCGATCCGGTGGAGCGGCGCTATGTACTGCATTTCAACGAGTCGGTTCGAGGACTTTCCCTGGGCGCGCCGGTGACGCTGTTCGGCTTGCCGGTCGGCGAGGTCACCAATGTTGGGCTGACCTTCGATCCGACGACACTCGTATTCCGTCCGCGTGTGCTCATCACCTTCTTCCCCGATCGGCTCATCGCCCAAATGTCGCCGCAGTCACAGGCCAGCGCGGACAAGTCGATGACGCAACTCACTCCGGAAGGCCGCACGCGCATGATGCGACGCATCGTCGAGGAGCAAGGTCTGCGCGCGCAATTGCAGACCGGCAGCCTGCTCACCGGCGAACTTTACGTCGCCTTCGAGTTCTTTCCGAGCGCACCCAAGGTTAAAGTCGACTGGAGCAAGGATCCTATCGAGTTGCCAACGGTGCCAGGGGCGCTCGCCAACATCCAGGCGAAGATCAACAGCATCCTGACCAAGATCGACAGCATGCCGCTCGATGCCATCGGCAGCGAGGTCAAGAGCGCGCTCGCAACGCTTGACCAGACTCTGAAGGACGCCAACACGCTCGTGACTCATGTCGACGTCCAGCTGGTGCCGGAAGGAACCAAGACGCTCGAGGATCTGCGCCAGGCCATCGCCAGCGCCGATCGAACGCTGAGGAACGCGGACTCGACGCTCTTCAGCAAGGACTCGCCGGCGCCGCAGGACCTGCGCGACACGCTGCAGGAGGTGACGCGTGCGGCGCGCTCCGTGCGCGTGCTCGTCGACTATCTCGAACGCCACCCCGAAATATTCATCCGGGGCAAACCAGCGGAGAAACCCTGATGCTGCGCATCGCTCCCATCGTCACCGCTTGTGCCGTTGTCATCTTGGTCGCGGGCTGCTCGAGCCCGCCGTCGCATTTCTACACGTTGAGCCAAACGGCGACCGCCAGTGCCACATCGTCGGAAATCAGCGTGATCGTGGGTCCAGTGTCGATTCCCGCCATCGTCGATCTGCCCCAGTTCGTCGTGAGCACGGGGCCGAACCAAGTGATGCTGAACGAATACGAGCGATGGGCGTCGCCCTTGCAGAACAACATTTCGCGCGTGGTCGCGGAGGATCTGGTCGCCATTCTCGGCACACCACATGTGTCGCTGTTCCAGCAGTCGCTGAACGCCGCCGCCGACTATCACGTGGCGATCGAAGTACAGAGTTTCGAGTCGGCGCCTGGTGAGGCCGCGACACTCAACGCGGTATGGATCGTGCGCCGGGCGAAAGACGGAAAAGCGGCAACTGGACGCACGACCGTCCGCGAACCAACGCTGCAAGCCGGCTATGACGCACTCGCGGCCGCGCACAGCCGTGCGCTCGCGCGCATGAGTCAGGATATCGCGACCGCAATACGATCGCTCGACCGCGTTTCATCCTGAGCCTGCCACGAGGACGACGGTGTCCGTCGACATACCTGAGGCGACGTTTACCTGCCATCGACCACCGCAATGATTTTCCTGCCCGCCATGAGATGCGCATCACCAATGATGACCCGGTGTGCCAGCTCGACATCGGCTTCAGCGGTGCGCGAAGCGTTTGACAGGTACCGGACGCTCATCGTCGCGGGCATCGTTGTCGTGGTGCTGGCCGCTTGCGCGGCCCCGGTTGCTCGACCTCCGGTCGAGGGTGCTGCGCCACCTACCGGCTTCCCCGCCGCGTTCTACCAGCAGTTGGCGCAGCGAGGTGGCCAAGTCTTGCAGATCGAACCCGCCGAGTCGCTCGTCGTGATCGAAGTGCGCCGCGCCGGATCGCTTGCCAACCTGGGACACGACCACGTCGTCGCGAGCCACGATGTGCGTGGTTACGTCGCGCCGAGCGACGGGAAGGCGGATCTCTACATTCGTCTCGATCAGCTCGTCGTCGACGAAGCCGCATTGCGTGCGGAGGCCAAATTCGACACGCAGCCCTCTGAGTCCGCCATCGCCGGCACGCGCGAGAACATGCTCGGCAAATTCAACGCGGTGGAGCACCCCTACGCACTGATCTCCGTAGCCCGCGTGGACACCGATGCGACCGGAACCCGTCTGGACGCGTCCATCACGGTGAACGGGACCACACGCCCGGTGCGTATTCCAGCGAAAATCGACCGTACTGCCGATCAATTGGCGGTGACCGGCCAGGTGGAGCTCGAGCAGACCGCGTTCGGGATCACGCCTTTTTCCATCCTGGGCGGCGCACTGCAGGTCCAGGACCGTGTCACTGTGCGATTCGCAATCCGCGCCCACACCTCGCTGCCTTGAGTACACGTCACCGATCTTAGCCCAAGGTCCGGCTCGATACGATTCGAGCCGAATGCGGCGAGCGTATTGTCCCTGAACGACCGCGCCCCCCTGAATGAGGGGTCCGTTGCGATGTTCCTTGCCTGCATGATCGGTCAGCAAACAATGAGGCCGTCATGGGACATCCACAAAAGCGACAGACTGCAGAACGTTTGGGGCTCACGCTTCTGAACATCGTAGTGATCGGCGCAACAAGCATGCTCGCTGTTGCCCAGACTGCGCCGAAACCGGCTGAGCCGGCGACCATCGCGGCCAACGCGGCCGTCTCGCGGGCGTTGCCGGCGCCCGATGCGCAGGTTGACGCGGATATTGCTCACGGGTTCATCGGCAGCGTTCCCGACGCGCAGACGATTGCACCCGATGGCAAGGTGGTCTACACGCTCAAGGGCTACGAGTTTCTGCAAGGCGAAACAGGTCCTCCGACGATCAATCCGAGCCTGTGGATCCAGGCCAGGAAGTCGATGTCGAATGGCCTGTACAAGGTGACCGACGGCTTCTACCAGGTGCGCGGCATCGACCTGACCAACATGACCATCATCGAAGGCAAGACCGGACTCATCATCATCGATCCGATGCTGTCCGCTGAAACGGCCCGCACCGCGCTGGACCTGTACTACAAATACCGCCCGAAAAAACCGGTGCTTGCGGTTATTTACAACCATAGCCACGTCGATCATTACGGCGGCATCAAGGGCATTGTCGACGAGGCGGACGTCAAGGCCGGGAAGATTCAGATCATCGCGCCCGTCGGCTTCATGGACCATGCGATTGCCGAGAACGTCATTGCCGGCAACGCCATGAGCCGCCGCAGCGAATACCAGTTCGGCACGACGCTGCCGCGCAGCGAGCGTGGCCAGATCGACCTCGGCGGCGCGAAGGCGCTGTCGAACGGCACGATCACGCTGATCCCGCCGACGCGCGAGATCCGCGAACCCGTCGAACGCCTGGTGATCGACAGTGTGGAGATCGTGAACATGCTGACGCCCGGCACCGAAGCGCCGGCGGAAATGATCCACTACTTCCCGCAGCACAAGGTGCTCGACACCGGTGAACTGGCACTGCAGAGCCAGCACCAGTTGTTGACGCTGCGCGGCGCCGAGATCCGCAACGGCCAATCGTGGGCCAAATACCTCAACGAAGCCTTGCAGCGCTTTGGCCCGGAGACCGAGATCCTGGTGAGCCAGCATACATGGCCGGTCTTTGGCCACGATCGCGTGGTCAATTATCTGAGCAAGCAACGCGACATGTACAAGTGGTTGCATGACCAGTCGCTGCGCCTCATGAACAAGGGTTATAAGCCGGTCGAGATCGCCGAATGGATGCGCCAGAACGTGCCGGCCAGTATCGCGAGCGAATGGTTCACCCATGGCTACTACGGTTCAGTGCAGCGCAACTCGAAAGCGGTATACCAGCAATACATGGGCTGGTATGACTCCGACCCGGCCAACCTCGACCCGTTGTCGAACGCTGACTACGGGAAGAAGTTCGTTGCGTATGGTGGTGGTGCCGACGCCGTGCTACGGCGGGCGCGCGAAGATTTTGCCAAAGGCGAATACCGCTGGGTGGCGCAGGCTGCCGGCCACGTGGTCTATGCCGAGCCGCAGAACCAGCCGGCGCGCGAACTCGCCGCCGACGCCCTCGAGCAACTCGGTTATCAGGCCGAGTCGGCGGTGGAACGCAACAGCTATCTGGCCGCGGCGATGGAGCTGCGCAGCGGGGGAAAGAAAATTCCGTCACCTCTGCGCACTGCCAGTCCCGACACTATCCGCGCCCTTTCCTTTGAAGACATTTTCGACCTGCTTGGCGTGCGCTTGAATGCGTCCAAAGCCGAAGGCCAGCACATCGTCCTCAACTGGAATTTCACCGACAGCGACAAGCGCTACGTGCTGAATCTCGAGAACTCCGCACTGACGTTCTCGGCCGGACGCAACGTGCCCAAGGCGGACGCCACGTTGACGCTGACGCGTCCGGTGCTCGACGCCATCCTGGCCCAGCAATTGTCGCTGAAGCAGGCGATGGAAGACGGCAAGATCAAAGTCGCGGGTGACCCGAGGACCGTCGGCGCCATGTTTGGCATGTTCGACACCTTTCGGCCCGATTTCGAGCTGATCGCGCCGAACCCGCCGGCACAATGAGCGAGGGCGGCCCCGTATCCCAGTCGGATCAAGCAGCGGACGATGCGATACCCCCCTGAACGTGGGGTGATTGTCTGCGTCCGGCCCTGCATCATGCGCTCATCGACCACGGGACCATCATGGGACACGCAGATAACGACATCGGCACACTCGCAACAGATGCCGCGACCATCGCCGACCTGAAGAACGTATTTGCCGCGCAACGCGCGGCGTTTTTGCGCGATGGCACGCCGTCCGCCAAGTTACGAATCGACCGCATCGATCGCGCGATCGGCTTGCTGGTGGACCACCAAAAAGCAATCTGCGACGCGATCTCCGAGGACTTCGGCTGCCGCGCCTACGAGCAGTCGATGCTGCTGGACGTGTTCGTCGCGATCGAACACCTCAAGTATTGCCGTAAACACCTGCACCAATGGATGAAACCGGAACGGCGGAGTGCCAATCTTCCGTTCAACCTGGTTGGCGCGCGCGCGGAAATCCACTACCAGCCCAAGGGCGTCGTCGCCAACATCGGTCCCTGGAACTTCCCGGTCCTCGCGGCATTCAGTCCACTGGCGCCGATGCTCGCCGCAGGCAACAGAGCCATGCTCAAGGTTTCCGAATTGACGCCCCGCACCGCGGAACTTTGTCGCGCATTAATCGAGAAAGCATTCGATCCGACGGAAGTAGCGTGTTTCTACGGCGGCCCGGAGGTAGGTGCCGCGTTCACCGCGCTCCCGTTCGACCATATCTTCTTTACCGGCAGCCCGCGCGTCGGCAAGCTGGTAATGAAAGCCGCCGCCGACAATCTGACGCCGGTCACGCTCGAACTGGGCGGCAAGTCACCCGTCATCATTGGCGAGGACGCAGATCTCTCGCTGACGGCGTATCGCGTTGCATGGGGAAAGCTCCTCAACAGCGGACAGATCTGCGTGACGGCAGACTACGCGCTGATGCCCGAAGAACAATTGCGTCCGTTTATCGCCGAATTCCAGCGCGCGGTCGCGCGCCTCTATCCGACGCTGCGCGACAATCCCGACTACACGGCGATGATCTCGGATCATCATCGGCAACGTGTGCTGGCCTATCTCGACGACGCGCGAAGCAAGGGCATTGAAGTCATCGAGGTCAATCCGGCAGCCGAGGACTTCAGCTCGCCAACGACACGCAAGATCGCGCCGGCATTGGTGATCAACCCGGGCGACGAATGCCGCTTGATGCAGGAAGAGATCTTCGGGCCGGTCCTTCCGATCAAGACTTACCGCAAGCTCGATGAGGCGCTGGCCTACATCAATGCGCGGCCGCGGCCGCTGGCACTGTACTTTTTCGGCGGCAAGCAGCAAGCTGACCACGTACTGGCGTCGACGATCTCCGGCGGTGCATCGATCAACGACGTGGCCGTTCACGTGCTGCAGGACAATATTCCGTTCGGAGGTTCTGGCAACTCGGGGATGGGCAATTACCACGCCGAATTCGGCTTCCGGACCTTCAGCCACGCGCGCGGCGTGTATCGTGGCGTCCGCATCGATCCGCTGTCCGTGCTGCGCCCACCTTACACCCGGTGGACGAGACGCGTGCTGGCTCTTCTGTCGCGGCGATAGCCGCGCATTTCGGGGATTGCTATGTCGAGTTTGACGGGCCGCGCGCTGAACGTGGCGCTTCGCGCGCTGGTCAAGCGCCGGCTGCACAACGGTCTCACCGTCGACGCGCTCCGCGCCGCCAGCGCCAGTCTGGAAAAATGGGTCGCACGAGGCGATCTGACGCGTCTTGGCGATCCAGTGGCGGCGACGGGCGTCGCCTGCGAGTGGTTTCGTCCTGCCACGGCGGATGAACAACGCATTTTGCTGTACCTGCACGGTGGCGGATTCATGGCTCACCTTCCATCTGCCTATCGTGTCTTTGCGCGGCGGCTTGCCGATGCGCTTGGCGCGCAGGTATTGCTGCCCGACTATCGACTTGCGCCGGAGCATCCATTTCCTGCAGGGTCCGACGATTGCGTTGCCGCGTATCGATGGCTACTGGCCCAGGGGTTCAAGGCCGAGCGCATCGTCATTGGCGGAGACTCTGCCGGGGGCAATCTCGCGCTGGTGACGGCCATTCGCGTCCGCGACGAGCGTTTGCCTGCGCCCGGATGCGTCGTCATGCTCTCGGCGGCCACCGACCTTACCGGGGCCAGCGCGTCGCTGAAATATAACCGGGGCCACGATCCGATGCTGGTGCCCGAAGCGCTCCAGTTCGTGCGGACGACGTACGCACCGAATGCCGATGCGCGCCAACCTTGGATATCGCCGATCTACGACAGCTTCGAACGGCTGCCGCCGCTTCTGTTCCATGCCGGCAGCGGCGAGCTCATCGTCGACGACTCGATCCGCGCGGCGGAGAAAGCGCGATGGGCCGGCGTTGCCGTCGAACTCGAGGTCTGGCCGGACATGCCCCACGTGTTCCAGATGATCGACTGGCTTCCTGAATCGCATGCGGCAATCGCCGACCTCGCGCGATTCGTCAGGCAACACATCCCCACTCCGTCGGCTTGACACATTTTTTCCGCGCTCGTAGTGTACGATCACGCGGTACTGTCTAGAGCGGGCACCACCTAGAGCGTCGCTGGAGGAGCGCAGTCCCGATGGTAGTCAAGGCCCGTACGTCGCCGGAATTCTCCGGCGATGCCGATTCGATCTTCCTTGCCACGAAAATCTCCCCGCCGCGCGTGAACGCGCGCTGGGTCCAACGCCCGCGCCTGCTGACACGGCTTGGCGCACCGCCCCGTTCGCGGGTCAATCTCATTCACGCCGGGCCGGGATTCGGCAAGACGGCGTTGCTCGCCCAGTGGGAGCACGATCTCGCCGTGGCGGGTATTGCAACCGCGTGGCTAAGTGTCGACGCCAATGACGACGACGTGCATCTTTTCATCGCCTACCTCGCTGCGGCAATCAATCGCGCCTGCCCGGAAGTCGGGCGCGACGTCATCGATCTGATTACCCGAAGCGGCCAGCTGGTGCCACCGGCCACGCTGCTGGCGCCGCTCGCGAACGCCATTGCCGACCTCAAGACTTCGCTGGTACTCATCGTCGACGATTTCCATTTCCTGGCGTCGAGCAAGATTCAGGACTGGATGATGGAATTCGTCAACCGGGCCCCCGACAACCTGACGATCGTCGTCGCTGCGCGCGCGTTCCCGCCACGAAGGCTGTCGCGTTTGAGGGCCACGGACCAAGTGGAGGAAATCGGGCCGGACGATCTTGCGCTGACATTTGAAGAGGTCCAGGCGTACATGCGCGCGTCCACTGAAGTGACGCTGAGTCCTCGCGACATCGACACGTTGCGCGAGCGCACCGAAGGTTGGGCCGCGGGCCTGCAGATGGTGGCGATCGCCTTGCGCGGCAAGCGCAGCGTCGGCAATCTGATCGAGTCGTTCAGCGGTGCGGCGCGCGCGGTCAGCGGCTACCTGCAGGAAGAGGTCTTCGCCGCGCTGCCGGAAGACGTCCGCGATTTCCTCATGCGAACGGTGATCCTCGGTCGATTCTGCGCCGACCTGAGCGAAGCCGTCGTCGGTACGCCGAACGCCGCCGCCCTCATTGCTGACATCGAGCGGCGCGAGCTCTTCGTCCTTCCACTCGACGACGAGCGACGCTGGTATCGCTATCACCATCTGTTCGCCGACTTTCTGTTGGCGGAGCTCGTGCGCAGACATCCGCACGAGCTTCCGGGACTGCATACGCGCGCCAGCGAATGGTTCGCGGACAAGGGCCTCTGGCGCGAGGCGGTGCATCACGCCATCGAGGCCGGCGACTATGGCCGCGCAGTGGATGTTGCCAATCGCTGCGCCATGAATCTGGTCCGCGATGGCGACTACTTCGTCTTGCAGACGCTGCTGGCGAAGTTGCCGGCGGGCCTGCATCGCAAGAGCATGATGCTGCGCCTCGCCGAAGGCTGGGTACTCGCGTTGAACGGCCAGGGCGACGCCGTCCAGACAATCCTTGATGGCATCGAGGCCGACTCCGATGCCGCGACCACGACCGACGCGCTCGAGCCGGAGATGCGGGCGATCCGCCTGACGCTGGCGTACGTGCAGGACGATTCGGAGCGAATGAGCAAGCTCCTGCGCGATTCGCGCGGGATGCGCGCGGAAGCGCAACCTTGGGTTGTCGACGTGCTGAAGTGCGGCGCGATTATCGATCACATCTGGCACCGCCGGTACGCGGAAGCACGCGATTTTTACCCTTGTACAACCGCATTCAAACGCGTCTATCAACTTGTGCTGTTCGGCTGGAGCTGGTGGTGTCAGGGACAGATCGCCGAAGCCGAGGCGAGCTGGCAGGCTGCCGCCGACTTCGCCGACGGCGAATCCGGAGCTCGTTCGCTCGCGGCCATGATGCCGCGCATTCCGATGGCACGCCTCGACTACGAGCGCGGCCGTTTCGACAGTGTGGAACGGGCGCTGGCGGGCAGGATCGCTGTGCTCGAACAGACTTGCTCTACCGATTTGATGGCCGGCGCAACGTACGCGCTCGCCTGGAGCCGAGCGGCCCGAGGCAACGCCGCGGATGCGATTGCGCTGTTCGAAAGGATGCGCCTGCTCGGGGCTGAACGCGGGTGGGTGCGCATGGAAGCGTCCGCGATCATCGAGTTGCTGCGCCTTACCTGGAGCGCGCGCCCCGAGCACGCGGCTCACCTGGCCGATCGCCTGCGGGCGATCGGCCCAACGGTCGCGCGCAAGGCTTTCTCCACGCACTGGCTTGGCGCACGGGTTTGTGCGTTGGGCGTGGCATTTCATCGCGCGATGGCGAGCGTCTCCGACGACAGCATGCGCGTATTGGAGAACATCGTCGGGGAAATTTTGGAGATGGCCCCGCCGATGGAGGGCGTCACCGCGACACTTCTGCTGGCGCACGCGCTGCACGAGCACGGCGATCGCGCTCGAGCGCGCGACGGTTCTGGGCGATGTCCTGGCGCGAGGGCAAGCCCTTGGGCTCGCGCGGACTTTCGTCGATTGCGGTGACTGGGCGCTGGCCCTTGTCCGCGAGTTGCGTGCGGACGCAACCGGGCGTCCGGCCGACCTGCGCGAGGAATACCTCGATCGTGTGCTGCAGTTGGCGCAGGGCGATCGCCCGGTCGTGACCCCTCGCCCCGCCGGGGCCGGATCCCCTGCACTCTCGGAGCCGCTAAGTGCCCGGGAGCGCGAAGTGCTGTCGCTGGTCGGTCGGGGTCTGAGCAACAAGGAGATCGGACGGTCGCTCAAAATCGGGCCTGAGACGGTGAAGTGGCACCTCAAGAACATGTTCGGCAAGCTGGGCGTTGCCAATCGCGTTCAGGCCGTGAATCGCGCGCAGGCTTTCGCTACTCACGACTGAGTGATCCCCCGCCCCCCACCAGGGGGGGACCTGCGGCGTAGCGCCGCCGGCTACCATGCCCAATCAGCATCGAATCGGGCGTGGAATCCATGAAAAAACTCAGCGGTCAGGACGCGCTTTTCCTGCATATCGATCGGCCGAATGCAGGCACGCACGGCACGATGATCTACATCTACGACCAGGAAAGCGTGCCGACTGGGAAACTGCGTTTCAAGCAAATTGTCAGCCACATCGAACGACGTCTGGAAGTCGCACCCTTCTTCCGGCGCAAGATCGTCCAGCTGCCGCTCAGTCTCGGATACCCCTACTGGGCGCTCGACGACCAGTTCGACATCAATTTCCACGTCCGCCACTCAGCCTTGCCCAAGCCGGGCGATTGGCGGCAATTCTGCATTCTTGCGTCGCGCATTCAGGCGCGCCAGATCGATCTTTCCCGCCCGCCATGGGAAATGCACGTCATCGAAGGTCTCGACAATGTCGACTGGTTGCCGAAAGGCAGCTTCGCGATCCTCACCAAGGGCCATCACGCCGCCATGGACGGAAGCGCGTTCGCGGAACTCACCTGGGCGCTGCACGATCTCGACGCGAAAAAAGGACGGCGGGTACCCGTGGTACGCAAGACGGGCATCGCGAATCAGGAAATCGCACCGAGCACGCTGACGCTTTTGATGCATGCGCTGCAGGACAATCTCGCTGCGCCGCTGCGGATGGCGGGTCCCGCCGCCAAAGTGCTGCCCAAGCTCGGCGCGATGGCCTGGTCGGGCGTCGGCCGTCTGCTGGGAGGCGATATGCCGGATGCCACGAAAACGCGATTCAATGCCAAGGTATCCTCACAGCGCGTATTCGACAGCGCCCAGTTCGAATTTGCCAAGGTCAAGGAGATTCGCGCGGCGGTCCCCGGCGCAACCGTCAATGATGTGGTGCTGGCGGTCGTCGGCGGCGCGCTGCGCACCTATCTGCAAAAGCACAAGGAACTGCCGAAGGCGACCTTGAAAGCCGTCTCGCCCGTGAATACCAGGGCCGACAAGTCGGCAACGACCACCAGCGGCAACAACATCTCGGCCGTGACGTTCGCGCTGCGGACGGACATCAAGGATCCGCTGGAGAGGTTGCGCCGTGTGCACGAGGGAACGGCACAGACCAAGGACAACGGCCAACGCCGTTGGGGCGAGCGAGCTCACCGATCTGAGCAAATTCGCACCGCCCGCTACGCTCGCCTTTGCCGGCCGCTTGGTGACCTTGACCGGCCTCGGCGGCGTTGGACCCTTTCCGCTTCACCACACTGCAGTCAGCAATGTTCCCGGGCCCACCGTGCCGATCTATCTGCTGGGTGCCCGCATGCGCTACTGGTCGTGCGTGGCGCCGATCGCAGATGGAATGGGTCTCTTCCATGCAGTGACCAGCTGCGACGGCAAGCTCATCGTCTCGCCGACGAGCACGCCGGAGATGCTGCCCTGATCCCGCGTACTACACGCAGTGCATCCGTGACAGCTTCATCGACATGACCAAGGCCGCTGCGGCTGTCGCCGGCGGCAGGTCGCGGAAAGCAAAGCGGAGCGCGAGCGCAAAAGTTCCGACATACAAAACGTTCGCGAGCCGCTCACAAGACGGTCGCTTCAGGCGCAGCCCGTTCCTGAGCGCGTGCCGCGAGCAGATCAAGCTTAAGGAGGATATCGTGAAAACCAATTTCGCCCGCGTGGCTGGTGCACTGGCACGCCAGTATGCCGATCGGGAAGCACTCGTCAACGTCGAGCGAAACCGCCGCTACACCTACCGGCAACTGCACTCGCTCACCAACCGCATCGCAAACATGATGCAGAGCAAACTCGATCTGCAGCGGGGCGATCGTTACGTATTGATCCTGGACAACGACAACATCAGCCTGATGCACCACTGGACGATCTTCAAGGGTGCGGCCACGGCCGCGTTTACCAATTTTCGCGACACGCTGGATGAACATACGTGGCAGATCGACTGGATCGAGCCCAAGGTCGTATTTCTCGAAGTCGGCCTGGTCGATCGCTACTACGACATGCTGCGGGCACGCGACATCCAGATCGTCTGCATGGACCCCCCGCCCGCTCCGCGCAAAGGCTTGCACTACTTCTGGGACCTGCTCGAAGGCGTGCCCGATGCGCTGCCCGACGTCGAGCATGACGTCACCCAGGACATCGTTCTGTACCGTTTCACAGGAGGAACCACCGGCAAGGGCAAGTGCGCCGAATACACGATCGACAACTGGCTCGGTTGTCGCGATTCACTCTACGCGATGCCGGACCAGATCTTCATGCCGGAGACGCGGAACCTGCAGTTTGCGCCGCTCAGCCACGGCGCGGGGATGTTGCTGCTGCCGACCTATTTTCGTGGCGGGTGCCTGGTGACGCAGAACGTTCCCGACCTCAAGCAATGGTGCCGCACCGTCGAAGCGGAAAAGATAACGATTTCGTTTCTCGTGCCGACGCTGCTCTACCGGCTGCTGGACCTCGAAGAGGCGCGCAACCACGATCTTTCGACGTTGCAGACCATCGCCTACGGCGCCGCACCGATGAGTCCATCGAAGCTGAAGCTGCTGCATGCACGGTTCGGCAGCATCTTCCTGCAAGCTTACGCCGCGACCGAATCTCCGCTTGCTGTCGGCATCCTGGACAAGGCGGATCACGAATTCGGCCCCGATGAGGACACCAAGCGGCTCGGCTCCGCCGGACGACCCGGGCCGGGGACCGAGGTGATGATTGCTGACGAACATGGCAAAGAGATGCCCATCGGGGAGATGGGCGAATTGTGGCTGCGCACGCGCGGCACGATCAGCGGCTATTACAAGAATCCGGAGGGAACCGCGTCGGAGTTCGCCAATGGATTCTGGAAATCCGGCGACCTTGGCTACATGGATCCGGAGGGCTATTTCTACATCGTCGACCGCAAGAAGGACATGATCATCAGCGGCGGCTTCAACGTCTATGCCATCGAAGTCGAAGCGGCAATCAATTCGCATCCTGGCGTCACCATGTCGGCCGTGGTGGGTGTGCCGCACGACGAATGGGGCGAGATCGTGCACGCCGAAGTCATGCTCAAGACCGGAGCACCCGTAACCACCGACGAATTGATCGCGCATGTCAAAAGCCGCATCGGCAGCTACAAAGCGCCGAAGTCGATCGTCATCGTCGACGAACTGCCGCTCAGTGTCGTCGGCAAGGTCCTGCGACGGGTCGTGCGCGAGAAGTACTGGAAGAACCGGGAACGGCAGGTCTCGTAGGCCCGGGCAAGCAGACACCTATCGACAAAATTCGCACGGACAATCGTGAGGCTAGAGTTTTCAATCGAGATCGAGCGTTCGGTCGAGGATATCTACGAGCTGGTCGGCAACCCGGAAAACGACGTCAAATGGCAGGACGCCGTGGTGGAGGTGCACAAGCTCACGCCCGGCCCGATCCAGACCGGGAGTCGCTTTCGGCATACGCTCAGGATCTTCGGCAAGCGCATGGGCGTCGACGTCGAGTTCATCGAGCGGCAACCGCACTCCGGCTATGTCCTGCAATGCCGGAGCGCACCCTTCGACTTCGAGACCGCGTGCGCAGTTGACGCAACTGAGCCGCCGGGCTGGACACACCACACGCGTCGATACGATCGTCGAGGGCCGTCCGACCGGTGCTGCGCGCGTGGCGGCGGTCGTCCTCTCGCGCCATCGTTCAGGTGAAATCGAGCGCGACCTGCACAGGCTCAAGCGGCTGATGGAAGCGGGCGAGTTGTAGGCGCCGCCACGATCCCGGCATTCACTCGCACGGCCATGCGCAGCTATGGGTGCGCCATCAAACAGAACCGCGCGTCAGGGAAGTCAAATATGGGTCCGTTGCAGGGTGTACGAATTGTCGAATTTGCGGGAATCGGCCCAGCGCCGTTTGCCGCGATGGTGCTCGCCGACCTCGGCGCCGACGTACTCATCATCGATCGCAAGGTTCCGAATCAGCAGACGCGTGGCGTGTCGTTCTTCAACCTCGGCCCATACGCCCTGCTCAATCGCGGCAAGCGAACGATCGCGCTCGACCTCAAGCAGTCGGCAGGCGTAGAGGCCGCGCTGCGACTGGTCGCTTCGGCTGACGCGCTGATCGAAGGCTTTCGCCCTGGCGTCATGGAGCGCAACGGCCTCGGCCCCGGCGTTTGCCTCGAGCGCAACCCGCGTCTCGTGTATGGCCGCATGACCGGCTGGGGGCAAAGCGGGCCGCTCGCCCAGGCCGCCGGCCACGACCTCAATTACCTTGCGTTGTCCGGCGCACTTTCGCTTGGCGCGCCCCCGGGCGGACAGCCTTGGGCGCCGCCTGCCGCGCTGGGCGACATGGGCGGCGGCGCGCTGGTGCTTGGCGCTAGGCATCGTAAGCGCCGTCCTCGAAGCACGCGGGTCGGGCCAAGGACAAGTCGTCGACGCGGCAATCACCGATGGCTCGGCGCTGCTGACCACGATCTTTCATGCGTTCAAGGCCGCAAGTGTCTGGAAGGGACCGGGCACCGTGAGTGTGCTCGATTCGTCCGCGCCGTTTTATACGACGTACCGTTGCGCCGATGGAAAATGGATCTCGATCGGAGCAATCGAGCCACAGTTTTACGCATTGCTGGTAGAGAAATCCGGACTGACCGACGTCACACTTCGCGAACAGTGGGACGAGGCCCGGTGGCCCGAGTTGAAGGCGCGCATCGCGACACTTTTTGCGACGCGATCGCGTGACGAATGGTGCCGCGTGCTGGAAGGGAGCGACGCCTGTTTCGCGCCGGTGCTCGACGTGAACGAAGCGCCAGCGCATCCGCACAACAGAGCACGCGATACGTTCATCGAAGTCGACGGCGTCACCCAGCCTGCGCCGGCCCCGCGGTTCAGTCGAACCACGCAGAAGTCAAAAATCCTCCGCCAGACGCCGGAATTGCGAACGACGCCGCACTCTGCGATTGGGGCTTCGCCTCGGCGGAGGTGGACGCATTGCGCCATGCCGGTGTTCTCGCGTGATCGCACGCTGTGCCGGGATCGCTGCGGACCTCTCAATTCTGATCGGTCCATCCGATGCCTCTGCCTCCCCAACTTGCCGATCGTCTGCGTGTCCCCGCGGTGGCCGCGCCGATGTTTCTCGTCTCCGGCCCCGACCTCGTCGTCGAATGCTGCCGCGCCGGCGTTCTCGGCACGTTCCCGGCGCTGAACGAGCGCACGAGCGCGGGCTTCGAGCGTTGGCTCACGACGATCCAAGAACGCCTCGCGGTTTCCGAAGCTGCGGGCGAGCAGCCGGCGCCTTATGGCGTCAATCTGATTGTCCACAAGACCAACCCACGCCTCGACGCGGATCTCGCGCTCTGCGTAAAGTATCGAGTTCCTGTCGTCATCACTTCCCTCGGCTGCAATGCTGAAGTCATCGCCGCCATCCAGCGTTATGGCGGGATCGTCTTTCACGACGTGATCAATCGGACGTTCGCGGAAAAGGCTGCGGCCCGCGCGAGTGGACGGCATCGTTTGCGTGTCGGCCGGCGCCGGCGGCCACGCGGGGACGATCAACCCGTTCGCACTGGTGTCGGAAGTACGCCGTGTGTTCGACGGCACGATCCTGCTGGGAGGCTGCATCAATACCGGCGCCCAGATCGCGGCGGCGCGTCTGATGGGCGCCGATCTAGCCTACCTCGGAACGCGCTTCATCGCTACCAGTGAATCGCTCGCCAACGACGCCTACAAGGCGATGCTGCTCGCATCGGGCGCGAGCGACGTGATTTACACGGCGTCGATTTCCGGCATCGGCGGCAACTTCCTGGCGCAGAGCCTGATCAACGCGGGTGTCGATCTGAGCAAAGCGCGGGACAAGCATCGACGTTGCCGACGAGCTGATGGACAGCGGTGCAAAGGCGTGGAAAACAATCTGGACCGCCGGCCACGGCACCGCCGGCATCGACGAGGTGCCGACTGACCCGAGACCTTTGCCTCAGGCTCGCGCAGGAGTTCGACGCTGCCGCCGATCTCCTGCGCCAGAACTGAGCCCTAGCCGGCGTTCGCCGAAATGTGGCTCATCGCGTTCTCGGCCATCGCCGTGATCGTAAGGCTGGGATTGACACCCGGATTTGCCGGGACCGCGGCGCCATCGCACACGAGCAGGTTGCGATAGCCGTACACTTCTTGCCGCGCGTTGATCACACCGTGGTCGGCGTCCTTGCCGATTACGGCGCCACCTAGAATGTGTGCGGTGGTCGGCGTATTGAACAGCGCTTCGATCAGGAACGACTGGGCGATGCCGCCGGTCTTCTTGGCGAACCACGCGGCCATGTCGTTGGCGATCGGAAAGAATGTCGGCATCGGATGCTTCAGGTTCTGCGCGGTGCTGAGACGCGTGCCCCCCATAAGTCCGCGCTTGGCGCGAAATCGCAGCGCGTTGTCCGCACTCTGCATGAGCCCCAGGACGATAGTCCGTCGTGACCAGCCGAATGGCCAGAGGCGGCGAACAAAGATGAGCGGATGGCGGATGACCGCGCCGAAGGCGCGCAGCGGGCGCGTCAGGCGGGTGCCGTTGCCGGTAATGAGCCCGAACATCAGGTTCATGGCGTCCGCGTCCTTGCCGAACGTGACCAGCTCAATGTGGGTCTGTTCGTCCGGGAAAATACTGCCGGTGATGGCAACCGAATTCGAGGTTCCGACGTCTTGCGGCAGCGTCACGGCCAGCATGGTCTCGCTGTTGGTGCGCACCAGTTCGCCGAGTTGCGAGCTGACGTTGGGCAACCCGCCCCCGTGTTTGCAAGCGGCCAGCAGCCGATTGGTACCAAGTGCGCCCGCTGCAAAGATCACGCCGCGCGCGGTGAACGTCTGCCGGTCCTTCGCCCACCAGGCACCGGTGCGCTCGTGGGTCACGACGTATCCGTCGGACCCATCTGCCGCGCCGACTGGACGCACGTCGGTAACCATCCGCTCTGGAATGACCTGGGCGCCCCGTTTTTCGGCGAGGTACAGGTAGTTTCGCACCAGCGTGTTCTTCGCGCCGTGCGGGCATCCCATCATGCACGAACCACAACGGTGGCAGCCGGTCCTCGCCGGGCCTTCTCCATTGAAGTACGGGTCGGGCACGGTTACCCGGGGTTGGCCGAAGTAGATTCCGACCCGAGTTTTCTTGAATGTGTTGGCGCACCCGAGATGCTCGCCGACCTCCTTCAGTATGCGGTCGCCCTCGCTGTCGAACGGGACTTCGTTGACGCCAAGCATTCGCTCGGCCGTGTCGTAGTGCGGCGAGAGCCGCGTTTCCCAGTCTGCCATGTCGCGCCACTGTGGATGCTGGAAATAGACGCGTGGTGCGCGATACAGCGTCGCGGCGTACGCGAGGCTGCCTCCGCCGACGGCAGATCCGCTGAGAATGAAGACGTCCTTGAACTTGGTCAGCCGCCAAATGCCTTTCAGGCCAAGCTTCGGCGCCCAGAACATGCGCCGCAGTTGCCAGGCGTTTCGCGGCAGGTCCTCATCGCGGAAACGGCGGCCGCATTCGAGCACCGCAACCCGGTAGCCTTTTTCGGCGAGCCGCAAAGCGGACACGCTGCCACCGAAACCGGACCCGATGACGATCCAGTCGAAGTCGTATTTTTGCGTCATGAGTTTCTTTCAGCGGGCGCGCATGCGCGCCGCCCCATCCAGGCGAATGGTCTCGGCATTGACATAGGCGTTCTCGATGATGAAGGCGCAGCAGTGCGCAAACTCTCGTAAATCGCCGAGGCGCTTGGGCGATTCCATCTGGTCCTTCAGCGAGTTCAGCACTTTCTCGTCGAGGCCTGCAACCATGGCCGTCAGGAACAGGCCAGGCGCGATGGCGTTGACCCGCACGCCAATGGCGCCGAGTTCGCGCGCCGCAGGCATGTTCATGCCGATGATCGCAGCCTTGGTGGCAGCGTACGCGCACTGCCCGACCTGGCCTTCGTAGGCGGCGCCGGACGAGACGTTGATCACCACGCCTCGCTCCTCGCCGCCTTCGGCTTCGTTCTTCGCCATCTGCTCGGCGCATTTGGACATGACGTTGAATACGCCGTTGAGATTGACGGCCGTCGTCTGCGCAAACCTGGCCAGCGGCGCAGCTTTGCCTTCCTTGCCCAGCACCTTGAACGCGGTCGGCAGTGCGGCGCCGTTGATGCAGACATGGATCGCACCGAAGCGGGCGATGACTGCAGCAACGGCCTGCTGCACCGATTCTTCATTGCTGACGTCGGTCTGCACGAACATCGCGCGCTCGGGGCCGAGTTCGGCCACGGCTTTGTTGCCCGCCTCGACGTTCAAATCGAAAATCGGCAATGCGGGCGCCCTTCTCCTGCAGCAGGTAGTTGCGCGGTGGCAAGGCCAAGGCCGGAAGCGCCGCCGGTGATGACGACGACTTTGTCTTTGATATGCATGGTAGAATCTCTCTAGATAGCGTGGGTAGAAGGTCGATGAACTGGTGAGCGTTGCGGCGCTGATCAGAACGCGTTGATTCCGGTCAGCGCGCGACCGATGATCAACTGCTGGATCTGCGTCGTTCCCTCGGGGATCGGCGCGATGATGGCTTCGCGCGCGAGCTTCTCGACCAGGAATTCTCTGGTTACGCCGTTGCCACCGTGAATCTGCACGGCCTGACGGGCAATGGTCACCGCCGCCTCGCAAGCGAAATATTTGGCCATCGCCGCCTCCATTTCCGCCGGCACGCCGGCCTCGATCATCGCGGCGGCGCGATAGACGAGCAGGCGCGAGGCGTCCACGTTGGTCGCCATTTCGGCGAGCATCGCGGCAATGAGCTGGTGGCCGGCGATTACCTTGCCGTGCTGTTTGCGTTCTTTGGCGTAAGCGCACCGCTTCCTCCAGCGCGCGGCGGGCGATGCCAAGGCCCTGGGCCGCGACGAATACCCGCGAGCGCTCGAACATCGACAGCGTATTCTTCAGCGCCTCGCCCTCGTTGCCGATGATGTTGCTGGCCGGGACGCGAACGTCGGTGAGGAAGATCTGCGCGGTCGATTGACTGTTCCAGGCAATCTTGTGGATGTCGCGAACCTCGTAGGGGTGCTCCTTGCGATCGAGCAGGAAATGCGTCAGGCCTCGGCGCGGATCGTCGCCGGTGCGGCAGGTGCAGATCAGGAAAGTCGGAGTAGGCGCCGTTGCTGATCCAGGTCTTCTCGCCGTTGATGACGAAGTGATCCCCGTCGCGCTTTGCCCGCGTCTTGATCTCCAGTACGTTGGAGCCGACATCGGGTTCCGAAATGCCCACGCTGCAGAACGAGTTGCCGCTGATGAGCCCGGGCAGATAACGCTCACGCAGATGCGCCGGCGCAAGTTTTTCCAGCATGTGTGCGCCGAAGGAATTGATCAGCACCGGCACCGACAGGTCCGACCGAGGTGGTGGCCACTTCCTCGAACAGCATGATCATCGTCAGCCAGTCGATGCCCATGCCGCCGTTGGCTTCGCTGACGACACCGGAAACGAGCCCGAAGTCGGTGAGCTGGCGCATGATCTCGCCCATCTTGTCGCGTGGCACGAACTTGTCGCGATATTCCTTGCTGTAGATCCGGTCGATCTTGTCGTCCAGAAAACGTCGCAAGCCATCAACCGCCGCCTGTTGCTCTTCCGTCCTGATGACGTGTCCCATGTCGTGTTCCTCGGCCTACTGTCTGGCCAGAATGTTGACTGCCACCACGGCTTCCTCGATGCCATAGAGGCCGCCGCCGTTTTCCTGGATGGCGATGCGTGCGTTGTCGACCTGCCGCTTGCCGGCTTCGCCGCGCAACTGCGTCACCAATTCGTGAATCTGGCCCAGGCCCGTGGCACCGATCGGATGGCCCTTGGATTCCAGGCCACCCGAGGGGTTGATCGGAATGCGGCCGCCGATGGTGAAATCGCCGCGCTCGGCGGCGGGGCCGCCTTCGCCGAACGGCACCAGCATCAGCGATTCGGCGTTGAGGATTTCGCCGATCGCCGACGCATCATGGACTTCCGCGACGCTGACATCGCCAGGCGCGACGCCGGCCAGTTCGTAGGCTTTCTTCGCAGCGAGATGGGCGACGATCTTTTGCGGCTCGTCGAGGCTGCGCGAGGTCCCCGTCTGGATCACGCTGGCCAGCACGCGCACGGCGCGCGCGCTGCTGCGCCGTTCAGGCGCTTCAGCCCATCGGCGTTGCACAGGATCGCGGCTGCCGCACCATCGCTGATCGGCGAACACATCAGCGTGGTCAGCGGATAGGCGATCGGCGGTGACGGCAAGCACCTCGTCGATGCTGAACGGCTGCTGGAACTGCGCCAGCGGGTTATGCACCGAATGCTGGTGATTCTTGGACGCCACCGCGGCGATCTGCCGCTGCGTCGTGCCATAGCGTCTTCATGTGGTTGCGGCAGATCGCGGCGTACACGTCCATGAACACGCTGTACGGGCGCTCCGACATCGTGCCGGGCGGCGGCACGACGCCTTCGCCCATCGCCAGCAGCGTCGGCCTTGTTCTGCTCCACCGTCGACACATCCCAGCCACCATCGAACGCGGAGAACATCTTGGCCTTGTCCGGGATATTCATCTTTTCTGCACCGACGGCCAATGCGATATCGCAGCTGCCGGCACGCAGTGCCATGCGTCGCCAGGTTGAAGGCCGAAGAGCCGGAGGCGCAGGCGTTCTCGACCGTGAACACCGGGATGCCTTCGATGCCGATGCGGCGCATGGCGATCGGTCCGGGGATGGCCGTCTGGCCCTGAAACTGGCCGTTGGTCAACGTGGCGTAAAAGGCGGAGCCGATATCCGCTTTGTGACAGCCTGCATCGTTGAGCGCCAATCCGACCGCCTCGCCGACCATGTCGTAGACACTGCGGTCGAGTAGGCTTCCGAATCGCGTCATGCCGACGCCGACTATGTAGGTTTCATTCATTGCTTGTTTGCTTTCAATAGGTATTCTTCAACGGCCCTGGAATTGCGGCGCGCGTTTTTCGGCAAAGGCCTGCAAGCCTTCGTGGAAGTCGTGCGAACGCATGTGCTCGCGCAACATCACCTGTTCGTGCAGCAGCGCGTCGTCGCGGGTCTTGTCGGCCGAGGCACGGGCCACTTCCTTCATGCGTCGCAGCGCGATCGGACTCTTCCTGGCGATATGATTGGCGAGCGCCAGCGCGCCCTCGGCGAGGCCTTCGTCGGGATGAACCTCGCAGACCAGGCCGCAGGCTTGCATTTCGGCCGCCGAGAGGGATTTGCCGGTGAGCAACAGGTACATCGCCATGTTGAGCGGGATCAGGCGCGGCAGAATCGCCGCCCCGCCGGCACCCGGATAGACGCCGAAATTGGCGTGGGCGTCGGCGATCGTCGCGCTCTCGGCCGCCACGACCAGGTCCGCGCACATCGCCAGTTCGAGACCGCCGGCCATCGTGACGCCGTTCAGCGCAGCGATGACCGGTTTCGGGAAGTTGCGCAGACGACTGAAGACAACGTTGGCGCGATCCAGGAAGTCGGCTTCGCCGGGACCGAGCTTCTGGCCCGGCAAGTACTTCCTTCAGATCCGCGCCGGCGCAGAAGGCCTGACCGCTGCCGGTGATGATCACGACGCGTAGTTCGTCGTTGGCCGCGATCGCGGTCAGGCGCGCGTCCAGCGCGGCCAGTAGCGCCAGGTTCATCGAGTTCATCGCTTTCGGGCGATTCAGCGTCAGGCGCGCTACCGGGCCCAGGCTTTCAAACAGCAAAACGTCGTCGGTCATGAGGTCTCCTTGGATTCACCGAAGTGTCCGCACAGATCGTAGCCAACGTAACCACGCTGGCCGCCCCCCATCAGGGGGGCACGAACTTTGGGTTGTCCCGCTAATCTTCGGCACATTCGGCCGCTGTGCCGGCACGGTGTCCGCGATCAGCTCAATGACCAAGTCCATGAATAGTTCGAAGCCTTGGGGCAGCGTCGCAGCTGCACCCCCCCGCCAGAGGGGGGATTCCGGGTGCACACACGTACTACGATTCGTCAACAGAATTTCAAACGGAGGCAGAAGCATGAAAGATCGATCGACAACAAGCGCCCGCGCCGCAGGAATTTCGCCGGCGGACCATCGCACTTGCATTGACTTCCGCCCTCGGTATCAGCGGCGCCGCCCACGCGTTCGACATCGACACCGGCAACGAGGATGTGGTGATGCGCTGGGACAATACCTTCCGCTACAACCTCGGTGTTCGGGCACAGAAGCAGAACGCCCAGATCCTCGGCAATCCGAACTTCGATGACGGCGATCGCAACTTTGGCAACGGTTCGATCGTCACCGACCGCCTCGACCTGCTGTCCGAATTCGACGTCGTCTACCAGAGGAGTTACGGCTTTCGCGCCAGCTATGCCGCCTGGTGGGACGGCGCTTACAACAGTCTCGACAATACCGACACGGCCACCGCCAACACGCTGGTCAATGGCCTGCCGGTCGCGGGGGTGTTGAGTCCCTACACTAAACGCTATTCCAAGGGCGTGTCGGGCGAATGGCTCGACGCGTTCGGCTTCGCCAATTTCGACGTCGCCGGCGCTCCGGTCAGCGTCAAGCTGGGGCAGCACACCGTGTTCTGGGGCGACAGCCTGCTGCTCGGCGGCGCCATTCACAGCGTCTCTTACGCGCAGAATTCGCTCGACTTGCAAAAGGCGTTCACGACGCCGGGCTCGGAGGCCAAGGAACTCTACCGGCCGAAGGGCGGCATCACGTTGCAGGTGCAGCCGACCAGTGAGCTGTCGGTCGCCGGCCAGTGGTTCTACAACTGGCAGGCGGTGCGGGTGCCCGAGTCCGGCAACTACCTGACCATCAACGACGGCCTGAACTTCGGTGGCGATTCGCTCATCCTCGGCGCCAATCCGTTCGCCGCCGCTGTGCCTGGATCACCGACCTTCCTGCGGGCGTGGAATACGCAGACCGTGCCGCCGTCGCGCACCAGCGGCAGCATCGGCGACTTCGGCCTGTCGGCGCGCTGGAGTCCGGCGTGGCTCGACGGCACCTTGGGCTTCTACGGCCGCAACGCGACCGACATCCTGCCGCAGACGTTGCTGACCCAAGGTTTCGCGGCGTTACCCGGCCCGACCTGCACCGCCATCGGCGGCATCATCGTCGCGCCCGGCGCCTGCATCATCAACCCGGCCGCGACCAACGTCGCCGACCTGACGCAGAAGGGCAAGGCCGGCACCTATACCCAGGCCTACGGCGACAACATCCACATCTACGGCATCACGCTGGCCAAGAACATCGGCGGCGTCAGCGTCGGCGCCGAAGTCTCCTATCGCCAGAACATGCCGTTGAATTCGATCATCATCCCGGTGCTGCCGGCCGCCTTGGTGGCCTCGACCGTCGGCGCGGTCAGCACCACCTCGGTGCCGACCAACGGCACGCCCGGGGCACTCGGCGACACCTATCACGCCATCGTCAACGCCGTCGCGACCTTGCCCAAGACGTGGGCGTTCGATACCGCGACCCTCACCAGCGAACTGACCTGGATGCAATGGGCCCGGGTCACCCAGAATGCGGCGGCGTTCAAGGGTGCGTCCACCTACACCGGCATCGACAAGGTCAGCCGTGACTACTTCGGTCTGGCCATCAATTTCACACCGACCTGGTTCCAGGTCTTCCCGGGCGTCGACCTGACGGCACCGGTGACCTGGAGCCAGGGCCTGAGCGGCAACGCCGCCGTGCAACTGGGCGGCAACGAGGGCACCGGCACCTGGAGCGCCGGAATCGGCGCCGACATTTATCAGAAGTACAAGGTCGCGCTGGCGTACAACAGCTACTTTGGCAACTACTCGACCACCGCCACCGGCGCGATGAACGTACCCAACGGGGTCATCGCCGCGCTGTCCGACCGCGGCTGGGTCTCGCTCACACTCAAAACCACGTTCTAAGGAGGAGCAGCATCATGTTTCGCACAACGATTTTAGTCGCCGCGCTCGCCGCGCTGTGCACGCCCACCGCGTGGGCCGCGGTGTCGGCCGAGGAGGCCAAGCAGCTGGGCACCACGCTGACCGCGGTCGGCGCCGAAAAGGCCGGCAACAAGGACGGCACCATTCCGGAGTACACCGGCGGCTTGACCACGCCTCCGGCGGGCTTCCAGGCGGGCGCTGGCATTCGCCCCGATCCGTTCGCCAGCGAGAAGCCGCGGCTGGTGATCACCGGTAAGGACATGGCCGCGCAGGCGGACAAGCTGACCGAAGGCACCAAGGAGCTGTTGAAGCGCTATCCGACCATGCGCCTTGATGTCTACCCGACGCACCGCACGGCGGCGGTGCCCAAGCTGGTGCTCGAGAACACCGCCAAGAATGCCACCGCGGCGAAGACCGCCGACGGCGGCATCACGCTGGAGAACGCGCTGGCCGGCTATCCGTTCCCGATCCCGAAGACCGGCAACGAGGTGATGTGGAATCACCTGATGCACTACAAGGGACTGGGCTGGGACGCCAAGTACGACAGCTTCAATGTCGACTCGGCGGGCGTGCCGACGCTGTCGACCTCGGGCGAGGCGTGGTGGGAGTGGCCGATCTACGACCCGAAGAAGACCGGCGTGATCAACACCGTCGAACCTTTCTGGCTGGTCAAGCTCAACTACATCGGGCCGGCGCGACGCAATGGCGAGGCGCTGCTGGTGTGGGATACGCTCGCGCCGATCAAGCAGGGTCGTCGCGCCTGGCAGTACCTGCCCGGACAGCGTCGCGTCAAGCTGGCCCCGGACATCGCCTACGACACCCCCAATCCCGGCACCGCCGGCGCGTCGACGTATGATGATGCCTCGATCTTCAACGGGGCGATGGACCGCTTCGACTTCAAGCTCATCGGCAAGAAGGAGATGTACGTGCCGTACAGCGATTACCGGCTCACCTATGCCAAGTCGACGGCCGATATCACCAAGCCCAATCACCTGAACCCCGACTTCGTGCGCTGGGAGCTGCACCGGGTATGGGTGGTGGAAGCCACGCTCAAGCCGGACAAGCGCGCACATCTACAGCAAGCGCGTGTTCTACATCGACGAAGATACCTGGGCCGCGTTGGCGTCGGACGAATACGACGCTCGCGGACCAGCTTTATCGCGCCGGGCTCGCCTATCAGTCGCAAAGCTACGATGCGCATGGCGCCATGGGAAGATACCAATGCCTACTATGACTTCAGCTCCGGCTTGTACGCCGTCAGCGCGCTGACAGGACCGTACTTCGGGGTGAAGTACATGACCGAGGCCAAGACGCCGAGCTTCTGGGCGTCCGAGGCACTCGCCGGCGCAGGCATTCGCTAGAATAGCTACGCATGACGCCGCGACAGGCAGAGGCGTCGACTTAGCGCAATGCGATTTTCCCCATGCCGCGTCCGTCGACTGGATGCTGCGTTGGGGGTTTTTCCTGCAAGCGGAGGATTCGATGAAGACCAAGCACTGGACAGTCCTCGCACTTGCGGCGTGTGTCGCAGTGTTAGGTCCGTTGCGGGCAACAGCCGCAGGCTTTGCCGACGTGCTCGATGTGCCAGCGCTCATGTCTCCGCTGGCGAGCAAGAGCCTGCTGCAATCGGTGACCCGTGCCGGGGATCGGTTGATCGCGGTTGGCCAGCGCGGACACATCGTCATTTCCACGGATGGTGGCGTGACGTGGAAACAGTCGCCGGTACCGGTGAGCTCGGACCTGACGGCGGTGTTTTTCATCGATGACAAGCAAGGCTGGGTCGTCGGGCACGACGGCGTCGTCCTGCATACGGGTGACGGCGGGGACAAATGGGACGTTCAGCTCAATGGGCTGACGGCCAACGATTTGCTGCTGGCGGCGATGGAGCGCAAGGTCGCGGCGCAGCCGGCCTCGGAGGACGCGAAAAAACTGCTCGACGAAGCGAAACGCTACAAGGAACAGGGCGCGGACAAGCCTTTCCTCGACGTCTGGTTTTCGAACGACAAGAACGGCTTCGTCGTCGGTGCCTACAACCTCATCTTTCGTACGGCCGATGGCGGCAAAACGTGGGAGCCCTGGTTCGACCGGACCGACAACCCCAAATTCTTCAATCTCTACGCGATCCGCCCCGCCGCGGGCGAACTCTACATCGCCGGCGAAGGTGGCGTGATGATGAAGCTCGACGTCGCCACGCAACGATTCAATTCGATCGTCATGCCTTACAAGGGCAGCTTTTTCGGCATCGCGGATGCCAAATCCGCAGCATTGGTGTTCGGATTGCGCGGCAACGTCTTTCGCAGCGACGACGCTGGAAAAAACTGGATCAAGGTGGACGCCGGACTGCCTGCCGCCATCGTCAGCGGAACCCGAACCGTGCAGGGCGCGACGCTGCTGGCCGACATCGGCGGTCGCGTGGTCGCTACCACGGATGGCGGACGGACGTTCAGCAAGGTCGAGCTCAAGCAATCGATGCCGCTCACCGGTGTCGGCGACGCGGGCGAAGGACGCCTCGCGCTGGTCGGACCGCGGGGCGTCGCCGTAACCGAGATGTCGACGCGCTGACGCCCTATCACGCGCAAAGGAAAAACATGGCTGCCGTCTCCACCGAACTCGACCAGATGCCCGTCGTCAAGAAGCTGGCGGACTTCGACCAGAATTCGGGCAATCTGCTCGAACGCCTCGTTTTCAACAACCGGCTGGTGATGGTGATCGTTTGCGCCATCATTACCGTCGTGCTCGGCTATTTTGCGGCGACCAAGCTCGTGCTCAACGCGAGCTTCGAGAAAATGATTCCGCAGAGCCAGCCGTACATCAAGAACTACCTGACCTATCAGAAGGACCTGCGCGGACTCGGCAACGCGATCCGCGTCGTCGTCGAAAGCATCGACGGCGACATCTTCGACCCGCAATATCTCGAAGTCCTGAAGCAGGTCAACGACGAACTCGTCCTCACGCCGGGCGTCGACCGGGCATGGGTGAAATCGCTGTGGACACCGGCGGTACGTTGGACCGAGGTCACCGAAGAAGGCTTTCGCGGCGGCCCGGTGATGCCCGACGCCTACAATGGCTCGCCGCAAACGGTCGAACAGTTGAAGCAGAACATCGCGCGCGCGGGCATCGTCGGCAGCCTGGTGGCCAACAACTTCAAGTCGAGCCTCATTTTCGTACCGCTGCTGGATAAGCAGGCAGGCACCGGCAAGCCCATCGACTATCGCGGCCTGTCGAAAATACTCGACGAGAAAATACGCGACAAGTATGAGTTGGCAAAAAACCTCGAGGACAAGGTTCGCGCCAAGGAAACGCCCAAGGTCAAGATCAGGGTCATCGGCTTCGCCAAATTGATCGGAGAGTTGATCGACGGCCTGGTCAAGGTGATGATGTTCTTCGGCATCGCCGCGATTATCGCTACGGCCATCATCTACTGGTATACGCGCTGCGTGCGCAGCACGGCGTTGGTTATCGCGTGCTCGATTGTCGCAGTGATCTGGCAGCTGGGGCTGGTCGCCTTGTTCGGTTTCGAACTCGATCCGTTCTCGATCCTGGTGCCGTTCCTCGTCTTCGCCATCGGCGTCTCGCACGGCGCGCAGAAAATGAATGGCATCATGCAGGACATCGGTCGGGGCACGCATCAGCTGGTCGCGGCCCGGTACACGTTTCGGCGCCTGTTCCTCGCCGGTTTGACGGCACTGCTCGCCGACGCGGTGGGCTTCGCCGTCCTCATGGTGATCGACATCCCGGTGATTCGCGACCTGGCGATGACCGCGAGCATCGGCGTGGCTGTGCTGATCTTCACGAACCTGCTGTTGTTGCCGGTGCTGCTCTCCTATACCGGGGTCAGCAAGAGCGCGGCGGAGCGCAGCATGCGCGCAGAAAAGGAAGAGACCAAAGGCAAGGGCCTCGGCGCGGTCTGGGACTGGCTCGATCGGTTCACGACCCGGCCGTGGGCCATCGGCGCGATCGTCGTCTCGCTGGCACTGGCGGTGATCGGCTTCGTCGTCAGCCTGAACCTGCAGATCGGCGATCTGGATCCGGGGGCGCCTGAGTTGCGCGCCGATTCCCGCTATAACCAGGACAACGCCTACATCACCGCCAATTACGCCTTGTCCAGCGATCAGTTCGCGGTCATCGTCAAGACGGACAAGGAAGGCTGCCTCAAGTATCCGACGCTTGTCGAGGCGGATCGTCTGGCCTGGTTCCTGAAGCAGATTCCTGGTGTGCAGACCACCGTCTCGCTCGTCGATGCGGCCCGCCAGATCACCGCGGGCTCGTTCGAAGGCAATCCGAAATGGCTGACGATCAACCGCAATCAGGACGTGCTCAACTACGCGGCGCAGAACGCCTCGGTCAACAATCCGGACCTGTTCAACACCGAGTGCTCGGTGATGCCGGTGATCGCGTACCTCGCCGATCACAAGGCGGAAACCCTGAGCCGCGTCGTCGCGGCCGCGGCCGATTTTGCGAACAAGCACAATGACAAGGATCGCCAATTTCTTCTTGCGGCGGGCAGCGCTGGCATCGAAGCGGCGACCAACATCGTGGTCGAACAAGCCAACCGCACGATGCTGCTCTACGTCTACGCCGCCGTGATCGTGCTTTGTTTCATCACGTTCCGCAGTTGGCGCGCGGTCGTCGTCGCGGTCGTGCCGCTGATGATCACGTCGATATTGTGCGAAGCACTAATGGTTGCGCTGGGCATCGGCGTGAAAGTGGCAACGCTACCCGTGATCGCGCTCGGTGTCGGCATCGGCGTCGATTACGCGCTGTACCTGCTGTCGGTCCAGCTCGCGCAACAGCGCGCCGGACTGTCGCTCACGGACGCGTACAAGAAAGCAGTGCAGTTCACCGGGAAGGTGGTGGCACTGGTTGGTATCACGCTGGCCGCCGGCGTCATCACGTGGGCGTGGTCGCCAATCAAGTTCCAGGCCGACATGGGCATCCTGCTCACGTTCATGTTTCTCTGGAACATGCTCGGCGCACTGATCCTGATTCCGGCGCTGTCGTACTTCCTGCTGCCCACCGAGGTAGTGGCCAAATCCGTTCAGAAATCCTCCAAAGCCAGGAAATCGATAAAGGTTGCGGCGCGCGCCTGAGGTCGCCAAAACAGCCGCCCCCCACCGTCCCCTCCATCCGGGGGGTCAGCCGGGATCGGCGCCCCGGTACGCTCGAGTCTGCTGGAATAACAACCAACGGAGGAGAGTCGCGATGCGTATTTCCAGGGGCAAAATAGCACGGCGCTGCACCCTATCCCTCACGCTGATGGGGGTTGCTGCATGGTCATTGACCGCGCTGGTCGGGGACCCACAGGGTGCCTCGGCGCAGCAAATCGGGGTCGAACAATACCAGTCGCAGTTGCAGACGCTCGACAGCCCTCATGACCATTTGGCGGTAGGCAGCGTCGATGAAATATTCGCACGGATGCGCTGAGTCGCGCCGTTCTTACCGGTTGAAATCACATTCGGGCGCGGTGCCCGCGTCTCAATCGGGCTGAATTTTCGCGTCCTGCACGACCTTGGCCCAGCGCTCGAGATCGGTCCGCGTGATGTCTCCCAACTGGCCGGGCGTGCCGCCAGTTGGGACCAACCCCTGCTTTTGCAGCGTGTCGGCGATCTCGGGCGACCGCAGCAACTTGTTCAGCGTGTTGTTGAGCTTGTCGATGACGGCCGCAGGCGTCCGAATGGGCGCGTAGAGTCCGTACCAGATGTCGGTGTCGATGTCGCGAAGTCCTGTCGCCTCGGCGAGCGATGGCACGTCAGGCGTGACCGCAGAGCGCTTCGTTCCGCCGGCCGCGAGCATGTTGAGCTTGCCTGCGCTGACCAATGGCAGCGCGACATGCACCGGCAGGAACATTGCGTTGATCTGCCCACCCAGCAGGTCCTGCGTGGCGCCTGCCGTTCCCTTGTAAGGAATGTGCAGCAAAACAATACCGGTCTTCGCCTTGAACAGTTCCATCGCCAGATGATGGGGCGTCCCGTTTCCTGGGGACCCATAGCTCATTGCACCGGGATGCTCCTTCGCGAGCGCGATGAACTCCGCCACCGTCTTCGCTTTCACCGACGGATTGACCACCAGCGCAAGCTGTCCGATCGCAAGCGGTGCAACTGGAGCGAAATCCTTGATCGGGTCGTAGGGGATCGAAACGAACAGGCTCCGGTTGAGGACAATCGTGCTGGCGGTCACGAGCAGCGTGTAACCGTCGGGCGGCGAATTGGCAACGGCGGCGGTACCAATGTTTCCGCTCGCGCCTGGCTTGTTTTCGACCACGACCGCCTCTTTCCAGTCGTCGCCCATCTTCTGGCCGAGCGTGCGCGCGAGAATGTCGATGCCGGTGCCGGGCGTGAACGGCACGATGAGCTTAACTGGCTTGTTCGGATACGCGTCCTGCGCGTGGCCGATGCTGGCCGATAGCGGGAGCAACAACGCCGCGGCAATCGCTCCCATTACACCGATGTAGTGCCTCGCCATGCAGATCTCCTCCTCGATACTCGCTGATTCGCTGCGCGTCAACGGCTGAGCGCATCGCGGTCGTATTGCGCGACGCGCTTGTAGCTGTCCGAGATCGCACGCAACTCGTCGTTGCTGATCACGTCTTCGATGCGCGCGAAGGGCTTGTCGCCGGTGCGAAGATACACCTCGTGAATGATGGCGTCGGGCGGGCTCTTGCGATTCATGAGCACAACGTTGGTCGTCGCCGGAAGCCGCATCTTCTCATAGGCCATGAGTGCGGCCTTCGGATCGTCCGGCATTGACCTGATGGCCTCCGCCAGCGCCCTGGCGTCTAGTATGGCCTGCCCTGCCCCATTCGAACCCCGCGGAAGCATGGGATGCGCGGCATCGCCGAGCAGCGTGACGCGTCCCTTCGTCCACCAAGGCAGCGGATCCTGATCGATCATCGGGAATTCGAGAATAGGTTCCGTCGCGCGAATCATCGCCGGCACGTCAAGCCAGTCGAAGTGCCAGTCGGCGTAGGCATCGATGAAGTCGTCCACGTGTCCGGGCCGATTCCAGTCGCGCCGATCGCGATACTTCGTGGTTTCGATTTCCGCCACCCAATTGACGAGTTGACGACCTTGGTTGTCGACGTTGTCGCGAATCGGGTAGATCACCATCTTGCCGTGGGTCAGCCAGCCCGCCCGGACCATGCTGGCGCCCGACAAAAACGGCTCCCACGGGGTCACGCCGCGCCACATGTTGACGCCGGAATAGCGCGGTTCGCCTTCGTTCGGGTGCAGCTGCTTGCGCACGACCGAGTGCAGGCCGTCGCAGCCGACCACGACGTCGGCATGCTGCGGCCACAGCTTCGCGCCGGTCAGCGAATCGACGAATTCGACCGTCGCACCGTCGGCGCGCTGGTCGAAGCCGGTGCATTTCCAGCCGAGGTAGATTCGGTCCGATCCGAGGCGATGCTCGCACGCTTCCAGCAGAACGTTCTGCAAATCGCCACGGTGAATCGAGAATTGCGGTGAGGCATAGCCGCCCAGGCGACCGAGCGGTTCGCGGTAGATGAGTTGCCCGAAACGATTGTAGAAAACCGCTTCCCGGGTCTTGACCGCGGCGCGGTTCAGCGCGCTTTCCAGCCCCAGCGCGCACAGCTCCTTGCTGGCATGCGGCAGGACATTGATTCCAGCACCAAGCGGCGCGATCGTGGGCGCTGATTCGAATATGCGTGCTGGAATGCCGGCACGGTGGAGCGTCAGCGCGAGCGTCAAGCCCCCGATGCCCGCACCGACGACGATCACCTCCATCCGCTGCGCCTCCGAAGGGTCGCGGCGCGCGCGGCGGCGACGGATTTCAAGGCGCCGGGCGCCGTGCGCTCTGACTGCGGTGCAGGTCCGACTGCCATTCCGGCGGCCCGAAGAGCGCCAATGCGTGCTCGCGCAGGCCCTCCGCGTCGCAAAACTCGCGCCACATCCGGCGCCAACCGTGGAACGCGATTCGCACCGGATTGTTCGTCGTCAGCGGCTCGACCAGCCCGTAGCTGCACGGCGTGTCGGCGCGCTCTTCGGCGAAGGTTCCAAACAGCCGATCGAAGACGATCAGCACACCGCCGAAATTCCGGTCGAGATAGGCGTCGTTGCGCGCATGATGCACGCGATGATGCGACGGCGTGTTGAGCACCCATTCGAGCGGCCCGAGGCGCCCGATGAGTTCCGTGTGGATCCAGAACTGGTAGACAAGATTGGCCGCTAGCGCGGCGAGCACCACCGCGGGGCTGAATCCCACCAGAACGAGCGGCGCCATGAACAGGGCGGTGCCGCTGACCTGCGCGGTCCAGCCTAGCCGATAGGCATTGGCCAGCACGAACTGGTTCGACGAATGGTGGACGGCATGCGTCGCCCACATCCAGCGAATGCGATGATCGGCGCGGTGCATCCAGTAGTAGCAAAACTCCTCGCCGAGAAACAGCAGCGGCCACGACCACCACCGATCCATCGGGATTGTCGCGATCCGGTGCGACCACGCCACCGCGAGCACAGCGGCGATCACGCCGAGGCCGAGCACGCTCACGATGATCCGGCGGCCCACCGCATCCCCCAGCGATGCAAGGAAGGCACGCCAGTCGTAGAACTGCCCGCGACGCGACTGCAGGTACCAGCCCTCCATGGCCGCAATGGCCACGAACAGTGGCAGGATCAGCAACAGTGGACGGGGCAAGGTTTCCAGCATCGTGCGTCGGGGCCGTATTGGGCGGTGACTATTCTAACCCCGACGGCGACTCCGCGGACCGGCACCCACGCACAACATGTATCCCGGTGTTTCATCCGTGGCCTGCGTCGAAAGGTTCTTCCCCGCGTCCAAATGCGGTAAATTCACCGTCCATCTACGCGGCCCACGAGACATGAACAATCTGACGGACTATCCGCTGCTCGTCTTCGTCGTCACTTTTGTCGCGCTTTGGGTCGCCGCGCTGATCGGGGCCGCGCTTCGCCGCAGGCGGCCTCATGTGGACGAGGCGGCGCAGGATGACTTCGGCGTCATCTTGGCTGCGACGCTGACGCTATTTGGTCTCATCATCGGTTTCAGCTTTTCCATGGCGACCAGTCGTTACGATCAGCGCAAGAACCTCGAGGAAGCAGAGGCCAACGCGATCGGCACGGAATGGGTCCGGGCCGACCTCTTGCCAGGAGCGGATGCGACGAAAGTTCGTGCGACGCTTGCAACCTACCTGGATCAGCGCGTGCTGTTCTACACAACGCGCGACGCGCAGGAGCTGCGCGAGATCAATGCCAAAACCGCGCAATTGCAGAACGAGTTGTGGTCGCTGGTCAAGGGTCCCGCCATGGCGCAGCCCAATCCTATTGTCGCGTTGGCCGTCGCGGGAATGAACGACGTGCTGAACGCGCAGGGCTACACGCAGGCGGCATGGTGGAACCGCATTCCGCACGCGGCCTGGTGGCTGATGGGGGCAATGGCGATCTGCTGCAACCTTTTGATCGGCTACGGCGCGCGTAATGCGAGGACGGAGTCGCGCCTGCTGCTGGTGCTGCCGCTCGTTGCCGCCCTGTCTTTCATGCTCATCGCGGACATCGACAGCCCGCGCGGCGGAGTGATCCGCGTGAGCCCGCAGAATCTGCATAGTCTCGCGGCGTCCGTTCACGGGCAGTGACTCGAAACCCGTCCGCAACTTGATCAATTCGCGCCAACGACGAGTTGTCGCAGCGCTGAGCTTTGACCCGGCACGAACATCGAATTCCTCGCCGATTGCGTCGAGCTAGTATTTCGGCAGTGGATGCGGACCGAAAAAGGTGCGCAGCACTTTCTCCCTGCCGATCACCCGCACGAGTTCGCGCGTAGTGCAGTACATCAGAATGAGCATAAATAAGAGAATCTGCACAGCCCAAAAATGCGGCCACACGATCTCGGCGAGTAATTTTTCATTGCCGGCAACGATCCCGCCGGCCTGGCGCGAGAAATCGAGCAGTCGTTCCAGGTAGTGAATCACTGCGGCGATCACCAGGTAAATCGCAGTCTTCCAGCGCGACGTTGTAAATCAGCGGTTCTTCGGGATAACGATTGATGAACGGCAGCATATCCGCGATCAGGACCGCCTTGCCGAGAATGAGCGCGGCGACGATGATGGCCATCGTGGACGATACAGGCACGTTGGTTCCCTTGAGCATCAGCACGCGAACGAACGCAATGATATGCAACGCGACGAAGAAAAAAATGGTCGGCGGAAGGACCGCGAGGAACTCTTCCTTGAGCTTGGCGAAAAGTTTAGTCATGGGAAGACAGTGCCTTGCGTATGAGTCATTTTGGTCATCCTCGCAACCGCGCCAATCCTTCCGCGAGGTCCTCGATCAGGTCATCGGGATCCTCGAGTCCGATATGCAGCCGCAGATTTGGCCCCTGCGTTTCCCAACGGGTGGCGGTACGGGTGCGCCCGGGGTGCGTGGGCAGGATGAGGCTCTCGAAGCCGCCCCAGCTGAAGCCCATTCTGAACAGGCGCATGCCGTCGAGCATCGCATCGATGCGTACTTTCGCCACCGGCTTGAGCACGACCCCGAACAGGCCGCAGGCGCCCGTGAAGTCGCGCTGCCAGAGTTCGTGGCCACGCGAACCGGGCAGCGCGGGAAAGATCACTTCGGCGACTTCGGGCTGCTCACGAAGCCATTGCGCGATACGCAGCGCGCTTGCGGTGTGCTGTTGCAGGCGCACGGCCAGCGTCCGCAGGCCACGCAATGCGAGGAAGCAATCGTCGCCGCTTGCCGTGACGCCCATGTCGGTAAAAAGCCGATGCATGCGCGGAAATATCGCCTCGGTGCACGTGATCAAGCCGATCAGCACGTCCGAGTGACCGCCCAGGTACTTGGTCCCCGCATGCACCGCGACGTCCACGCCGCGCGTGAAGGACGGGAAGCCGAGCGGTGTTGCCCACGTGTTATCGAGCATGACCAGCGCACCGCGCTGATGCGCGGCTTCCGCAATCGCGGGAATATCCTGCACCTCGAAAGACAGTGAGCCGGGCGACTCGGTGTAGACGACTTTGGTATTGTTGCGGATCAACCTGCCGATATCGCCCGCGATCAGGGGATCGTAGTAGCTCACGTCGATACCAAGACCTCTGAGCTGATTCTCGCAGAAACGGCGCGTCGGCCCGTAGACGGAGTCGGTGACCAGGACGTGATCGCCAGCGCGCGTGGTGCCCAGCAGAGCGATCGTGATCGCAGCCAATCCCGAGGGCACTGCCAACGCCGCATAGCCGCCTTCGAGCGCGGCGAATGCGGATTGCAGGTCGGTGACCGTCGGCATGCCGTGCAGGCCGTAGACGACGCCGGGATACGTGCCGCCCACGGCAGATTCGAGCGCCGCAACCGTGTCGAACAGAATGGTGGAGGCGCGATATACCGGTGTATTGACCGCGCCGAGATGCTTTTTCGGGTCGCGCCCCAGATGCGCAACCTCCGTGGCCGGCCGCCACCTGCGCTCGCCGCTCATCGTTTTGACTTCGCGCTTCGCGTCCATCACGCCGTCGCGCGCAGTTCCGAGGCAATCTGAGCCACCTGCGACGCAATGCTCTGGCGAATGTCGATGACGATCGCGCCGGCAGGTTCCTCGAGCGCCGCGAATTGGCTCGCGAGGAGCGAAGGGGGCATGTAGTGACCGCGGCGCGACGCGAGACGCGGCTCGATGGTCGCGGCGTCACCTTTGAGATACACCCATCTGAGCTCGCCCGCCGCGGCCAGACGATCGCGATACGTTTGACGTAGAGCAGAACACGCAAGGATGGCATGCCGACCGCTGGCATGCAGCGTCCGCAATTCATCGCTCAAACGGTCCAGCCACGGCCAGCGGTCGGCGTCCGTCAACGCGACACCCGCCGCCATCTTCGCGACATTGGCCTCCGGATGGAACGCATCTGCATCGAGGAACGCCCAGCCGAGTTCATCGGCCAGCGCGCGGCCGACGGTCGTCTTGCCACAACCGCACACCCCCATGACGACAACGGTCATTGGAGTACCGTCGCGCTCATGATGGAGTACCTTCGCGCTGCGCGCTGCGGTATTCGCGCTCGGGGCGGCCCGTCGCACTCATGACCCGCTCTTTTCCACGCGATGGCCGCCGAAGCTGTTACGCATCATCGCCAGCAGCTTGTCGGTGTAACTGTTCTTGCCCTGACTCGCGAAGCGCATCATCAATGCGAGCGTCATCACGGGCGCGGGCAGGCCCTGCTCGACCGCTTCGGCAACGGTCCACCGGCCTTCGCCGGAATCGGCGACCAGCGGCGCGATGTCATCGAGCGCCGCGTCCTCGCGCAGGAATTCCGCGGTCAGGTCGAGCAGCCATGACCGCACCACGCTGCCGTGCCGCCACATCTCGGCGATCGCCGCGACGTCGAGTTCGAACTCGTCCTTGCCCTTGATCAGCGCAAGACCCTCGGCCATGGCCTGCATCATTCCGTACTCGATACCGTTGTGGATCATCTTGACGAAATGGCCGGACCCGTTCGCGCCGCAATGCAACCAGCCGCGATCCGGTGCTGGCGCCAGAATCTTCGCGAAAGGCTCGACCGCACGCGCGGCGGCAGCCGAGCCACCGAACATCAGCGCATAGCCCTGCTCCCTGCCCCACACCCCGCCAGAGACGCCGCAATCGACGAAACGGATGCCGTAGCTGGCGAGTTCGACGGCCCGGCGCTGCGAATCCTTGTAAAAGGCATTGCCGCCATCGACGATCACGTCTTCCGAAAGCAGCCGCGGTGCAAGTTCAGCGAGCGTGGTTTCCGTCCGTTCTCCCGCCGGGACCATCAGCCATACGACGCGCGGTGCATGCAGCGCGTGGACCAGCGCTTCGAGATCGTCGGCCGCTGTACAGCCATCGAATTCACCAAACGCTGCGCGCGCCGCTGCGTCCGGGTCGAAGCCGACGACTTCGACGCCGCCCGCGGTGAGTCGCCGCGCCATATTGGCGCCCATGCGTCCCAATCCCACCATGCCGATTTGCAAATTCATCTTTTACCGCCTGATTGCTCGAACGGGGATGCTACACAACCACAGCCGCCGGCGCTACGTCCGCGGTGCATTCCAGGTCGCCCAAAGCGCGGATCCCACAATCAACAATCCGCCCACGAGCGTCGCCCCACGTGGAATTTCGCCGAGCAGGACCGCCGCGAGCGCAATGCCGTAGACGGGTTCCAGCGCGGTGACCACGCTCGCCGTATGGGCGGATAGCGTCCGCAGGCTGCGAATGAACAGCGTGTGTGCGAGCGCCGTACAAACGATGCCGAGCACGAGGATCAGCCCGATGTCGTGCGGCGTCACTACAGCCGGCACGAACAGCGCCACCGGCAGGAGCAAGGCGGCGGCGCATGCGTTTTGCCAGAACGCCATTTCGTCTGCATGACGACGGGGCGCGAGCGCGCGATTGCATACGGCAAGCAGGGCAAAGGTCGCGCCGGCGAGGATGCCCCAGAGGACTCCCTGCACGATGTTGTCGGACAGCCGAAAGTCCGGGACGATCAGCACCAGCCCGAACATCGCGACGAGGGCGAGCAGCCATTCTCCGGCGTTCGTACGCCGTCGCAGGAATAGCCATTCGAGCAACAGCACGAAAGCCGGAAAACTCGCGAAGCCCAGCAGCCCGATCGCGACGCCGGCGATCTGAATTGCCTGGAAGAACGCAACCCAGTGCACGGCCAACACGGCGCCATTGATCGCGAGACGCCACTCAAAGCGGTTCCGACGATCTTTTCGCAGCGCGAGCATCACGCCCAATGCGGTCGCAGCCACCAGCGTACGTCCGAACACGATCGTGCTGGGCGGCAGCGCGATCCACTTGCCGAACAACCCGGCAAATCCGAACAGCGCCACGGCGACGTGCAACGACGTCAGCGCGGACGCGCGGGAGGCCACAGCGCCTGGGTCCGGTACGGATGCATTCATCACGTCGATTGTGCCACTGCGTGCGCCCTTCGGGAGCCGAAGCCGTCGGGGTTACAATCGCGCTTCGCGCGCCGGAACCCGCCCAATGCAAGGCGGCCCAGTGCACGGAAGCCATACAGGGAGAAAGACTCATGCCGCAGAACATCGCCGCCAAGAAGGTGCTCGACGCGGTCCGCAACGAACCTGGCCAGCGCGTCAAGGTCGCGGTCTCCGACATCGACGGCGTGCTGCGCGGCAAATACCTGCACAAGGACAAGTTCTTCTCGGCGGCGGAAGGCGGCTTCGGTTTCTGCGACGTCGTCTTCGGCTGGGACATGACCGACCAGTGCTACGACAACACGACGGTGACCGGTTGGCACAAGGGCTTTCCCGATGCGCTCGCCCGCATCGACCTCGGCACGCATCGCAACGTGCCTTGGGACGATGGCGTACCGTTCTTCCTCGGCGATTTCGTGACGCAAAAGAATGGCAAGGAAGTTCCGCATCCGGTGTGTCCGCGGCAGACGCTCAAGCGCGTCCTCAACCGCGCGGACAAGCTGGGCGTTTCGCCGATGTGCGGCATCGAATTCGAATGGTTCAATTTTGCCGAGACGCCGCAGTCGTGGGCGGACAAGGGTCATATACGGCCGGACCCGATCACGCCGGGCATGTTCGGCTACTCGCTGTTGCGCGCCAACGAGAATCGCGAATATTTCAAGGCCCTGATGGTCGAGATGCTGGCCTTCGGCGTACCGATCGAGGGCCTGCACACGGAGACCGGACCGGGTGTGTACGAAGTCGCCATCCAGTTCTCGGAAGCGCTGGAGGCGGCCGATCGCGCTGTGCTCTTCAAGACCGGGGCGAAGGAAATCGGCTCGCGTTTCGGCATCATGCCGAGCTTCATGGCGAAATGGAACGCCCAATATCCCGGCTGCTCCGGTCATATTCACCAATCGCTGACCGACGGCAAGAAAAACCTGTTCTACGACGCCGGCAACACGAACCACATGAGCAAGATCTTCGAGAGCTACCTCGCGGGCCAGATCGCATGCCTGCTCGAATTCGCGCCGATGTTCTGGCCGACGATCAACAGCTACAAACGCCTGGTCGATGGCTTCTGGGCGCCGGTGAAACCGACGTGGGGGCTCGACAACCGCACGGCAAGTTTTCGTGTGATCGCCGGGTCGCCCAAGGCCACGCGCCTCGAGACGCGCTGCCCGGGCGCCGACATGAATCCCTATCTCGGCGCGGCGGCATGCCTCGCGGCCGGCCTGCACGGCATCGAGAAGAATCTCAAGCTGACCGCCAAGCCCATTCACGGTACCAATCTCGGCGCCGAGCACATCCCACGCGCGCCGCGAACGCTGATCGAAACGACGCGCAATTTTCAGAACTCGAAAATCGCGCGCGACTGGTTCGGCGACGATTTCGTCGATCATTTCGCCGCCACGCGCGAATGGGAGTGGCGGCAGTGGCTCGACGGTGTCACCGACTGGGAACTGAAACGCTACTTCGAAATCATCTAGAACACCCGCCGCAATGACCGTTCACCGCTTCGCATTTCCGACGACCATCCTGTTCGGACCCGGCGCACGCAAGCAGGTCGCCGACCACCTGAAGGCGCAGGGCGTCAGACGCCCGCTGATCGTCACCGATCGCGGCATCGCGCCGCTGCCGATGCTGAAGTCGTTCATCACTGATCTAGCGGGTCTCGACGTTGCGGTCTACTCCGACATCTGGGGCAACCCCGTTGCCAGCCAGGCGATGCACGGCGCCGAAGCCTACCGGGCGCATCATGCCGATGCCGTCATCGGCCTCGGCGGCGGCGCTGCGCTCGACGTCGCCAAGGCGGTCGCGCTCCTGGCGACCAATCACGGCGACGTCCTCGAGTACGCTTGGGATCACCCGCAGGTGCGCGCGATCGAGCACGACCTGCCCTATTTCGTCGCGCTGCCGACAACTTCAGGCACGGGCTCGGAGGTCGGGCGCTCGAGCGTCGTTTCCGACGACACGACGCACATCAAGAAAATCATCTTTTCACCCAAGCTGCTTGCGCGTGCCGTGTTCGCCGACCCCGAGCTCACGCTCGACCTGCCGCCGCACATCACCGCCGCGACCGGCATGGACGCGCTGACGCACAACGTCGAGTCGTACCTTTCGCCGGCGTACCACCCGCTCTGCGACGGCATCGCGCTCGAAGGCACGCGCATTGCGGCGAAGTCGCTGCGAACGGCGGTGCGCGAGCCCCACAACCTCGCCGCGCGCTCGGACATGATGATGAGCTCGATGATGGGCGCGATCGCCTTTCAGAAGGATCTCGGCGCCGTGCATTCCTGTGCGCACGCGCTGTCGACCGTGGCTGACCTGCATCACGGACTGGCCAACGGCATCATGATCGACCACGTGATGCGCTTCAACCTGTCGGCCGCATCGGCCAAGATGGCGGAGCTGGCGCACGTCGTCGGCATTCACCGGCCCTCGGCCGATGAGGCCGCGCAGGCGTTCATCGACTGGCTGGTTGCGCTGAAGCGCGATCTCGCGATTCCGCAAACACTCTCGCTCTACGCGTCCAAGCGTGCGGTGACACGCGCCGACATTCCGGCGCTGGTCGACGTGGCCGTCGACGACATCTGCCACCAGACGAATCCGCGGCCGTGCACTCGCGCGGATTTCGAGCGCATCTTCGCCGAGGCGATCTGACGCCCTACCGGCGACAGGTCGAGTCATGCCTTGGTGAAGATCGGCATCTCCGCGTGCTTTTTCCACGCCGACCCGCGGCGAGCGATCTTCAAGGGGATGACGCTGCAATACATCGAACAGAACATGGCCCACTGGATCATGCAGCAGGACGCGATGGCGCTGATGATTCCGTCGCCCGACGGCACGACTCGCAGAGCGCGCAGCCGCGTCGGCGTCGCCGACTACGCGCGCGAACTCGACGCACTGGTCCTGATGGGCGGTTCCGATGTGTGCCCCGAGAGCTACGGCGAACACGCGCTACGGCCCGAATGGAATGGCGACCGGATCCGCGACGATTATGAAATCGCGCTGCTGCGTGCATTCATGGACGAAGCCAAACCGGTGCTCGGGGTTTGCCGAGGTGCGCAGGTGATCAACGTTGCCTTCGGTGGCACGCTCTACCAGGACCTTGCGACCCAGCGGCCGGGGACGCTCAATCATCGCGACTGGGACATTTACGCCGACAACGCCCATGCGACGTCGATCGTCGCGGGCTCGGGTCTGGCCAGCCTGTATCCCGGCATCAGCTTGACCAAAACCAACTCGGTCCATCACCAGGCGGCGAAGGACATCGGCCGCGATCTCGGCGTCGAGGCCTGGTCGGAACCTGATCACGTCGTCGAAGCGTTGCGCTGGACCGGTCCTTCGTATGTATTCAGTGTCCAATGGCACCCCGAGTTCCACGCGCAAGGCGCAGCGTCGTACATCGACGATACGCCGATCCTCGACGATTTCCTGGCTCGCGCCAGACGATGACGAACATCGATCATGAAAATAATCAATCCCGCCACGCATGACGATCGTTGCCGAGATCGCGGAAGACGGCAACGCAACCGTCCGCGCCAAGTATCTGCGCGCCCGAGCCGCCCAGCCCGGGTGGGCCGCGCTGCCGATGAAGCAGCGCCTCGACGCGATCCAGGGATTCCGCGAGCAAATTACGCGGTCGCTCGAAAAGCTCGCGCAAACGCTGACTCGCGAAGTCGGTAAACCGATCCGGCAGTCGCGCAACGAGCTCAACGGGCTGCTCGGACGTATCGACTTTTTTCTGGCGGAAGCGGCACGTACGCTGCGGGACGAAAAGGTCTTCATCGACGCAACGCAAAAGCTGGAGGAGCGGATTTCACACGAGCCGCTGGGCGTCATCGCCAACATTTCCGCTTGGAACTATCCCTACTTCGTCGGCGGCAACGTTTTCGTTCCCGCATTGCTGGCGGGCAATGCGGTGCTCTACAAGCCATCGGAATTCGCCACGCTCACCGGCATGCATATCGCGGAAATGCTGCGCGCCGCCGGCATTCCCGAAGACGTCTTCATACCGGTCATCGGCGGTGGAAAGACGGGCGCGGCGCTGCTGAATCAGCCCGTCGACGGCGTATTCTTTACGGGGTCTTACGCGACCGGCGCCCACATCGGCGCCAAGGCGGGACGCAAGATGATCAAGGTGCAACTCGAGCTCGGCGGCAAGGACCCGGTGTACGTATGCGATGACGTCGACGTCGGTGCGGCAGCGGCGAGCCTCGCCGATGGCGCGTTCTACAACACCGGGCAGTCGTGCTGCTCGGTCGAGCGCATCTACGTCCACGAGAGGATCCACGACGCCTTCGTCAAGGCTTTCGTCGCCGAGGTCAATGGCTTCAAGACCGGCGATCCCACGGACGAGTCAACGTACATCGGCGCGATCACGCGGCGCCCGCAACTCGACGTACTGAAAAAGCAGGTCGCCGACGCGAAGAAGCGCGGCGCGAAACTGCTCACCGGCGGCAACGTCGTCGCGCGAAAGGGCAACTGGTTCGAGCCGACGGTCTTCGTCGACGTCAATCACAAAATGACGTTGATGAAGGACGAGAGTTTCGGTCCGATCATCGGCATCCAGAAGGTCAGCGACGACGCCGAAGCGGTCACGCTGATGAACGACAGCGAGTACGGCCTGACGGCAGGTGTCTACACACCGAATGCGAAGCGCGCGCGCAAGATCCTTGCGCAAGTTCGTTCCGGGTCGGTCTACTGGAATTGCTGCGATCGCGTCAGTCCGCGGTTGCCGTGGTCTGGTGTCGGTCATTCGGGCATCGGCTTGACGCTATCTACCTATGGCATCACGACGTTCACGCGTCCGAAAGCGTGGCACCTGAGAGCGGTGTAGCGACGTCGTTCACGCCGACCCTGCGTCCTGCAACTCGGCAGCAGTCAACGTATTCGCCAGCAACATGGCAATGGTCATCGGCCCCACCCCGCCGGGGACCGGCGTGATCCAGCCGGCACGCTCCTTCGCCGATTCGAAGTCCACGTCGCCGCGCAACTTTCCCTCGGGCGTGCGATTGGTCCCGACGTCGATGACGATGGCGCCCGGTTTGATCCACTCGCCCTGAACGTACCGCAGCTTGCCCATCGCCGCCACGACGATGTCGGCACTTGCCACGATGGCGGGCAGATCGCGCGTCGCCGAGTGGCATATCGTCACCGTGCACCGCGCCATCAGCAGCTCCAGCGCCATCGGACGTCCGACGATGTTCGACTGCCCAATGACCACCGCATGCTTGCCGACCAGATCTTGGCCGGTGCTGCGCAGCAGGAGCATGCAGCCGTAGGGCGTGCACGGCCGCAGGCGCGGGCGCTTCAGTACCAGCCGGCCGATGTTGTACGGATGAAAACCGTCGACGTCTTTGTCGGGAAGAATGCGCTCCGTGACCAGATCGGCGTCGATGTGCTTGGGAAGCGGCAGCTGGACCAGGATGCCGTGCACCCCCGGATCGGTATTGAGTCGATCGATCAGCGCTAGCAGTTCTTCGCTGCGTCGTCGTGGCAGGCAGATCGAACGACATCGAGCGCATCCCCACGTCGTCGGTCGTCCTGCGCTTGTTGCGCACGTAGATTTGTGACGCCTCATGATCGCCAACGAGCACGACTGCGAGTCCCGGCGCCGATTTTCCCGTCGCCACGCGCTCGCGTACCTTCGCCGTAATTTCGCAGGTGATCTGTGCGGCTTGCGCCTTGCCGTCGATAATCCTCGCCGCCATTGATGCTCCGGTGAAAAAAGCGCGGATTCTAACCGATTTTCAGCACCGGCCACCGTTTAGAGGCCGCGAGTTCGGCGAGGACGGGGTCGGGATTGACCGCAACCGGATGCGTCACTTTGGAGAGTAACGGTATATCGTTGCGCGAGTCGCTGTAGAACCAGCTCTGCCGAAAGTCAGCGAGCCTGGATGCACGATCCGAGAGCCATGCATCGAGCCGCGCGATCTTGCTCTCGCGCATGTTGGGTAACCCCGAGACCTTGCCCGTATAGCGTCCATCGCACATTTCGGGCTCGGTTGCGATGACGTGCTCGAAGCCCAGCTCCTCGCCGATCGGACCCGCCAGAAATCGGTTTGCCGCGGTGGTCAATACGCAAAGGTGACCTTGGCCGGAATGCCGCGCGATCAGCTGGTGAGACTCCGAGGGAATCGCCGGAACGATTTTCGTGCGCAGGTAGGTTCGACGCCAAGCCTCGAGACGATCGATCGGATGGCCGGTCAATGTCGAAAGATAGAACTCCGTGAATTCAAGCAGGCCGACTTCACCCCGCCGATAGCGCTCGCCGACGAGCCGATTGCCTGCTTCGAAGTGCGCGCGATCGACCACGCCCTGCTCGACTAAGAACTCGACCCACGCCTCATCGCAGTCGACCGTAAGTAGTGTGTGGTCGAGGTCGAACAGCGCCAGCACGTCGTATGGCACGATCCTGCCCTGGCCTATCGCGTCAGTCGCTCGGCGGGCGACAGCCCGCTCAGGCAACCCGCAACTCGGGCCAGCCCATGTGCCGCGCGTGCGCGGCAAGCACCGGGTCCGCGTTGACGACGACCGGATGGGTGACGTGCGTGAACAACGGAAGATCATTGAGCGAATCGCCGTAAAACCAGCATTCACGGAAATCCGCGATCTTCTCCCCTCGGCTGGCAAGCCACGTGACCAACCGCTCGTACTTGCCCTCGCGGATATTCGGCACGCCGGCGACTCGGCCTGTGTAGCGGCCGTCGATCTGTTCGGCTTCCGTTGCGATGACATCATGAATACCGAATTCAGCCGCTATAGGGTCAGCCAGGAACCGAAACACCGCGGTCGTCAGCAGCAACCGGTCACCCGCCGCGACATGCCGCTCGACCAGCGTCTTCGCTGCCTGGGAGATGCGCGGACGAATGATTCGCACCAGATACTTTTCGCGCCAGCGCAGCAGCTCGGCTTCGTCGAACCCGGTCAGGGTCGACAGATAGAACTCGGTAAATTCGACGCTGCCCGCTTCGCCGCGATTGTAGCGTGCAATGAGTTCACGATTGGCTGCATCGTAGCGAATCGCATCGAGCGCGCCTTGCTCGACCAGAAACGCGACCCACTGCTCGTCGCTGTCGTGCGGCATGAGCGTGTGATCGAGGTCGAAGAGCGCGAGAACGTCGGCGGTCATGGGCGACGCGGAAAAGTTAGAATGCAGGCTTGGAAATCAACGCCATTGTAACCGGGATTCGCGAGCGGCTCGAAGCCATCCTCGCCGCGCCACGAGCACGTTACCGGCCGTTCATCGTCGACGGCGACGCCGTCGGCTGGATCGATGATGAACGCGCACGTCGTCTCGCCGATTTTCCGGATGTGCTCGTCGTTGACGACGATCAGGTGCGCTTTTTCCGCGCGCTCTCGCTGCCCGAGGAGCGTACCGATGCGATGGAGCACATCGCGCGCGTGTTGTCGGCGGAAGGGCTGGTCAGCGCGTGGCGTGACGAGCGCTACGCCGTCGTGTGCGAGTTTGGCGAGGCGCCACGCTTCGAATTGGAGCGTTGCGCAGCGCGCTATTTCGGCATTCGCACATTTGCAGCGCACATCAACGGCCTGGTGCGCAAACCGAATGGTGTCCACATGTGGCTTGGTCGACGCAGCTTGCGCAAAGCAGTCGATCCCGGATTGCTGGACAACATGGTTGGAGGCGGCATCGCGGCCGGCGCAACCGTCGAAGCGACAGTCATCAAGGAGGCGTGGGAAGAAGCCGGCATTCCGGCTGCGCTCGCGGCGACCGCGCAGCCGGTCGGCACATTGCGCATCTGCCGTGCCCATCCCCGAGGTCTCGAACGCGAGACCGTCCACGTGCACGACCTGTGGCTCGATCCTGCGTTCGTTCCGGCCGGCGTGGATGGCGAGGTCGTGGAATTTCGCCTCGAGACGCTGGCCGATGTGGCCACGCTGGCGGCCAATCGCAGCGGATGCGACGTGCTAACCGCGGATGCGAGCCTGGTGATCGCCGATTACCTGCTCCGCCACGAGGTCATCGCGTCGGGCAGCGATGATCATGCCGTACTCGACGCGCTGCGCCGGGCTTCGCTGGATCCGCGGCGCAAGGGATGACGCCTTGCTTCAGGCCGCTTTGATCACGGCCGGCGCGATCTGCTTGATGCCCAGCTCGCGCAACGCATCGCGCACCGCATTCACGGCGTGGCGCATTTCGTCGGGGCCGATGGCGCCGATGCAGCCGACGCGAAACGTCTCGACCTGCGTCAGCTTGCCCGGGTAGAGCACGAAGCCCTTGTCGCGAACCTTGTCGTAGAAAGCCTTGAACGCGTACCGCGCGTCGGCCGGCGCATGAAAGGTCACGATGATCGGCGCCTGGATCTTCGGATCGAGAAATGACCTTGAATCCCAGCTCCTTCATGCCGGCGACCAGCGTCTCGTAGTTCGCCGTGTATCGCGCCAGGCGCGCCGGCTGGCCGCCCTGCGTCGCTGATATTGTTCGAGCGCGGCGTCCAGCGCGACGACGACGTGCGTCGGCGGCGTGTAACGCCACTGCGTCGTCTTTTCCATGTACGACCACTGGTCGTGCAGGTCGAGCGACAGCGACGTCGGACTGACCGGCGCATCGTTCGAGCACCGACTTGCGCACGAATACGAAGCCCATGCCGGGCGGCCCTTCGACACACTTGCCCGACGCCGCGATCAGCGCATCGAAGGGAACCCGGGCGGCGTCGATCGGCAGCGCGCCGAACGAGCTCATCGCATCGACGATCAGGCTCTTGCCGCGCACGGCAACGACGTCGGCGATCTCTTGCAGCGGATTGAGGATCCCGGTCGACGTCTCGCAATGGATCAGCCCCACGTGAGTGATCGACGGATCCGCGTCGAGCAGCACGCGCGACGTCGGCGGCGTTGGTCGGCACGCCGTCGGCGGTTTCGAAGAGTCGACAGTTTGCGGCCCATCATCGACGTCAGCCGCGCCATGCGCTTGCCGTAGGCGCCGTTGACCAGCACCAGCACGTGGCCGTCGCGCGGCACGAGCGTGTTGACTGCGGCCTCGATCGAGAACGTGCCGCTGCCCTGCATGGGCACGCAGACATGCGTCGGCGCGCCATTGATGATGGCGAGGAGACGCTCCCTCACGCGGGCCGTCACCGCGTTGAAGTTGCTATCCCACGATCCCCAGTCGCGCAGCATGGCGGACTTGGTCGGCAGCGACGTGGTCAGCGGGCCGGGCGTCAGCAGGATGGGATCGCGATCGAGGATTGCTCATGGTCGGCGTCCTTGCAAGGCTCACGACGCGTCAGCCGGTGTTGCGCCACGCCTGCGTGCGCGTCAGCAGGAAGCGCGTCACCAGCGCATAGAGCAGGCACACGTGGTCGATGAAAGCACGATCAGCGTCGCCATCGCCGCTGCCGGGCCGATCTCGCCGGCGTCGTCGAGATTGAGGATCGCGAGCGACGCGAGCTTGGTATCGGGCGAGTACAGGAAAACGACCGCGGAGATCGTCACCATCGCATTGACGAACAGATAGCGGCCGATGTCGAGGATCGCGGGCAGGCAGACCGGAACCGTCACGCGGAAGAAGGTCTTGTAGAACGGCACCTTGAGGCTCGCCGACACCGCCTCGAACTCGTTGTCGAGCGACTTCAGCGCCGTCACCGCGGTCAGATGGCTCGACGTGTAGTAGTGGACGATCGTCGCGATCACCAGGATGGTCATGCCGTGGTAGAGCCCGTTGAGCGGATTGTCGGGATGGTTGAAAAAGAAGATGTAGCCGAGGCCGAGCACCATGCCCGGTACGCCCATCGGGAATCGCCGCCAGCAAGCGAATGAACGCGCGCAGCCCGTCATCGCCTCGCGTCTTCTCGAGCAGGTACGCGCCGCCGAAAATGAGCATGGTGCCGAAGACCGCCGTCAGCAGCGCCATCTCAAGGCTGTTGAAAAAGGCCGAGATGACGCCGCCATCGATGAGGCCGAACGTGTAGTGGCGCAGGCTGAACGATTTGTCGTAGGGCCACAACTTGATGAACGACGTGTAGATCGCCATGCCGAGAACCGCCAGCAGCAGCAAGCACGATCGACTAGGCAATAGATGAACATCGCGGTGTCGAACCAGCGTTTCCGCTTCGGCGCATACGCGCACTGCACGCGAGGAGAATTGCGCCTTCTGGCGACCCTGCATGGTCCAGTCGACGATGAAGGCCAGGACCACCGGCACGAGCAGGATCAGGCTGACCACCGCGCCCTTGTTGAAATTCTGCTGGCCGATGACCTGCTTGAAAATATCCAGCGCGAGTACGTTGAAATTGCCGCCGATCACCTTGGGAATGCCGAAGTCGCTGACGGTATAGGAAAAGACCACCATCGCGGCGCTGATCAAGCCGTACTTCGCGCCCGGCAACGTGATCGTGAAGAACCGGCGCAGCGTCGGCGTGCCGAGCGACTCCGCCGCCTCGTAGAGCCTGCCGTCCGCGAGCAGCAGCGCGGTCAGGACGATCATCAGTGCGTGCGGGAATACCGCGTAGATCGAACTCAGGATGATGCCGATCGGACCGTAGATCTTGGCTCCGCCGAGCAGCCCCTTGAGCAGGCCTTGCGTGCCGAACCACTGGATGAACGAGATCGCGGCCAGCAGCGACGGCGCGAGGATCGGCGTCAGTGCGATGACGCGAAACGTGCCTTTGAGCGGCATGCAACTGCGCGTCAGCGCATAGGCAAACGTGAAAGCCAGCGGGATCGTGATGCAGGTCACCGCCAGCGCGACGGAGATCGTGTGCAGGATCGATTGCTGCAACGATGCCGTCTGAAAATACTCGGTGAATTGCCGCAGGCCGACAAAGGCGCCGTCCTTGTCCTGCACGCTCTTCACCAGGATCATGAACAGCGGCGCGAGCAGGAACACGACCAGGATCGCGCAAATCAGCACGAGCAACCCTTGCGCGAGCCGGTCCTGCCAATGCGCGGCCGGCTTGACGCGTGGTGCGGATGCGAGTGCGGTGGCGTCGGCGGTTGTTGAAGTCATGGTCGAATTTCGTGCCAGGCCCACGTCATGCGAGCAGGCGCATGCACTCCGCAGGCAGCCCCAGGTGCAGCGCGGAACCTTCGGCCAGATTCATCTCGTCGATGCTGTGGCGCGAGACGTTGATCAGCAGCGGTTGCTCCTCCGCACCGGCAAGCGCTACCGTGACGTGGCAGAACGCACCCAGGAACTCGACCTTGGTGACCTTCGCGCGCGCGGCGTTGGTCTGGACCGCGGCGGCACCGTTGATGACGACATCCTCGGGGCGCAGATACAACCGAACCGACGTGCCGGCAGCGACCGCCGCGTCGCCTTGCGCGCCGTTGAACACCAGCGTGCCGACGCGGAAGCGGCCGCCGCCTTCCGCGACTGCGTTGATGACGTTGATCTTGCCGACGAAGTCCGCGACGAAAGCCGACGCCGGGCTCACGGTAGATTTCCTGCGGCGTGCCGATCTGCTCGATCACGCCTTGATTCATCACCACGACGCGATCCGCCATCGACAGCGCCTCTTCCTGGTCGTGCGTGACCATGATCGTCGTCACGCCCAGGCGCCGTTGCAGCGCGCGGATCTCGCCACGCAGCCGCAGGCGTTCCAGCGCGTCGAGCGCCGACAACGGCTCATCGAGCAACAGCAATCCGGGGGACGTTGCCAGGGCGCGCGCCAGCGCGATGCGCTGCTGCTGGCCACCCGAGAGTTGCCCGGGATATTTGGCGCCCGAGTCCGGCAGGCCGACCAGCTTGAGCAGCTCGCCTACACGGCGGTGGATTTCGTCGCGGCCCTTGCGCCGGTTGACGAGGCCGTAGGCGACGTTGTCGAAAATCGTGAGATTGGGAAACAGCGCATAGGACTGGAACACGATACCGTAATCGCGCTGCATCGGCGGCAGCCGTGAGATATCGCGGCCGGCCTGCACGATCGTGCCCGTGTCCTGCGTTTCGAGCCCGGCAATGATCCGCAGCAGCGTCGTCTTGCCGCAACCCGACGGCCCAAGAAACGTGACCATCTCGCCGGGTCGAACCGCGAGTGCGATGCTCTTCAGCGCCGCGAATTGGCCGAAGGTCTTGCGCACGCCCTCGAGCTGAAGATACGGCGCATTTTCTGCAGCGGAGTTCGGCACGGCGATCATCTCCGATACACAAAAAAAAGCGCCCCGTCGATCGGGGCGCGGTGTGTCGTGCGACTTATTTGGGTTCCGACTTGCCGTCGTAGCGCTTGGTCCATTCAGCGAGGATCTTGTCGCGATTCTTGGCCGACCACGCGAAGTCGTTCTTGACCAGGAGCTGCTCGTAGTTGGCGGGAACGAAATCGAGCGGTTTGGCTACGCCGGGCATCGCCAGCACGGCGAAGTTCTTGGCGAACAGCGCCATCGCGTCGGGCGTGGCCAGCCAATCCATGAGCTTGCGCGCGGCGTCGAGCTTCTTGGTGGTCTTCATGATGCCGGACGCTTCGAGGTCCCAGCCCAGCCCTTCCTTCGGGAAAATGATGTCGATCGGTGCACCGCCCTTCTTGGTCGTCACAGCGCGATATTCGAAGGAGATGCCGATCGGGAATTCGCCCGCGCCGGCTTCGCGGCAAGGCTTCGATCCCGAATGCGTGTAATGCGCCACGTTTTCGTGCAGCGCCGTCCATGAACTTCCATGCGTCGGCGTCGCCCCACATCTGCAGCCAGCCCGCGACGTCCAGATAGCCGGTGCCGGACGATGCAGGATTGGGCATGACGATCTTGCCCTTGTAGATCGGTTTGGTCAGGTCCTTCCACGTTTCCGGTTTCGGCAGATTGAGCTTGGCCGCTTCGACCGTGTTGAAGCAGATCGCGGCACCATAGACGTCCATGCCGACCCATTCCGGCGGATTTTTCGGATCGCGATACGCCGGCGTGATCTTGTCGAGTCCCTTGGGCGCGTAGGCCTGCAGCATGCCTTCGTTGGCGAACACGGCCAGGCTCGATGCGGACGTGCCGACGACCAGGTCTGCCTGCGGATTGGCTTTTTCAGCGAGAAGCTTGGCGGTGATCACGCCCGTCGAATCGCGAACCCACTTGATGGCGATGTCCGGATACGCCTTGTAGAACGCGTCCTCGTACGCCTTGATCTGATCCGTTTCGAGCGCCGTGTAGACCAGCAGCTCGGTCTTCTGCGCCGAGGCCGGGACCGTCCATAGGGCCGCTGTTGCTACGGCCGCTGTTGCGACGACAGCGGCGACCAAGCGCCGCCCCCACGATTTGTCTACCCCGACTCGCATCTTGATCTCCCTGATGAAGTGAATGTGGCCGCAACCCGCAACTTCGAAAATGCTACGCTGGCAATCTGTGGCAGGCAATGCCGATTATTGACCGCGGCGCGTGACGTCGCGATGAAAAACTGCGCCGCACTCGCAACGCACGCCGCCGCAGTGATGATTGCAGATTGTTGACAATCTACACCCGCGGGCGTCTAATCGCAAGCATGGCTAAAACTGCCCAAAGCTCGGCCCCCGGCGCCTCGCGCGGGGCAAGCCAGCCCGGAGCAACGATCGCACTCGTCCAATCGAGCTCGCTGCCCATGCTGGTGCAAAAGGAACTTGAACGCATGATCCTCGCCGGCGATCTTGCGGCCGGCGCCAAGCTCAACGAAGCCAACCTCGCCGACTCGCTGGGTGTTTCGCGTGGGCCCGTGCGCGAGGCGTTTCGTGCGCTTGAGGAGTCGGGGCTGGTGCGCCTGGAAAAAAATCGGGGCGTGTTCGTGCGCCAGATCAGCGTGGCGGAAGCCAACGAGATCTATGAAGTGCGGGCCGCGCTTGACGAATGGGCGGGCCGCAAGCTCGCCCATACCGCCTCGACCGAGAACGTGCGCGAACTTCGCGCATTTGTCGAGCGTATGGACCGCGCCACGGCGAAAGATGACGTGCAGGCGTATTGGCTCCTGAACCTCGACTTTCATGACCGTCTGGTCGCGCTGGCCGGCAACGCCAAGTTGCTCGCGACCTACCGCCGCCTGGTCAACGAATTGAGCCTCTTTCGCCGGCAAACGCTCGCGCAAGGCGGCACGCTGCCGGTGTCGACACGCGAGCATCGCGATATCGTCGACAAGATCGCCGCGGGCAATGCGGCTGCGGCAGGCCGGGCGCTGTACGACCATGTCATGGCCAGCCGCGAGCGCATGCACAAGAGCCAGGCCACCGCCGCGGGCGCGCCGCGTCGTCATTTCGCCGTCATCGCGGCGCGCAAATCGCGATGAACGGCGCGCCCCGCAAACCCCTTACCGTCAATGGCCGCGAATATCGCTGGCCCGAGCACCCGGTCGTCGTCGTCTGCGTCGACGGCTGCGAGCCGGACTACATCAATCAGGCCATCGAAGCCAGCGTCGCGCCGTTCCTCGCAGGCCTCAAGGACCGCGGCACCTGCCTGACCGCCGATTGCGTGGTGCCTTCGTTCACCAATCCCAATAACCTGTCGATCGTCACCGGCGCCCCGCCGGCGGTGCACGGCATTTGCGGCAACTTTTTCTGGGACCGCGACGCGGGCGCCGAGGTCATGATGAACGACGCGAAATATCTGCGCGCCGGCACGATCTTTGCTGCGTTTTCGGATGCCGGCGCAAAGGTCGCCGTGATTACCGCCAAGGACAAGCTGCGAAGTCTGCTCGGACATCGAATGCAAGGCATCTGCTTCTCGTCGGAAAAGGCGGACCAGGTCACGTTGTCCGCGAACGGTCTGGCCGACATCGTCGACCTCGTGGGCATGCCGGTGCCATCCGTGTACAGCGCGGCGCTGTCGGAATTCGTCTTCGCCGCCGGGGTCAAGCTGATGGCCCGCGAGCGTCCTGATCTCATGTATCTCTCGACCACCGACTACGTCCAGCACAAAGCCGCTCCGGGCACACCGACGGCCAACGCTTTCTACGCGATGATGGACGGCTATCTTGCCCAGCTCGACGCGATGGGCGCAGCCATCGTCGTCACGGCAGATCACGGCATGAATGCCAAGACCGACGCCTTCGGCCAACCCAACATCGTGTTTCTGCAGGATCTGCTCGATGACTGGTACGGCGCCGGCGTCGCACGCGTCATCCTGCCGATCACCGACCCGTACGTAGTGCATCACGGTGCGCTGGGATCGTTTGCGACAGCGTATCTGCCACCCGATCGCATCGCGGACGCCGCCCGGCGCATCGCTGCGTTGCCTGGCGTTGAACTCGTCCTTTCCCGCGTCGATGCCTGCGCCAAGTTCGAGCTGCCGCCGGACCGCGTCGGCGACCTCGTGATCGTCGCCGAGCGGCTTTCTGTGCTCGGATCGAGCGTCGGACGGCACGATCTGTCCGGATTGGACGTTCCGTTGCGCTCGCACGGTGGCGTCTCGGAGCAGCGCGTGCCGCTGATCGCAAATCGTCGCTCCGCCAAACTTCCTGCGGACCGCCGCTGGCGCAATTTCGACGCCTTCGACCTCGCGCTCAACTACCTGCAATAGCGCACTCGTGAACATGATGTCCGAACTCGCCCAAGTCAGGCACGGCCGCGTGCTCAACGAAAAGATGCGCATCGGCGGGCGACTCGTCGGCGGGGATCGGGTCATCGAAGTACGCAACCCCTACACCGGCGCGATCGTGGGCACGGTGCCAAAGGCAAGCGTCGACGACCTGCGCCGTGCCTTTGCGATCGCCAGGGGATTCAAATCCAACCTGACGCGGCACGACCGTTATCGCATTTCGCATCGCGCGGCGGAACTGATCAGCGGACGTGCCGCCGAGATCTCCGACTTGATCACCGCCGAGTCCGGGCTCTGCAAGAAGGATTCGCTGTACGAAGTCGGCCGCGCCTGTGACGTGTTCGTGTTCGCGGGCAATGCGGCGCTCAGCGACGACGGCCAGGTGTTCTCCTGCGACCTCACACCGCACGGCAAGAAGCGCAAGGTGTACACGCTGCGCGAGCCGCTGCAGGGCGCAATCTCGGCGATCACACCTTTCAATCATCCCCTGAATCAGGTCGCGCACAAGGTTGCGCCGTCGATCGCAACCAACAACCGCATGGTGCTCAAGCCGACGGAGAAGACGCCGCTGACCGCATTGTTGCTCGCCGACATCCTCTACGAGGCAGGCCTTCCGCCCGAAATGTTCGCGGTGGTCACGGGCGACCCGAAGGAAATCGCCGACGAGATGCTGACCAATGCGGACGTCGATCTCGTCACCTTCACCGGCGGCGTGGCGGTCGGCAAGTACATCGCCGCGAAGGCGGTGTACAAGCGGCAGGTGCTCGAGCTCGGCGGCAACGATCCGCTCATCGTCATGGAAGATGCCGATCTCGAGGAGGCGGCAACGCTTGCGGCCGCGGGCTCTTACAAGAATTCAGGCCAGCGCTGCACCGCGGTCAAGCGCATTCTCGTCCAGGCGTCGGTCGCGGACCGCTTCGTCGCGCTGCTGCTCGCCCGTACCAAGGCGGTCAAATACGGCGATCCGATGGATCCCGACAACGACATGGGCACCGTCATCGACGAGACCGCGGCACGATCGTTCGAGGACAAGGTCAACGACGCGATCGCCCGCGGGGCCAAGCTCGTCTTCGGCAACGTGCGCCAGGGCGCGCTGTACTCGCCGACCGTGCTCGACCACGTCACGCCGGACATGCCCGTGGTGAAGGACGAGACCTTCGGCCCCGTGTCGCCGGTCATTCGCTTCAAGACCATCGACGACGCCATCGCCATCGCCAACTCCACTGTCTACGGACTGTCTTCCGCGGTGTGCACCAATCGCCTGGACTGGATCACGCGCTTGGTCAGCGAACTGGTCGTCGGTAGCGTCAACGTGCGCGAGGTGCCCGGTTATCGCCTGGAACTCACGCCCTTCGGTGGCATCAAAGATTCCGGCCTCGGCTACAAGGAAGGCGTGCAGGAGGCCATGAAGAGTTTCACCAACGTGAAAACCTATTCGCTGCCGTGGTAACTCGCATCTCCCACCCATGGCGCTGACCATTCCCGAAATCTGCGCCTTGTTCGACGCGAAAGGTGGCCGCATGTATTCGGGCGAGCCGGTGACCCAGCTCGAACATGCACTGCAATCCGCTTCGCTTGCCGAATCTGCCGGCGCGGACGCCGCGCTGATCACGGCCGCGCTGCTGCACGACCTCGGGCACATGCTGAACGACCAAGGCGAAACACCCACGCGACGCGGAATCGACGATGTTCACCAGTACATCGCATTGCCGTTCCTGCGACCACTGTTCACCGATGACGTGCTCGAGCCGATCCGGCTGCACGTCGATGCCAAGCGTTACCTTTGCGCGACGCGGCCCGGGTATCAAGACGCGCTGTCCCCCGATTCCAAGCGCAGCCTCGCGCTGCAAGGCGGCGTGTATTCAGCGGCTGAAGCTACCGATTTTGCCGCTCGTGCCGGAGCTTCACGTGCCGTCGAACTGCGTTTATGGGATGACGCCGCCAAGACCGCGGGCATGAAGACGGCGCCGCTGGCGCACTTCGTGCCGATCATGGAAGCGTCCAGGCCGCGATGAAAATACTGCTCAACCTGCTGGCGGGAGTCGCGCTGCTCGTTTGGGGGACACACATCGTCCAGACCGGGATCCTGAGCATCTGGGGCGGCGACCTGCGCCGGTTTCTGCGCGAAAGCGTCGCCAATCGCTACGCCGCGTTCGTCGCTGGACTCGGCATCACGGCGCTGATCCAGAGCAGCAATGCCACTGCCCTGATGGTCGCATCGTTCGCCGGCCAGGGGTTGATCGCCACGGCGCCGGCGCTTGCGGTCATGCTCGGCGCGGATGTCGGCACCGCGCTGATGACCCTCGTGTTCTCGCTGGACCTGTCATGGCTGTCGCCGTTGCTCATCTTCGTCGGCGTGACACTGTTCCTGCGGCGCGAATCCACGACGATCGGCCGCGTCGGCCGCGTGCTCATCGGTCTGGGGCTGATCATCCTTGCGCTGCAGCTCATCGTGCTGGCTGCGAGCCCGTTGACCAAGGGCGCCGGCATCAAAGTGATCTTTGGCTCGCTGACCGGCGATGTCCTGCTCGACATGCTGGTGGCCGCGGTCTTTACGATGCTGTCGTATTCGAGCCTGGCCGTGGTGCTGCTCACGGCAACGCTCGCCACGTCGAAGGTGATTGCGCTGCACGTCGCGCTCGGACTCGTCCTTGGCGCGAACCTCGGCAGCGGCCTCCTCGCCATGCTGAATACGATGACTTCTCCGCCCGAAGCCCGGCGCGTCAATCTCGGCAATCTGCTGTTCCGCCTGATCGGCTGCGTGATCGTCGTGCCGTTGCTGCCGTACATCGAAGACATGTTCACTTCCTGGCCGCTCAGCGATGGCCAGATCACGATCTACTTCCACCTGCTGTTCAACATCATCATCGCCGCCGGCTTCCTGTTTTTCACCGAACGGATCGCGCGGCTTGCAGAGCGTCTGCTGCCGGCCAAGCCCGACGCGGACGACCCCGCCAGAGCACGTTACCTCGACCCATCCGCGCTCGACACTCCAGCGCTGGCCATCGGGAATGCCGCGCGCGAGGCGGTGCGGCTCGCCGATTTCATCGAGCAGATGCTCGTCGGCATGTTGACCGTGCTCAAGACCAACGACCGTGCGCTCGCGGCCAGGTTGCGCAACATGGACGATATCGTCGACAACCTCTACACGGCGATCAAGCTGTATCTCACGCAGGTCAGCCGCAAGGCGCTGGACGACAAGGAAGGCCGGCGCTGGGCCGACATCGTCTCCTTTGCGATCAACATGGAACAGGTCGGCGACATCATCGAGCGCGTGATCACCGACCTCGAGGAAAAGAAGATCCAGAAGCACCGCAGTTTCTCCGAGGCCGGCATGCAGGAAATCTGCGACTTGCACGGCAGGCTGCTGGCAAACCTGCGACTCGGCATGAGCGTCTTCCTGCACGGCGACCTGGCGAGCGCACAACGCCTGCTCGCCGAAAAAGTATTGTTCCGCGATCTCGAGCGCGCGTACGCCGCATCGCACATCGAGCGCCTCACCAGCAACACGGTGCAGAGCATCGAAACCTCGTCGCTGCACCTCGACATGATCAGCGACCTCAAGCGCATTAACTCGCACATCTGCTCGATCGCCTATCCGATCCTCGAACAGGCTGGCGTGCTCGCCAAGACCCGGCTCAAAGACGCTGTCGAACCGGCTGCTGCACCCGCCTCTATCGACCCGCTGCCGGACGACGTCGCTGACGCAAGTCACTGGCAAAAGCGCAAGCACCGCACGGTGTAGTGGAAGCCACGCAACTTACGGCTGGCATCACGCTCGCCGTCCTCGGCGCAGGCTTGCTCCACGCGACGTGGAACGCACTGCTGAAATCGTCGGCAGGCGGCGACGCGATGCTCGATACGGCTGCGGTCGTCGCGGGATCATCGCTTTGGGGCCTGATCGCATTGCCATTCGTGCCGCTGCCCCACCCTGCGGCGTGGATGTTCATCGCGACTTCGTCGGTGATTCACTTCGCGTACTACGTTACGCTGGCGCAGGCCTACCGCAGCGGCGATCTATCCTTCGCGTATCCGTTGATGCGCGGCACTGCGCCGCTGATCGTGGCGGTCCTCGGCAGCCTGTTCCTGCGCGAATTGCCGAGCCTGCCCATGACGGCGGGCATCGTGCTGATTTCACTCGGCGTAATCAGTATTGCATTTGTCCAGCGCCGTAAGCATCCGGCAAGCGCGGCGTGGTGGGCGTTCGCCAATGCCGCGATCATTGCGACGTATACGCTGGTCGACGGCGCCGGCGCGCGCGCGTCGGGGAATGCTTTTGCGTACGTCGCATGGCTCATCTTCCTCGAAGGCATTCCCTTCGTGGTCTGGATTCTCCTCCGGCGCGGGCGCCCCGCCATCGGCTATCTGCGCGCGGCCGCGCGCACGGGTCTCGTTGGCGGTGCATGCAGCCTCGCTGCTTACGGCATCGTGTTGTGGGCGATGACGCGTGCACCGATCGCGGCCGTGGCCGCTTTGCGTGAAACCTCCGTGCTGTTTGCGGCGGTGATGGGTTCGTTATGGCTGAAGGAAGGGTTCGGCTGGCGCCGGGTCGCCGGCGCCGCCAGCGTCGTTGCGGGCATCGCCGCCCTGAAGCTCGGCTGAGCGCCCGGTCCATGACCATGGCGGGCATTCCTTCCCACGCGCAGGTCGTCGTCATCGGCGGCGGCATTGCCGGCGCCAGCACCGCTTATCACCTCGCCAAGCTGGGCTGCAGCGATGTCATCCTGATCGAACAGGGCAAGCTCACGTGCGGAACGACATGGCACGCGGCGGGCCTTGTCGGTCAGTTGCGTGCGACGCGAAACGCCACACGCATGAGCCGATACGGCATCGAACTCTATAGCGCGCTCGAGGCCGAGACCGGCCTGGCGACCGGCTGGAAGCAATGCGGCAGCCTGAACGTCGCCAAGACGCCGGAGCGGGTCAAGTTGCTGAAGCGCCAGATGGCGCGTGCCCGAGGCTTCGGTATCGACTTCGAATTCATCACGCCCGCGGAAGCAGGAAACATCTACCCGCTCCTGCGCACCGACGACTTGTCCGGTGCCGTCTGGATTCCTGGCGACGGAAAAGCCAACCCGACCGACCTGACGCAATCGCTCGCGAAAGGCGCCCGCATGCGCGGCGCAAGAATATACGAGGAGACCAAGGTCGTCGGCGTCGTCGTTGAAGGCGGCGCGATCAAAGGTGTTCGCTGGCGCACCGCCGACGATGAAGGCGAACTACGCTGCGAGAGTCTCGTCAATTGCGCCGGGCAATGGGCACGCGCGTTCGGCGAAATGGCCGGCGTCGCCGTGCCGTTGTTCGCGGCCGAGCACTTTTATATCGTCACCAAGCCGATTGCCGGCGTGCATCCCGATCTGCCGGTCATGCGCGATCCCGATGGTTACATCTACTACAAGGAAGAAGTCGGTGGCCTGGTCATGGGCGGATTCGAGCCGGAGGCCAAGCCGTGGGACGTCCCCACCATACCCGACAACTTCGAATTCCAGCTTCTGCCGGAAGACTGGGACCAGTTCGAAATCCTGATGACGAATGCGATTCACCGTACGCCGTGCCTCGAGACCGCGGAAATCCGGATGCTCCTGAACGGGCCGGAGAGCTTCACGCTCGACGGCAATTTCATCCTCGGCGAAGCGCCGGAAGTCAGGGGCTACTTCGTCTGTGCGGGATTCAATTCCGCCGGCATCGCTAACGCCGGGGGTGCCGGCCGCCTCATTGCCGAGTGGATCATCGGTGGCGAAGCCTCGCTCGATCTGTGGGACGTCGACATCCGGCGCTTCGCGCCTTTTCACACCAATCGCCAACACCTCGCGGATCGCACCGCGGAAACCCTGGGACTGCACTACGCCATGCGCTGGCCGCGTGAGGAACTCGTTACGGTGCGGCCACTGCGCCGCTCGCCCCTTTACGACCGCCTCAAGGCCAAGCGCGCCGTCTTCGGCAGCAAGTTCAACTGGGAACGCGCGAACTATTTCCTTCCGGTCGGCGCGGCAGCGCCGCGGCCAACCCTCGACATACCCGGCTGGCTTCCGATCGTGCAGGACGAGCAGCGCGCGACGCGCGAGGACGTCGTCGTGTTCGATCAGACGTCGTTTGCCAAGTTCATGTTCAAGGGGCGCGATGCGCTGCAGATCCTCCAGCGATTGTGCGCCAACGACATCGACGTGCCGTTGAACCGTATCGTCTACACGGCAATGCTCAACGACCGCGGCGGCTTCGAGAGCGATCTGACGATCACGCGCGTTGCTACCGATAGCTTCTTCATCCTCACGGGCTCCGCCCAGGCAACCCGTGATGCCGAATGGATCAACCGGCACCTGCGTGAAGACGAGTTCGCGGTGCTCGTGGATGTCACCAGCGCGTACTCGGTGCTGTCGGTCATGGGCCCGAAAGCTATCACGTTGCTTGGCCGCCTCTCGTCGCAGGATCTCGGCAAGGATGGCTTACCCTTCGCGACGACGCGCGATATCGACGTCGGCTATGCACGAGCGCGGGCGGCGCGGATGAGCTATGTGGGCGGGCCGGGATACGAACTCGTGGTCACGGCGGACCAGTGCGTGACGCTTTACGATGCGCTGTTCGGTGCGAGCGACGATCTGGGGCTGCGCGATGCCGGTTACTACACCATCGACGCGTTGCGCATCGAAGCCGGCCGCCGCGCGTGGGGCGCCGAACTGGGGCCTGACGACACGCCCTGGGAGGCGGGCCTTGCCTACGCCGTCAAACTCGACAAGGCGACCGACTTCATCGGCAAATCCGCGTTGTTACGTCAACGCGAAGCCGGCGCCTCCAAGCGTCTGCTCATGTTCACTTTCGACGACCCGGCGGCGTTCGCGTGGGGAGGCGAGCCGATTCTCATGAACGGGAAGAGCGTTGGCGAGCTTACCTCGACCGGCTACAGTCGCAAGTACGGCCGCATCGTCGCGATGGGTTACGTGCGCACGCCCTCGCACGCGTCCGAAGCTGCCCTCCTCGCATCGCGTTTCTCGATCGATGTCGCCGGCGAATTGCATGCTGCCACGCCGTACATGAAACTGGCGTAGCGCTATCGCGCGCCGACCGAGGTCGCCATCGACTGCAGGCGACGCTCGAGGTCCGGATTGGATGCGGGCCGCCAGAGTTCAAGGAGTGCGTCCGCGCTGGCGAGGTCATTGCACACGAGCACCATGTCGCAACCGGCAGCCCGTGCCGCGTCGGCGCGGGCCACGATGTCGCCCGCCGCGTGCGCCCCGGCCATCGACAGATCGTCGCTGAAGATCGTTCCATCGAAGCCCAGGCGACCGCGCAGGATCTTCTGCAGCCAGATGCTCGAAAATCCCGCGGGTTGCGCGTCCACGGCAGGATAGACGACGTGCGCCGGCATCACGCCGGCGACGCCTCCTCGAACGAGTACTCCGAACGGCACGAGGTCATCTTTCTCCAGTGCCGCCAGCGAACGCTCGTCGATGGGAATCTCGTGGTGCGAATCCGCGGCGACAAATCCGTGGCCTGGAAAATGTTTCGCGATACCGACCGATCCTCCGGCCCGCAATCCGCGACACAGCGCGCTCGCGAGATGCGCCACGGCATTGGGATTGCGATGCAGCGCCCGATCGCCAATAACGCCGCTCGCGCCATAGTCGAGGTCGAGTACCGGGGTAAAGCTGAAATCGATTCCCTGTGCAACGAGTTCGGCCGCAACGATGCGACCCAGCCGTTCGGCTTCCGCGTCCGCCGCCGCGACGTCGCGATCCCACAGCTCACCCAAGGTGCGCATCGGGGGAATCGCAGTGAACCCGGTGCGAAAGCGCTGCACGCGGCCGCCTTCATGGTCGACGGCAATCAGCGGTGCCGGTTCGCGCAGCGCCCGGATGGATGCAGTCAAAGCCGCAAGCTGTGCGGGCGTGTCGTAGTTGCGCGCGAACAAGATCACGCCGCCCACCAGCGGATGCGCGATCCGTTCGCGGTCCTGCGCATCGAGCACGAGCCCCGGTATGTCCAGCATCACGGGGCCGCGAGCTTGCACGAGCGGCAATGCAATCCCGTGCGCACGCGGCAGAACGCTCACCCGGCCGCCGCCTCACGCATCAGCGCCTTCATCTGCCGCACGGCTTCACGCAGGCCGACGAATACCGACCGGCTGACGATGGCATGACCGATATGCAGTTCACGGATATCCGGCAGCGCCGCGACCGCCTGGACATTAAAGTAATTAAGTGCATGGCCGGCATTGAAACGCATGCCCAGCTCGCGCACCGCGGCGCCTGCTGCACGTATTTTCGCCAGCTCCGTGATGACCGTCGCACTGTCCGCATCGCGGCCGTGCGCGTGAAATGCGTGGGCGTAGGGTCCGGTGTGGATCTCGCATACGCGCGCGCCAACGCGCGCGGCCGCGTCGACCTGACGCGTCTGCGCGTCGATGAATACGCTCGTCACGATGCCGGCGGCGGCAAGCCTGCCCACTACGTCCTTGAGGCGGCCTTCCTGTCCGACGACGTCGAGACCGCCCTCGGTCGTGACCTCCTGCCGTCCTTCGGGCACCAGCATCGCCATTTCGGGCTTGAGCGCGCAGGCGATCCCGACCATTTCGTCGGTCGCGGCCATTTCCAGATTGAGTTTGATGTGCACGAGCTCGCGAAGTCTGCGCACATCCTCGTCTTGAATGTGACGCCGGTCCTCGCGCAAATGCACCGTGATGCCGTCGGCACCTCCCAGATGCGCTTCCACTGCGGCCCAGACCGGGTCGGGTTCGTACGTGCGGCGCGCCTGGCGCAGCGTGGCCACGTGATCGATGTTGACGCCTAGTTCAATCATTACCCGAACTCCGCCCTTCGTTGCCTTCTTCCTCGAGCGCCTGCAGATCCCGGACGACTCTGCGGCTGAAAACGGCGCGCTGCTCGAGATAGTGGTCGAGCACTTCCCGCATGAGGCGCTTGGCTTCGGCAGCCGCATCGGGCGCCGCGAAATCGAGGTCCGCGAGCGCCAGCAACGTCGCGCCACGCACCTGCGGATAGCGCCGGCCCGGTTCGGCGACCTTCAGCCGCGGTCCTCCCTCGAACGCATAATAGTACCGTGCAGCCGGATCGACGGGCGCGCCCGTGTCCGCCTCGTGCGTCAACGGCAGCGCGTAACCGAGCTCGCTCAGCAGCCGCAATTCGAACTGGCGCAGGATCGGCGCCTGTTGAGCGCCGGCGGCCAATTCGCCCAGCGCATTTTCGTAGGCGCGAAAAAGTTGCAGATGCGCATCCTCGCGCGGAAGCAGCTTGAGCAGCAGCTCGTTCAGATAAAAACCGCACAGCAACGCCGATCCGGACACCAACGGCAGTCCCCCGCGCCATTCGGCGTGGATCAGAGTCTTGAGTTCACCGCCGCCCGCCCAGCAAAGCGTCAGGGGCTGGAACGCCTGAAGAATGCCACGCAACTCGGAACGCGGCCGCTTGGCGCCGCGCGCGACGAGCGCCACGCGGCCGTATCCGGCCGTCAGCGCCTCGACGATCAGGCTCGTCTCGCGATAGGCATAGGCGTGCAGCACAAATGCCTGCTGATCGTCACGGCGTTCGTGCTGCTGTCTCATCTCTCAGTCACCACTCAATAGCCGAATTGGTTGAGCATGCGCTCGTCGGTCGCCCAGCCCGACTTGACCTTCACCCAGACCTCGAGAAAGACCTTCCCTCCAAACAGTTGCTCCATGTCACGGCGGGCGGATGCGGCGATGCTTTTCATGCGTTCACCGCGCGCACCAAGCAACATGGCGCGCTGGCTCGTCTTGTCGACATACACGGTGGCCTGGATGCTGCGCAATCCGGCTTTGTGCTCAAAGCTGTCGATCGCAACGCTGGTTGCGTAAGGTACCTCCTGACCAAGCAGGCGGAAGATCTTCTCGCGGATGTACTCGGCGGCAAGAAAACGCTCGTCGCGGTCGGTCAATTCGTCCTGCGGATGAACGGCGTCCCCGACGGGCAGCCGCTTGCCGACTTCCGCGAGCAGCACGTCGAGTTGCCAGCCTTTTTCCGCGCTGATCGGCACGATCGCTGCGAAATCGCGCAGCGCGGAAAGTTTGCCGATGTACGGCAATACGCGCGCCCGATCGGCAAGGCGATCGACCTTGTTGATTGCCGCGATGACGGGGATATCCGTCGGCAGCAGCGCTAGGACCGTGCGGTCCGCCGCAACCAATCGACTTGCTTCGATTACCCACACCACGACATCGACGTCCTTGAGGCTGACACGAACCGTGCGGTTGAGTCGCTCGTTGAGGGCCGAGTGATGCTCGGTCTGAAAACCCGGCGTATCGACGAAGATGAACTGCGCCTGCGCGGTCGTCAGGATGCCAAGTACGCGATGCCGCGTCGTCTGTGCTTTGCGCGACGTAATGCTGATACGTGCACCCACGAGCGCATTGATCAAAGTCGACTTGCCGACGTTCGGGCGCCCGACAATCGCGACTTCGCCGCAGCGAAAGGCGGTATCGCCGATGGCAACGAGGTCAGCGCGCGACTGCTTGTCCATACGCTTGCGCGGCGGCCGCCTGCTCCGCGGCACGGCGATTGGATCCCGAACCCGCCGCCGCGATATTGAGCGCCGCGATTCGACACTCGACGTCGAAAGACTGCAGATGGGCTTCGCCACTGATCGCCACGATTGCGTATTCCGGCACGGGCAAGCGCCGCGCCTGCAGCCATTCCTGGAGCCGTGTCTTCGGATCCTTGGCGAGCTCGGACGGGTCGAGTCGGTCGAGTTCCGGCATGTATACGGACTCGATCGAAGCCTGTGCCGCGCCAAAACCTCCGTCGATGAACACCGCTCCGAACACCGCTTCGAGCGTGTCCGCAAGGATCGACGGGCGGCCCGCCCCACCGCTGCGTGATTCACCTTCGCCGAGTCGGACCGCGGTCCCGAGCCCCAGGCCCTGTGCGAGGCGGAAGAGCGTCTCCTTGTTGACGAGATTGGAACGCAGGCGCGACAACTCGCCCTCCGGCATGTGTGGAAACCGCAGGTAGAGGCTCATGGCGATCACGCAGTTAAGCACCGCATCGCCGATAAATTCGAGCCGCTCGTTGTGTGTGGGGCCACTACTGCGGTGCGTCAGCGCCTGCCGCAGCAACGCCGGCCGCTGGAAAACGTGGCCAAGGAACTGACCGGATTCGAACGGCATCGATGCGCCTATTTCGTTGCCGTGGCTTCGAACTCCAGCAACAGGCTGACATTGCCGACAAGGTGCAGCACCCTGCTCCAGCTCGCGGTGGCCACCAGCTGATTTCCGTCCTTGGTCACTTCGACATCGGTGCCTTGGACGGACTCGATATAGTCAGCGGCCGCCTTGAGGTCGAAGTTTCTGCGGAATTGGTAGAGCGTGAAGCCATCCTTGGAGCTCTGCAGCGTGTCGCCCAGGATTTTCTGGACCGTGTACCACTCGAGGTACGCAGGTCCCATGCGCGCTCCAATCATCACGACCGCTACCGCGACGACGGCGACGAAGAGAAAACCCGAGATCGTCAGACCTCGCTGCCGTCGGCCATGGTTCATGATTTTTCTCCCATCATCGGATCGCGCTGCCGATTCGCTTGAATGCCAGACTGCTTATGTCATCCCAGTTGAACCAGATGAAAAACGCCTTGCCACGGATGTGATCGTCCGGCACGAAACCCCAGTAGCGGCTGTCGTCGCTGTTGTCGCGATTGTCGCCCATCATGAAATAGCTCCCCTCGGGGACCTTGCAGGTAAAGCCACGGTCATTGTAAACGCAGTTATCCCGCCCGGGGAACGTGCGGACGTTGTGCGGGAATACCGGCGGCACGGATGGGTTCACGGCAATCTCATGCTCACGGCCGTCGCTGCGCTCCGTAAATCGCTGGGTCGTTACGTACGCGAGCCCCTCGAGATACCCGTAGTTACCGTCCGCGACTTGTGGCCAGGGCACTCCGTTCACAGTGATTTGCTTGTCGCGATAGACTACCTCGTCGCCGGGCAATCCAACCAGCCGCTTGATGAAATCCTGGGCCGGATTGATCGGGTACCGAAAGACGATGACGTCGCCCCGTTGTGGGCTCCCCGTCGGAATGATCTTCTTCTCGATGATCGGGAGGCGTATGCCGTAGGAAAACTTGTTGACCAGGATGAAGTCGCCGACCTCGAGGGTCGGTCGCATCGATGAGCTTGGAATCTTGAACGGTTCCGCGACGAACGAGCGCAGCAGGAACACGATCAGCAATACCGGGAAGAAGCTTTTCGGGTACTCGATCCACCATGGCTCACCTTCGCCGTCCGCGCGTCGCTTGCTGAAGACGAGCTTATCGGCAAGCGCGATGATGCCGGTGACCGCGGTGAGCACGAACAGAATCAGGGCGAAGTTCATCGTTGAGCGCAGGATCGTGGGTTCGAAAAATTGGCGCTAGGACTATGGTGCGGCGCGGTGGTCATCGCGGTGGTCACTTGTCGCCCACCTGCAGAATCGCGAGAAACGCTTCCTGTGGGATCTCGACGCTGCCGACGGCTTTCATGCGCTTCTTACCGGCTTTCTGCTTTTCGAGCAACTTGCGCTTGCGCGTGATGTCGCCCCCATAGCATTTGGCGAGGACGTTCTTGCGCAACGCCTTGACCGATTCGCGGGCGATGATCTGACTGCCGATCGCGGCCTGGATCGCGACATCGAACATCTGGCGCGGGATCAGCTTGCGCATCTTCGCGACGACTTCGCGGCCACGGTATTGCACATTGGCCCGATGAACCATCACCGACAGCGCGTCGACGCGTTCGTTGTTGATCAGGATGTCCAGCTTGACCACGTCAGCGGCACGAAATTCCTTGAACTCGTAGTCGAGCGACGCGTAGCCCCGCGAAACCGACTTGAGGCGATCGAAGAAATCCATCACGACTTCGGCCAATGGCAATTCATAGGTCAACATCACCTGCCGCCCGACATACAGCATGTTCTTCTGCACGCCGCGCTTGTCAGTGCACAGCGTCATGACCGGCCCGACATAGTCCTGCGGCGTCAGGATCGTCGTGGTGATGATCGGTTCGCGAATCTCCTCGACGCGCGACAGGTCCGGCAACTTCGACGGGTTCTCGATCTCCTGCACGGTGCCGTCGCGCGTCAGCACCTGGTACACGACAGTGGGCGCCGTCGTGATGAGGTCCATATCGTATTCGCGCTCGAGCCGCTCCTGCACGATGTCCATGTGCAGCAGGCCGAGAAAGCCGCAACGAAAGCCGAAGCCCAGCGCTTCCGAGACTTCGGGCTCGTAGTGCAGGGAGGCGTCGTTGAGCTTGAGTTTCTCCAGCGCGTCGCGCAGGCCCTCGTACTGGTTGGATTCCACCGGGTACAAGCCGGCGAAAACCTGCGGCTTAACTTCCTTGAACCCCGGCAACGCCTGCAGCGCAGGTCGTGCCGCCAGCGTCAGCGTGTCACCGACGCGCGCGGCCTTGAGCTCCTTGATGCCGGCGATGACGAAGCCCACGCCACCCGCCGACAACTCATCACGAGCGATCGCCTTCGGCGTGAACACACCGACCTGCTCGCAGATGTACGTGGCGCCGCTGGCCATCAGCAGGACCTTGTCGCGCGCCTTCAGCGTGCCATCCATGACGCGCACGAGCATCACGACGCCCACGTAGTTGTCGAACCAGGAATCGATGATCAGCGCGGACAGCGGCGCCGCCGGATCGCCTGTGGGTGGACGTATGCGCGCAATCACCGCTTCGAGGATGTCGTCGACACCTTCGCCGGTCTTCGCACTGGCGCGAATCGCGTCGTCCGCCGGAATGCCGATGATGTCCTCGATTTCCTCGATCACGCGCTCCGGCTCAGCCGAAGGCAGATCGATCTTATTCAGGACGGGTATGACGTCGACACCCTGCTCGGTCGCGGTATAGCAATTGGCGACGGTTTGCGCTTCCACGCCCTGCGACGCATCGACTACGAGCAGCGCGCCTTCGCAAGCGGCCAGCGAGCGCGAAACTTCGTACGCGAAATCGACGTGGCCCGGCGTGTCGATAAGGTTGAGACTGTAGACAGCTCCGTCACGCGCCGAATATGAAAGTGCCGCGGTCTGCGCCTTGATCGTGATGCCGCGCTCACGCTCGAGATCCATCGAATCGAGCACCTGCGCCTCCATCTCGCGATCCGACAGGCCGCCGCAACGCTGGATGAAGCGGTCAGCCAGCGTCGACTTGCCGTGGTCGATGTGCGCGATGATGGAGAAATTGCGGATGTGTTGCATGGATTTCTGCAAAGGAAAGGGGCACCGCGAAGTGCCCCCCATTCAGTCCGGCCGGTATCGGAACAACCTGAATATTAACCGATTTCGAGTGTCAGCGCGAGGTTGCCCTCGTCGTCTCGAGCAACCACCGCGCGACTGCGGCATGGTCAAGACGGTAGTGACAGAGCTCGCGTCCGTTGCCGAGCAGGACCGGGACCTTGTCGCCCCAAAGCGTCTCGAGCGCAGGGTCGGCGTCGACGTCGAGCAGCTCAACGGTTGTCTTGGTCGACGCAAGCAGAGGCGCGAGTTCATCGCGCATCTCGTCGCACAGATGACAGTATGCGCGCACGAGCAATGTCACTTTCACGCGACTATTCTGAGGTCGCGCCCAGCTTGATCGTTGAAAAGAATTGCTGGTCGCCCCGACGGAGGAGGAACGTTACCGACGCGCCTTTCTCGAGCTTCGCGATCAAAGCATTGACCTGTTCCGCGCTCTTGGCTTCGATGGTCGCGCCTCGGCTGATCACGGCGAGAATGAGGTCGCCCGGCTGGATGTCGCCACGCGAAGTGCCGCTGCTATCCTCCACGACCACGCCGCTCTTGAGGTCCAGTTCCTTTTTTTGATCGTCGGTGAGATCCGAAAGGATCAGGCCCATGCGATTCGGTTTGGCCTTGTCCTTGCTCTGCGGCGCGCCTTTCTTCGTCGGCTTGACGGCGTCGTCATCCTTGAGTTCGGCCACGGTCACTACAATGTCCTTGGTCGCACCCTTGCGCCAGACCTGCAGCGTGATCTTGGTTCCCGGCTTGACCTGGGTGACGATGCGCGGCAATTCGGACGACGTGTTCACGGTCTTGCCGTCGGCCTTGACGATGATATCACCGGATTCGATGCCCGCCTTGTCTGCCGGACCGCCCTTCTCTACGGAGTTGACCAGTGCACCGCCGGCCTTCGGCAAGCCGAACGCATCGGCGGTTTCCTTGCTCACTTCCTGGATCTGCACGCCGATGCGGCCGCGGGTGACGCGGCCCTTGTCCTGGATCTGCTTGACGACGTTCATCGCGACGTCGATGGGTATGGCGAAGGCGAGTCCCATGTATCCGCCCGTGCGACTGAAGATCAGCGAATTGATGCCGACGACTTCGCCTTTCATGTTGAACAGCGGACCACCCGAGTTGCCCGGATTGATGGGTACGTCGGTCTGGATGAACGGCACCAGGTTTTCGTTGGGCAATTCCCGGCCCTTGGCGCTGACGATCCCCGCGGTGATCGTATTTTCGAGGCCGAAAGGCTTGCCGATCGCAGCCACCCATTCGCCAACCTTGAGCTTGTCGGGATCGCCGATGGTGACCTTCTGCAGCCCCGTCGCCTCGATTTTGAGCAGCGCGACATCGGTGCGCTTGTCGACGCCAACAACTTTGGCCTTGAATTCGCGTTTGTCCGACAGCTTGACCGTTACTTCGTTTGCGTCGTCGACAACATGCACGTTCGTCAGCACGTAGCCGTCGGGAGACAGTATGAAGCCCGAACCGGTCGACTGCTGCTCGAATTCGCGTTGACGCGGCGCACCGCCGCGGGGCATGGGCCCGAAACGTTTGAAGAATTCGTAGAATGGATCGTCTTCGGACAGATCCCCGAATGGCGTCTGCTGGCGCTTCGCCGTCTGGGTCACGTCGATGCTGACGACGGCCGCGCCCTGCTGTTCATAGAGTTCGGTGAAATCGGGCAACCGTCCCTGCTGCGCGACCGCTGCGTTGGCGAACCACGTGAAACTCGACAATGCGGCAAGCATCGTCCATGCGCGATATTTCATACTTCGATACCTTTGTCGTTGGCTGCGGGTGTTGCGAAAGCTGTATGCGCCGTGCGCTTAGCGGTGGCTGACCGAATACGCGATCTGGCGCACCGTCGCCCCAGGCGCCTCGCCGAGGACGGTGATCAGGTACTCGTTCAGCGGTCGAGTGTAGACGTTGACCCCACCTTGCTGCGAGAGCCCGACCGGCTGCGGCGTCGACGGCGTCGGTTCCACGAACACGGAGACGGCGACCAGACCGTCGGAAAACACGAGGTGGGCGACCTTCTCCGATTTTCCATGCAAGGTGCGATAGCCCTCGACCACCTTCGAAAACCCGGGAGGCAGATCCTTGACGACCCATCCCGTCTCCTGCGACGCGGCATTGCCACGCGCGTATTCGCGCACCTGCCAGTCGGCAGGTGGCGGGGGAAACAGCGGTTTGAACATGTCGCGATCGAGCTTGGTGCCGATCTGGATGTCGGTGAACGCGAACTGATCGATCATTTCGTTCTTTTCATTGACCAGCCGTGCTTTCAGGAGCAGCCCCGTTACGGTATCCGCCCAGAACTTGTGCCCGAAGCGCATGCCGTCCTTGGGCTCGAACACATAGGCCTGCGTTTCCAGGCCGGCGACGCGGGCGGTCTCGGCCTTGCGAAAATTGTAGTAGTCCGAGAGCGTTGCAAGCTGCTGCGGAAGGAGCGACGGAAACACGTTGTGCAGTGCCTGCGGCTCGACGCGCACCAGCTTGGCATCCGAATAGTAGCAGCGTACTTGATCGTTGACCCGGATGACTATCCGCGACGGGCCGTCGAGGTTGGTCAGCTTTTCGTATTCCCCTTCGGCGTCGCTGAAATGGACGAGTCGCGATGTCTCGACGCGGCCGCCATGCTGATTGGCCACCGTACCGACGTAGTTGAGCGAGCGCGCCGCCGCTGCCGCCCGCTGCAGCCAGCCGGCGGCGTCGTCGGCGAACGCGGGTGGAACGACGAATAGCGACGCGGCAACCAGTCCCACGCGCAACAGCTGCAGTTTCGCGCAGCGGCAAGCAGCCGCCGCGCGAAGACTACGGGCGCGCATCCGGCTCGCTTGCGGCGACCGCACGGAGATACGGCCGGACGCCCTGGATCGCGGTGGTCGGTGAATATTCCTGGTGCGCCAGAAGATACTCGTTGTCGACCGGCCGGCGGGCATCGGCAGCGCGCACCGACGCGGCCTGCGCTGCCGCGGCAATCGCAGTCGCTGGGACCGGCATCGTGGTTAGCGCCACCCAGCTGACGACGCTAACCGCCGCGACGGTCGCGGCCACCGCCAATGCCATGGCCGCGGGAGCGGCCTTGCGAAGTTGCGGTGCCAGCACGGTCGGCTCCGCCGCGAGCCGTTCGGAGAAACGCGCCGAGAATCCCGGGGTCGGCGCGGCTGAACCGCGCAAGGCGTCGCCGATCACGTGGTAGCAGACCCACGTCGCGACGCAGCGGGATTCGCGCAAGCCGGTACAGACGCTGTCGACGCGCGTGGCGTCGAGCTCGCCGTCCATCAGCTGCGATATTTCCTCCGGCTTCGGTTCCATGGATCCGCCCACGAACGCTTCGCCCGGTACCGACTGGAATTTGCCCATCACCATCTCCGGTCCTTTTCCGTCCCCAACAGCGGCCGCAGCTCGGCCGCGATCGCTTCGCGCGCCCGAAAAATCCGGGAACGCACTGTGCCAATCGGACAGTTCATCACGTTGGCAATCTCTTCGTAGCTCAGGCCCTCGATTTCACGCAGCGTAATAGCCGTGCGCAAATCCTCGGGTAACGCGTCCATCGCCTTGTTGACGGTGTTCGCGATCTGCTTGCCATGCAATTCGTCCTCGGGTGTCGCCGCATCGCGCAACTGCTCGGCGTCCTCGAAATTCTCCGCTTCCTCGTTGTCGAAGCCCGTCGACGTCGGCGCCCTCCGGCCCATCGCGACCAGGTAATTCTTGGCGGTGTTGATACCGATCCGATACAACCACGTATAAAACGCGCTATCCCCGCGAAACGAGGGCAACGCACGATAGGCTTTGATAAACGCCTCCTGCGTCACGTCCTCGACCTCGGCAGGGTCGCGCACCAGCCGCGACAACAGCCGCCCCAGCTTGCGCTGGTACTTCAACACCAGCAATTCGAAAGCGCGCTTGTCACCTCGCTGCGCACGCTCCACGAGCTGCTGATCTACTTCGCGGTCAGCCATCCGCGGCCGGTCCCTATATCGTTCGTCTTATCGCCGCACCGCTCACCACAGGCGCAACGTCCGCCGGCAGTATAGCCGAGCCGCCCGGCAACCCGGGACCGATGATGCGGGCGGCAACCTGCTTCGCTAGACCATTGGCAGAGCGGGAAGTTCACCTTACGGGAGGGTTCTTGGGGGCAGGATCAACACGGCAGAAAGCAGAACCACCGGTTCAACCCGCCCGGTGACGAGTCCACGGTAATTGCGTATCTCCGGCGCCCGCCACGCGCGCCAGCTCGATGCGCTGCGCCGGATCGAGCAGGCCCAGTTGGTCGAGCACGGCAATCGTCGCCGGATGCAGCCCGCGCGCGTTGCCATCGATCACCTTTAGGGCAACGCCCCAGCCTCTGCTGCGAATGCCGACCGCCTGAACGCCTTCGGCGCCGACTTTCGTGACCCAGTCGCCACGGCCGGCCCGCATCAACGCGAGATCGTTGCGGCGTTCCCCGGAAACCATTTCGGGATGCGCAGTCATCGCCATCGCCAGCACGGTCGGCGCTGCGCCATAGCGCGCGTCGTCCCGACCGGCTGCCAGCCGCGCGAACGCATAAGCAAGCCGATCCAGCGGCACGGCATAATTCGGCGCCGAGCAGCCGTCGATGCCCGCGATTAGATCGCGCTCGGCAACGCCGGTCAGCTGCGCGACGGCCTGCCGGATCGCCTGCTGCAGCGGATGGTCGAAGGCGAGGTACGTTTCGACCGGCGCCCCGCAGTGGCGGCACCAGGCGAGCATGCCCGCATGCTTGCCTGAGCAATTGTGCTGAAGAACCGAAAATTTGACGCCCGACGGCGGCAGTTCCTCTCGCGCCGTATAGTACAAAGGCGGATGCACGCCGCATTGCAACTGGTCGGGGGTGCAACCCGCGCGCACGAGCATGTCGGCCACGGCGTCGACGTGTCGTGGTTCACCCGAGTGGCTCGCACACAGCAAAGCCACCTGCGCCGATGAAAAGCCGAAGCGCTCGACGCCCCCACTCGCCACCAGGGGCAGCGCCTGCAGCGGTTTGAGCGCGCTGCGCGTGGTGGTGAGATGGCGCGGGTCGCCTGCCGCGTAGATCAAGCCGGCCGTCGCGATCGACGACCGCGACGGAGCCATAGTGAACGCTGTCGGTCGCGTCGCCGCGCGTGACGCGCGTCAGCGGCACATGGCTCATCTGGCTCACGCCCGCCATCAGCGCGAGGCCAGCGCTTGGCGGATCGCCTCCAGCGCTGCCGGGTCTTCAATCGTCGTCAAATCGCCGGGGTCGCGTCCTTCAGCCAGCGCCTGCATCGAGCGCCGCAGCAGCTTGCCCGAACGGGTCTTGGGCAATAGCGCCACGAAGTGCACCGCGCCGGGCCTGCCGATCGCGCCGAGTTCGCGGTCGACCGTGTCCAGTACCTCCTGACGCATACCCGCTGCACCCATGGCGGTGGCTATGCGCGACGGGTCCTTGACGACCGCAAAAGCCACCGGAAGCTGGCCCTTGAGCGCGTCGGCGACGCCGACGACCGCGACTTCGGCAATGCCCGGATGCGCCTGGATCGCCTCTTCGATTTCGCGCGTGCCGAGGCGATGCCCTGCAACGTTGATCACGTCGTCGGTACGGCCAAGCACGAAGTAGTACCCGTCGGCGTCGCGTGTGGCCCAGTCGAACGTCGAGTAGACTTGCTTCCCCGGGACCGTCGCGAAGTAAGTCTCGACGAAGCGTGCGTCGTTGCCCCATACCGTGCTCATGCACCCGGGCGGCAACGGCGGCGCTATGGTGAGAACGCCTTTCTGATCGGTTCCGAGTTCCTCTCCGGTGACCTCGTCGACAATGCGCACGTCGTAGCCGCAGGTCGGGAACGACGGACTGCCGAACTTGCGCGGCGTGTTCTCGATGCCGGGTTGCGCCGAGAGGATCGGCCAGCCGCTTTCGGTCTGCCAGTAGTTGTCGACGATGGCGACACCGAGCGAATCCGCCGCCCAGCGGGCGGTCGGCTCGTCGAGGGGCTCGCCCGCGAGGAACAGGTACTCGAGGCACGATACATCGTGCTGGCGCATGAACGCCGGATCCTGCTTCTTGAGCACGCGGATAGCCGTAGGCGAGCTGAACATGCTGCGCACCTTGTGCTCGGCGACGATCTTCCACCAGATGGCCGGATCAGGGCGGATCGGCAGGCCCTCGTACATGATCGTGGTCGAGCCGTTAAGCAGTGGTGCATAGACGATGTACGAGTGGCCGACGACCCAGCCGACGTCGCTGGTGCAGAAGATCGTCTCGCCAGGCGCAACGCAGAAGATGTCGCGCATCGATGCCGCCAGCGCCACCGCGTAACCACCGGTGTCGCGCTGCACGCCCTTCGGATTGCCGGTCGTGCCCGACGTGTAAAGAATGTAGGAAGGCTCGGAGGACTCGAGCCACTCGCACGGCACGGCAGCGCCGTCGTGCTCTGTGGCGAGCGTAGCGTAATCGAGATCGCGTCCCGGGATCCTTGTCATCGCCGGGTCGAGTTGACGATCGACGATGACCACCTTGGCAGGTGGATGCTTTGCCAACCGGAGCGCTTCGTCGACCAGATGCTTGTACGGAATCACCTTGCCGCCGCGCATGCCGGCATCGGCAGTGATCATCACCTTCGGTTTGGCGTCGTCGATGCGCGTGGCCGAGACTTGCCGCGGCAAAGCCGCCGAAAACCACCGAGTGGATCGCGCCGATGCGCACCGTTGCCAGCATCGCGAACACGGATTCGGGAATCATCGGCATGTAGAGGAGCACCCGGTCGCCCTTGGCGACGCCTTGTGCGCGCAACATCGCGGCGCAGCGACGCACCTCGACGTCGAGATCGGCGTAGGTGTAAGTCCGCCGTTGACCGGTTTCGGTGGAAATGAAAATCAGTGCGGGTTGGTCGGCACGCGTCCCGAGATGCCGGTCGATTGCGTTGTGACAAAGGTTGGTGCGACCGCCGACGAACCAGCGCGCAAACGGCGGCCGGCTGTAGTCGAGCACTGCGGAAAAAGGCGTCTGCCAATGGATCAGCGCGGCGCGGTCGCGCCAAAATGCATCGCGCTCGGCCAGCGAGCGGCGGTGCGTCTCTGCGTAGGTGGGCATCGCGGGCTCCAGATGACGCACAAGCTTACACGGCGCCCGCGAATGCGACGTTGCGCCAGATCAACCCTGCAGCCGCAACGTCAGTTGCCCACCAGGTCCGCCCCGATGCGCACGACCGTGCGGCCACGGATCATGCCCTTGAGGAAGGCATCGAAATGCGACGGCAGTTCGGCGAAGTCGATGGTGCGCACCTTGGCCTGGACGCGCGACGGTTTCCATTCGTTGGCAAGGCGGTCCCACAGTTTCTGCCGCAGAGGCATGGCACCCTCTGAGCTGTTGATCCCGAGCAGCTGCACCCCGCGCAGGATGAAAGGCATGACGGTCGTGTTGAGTTTGGCGTCCGCCGCGAGGCCAACGCTAGCGACCGTACCCCATTGCTTCATGGTCGAGAGCATCCAGGCCAGCACGTCGCCGCCGAGATTGTCGACCGCGCCGGCCCAGGTCGCCTTGTCGAGCGGGCGAATTTTGCTGAGGTCGAGACTCTGCCGATCCATGATTTCGGCGGCACCGATCGAGCGCAAATATGTCTCTTCGTCTGCCTTGCCCGTCAACGCGACCACGTGATAGCCGAGCTTGGACAAAATGTCGATCGCCACGCTGCCGACGCCGCCTGTTGCGCCGTTGACAATGACGGGGCCGTTGGCCGGCTTGAGACCGTTATGTTGCATGAGTTCGATCGCAAGCGCGGCAGTGTAGCCGGCCGTGCCGAGCGTCATCGCCTCGAACGCCGTCATATCCGGCGAGCGGCGCACCACCCAATCGGCCGGCACGCGCGCGTACTCCGCGTAGCCGCCATCGTGGGCGACGCCCATGTCGTACGCGTGGACAATCACCTTGTCGCCATGCCGAAAGCGCGGATCGGCCGACGTCTCGACCGTGCCCGCCATGTCGATGCCGGCGACCGTCGGGTACTTGCGCATGATCTTGCCGGCGCCGTTGTACGAGAGCGCATCCTTGTAATTGATGGTCGAATACTTGGTCTTGACCAGCACATCGCCCGGATCGAGGTCCGCGGGCGCCATCTCGACAAAGCGGCTCCTGATGACGCCGTCCTCCTGAAAAGTCCGGTATGCCTTGAACTGCTGTGGAGCCTGCATGGGTGTCTCCTCCCGGGATTAGTCCGCTGACTCGCGTGTCTGGTGCGGCAATGCCATGTATTCGTGCGTACGCATCTCGATGAGCCGGCTGACGGTTCGTGGAAATTCCTGGCTGTTGGGTCCTTCCAGGTAGAGTTCCTCCGCCGGCACGGCGGCCGACACCAGCAACTTTACCCGATGATCGTAGAGTACGTCGACGAGCCACGTAAAGCGCCTCGCCGCGTTGCCCATGTCGGCGGTCAGGCGGGGAACGTCGGAGACGATGACTACCGCAAAGCGGCGGGCGAGCTCCAGGTAGTCCAGCTGGGAGCGTGGCCCCTCGCAAAGGGTCGCGAAGTCGAACCAGACCACGCTGCCTGCCCGGCGCCTGGCTTTGAGGATGCGCGCTTCGACGACCAGCTTGGGGTCTTCGTCGGCGCCCGGCCGCATGCGGTCAAAGAGCGCAACGAGCTCGGCATCGGCCGCGCCGCGCGCAGCCGTGTAGTAGTAAACACCATGTTGCAGCGCACGCAACCGGTAGTCGACACCGCCGTCGATTTCGACCACGTCGAGCCACTGCTTGATCAGCGCGATGGTCGGCAGGATGCTTTGCCGCTGCAATCCGTTGGGGTAGAGATCGTCGGGCCGATAGTTGGACGTCATGACGAACACGACGCCGCGCTCGAACAATGCCGTCAGCAATCGCCCGAGGATCATCGCATCGGCGACGTCGGAGACATGAAATTCATCGAAGCAGATGAGTCGATTGCGGCGAGCGATCCGGCCCGCGACCGCCGCGAGCGGATCCTCCACCTTGGCATGCGCGCGCAGGTCATCGTGCACGCTCTTCATGAACGCGTGAAAATGCACGCGCGTCTTGCGCCGGTACGGCAACGCTGCGAAGAACGCATCCATCAGGAAGCTCTTGCCGCGTCCGACGCCGCCGTAAAAATAGACCCCGCGCGGCGGGGTGGGCGGATTGAGCCAGCGCCGCAACAGCGAACGGCGCGCGTCGCGGAATGCGATCAGGTCGTCGTAGAGGCGCTGCAGGCGCCGCAGAGCCGCCAGCTGCGCCGCATCGAGCACGATATCGCGACGCAGCAGCTCCGGCGCAAGCTGATCGTGGAGCACGCCGCAGGCGCTCGCCCTCATGGCCAATCGGGCCGATCTGGCCGTGCGCGGCATCGTTCATGGTGCCGACCTCGTGCGGGCGCGTCCTGCCGTCAAAAATTCAGCGAGCGCTTGTCGACCGCCAGCGCCGCTTCCTTCACGGCCTCCGACAGCGACGGATGCGCGTGGCAGATGCGGCCGATGTCCTCGCTCGATGCGCCGAATTCCATGGCGACGACGCCTTCGGCAATCAGCTCCGAGACCATCGGACCGATTGCGTGCATGCCGAGGATGCGATCGGTCTTGGCGTCGGCGACAAATTTGACAAAGCCACGCGTGTCGCCGAGCGCACGCGCACGGCCATTGGCCATGAACGGAAACGAGCCGGCGCGATAGGGAACGCCCGCCGCCTTGAGCTGCTGTTCGGTCTGGCCGACCCACGCGATCTCCGGCGACGTGTAGATCACCCATGGCACCGTGTTGAAATCGACGTGGCCGTGCTGGCCGACGATGCGCTCCGCGACCGCGACGCCTTCATCTTCTGCCTTGTGGGCGAGCATCGGTCCCCGCACGACATCGCCGATCGCCCAAACGCCGGGCAGATTGGTCTTGCAGTCCTTGTCGACAATGACGAACCCGCGCTCATCCAGCGCAAGACCGACGATATCGGCCTCGAGCCCCGCCGTATGCGGAAGCCTGCCTATCGACACGATGAGTTTGTCGACGTTCAGCGTCTGTGGCTTGCCGTCGGCGTCCGTGTAGTCGACCGCGACGTCCTTGCCCGTACTGACTTTGGTGATTTTCGCGCCGAGATGGATCGCGAGACCCTGTTTCGCGAACTGTTTCGCCGCTTCTTTCGCAACCTGCTCGTCGGCAGCGCCGAGAAACGCTGGCAGCGCTTCGAGGATCGTAACTTCCGCACCCAGGCGCCGCCAGACGCTGCCCATTTCCAAACCGATGACACCGGCGCCGACAACCCCAAGCCTCTTGGGCACCGCGCCGAGCGCAAGCGCGCCTTCGTTGTCGAGGACGAGCCGGTTGTCGAATCGGCGTGCCCGGAAGTGCACGCGGCTTCGAGCCTGTCGCGACGATGACGTTCTTCGTGGTCATCGTCGCCGCGCCGGGGCCCGTGACTTTGACCTGCCACGCTCCGGGACCGCCGCCGGCGAAACTGCCCACGCCGTGAAAGAACGCAATCTTGTTTTTCTTGAACAGGTAGACGATCCCGTCGTTGTTCTGCTTGACGACCTTGTCCTTGCGCGCGAGCATGCGCGCGACATCGACGCCGAGCCCTGTCACCTCGATGCCGTGGTCGGCAAATTCATGTCCCGCGTGCTCGAAGTTCTCGGACGACTGCAGCAGCGCCTTCGAGGGAATGCAGCCGACGTTGGTGCACGTGCCGCCGAGCGCGGGCTTGCCTTCCGTTGTCTTCCAATCGTCGACGCACGCCGTCGACAGTCCGAGCTGCGCGGCGCGGATCGCGGCGGTGTAGCCGCCCGGCCCGCCACCGATGACCACCACGTCGAATACGTCGGCCATTTAGAGGTCGAGCAACATGCGGGCGGGGTCTTCCAGCGCCTCTTTGATGGCCACGAGCGACAGCACCGCTTCGCGGCCGTCGATAATGCGATGGTCATACGATTGCGCGAGATAATTCATCGGCCGCACTACCACTTGCCCGTTCTCGACCACGGCGCGCTCCTTGGTTGCGTGGATGCCGAGGATCGCCGATTGCGGCGGGTTGATGATCGGCGTCGACAGCATCGAGCCAAAGACGCCGCCGTTGGAAATCGTGTAGGTGCCTCCGGTCAGTTCCTCGACCTTGAGCTTGCCGTCCTGCGCGCGCTTACCGAAGTCGGCGATCTGCTTTTCGATTTCGGCGATGGAGAGCAGGTCGGCGTCGCGCAGGATCGGCACGACCAGGCCGCGTGGGCTGCCGACGGCGACACCGATGTCGAAATAGCCGTGGTAGACGATATCGGTGCCGTCGATCGACGCGTTGACCACGGGATATTTTTTCAACGCGTGGACCGCGGCCTTGATGAAGAAGCCCATGAACCCGAGCTTCACACCGTGCTCCTTCTCGAAGCGATCCTTGTAGCGCGCCCGCAATTCGAGCACGGGTGCCATATTCACTTCGTTGAACGTGGTCAGGATAGCGGCCGTCGCTTGCGACTGCACCAGCCGCTCGGCGACGCGCTGGCGCAAACGCGACATCGGCACCCGCTGTTCGGGACGACCGCCGAGGTCGGGCGGCAGCGAGACCGGTGGCGCCTTGACCGCCGGCGCCGGCGCAGGCGTGGACGGCGCCTTGGGCGCGTCGGACCGCGCTTCGACGACGGACAGCACGTCGCCCTTGGTCAAGCGGCCGCCGCGACCCGTGCCGGAGACCTCGCTGGCATCGATACCTTGATCGACCATGATCTTGCGTGCCGCGGGTAGCGCCGTTGGCGCACCTGCCGCAGCAGCAGCCGGTGCGGCTGTCGGTGGCTGCGGCGCGGCGGCGGCCGGTGGTGGCGTAGCGGCCGCCGCAGCGACAGGAGGCGCGGCTGCGGCAGCCTTGGCACCGGTGTCGATGACGGCAATGATTTCCTGCGCCTTCACGGTCGACCCGTCGGGCCGTCGAATTTCGGTGATCACGCCGCGAATCCGGCGCCGGCAATTCGAGCACGACCTTGTCGGTTTCGACGTCGATCAGGTTTTCGTCCCGCTTGACGGCGTCGCCTGCTTTCTTGTGCCAGTTGACCAGTGTTGCCTCGGCGATCGATTCCGGCAAGACCGGCACTTTGACTTCGATGAGCATATTGCGTTCCTGTCAGACAGCTCTACTGCGTCGGTGATGCAATGCCTTGCCGGCGCGCTAGTGCGCGGTGACCATCTCGCCGGATGCGAGCTTGGCCGCGAAGGCGTCCTCCACCAGTTGCTTTTGCTGCGCGAGATGTCGCGACATGTAACCTACGGCAGGCGACGCCGATATCGGACGGCCGGCATAGGCCAGCACCTGCTTGTCCAGAATGTCACTGCGCAGGTACGCACGCAATCGATACCACGCGCCCTGATTCTGCGGTTCTTCCTGGCACCACACGACCTCCTTCGCGGCCGGGTATTTGGCAACCTCGGCCGTGAAGTCATCGTGCGGAAACGGATATTGCTGCTCCAGTCGGACGACCGCGATGTCGTCGATCTTGTTCTCGCGCCGGTAGGCGATGAGGTCGTAGTACACCTTGCCGCTACACACGACGATGCGGCGCACGTTCTTGGCCACGAGCTGTTCCGACTCGGGTATCACCGTGTAGAAGTGGCCGTCGGCCAGCTCTTCCATGGTCGACACGGCTTCCTTGTGCCGCAACAGGCTCTTCGGACTCATCACGATGAGCGGCTTGCGGAAATCGCGCACCATCTGGCGGCGCAGGAGGTGATAGATCTGCGCCGGCGTCGTCGGCACGACAACCTGCATATTGTGCTCCGCGCACAGCTGCAGATACCGCTCCGGGCGCGCCGACGAGTGTTCCGGCCCCTGGCCCTCGTAGCCGTGCGGCAGCAGGAGCGTGAGACCGCAGACGCGGCCCCACTTGACCTCGCCCGCAGCGATGAACTGGTCGATCACCACCTGCGCGCCGTTGGCGAAATCGCCGAACTGCGCTTCCCAGATCACCAGCTTGTTCGGCTCCGAGGTCGAATAGCCGTATTCGAAGCCGACGACCGCCGCTTCCGACAAGACCGAATCGAAAACGTCGAAGTCCGGCTGCCCCGGGCGAATGTGCTGCAGTGGCACCCAGGTTCCGGCGTCCCACTTTTCGCGATTCTGGTCGTGCAGCACCGCGTGGCGATGCGAGAACGTGCCGCGCGCGGAATCCTGTCCGGAAAGGCGCACGCCGAAGCCCTGGTCGATGAGCGTCGCGTAGGCGAGCGTCTCGCCCATGCCCCAGTCCAGGGGCAGTTCGCCCTCGCCCATCGCGCGCCGGTCGGCGATGACTTTCTCGACGCGCGTATGGAGCTTGAAGGTATCCGGCACCGTCGTGACCTTCTGCGCCAGCGCCTTGAGTTTTTTCATCGGCACACGCGTATCGGCGTCGTCCGTCCAGTGCTTGCCGACGAACCGACCCCAGTCCACCGCGAACGGCGGTTTGTAGTTGGACAGTATCGTGGTGTTGGTGTGATAGCCCTTGTCCATGGCGCGTGCGATAGGTTTCGATCATCGCGTCGGCCTCGGCAGCGGTGACGACCCCCGCCTCGACGAGGCGGGCGGCGTACAGCGCGCGCGTCCCGGGATGCTCGTGGATGGACTTGTACATCAGCGGCTGGGTGATCATCGGCTCGTCGGCTTCGTTGTGGCCCTGGCGGCGAAAACAGACGAGGTCGATGAACACGTCCTTGTCGTATTTCTGGCGGTATTCGATCGCAATTTCCACCGCCAGCAGGCACGCCTCGGGGTCGTCGCCGTTGACGTGAAAGATCGGCGCTTCGACCATCTTGGCCACATCGGTGCAATACAGCGTGCCGCGCGTGTCGCGCGGATCGGACGTGGTGAAGCCGATCTGGTTGTTGACGACGATGTGGATCGTGCCGCCGGTTCGGTAGCCGCGCGTCTGGGCAAGGTTGAGCGTCTCCTGCACCACGCCCTGACCGGCAATCGCGGCGTCGCCGTGAATGAGCACCGGCATGACCTGGTCGCATGTCGGATCGCGGCGCCGGTCCTGCCGCGCGCGCACCGAGCCTTCGACGACGGGATCGCATATTTCCAGGTGCGACGGATTGAACGCGAGCGTCAGGTGCATCGGTCCGCCCGGCGTGACGACGTCGGACGAGAAGCCCTGGTGGTACTTCACGTCGCCGGCGGAAAGGTCGGCCGCCTGCTTGCCCTCGAATTCGGCGAACAGATTGGCGGGCATCTTGCCCAGCGTATTGACCAGGACGTTGAGCCGCCCGCGATGCGCCATGCCGATCACCATCTCCTGCACACCCGCGGCGCCGGCCTTCTGGATCAGGTGGTCGAGCATCGGAATCATGGTGTCGCCGCCCTCGCCCGAAAACCGTTTTTGCCCGACATATTTGGTGCCGAGGTAGCGCTCGAGCGTCTCGGCGGCCGTAAGACGCTCGAGGATGTGCCGGCGAAACTCGGCGCCGTAGGTCGGCCGCGAGCGCAGCGGTTCGATCCGTTCCTGGACGAAGCGCTTTTGCGGCGTATCCGTCATGTACATGTATTCGGCACCGAACGTGCCGCAGTACGTCTCCTGCAGCGCGGTGATCAGGTCCCGGAGGCGCATCCGGTCCGAACCGGCGTGGCCGCCTTTAAACGAACCGATGTCGAACTCGGTATCCATGTCGGCCTCGCTGAACCCATAGGTCTGGATGTCGAGGTCGGCGATATAGGGCCGTTCCTGGCGCTTCAGCGGGTCGAGATCCGCGTAGAACATGCCCAGCGTGCGGAACTTGCTGATCAGCCGCAACACCAGGACCTGCTTGTGCATCGCCTGTGCGTCGACCATGCCGCCCGCAAGCTTGCGGCTCTTCGCGAGCTGAATGAAGGATTCGACGACAGGCGCGTGCGCGACGTCGTGCGCATCGCCGCGCAGCGAGTCGAAATAGCTGCGCCAGTCGCCACTGACCGCGCCGGGGTCCGACAGGTAGGCCTCGTACTGCTCCTCGATAAACGGCGCGTTGCCGCCGAAGAGGGTGCTGTTCTGCTCGTATTCCCGCATCATGGACATGGCGTTACCTCTTAGATATGGGCTGGATCGGCGCGATCAAGGCTCGATCATCCTAACGCTTGGCCATCGGCGGGACGTCGCGCCGTACGGCACCGGTATAGAGCTGCCGCGGCCGGCCAATCTTCTGGTCGGGATCCGAGATCATTTCGTTCCACTGCGCGATCCAGCCGACCGTCCGCGCCAGCGAGAAGATGGCTGTGAACAGGCTCACCGGGATACCCAGCGCACGCTGAACGATGCCGGAATAGAAATCGACGTTCGGATACAGCTTGCGCGATACGAAGTAGTCATCCTCGAGCGCAATTTTTTCCAGCGCCATCGCCAGCTTGAACAACGGATCGTCGTGCAAGCCGAGATCTTCCAGGACCTCGTAGCACGTCTCGCGCATCAGCTTGGCGCGCGGATCGTAATTCTTGTAGACCCGGTGGCCAAAACCCATGAGCTTGACGCCGGAATTCTTGTCCTTCACACGTTTGATGAAATCGGGGATCTTCGAGACGTCGCCGATTTCCGTCAGCATGTTCAGCGCGGCCTCGTTCGCCCCGCCGTGCGCCGGGCCCCACAGGCACGCAATGCCTGCCGCGATGCAGGCGAACGGGTTGGCCCCGGACGAACCGGCGAGACGCACGGTCGATGTCGACGCATTCTGTTCGTGGTCGGCGTGCAGGATCAGGATGCGGTCCAGCGCGCGGACGAGGACGTCGTTGACCTTGTACTCCTCGCACGGCACCGAGAACATCATGCGCATGAGGTTGGCGGCGTAGCCGAGCTCGTTGCGCGGGTACACGAACGGCTGCCCGAGCGTGTACTTGAAGCACATGGCCACCAGCGTCGGCAGCTTCGCGATCAGGCGGATCGCGGACACGTGCCGATGGTGGGGATCGGTGATGTCGAGCGAGTCGTGATAGAACGCCGACAGCGAACCGACGACGCCGACGAGCATCGCCATCGGGTGCGAGTCGCGCCGGAAGCCGCGGAAGAACTGGCTCATCTGCTCGTGCACCATCGTATGCTGCGTGACGTTGCGCACGAATTCCGTCTTCTCGTCAGCGTTGGGCAACTCGCCTTGCAGCAGCAGGTAGCAGACTTCCAGGAAATCGCAGCTGACCGCCAGTTGCTCGATCGGGTATCCGCGGTACAGCAGCTCGCCCTTGTCGCCGTCGATATAGGTGATTTTGGAGACGCACGCCGCGGTGGACATGAAACCCGGATCGTAGGTGAAGCGGCCGGTCTTGGCGTACAACGGCCGGATGTCGATCACCTCCGGACCGATGGTCCCGGGGAGCATGGGGAACGTGATGGCGGTCGAATCATCGTTGAAATTGAGGGTGGCTGTACGGTCGGTCATGGCGTGATGCTCCAGGCGACAATCAAGATCGGGGCGCACGCAGCAAAATGCGCCCCACGCTTTCTCAGATGGCTTTCAAGCGCTCGAGCAGCGGGGTAACCGCCGCATCGGCGGGCTCTTCACGGCCCGACAGTAAATCCCATAGTTCGTTGTCACTCATCTCCAGCAGAATGTCCAGCGCCGCGACTTCCTGCTCGGTGATGGCATCCCCACGCGCGTCGAGGAAGCGCGTCAGGATAAGATCGTTCTCGAGCATGCCCCGCCGGCAGCGCCAGCGAAGGCGGTTTCGCATCGTCGCATCCATGCTCCGGGGCTATACGGCGCGTTTCACCATAAGTTCCCGGATCTTGCCGATGGCCCGGGTGGGATTGAGTCCCTTCGGACAGACGTCCACGCAGTTCATGATTGTATGACAACGAAACAGGCGATAAGGATCCTCAAGATTGTCGAGCCGCTCGCTCGTGGCCTGGTCGCGCGAGTCCGCGATGAAGCGGTAGGCCGCGAGCAACCCTGCCGGACCGACGAACTTGTCCGGATTCCACCAGAACGACGGGCATGCGGTCGAGCAGCACGCGCATAGTATGCATTCGTACAGGCCGTCCAGCTGCTCGTGCTCGGCAGGAGACTGCAAGCGCTCCTTTTCCGGCGGCGGCGTATCGTTGACGAGGTAGGGCTTGATGGAGTGGTATTGCTTGAAAAACTGGCTCATGTCCACGATCAGGTCGCGGATGACGGGCAGACCCGGGAGCGGGCGCAGCTCAACCGGCTCCTTGAGCTCCTTCAGATTGGTGATGCACGCCAGGCCGTTCTTGCCATTGATGTTCATGGCATCCGAGCCACACACGCCTTCGCGACAGGACCGACGGAACGACACCGTATCGTCCTGCGCCTTAAGCCGAATCAGCGCGTCGAGCAGCATCCGGTCGTGCGGATCGAGCGCGACGTCGTAGTCCTGCATGCGCGGCTTGTCGTCCTGATCCGGGTCGTAGCGGTAGATACGAAATTTCATCGATGCTCCGCGATTCAGTACGTGCGCGTTTTCGGGGGAAAGGATTCGACCGTCAACGGCGTCAACCGCACGGGCTTGTAACTCAATCGATTGCCTTCATGATGCCAGAGCGTGTGCTTGAGCCAGTTGACGTCGTCGCGTTCCGGGTAATCGCTGCGCGCCTGGGCGCCGCGCGACTCGTGCCGCGCCGCGGCCGAAACCACCGTGGCCTTGGCGGTTTCGATCAGATTGTCGAGCTCGAGCGCTTCGACGCGCGCGGTGTTGAACGTCTTGCTCTTGTCCTTGATCGCGACGCGCATCGCGCGCTGCTCCAGCTCCATGACTTTGGTGACGCCGCGGTCAAGCAACTCCTGGTTGCGGAATACGCCGCAGTGCGCCGTCACGGTCTTGCGCAGATCGCTCGAGATCTCGGCGACCGTTTCGCCCGATTTTGCGGAATCGAGCCGTGCCAGCCTCGCGAGCGATAGCTCCCCGGCATCGCGCGGCAACTCTTTGTGTTCGCGCCGCTGCAGCTGCATGTCGACCACGTGGTTGCCGGCCGCGCGGCCGAACACCAGCAGGTCCAGCAGCGAATTGGTGCCGAGGCGATTGGCGCCATGAACCGATACGCAGGCGCATTCGCCGATGGCATAGAAACCGTTGACGATCGTGTTCGGATCCCCGCCATTCGGCGCGACGACCTGGCCGTGGATGTTGGTCGGGATGCCACCCATCTGGTAGTGAATCGTCGGCACCACCGGGATCGGTTCCTTGATCGGATCAACGTTGGCGAACTTGATCGCAATCTCGCGGATCGACGGCAACCTCTTGTTGATCACGTCCGGCCCGAGGTGATCGAGTTTCAGCATCACGTGATCCTTGTTCGGTCCGCAGCCCCGGCCTTCCTTGATCTCCTGGTCCATCGAGCGCGACACCACGTCGCGCGACGCGAGGTCCTTCAGGTTGGGCGCGTAACGCTCCATGAAGCGCTCGCCATTGCAGTTGAGCAGGATGCCACCTTCACCGCGCACGCCTTCGGTGATCAACACGCCCGCACCCGCGACCCCGGTCGGGTGGAACTGCCAGAACTCCATGTCCTCGAGGGGAATCGCGGCGCGCGCGGCCATCCCCAGGCCGTCGCCGGTGTTGATGAACGCGTTGGTGCTCGCGGCGAAAATGCGCCCTGCGCCTCCGGTCGCGAACAGCGTCGCCTTAGCCTGGAGCAGCATGACTTCGCCGGTCTCCATTTCCAGCGCCGCGACGCCGAGCACATCGCCCTCGACATCGCGAATGAGGTCGAGCGCCATCCATTCGACCAAAAACTGCGTGTGCGAACGCACGTTGCGCTGATACAGCGTGTGGAGCATCGCGTGGCCGGTGCGATCGGCGGATGCACACGCGCGCTGGATGGCCTTTTCACCGAAATTCGCCGAGTGTCCGCCAAAGGGACGCTGGTAGATCGTGCCGTCGGCATTGCGGTCGAACGGCATGCCGTAATGTTCGAGCTCGTAAACAACTTCGGGCGCCATCCGGCACATGTATTCGATCGCGTCCTGGTCTCCCAACCAGTCGGAGCCCTTGATCGTGTCGTACATGTGCCAGAGCCAGTTGTCCTCGCCCATATTGCCTAGCGAGGCGCCAATGCCTCCCTGCGCCGCCACCGTGTGCGAGCGCGTCGGAAATACCTTGGAGAGCACTGCGACCGACAAGCCGGCTTCAGCGAGCTGCAGCGAAGCACGCATGCCCGCTCCTCCGGCGCCGACGACGATTGCATCGAATTTACGGACGGGGAGCGTCATTGAACCCCCACGCTTGCGGCCTCAGCACGCAATGCGGCCGCTGCGCTGCCCCCAAAGACGTTCATGCGAGCGGGGCGAAGCCAAGGCTCGAAGAGCGCGTCCGCGAGCATGAATCGCGGCCGAAACGAAACTCCCTCGCGCCGGCACCGCCGCAATGAGGCCGGGGCGCGATTCGCGGCTTGGGGCTGCCCTGCGCCGCTCATTGAACCCCCACGCTTGCGGCCTCAGTACACAATCCGGCCGCTGCGCTGCCCCCAGAGGGGGCGCGATTCGCGGCTTGGGGCTGCCCTGCGCCGCTCATTGGATACCTGCGCGTCCCCAGAGGATCATGAGCGCCCATGCGACGTACGCGACGAGCGCAAGCACTGTCAGCACTTCCAGCGTGAGGCGTAGCGCGGTGGGCTTGATGTAATCCATCCAGATGTCGCGCATGCCGATCCAGGCGTGCCACAGCACCGCGAGTGCAAAGACCAGGGTGACAATTCGGAATGCAGTGTGCGCGAACAATGTCTGCCAGCCGGCGTAGTCGATGCCGCCGCTGTACAAGGCGATCGCCATCACCAGCAGGGTATAGACCGCCATGACGACGGCGGTGATCCGCTGCGCGAGAAAATCCATCCACCCGTAGTGGGCCCCGACGATAGTGCGTCTCACCATAGTCGCGCGCCGATGATCACCGTGAGCACAAGGCTTACCACCAGCACGATGACACTCGACTGGCGCGCCGGCTTCAGTTGGATGCCCTGATCGAGGTCGAGCAGCAGGAAGCGAATGCCCGCGCAGAAATGATGGAGATATGCCCATACCAAGCCGATCAGCGCCAGCTTAGCCAGTGGCTTCGAAAAGATTGCCGCCAGCCTGGCGAAAGCATCGGGAGACGCAAGGCTCTCCTGCAGCGCGTAGAGTGCCAGCGGGATGCCGATCAGGAACAACGCCGCGCCGCTGATCCGATGCAGGATGGACACGAAGCCCGGCAACGGCAGCCGGATCTGGACCAGATTGAGATAGACCGGGCGCGGCTTGATCACAGGTTTTTCGCCGAGGGAAAACAGTGTGACTTCACAGCCGGAGCGTCGCGCACTGCGGCCCTCGCGCGACAGGACACCAACGGAAACGATGCGCCAACGATGCCATTCATGCGCCCCTCACTTGTCTACTGTAACGGCACGGTGCGAAACGATCGCGGCGCATACTTTCACTAAGGCAAATTATACCGCGATTCGCCGCTTGGGGAATCCATGGGGCGCGACACACCCATCCGGTTGCATGCCAGCGGTGCGAACAGGTTTCGCTTCCGCGTCAAAGGTCGTTGATATAGAAATGCCGCCGCGTGGTGCACAAACCGCGGCGCCATTCCACGGGTCGACTGCCGTAGCTATAGGTAACACGCTCGACCACCAGCAGCGGCTCGCCGGTCTTGACGGCGAGCACCGCAGCGGTCTGCGCATCGGCAGCGATCGCGCCGAGTTTCTCTTGTGCTCTGAGTATTCGCACGCCGAACTGGGTTTCGAAAAAGCTGTAGATCGAACCCCGATAGGCGTCGAGCTTTGCCTTGGTCAGCCCGCGAAATAATGGTGCAGGGAGCACGATCTCGTCGAGAACGACCGGTTCCCCGGAGAATTCCAGCACCCGGCGAAGCATGATCACCGGACTGCCAGGCTTGATATCCAGCAGACGTCCGATCTCGGCGGATGCCTTGCCGCGCCTGACGTCGAGAATCCGGCTCGCGGGGTACTCGTCCCGCCCATCGCTGCGTCGAATGCGCAGGAAGCGAAAGGTCGACGCCTTTTCCTCGGTATGCGTCGCAACGAACGTGCCCTTTCCCTGGCGCCGCACGACCAGATTGTCCGCGGCCAGCGCGTCGATCGCTTTGCGCGTCGTCCCCTGCGATACGCCGAAGCGCAGTGCCAAGTCGTTTTCGCTCGGTATCGCTTCACCCGGGCGCCACTCGCCGGATTCCAGACTGGCCACCAGCAGGCCCTTGACCTGTAGATACAGGGGCTTGAACGCTGGCGCGGAAGGCGTCTGGGGATGGGCGTTGGGCATAAGGGAATCCGGGCCCGAACAACGCCAGCGGCGGTCGCGCGAGCTAGCTAATCTTATATCATATATCTTGTATAAGAGTTAATTGACACCTCTCGCTCGCAGACTTATTATTGGCGTTGCGTTGCCCTCGCCTCGGGCGCGCGCCACCGAGTTTCCCGTTCTGCGCAACCACGCCGCCCAGGAGTCGTTGATGAAAAAGCCCGTCCGCGTAGCAGTCACCGGCGCCGCTGGCCAGATTGGCTACAGCCTGCTCTTCCGCATTGCCAACGGCGAAATGCTCGGTCCCGATCAGCCGGTGCACCTGCAGCTGCTGGAATTGCCCATCGACAAGGCGCAGGCGGCGCTCAAGGGCGTCATGATGGAAGTCGAAGACTGCGCCTTTCCGCTGCTGGCGAGCATGAACGGCACCGCCGACGCCAACATCGCGTTCAAGGACGCCGACATCGCCATGCTCGTGGGCGCGCGGCCGCGGGGCCCAGGCATGGAGCGCAAAGACCTCCTGCTGGAAAACGCAAAAATTTTCACTGCGCAAGGCATGGCGCTCGACGCCGTAGCCAACCGCAATGTCAAAGTGCTCGTCGTTGGCAATCCGGCCAATACCAACGCGTACATCGCCATGAAGTCGGCGCCAAGCTTGCCGAGGAAGAACTTTACCGCAATGCTTCGCCTCGACCACAACCGCGCCCTCTCGCAACTCGCCGCCAAGTCAGGCAGACCCGTCGGATCGATCGAAAAGCTGATCGTCTGGGGCAATCATTCGCCAACGATGTACCCGGACTACCGCTTCGCCACCGCCGCAGGCGCGTCGCTGAAGGAATTGATCAACGACGAGAATTGGAATCGGACGGTGTTTCTGCCTACGGTCGGCAAACGTGGTGCAGCGATCATCGAGGCGCGCGGATTGTCGTCGGCAGCCTCGGCGGCCAATGCCGCCGTCGATCACGTCCACGACTGGATCCTCGGCAGCAACGGTAAGTGGGTCACCATGGGTGTTCCGTCCGACGGCAGCTATGCCATTCCCGAGGACGTGATGTACGGCGTCCCGGTCATCACGACGAACGGTGAATACGCACGCGTCACCGACCTGCCGATCGACGCCTTTTCGCGCGAGAAAATGGACTTGACGCTCAAAGAGCTCGAGGAAGAGCGGGCCGGCGTGGCGTCGTTGCTGGCCTGAATTGGCGAGCGACGCGGACGATGACGATGCTCTCTCCGGGGGCGAGGTTTCGCGCGGCGCTTGGCGCGGAACAACCGTTGCAGGTACCGGGAGCGATATGCGCTTATCATGCGATCCTCGCCGAGAAATCGGGCTTCAAAGCCGCCTATCTTTCGGGCGGCGGCGTCGCCGCCGGGTCGCTGGGCATCCCCGATCTCGGCATCTCTACCCTCGATGACGTACTGACGGATGTGCGCAGGATCACCGACGCCAGCTCACTGCCCCTGCTCGTCGACGTCGATACGGGCTTCGGTGCGAGTGCGTTCAACGTCGCGCGCACCGTCAAGTCGCTGATCAAATTCGGCGCGGCGGCAATGCATATCGAGGATCAGGTCGGCGCCAAGCGTTGCGGTCATCGCCCGAACAAGGAACTCGTGTCCCGGGAGGAGATGGTCGATCGCGTCAAGGCCGCGGTCGACGCCCGCACGGATCAGGCTTTCGTCGTCATGGCGCGCACCGACGCGTTGGCGGTTGAAGGCATCGATGCCGCAGTGGAGCGCGCGTGCGCTTATGTCGAGGCCGGCGCCGACATGATCTTTCCGGAGGCGATGACCGAGCTGTCGATGTATCGGCGCTTTGTCGAAGCGGTGAAGGTGCCGGTGCTGGCCAACATCACCGAGTTCGGCGCGACGCCGCTGTTCACGGTCGACGAGCTGCGCGGCGCCGGCGTCGCGATCGCGCTGTACCCGCTATCCGCGTTCAGGGCGATGAACAAGGCCGCCCTGAACGTCTATCGCGCGCTGCGTCGCGATGGCACGCAAAAGGCCGTCGTCGACTCCATGCAATCCAGAGCGGAACTTTACGACTACCTCGGCTATCACGCGTATGAGGCCAAACTGGACATGCTTTTCGCCAAGGGCCGGACGTGAAGCGCCGCGCGCTTTCGCGCCGTCGAGCCGGGGAACGGGGTTATGACAATGAGTGACGCACCTGTCGCGGCGGTGAAGCCGAAAAAATCGGTGGCGCTTTCGGGCGTTACCGCGGGCAATACCGCACTGTGCACAGTCGGCCGGACCGGTAACGACCTGCACTACCGAGGCTATGACATTCTCGACATCGCCGAGACCTGCGAATTCGAAGAGATCGCCTACCTGCTCGTCCACGAAAAACTGCCGGGTGGCGCCGAGCTGGCCGCCTATAAGTCGACGCTCAAGGCATTGCGCGGCATCCCGGCAGGCGTCATGACCATCCTCGAGCAGATTCCCGCCGCCGCGCACCCGATGGACGTGATGCGCACCGCGGTGTCGGCGCTCGGCAGCGCGTTGCCTGAAAGGGACGCGCATGACGTAACCGGCGCACGTGACATCGCCGACCGGCTGATGGCGAGCCTGGGCTCGATGCTGCTGTATTGGTATCACTGGAGCCACAACGGCAGGCGTATCGACGTCGAGACCGACGACGATTCGATCGGCGGCCACTTTCTGCGGCTGCTGCATGGAAAGGCACCGTCGCCGTCCTGGGTGCGCGCAATGCACACGTCGCTCAATCTTTATGCCGAGCACGAATTCAACGCCTCGACTTTCGCCGCGCGCGTGATCGCCGGTACCGGCTCGGACATGTATTCCGCGATCACCGGTGCGATCGGTGCGCTGCGCGGCCCAAAGCATGGTGGGGCGAACGAGGTGTCGTTCGAAATCCAGAAGCGCTACGACACTCCCGACGAGGCCGAGGCCGACGTGCGTCGGCGCGTGGAAGCGAAGGAAGTGATCATCGGCTTCGGCCATCCGGTCTATACGGTCGCGGACCCTCGCAATCGCGTTATCAAGGACGTCGCGCGCAAACTTTCTCAGGACGCCCGCAACATGACGATGTTCACGATCGCCGAGCGCCTCGAGGCGGTCATGCACGACGCAAAAAAAATGTTCGCCAATCTCGATTGGTATTCGGCGGTCAGTTACCACATGATGGGCGTACCGACCGCGATGTTCACGCCACTGTTCGTGATTTCGCGCACGTCGGGGTGGGCGGCGCATGTCATCGAGCAACGCAGCGACGGCAAGATCATTCGGCCCAGCGCCAATTACGTCGGTCCCGAAGACCGCCAGTTCGTGCCGCTCGAACAGCGCCCGTGATGGGAAGGATCTTGAGCAAAAAGCCGACCCGAATATGCCGCGCACTGCTGTTCGCGGTCGCGCTGGCAGCGGCGCACGCCGATGCACTGACCATGATGGCGCAGCAGACGGGCCTCGGGGCGGCGGCGACCGGTCGCGCCATCGGCGATAGCGTCGAAACGGACGCCGTGACTGCGGCGACCGATGCCACCAACCGCTGGCTCGCCGCCGTGGACGCGGGCAAATTCGCGGAGAGCTGGACAAGCGCCGCCGAGGTTTTCAAACTCGGCGTGAAGGAAAACGATTGGGTCGTCGATCTCGATTCCATCCGCTCCAAACTCGGCAAGACCGTGATTCGTGAACTCAAGACAGCGCGGTTTTCCACCACCGTCCGGGGCGCGCCGCTCACCGGCGAATATGTGACGATGTCCTATCTCACCAAGTTCGCGTTCGCGCCCCTCGCAACGGAAACGTTGATTGTCAGCAAGGAACAGGACGGCGAATGGCGCATCGCCGGGTACAACATCGTCAAGGCGCCCGCGGAGCAGCAATGAACCCTGCGCCGGCCTTGTTTGGCGACGCAATGAACAAGGCACCCGCCGCCCGGCACGAAGCCGTCGGCAACACGCGCGCAATGGCAGGTCGACGCTTCGCCGCGCTCGACGCCTGGCGCGGATTGGCTGCGCTGTCTGTCGTGTTCGGTCATCAATCGGCGGGTGACCTCGGTAACGGATGGGTTCTGTCCTTCTACCTGGCCGTTGATTTCTTTTTCGTGCTCTCCGGATTCGTGCTCGCGTATCGATATTGGGACGATCTCGCCGTCCGCCGCACAAGCTTCTGGCCGGTTGTCGTCGCCCGCTTCGCGCGCCTCTATCCGGCGCATGTGTTCGTACTGGTGACGTTGCTCCTCGCGTTCGGTGTCGAGGCCATCCCGGCTGTCATCGGCGGCGCGCCGGTATTCGCAGCCTGGGGCACCGCGATTCCCGCTTGGCCCGGTGGCGGTGGATTGTCGACTTTCATCCTGAATCTGCTGCTACTGCAAAATGTCGGGCTGACGCCCAAGGGGCTTACCTGGAACGTACCTGCATGGTCGATTTCGGTGGAGTTCTTCGGCTCGCTGGCGATCCTCGGCTTGATCGCAGCGTGGCGTTGGCGCGGCATACGGCTGGTCCTGTTGGCGATCGTGGCCGCGGGCTACGGCTTGGCGCTCGAGACCAAGGGTAGTCTGGACGCGACCTACGAAACCCTTTGGGGTGGCATCAATCTCGGGCTTGTCCGCTGCCTAGCGGGCATCGCGGCGGGTGTGCTGTGCCTGTTGTTCGTGCGCAAGTATCTGGCGCGCACGCCGTTCGCGCCAGTCTTGGCAACGGTGCTGGAGCTAGCCACTGTTGCCATGGTCCTGACCCTGATGATCCGCCCGGAGTACCACAGCCCGCGCGACGTGTTTTTCCCGGCGGCGGCGTTGCTCCTGATCATGATATTCGCGCTGGAGGCCGGCGCGGTCTCGTCGCTGTTGCGACTGCCGGCATTCGTGTACATCGGCACCCTCTCTTACGCGATATATCTGGTTCATTGGCCGCTCGAGTTCATCATGATCGGGCAATACCACTTGTCGCCCATTTTTTATTACCTGGCGGTGCTCCCCGCCGCGATGCTGGTGCACTACGCAGTCGAAGTGCCCGCGCGGCGCCTGATTGTGACCCGATCAACTGTTGTCGCACATTAGAGAGCAACCGCATGTCCGCTCCGATCTCCAACGTTCGTCCCAAGCCCGACAAGGTTCTCGTCGACATCGCCGACTACGCGGCAAGCTATCAGATCACCAGCAAGGAAGCGTACGAGACTGCGCGCAATTGCCTCATCGACACGCTCGGTTGCGGCCTCGAGGCGCTGTCTTATCCCGCGTGCACCAAGCTGCTCGGACCTATCGTCCCCGGCACGATCGTGCCGCACGGCGCCAGGGTGCCGGGCACGCAATTCCAGCTCGATCCGGTGCAGGCGGCATTCAATATTGGCGCGATCATCCGTTGGCTCGACTTCAACGACACGTGGCTCGCCGCGGAGTGGGGCCACCCCTCGGATAACCTCGGCGGCATCCTCGCGACCGCCGACTGGCTGTCACGGACTGCGGTTGCCTCGGGCAGGGCACCGCTGTCGATGAAGGACGTCCTCACGGGGATGATCAAGGCGCACGAGATCCAGGGTGTGATCGCGCTCGAGAACAGTTTCAATCGTGTTGGTCTCGACCACGTGGTGCTGGTCAAAGTAGCTTCCACTGCCATCGTGGCGTCGATGCTCGGTCTCTCCCGCGACGAAATCATCGACGCGATATCACTGGCGTGGGTCGATGGCCAGAGCCTGCGCACCTATCGCCATTCCCCGAATACGGGGTCGCGCAAGAGCTGGGCGGCGGGTGACGCCACGTCGCGCGCGGTGCGCCTCGCGCTGATGGTCGCCAAGGGCGAAATGGGCTATCCGTCGGTGCTGACTGCCAAGACGTGGGGCTTTTACGACGTCCTGTTCAAGGGCAACGCATTCAAGTTCCAGCGTCCTTATGACAGCTACGTCATGGAGAATGTGCTGTTCAAGATCAGCTTCCCGGCGGAGTTTCACGCGCAGACCGCGGTCGAATGCGCCATGACGCTGCATCCGCAGGTACGGGACACGATCGACGACATCAAGAAAATCACGATCCGCACGCACGAATCGGCGATCCGCATCATCGACAAGCAGGGACCGCTCGACAACCCCGCGGACCGCGATCACTGCATCCAGTACATGATTGCCGTTCCGCTCCTCTTCGGCCGCCTCACCGCAGCGGACTACGAAGACGCGGTCGCGAAGGATCCACGCATCGACCGCCTGCGCGCCAAGATGGTCTGCGTCGAGGACAAGAAGTTTTCGCAGGACTATCTCGACCCGGACAAGCGCTCGATCGCCAATGCGATTACCATCGAGTTCACGGACGGACGAAAACTCAAGGAAGTCGTCGTCGAATACCCCATCGGTCATCGCCGCCGCCGCAAGGAAGGCATTCCGGTGCTGGTCGAGAAGTTCAAGACCAACCTTGCCCGGCGTTTTCCGGCCAAGCAGCAGCGGGCGATCCTCGAACTGGCACTCGACGCCGCGAGACTTCACGCGACGCCCGTGCACGAGTTCGTCGACCTGTTCGTTATTTGATACCGTGCCCCGTCAGGAGTTAGTCATGCGTACGTTGCAAATGCTCAACCGTAGCGCTGGTCTTTTTGGTTTCGCGCTGGCCTTCAGCGCGCTGGCGGCCGAGCCCCCGGTGCTCAAATCAGGATTGTGGGAAGTGACGCGCTCCGGCGGCCAGCAGCCCGAGCGCAAGAGCCTTACCACGATGTGCCTCGACGAATCGGTGCAGGCGCAGATGCGCGAGTTCGGCATGGGCGCGGCCAAGGAACTGTGCTCCCAAAGTGACCGTAGCTTCGAGGGCAACAAAATGACCATGACGGCGACCTGCAAGCTCGGGCAGACGACGATGAAGACCTCGTCGGTCATGACGTTCTTCGGCAACGCGTCCTACCACATGGATGGCACGCGCGACCTACGACCCGCCGATGGGAACGATGAAGGACATGAAGACAACGGTGGACGCCAAGTGGGTCGGTGCGTGCAGGCCAGGGCAACAGCCGGGCGACGTCACGCTCGAGACGGGCCAGACAGTCAATATCAAGCAGATGATGAGCGGCAAGAAACAATAGACGGCAACACTCGACGGCAGGCGGCGTTCGGCAGCGCGATCACGCGCGCCGACCAGGAGGCGCAGACGGCAGCACCAGAGATGAAAGGCGATTGCTATGGGTCATAACCTGTTTGGTTCACGGCAACAGTTCACCACCGCTTCCGGCACCACCGGCCACTACTACTCCCTGCCCGCGCTCGAAAAGGCCGGCATCGGCAAGATCTCGCGGCTGCCGGTGTCGATCCGCATCGTGCTCGAAAGCGTGCTGCGCAACTGCGATGGCAAGAAAGTCACCGAGGAGCACATCCGGCAACTGGCCGGGTGGGCGCCGAAAGCATCTCGAACGGATGAAATTCCCTTCGTCGTCGCGCGCGTCGTGCTCCAGGATTTCACCGGCGTGCCGCTGCTCTGCGATTTGGCTGCGATGCGCGGCGTCGCCGAGCGTATGGGCAAAAACCCCAAGGTCATCGAGCCGCTGGTCCCGGTGGACCTGGTGGTCGACCACTCGGTGCAGGTCGACCATTACGGCACGCGCGATGCGCTCGATCTCAACATGAAGATCGAATTCGCGCGCAACGCCGAGCGCTACAAGTTCATGAAGTGGGGCATGCAGGCGTTCGACACGTTCAAGGTCGTGCCCCCGGGCATCGGTATCGTGCACCAGGTGAATCTCGAGTATCTCGCGCGCGGCGTGCACAGGAAGGACGGCGAGCCGTTTCCCACCTACTACCCTGACTCGTTGGTCGGAACGGACTCGCACACGACCATGGTCAACGGCATCGGCGTGGTTGCGTGGGGCGTCGGCGGCATCGAGGCGGAGGCCGGCATGCTTGGACAGCCGGTCTACTTCCTCACGCCGGACGTCGTCGGGGTGCACATGACGGGCCGGCTGAGCGAAGGCGTCACCGCCACCGACCTCGTCCTGACCGTGACGGAAATGCTGCGCAAGGCCAAAGTGGTCGGCAAGTTCGTCGAGTTTTTCGGCGTTGGCGCGGCATCGTTGGCGGTGCCGGACCGGGCAACCATAGGCAACATGGCACCGGAGTACGGTGCGACGATGGGCTTCTTCGGCATCGACGACAAGACCGTCGATTACCTGAGCAAGACCGGACGCACGGCTGCCGAGATCGAGGCGTTCGAGGCTTACTATCGCGCGCAGGAAATGTTCGGCATCCCCATGGCGGGCGCGATCGACTACTCGCAAACGCTCGAACTCGACCTGGGAACGATCGTCCCCAGCCTTGCGGGCCCGAAGCGGCCGCAGGATCGCATCGAGCTCGGCAACATGAAGAAAGCGTTCGACACATTGTTCTCCAAGCCCACCGCCGACAATGGCTTCAACCAGCCGGCGGACAAGCTCGGCAAGCGCTATCCGACCGGCCTGATGAGTGGCCCTCCGCCGCAGGTCAACGACAATGCCCAGCAACTGCACAAGAATGGCCAGCCGCTCGACGTGGTCGAGATGGTCGACAACCGCCCGACCCAGGACCGGCTGGCGATGACGGCCGCGAAATCAGTCGATATCGGCAACGGCGACGTGCTGATCGCCGCGATCACATCGTGCACCAATACCTCCAATCCCGGCGTGCTGCTCGCCGCCGGGCTGCTCGCGAAGAAGGCGGCGGCAAAAGGGCTGAAGGTCAAGCGGCATATCAAGACGTCGCTCGCTCCGGGTTCGCGGGTCGTCACCGAGTACCTGACCAAGGCGGGGCTGCTCGTTGAGCTCGAGAAGCTCAACTTCTATCTCGCCGGCTATGGTTGCACGACGTGCATCGGCAATGCCGGGCCGCTCGACCCGTCGATCGAGGAAACCATCACGAAGAACGACCTGGTCTGCGCTGCCGTGCTTTCCGGCAATCGCAATTTCGAGGCGCGCATCCACCCGAACATCAAGGCGAATTTTCTCGCCTCGCCACCGCTGGTAGTCGCGTACGCCATCGCGGGTCGGGCGAACATCGACATGACCACCGAACCGTTGGGCACGGGCAGCGACGGCAACCCGGTATTCCTGCGCGACATCTGGCCTTCGTCCGAGGAAATCGGTGCAGTGATGCAATACGCGACCGACCCCGCCACCTATCGCCGACTCTATGGCGACTTCACCAAGGACAACCCGCTGTGGAATGGCATCCCGACATCGACGGGTCAGGTGTACGTCTGGGACAAGTCCACGTACATCGCGGAGCCGCCGTTCTTCAAAGACTTCAAGATGCAGCTCGGCGCGATTCCGGTCATCCACAATGCGCGCGCACTTGGCATCTTCGGCGATTCGGTCACGACGGATCACATCAGTCCGGCGGGATCGATCAAGCCCACGTCGCCGGCAGGCATTTACCTGCTCGAGCACGATGTCGGCGTCCCGGATTTCAATAGCTACGGCAGCCGGCGCGGCAACCATGAGGTGATGATGCGCGGCACTTTTGCCAACGTGCGCATCAAGAACCTGATGCTGCCGCCCAAGGCAGATGGCTCGCGCATCGAGGGCGGCGTGACCACCATGCAGCCGGAAAAGGTGCAGCTGCCCATCTACGACGCCGCCATGGCGTATATCGCACGCGGCACGCCGACCGTGATTTTCGCCGGCGAAGAGTACGGCACCGGATCGTCGCGCGATTGGGCTGCCAAAGGCACCCAATTGCTGGGCGTCAAGGCGGTCATCGCGCGCAGTTTCGAGCGTATCCATCGCTCCAACCTCGTCGGGATGGGCGTACTCCCGTGCCAGTTCAAGGGCGCGGACAGCGTGGCGTCGCTGGGCATCAAGGGTGATGAAGAGTTCGATATCACCGGGCTCGAAGGAGGCATCCGCCCCCAGATGGACGTGACCCTGACGATCCGGCGCACGGATGGATCGGTACAGACCGTCGAGGTACTGCTGCGCATCGATACGCCGATCGAAGTCGACTACTATCTCAACGGCGGCATCCTGCCCTTCGTCCTGCGCGAGTTGCTGGCGGCGTGAGCCGTCGGCGACGCGCCGCTAACATCGCTGTGCCTTCGCCATTGGACGATGGCGGGGGCGCAATGCCACCGCCACCGCACGAAGAGGCTTCTCGCGCGGCCACCCGGGCGTTCGGTCGCGCGCTGCCAATCTTTATCGTCGCGGGGTTCTGCCTGTCGTCGCTCGACGCCACTGCCAAATATCTCGTGCGCGATCACGCGCTGTTCCTCGTGGTCTGGGCGCGTTATGCCGGCCAGATGATGATCGTCACGCCTTTTGCCTGGCGTAAGGCCGGTCCGGACTTCTGGCGCACGCGGCGACTCCGGCTGCAATTGCTGCGCTCCGCGTTGTTGCTTGCCGCGACCGTGTGCTTTTTCGGCGCGCTGCGATATCTTCCGCTCGCCGAAGGATCGGCGATCACGTTCCTGGCACCGATTTTTGTGGTCGTGCTGTCGGGACCCTTGCTCGACGAGCGCCCGAACATGGCACGCTGGATCGCGACGGGCGCGGGCTTCTGCGGCATCCTGATCCTCGCGCGTCCCGGCTCTGCGGCCTTCCACCCCGCTGCCTTGTTGCTCGTGCTGGCGGCACTCTGCAACGCCCTCTACTATCTGCTCACGCGCAAACTGGTCGACGAAAGCATGCACACGACGCTGTTCTACAGCGCACTCGTCGGCACCGTCGGACTCTCCTTGGCATTGCCTTGGGAACTCAAGCTCGCGACGCCGACGCCCGCGGATGCATGGTTCTTTGCGCTCGGACTATTCGCGGGCCTCGGGCACTGGCTCATCGTCAGCGCGTTTCAGCATGCGCAGCCCTCCCTGCTGACGCCCTTTTCGTACCTGCAGATGATCTGGGCGACGCTCTACGGCTACCTGATTTTCGACCAACTGCCGGATCGCTGGTCCGGCGTGGGCATGACGATCATCGTGGCCAGCGGACTGCTGCTGGCATTGCAGGAGCGCCGCCGCGCCAGCTATCGATGAATCAATCCATCGTAAAGCCGGATGCTTTCACGACGGCGCCCCACTTCGCATAGTCGAGGCCGAGAATTCTCGAAAATTCCTCGGGTGTGCTCGTCGCCGGATCCATGCCGATCTTTGAGAGCTTATCGATGACGTCCGGTGACCGCAGCGCCTTGTTGATCGCGCTGTTCAATACATCGACCACGGGCTTGGCCATGTTGGCCGGCCCGAAGAAGCCGAACCATCCTGTTGCCACCAAGGCATCGAGGCCGAGTTCCTTGAACGTCGGCACGTCAGGCAGCGCGGTCGACCGAGTCGCGCCGGAACTCGCCAGGATGCGAATCTTGCCGCTGCGGTGCATTTCCGTCAGGTCGGCCATGGCGTCGACGGCCGCCGGGATCTGGCCGCCGATAAGGTCATTGATATACGCCGCCGAACCTTTGTAGGCGACGTGCAGCATGGGCACATTCAACTCGGTGGATAAAAGAAGGCCGAAAAAGTGCGGCAAGCTGCCGGCGCCGGAGGTAGCGTAAGCGGCCTTATCCGGGTTCGCCTTGACCCAGGTTGCGAATTCCTGCCAGTTCTTTGCGCCGGACTCGGGACCGGCGGCGATTGCGAATTGAAACGTCGCACCCAACGCGATCGGGGTGAAATCCTTCAGTGGATCGTAGTTCAGATTTTTCGTGCTATGCGGCACGACGGCCATCGGGCCGATGGGCACCGCCATGATCGTCGTACCATCCGGCGCCGCATTTTTCACAAATTCCGCGGCGATGCGGCCGACGGCGCCGGGCCGGTTGTCGACGATCACCGGTACGCCGAGCGTATCCTTGATTTTGTCGGCGACGACGCGCGCAATCAGATCGGCGGTGCCCCCTGGGGGGAAGCCGACCAGGATGCGGATCGGCTTGTCGAACTTGTCCTGCGCGAAGGCGGGCACGGGGCTGCACAGCAGCACTCCCGCAAACGCAACCGCAAAGGCTACCGCTGGCCAGCTTCGCTTCACGACTCCCTCCTGCTCCGGCGTCAGGGTCTGCTGCCAGGCCCTAGGCGTTCTTGACGGCGCTGTGCTTGGCGATCCAGCGTGTCAGCGGGCGCCATTGGTCCCAGTCCTGCTCCGCGCGCGAGCGCGGAAGATCGAACACGGACAGGCCGTCGCGCGCGCAGTGGACATAGACCTGTGTCTGGCGCAAGTGCGCGACCAGGGGAAATGCAAAGGCCTTGAGGAATGCTTCGAGCTCCTCCGCACTGTGCGTCCGCGAATCCACGCGCATCGCCACCAGCCCGATGGCGATGTCGCCCTGCTTCACCGCCTTGTATTCACCGATCTGGTCCATGAAGTGCTGTGTGGCGGCCATGTCGAAGGCGCTTGGTGAAACGGGAACGAGCAACATGTCGGACCGGCGCATTGCGTCGCGCAACGCGTCACCATGGAGGCCCGCGGGCGTATCCAGAATCAACCAGTGCGGGTTGTGCTCGCGCAGCTCGTCCTTGCCGGCGCTCGGCGTCCAGCTGGCAATCGCCGGGAACATGGCCGGCCGACGCTGCAGCCATTCGGTCGACGATCGCAGCGGATCGAAATCGGCGAGGACGACACGCTGCTTGCGCCCCGCCAGCCAGCCGGCGATGTTGGTCGCCAGCGTCGTCTTGCCGCTGCCGCCTTTCGGGTTAGCCACCAACAGCGTCTGCATTTACGTCCCCTTGCACCGGATCCCTGCCGGCGTCCCGTATTGTAGGGCCCCGTGGCATTGCCGCCTACGCCGGCTTCCCCTATTGGCAGCGGGCTTGGGCCTGCATACCGCACCTGTCGGCCGCCTGCGGCAACATGTTAAAGTCGCTGGTTATGCAGGGTAGCGCCTGCTTTCACTGGAGAATTCCATGTCCACTACCGCCTCGCCCTTGGCAACGCTCTCCCCCGGCTGGTCGCTCGCCCTCGGCGTACTGCTTGTTGTCGCGGGCATCATGGCAATCGTGTACCCGGTCGTGGCCAGCATTACCGCGGCGCTGTACATCGGCTGGTTCGCGTTGATTGCCGGGGTGATTGCAATCGTCGTGGCGATTCGCACCCGCACGGAAGCCGACTTCGGCTGGCGCGTCGCGATGGGCGTCGTCTACCTCGGGCTCGGATTCCTGCTGGTGGACAATCCCGTTATCGCCGCCCAAACGCTGGCACTGTTCGTCGGCGCCTTCATGGTCGCGTCGGGCATCGTGGAAATCATGCTGGCCGTGCACCTGAAACCGCGCGCTGGGTGGGGCTGGCTATTGGTCAACGGTCTGATCTCGATCCTGTTTGCGATACTGATCGCGGTCGGCTGGCCGTATGGCTCGCTGGTGTTGATCGGCTACCTCGTCGGATTTCAGATCATCACCTGCGGCGTCGCGCGCATCGCACTGGCCATGGCGGCGAAGAAAACCGCGCCGGCTGTCGCGACCTGATCCGTTCGCCGGTCATGAGTACGGTCGCTGCGGTCTCCGCGCCCACCGCGCGCATCGCTCACCGCGGGGAGTTCGAAACCAACAAGTTGCGCAAACGCCTGCGCCGCCAGGCGGGTCAGGCGATCGCGGACTTCGCGATGATCGAGGCGGGCGACCGCGTGATGGTGTGCGTCTCTGGCGGCAAGGACAGTTACGGCCTGCTCGATATCCTGCTGTCACTCAAGGCACGAGCGCCTGTTCCGTTCGAACTCATCGCCGTCAATCTGGACCAGAAGCAGCCTGATTTTCCGGCCGAGGTGCTGCCGACGTACCTGGCCGGTCGCGGCGTGCCGTTTCGCATCGAAGAGCAGGACACCTACAGTGTCGTGAAGCGCGTGATCCCCGAGGGCGGGACCATGTGTTCGCTATGTTCGCGGCTGCGCCGCGGTGTGCTGTATCGCGTGGCGGGCGAAGTGGGTGCGACCAAGATTGCGTTGGGACACCATCGCGACGACATGCTGGCCACGTTCTTCCTGAATCTGTTCTTCGGCGGCAAGCTGAAAACCATGCCGCCCAAGCTCGTGTCGGACGACGGCAAGCACGTCGTGATCCGGCCGCTCGCCTATGTGCGTGAGCGCGACCTCGCGCGTTACGCGGTCGCAAGTGCATTTCCCATCATTCCATGTAACCTGTGCGGCTCGCAGGAGAACCTGCAACGCCGCCAAGTCGGCGAAATGCTGCGCGAATGGGAAAGGAAACACCCCGGCCGCGTGGAGTCCATCTTCAATGCGATGGGCAACGTCGTCGGCACGCATTTGCTCGATCGGGAGCTGCAAGATTTCGCCGCGGTGCGCGCGACTGGCGTTCCGCAAGCCAGCGGCGACATCGCGTTCGACGACGATCCCTGCACGACGTCGCCCGCACCGACGGTGTTTACGTCGAGAATTCGTAGGCGCGAAGCCATTTGCGCGCCGTGCCAATTCGTCATTCCCGCGAACGCGGGAATCCATGTGCTATTGGAAGAATCGGTTTGGGTCCCGCTTTCGCGGGGACGACCATGACGTCTACCTACTTCACGACATCCTTGGTCTGGCCGAACAGGATCTTCTTCTCCTCCTCGCTGCGAATGCCTGGTGCTGCGGGATTGATTTCCTTGGCCCTGGCGTAGGCTCGGAGCGTTGCGGGACGGGTCCTGATCGCTTCTTTCCAGCGCTTGAGGTGCGGAAAGTCGTCCATGTCCTGGCTTTGCCTCTCGGGCAGCACCCACGGGTAGCTCGAGATGTCGGCGATCGAGTAATCGCCGACGATGAACTCGCGGTCGGCGAGTCGCTTGTTCAGGACGGCATACAACCTGCCGGTCTCTTTGACGTAGCGATCGATCGCATACGGCAGCTTTTCCGGCGCGTAGAGCCCGAAATGATGATTCTGTCCCGCCATCGGGCCGAGGTTCGCCATTTGCCAGAACAGCCACTGCACGCAGTCGAGCCGGTCGCGCGCATTCGCCGGAATCAGCCTGTGGATCTTATCCGCGAGATAGAGCAGGATCGCGCCGGATTCGAACATCGCGAGCGGCGCGCCGCCATCAGCCGGCGCATTGTCGACGATCGCCGGAATGCGGTTGTTGGGTGAGATTTTGAGGAACTCGGGTCCAAACTGCTCGCCCTTGCCGATGTTGACCGGATGGATCGCATAAGGGAGCCCCGTCTCCTCGAGAAACATCGTCAATTTGTGGCCGTTGGGTGTCGTCCAGTAATAGAGGTCGATCATCGTAGCTTTCGCGAGTTCGTTCTCGATCAATAGGTGCCCGGATAGGCACCGCCGTCGACCAGGATGTTCTGGCCGACCAGATATGACGCGTGCACACTGCATATGAACGCGCAGACGGCGCCGAGTTCGATGGCATTGCCGAAGCGTCCCGCGGGCACCGCGTCCATCGCGGCCTGGCGCACCTCGGCAAGCGCCTTGCCGGCAGTCGAGGCACGTGTGTCCAGATTCTTTCGCAGCCGATCGGTATCGATCGAGCCCGGCAACAGATTGTTGATCGTGACGTTGTGCCGCGCGATCTTGCGCGCCACGCCGGCGACGAAGCCCGTCAGCCCGCTGCGCGCACCGTTCGAGAGTCCGAGGATGTCGATGGGCGCCTTGACCGACGACGACGTGATGTTGACGATGCGGCCAAAGCGACGCGCGATCATGCCATCGACGGTCGCCTTGATCAGTTCGATGGGCGTCAGCATGTTGGCGTCGATCGCCCGCAACCACGCGTCGCGATCCCAGTCGCGAAAGTCGCCAGGTGGCGGGCCTCCGGCATTGTTGATCAGGATGTCAGGATCGGGGCATGCGGCCAGTGCGCCGGCGCGACCTTCCGGAGTCGTGATGTCGCACGCAACCCACGCGACTCGCCGCCCGGCCGCAGTGCCGATGGCCTCGGCTGCCTCGCGCACGACATTCTCGGTGCGGGCCACTATGGTGACGTCGACACCCTCGTGCGCGAGTGCTTCAGCGCACCCGCGACCAATCCCCTTGCTTGCGGCGCAGACGAGTGCCCTGCGGCCGGCGATACCGAGATCCATGGTCAACTTCCCGACAAGGCGTAAACGTTCGGAAAGAAGAGATCTTTCCACGACGTTGGCTTGTCCTTGATGGTGCCGACTTTGGCCATGAACTCCGCCGTCTTCATCGTGCTCTTCGGCGCCAGGGTGTAGTCGACGAGCGGGTCGTCCATCATTTTCACCAACTCGTCGACGGATTCCTTGGTGCCGGACATCCGTTTGTACACTTCCGCTGCGGCGCGCTTGTCACGATTGATCGTTGCCGTCGCTTCATCGAGCGCGGCCACGAATGCAGCGTACGCTTTCGGATTGGCGTCGCGAAATTTCGCCGTCGACCAGACGACGTTGAAAGTCGCAGGGCCACCCAGGATGTCGTAGTTGTTCAGAATCTTGTGCACGCCGGGGCGGGCGACTTCCTGATACTGGAACGGCGGTGACGAAAAATGCGCGCTGATCGTGCCGCTGCCGGACAACAACGCCGTCATCGCATCTGGGTGCGGCAGCGAGACCGTCAGCGCATCGAGCTTGCCATAGTTCTGCTCGCCGAATTCCTTGGCCGCGGCCATCTGCAGCAGTAGCGCCTGCGTCGACACCTTCACCGTCGTCACCGCGATCCTGTCCTTGTCGGTGAAATCGCGGATCGACTTGACGTTCGGATTCGACGTGACCAGATCGACGGGCATCGAATTGAGTGCGGCAACACCGCGCACTTCGTTGGGTGTTCCGGCGGTCTTCGACCACAGCGTAATCAGCGAGGGCACGCCGCCGGTACCGAAATCGAGACTGCCCGACAGCAAAGCATCGTTCATCGCGCCGGGACCGCCCAGCTTGGCCCAGGTCACCTTGACGTCGCCCAACCCCGCAGCTTTCGCCTGCTTCTCGACGAGCTTCGAATCTTCCATGATCATCAGGGGCAGATACGACAGCCCGAACTGCTGCGCCGCGCGAATTTCGCTGACTTCGGCCGCCGCCGTCGCCGCGCAAGACAACGCCCATGCGGCGAGCAGCATCGCGATAGGGCAGCAAACCCGGCGCAACGGATTCATACGTTGGCGTGAATCAATCGGCAGCTTGCGCACCGGATGCTGTGGCACGCGGCTGACGCCGGACCTGGACGACGGTGCTCACCGCCAGCAGCAGCGCCACCGCGATCGCGACAAACACTGCGCGCGGCGCATCGTGGTCGAGCAAGAGTCCGACCGATACGGGCGCAAGCGTAGCGCCCAGATCGAGCCCCGAATAGACGAAGCCGTAGACGCGCCCCGAGGCGCCGGGCGGCGTCGCCTTGCGCACGATCATGTCACGCGACGGCCCCGTGGCGCCGATCGAGAAGCCAATAGCGGCAAGCAATACGATGGACCATTGCGCGACCTCCGGTACCCCCGCGAGCAGCAGCATCAGCGCGGCGCCCGTCGCGAGGCCAATGGCGGCGACGCGATCGTGACGCCGCGTATGCGACGCCAGGAATCCGCCGAATAGAATCCCCGCCGCGGCGAAGAGCAGATAGGCAGTCAGCGCCGACGTAGCAACGGCGAGTGGCACGCCGTAGGCCGCATGCAGGCTGGTACCGATGAATGTCTGAATGCTGATCCCCGCCACCGTCACGACGCAGAAGTATGCGAAGCAAAGCAGAATCGCCGGTTGGCGGAACAGTGCAATGCTGTTGGCCAGCGTGTGCTTCGGTGCTGCCGCATCGTGCGCGCGGCTGGTGAGCGCCGTACGCTGCGTCGCCAGCAACGCCATCGCGACCAGTCCGGCGGCCCCAAGGATCAGCAGCGCGGCACGCCAGCCGAAGGCGCTCGCGAGTCCGAAGCTCGCCACCGGCGCCAGCGCATAGCCAAGGCTGCCGCCGATGCCATGCGTACTGTACGCATGCCCGAGCCGGCGCGCGTCAACGTTGGCGTTGAGAATGGCGAAGTCGGCGGGATGGAAAACACCGTTGCCCAGCCCCATGATGGCGACGAGCGGGAACAGCCAATAAAAGCTCGGAACCGACCCCGCCAACAGGACGCCACCGGCAAGCAGTGACAGGCCGCCCAACAGGACCGGGCGGGCGCCAAAGCGGTCGACGGCAAAACCCGCGCCGAACTGGCAAACACCGCTGCCGACGTAGAAAATGCTCACCAGCGCGCCGAGCGTCGCGAAGCTGACATCAAATTCCGCGCGCAGCATCGGAAACAGCGGCGGCAAGACCAACTGGAAAAAGTGCGACAGCGCGTGAGCAATGCCGACGACGCCGATGACTCTGGCGTCCTTGCGGAACGAGGGGGAAGCGAGGGCGTCCAAGGCGATGCGGACTGGAGTCCGAGCCGTAAAACCTCAACTATACTGCATGCCGCGTGCATGAGCCTTCCGGGCCGCGCCGGGACGACTACGCGAGCGGGGCGAAGCCAAGGCGCGAAGCGCGCGTCCGCGAGCGTGGACGGCGGCCGAAAACGCTACGGTTGCAATTGGCGCGAGTGCAGACTGGCGGCCGCGAATACCGGAGCGCGCAGCGCGAAGCTGCTCCATAAGCGCCGGTCCGCGCGAACGTGGCAGTCGTCACGACGCAAAGGAGAAACCCGATGGTCGACAAGGTCAAGAAGACGGATGCGGAATGGAAAGCGCAACTCGCACCCGAGCAATATCGCGTGACGCGGCAAAAAGGGACCGAGCGTCCGTTCACCGGCGAATACTGGGACAACGAACGTGAAGGCAAGTATCGCTGCGTCGGCTGCGGCGCCCTGCTGTTCGAGTCGGATGCCAAATTCGATGCCGGTTGTGGCTGGCCGAGCTTCAACCAGCCGGCGGTCGCGGAAAACGTGCGCAACGAGGTCGACAACAGTCTTTTCATGCGCCGCACCGAAGTGCTGTGCGCCGCGTGCGATGCGCATCTGGGCCACGTATTCAACGATGGCCCGGCACCGACCGGATTGCGCTACTGCATGAATTCGGCGTCCTTGCAGTTCGAGCCGAAGCAGCACTGACGTATCATCCGCAATGCGCATCCTGCTGGCCGAAGATGACCCGATGATCGGCGCGAGCGTCCGCCGCGGATTGTCGCAGGACGGATTCACCGTCGACTGGGTGCCGGATGGGCGTGCTGCCGAGCTCGCGCTGGCCGAGCGCGTCCACGACGCGCTCCTGCTCGACCTGGGATTGCCGCGCAGGAGCGGGCTCGACGTTCTGGCAAGCATGCGGCGCACGGGTGATGCACGCCCCGTGCTGATTCTCACCGCACGCGACGCGATCGGCGACCGCGTGGCCGGCCTCGACGCGGGCGCCGACGACTATCTCGTCAAACCGTTCGCACTCGATGAGCTCGCGGCCAGGCTGCGCGCGCTACTGCGGCGAGGCTCGGGCCGCGCCGATCCCGTGGTTGCCTATGGCGGCATCGAACTCAATCCGGCGACGCGCGAAGTACGCAGCAACGGCGAACTCGTTGCGCTATCGGCACGAGAATTCGCATTGCTCGAGGCCCTGCTCGCGCGTCCGGGCGCCATCCTGTCGCGCGGGCAACTCGAGGACAAGCTCTACGGCTGGAGCGACGCCGTTGAAAGCAACGCGGTCGAAGTGCATATTCACGCCTTGCGCAAAAAGCTCGGCGCCGATCTGATCCGCAACGTGCGTGGCGTCGGCTGGATGGCCGCCAAACCCAGCGTGAAGACCTGATGCGTTCCATCCGCCGTCAACTGCTTGTCTGGCTCCTGGCTGGTCTGTCGATCGCCATCGTCGGCGCCGCGATCGGCACTTACCTTCGCGCACGCGACGAGGCCAACGCGCTGTTCGATTATCAGCTCAAGGAGATGGCCGCATCGCTCACCGATGCGCCGTTCGCCGGCGTGCCGCCGACGGCATCGAACACCGCGCCAGGCCCCGATACGCTGGTCGTGCAGATCTGGGACCGCAATGGCGTGCAGCTGTTCATGTCGCAGCCGCGCCGCGTGCTGCCGCAGCACGCTCAGCTCGGCTTCACGACCATATCGACCGAAAGCGGCGAATGGCGGACCTTCAGTACATTGTCCGGCGGCCAGGTCGTGCAAGTCGCGCAACCGATGGCAGCGCGGCGAGAACTTGCGGCCAGCCTGGCTCTGCACACGATCATTCCCCTATTGGCCGTGTTGCCGTTCCTGGTGATTCTCATCTGGTACACGATCGCGCGCGGCCTGTCTCCGCTCGATCGCGTAGCCGCCGACGTTGCGCGACGGTCGCCGACGGTGCTGGAGCCTCTGGCCGAGTCCGGATTGCCACGCGAAGTGCAGCCTTTGATTCACGCCCTCAATGGGCTGCTCGAGCGACTCGGCGGCGCGCTCGCGGCCCAGCGCTCGTTCATTGCCGATGCCGCCCACGAGCTGCGCACTCCGCTTACGGCTGTGCATCTCCAGGCGCAGCTCGCCGAGCGCGCTGGCAACGACACGGAGCGCAAGGCGGCACTGTCCGAACTCAAGGGTGGTTTGGAGCGCGCGACGAGGCTGTCGGAGCAACTGCTCGCGCTGGCGCGCGAAGAGCCCGGCGTGCCGGATCGCCCACTGGTGCGGGTCGATATCGCAGGGATCGCCCGCGGTGTCGTCGCAGAGGGGGTAGCCCTCGCCACGGCCAAGGGCATCGACCTCGGTGCTGACGCAAATCTCGGCGTGTTCGTGCTCGGGGACGCCGACGCACTGACAACGTTGATTTCGAACCTCGTCGACAACGCGGTTCGCTATACGCCGGCACCGGGTCGCGTCGACGTGATCGTCAGAACGGACGGCACGAGTGCCGTGCTCGAGGTGCGCGACACCGGGCCGGGCATTGGCGCCAGCGATCGCGGACGCGTGTTCGACCGCTTCTACCGGGGCGCCGCCGCGCAGGTGGCCGACGCGCATGGCAGCGGACTCGGGCTCGCGATTGTCAAACGTATCGCCGAGCGGCATGGCACCGACGTCGAGCTCGGCGCCGGCATCGACGGTCGCGGACTGGGCGTGATCGTGCGCTTGCCGTTGGCCGACGGCATATAGGTGCGAATCCGTTCACGCGCTTCGTGCTTGTCTTAAGTCCTCCTTAAGTTTGCGCCTCTAAGTTGCTAGCACGCCGGAAAGGTATCCGGCGCCTACAACTTCAGGAGCAAATCGATGCAAGCGAGAACGTTCAAACGCAGTGCGATCGCGATCGCGGTCGCCGGCGCGTTCGCGGTCGGCGTGGTGACCGCGGACAGGGTTTCAGTGCACTCCGCGCAAGCCGCAAGCACGACGACGGCCGCCCCTGCGGTCGTGGCGAGCAATGCGCCCATGGTCGCGTTGCCGGATTTCAGCGCCCTGGTCGAGCAATACGGCCCGGCCGTGGTCAACATCAGCGTGTCCAGCGACGGCACGAAAGCTGCCGCCCGGCAGGATTCCATGCCGCAGATTCCCGAAGAACTGGCACCGTTCTTCCGCGGGATGCCGAGGCAGCAGCAACCCGGCCCGATGCGTGGGCAGGGTTCCGGCTTCATCATCGACGCCAACGGCATCATCATGACCAATGCACACGTCGTTGCTGACGCCGACGAAGTGACGGTCAAGCTCGTCGACAAGCGCGAATTCACTGCCAAGGTACTGGGCAGCGACAAGACGATCGATGTCGCGGTGCTCAAGATCGACGCGAAGAATCTGCCGACGGTGAAGATCGGCAATCCCGAAACCACGCGCGTCGGCGAATGGGTCGTCGCGATCGGTACGCCGTTTGGCCTGGAGAACACCGTGACCTCGGGCATCGTCAGCGCCAAGTCGCGGTCGCTACCCGACGATTCCTACGTTCCGTTCATCCAGACCGACGCGGCGATCAATCCCGGCAATTCTGGCGGTCCATTGTTCAACCTGAAGGGCGAAGTCATCGGCATCAATTCGCAGATCTTCAGCCGCAGTGGTGGTTCGCAGGGTCTGGGCTTTGCAGTGCCCATCGACATCGCGATGCAGGTAGGCGACCAGATCCAGCAGACCGGGAAGGTCAGTCACGGTCGACTCGGCGTGACCATCCAGGACGTCAATCAGGCGTTGGCGCAAAACTTCGGCTTGAAGAGCCCGGCAGGCGCACTGGTGGGCTCGGTGCAAAAGGACGGGCCTGGCGCCAAGATCGGTGTCGAACCGGGTGACGTCATCCTGAAATTCAACGGCAAGACGATCGCCCGCTCCGGCGAACTCCCGCCGATGGTCGCGAGCCTGAAGCCCGGCGCGTCGGTGACGCTCGATGTCTGGCGCAACGGCGCGGAGAAGACGCTGTCCGGCACGGTCGGCACGCTCGAGGACAAGAATGAGGTCGCAAGCGCGGACAAGGCCGAGCTCGGCAAGGCGCGTCTCGGTGTGGCCGTGCGTCCGCTGTCACCGGAAGAGAAGCGCTCCAGCGAGCTGTCCAGCGGCGTCGTGGTCGAAGACGTTGCCGGCGCCGCCGCCAAGGCCGGCGTTCGATCGGGCGACGTGATCCTGTCGGTCAACAACACGCCGGTGAAGAGCGTCGAACAGCTCAAGGAACTCGTCGCCAAGTCGGGTAAGACGGTGGCCCTGCTGGTGCAACGCGATGACGCGCGGATTTTCATTCCGGTAACGCTTGGCTAACTGAGGTAGCTCCTGGTCGCGCCGCTCTCCCCTGACGGCGCGCCCTTTCAAGCGCGGACGGCTTTTTCGTCCGCGCTTTTTTTTCGCATTCGGAATCCCCTTTTGCCAGGCGGGACTTAGGGGTCACGCTGAGCCGCGGCCTCGGACCTGCCGCCAACTTATTCGATGACTTTGTCGGCGCGTAGGAGGATCGCCTCGGGGAACTTGAGGCCCAGTGCTTTCGCACATTTCACGTTGATCGCCAACTCGAACGTGGTCGGCTGCTCAATGGGCAGATCTGCCGCCTTCGCGCCCCTCAGAATTTTGTCGACGTAGGTCGCGGCGCGGCGAAACTGATCCGCGATGTTCGGGCCGTAGGAGATCAGGCCGCCGACATCGACAAATTCGCTGGATTCGTAGATCGCCGGAAGACGCTGTTCTGCGGCGAACTGAACAATGCGTGACCGCTGACTTCGGGTAAACGGATCGACAAGCACGAGCAGTGCTTCAGGACGCTCCCGGAGAATGGTCTCGAAGGCGACGTCGAGCTCGCGCGGATCGCGCACTTCCATTGATCGAACGGTCAAGCCCACGGCGGGTGCTGCGACCTGTGCCTGCTCAAACCGGGCACGCATGCCCACATAGGCTGGATTCCAAACCGCAGCCACCGCGTAGGTCGCCCTCGGGAAAAGCTCTTTGAGCAACTGCAGTCGTTTCTCGCCCAACTCCGGTGCCATGATCGACAAGCCGGTAATGTTACCCCCCGGATGGGCAAGGCTTGCGACCAGGCCGTCCCCGACCGGGTCGGAACTGAGGGGCATCACGATGGGAATCGTCCGCGTCGCCTGGCGAGCCGCGACGACCGCCGGCGAGGACGCTGCGACAATGACATCCACCTTTGCCTGAACCAGTTCATCGGCCAAGGCTGGCATCGATTCAAGTTTGCCTTCCCCCCAGCGATACTCGATTTCCAGGTTTTTTCCCTCCACGTAGCCTAACTCACGCAGTCCGTCCCGAAACGCTCGCACCTGCGCGTCGCCACCTTGCGCGGACGCCGCATGCAGAAATCCAACATGCGCGGTCTTCACCGACTGCTGAGCAAATAGCGTGCGGGGCCGGCCCGCAACGCCAAGAGCGGCGAGCGCAAGGATCGTGTGGCGCCTGTTCATTCGATAGGCCTCGTTGCGGGATGTAAGTCTACTAGTCTCAGTTCGACTACGGCCTTTCACAGCTGGGTGCTCCACGTCGATTCTTCTGCCGGCGACTCAATCCTTGACAGTGTTCGATATTGTTATGATATCATTTCAATATCGCCATCCTTTCTCGAGGAAGACGACCTTCGCGGGAGAGCACATGGAACGCATCGGAAATCCCAAGAGCACGCATCACGAGCGCGCGACCTTCACGTGGAACGGCTTCGCGGCCTTGGTCATCGGACTCGCCCTGCTCGGCTTCGCGATCTGGCGCCTGATCAACGCGGTTCAGGCGGGCGGACTGACCGGCGCATCGAACCCGATCGCATCGCTGGCCTGGGCTGTGGTGCTGTTTCTGGGCGGCGCTTTCGTCCTGGCGGGCATGTACACGCTGCAGCCAAACGAAGCCGCCATCCTCCAGCTCTTCGGCAGCTACCGCGGAACCACGCGCGTCGCCGGGTTGCGCGGCACCAATCCGTTCTACACGCGGCGCAAGATCTCGCTGCGCGCGCGCAACTTGAACGGCGAGCGTCTCAAGGTCAACGACAAACGTGGCAACCCGATCGAAATCGCCGCGGTCATCGTGTGGCGCGTCGATGACACCGCCAAAGCGAGCTTCGACGTGGACAGCTACGAAAATTACGTCAAGCTGCAGAGTGAAGCTGCCGTGCGCCACCTCGCCAGTTCGTTCGCCTACGATCATGGCGACCCGACGATCTCGGGCGCTCCGGAACCCACCCTGTTGGCCAGCACCGACATCGTCGCACGTGCCTTGGTCATCGAATTGCAGCAGCGCCTGGAAAAAGCCGGCGTCGTCGTTGAAGAGGCACGGCTGATGCACCTCGCCTACGCCCCGGAAATCGCGCAGGTGATGCTGCGTCGCCAACAGGCCGAGGCGATCATTGCGGCGCGGACGAAGATCGTCCACGGCGCGGTGTCGATGGTGGAAATGGCATTGAACGAGTTGTCGGAGAAGAACGTCGTCGCGCTGGACGACGAGCGCAAAGCGGCTATGGTCAGCAACCTCATGACCGTGCTGTGCGCGGAAAGCGATGTGCAGCCGGTGATCAACACCGGAACGCTGTACAACTAATCCCAAGGAGTGAACCATGGTAACCAGAGCTAGAAATCCCGGCATGTGGACTGCGGTCGGGGCAGGTGCGGGCACCGCGCTCGGTACGGCATTGGGCAATACGCCCGTCGGACTCGCGCTGGGGGCCGCACTCGGCATCGCATGGGCACTCTTTGCCGCCCGTGGGCGCAAGGGACGCTGCTGAATACGCGGGCGAGGCCGCCGTGCAATATCTCGCCGCATTTCTGCTGTTGGCGATGCTCGTCGCCGAAGGCGCTGTCATCGTCTTGACGACCGGGCAACTGCCGCCGCGTGTGGCGTCGCATTTCGACGGCCAGGGTTTCGCCAATGCGTTCATGCTGCGAACGGACTATCAGTTGCTGATGATGGGATTGGGTTTGGGCATTCCGCTGCTGATCGTGCTCGGGTTGGTCGTGCTGCCCTACCTGCTGCCCAATCGCCTGCGAATTCCGTCGCGCGACTACTGGATCGACCCCGCCCGGCGCAGCCAGACCCTCAGCACGATTGCCACGTCCGGTCTGGTCATCGCCTCCATCGTTGCCACGTTCATGATCGCGATGCAATTGCTTGTCGTCGAGGCCAACAGACGGGTGCCGCCGCAACTCGACAACGCGCTGCTCTACACGCTCATTGCGTTGCTCGTCATCGCGATGCTCGCATGGCAACTCATGCTCTGGCGAAGATTCCAGGTTCCTCGTTGATGTCCCGGTCCCCACGTCGGTGGTACGCGTCGGCACGCACGGGTGCCTGACTGCTCATGGCCGCCAAGAAGGCGTTCCTGCTGCGCCTCGACCCCTCTGTCTGGGCAGATCTCGAAAGGCTGGCCCAAAGCGATTTGCGCAGCGTCAATGCCCAAATCGAATATCTGCTGCGCGATGCTCTCTCTCGCCGCGGCATCAAGCCCAAAGACGCGCGCGGGACGGCGCCCACGAGCCATGGCGACGCGGTGGATTGACGCCCTGGCGGCCACGCTGCGCCACGACCCCGCATTCGCCGGTTGCGATTTGCAGCCCGCGACTTCCGCCAATGAGGCGTTCCTATTCGAGTTGCACCGTGCCGCGATGCGCGAATATGTGAATGCGACGTGGGGCTGGGACGACGACTGGCAGCGTACGCACTTCGCCGCCAACTACGCGCCGGCACGCAACGCCCTGATCGTGCGCCCGGCGGTTGTCGCGCTTGCGATCGGCCGCGTCAGCCTGACCCAGCACTGGCGAAAGGTGTTCCTCCGCGACGTCGAATTGATCGCCAGCGAGCGCAATCGCGGTATTGGTTCCGCCGTCGTCAATGCCGTGCTGTCGCTCGCGCGAGATTCGCGTCGGCCCGTCGAACTGATGGTCCTGGACTGCAACCCGGCGCGCCGGCTTTACACGCGCCTCGGTTTCAGTGTCATCGCCAACGACGGCGCGAGGCTGCGCATGCGTGCAGGCTGAGGAACAATGCGGCGCTTCAGAGGCGCAGGACGCGTTGCAGCCACGCCGACACCGCGTTGATTTCTTCCATGCACACGGAATGCTCCATGCCGTACGTGTGCCAGTCGACGTTGTAGCCGGACTTGACCAGCGCATCGCGGGACGCATTGCCCCAATCGAAGCGCACGATCGGATCGGCAGTTCCATGCGCCATGAATATCGGCGCTGCCCGGTTGGCGCTCGCAGCCTCCGTCGCCAGCTTGTCGGCGCCGACCAGGTATGTCGACAGCGCGATGATGCCGGCCAGCCGCTCCGTGTGGCGTAATCCCGTGTACAGCGCGACCGCCCCGCCTTGCGAAAAGCCCGCGACGACGATGCGCGATGAACGGATGCCTCGCGCGACCTCGCGCGCGATGAGCGCCTCAACCTGCAGCTGAGATGCCCTCACGCCCGCCACGTCCGTCCGGCTGTTGAAGTCTGCGGCGACGATGTCGTACCACGCGCGCATCCTGAAACCGTTGTTGATCGTCACGGGCCGCACCGGCGCATGCGGAAACACGAAGCGGATCGGCAGGCTCGGCGGCAATGCAAGTTCACGCACGACCGGCACGAAGTCGTTGCCGTCGGCACCCAGTCCGTGCATCCAGATCACGCTTGCTGTGGGCGTGGGCCCGGTTTCGAGTTCGATGCTCTCCAGCAGTTCGACCGCCATGCGTGTGTCCGAAGAATGACCGTTGCGCATTGTAGCGTGGCGCTGCAACCTTGACCCGAGCATGCCAAACCCCTAGAGTCACCCGCAAGGCGATCGTTCGTCCGGAGCAGACAATGATGAGAACACGACGGCGCCTGTGCATTGTCCTGGGCGCAAGCCTCCTGCCGTGGTTGAAGCCGGTGGCTCCATGAGCTATGGGTTGAGTTACCGCGTCTACTACAAGCGCGTTGCGCGCTACGTCGACGCAGTCTTGAAAGGCACCAAGCCAGCGGACCTGCCGGTGGAGCAACCGACAAAGATTCAGTTGACGATTAACCTCGCGACGGCAAAGTCACTTGGCACCACGATCCCGCAATCGCTGCTGCTACGCGCGGACGAGGTGATTCAGTGATCGGCGGGTTGCGATTGATCGCGCAAAGAGCGTTGCCCGCGACGGGCTCGACCGAATTGAGGGATGTGCATCCATTCCAACGCAGGCAAATTCTGCTCGCCTTCGGCGCGCTGGCGATCGCACCCATCGTCGCGCACGCGCAGAATGCGACGAAGCCCTATCGGATCGGCGTTCTCGGACTGGAGAACGACGTGATACTTCGGCAAAGCCTGCGCGACCTTGGCTACGTCGAAGGCCGGGACGTGATCCTCGAGTTTCGGGACACCGAGGGGAGTTCCACGCGGGGCGATGACCTGGCGCTCGATCTAGTGCGCATGAAGGTCGACGTGATCGTCGCAACCTATCCCGCTGTCGTCCTGAGCGCCAAACGCGCGACCGCGACCATCCCCATCGTCATGATGAACACTCCTGATCCGGTTCAACTTGGCCTCGTTGCGAGCCTCGCGAGGCCCGGCGGTAACATCACGGGTCTGACGACACTGACGGTGGACCTGAGCATCAAGCAGCTCGAATTTCTCAGACAGGCGGTGCCGCGCGCGTCGCGAGTCGCACTCTGGTGGAGTCCCGACAATCCATGGCATCCGATAGCGGTCAAGGCACTTCAGGCGGCTAGCAGCGAAGCAAGGATTTCAACTACGGCCACTGGAAGTACGTGGCCCGGATGCCTTCGATGGGACATTCCTGGCGATGAAAGCGGAACATGCCCAGGCGGTGCCTGGTCCTGGCAGACCCTATGCTGTTTGTTCATCGGCAACGACTGGCGGACCTCGCGATAAGACATCGGTTGCCGATGATGGGCAACGTGCGGGCGTATGCAGGCGCCGGGAGCCTGCTGACATATTGGGCGGACCGAACCGACCTTTCCCGCCGGGCCGCGAGCTATGTCGACCGGATACTCAAGGGTGCCGAAGCCTGCCGAGTTGCCGATCGAGCAACCAACGAAATTCGAACTGATCGTCAATCTGAAGACTGCAAAAGCACTCGGCATCACGATCCCGCAATCGCTGCTGCTACGCGCGGACGAGGTGTTGCAGTGATCCGGCCGGTCGTCGAATACCGACTGGCGATTGCGTACCGGCTCGGCTATCAGGTACCGTACGAGCGCATGCAACAGGCCCTCCGCTCCGTTTTCACGGATATTCACGCATGCGCTGGCCAATGGAGCGAGGCCTAGCGCAATGGCGTCCACACCTCTGCCCGCCGCGGCAGTCGCGGCGGTTCCGCGGCGGACCAGCCGCGGCCGGCTGTTTCGCAAGTATCTGATCCTCATCCTGTCGCTGGTGATGATCGCGCTGCTCGCATCAAGCGCCATCAGCATCTACTTCACGTATCAGGAAACCAAGTCGGCACTCGCCGATCTGCAACATGAAAAGGCCGTGGGCGCTGCGTCGCGCATCGAGCAGTACATCCACCAGATCGAGCAGCAACTCTCCTACGCGGCGTTACCCCAGCTCGACGCAAACGACGTCGAGTTGCGTCGAATCGAGTTCCTCAAGCTGCTGCGTCAGGCTCCCGAAGTGACCGATATCTCGCAGCTCGATGCCACCGGTCACGAGCAGATCGCGGTTTCGCGCCTCGGGATGGACAGCATCAACTCCGGAAAGGATCGCTCCGACGAGCCGGCGTTTCGCAATGCCAAACGCGGACAACCCTGGTTCGGCCCGGTGTATTTCCGCAAGGAAACCGAGCCTTACATGACGATCTCGATCCGTCCCAGCGAGAACGGACCCGTCACCATTGCGGAAGTCAATCTAAAGTTCATCTGGGACGTCGTGTCGCGAATCAAGATCGGCGAGAAAGGCAAGGCGTACGTCGTCGACGGCAATGGATTTCTTATTGCGGATCCAGACATCGGCCTCGTCCTGCGCAAGACGCCGATGGCGAACCTTCCGCACGTCAAGGCCGCGCTCGCCACGTTACCAACAGACAGTAACGAACCCGCCATGGTTTCGGTCGACTTGGCCGGAACCAAAATCCTGGCGTCGGTGGCGCCGATCTCGGCGCTGCGCTGGTACGTCTTCGTCGAGCAGCCGGTCGCGGAAGTCTACGCACGGCTCTACGCGTCGATCGTGCGCACCGCGCTGCTTTTGCTCGCCGGCATGGCGCTCTCGGCGCTGGGAGCGCTGGCGCTGGCGCGCGGAATGGTACGACCCATCCGCACACTCGAAGAAGGCGCGCAGCGCATCGGCGCCGGCGAGCTGGACCAGAGAATCGAGATCAATACAGGTGACGAGCTGGAGGCGCTCGCCAACCGGTTCAATACGATGTCGTCGCAGTTGCGTGAGTCGTACGCCGGGCTCGAGCGCAAAGTCGAGGAGCGCACCAGCGAACTGCAGAATTCGCTCGAGCAGCAGACCGCGATCAGCGAGATCCTGCGCGTGATCTCGAGCTCGCCCACGGATGTTCAGCCCGTGCTCGATGCGGTCGCCGAGCGAGCGGCTCAACTCTGCGATTCGCCCTACGCTCGTGTGCTCCTGGTCGACGGTGATGTGCTTCGACCCGCTGCCACCTACAACAGGGAAACGGGTCGTGGTCTGGGGTCGATTCTGCCCACCCCGCTGAAGAGAACCTCCATCAACGGACGCGCGGTGGTGGACCGGGAGACGGTTCACCTTGCCGACGTGGTGCCGCTGCTCGATTCCGAATTTCCCGATGCGCGGGAAAATGCCATGCCGGCAGGCATCCGTGCGAGCCTCGCGGTTCCGCTCATGCGCGAAGGCGCGGCTTACGGAAGCATATTCATCTTCCGGCGCCATCCCGGTCTGTTCTCACCGGACCAAGTCACGCTGTTGCAAACCTTCGCTCGCCAGGCCGCGATTGCCATCGACAACGTGCGCCTGTTCAACGAGACCAAGGAAACGCTCGATCAGCAGACGGCGATCAGCGAGATCCTGCGCGTGATCTCCAGCTCACCGACCGACGTGCAACCGGTGCTCGAAGCGATTGCCGACCGCGCCGTTCACCTGTGCGATGCCGCGACCGCATCGATCTATCTGACCGATGGCGACACCTTGCGCCACGTCGTGTCAAAGGGAGCGGTGCCGGGAGAAGCGGCCGCCATCATATCGTTGCCGATCAATCGCGACTCGACATCCGGTCGTGCCCTGCTCGAGCACAAGACGATTCATGTCCATGACATCCTCGCCGACGCCTTGGAATACCCGCTCGGGGCGGAGATATCGAAACAGTCCGGGCATCGCACCATGCTCGTCACACCGCTATACCGCGAAGGACAGCCCTTCGGCACGATCCTGCTGCGGCGAAAGGAAGTCCGCCCCTTCAGCGAGCGCGAGATCTCGTTGCTCAAGACCTTCGGCGATCAAGCCGCCATTGCGATCGAGAACGTACGCTTGTTTCGTGAAATCCAGGACAAGAGCCAGCAGCTCGAGGTCGCGAACAAACACAAGTCTGAATTCCTGGCGAATATGTCACACGAGCTGCGGACGCCTCTCAACGCCATCATCGGTTTCTCCGAAGTCCTGCTCGAGCGGCTGTTCGGCGAGCTGAATGTCAAGCAGGACGACTATCTCAAGGATATTTTCGCCTCGGGCAAGCATTTACTCGGTCTGATCAATGACATTCTCGATCTGTCCAAGGTCGAGGCCGGCCGCATGGAGCTGGAACCTTCGACCTTCGACCTCGCTACCGCCGTTTCGAATGCGATGACGCTGGTGCGGGAACGGGCGCAGAGCCACGGCATTACGCTTGGCCAGCAGATCGATTCGACGCTCGTCGAGATCACCGCCGACGAGCGCAAGTTCAAGCAGATCCTGCTCAACCTGCTGTCGAACGCCGTCAAGTTCACGCCGGACAATGGCCGCATCGATGTTACCGCGCGCCTCGATGGCAATGACGTGGTGGTCGCGGTCCACGACACGGGCATCGGCATCGCATCCGAGGATCAGGCGGCGGTGTTCGAGGAGTTCCGCCAGGTCGGACGCAACTACACGAGCAAACAGGAGGGAACGGGTCTCGGACTCGCCCTCACCAAGCGTTTTGTCGAGCTGCATGGCGGCCGTATCTGGCTCGAAAGCGAACCCGGCAAGGGTTCTACCTTTACCTTCACGATCCCGTTAAAGTCATGAGTGACGTTGCATCAGTTGATGGGCGCGTACAAGGAGGCCGCCGATGAGCGTGGTCCTGATCGTCGAAGACAATGAACGCAACCTGAAACTGGTGCGCGATGTGCTGCAGGTGAAGGGCTACGCGACGCTGGAGGCGGTGAACGGCGAAGACGGCGTCAAACTTGCCATCGAACATAAGCCGGACCTGGTGTTGATGGATATCCAGCTGCCCGGAATCAACGGCATCGAAGCGCTGGGTCTGATGCGCGCCCATCCCGCCACAGCCAAAATTCCCGTCATCGCCGTCACCGCTTCGGTGATGCAGCATGACCGCAAGATGATCACCGAGGCTGGATTCGACGCATACGTCGGCAAACCGATCAACCTGAAGGAATTTCTGGACGCCGTCCGCAAAGCGCTGGAGGGTCCCCCGCGGTGACCACGCTGGCCAAGGTGATGGTGGTTGACGACACCCCGCACAACGTCAAGCTCCTCGCCGACCTTCTGGGCGTCAAGGGCTATGCGGTCGCAACCGCGGCGACCGGAGAAGAGGCGCTGGCGAAATTGGCAATCGAACAGCCGGATCTGGTGCTGCTCGACGTCATGATGCCCGGACTGTCCGGATACGAAGTGTGTGCGCGGATCCGCGCGGATCCCGCGACCGCGCTCTTGCCCGTCGTGATGGTGACCTCGCTCGATCCGCATCAGGAGCGCGTCAAAGGCATCGAAGCAGGCGCGGACGATTTTCTGTCCAAGCCGATCAACCAGCCCGAATTGTTCGCGCGCGTGCGCTCGTTGCTGCGGGTCAAGGCGCTGCAGGATGAAGTCCGGCGCCAAGCTTCTGCGCTCAAGGAGTGGAACGTCAAGCTCGAGCAGCGCGTCGACGAGCAGGTGGCGCAGCTCGACCGAATGTCGCAGCTGAAGCGCTTCTTCTCCCCGGCCGTGGCGGACGCCATCATGGCCGCGGGGGAGAAATCGATTCTCGCCCCGCACCGGCGCGAGATCAGCTATGTCTTCACGGACCTGCGCGGCTTCACTGCCTTCACCGACACCGCCGAGCCGGAAGAAGTCGAGGCGGTTCTGCGCGACTACCAGGCTGCAATGGGCGCTGTCGTGACCGCGCACGACGGCACACTCGATCGCTTCGCCGGCGACGGCATTCTCATTTTCTTCAACGATCCGCTTCCGATCGCCGAGCCGGGCAAGCGTGCCGCCGCCATGGCGCTCGCGATGCAGACAGGATTCGTGCCTCTGCGCGAACGCTGGTTGAAATTGGGCAACGACCTTGCGCTGGGCATCGGCATTGCGCAGGGCTTCGCAACGCTGGGTGCCTTCGGCTTCGAAGGCCGGCTCGACTACTCCGCGATCGGCAGCGTGGTCAACCTTGCGTCTCGTCTGTGCGATGAGGCAACCAGCGGGCAGATCCTGATCGACAGGCGCACACGCGCCGCGTTGGGTGATGCGGCCGAAGTCGAAGTCGCGGGCCCGCTTGCCCTCAAGGGCTACTCGCAACCCGTGCCGGCGTTCCTGCTCAAGGGTTTAAGCAGTTTGTAGCCGTGGGCGAATGAATTTTCGCGTGCGGACATGTCCAAGACTTGTCTGGATCGCCCGAGATGAAGTATGACGTGCGGATGGCGATGACGACGCTCACCTGACCATGCCCCGATCCCGCCTCGCCTTGCAATGCTCCGCGTGTGGTACCGCGCTGCCGTTGACCGCGAAATTCTGCATCGAGTGCGGGCGCCCCGTCGCTGCCACGCAAGCCACCGCGGCAGCAGCCGATCGTCAGGCGTCACCGGACTCCATGAGTGCAGCGCCCGAAGGCGAGCGCAAATTCGTCACTGTCCTTTTTGCCGATCTCAAGGGATCGATGGAACTGGTGGCCGATCGCGATCCGGAAGAGGCGCGCAAGCTTCTCGATCCGGTGCTCGAGCACATGTGCGAAGCGGTCGAGCGATATGGCGGCACCGTGAGCCAGATGATGGGAGACGGCATCATGGCGCTGTTCGGCGCACCGATCGCCGCGGAAGACCACGCGGTGCGCGCCGCGCGCGCCGCGCTCACCATGCAGGATCTCGTGCGCCACTACGGCGACGAAATCCAGCGCACCCATGGCGTCCCGATCCAGATTCGCGTCGGGCTCAACTCGGGTGAAGTCGTGCTGCGCATGAGTGAACACGGCCTCCACATCAGCTATACGGCGATCGGCGTCACGGTGCACATCGCAGCACGCATGGAGCAGATCGCGAAGCCGGGTTCGATCCTCGCGACAGCCGACACCGTTCGTCTCGCGGGCGACCATGTCGAATCGCGGCCGGTGGGGCCGCTCAAAGTGAAGGGCTTCGATCGCCCCATCGACGTCGTCGAGATCCATCGCGTATCGCTGTCACGTTCGCGTTTCGACGCCGCTACAACGCGCGCGATCACGCCCTTCGTCGGGCGCCAGGATGAGTTGCAAAGGTTGCTGGGCACCTACGAGCAGACCGCGCAGGGAAGCGTCGGCCGCCTGGTCGTCATCGTTGGCGACGCCGGCATGGGCAAGTCGCGGCTGGTCTACGAATTCATGCGCGCCCTCGCCGGCAGAAATGTGCTGATGCTCGATGGAGGCGCGGCGCCATACGGCAGTGGCGCCGGCTATCGGCCGGGTGTGCAGATCATCCGCCAGTACTTCGGCATCACGGATGCGGATGACGCGAATGCAATTCGCCAGAAAGTCGCCGGCCGGGTCGTTTCGCTCGGAGGCGAAACCAATCGTGCCGTCGTCCCAATCCTGGCCATCATGCGCGCGTTACCCGCCGACCACCCGTTCCATGCGCTGCCCGACAAGGAACGCCGGGGCCAGGTCGTGGACACGTTGCTGTGGCTGAATCGTCGCGTCGCCGCCGACCGACCGCTCATACTCGCCTACGAGGACTTGCAATGGGTCACGTCGGATACGCGCAAGTTTCTCGATCGCCTGGTCACCGAAATACCCGCGTCGACACTCATAGTACTGACCTACCGCTCGGACTATGACGCAGGGAGTCTCGTGGCTCCGGGGGCGCTCGAACTACGGCTCGACGGCCTGACCCGCAATGTCACCCGCGAGCTCATCACGAAAATGCTCGGGCAGGATGCGTCCCTCGATCGGCTCAAGGATGAGCTGGCCGAGCGTAGTGGAGGCAATCCGTTGTTCGTCGAGGAACACGTTCGCAGCCTGATCCAGGCGGACGCCTTGCAGGGCGACCCTGGCCAGTACCGCCTGGCAAGGCAACTCGACGCCGTCGAGATTCCGCCGACGGTGCGCGCCGTGCTCGCCGCACGGATCGACCGCCTCTCGCGCGACGACAAGCATGTGCTGCAGGCGCTGGCCGCCGTGGGTGCCGTGGCCACGGTCGGTGTGCTGTCCCACGTTAACGAGATGCCGACCGAGGCCCTGCGGAAATCGCTGCGTCGATTGCAGATTGCCGGGCTGTTGATCGAGCGCACCGACCACGATCAGCTGGCGTACGAGTTCAAGCATTCACTGACCCAGACAGTCGCTTATGAAAGCCTCCTGCACGCCCGCCGCCGCGCACTGCATCTACGCATCATGGATGCACTCGCGGACGCCGCGCAAGTCGAAGTGCTGGCGCGCCACGCGGTGCTCGGCGAAGCTTGGGAGCCGGCGTTGACGTACCTGTGGGAAGCGGGCAAGCAGGCGGCCCGACAATTCGCGGATGTCGAGGCTGTGGCGTGCTTTGAGCGCGCGCTGCTGATCGTCAAGCGACTGCCCCCCGAACAGCGCTCGCTGGCGCGAGCCATCGATCTGCATCTGGACATGCGCAACGTGCTGGTGCCGCTGGCGAGGCATCGACGGCTGATCGAAGTGCTGCGGGCGGCGGAGAAGCTGGCCGAAGAACTCGGTGACGAGCGCCGCATGGCGCAGATTGCATCGTTCATCAGCAACTATCATGGGAACGTCGGGCGTTCCGATCTTGCACTCGAAGCCGCCGAGCGCTCGCTGCGTATCGCCGAAAAGACCGGCGAAGCCGACATTCTGATCATGGGCACGCTCAGCGCGGGTGAGATCCACCGCACGCTCGGCAACTACGACAGTGCCCGGGAATTCCTGATGCGAGTCATCGGCATGCTCGATCCGCACGATGCGCACCTTTTGCGTGGCCACGTCGGGCTACCGTCGGTGCGCGTGCGCAGCCATCTCGCATGGGTCCTGGCGGAACTCGGCGACTTCGCGCAAGCGCGAAGCCACGCCGAGGAAGGCCTGCGTATTGCGGACGCTGCCAACCACGCGTACAGCCTGGGCCACGCTTGTCTGGGCCTCGGCGGCATGCGGGTACGCCAGGGCGAATTCCAGGCGGCGATTCCCGTGCTCGCACGCGGCTTGACGGTCACCGAGCGCGTGCCGATATTGCGGCCGCCGCTCGCCGCCGATCTCGGCGTCGCCTACGCGCGCTGCGGGAACCTGACCGAAGGACTCGCGCAACTGCACGCCGCCGTCGACGGCGCCACGGCGATGGGCCGGTTGAGCCGATTGCCGCTGATTCAGGCGAAATGCGGCGAAATCCATCTGCTCGCAGGCGAAGTGCCTGCGGCCATGCGTCTGGCCGAGACCTCGCTCAAGTTGGCCATCGATCAGAACGAGCGCGGCAACGTGGTCTATGCGCGCTACCTGCTCGCCGAAATCCACGCGCTGGACCGAACCGCGTCCGCAGGCGCCGCCGTGCAGCATTTCCATGATGCCCTGACACTCGCAACCAAGCTTGGCATGAAACCCCTGGTAGCCCGGTGCAACGCCGGCCTCGGAACGCTCTGGATGCGCACGGGCAATCCCAGGCAGGCCGACCGACCCATCATCACCGCGCGCACCATGTACCGCACGATGGGTATGCGGTACTGGCTCGAAAAGCTCGATACGGACGTCGCGGAACTCGCCTCGTAGTCGCCGGTCAACCACCAAGGACACAACGCCATGGCCGCCACCAGCCTCCTGCATTCACCCGCAAGCTTGGCGAAGACTCTGGCGCTGCGCAACGCGGAAACCCGCCGTGCAGCCGGCAAGGCGCTGCGTTCGAAGGTTCCGCGCCAGTCGCAGTCAAAGCTTCGCAAGCATCGCGACGGGCGCAACGTCATCGCCATGCTCGAAGCGTCCAACAGGGGCCGCGTCGAATCGCTCGTGCCGATCCGCTATGGCCGCATGTTGCATTCGCCGTTTGCGTTCTTGCGCGGGTCGGCATCGATCATGGCCTTCGATCTTTCGGCGACGCCCGCCTGCGGCATTCATGTGCAGGCGTGCGGCGATGCGCATCTGATGAATTTCGGCGGCTTCGCCACGCCCGAACGCCATCTGGTTTTCGACGTCAATGACTTCGACGAGACGCTCGTCGCGCCATGGGAGTGGGATCTCAAGCGGCTGGCCACCAGCATCACCGTTGCCGGCCGCCATCTGGGCTTCTCCAAAATGCGCAACGCGGAGGCGACCATGGCTGCCGTCGCAGCTTACCGCGGCAGCATGACGGTCTACGCGACCATGCATGCGCTCGAGCTCTGGTATCAGCGCATCGACGCCACGCAGGTCGCCGAATTGCATTTCAGCACACTGGCCAAGAACGCGTCGGACGCGCCGCCGCATCCGGTCACCGAGCATCTGTTCCCGAAGGTCACCGAAGCGGCCGGCACGATGCGCCAGATCCGCGAGGAGCTCCCGCTCGTCTATCGCCCACGCAAGGGCGATGAGTCGATCAGCAGCGTCAAGCGGCTGCTCGCGGACTATCGAGCCACGCTGTCGGTGGATCGGCGCGCACTGCTCGATCGTTTCGAACTTGTCGATGTCGCCATCAAGGTCGTCGGCGTGGGCAGCGTCGGCACCCGTTGCGCCATTGCGCTGCTCATGGGCGGCGACAATGACTCCTTGTTCCTGCAGCTCAAGGAGGCACGCAGCTCGGTCTTCGAGCCCTACGTCGCACGCAGCCAGTTTTCCAATCACGGCGAACGCGTCGTCGAAGGGCAGCGCCTGATGCAGGCGGCCAGCGACATTTTCCTCGGCTGGTCGCGCGATCCGTCGCTCGGCGTGGATTTCTACGTGCGGCAGTTGCGCGACTGCAAGACCGCCGCCAACGTCGATGCCATGGACTATCCGCATCTTCTCGATTACGGGCGGCATTGCGGCGCGGCGCTGGCGCGTGCCCATGCCAAGGCAGGCGATCCCGCCGCGATCAGCGGTTATGCCGGCAAGGGCGACACGCTCGACACCGCGTTGGCAAAGTTCGCTGCAGCCTACGCCGACCAGACCGAAGAGGATTTCGCGTCGCTGCAGGCAGCGGCCGAGTCCGGGCGGATCGTGGTCGAGGACGTATAGCAGCCACGGCCTGTTCTCGTCGCTGTGCTGGCGACCGCGCAGTCATCGTGCGAGCCAGTCTCCGTCGACTCGCTTGCCCATTCGCAAGCGAGGACGCGCGTCAAGCCCACGAGGCTCGCATGCCGCACCGCCATCGTCGCGGTACCGGCGCGGCATTCATGCAATCAGATCCTCGCTGCTGTGGATGTCTTCGTAGAAGAAGTCGGGGTTCATCCGCCGGATATCGTCCATGCTGATGCGCAGGCCGTCGAGATGCGCACCCATCGCTGCCGCGGCACGATCGGCGTCGTGCCGCTCGATCGCCGTGACCACTGCGGCGTGCTCCTTGATGACGCGCGACATGCGGCCTTGCTGGGGCAGCGTCAACAGACGGTAGCGGTCGATCTGGGTCTTCACGGTCTGGATGAGCGACCAGATGCCCGGGTAGCCGCCGATCGCCGCGACCGCCGCATGAAATGCCTCGTCGGCCTTGTGAAATTCGGCGCGATCGCCTGCGGTCTCGGCTTCCCGCTGGCGCTCCAATAGGGCGCGCAGTCCCTGAACCTGACTGCGGCGCGCGCCCATTGCCGCAGCGCGCGAAGTGACCAGTTCGAGCGCCTTGCGCACGACGATCGCCTCGGGCAATGCGGTGATCGGAATGCGGGCCACAAACGTGCCCGACTTCGGGATGGTGTCGACCAGGCCTTCCGCGGTGAGGCGCAGCAGGGCCTCGCGCACCGGCGTGCGGCTGACGCGCTGGGCTAACGCGATGTCTTTTTCGACGATCGGCTCTCCGGGGTTGCGCTTGAGCAAGACGATTTCCTGGCGCAGGACACGATACACCGCCGCGGCAGCGCTTTCGGTGCGAGCCCCGTCTTCCGCACGGCGCGTGGAAACCAGCGTGGAAACCGGCATGGAAACCGCGTGGCGTACAACGGCGGGTCGCGCGACAGGTTTGACGGTGGGACGACGTTGCGGCATTGCGCTCGCGCAATTGACTTTTCGGCGCCTAGTATATCTAATATATCAGATGCTGCAAGCGCCCGTGACGAAGCGCCACGCCATTGCCTGTTGCCATTGCCATTGGCACAGCAAGTCGCGTTTCGAGACGCGCAGCAAAGAGGAGATTCGGCTGAACGTCCGTTGGCGCATCGATACGACGGTGTCCGAGACAGCGTCCGAGACACGTGCAACACCATGAGTGTCGACACCGACATGGCCGCGGTCGTGACGCCGGCGCCGATGGCGGTGCGCGACGGTGCGACCCTGCGCGCCTTGGATCGGGTCGCCGAATTGCTCGTCGTGCTCGCCCTGCTGGGTGAATTGGGCATCGTGCTCGCCAACGTCCTCGCGCGCGCGTTCATGAATCACTCCTTCCTGTGGGCCGACGAGGCCGCTCGCATGGCGCTGTCGACGCTCGCATTCATCGGGGGCGCGGTCGCGTATCGCCGCCGCGATCACGCCTTCGTCCGCGTCGCCCTCAATCTGCTTACCACGCGCGCGCAAGTCGCGTGCCTCGCGCTTGCCGATCTGCTGGTGCTGTTTGCGGCCAGCCTTGTCGGCATTGCCGCGATGGAATTCCTCGCGTCCAGCTGGAACGAACGCACGCCTGTGCTGCAGCTGCCGGCGGCACTGATCGGGTTCCCACTCCCGGCGGGCATGGCGCTGATCGCGCTCTACGCGATTGCGCATCTTCGCCGCGAGCGCGGCAGCATCGCGATGAAAGTTGCCGCCGTGACAGGCACCGCTTTCGTCGCTGCGTTGCTTACACGCGAGCTATGGCTGCCGTGGTTCGCCGGCGACACCGCGATCGCGGCAGTGCTCATCTTTTTCGTCATCGCGATCTTCGCGGGCGTGCCGGTCGGCTTCGTCCTGTTGCTGTCGACGGCCGCCTACATGTGGATCACCGGCACCGCGTCGATGGTCGTGTTGCCGCAGACGATGGTCAATGGCACCGGCAATTTCATCCTGCTCGCCGTGCCTTTCTTCATCCTTGCCGGCCTGATCATGGAGCGCGGCGGGATCAGCGTGCGACTGGTGCGATTCATCTACAGCCTCGTCGGGCACATGCGCGGCGGCTTGCTGCAGGTCGCGGTAGCGAGCATGTACGTCGTCTCGGGACTGTCAGGTTCGAAGCCCGCGGACGTGGCCGCCGTCGGCACGGTCATGCGCGATCAGTTGCGCGAGCAGCACGGTGCAGCCGAAGGCGCCGCCGTGCTCGCGGCGTCCGCCGTGATGGGCGAAACGGTCCCTCCGAGCATTGCCATGCTCATCGTGGGTTCGATCACGAGCGTATCGGTGGCAGGAATGTTCATCGGCGGCCTCATTCCCGCGGCGGTGATGGCAGCGAGCCTCATGGCGCTCATCTATCTGCGTGCTCGCCGCGACGTGGCGCCGCGCATTCCCCGCGCCCCGCTCGATGCCGTGGTCCGGGCCGGCCTGGCGGCCATCCTGCCCCTCCTGATGCCGGCGATGCTGCTCGCGGGGATTCTCATGGGGATCGCGACTCCAACGGAAGTCGCAGCATTCGCCGTGGTCTACGGGCTCGTGCTGTCCGTGGCGGTGTACCGCGAGATGAGTTTCCACACGTTCCTGCGGACGGTGACGGACACTGCGGCATTGACCGGCGTCCTGCTGTTCATTTTCGCGGCAGCCTCGGGATTTTCATGGACCCTGACGGTGGCCTACCTGCCGCAACGGCTGGTGGAGCTGCTCCATTCCTACGGCAACAGCACCGCGATCTTCATGGTTGGCTCGATCGTGCTGCTCATTGTGGTCGGCGTGCTGCTCGAAGGGTTGCCGTCCCTGAACGTCCTCGCACCACTGCTCATTCCGATCGCAGGCAAGCTCGGGCTCAGCGAACTGCACTACGCGTTGGTCCTCATTATCGCGATGGGTGTCGGCGGCTTCATGCCACTCGCCGGCATTGGCTTTTACGTCTGCTGCGCGATCATGCGCGCCGACATCGAGGAGGCATCGCGCGCGATGCTCCCGTACCTGTGCGTGGTGATCGTCGGGTTGCTGATCGTGGCCTTCGTGCCGTGGTTCGCATTGTTCCTGCCGCACTACTTCGGTTTTCGTGGGTAAGGCTGTTGCGTATTCGCGCAATGCCTGCAGACTAGGAGGAAGTCATGGATCGCAGAAAATTCCTGAAGACGACGGCTGGGGTCACCGGCGCTTCGTTTGCCGCACCGTACGTTGCGCGTGGACAGACGCCACTGACGCTCCGCTGGGCGCATTTCGCACCAGAAGATCACCCGGCCAACGTCGCCGCCAAGCAATTCGTGAGTCGCGTCGAGGCGCGCACGAACGGCGCGATCAGAATCCAGATCTTTCCCAACAACGTGTTGGGTGGACCGCCCGAGCAGGCGCAGCAGATCAAGCTCGGCACCATCGACATGGGCCTGCCGACCCAGGGCCAGCTCGACAAATACGATACGGCATTCGCTGCGGTGCTGCTGCCGTTCATCTTCGACAATCCGGCGCAAGTCTATCGCGTGCTCGACGGGCCGGCGATGGCGTGGCTCGCGCCTCTCGCGGAAAAACAGGGCTTCATCCTGCTGCGCAACTGGGAGTACGGCTTCCGCAACGTGACCAACAGCGTGCGCCCGGTCAACGTGCCCGACGACATGAAAGGACTGAAAATACGCACACCGCCGGAGTTGCAGATCCAGGCGTCGATGGAAGCCCTGGGCGCGACCGTGCAGGCGATCGCGTTTCCCGAGCTGTACCTGGCGCTGTCGCAGAAAGTCGTCGACGGTCAGGAAAACCCGATCTCCGTGATCTACTACAGCAAGTTCTACGAGGTTCAAAAACATCTCGCCATCACGCGGCATGTCTACAACAACATGATCCACACCATCGGCGTCAATTCGTGGAAGAAACTGACGCCGGAACAGCAGACGATTTTCCGCGAGGAAAGCACCTCCGCGGGCGATCTCATGCGTAAGCTGATCACCGATCAGGAAGCCGACCAGATCACCAAGCTCGGCGCCGCCGGCATGCTGGTCACGCGCCCGGATCTTGCACCGTTCCGCGCCAAGATGGATCCGGCGTACAAGAGAATCGCGGCCTACGCCGGTGAAGCCAACGTCAAGAAGTTCATCGAGATGGTCGACCAGAACCGCAAAGGGTGAATTGCAGGCTTGAGGGTAAGGGCCCTCAGGCGTAGAATCCGCGCAACGGAACGGGGCTATGGTCAATTTGCACGAAGGGGGAGCTAGCATGGGACTGATTCGACTAGGCAACAAGCCACCCTTGACGGTTACTCCGGAGGATACGGTCGTCCGGGCGGCGCGCGCGATGACCGAACGCCGCGTCGGTGCCGCGACCGTCCTCGAAGGGGCTAGGGTCGTCGGCGTGGTGACTGAGCGTGACGTGATGGAAAAGGTCGTCGCCGCCGGCGGCGACCCCAGTACCACGCGCGTGCGGGACATCATGTCGAGTCCGGCGCTATCGGTTAGCGTGAACACAATCGGTGGCACCCGTAGTATGCGGAACCACACATCCGCCATTCAGGTAGTCCTGGACGAGCACGACATGCTGGTCGGCATGCTGGCCCTGCGCTACCTACTTTACGACCTCATGGACGACATGGAGCGCCATGTCAGCGATCTTACAGGCCATATCATGACCGACGGACCGGGTGGGTAGGCGGCAGGCGCTCGTGGCGGAGCTCGGTTCAGAATCATCTCGACGCTCGCTTGTGGGATGCGGATAGGCAGAGGCATTGTTCGCGAGCCGGCCATGACCCGATCCCGCCGCACCTGGCTGTTCGTCCCCGGCGCCGACGAGGCGGCCCACGAGGCAGCCGCGCTCTGTGGCGCCGACGTTCTTATCCAGGAGCTCGAGGATTTCACCCCTGCCGATCTGCGTCCCGTCGCACGCGCACTGGCGCAGCAAGCTCTACGATCGTTGGCGGGCGGCCGGCGCAATTGCCGCTGTGCGGGTGAACCCGCTCACAACCTGTGGCGGCGACGATCTCGCTGTGGTGCTCGCGGGGCAACCAGACATCGTGATGATGTCAAAGGTTGCCGCGCCCGAGGACGTGCGCGCGCTTGAGGTAGCGACGGGTGGCGCGGTGGAACTCGTGCCGAACATCGAGTCGGCGGCTGGCCTGATCCGCACGTTCGATATCGTGCGCGCGAGTCCGTGTGTGAGCGCCGCGCTGGTCGCGAGCGAGGACATGGTCAGTAACCTCGGTACGACGCGCAGCCGTACCGGCGAGGAACTCGCCTACGTACGCGCACGCTTTCTCGTAGAATGTCGAGCGGCGATGGTCGAAGCCATCGACTGCCCGTACACGTTCAGTGACGCGCGCGGCGCCGCGGCCGACGCGCGTTACGCGAAGCGGCTTGGCTACCGCGCGAAAAGCCTCGTCGCACCGGGACACGCGGCCGCTATCAATCGCGTGTTTACGCCGCAGCCGCTGAAATCTCGCGCGCTCGGCACATCGTTGCCGCCTTCGAGCGAGCCGCGCCGCCGGGCGCGACCGCGCGCAGCTGGACGGCGCCCTCATCGAGGTGCCGATCTATCACGCAGCGAAACGCTTGCTCGCCACGCTGAGCGATCATTAGCACCCCATGGGCCGATGACAGTTCGGCTGCACGCACGCAGGCGCCCGAGTCTCTGGTAATGGTAAGACCACTGGCCGCTACGGACGACTTGCGCGCGATCCTGGCCAAAGCGCAGGCCCTTCATGGACGCGTGGTTGGCATGTACGTGATACCGGCGTACAACGGCAATTCGATCGATCGCCAGACCGCAGGGCGCTGGTTCAGAGTCGCCGTGAAGGCATCTGGCGTCAAGGACGCGCGGCCCCAGGACCTCCGGGCGAAAGCAGCAACGGATCGCGACGCGGAACACGAGGGCGCCGCGACCAGGTTGCTCGGCCATAAAAACGCCCAGACGACCAAGACTTACCTCCGGTGGCAAGAAGGTGCGGCTGGTCGAGCCATTGAAGCGGCGGGGAACAGGTACAATGTGAAGGCGTAGAAGATTCTCCGCGATATGGCCACAAGCCATTGATTCGGAACACGCCCCCAAAAACACGATTTCTGGAGTTCGCACGATGGCCCCCTCCCCTGCCGGCGCGTTGGCGCCGCACAACCTCACTTCCGTCACCCTCGACGACAAATACGAACTCGCCTCCGGCCGTGCCTACATGACCGGCGTGCAGGCATTGGTGCGCCTGCTGATGATGCAGCGGCAACGCGATGCGACTGCGGGACTCAATACCGCGGGATTCGTATCGGGTTATCGCGGCTCGCCGCTTGGTGGGCTCGACCAGGCGCTGTGGAGCGCGGAGAAGTTCCTGACGCGCGCGCACATCAAATTTCAGCCGGGCCTCAACGAGGACCTCGCGGCGACCGCGATCTGGGGCAGCCAGCAGGTCAACCTCTATCCGGGCGCCAAATTCGATGGCGTGTTTTCGATGTGGTACGGCAAGGGACCCGGCGTCGACCGCTGCGGCGACGTATTCAAGCACGCCAATTTCGCCGGCACATCGGCAAAAGGCGGCGTGCTGGTGCTCGCCGGCGACGATCATGCGGCGAAATCGTCGACCTTGCCGCATCAGTCGGACCACCAGTTCTCGGCGGCGATGATGCCGGTACTGTATCCGTCGTCGGTGCAGGAGATCATCGACCTCGGCCTGCACGGCTGGGCCATGAGCCGCTACTCGGGTTGCTGGGTCGGCTTCAAGTGTGTGTCCGACACGGTAGAAAGCTCGGCGTCGGTGCTGATCGATCCGGATCGCGTGAAGATCGTCGTGCCGGACGACTTTCCGTTACCCCCCGACGGCGTGCACATCCGGTGGCCGGATCCGTTCCTCGCCACCGAGGCGCGCATGCACGACTACAAGATCTACGCCGCGTTGCACTATTGCCGCGTCAATCAACTCAACCGCATCGTCATCGATTCGCCCAAGCCACGTTTCGGCATCATCACCAGCGGCAAGAGCTATCTCGACGTGCGTCAGGCGCTCGACGATCTCGGCATTACCGAAGCCGACGCCGCCGAAATCGGCATGCGCGTGTTCAAGGTCGCAATGCCGTGGCCGCTCGAGCCGGAAGGCGTGCGCCAGTTCGCCGAAGGCCTCACCGAGATCCTGGTGGTCGAGGAAAAGCGCCAGATCGTCGAATACCAGATCAAGGAACAGCTCTACAACTGGCGCGACGACGTGCGTCCCCGTGTCGTCGGCAAGTTCGACGAAAAGGGCGAATGGGTGCGGCCGCACGGCGATTGGCTGCTGCCCGCCACCGCGGAGCTGACGCCGGCGATGATCGCGCGCGTCATTGCCCAGCGCATCGAGCGCCTCGAACTGCATCCGCGAACCATCGAGAAGATCAAGAACCGCGTCGCCTTCATCAACGCGAAGGAGCAGGCGCTCGCCAAGCCGCGCATTACGTTGCAGCGCGTTCCTTACTTCTGTTCGGGTTGCCCGCACAATACATCGACCAAGGTGCCCGAAGGCAGCCGTGCGACGGCCGGTATCGGCTGCCACGTCATGGCCATCTGGATGGATCGCGCGACTTCGGCGTTCACGCACATGGGCGGCGAAGGCGCGCCCTGGATCGGGCTGTCGCCGTTCACGGAAGAAAAGCACATTTTTGCGAATCTCGGTGACGGCACGTACTACCATTCCGGCATCCTTGCGATTCGAGCCGCCGTCGCGGCGAACGTCAACATCACCTACAAAATCCTCTACAACGATGCGGTCGCGATGACTGGCGGCCAACCGTTCGACGGCCCGCTCAGTCCCGGCGACATCGCGCGGCAGGTCGCCGCCGAAGGCGTGAAGACCGTAGTCGTCGTATCCGACGATCCAGAGAAGTACCCGTCGGGCTATTTCGCCCCGAACATCGAAGTGCATCATCGCGACGACCTCGACAAGGTGCAGCGCACGTTGCGCGAGAAGCAGGGAGTCACGGTTCTGCTCTATGACCAGACCTGCGCTGCGGAAAAGCGGCGCCGTCGCAAGCGCGGCAAGTTCCCCGATCCCGCCAAACGCGTCGTCATCAACGAACTGGTGTGCGAAGGATGCGGCGACTGCGGCGTCAAATCCAATTGCGTTTCGGTGGCACCGGTCGAAACCGAGTTCGGACGCAAGCGCACGATCGATCAGTCGTCCTGCAACAAGGACTACTCCTGCGTCAACGGATTTTGCCCGAGCTTCGTCACCGTCGAGGGCGGCAAGCTGCGCAAGCCGAAGAAGGCGGTGGCGGGCGATTTCCCATCGCTCCCCGACCCGACGCCGGTCAGCGCGATCGAACCCTACGGCATTCTGATCACGGGCATCGGCGGCACCGGCGTGGTAACCATCGGCGCGCTGCTCGGCATGGCGGGCCATCTCGAAGGTAAGGGCGTGTCCGTGCTCGACATGGCGGGTCTCGCGCAAAAGAACGGTGCGGTCGTTTCGCACGTGCGCATCGCGAATTCGCCGGATCAGCTCTACGCTACGCGCATCGCCGCGGGCGAGGCACGGCTGGTGCTCGCCTGCGACATCCTCACCGGCGTGAGCTATGACGCGATCGCCAAGATGCAAAAAGGCGTTACCAAGGCGCTGGTCAACACCGCGCTGGTGATGCCTGCGGATTTCACGCGCAATGCCGACTTGCGTTTTCCGCTCGGTTCGATGGAGCAGGAAATCAAGGACGCTGTGTCGACGGGCGACGCCGAGTTCCTCGATGCAACCAAGCTCGCGACGGGATTAATGGGCGATTCGATCGCCACCAACCTGTTCATGGTCGGATACGCCTACCAGCGCGGGCTGCTGCCGCTGTCGGAAGCATCCATCCTGCGTTCGATCGAATTGAACGGCACCGCGATCGAATCGAACGTGCAGAGCTTTCGCTGGGGCCGTCTGGCCGCGGTCGATCCCAAGCGCGTACTCGCGGCGGCGATCCCCGCCGACAAGCCCGAGTCGCAACGCATGTCGACTTCGCTCGATGACATCATCGCGCGCCGCTCGCAATTTCTGGTCGGCTATCAGGATGCAACTTACGCACGCCGCTATGTCGACTTCGTGACCAAGGTACTCGAAGCGGAAGGCGCGAAAGTGCCGGGCAAGACTGCCCTTACCGAAGCAGTCGCGCGCTACTACTTCAAGTTGCTGGCGATCAAGGACGAGTACGAGGTGGCGCGGCTGTACACCGATGGCGAATTCGAAAAGCGCGTCGCCGCTCAATTCGAAGGCGACTACAAGCTCACCTTCCATCTCGCGCCGCCATTGACCAATGCGCCGGACGCCGCGACGGGCGAGGCGAAAAAGACCACCTATGGGCCGTGGATGATGAGCGTGTTTCGCGTGCTCGCCAAACTGAAGGGTTTGCGGGGCACCGCGTTCGACATCTTCGGCCGCACCGCCGAACGGAAGATGGAACGCCAACTCATCACCGATTACGAAGCGTTGATCGACGAACTTCTGCCACGGCTGGCGCCGCACAACCATGCGATCGCGGTGGACCTTGCGAGCGTACCCGAGCACATCCGTGGCTATGGGCACGTGAAGGAACGTCACCTGAAGTCGGCGAAAGCGAAGGAGGCCGAGCTGGTGGCGGCCTATCGCGCCGCCAAGCCCGCGGAAACATCCTCCGCGATCAAGGTTGCCGCGTAGCGGCAATGCGGCGTAGCGCGCGGTCTAGGGCGCGGGGTTTTCCACCTGAACCCACTGCGAGATGATCTGCGCGTCCAGTGCCGCGCGCGCGGACGGCGAAAGCATCCATCCCAGCGGCAGCGGCACGATGTCCTTTTGCGGCTGGAAGAACTTGAAGATTCCGGGCAGCGAGTTCGTGTCGCGCCGTTCCACTGCGCGCTTGAGCACCGCCTGCGCCTGGGTGCCGCGGCCTTCGCGCGTCTGCAACATCGTCTCCAGCGGCGAGCGGGCTTCCGTCGCGAAGCGCAGCGGTGCCGGCGGCGTCGCCGCCGGATCTTCCGTGGGCCGCGCCATGTCCGGATTGTTGGAAAGCAGAATGATTACCGGCTGGATACGTTCATCCAGCTGTTCCAGTGCCGCGGCGCGCTGCAGGGCGGCAAGAACGTCCAGCGCCGTCGCCGCGCCCGAGTTTTCGAAATAGCCGCCGTCGGCCAGATGGCCCCAGGTGCGCTCCTTGCCTTCGCGGCCGACGACGCGCACGGTCGCCACCGGGCTCACGTACATGAAGCGCGCTGAAAGGTGGGCGGCAGTGCTCATGCGCATGGGCTTGCCGACGAGCTTGCGCACGTCCGTCGTATCGGGAAACTCGAGTGGCATGACCGACAGTGGACTGACCAGCCCCCGTTTGCCGTCCTCGACGTCGGTCACGTTGAGAAGCAGGAGTGGCAGGCCGCTCGCGGGATCGGGATCCGGGTTGGCCAGGGTGTCGAAGGACGCGTTCATCCAGTCATCTTTGATCACGTCGTGCCAGCGCGACTCCCAGCCCGCCTCGAGCGCGCGTGCGCGGTCGGTGCGCGGGAATGCGAGCGGCAGAAATCGCTGCACCAGGTCCGGATACAGCATGACCCCGAGCGTCGGCGCAAGGAAGTCGCCGCCAAGGATCGCCGTCGCGCAACTGGTCAACGGCTTCGTTGGGAATGCCCCGCCGCAACCCGGGAAGTCGCGCCCCATCGCGCGGGCTTCGCGCTGCTTGATCAGCAGGCCGTCGAAGACGACGGCACCGACGCTGCCACCCGATACTCCGCTGATCGCCAGCGTGTGTGACGCAAACGTGGCGTCGCTGTCCTGGTAGAACGACAGCACGCCTGCCGTCCAGTAGCCGGCGCGGATGCCGCCACCCGCGGCGGCCACGATGTTCACCTGGTACGGCTTGCTTGCCGTTGCCGGCGGAATATCGCCTGCCCGCGCACGCAGCCAACGCCGGGTGTAACCGCATAGCGGATATTGCGTGCCTGGTGGTTGCGCCTGCATGTCCGGCGGCGGCGGAATCTCGCAATCCTGGCCGCTGGCCGCGACGGCTTGCGCGCGCGCCGGCGCTTTTGCCGTCGCGCTGGGATCCAGCGTGCGAATGGCGTGATTGTCGTTCCACAGACTGAACAACAACGCGAAGGCGATCATCAGCGCAAAGTAGGGAATGCGATGCGTCAGCGCCGACCAGTAGACCAGCAGGCTGCCGAAGGGAATCCACGCCGCGAGCGCCAACAGGAGAATCGCCGCCGCTCCGAGCGGCGCGAATTGGAAAACATCCACGCCCAACACGCCGACGGGAACAGGCACCGCGTCGCCCAACCAGAAGTGGAAGAACGTCGCCAACGTCACGACCACGGTCAGGACGAACACGGTCTTGTCGAACGGATGCAGCAGGCGAATCGTGCGCGTGCCCAGCGCCAGCGTGCGCGTGTCCTGTCCACCACCGAGCATCCGGATCCTCAGGTGGCTGCGAAATACGATGTAGGCGATGAACACGCCCGCAACCACGAACAAGGCGCCAGCGAGGATACGCATTTGCGTCACCGACGCTTCCGACGTGGTGCGGCCGACGTAGGACTGCGCGGCAATTAGAATCGCAACCGGCACCACCAGCGCGGCCAGAGCGCCGAGCGCACGTGGGACCCAGATGCGATAGAAAAGCTCGTGCGGAAGCAGCGCGGGCGACTCGGGCAGAAACAGCTCGGTAAGGAGCCGCGCGCACAGCCACGTGTTGAGCGCCCACAGCAGGAACACGGCGGCGAAGACCGTGAATTCAAGGAGGTTGTCCCACCAGCCACCGCGCGCCGCGAACTCGCGCAGTACCTCCTGCGCCTGATCATTGAGCAACAGCGCGTAGGCACCGATGAGTAGCGGCGCGACGGAGAAGCGGCAAAGCCAGAGCACTCGCCCTAATGCACGGATCGACAGCCAGACGTCGAGCCCCAGCGCGCACAGCGCCAGCCATAGCCGCATCCACCAGGGCGGCGGATCCTCCGGTGGCGGCGATCCAACCGTACTGCCAGTCACTCGAGGTACTGGCTCGCTCATGCGTGTGTCCCGCTTTCCCCGGCCATGCCAAATGACCCGCTGGGAAAAGTTACACCCTTATTGGCGACGCTATCGATTTCGGGCTTGACTGCAGCGAACAGATTTGTAACATATTGTAACAACATTGTGACATACAGTGTAGCCTGACGGAGATAGTAGAAGCCGATGTGCGTGCATCGACCCGACGATATCCCGCCTTCACTAGGAGACTGAACATGTTGACGCGTCACGCTTCTGTCGCCCTTGTAGTTGCTCTTGCGCTTTTCGCGGCGGGCTGCCAACCCGTCATACTGATCGCCAAGCCGGATCGCAATAATCCGTTGGACCCCGTCAGCAGCGTGGTCGTGAATTTCACCACCAACTTCAAGCCGACGGAAGCTTGGTATGTAAGCCTCGACAGCACCAATCTGTCCGGATTCTCTCCAGCGCCCGTCCCGGGCGGAACTAGCAGCGTCCCGATCACGATCACGACAACAGGTGTGCACAAGGTTACCGCTCAGGGCACCTGCGGAACCTTCTGCTCCTATCAGAGCGATGAAGTCAGCTTCACACCGCCGGCCCTGATGTACAACTCGATCTCGTACGTCAACGGATCGCAGAATGTGAGCAAATTTTCGGCGTCGAGCGTGTTTGTCGGCGTACAGAACTTCCGCTCGGTACCGCTCACCGTCACCATCGTCGAAACGACTTTCCCGAACCACGTGAAGCTGGCGCCGCCCGGTGGTGCGTTTCTGCCGCCCGGGGCTCCGCTCACGGTAACGATCCCGGCTGCCACCACCAAGGCGGACTTCATGATCCAGGGCGATGTCCTCGGGATCTACAATCTGCGCTTCACCTCGCCCGGGACCGTGCAGGGCTTCGGCGCCGGCAACGTGATGTGACGTTCGCAGGGAACGCAAAGGTGGCGAGGCGCCCAGTGTGCATCGCAACGGCGCCTGAGCCAATCTGCGCCGGAAGAGTGACGTCCTAGAACGCGACGCTCTCGCCCCTTGAGTTCGAGGATCTCGCGTGCTTCGTCGGGCGTCGCGATGGCGAGGCCCATGCCTTCGATGATCGAGCGCACGGCGCGCACCTGCGCCGCGTTCGATTCCGCGAACTTGCCGGCGCCGAGCCACAGGCTGTCCTCGAGCCCGACGCGAACGTTGCCGCCCATCGCCGCCGACATCGATGCGATCGGGAGCTGGTTGCGTCCCGCGCCGAGCACGCTCCACCGATATTGATCGCCAAATAGCCGATCAGCGGTTCGCTTCATGTGCGCGACGTCGTCGGGGTGCGCGCCGATGCCGCCGAGAATGCCGAATACGCTCTGGATGAACAACGGCGGCTTGACCACGCCACGCTCCAGGAAGTGTGCCGCCGTATAGAGGTGGCCGATGTCGTAGCACTCGATCTCGAAGCGCGTGCCGTTGTCGGCGCAGGAGGTGAGGATGTACTCGATGTCCTTGAACGTGTTCTTGAAGATCCGGTCCTCGGAGCCTTCCAGATAGGGACGTTCCCAGTCGAACCGAAACGTCTTGAAGCGCCTGAGCATCGGATAGAGGCCGAAGTTCATCGAGCCCATGTTGAGGGACGCGACTTCCGGCTTGAGCTGCAACGCCGGCTGCAAACGCTCTTCGATGCTCATCGTCGCTGCGCCACCGGTCGTGAAGTTGATCACCACGTCGCTGCGCCGGGCGATATCGGGCGCGAACTCGCGAAAGTATTTTGGGTCCTGCGTCGGATGACCATCGACCGGATCACGCGCATGCAGATGCACGATCGCGGCGCCGGCTTGCGCGGCGGCGACCGCCGCGTCGGCAATCTCCTTCGGCGTGACCGGCAGGTAGGGCGACATTGACGGCGTGTGAATCGAGCCGGTGACGGCGCAGGTGATGATGACGTTGCGACTTCCGGCCATGGTGTCCTCCGTTATTCGAATTCGGCTTGGGTCTTCTTGTGGGCAACGAGCGCCATCAGCCGGCGATCGCGCCATCGAGTTCGCCTTTCGAGTTCCGCTACGGTTTGCGGCGGTCCGAGTGTCGCGCTCACGGCGGCGATGTTTTCGGATTGCCACACGGCAGGGCGCGGCGGATCGGCGGCAAGGCGCAGAAAGAAGGCACTGTAGCGCGCGCAATAATCGGCGACGCCCCCGGGCGCATTGAGTTCGATCGTCGCGAACGGTCCCATGAACGCCCAACGCAGGCCCAATCCGTCGCGGATGGTCTTGTCGAGGTCGTCCGGCGATACGTAGCCGTCGCCGACCAGGCGCATCGCCTCGCTCAGCAACGCACCCTGCAGCCGATTCAGAATGAACCCGTCGAGTTCGCGACGAACGACGATCGGCACCTGACCGATTTCGGTATAGACCGCCTGCGCCCGCGCGATCGTCGCCGGCGCCGTCCATGGCGCGCCGCAAAGTTCGACGATCGGCACCAGGTGCGGCGGATTGACCGGATGCGCAACGAGGCAACGCGTCCGACCTGCGAGAGATTCGGTAAAGCGCGACGCCGGAATCGCCGACGTCGAACTCGCCAGGATCGCGTCTGCCGGCGCGAGCACATCGAGCGCGGCGAAGACTTCCCGCTTGAGATCGACCACTTCGGGCAGATTTTCCTGCACCCAATCGACATTGGCGACTGCGCCAGCGAGATCGGCCACATACTCGATTCGCGCCGCTGCCGCCGCCGGATCGACCGCGAGACCATAACTCGCCTGCTCGTCGAGACTGTCTCTGACAAACCTTTGTGCCGCCTGGAGCTGCGCGCTGCTGTTGTCGTACACCCGCACGCGCCAGCCGGCCACGTGCGAACACCATCGCCCAGGCGCGTCCGATCAGCCCCGCTCCGATCACCGCTACGATCTTGTTCATGTTTTTGCGTCCACTGTACGCCTTCGTGATCGGAGGCATACTAGCGCAAGTTCAAGACGAACAGGGCCGTTCGCATTCGAAGGAACCACGATGAAGGAGCGAGGACGATGGATCTGAACATGGAGGGCCTGCGCGTGCTCGTGACGGCAGGCGCGTCGGGCATCGGCCTCGCGACGGCGCGCGCCTTCGCGCGCGAAGGCGCGCGAGTCTACCTGTGCGACGTGGACGCCACCGCATTGGGCGCCATCGCCCTCAGCGATCCAGCACTGCAGCAGACGCAGTGCGACGTCGCCGATCCGATCGCGGTAGCGAAGCTGTTCGAGACCGCGACCGCCGCACTCGGCGGCCTCGACGTGCTCGTCAACAACGCCGGCATCGCCGGCCCCACCGCAGCCTGCGAAGACGTCGATCTTGCGGAGTGGCAACGCACCTTGGCGGTCAACCTCACCGGGCAATTTTTGTGTGCGCAACGCGCAATCCCGTGGCTCAAGGCGAGTCACAACGCGAGCATCGCCAATCTGTCGTCGGCCGCGGGGCGCTTTGGCTTCCCGTTGCGAACGCCTTACGCCGCGTCGAAGTGGGGTGTGATCGGGCTAACCAAGTCGCTGTCGATCGAGCTCGGCCCGTACGGCGTTCGGGTCAACGCGATCTGCCCGGGGTCGGTCGCAGGCCCGCGCATCGACGCGGTATTCGCCAAGCCGGGCCGCAGCGCGCAATCTCGCGCCGGAGTACGTGCGCGAAGAGGCGCTTGCCAAGACGTCTCTTCGCCGCCTGGTATCGTCCGACGACATCGCCAATGCGATCGTGTTTCTCGCGTCCCCGATCGGCGCGAACATTTCCGGACAGGCACTGCCGATCGACGCCGACACGCAGTCGCTCGTTTAGTCGCGGCACGGACGAACCAATGTGGACGCGATCGGCCGTCCACGGAGCAGCGGAGCGCACGCGTCGAGCGCATGGTCGCGGTACGGGAAGCCGCCGCCGGGAAGCGCGGAAAAGCCGCATAATTGTGCTATCCGCTCGTCCAAGGCCAGCACATGACCAGTCCCTTCGATCTCTCCGGCAAAGTTGCTCTTGTTACGGGCGCATATCGAGGGCTCGGCTTCGCCATCGCGCAGGGCCTTGGCCGTGCCGGCGCGACCGTGGTGCTGAATGGCCGCAAAAAAGATCTGCTCGATGCTGCCGCTGCCGATCTGCGCGCCAAGAAACTGACGGCGTCGACCGCCGTGTTCGACGTGACCGACGGCGATGCGATCCGCGACGGCGTCGCCGCGATCGAAGCGGAGCACGGCCGCATCGACATCCTGTTCAACAACGCGGGCATCCAGCGGCGCGGCGCGTTCGCCGAATTTCCGCTCGAGCAATGGAACGAGATCATCGCCACCAACCTGACGGCGCCATTCATCATGTCGCAAGCGGTACTGCGGGGCATGATCGAGCGCAAGCACGGCAAGATCGTCCACGTCGCATCGCTCATGAGCGAACTGGCGCGGCCGACCGTCGTACCGTACACGGCCGCCAAGGGCGGCGTGCGCCAGCTGACGCGCGGCATGGCCGTCGAACTCGCGCCACATAACATTCAGGTCAATGCGATTGCGCCCGGCTATTTCGCCACCGAAATGAATCGCGCACTGATCGACAACGCGGAATTCAACTCGTGGGTCTGCAAGCGAACACCCGCGGGCCGCTGGGGCGAACCCGACGAACTCGCGGGATTGGCGGTCTTCCTCGCATCGACTGGATCGAATTACATCACCGGCCAGATGTTCGTCATCGACGGCGGGATGAGTGTAGCGCTGTGAGCAGCGAGAGGGGACCCAAGGCGCGATGCGCATTGGGGGTCGAGCGTCCGCGAATCAGCGCTGGCAGCCGACACGCGGCGTATCACCACCGACTACGGTAATAAGAGGCTGCGCTGTGAGCAGCGAGAGGGGACCCGCGAGCGACGCGAGTGGGGGGTACAGGCTGCGCTGTGAGTGCCGCGATTATTGGCGTGGCTTCCGCCAAGCCTGCTTATCCATCCACGCCAACCCCGCGCGCGTGCCGCCGGCGGGCCGGTATTCGCAGCCGACCCATCCGTCGAACCCCAGCTCGTCGAGCAGCCTGAACAAGTAGTCGTAGTTGATCTCGCCGATATCCGGTTCGTGCCGCCCAGGCACGCCGGCGATCTGCACATGCCCGACGTGCGGTTGCCAGCGTCTGAATTTTTCCGCGATGTCGCCCTCGACGATTTGCACGTGATAAAAATCCATCTGCACCTTGACATTCTCGGCGCCGACTTCCTCCCGGATCGCATGCGCCTCCGCCTGCGTGTTCAGCCAGTATCCAGGAATGTCGCGCGAATTGATCGGCTCGATGGTCAGGGTCACCCCCTGCTCGGCCGCGTCGCGCGCGGCGATGCGCAGATTGCGGACAAAGGTCGCGCGATGCTTCGCTCGCAGTGCCGGGATCGGCGCGGTCGGGCAGTACTCCCGCCATGACGTGTATCAGCGGGTTCGAGAGCGCCTCCGCATAGCGTAGCGCCGTGGCAAAGCTGGCCGTGAATTCGTGTTCGCGCCCGGGCAAGGATGCGAGGCCCCGATCACCGCGGGCCCATTCACCTGGAGGCGCATTGATCAATACCTGCGTCAGCCCATGGGCAGATAGGCGCGCCGCGATTTCCGCGACAGGGTGGTCATAGCCGAACGCGAATTCCACCGCGCTGAACCCGGCATCGGCTGCCGCGGCAAAGCGATCGAGAAAGGGGACTTCGTTGAACAGAAACGAAAGGTTCGCGTCGAAACGGGGCATCGGGGACTCTTGACTCTCCCGCGCGAACAGACTCGTGGTCCGCCGCGCCGGCTGATTAATGACGATTGGCGGCCCCATGTTGCAGCGTTGCCATGCAATGCGCAACGCATGGCTTGTGCGCCTGATTGCGGCGACGCGTCGCTAATCGCTTGCATGTCGCCAACCACTCCGCCTCCGGAGTCGCATCCCCACGCTTGGCGTGGAGCCCGCGCTCCGTCCCGCGGCCCATACTTGCGCTTCGCATAAAGAGTAGCTCGTGTGGACAAGTCTGTGGATTCGCGGTGGATTTGCAGTGCAGCAATGTTGAATCGATACCTACTGCGCTGATTTCCCGAAGCTTTTTGGGCCCTCTTTTTGTGCATCAAAAAGCACTTGCATCGCTGAACACGAGCTACTATGATTAGTGTTGATTCAGCACTTGAACACAAGATATAGTAGGTTTTGATTTCTAAGGGAAATCTGGAAGCCGCCTCGGAGCACCCCAGGGAAGGGTGCAGGTTCATCCGTTGCCGTTGCCCGGAAATCCGCGCCAGGTCTGGAATTGCGCAATGAACGCAATGGGCATGTGGACCGCGCGGTTGCAAGCAAGAACCATAAGATTTCGCCAGGAGAACGAACAATGCAAGTCGCCAGCCCCAGCCCAACACCCTCCTCCGCAACGCCACGCAACGTCATGGCCGGCGAGCCGAATACGCCCTACGAGGCGAACACTGATCCGCGACTATCGCAGTACAAAGTCATTCGCCGCAACGGCGCGGTAGTCGGCTTCGAGCCCTCCAAGATCGCCATCGCGGTCACCAAGGCGTTCCTCGCGGTCAACGGAGGCCAGAGCGCCGCATCGGCACGCGTGCGCGAACTGACGGCGCAACTCACCGACGTCGTCGTCACCGCGCTGATGAAGCGCAAGCCCGATGGCGGCGCGATTCATATCGAGGAAATCCAGGATCAGGTCGAACTCGCGCTGATGCGCGGAGGCGAGCACGAAGTCGCGCGCGCCTATGTCCTGTATCGTGAAAAGCGCTCGCAGGAACGCGCGCACGAAAAGAAGATCAGCAAGGCCGACATCGTCGGTATCAACGTCCTCGACAACGGCATCAAGCGCCCGCTCGACATCGCGCGGATGACGGAACTGGTCAAGACGTCCTGCGACGGCCTGCGCCGACGTCGAGCCGGAACGCATCCTCAAGGCGACGCTCAAGGATCTGTACGAAGGCGTGCCGATGGAAGAGGTGCGCAAGTGCGTCGTGCTCGCGGCGCGCACGCTCATCGAAAAGGATCCCGCCTACAGCCAGGTCACCGCGCGCCTGCTGCTCGACTCGCTGCGCTTCGAGGCGCTGGGCGAAGAGGCCTCGCACGCGGACATGGCGATCAAGTACGCCGAATATTTTCCCCGCTTCATCAAGCATGGCATCAAGATCGGCCTGCTCAACGAGACGCTTTCGCAGTACGACCTGAAGACGCTGGGTGCCGCGTTGGTGCCCTCGCGCGACATGCAGTTCGGTTATCTCGGACTGCAGACGCTCTACGATCGCTATTTCCTCGTCGACCAGTACGCCCAGTTCGGCGGATCGGGGCGCCGCTTTGAACTGCCGCAGGCGTTTTTCATGCGCGTGGCGATGGGCCTGGCACTCAATGAAGTCAATCGCGAAGCGCGCGCCATCGAGTTCTACAACGTGCTGTCGACCTTCGATTTCATGAGCTCGACGCCGACACTATTCAACTCGGGCACGCATCGCTCGCAGCTGTCGTCGTGCTATCTGACGACGGTGGCCGACGACCTCGACGGCATCTACGAAGCGATCAAGGAAAACGCGCTCCTGTCCAAGTTCGCCGGCGGTCTCGGCAACGACTGGACCAACGTACGCGCGCTGGGCAGCCACATCAAGGGCACCAATGGCCGCTCGCAGGGCGTGGTGCCGTTCCTCAAGGTGGTCAACGACACCGCGGTAGCCGTGAACCAGGGCGGCAAGCGCAAGGGCGCGGTCTGCTCGTACCTCGAGACGTGGCACCTCGACATCGAGGAGTTCCTCGAACTGCGCAAGAACACGGGTGACGACCGCCGGCGCACGCACGACATGAACACCGCCAACTGGATTCCGGACCTGTTCATGAAACGGGTGATGGAAGGCGGCGACTGGACGTTGTTCTCGCCCTCGGACGTACCTGACCTGCACGACAAATGGGGCCGCAAGTTCGAGGAGTCCTATACCCGCTACGAAGACCAGGCCGCGCGCGGCGAACTGAAGCTGTTCAAAAAAGTTCCGGCGCTGCAACTCTGGCGCAAGATGCTGTCGATGCTGTTCGAGACGGGGCATCCATGGATCACGTTCAAGGATGCGTGCAACGTGCGCTCGCCGCAAATGCACGTCGGCGCCGTGCACAGTTCCAATCTCTGCACCGAGATCACGCTCAATACCAGCGACAGTGAAATCGCGGTCTGCAACCTGGGTTCGGTGAATCTGCTGAACCACATGACCAAGATCGGCAAGGCTCAGTTGCCAACTCAGTTGCCAAATGAGGCCGAGACGTGGGAGCTCGACCACGAGAAACTGAAGTCCACGATCACGACGGCGATGCGCATGCTCGACAACGTGATCGACATCAACTACTACGCGGTGGCCAAGGCACGCAACTCCAACCTCAAGCACCGGCCGGTGGGGCTGGGTATCATGGGCTTTCAGGACTGCCTGCACTTGCGGCACACGCCGTATGCGTCGGACGATGCGATGACCTTCGCCGACCGCTCGATGGAAGCGGTGTGCTACTACGCCTACTGGGCGTCGACGGAGCTGGCGGAGGAGCGCGGCCGCTACGCCACGTACAAGGGCAGCCTGTGGGACCGCGACGTCATGCCGCAGGATTCGCTCAAGCTATTGCGCGAAGAGCGCGGCGGCTACGTCGAGATCGACGAATCGTTGACCATGGACTGGGGCGCGCTGCGCGCGCGGATCAAGGATCATGGCATGCGCAATTCGAATTGCGTGGCCATCGCACCGACGGCAACCATCTCCAACATCGTTGGCGTTGGCGCATCGATCGAGCCGGAGTACCAGAACATCTACGTCAAGTCGAACTTGTCGGGCGAGTTCACCGTCGTCAACGAACATCTGGTGGCCGAGCTCAAGAAGCAGAACCTGTGGGACGAGGTGATGGTGGCGGACCTCAAGTATTTCGACGGCTCGCTCGCCAAGATCGATCGTATCCCGGCGCCGCTGCGCCAGTTGTACGCGACGGCGTTCGAGGTCGACGCCAAATGGATCGTCGAGGCAGGAGCGCGACGGCAGAAGTGGATCGACCAGGCGCAGTCGCTCAACATCTACATGGCAGGTGCCTCGGGCAAGAAGCTCGACGATGTCTACAAGCTGGCGTGGATACGCGGACTCAAAACCACGTACTACCTGCGTACGCTCGCGGCGACTTCGGCCGAAAAGTCCACCGGCCAGGGCGGCGAGCTGAACGCGGTGTCGTCCTCAGGTGGCGCTATCGGCGGCAGCATGGGCGGCGGAGCATCGGGCAAGACCGCCGCGCCGCGGGCAGGTGCGGCGACGCACTCGGTGCAGGAGCCGGAAGCGCCGAAGTTTTGCTCGATTGACAATCCGGATTGTGAAGCCTGTCAGTGACAGGCGAAACAATCCTGATTGAGGCGAAGGCTAACGTGAACGCAGTGAACGTTAAGCGAACGACAGTGGGCGGCCGGAGCCACAACCCGGCCGTCACGATAACTGACCAAGGATAGCCATGGGACTGCTGAGTTTCATCAAGGAAGCCGGAGAAAAGCTGTTCAGCAAGGGCAACGCGCAAGCGGCGATGACCCAGGCGCAGGCCAACCCGGCGGATGCGGATAAAGCCAAGGCCGCGAATGACGCCGCCGGCGACTCCATCCTCGCCTATATCAACGACCAGAACCTCAAGGCCACGGGCCTTACCGTCACGTTCGACGGCGCCACCTCTGTGGCCACAGTCTTCGGCATTGCCGACGACCAGGCGACGAAGGAAAAGATCGTCCTCTGCGCCGGCAACGTGCAGGGCGTGGAAAGCGTCAACGACCAGATGACCGTCGATCAGAGTCAGCCCGAGGCCCAGTACTACACGGTGGTGCGCGGCGACACGCTATCCAAGATCGCCAAGCAGTATTACGGGGACGCCAACAAGTATCCCGCCATCTTCGAAGCCAACAAACCGATGTTGAAAAGCCCGGACCTGATCTACCCGGGACAGATGCTACGAATCCCACCGCTGTAATGGCGGCAAGGGATCGATAAAGCAGCCAAGCATGACGCCCGCGAGCCCGGACAGGAACCGTTGCGTTGTACGCGGAGCGAGCAGCAAAGCCGCACTCAAAAGCGGTGCAGGTGAAGCAGCATAGCTCCGGCAACCAACGTGGAGGCAAGGTCGATGGCTCAGTACGAGTATGTGCCCTGTCATGTGGTGGAGGCGCGTTATCTGGGTGATTACAAGGTGTGGCTGGAATTCAACGATGGGCGCAAGGGTGTCGTGGATCTTGCGGATGAGTTGTACGGTGAGGAGTTCGAGTCGTTGCGTGATCGCGATCGCTTCGCGGAGTTTCAACTGGATTACGGGTTGGCAACGATCGCGTGGTCCAACGGCATCGATTTCGCGCCGGATTATCTGTACGAGCGGCTGAACGCGGTGCACTAGGAACGGAGGTTCGCAGGTTTGGGCCGCGAAGCGCGGATGGATCCGCGCCCGCAAAGAAAAATCCCCGCCCGGCACATCGTTGCCGGTGCGAGGAAAAAGAGCCAGGACAGGAACTTGTGATTGGTCAATGCTGGTCAATGCAACGACCCAATGAGGACAGTATGCTGACATTCGAAGACGAATTCGTGACACCCTCGGCGCAGCCCAGGCTGCACCCTTCGACGCCTGACACGATCCGCGCCCACGCAGTTGGCAACATCGCCGGCGGCATCCTGTCACGCGAGCCGGTGCACGACCTCGATGCCGAGTCGCAGGCGATGGAGAACGGCTTCCGCCGCGTGCGCGCCGAAGACAAGCGCGTCATCAACGCGCAGTCCGACGTCAATCAGCTCGTGCCCTTCAAGTACAAATGGGCGTGGGACAAGTATCTCTCCGCGTGCGCCAATCACTGGATGCCGCAGGAGATCAACATGCAGCGCGACATCGAACTGTGGAAAAACCCGAACGGGCTGACCGACGACGAACGGCTGGTCATCAAGCGCAACCTGGGTTTCTTCGTCACGGCCGATTCGCTGGCCGCCAACAACATCGTGCTGGGCACCTACCGCCACATCACCGCGCCGGAGTGCCGCCAGTACCTGCTGCGCCAGGCGTTCGAAGAAGCAATCCACACCCACGCCTATCAGTACATCGTCGAAAGCCTCGGCCTGAACGAAGCGGAGATCTTCAACGCGTATCACGAGATCAAGTCGATCCGCGACAAGGACGAGTTCCTGATTCCGTTCATCGAAGTACTCACCGACCCGGCCTTCAAGACCGGCACCATGGAAAACGACCAGCAGCTCCTGAAGAGCCTGATCGTGTTCTCCTGCATCATGGAAGGCCTGTTCTTCTACGTCGGCTTCGTACAAATCCTGGCGATGGGCCGGCAGAACAAGATGATGGGAGCCTCCGAGCAGTACCAGTACATCCTGCGCGACGAGTCGATGCACTGTAATTTCGGGATTGACCTGGTCAACACCATCAAGATGGAAAACCCGCACCTCTGGACGTCGGAATTCCGCGAGGAAATCCGCGAACTGATGAAGAAAGGCGTCGACCTCGAATACGCCTATGCCGAGGACACGATGCCCCGTGGCGTGCTCGGTCTGAACGCGACCATGTTCAAGGAATACCTGCGTTTCATCGCCAACCGCCGCTGCCAGCAGATTGGCGTGGACCCGTTGTTCGACAAGGCCGACAACCCGTTCCCATGGATGGCGGAAATGATCGATCTCAAGAAGGAGAAGAACTTCTTCGAGACGAGGGTAATCGAGTATCAGACGGGTGGCGCGTTGTCCTGGGACTGAGATAAATGGTCAAAAATAAATTGATTCAATCAGGTCTTGGAGAAAGTCCGGCCGATGTCGGGCTTTTTTTTAAGATTGGCCAAACACATTGTAAGCAACAGATTACTGCGGTGCTGCGGAATCGCGCGGAGGACCGCGGGGCGTAGCTGGGACGTCATTATCCTGGCGGTACGAAACCGGACGAATGGAGAGTTCACATGGTTTCGATTTGGTGGCTGTTGGCAGCGTTTATCGGTGGTGGCACTGCGGGCATTTTGGTGACGGCGTTGATGCACATGTCCGGGGGGCTGCCCGAACCATCGACGTATGCACCCGATCTCAATGCGCAACAGTGGTAGATAGCCGACGCTGATGTAGGCCCTACTATCAACGCAGCTCGAATTTCGTCAATTGCAATTGTGTTGGCGATCAGGGTGATTTACCCCCTCAAGATCCAGTGTTGCACCAGCCCGAATTTGAAAATTAGCCGCGCGGTTCACCGTTGCCGTTGACCGTAATCGTCGGTCCCGGCGGCGCACTCATTTGTACCCGATGCTCGATTCCGCGGAAGTTATAGCCGACGTCCCAGTAGTCCGGGGGACCAGGATTGGCCACCGTTTCGCAGCGTTGCACATTTTGATACGACGTCGATTGCCCACCGCGGCCGACATTGGCCCCGATCGCCGCGCCAGCCACGGCACCGCCCGCAGTCGCGACGTCGTTGCCACGTCCGCTGCCGATCTGATGCCCCAAAACGCCCCCGAGCACCGCGCCGACGATGGCGCCGGGAACATTCGCACCACCGTTGTTCTGCGTGACCTGTTGCTGCTCGACCCAGCAGCGCTGCTGCGGCGGCCCCACTACGGCGTGCACGTCCGTCACGGGCACCTGATAAAGGCGCTCGTTCGGACGCTGGCGATACTCATAGACGGGTGCCGGAACGGGCGGCGCGACCGCGACCGGATAGTTGCCGCCGCTGACCGGCCTCACCGACGAAATGCGCTTGTCCATCCCGAAACCGGAAAGCGACGGATAGTTGCCGGGTTGTAGCACGACGCAGCGCCCCTGAAAACCCGCGTCTTCGCAGACCTGCCACCGGCCACCCTCGACGACGGCGGACCTTGCACGGTCGTTAAAACCAGTGCGGTCGAAGTTGCCGACGGTCTTGTTTACCGAAAACACGGGGCCACGAAACCCTTCGTCCTGATAAAACGTGATTTGTGCAGCAGCGTGGCTGGCCACGCCCAGCGCTGCGACACTAACCAGTGTCTTGAATGTTGTTCTCATAGTGCCTCCGAATCGTTCTGGTACGTACGCGATGGATTTCCACGTGGGCATACTAACGTTCGAGAGCGAATAACGATGTCAGCCTATTGCTGCAAAGCGTGTAGGACGGAGGACGATAGAGTGCGCCCGAACGTGATCGATCCTGGCTTCCGCATCGCCTACGTGCGCCGATAGGCCGTAGCCAGCCAGGGCTGCAGCTCCCGTGGCGCCCCCGTCGGCCGATAGTAGTGCAGCAACTCGGTGAAACCGGCGGCCGTCATAAACGCGCGCCACGTCTCCAGCCGGAGATACGCGCCAAAGCGGCCGCGATTCCAGCCTTCGTCGTCATTGCCATGCGGATTGGAGCTGAACAGCACGCCGCCGGGCTTCAACGTCGCGTGCAGTTCGCGCAGAACGCGCGGCAATTCCTGCATCGGCACGTGAAACAGCGAGGCGTTAGCGAAGATGCCATCGAAACGCGCGTCGGCCAGGTCCAGCGCCAGAAAATCCTGTTCCCACACCTCGCAGCCGCTATGCTTGCGCGCCATTGCAGCAAAGGGCGCGGCAGCCTCAAGTCCGATGGCGACGTGACCTTGTTCGGTTAAGGTGATCAGGTCGCGCCCCGGCCCGCAGCCGAAGTCGAGAATGGTGAACGGCGGTGGCGCAGTGATGTTGTTCAGCAACGCGGCGACGTTCTCGCTCACGTCATGGTTGCGGGTGCCTTCCCAGAAACTCTCCGCCCGTTGAACGTAGCTGTCCAGCGTGCGCCTCGAGATGTCGGCGAGGTCGTTTGGTGGGTAGCTTGTGTCAGCCGTCATACGTACGCTGCTCGACGCTTCGTGTGAATGTTCGGCGTTGCCGCGTATCAGGCGGCTGCGACAAATTGTACATCGCGCGGGCGGCCGCGAGCAGGCGCGATGGTCGGTACTATAATGACGCAGGGAATCACCGCAAACATGGCGACGAAGATCGCAGCGCGACTCAACTGGAGCAACTAATGAACATTGCAGCAATTCGGCGGGCCGTCGCATTCGCAACGCCGGTGGTGCCGGCACTGGCTCTTGGCGTCGGCCTGGTCGCGTGCGCGACCGCACCGGCGGAAGATCCGCGCGCCGCAGCGGACCGCTACAGCGCAGTCATTGCCAGCCCGGTACGCACGGATCAGGACCGGCGCATGGACGCCTCGCGCCATCCGGCGGAGTTCCTGCCCTTCACCCAGGTCAAGCCGGGCATGCAGGTACTGGATGTGTCCACCGGCGGGGGTTACACGACACAGTTGCTCGCCCTTGCGGTCGGACCCACCGGCAAGGTGTGGGCGCAGGCCCAGCAACCGGGCGCAACGGTCACCAAGCGACTCGCCGATCATCCGCAGCCCAACATCGTGCTGGTCGCGCGTTCGTTCGAGGACCCGGTGCCCGACAACATCCCGAAGCTCGATCTGATCACGATCGTGCTCAACTATCATGACATCTCGTATCTTCCGGTCGACCGGGCGAAAATGAACCAGCGTCTGTTCGCAGCCCTCAAGCCGGGTGGACATCTGGTGATTGTCGATCATTCGGCGCGCGCGGGCACCGGCACCGCCGATGGCAAGACGCTGCATCGCATCGACGAGGCTGTGGTCCTCGCCGAAGAAAAGCAGGCGGGTTTCGTGCTTGAGGCCGAGGGCGATTTTCTGCGCAACCCTGCGGACACGCGGACCGAATCGTCAAACGAACCCAAGGTCCCCACCGACAAGTTTGCGCTGCGCTTCGTCAAACCGTAGTCGCGCCTTTATCGACGGCCTCTAGCTCCGCATGAATCCGACGACGCTCGCGGCCGGCATCGCCATCCAATGGGAAGAGGAGATCGTCCCGCAACTGACCGATTACATCCGCATTCCCGCCAAGTCGCCGAACTTCGATCCTCAGTGGGAAACGAACGGGCACATCGAACGCGTCATCCGCCTCGCCGAGGCGTGGGCGAAAAAGCAGCCGGTCAAGGGACTGACGGTCGAGATCGTGCGGCTGCCCGGTCGCACGCCCCTGCTCTATTTCAATGTTCCGGCGACCAATAGCAGCGATCGCACCGTCCTGCTCTACGGTCACCTCGACAAACAACCGGAAATGGTCGGCTGGCGCGATGGCTACGGCCCGTGGGATCCGCTGTACGAAAACGGCAAGTTGTACGGTCGGGGCGGCGCCGATGACGGCTATGCAATCTTTGCGGCGCTGTCGGCCATCGGCGCACTGCAGAGGCAGGGCGTTGCGCATTCGCGCTGCGTCGGCATGATCGAAACCTGCGAGGAATCCGGCAGCTACGACCTGCCTGCTTATCTTGCCGCGCTCGCGCCGCGCATGGGCAATGTCGATTTCGTCATCGGACTCGATTCCGGGTGTGGCGATTACGATCGCCTTTGGGCGACGACATCACTGCGGGGATTGGTCGGCGGCGCGCTCACGGTCGCGGTGCTGACGGAGGGCGTACACTCGGGCGACGCCAGCGGGATCGTGCCGTCGTCGTTTCGCATCGCACGCAAGCTGCTGGATCGCCTTGAGGATCCGACGACGGGACACGTTCTGCCCGTAGCGTTTCACGCGCCGATCCCGCCAGAGCGCATCGAGCAGGCCAAGCGCGCGGCCGATATACTCGGCGCGACCGTCATCGAGAAATATCCGTTCAAGGATGCCACCAAGCCCATGATCGCAGATCGTGCAGAAGCGCTGCTCAATCGTACCTGGCGCCCCGCGCTGTCGGTCACGGGCGCGGACGGCATGCCGTCCATCGCCGACGCGGGCAACGTGTTGCGCCCGCAAACGTCACTCAAGCTATCGTTGCGTCTGCCGCCGACGATCGACGGCGAGCAGGCGTCGCATGCGCTCAAGCAATTGCTCGAAGCCGATCCGCCCTACGGCGCGACGGTGCGCCTTGACCACGAATCCGGCGCAACGGGCTGGAACGCCCCGCCGACGGCCGCCTGGCTGACCAAAGCGATCGACGAGGCCTCGACACTGTTCTACGACAAACCTTCCGCAGCGATGGGCGAAGGCGGCACGATCCCATTCATGGCGATGCTGGGCAAGCACTTTCCCGACGCGCAATTCCTGATCACGGGCGTGCTGGGCCCGCACGCCAACGCGCACGGGCCGAACGAATTCCTGCATGTGCCCTACGCGAAGAAACTCACCGCCTGTGTGGCGCACGTGCTGGCAGCGCACAAGTAAGTCGCACGTACGTGCCTACGGGTGTGCCAACTACTTAGTCCACAGCGCGAGCGTGCGGTCGTAGTCGCCGCTGGCCTTGGCCAGGTGCAGCCACTGATCCACCCACGCCTTGAACACGACGTCGCCGCGCGGCAGCAGATAGGCCATTTCCCCGTACTGCAATGGATTGTCCGGATTGACGGCACACAGGCCCGGCCGCTGTTTCTGCTGCGTGATGGTTTCGACGGACTCCGAGATCATCACGTCGGCGTTGCCCTTGAGGATTTCGTCAAAGATCGCCGTGTTGTCGTTGAAGATGACGATCTTGGCTTGCTTGAAGTTGGTGCGCGCGAAGCGCTCGTTACTTCCCCCCGGATTCTCGATCACGGTTACATTCGGTTTGTCGATGTCGGCGACGGTCTGAAACTTCTTCACGTTTTCGCATTTGGTGATGGGCGCCTTGCCGTTGACCATGTAGGCATCGGTGAAGAATGCGCGCTTCGCCCGGTCTAGCGTCACTGAAATGCCACCGACACCGATGTCGCACTTGTCGATGAAGTCGTCCATCAATTTGGGCCAGCTCGTCTTGACGAACTTGGCTTCGACGCCGAGCGACTTGGCCATCGCCTGCGCGAGGTCGACATCCAGTCCCTCATAACTGCCATCGGCTTTGGCCAGACTGAACGGCTTGTAATCGCCGGGCGTGCAGATACGCAGCACTCCGCTTTTCTGCACGGCATCGAGCCGCGTGTCCTGTGCTTGCGCAAACATTGAAACGACTCCGAACATCAACGAGCCCAGGATGCGGAAGTACATGATTCGCCGTCCTACGAGAGTCAAAGTCGCGAGGCGCAATTTAACCACGAAAATCAGCCTTGCATTGTGACCGGATCGCCGCCATATTGCCTGTGCAAGCCACGGAGGAAGACGATGCAACGAAACACGATCCTGACACTGGCGGCTTTAGCCGCGCTGACGCTCACACTGAGTGGCCTGACCGACGCCAGGCGCATGGGCGGTGGCGGCAACCTCGGCGCGCAGCGCAGCATCTCACCGCAAAAAGCCGCACCTGCGACAGCCCCCGGCAACGGCGCCTCACCGTCGCCTTCGCAGCCCGCGGCGCCGGCTTCAGCGACTACGCCCAACGCACCCACGGCATCGCCGGCCCCTGCTCCATCGGGCATGTCGCGCTGGATGGGCCCGATCGCGGGCATCGCAGCGGGGCTGGGGCTCGCCGCGCTGATGTCACATTTCGGTCTGTCGGAGGGTTTCGGGTCGATACTGCTGCTCGGTCTCGCGGTATTCGCCGGCATCTACATTCTGCGGATGTTCCTCGGCCGCCGGCAGGCGCCTGATGCGCCACTGCAATATGCGGGCGCGGGCACGCCATCGGCCACCATATCGCCGTCGTCGTCTGCGCCGAGTTGGCGTATTCCGTCAACCACCGAACTCGCCGGCCAGCCTGCGTCGGAGACTCCGACCTTCGGCGTAGCGCGCAAGACGCTGCCGCAAGGTTTCGACGCTGCGACTTTCGCCAAGGAAGCCAAGCGACAATATATCCAGATCCAGCGATCCTACGACGATGCGGACCGCGTCACGCTGTCAAGCGTGATGACCGCCGAGATGGTTGCGGAAATCGGACGCGAACTCGACAACCGCGGGTTGCATCAACCAACCGAGATTGTGACCCTCGACGCGGACGTACTGGACGTCTCGACGGAGGACGACAAGTACTGGGTCAGCGTGCGCTTCACCGGTTTGGTCAAAGAGGACGGCGAGCCGCTGCCGCATTCGGTCGACGAAGTATGGAACCTCACCAAGCCGGTCAAGGGCGGATCGGGCTGGCTGCTGGCGGGAATATCGCAACTGGCGTGATGGCGCGCATCGCGCGCGAATGAATTCGCGCCTGCGACATCTTCTTGTATTCGCTAGCCGGACTTCGTTCGGGCTGCGTTTCGCATGACGTCGCTTTCTGCGCCTGGCCCGAATTGCCGTAACTGTGGCGCCGCCGCGCCGGGCCAATACTGTCCAAGTTGCGGCCAGGAAACACGTGTCGCGCTCCCCACGGTACGCGAATTGATGCGTGACGCCGCGGGTCGTCTCGTCGCGATCGACAGCCGGCTATGGCGTACGCTGTGCATGCTGCTGTTTCGGCCCGGCACGCTGACCGTCGAGTATCTGCGCGGGCGTCGCAAACGTTACGTTCGTCCGGCGCGTCTTTTCTTCGTCGCGGCATTGCTCATGTTCGCGCTCGTTCGGTTGGCCAGCGGTCCCGTCTCTGTCCGCGTGCCGTCCGATGCGGCTTCACGTCCGGCGGTGCTCGACGATGGCGCAGCTCGCGCGGCCAGGTCGACGCAGCCATCCGCAGCCCGGGACGGCAGTGCGCCTTCGCAAGCAACCATCGCCCTGGATAATGGCGACGAAGCCGCGCTCGATGAGTGGGCGAAAAAGCTTCCAGCCGATCTGCGCAGTCGCTTCGAACATTTCGAGCGTCTGTCCGATGCGGAAAAAGGCGAGCAGTTGAATGCGGGTGTATTGCGCTATGCGCCCTACGCGATGGTGGCGCTGCTTCCGATCTTCGCGTTGCTGCAAAAACTGTCGTACCTGGCCGGGCGCCGGCGCAATCCGCCGCGACCGAGCCGCTACGTGGAACACCTCGTCTACGGTGCGCATCTGCACGCTTTCGCGTTCCTGATGATCATCCTACTTGTATCGGTGCCATCCAATCTGCTGCGGGCTGCCCTTGCGTTATGGATCGTCGTCTATGTCAGCCGCGCCAGCAGAACTGTGTACGGCGGCACGTGGCTCGCAGGCCTGCTGCGCATGCTTGGCGTCGCGATTGTCTACGTACCCTTGCTGGGATTGAGCATGGCCATGCTGGTCATGATCGCCATCGCGCTACGCTAAATTATTGCGTCGCTGCCGGATCGGCAACCGGTGCGCGCGTAGCGCCTGTCGTGCGTTTCACCTGGCCGATCCAGATCAATGCGAGCACGGTTACGCCCGTTGCGATCCAGCCATTGGTACCGAAGCCGACGATCTCGCCGGCAGGACCGATGCTGAGCAGCATGCCGCCCACCCAGGCACCGAGTCCGGTGCCTAGCGACTGCACCGCCGAGTTCACGCTCAGAAACGCGCCGCGCTCCGCAGGCTTCGGCACCGTCGTCATCAGGGCCTGCATTGGAATGAAGCGCCCCGACATCGAGATCATCAGCAGCGGGAACAACACGATGATCGTCGCGAGCTGCAGCGCGGGAAGGTGCGTCACGAACATCAGCGGCAGGATCGAGAACCCTGCGATCGCGCGGAAGACCCGCACCGCGCCGAAGCGATCGGAGAGTCGGCCGATGATGCGTGCAGTGAAGAACGTGGCCACGCCGCCCGCCAGGTAAATCCACGATAGCTGCGCGGGCAGCACGCCATGATTGGCGACCAGCATCGGCGCCATGAACGGGATGACCAGCATGCTGGCGCTCATCACGATGCCGGTCAGGGCAAACGCGCGCAAGTATGGCGGATTACGTATCAGCGCGAATAGATCAGGCAGCACCTCCGCGAGCGCTGGCGGCTGCTTGCGCAGATGTCCGGTCAGCGTCGGCACCAGGCGCGACGCGGCGATCCAGATCAATGCGGAAAGTGCGGCAAGCAGAAAAAACGGCGCCTCCCAGCCGAAACGGGCGCCCAGCAAAATGCCCACGGGGACGCCAAAGACGGCGGCCAGCGAAAAGGATGTCATCACGACGCCGGTGGCCGCGCCGCGCCGCGATTGCGGAATCACGTCGCTGAGCACGGCCATGAGAATGGAGCCGAGCACGCCCGCGGTCAGCCCAGCGAATGCACGCGCCGCCTGCAGCATCAGGAAGCTTGGTGCGAGCGCGCACGCGACGTTGGACAGCGCAAAGAGTATGTAGACGATCAGCATGAGCTTCTTGCGGTCGAAGCGATCGATATACGTGGCCGCGAACAGCCCCGAAAGACCGGCGCACCACGAATAGGCCGACACCGCCGTGGCAAAGGCTGCAGGGCCAATGACGAATGCGCTCATGACTTGCGGTCCGAGCGGCATCATGATCATGAAATCCATGATGATCGTGAACTGCGTCAGCGCGAGCAGCCAGAGCAGCGCGCGTTCGCGCGTGGGCGCGAGCGTCGTGAGCGCGCCTTCGGCAACGGCAGATTGCGGCATCAACCGACCTTCTGCACGTCGTCTGCCGCGCGCTCGAGAATCGCCTGTATCTTCTGCAGCTGCTCGGCGCTGAGCGATTCGCCGCGCACGCGCGACACGACGGTCGCCTTCAACGCGTGCAGCGAATGCTTGATGTCACGGCCGCAATGCTCCCCGCGTTCGCGGCCCGAACGCGACATGCGCGCGAAGATCGCTTTGACGAATCCCCGATTCTCGTCAAGAAACGCCTGCCCTTCCGGCGTGATCGTGTGCAATTTCTTGTTGCTGTCCTGCGTGACGACGACATGACCCAGGTCCTCGAGCATCGACAGCAGCGGATAGATCACGCCCGGACTGGGGGCGTAACCGCCGCCGGTCCGCTGCTCGATATCCTTGATGATTTCGTAGCCGTGCCGCGGCTGCTCCGCGATCATTTGCAGGACGATGTAGCGCAGGGCCCCGGCTTCGAACATCTTCGGGCCGCGGCTGCCGAAATCGCGGCCATGGTGGTGCCCGAGACGCATTTGCAGGTGACGATGAGAGTGAAAGCCGAACATGATTCCTCATAAGATATAACGTAACTAGATATATCTTAACAGACCATTCTGCCATGCGCAAGGACTTTTCTCCCCCCTGAGCGAACGCTATGGCGCATTCAGCGCGAACGCCTCGGCGAGCAACTGGTAGGAACGCTGCCTCGCCAGCGGGTCGAACGTCCACGTGACGATGACCAGTTCGTCGAGTTCGAGGCGCGTTGCCTCGTCGCGCAGCCGCTCCGCGACGCGTTCACCCGTGCCGACAAACGCCTTGCGACGTAGCGCATCGATACGCTCCATATCGCCTGCCGTGTAATCGTGTTTTGCCGCCTCTTCCGGCGAGACCAGTGGCAGGCGAATGCCTTTCTCGAATCCGACACGCCAATACTCGCGCGACTTGAGCAACCGCCGCGCTTCATCGTCTGTGTCCGCGGCCAGCGCCCAGATGCAGATCGTCGCCTTGGGACGCGGATGCTGCGGGCTTGGGCGAAAATTCTCGCGATACAAGTGCAATGCTTCTTCGACACCCTTGCCGTCGCTGAAGAAGTAGGCGTACGCGTACGGCAGGCCAAAATGCGCCGCGAGCTGCGCGCCATAGTCGGAACTGCCCAGGATCCACACTTCGGGAGTCGTCGGGCCGCGCGGGTGCGCGATGATTTTGGCGAACGGGTGTTCATCCTCCAGCGGCGCGCCAGAGACCCAGTGCATCAGGTCGAGCACTTGCCGCGGAAAATGTTCCGACGACCTTTCGTCGGGATTGAGCGCGAGCGCGGTCATGCGATCGGAGCCTGGCGCCCGGCCGACACCCAGGTCGATCCGGCCTGGTGCGATACCTTCGAGGACGCGGAATTGCTCGGCGACCTTGAGCGCGGAATAGTGCGGCAACATGACGCCGGCGCTGCCGACGCGAATGTGTTCGGTGGTCGCGGCAATCGCGGCCATCAGCACCTCCGGCGCCGTGCCGACGATGCTCCCGCTGTTGTGGTGTTCCGATACCCAATACCGGTGATAGCCGAGCGCATCGCACCATCGCGCGAGTTCGAGCGTCTCGCGAATGGCGTCGGCCTCGGGGCGGCCTTTCGCGGAAGTGGATTGATCGAGTACGGAGAGTTTCATGGTGACGCTGAAAAATTGTCGGTGCAAGAGCGGGCGCGCCTGCAAGGATACATTGACCGCGCATTGCGGCGCTGGCGGCCCCGGAATGGCCGCGATGGGCTTCGATTAGAATGGTGCCACGCGGCGCGAGCTTCCAGCCAGGTGCTCGCGCGGCCCCACCTGCAGCATCGAGGGAGGAGATTCTCGTGCCACCAACCGCTGCCGCACCGTTTCGCGGCATATTCCCGATCGCGCCGACACCTTTCACGGATGCCGGAGAGGTCGACCTCGACGGACAGCGCCAGGTCCTCGATTGCATGATCGATCAGGGCGTCGACGGCATCTGCATTCTCGCCAACTATTCCGAGCAATTCCTGCTGACCGACGACGAGCGCAACACGCTGGTCGATCTCTGCCTCGCACACGTGAGCAGCCGCGTGCCGGTCATCGTGACCTGCAGTCATTTCAGCACGCAGATCGCGGTCGCCCGCGCAAGCAAGGCAGCGAACGCCGGCGCAGCCATGCTGATGATGATGCCGCCCTACCATGGTGCGAGCCTGCGCGCCGACGAGAAAGGCATGGTCGAGCATTTCGCCCGGGTCGCGGACGCCGCCCGTATCCCGATCATGGTCCAGGACGCGCCCCTTTCCGGCGTCAACCTCCCGGTGCCATTTCTGGTCCGGTTGGCGCAGGAAGTACCACTCGTGTGCTATCTGAAAGTCGAAGTTGCCGGCGCAGCCGCCAAGCTGCGCAGCCTGATCGAAGCCGGCGGCAGCGCTATCGCCGGCCCGTTCGACGGGGAGGAATCGATCACGCTGATGGCCGATCTCGACGCCGGCGCGACGGGAACGATGCCGAGCGCGTTGCTGCCGGACCTGATCAAGCCGGTGCTGGAACTGCATCGCGCCGGCAGGCGCAAGGACGCTGCGGCAACTTATGCGCATGTGCTTCCACTGATCAATTTCGAGAACCGCCAGTGCGGATTGCGTGCCTGCAAGACCGTGATGGCGGAAGGCGGGGTCATCAAGAGCGACGCCGTGCGGCATCCGCTGGAACGATTGCATCCGGCCACCCGCGCCGCCTTGCTCGAACTCGCAGCCGAATTCGATCCGCTGGCCTTGCGCTGGGGACGCTAACGAGCCCGGGCACTACATTCAGCCCTGCCACACGCCATAGCCTTCCTCGCGCAGTGCAATGCCGAGTTCCACTTCCATCTCCTGTGCACCGCGGTAAGGCATCGGGTTGTACGCCTCGTAGAGCGCCGGCAGCAACCGCAGGCCGTACAGACGCACGAACTTGTTGGATTTGACGCCGGCTTTGTGCTTGTCGAAACGCTCGTCGGGCGAGAGCCCTGTCATACCGACATAGACGCAGGGGCGACGATGCAGGTAGTCAGGATTGGCGCGCAGAAAGCGCGGCTCGCGCAGAACGTCGAGCGCGAGTTCGACGACGTAAACGTGGTGATGGTATCCGCGCGTGAGTCGGGCCATTCAGTGGCCACTCATTGGCCACTCATTGGAGACTCATCGCCCACTCAAGTCGAGCGATTGAACCACAGCAGCGACAGCAACATCGCCGCGAGCAGCAGCGCGGTCGCGATGGCGGCAAACAAAAAACTGATTTCGGTGTCCTTTTTTTCCAGGACCAGTTTCGTCGTCAGCCCCTGATACACTTTGTGCAGGTCCGCCGACGAGCCCGCGTAGAAGTATTCGCCGCGGGTGATGTCGGCAACGGCCTTCAACGTTTCTTCGTCGAGACGCACGAACGCCGACCAACCTTCGAAACCGATCGAACCGCCCTCGGCGGTGCCGAAGCCGACCGTGAAAATGCGCACGCCGTGGTCGGCCGCCATGTGCGCGGCATCGAGTGGATCGGGACCCATCGTGCGGCGGCCATCGCTCAGCAGAATGATGACCGCCGACGAATACGATCCGGGTTCCACGGGCTTGACATCTTTTTTCGCTGGCTTGGGCTTGGCATCCAGGCTGTTGCCCAGCGGATTGTTGCGCGACCACGCGCCCTTGAAGAGCAGCGATTCCAGATCGATGCCTTCGTCCGGAAAAAGCGTCTGCAGCGCGACGTAGATTGCGCTGCCGGTCGCCGTGCCGCGTTGCAGCTGGAAGCGGTCGATCGCGGCCAGCAGGTCCTCGCGATTCTGCGTCGGCGGCTGAACAAGCGTGGCCGTGCCGCCGAAGGCGACGATGCCGATCCGGACGTCCGCCGGGTGTTCTTCGACGAACTGCTTCGCCGCGAGCTGCGCTGCCGTGATCCGGTTGGGATCGACGTCCTTGGCGCCCATGCTCAGCGACACGTCCATGGCCAGGACGACGGTCTGCTGCTGCGACGGCAAGGTGATCACCGCGTTGGGGCCGGCGATGGCGATGATCAGCGCGATCACCGACAGGAGAAAAAGCAATGGCGGGACGTGCCGCCGGAAGCGTTGCCCTGGCCCGATGGCTTCCTTGACGACGCCGAGGCTGGCGTAGCGCAGCGCACCCTTTTTCCGACGGCGCAGCAACGCTACATAGGCCGCGACCAGCGCCGGAACCAACAGCAACAACCACAGCATCTGCGGCCAAAGGAACTTCATCGCTCTCCGATTTTACTCCGACTTGGGCGTTCCGCCGCGGCGTCGCCCGCAACGTGCTCCCGAATGGCTGCTGCCGCCCGAATTAGACGGCACTTCTGGGGTCTTGTGATTGCACAACGAGCCTCCATTTCATGTTGAGGAGCTTGGTACGCGCGCCGGGCGTTTACCGCTCCGGTCGTCCGTCCGTCCGTCTCATGCGTTGGTCGCTCGTCCGCGGTATGCTTGCACTTGTTCCGGCACCGCAGCAGCGAATTGCTCAAGATTACAACCGCTACGCCACAGCCGCCAGCCACTAAGCCACAGCGAATGGCCAAAACTCCGCATCGGTTTGGACCCCACGATGCGCACGAAATTCTCGAAATAGCGTGCCTTCATGAGCGAATCTGAAACCTGTCCCCACTTATCCTTGATCGCCGACGTCGTGCCGTCCGCCAACGGTTGCGAAGAATGCCTCAAGATGGGCAGCACCTGGGTGCACCTTCGGCTGTGCATGATCTGCGGTCATGTCGGCTGTTGCGACGATTCGCCCAATCGTCATGCGACGAAGCATTTCCATGCCACCAACCATCCGCTGATACGCTCGTTCGAGCGCGGTGAGACGTGGGGCTGGTGCTATGTCGATCAGATCGTCTTCGACCCAATGCCGACGAAGCCGCCGCGGCCGGGGCAACGCCGTCGATGATCACGGCCAGCGAGCTTCGCACAATACCGCTGTTCGCGACGCTACCGGACACGGAGAGCGCCGCACTGGCCGCTCGTCTTGCCGACATTCGCCTCAATACCGGCGAATGGTTGGTGCAGGAAGGCGAGCAGCCGTCGTTTTTCTTGGTGGTCAACGGCTCGCTCGACGTGCGCAAGGTCGTGCACGGCAACGACCGGAAGGTCAATACCTACCGCACCGGCGACTACTTCGGTGAATTGCCGCTGCTGCTGGGGGCGCCCGCAATCGCCAGCGTGCGTGCGCTCGAGCCTTCGCGCGTCGCGCAACTGGATCGCAGCGACTTTTCGGACCTGTTCAGCGCCTGCAAGCGATTCTCCGCCGAGCTGACGGCAACCATGACGGAGCGCTTCACGCGCTTGCGCACGCTGGCCGCGGAAACGCCACCAAAGCGCGTCACCATCATCGGGCATCGAATGGACATCGCGTGCCACCAACTGCGCGATTTCCTGCTACGCAACCGGATTCTTTTCCGCTGGCTCGATCCGACGCGGCCCTCGGTCACCGGCGAGGTCGCGCCACCGCAGGCCGGCGACAACTATCCAATGGTCGTGCTGCCCGATGGCCGCCGCCTGGTGACGCCGACGCTGCGCCAGCTGGCGGACAATATCGGCCTGCAAACCGCGCCGCACGATCACGTCTACGACCTCGCCATCATCGGCGCCGGACCCGCGGGACTTGCCGCCGGCGTCTATGGCGCATCCGAAGGTCTCCGTACGATCATCGTCGAACGCGAAGCGCCCGGTGGACAGGCGAGCACGTCATCGCGCATCGAAAACTATCTCGGCTTTCCCACCGGCCTGTCCGGCGACGAACTCGGCGGTCGCGCTTTGCAGCAGGCGCAGCGCTTCGGTGCGGAGATCCTGGTGGCGCGCGATGTCGTCGGCCTCGACACCGATTCCGTGCCGTCCCAGCGCACCGTGCTGCTCGACGGCGGCGATCGCCTGCATACACGCTCCATCGTGCTCGCCAACGGCGTCAAGTGGCGCGACCTCGACATCCCGAGCGCCAACGCGCTGGTAGGCCGCGGCATCTACTATGGCGCAGCGCGCAGCGAAGCCATCGGGTGTGCGGGCCAGGACGTCTACCTCGTCGGCGGCGGCAATTCCGCGGGACAAGCCGCGATGTATTTCTCGAACTATGCGCGCCGGGTCACGTTGCTCGTGCGCGGCAAATCACTGGGCGACAGCATGTCGCACTATCTGATCCAGCAGCTCGCCACCAAGGACAACGTCAAAGTGCGCACGCGTACGCGCATCGTTCGCGTCGAAGGCGAACTGCAGCTCGAAGCGATCGTCGTTGAGAACCGCGACACCGGGACCGTGACCAGGGAGCCCGCCTACGCGGTGTTCGTGCTGATCGGCGCCGATGCGGAAACGGCGTGGCTGCCGCACGGCGTGATCTGCGACGAGAAAGGATACGTCTGCACGGGGCGCGACGTCATGGACCTCGTGGCGAATGCGCAGGGTGTGTGGCCGCTGCAGCGCGATCCGTACCTGCTGGAAACCAGCATGCCCGGCATCTTCGCCGCCGGCGATGTGCGCCATGGCTCGGTCAAGCGCGTGGCCTCGGGTGTGGGCGAAGGCAGCATGTCCGTTGCCTTCGTCCACCAGTATCTGGCGAGCTTGGCCTGACGCTCAGCCGACCATCGCGTTATACGAGCTTGCTGTTCTTCAGCGGTAGCGTGCGCACCGGTTTGCCGGTGGCCGCGTGGATCGCGTTGAGCACTGCGGGCGCGACGACGCAAATCGTCGGCTCACCGACGCCGCCCCAGAAATCGTAAGTCGGGACGATGACCGTTTCAACCTTTGGCATTTCCGCCAGGCGCATGATCTCGTAGGTGTTGAAATTCTGCGACACCATGCGCCCGTTTTCGACGGGGCATTCGCCGTACATGGTCGCGGTAAGTCCGTACGCGACCGAGCCTTCGACCTGCGCCGCGATTTGCTGCGGGTTCACGGCGTGCCCGCAATTGAGCGCCAGCACCATGCGATGCACCTTGAGCTTGCCTTCCGGGCTGACCGACACTTCCGCGACCGCCGCCGAATAGCTGCCGTAGCCCATGAATTGGGCGATGCCGCGATACACGCCCGTCGGCAACGGCTTGCCCCACTCCGCTTTTTCCGCCGCGGCATTGAGCACCGCGAGATGCTTGGGGTGCGTGGTCATCAAGGCACGGCGAAACTCGAGCGGATCGGTGCCGGCTGCACGCGCGATCTCGTCCATGAAGCATTCCATGTACACGCGCGTTCTGGTTGGTATTCACGCCTCGCCACGGTCCGACCGGCACGTGGCTGTTGCGCATCGCATATTCGAGCAGGAACGTCGGGAACGTGTAGCCCAACTGCGCGTCGCCCGCCTTTTCGTAATACCCCTGCATCTGCCGCTCGTCCTTGCCGTCCGCGACTGACGAGGGGTTGAGGAACGCGTTGATCGACTGTCCCGAGACGCGCAGATGCACGCCGACGAGCTTGCCGTTCGCGTCCAGACCGGCGACGCCGCGGGCCTGTGAAATCGGCCGGTAGAAGTCGTGCATCATGTCTTCTTCGCGCGTCCACACCAGCTTGATCGGCACGCCGGGAAACTGCTTGGCGATCGACGCCGCCTGCCGCACGTAGTCCTGCGTGCCGCCGCGCCGGCCGAAACCGCCGCCCAGATCGATGCGATACACCTCACATTTGTCCAGCGGCAGGCCCGATTCCTCGGACAACGCCGCGAACGAGGCCTCCGCATTCTGCGTCGGCACCCAACATTCGGCGCGGTCTGCCGTGATTCTGGCGGTGCAATTCATGGGCTCCATCGTTGCGTGGGCGAGAAATGGTGTGGAGTACACGACCTCGACCTTTTTTGCGGCGCCGTCAATTGCTTTGAGCGCGTCGCCTTCGACGCGCGACTGATAGGCGCCGCTCGCGGTGAGGCCCTCCTGCAGTCGTTCCCCGATCGTCGCGCTGGACTGCGCCGCGCCCGCGCCCTCGTCCCAGACGATCGTCAGCGCATCGATCCCTTTCTTCGCGTGCCACCAGGTGTCGGCGACGACGGCCACGGCGGAGTCATTGACGCGCACGACACGCTTGACGCCGGGCATGTGCATGACTTTGGCGTCGTCGAAGCTGACCAGCTTGCCGCCGAACACCGGCGACTGCTTGATCGTGGCGTTGAGCATTCCGGGCATGCGCAGGTCGATCGCGAACACCTTGCTGCCGTTGAGCTTGTCGGCGGTATCCAGACGCTTGACCGGCTTGCCGGCGATGGTCCAGTTGTGCGGATCCTTGAGCTTGATGCTCTTCGGATCGGGCGCGGTCAGCTTGGAAGCCGCCGCGGCGACCTTCCCGTAGGTGGTCTTGCGGCCTGAGGCGGCATGCGTGATCACGCCTTCGGACACGGTGACCTCGCTCGCAGGCACTTTCCACTCGTCGGCAGCCGCCTGGAGCAACATGATGCGGGCGGCAGCGCCGCCGCGCCGCACGTAGTCTTCGGACGTGCGGATCCCGCGGCTGCCACCCGTTCCCATCTCGCCCCACACGCGCTTGCGGGCGTAGTTTTCTCCCGCGGTCGGCGATTCGGTCGTGACGTTCTTCCAGTTGCATTCCAGTTCTTCGGCGACGAGCTGCGCGAGTCCGGTAAGCGTGCCCTGCCCCATTTCCGAGCGCGCGATGCGCAGCACGCACGTTTCGTCGGGGCGAACGACCACCCAGGCGTTGATTTCGGCGACACTTTCGGCGCCCTTGGCCGCCGCGGAGGCGATTCCCGCATCGACACCGAACTGCAGTTGCATTCCCAGGGCGAGGCCACCGCCGGCCGCGGCCGACCCGACAATGAATTTGCGACGCGAAAGATTCGTTGGCTTGGCGCGCGTCTGATAAGCGATTTTAGTCATGATGGGTCGCCTCGCCTTAGGCTTTGGACTGGAGATCGACGGTCAGCCCCGGCCACCCGGGGCTGGGCGATCCTGCGGCGATATGCACTGCGTCGCGAATGCGCTGATACGTTCCGCAGCGGCAGATATTGGTCATCGCCTCGTCGATGTCCTGATCGGTCGGCTTGGGGATCTTCTTCAGCAGCGCGGCCGCCGCCATGATCTGGCCTGACTGGCAGTAGCCGCACTGCGGCACGTCGATCGCGGCCCAGGCAACCTGCACCGGATGCGTGCTGTTGGGCGACAGGCCCTCGATGGTGACGATTCTGTCGGTGGCCTTCACGCTGCCGACTGGAAACGAACACGATCGCGTCAGCTGGCCATTGATGTGCACCGAGCACGCGCCGCACTGCGCGACGCCGCAACCGTATTTGGTGCCGGTCAGGCCCACCTGCTCTCGAATGACCCACAGCAGAGGGGTATCTGCCTCGACTTTGACATCATGGACCTTGCCATTGATATTGAGCGTTGCCACGAATCACCTCCAACCCAGCATGGTTAGCGCGTTTGATGCGCGCGATATTTTAGTAAGTCCCTGTTCGTGGCCAACGTCCATGGAACGCGGCGCGTCACCCAATTGTCGAAAAGCTTACTACATTCCGCGATCGCCGGCAGCGGCAGGATCCTGCTCACCGCGGTTGGGATAAGATTGCAACCAGGGCAAAACGTTCCTCGCCCGGGGAAACGGGCGAAGGTTGGAGTAACCAGGAGATGGCCTCGGCGAAGCAGGCAAGCCATTCGATTCGCGCGGTATGGACCACGCATTTCTGGGCCGTGCATTGCGCGGCACTGACGCTAGTCGGGTGCATGTTTGGAGCGGCTGCCGCAGCGGATCGTGGATCGGCTGCCGTCCTCCCATTTACCGTGGTGGGCGACACCATTCCCGCGCCCCTCGGCAATGCCGCGGGCGATGCCGCGCGTGGACGGTCGCTGATCGTCGCCCGGGACGCCGCCAACTGCGTGCTATGCCATGCGGTAACAGATCCCGCGGTGCATTATTCGGGCAACGTCGGCCCATCGCTCGATGGCGTAGCGCACCGCCTAACGACCGCCCAATTGCGCCTGCGAATCGTCGATATCCTGCGCGTCAATCCTGACTCGATCATGCCCGGCTATTATCGCTCCGGAGGTCTCGATCGGGTGGCGGTACCTTACCGCGCCAAACCCATTCTCGACGCGGGACAAGTCGAAGACATCGTGGCGTACCTCGCCACATTGCAATGACATCGCCACCATTCCTCCCGAATAAAGCCCGGCGAAGCCTTTTGCAGCGCACCGGCGCGATCGCAATCGCGGTGCCGTTGGCGGGTCTCGCCCCCCGCGCGTCCGCGCAGACCCTGCCGGCGCTACCGGTGCTGACGACGCTCCTCGCGGGACGCGTCCCGCGGTGGGAACGCCTGCGCATCGAGATGCCTCTGTTTGCGGATAACGGACAGGCGGTACCCATTCGCCTGTCGATGCCGGGACCTTTCGTACCCGGCCCCTCGTTGCAGTCCATTCACCTGTTCTCGGAGCGCAACCCGGTTCCCGACATGGCGGTGTTCGAGTTTCCAACGCCGCCACTCAAGGTCGAAGTGGATTCGCGCGTGCGCCTCGCCGGCGCACAGCGTTTGGTCGCCATTGCGGTCATGTCCGACGGCTCCACGTTCGCGGCGAGCGCCGACGTCGAAGTGACGATCGCGGGCTGTCTCGACGCCAGCTGACTGATCATGGCCGACTCCCGCGTCAATGTTCCCGCAGAATGCCATCGTGGCGAACCGTTCGAGGTGCGCATTTCTATCCGCCACCCAATGGAGACGGGGTACCGCACCGACGCGGTGGGAAAGACGATTCCGCGCGACGTGATCCAGCGGTTCACCTGCCGCTACAATGGCGAGCCGGTGTTCGCGGTTCGCATGACGCAAGGGATTGCCGCGAACCCTTATCTGCGCTTCTTCGTCACCGCGCGCGAATCCGGCACACTCGATTTCGAATGGATCGACGACGAGGGCATTCGCGGCACCGCTCAGGCGCCGGTCAAGGTCGTATAGCGTGGCGTTGAAGCCGGGGCCGCTGCTGCTCGTGCTTCTCTGGTCGGGTGTTCACGCGCAGCAGCGCACTTTGCCGATCGATGCGTTGCGCTCGGGCATCGACTTCGCCGGCGCAGACGTGCGCGCGATGCAAGCCGACGATCTTGCCAACCCAGGTTTCCTCTGGGTCGATCGGGGCGAGAGATTGTGGCGCGACAACGCCGGCGCCCCGAGTTGCGCCTCGTGTCACGGCGACGCGCCGAAATCGATGCGCGGCGTCGCGGCGCGTTATCCTGCGTATGACGCCACCACGGATGCGGTACTCGATCTCGACGCCCGCATCAACGATTGCCGCGTTCGCCGACAAAAACTGCCGCCCCTGCAACGCGAGTCGGAGGATCTGCTCGGACTAAGCGCCTATGTGGCCTTCCAGTCGCGTGGCTTGCCCCAGGAGGCGTCGATCAGCGGTCCCGCGCGCGCCACCTTCGATCGTGGCCGTGAGTTCTACTACGCGCGACATGGTCAGATGAACATCTCGTGTGCGCAATGCCACGACCGGAATTGGGGCAAGCGGCTGTATGCCGAGACCATTAGCCAGGGCCACGGCAACGCGTTTCCGGCGTACAAACTCGAGTGGCAAGCATTGGGTTCCCTGCAGCGGCGCATCCGCGCTTGCCTGTTCGGGATCCGCGCCGAAATGCCGCCCTATGGCGCTGCAGAACTCACCGACGTCGAATTTTTCCTTGCGTGGCGCGGCGAGGGGCTACCCCTCGAGGCGCCCGGCGTGCGCAGATAAGATCAAGTCGTGACGAATCCGGCGCAAAGTTCTGCCGTCGCTTCCGCCTTGCGGCCTGTCCGCGCGGGTCGAGGCACACCGGGCATCGGGCTGCTGTTCGTGCTCCTGTGGAGCACCGGATTCATCGGGGCGAAACTGGGACTACCGTTTGCCGAACCGCTGACATTTCTCGCCTTGCGCATGGGTTGTGTCGTCGCGCTGCTGTTAGTGGTGGCGCTGGTCGCTCGCGCGCCGTGGCCACGCGGCGCGCGATCCTGGGTGCACATTGCGGTCGCCGGCCTGTTGGTGCAGTGCGGCTACCTCGGTGGCGTCTTCAGCGCAATCCATCAGGGCATGTCAGCCGGCGTAGTGGCCTTGATCGTCGGCCTGCAGCCAATTCTGACCGCCGTGGCTGCCGGGCCGTTGTTCGGCGAGCGGACGACCTCGCGCCAATGGACTGGCCTTGTGCTCGGACTGATCGGCGTGACCATGGTGCTGTCGAACAGCCTCAACCACGGCGCGATCGGTGCGCCGAGCCTCCTCCTCGCATTCATCGCCCTGGTCAGCATCACTGCAGGGACGCTCTATCAGAAACGGTTCGGCGCGACGATGGACTTTCGTACCGGCGCCGTCATCCAGTACGCGGCGACCGGCGCGGTGCTGTTGGCGCTGGCGGCGCTGACCGAGTCGATGCACGTGACGTGGAGCGCCCAGTTCGTCTTCGCGCTCGGGTGGCTTGTGCTGGTCCTCTCGGTGGGCGCGATCAGCCTGCTCTATTTCCTGATCAAGCGCGGCAAGGCGACCCAGGTATCGAGTCTGTTCTACCTGACACCACCGGTCACCGCCGTACTCGCGTACTTTTTTTTCGGTGAGATATTGACGCCGACGGCGCTGGCGGGAATGGCGGTCGCCGTGGTTGGGGTTGCGTTGGTCAATCGCTAGCTGACCGATGCCATCGACTCGGCGCTTCGGGCAGCGCGTTTGCTCCCCGACTCGACGACAGGGTGCGATCGGCCCGATCAGGATGACCCGCCGGTCGCCTTGAGCAAGACGAGCTCGATCGATACCGAGGTTGCCGAATCCCCCAGCAGGACGCTGCCGTCCTGAATCGTGCAATGCAGCCGCATCGAGCGCGCGGCCATGGCGGCCAGCGCTCTGCTCGCTTCCGTCGGCACCTCGCTCACGCTCAATCTCGGCAACGCATCCAACCGTGCGCGCGCCTTGTTCCACCACAGGGCTACGGCGCGTCCGCCATAGGGGTAGACATGCACTTCGTCGGACACGGCCGCACGCTTTGCGCACGTCCTTTTCGTCCGGCAGCCCCACGTCGATCCACAGTGCGATTGCGCCGGTGAGATCCCGCCGCCATAGATCCGGTTCGTCCTCGGTGGACAGGCCCTGGCCAAACGCGAGGTCGGCGCTGGCGTTCAATGCGAACGCAAGCAGACGCACCATCATGCGCTCATCGGTCTCCGACGGATGCCGTGCGACGGTGAGCGAATAGTCTGCGTAGTGGCTGCGGCCGATGTTCGCGACGGAAAGTTCGGCCTTGAATATCGTCGACTTGAGCGCCATGGCCTCAGTCGGCCAAGTAACGAGGAGCGGGCAAGACCTTACCCTGCCGGATTCGGATAACGCGCCTGCAGTGCGACGACTTCAGCCAGCGTTTCAGCATCGAGTTCGAATTGCGCGGCGGCGATGTCCTCTTCGAGCTGGGCCATGGTGGTCGCCCCAATGATCGAAGCCCCGACGAACCAGCGGCTCTTCACGTAGCCTAGCGCGAGTTGCACCAGCGACAAGCCGCGTCGCTTGGCGAGTTGCGCGTACGCTTCGATCGCTTCGACGACCATGGGCTTGCGAAAGCGCTGGCCGAGCCCGTCGAACAGCGTGAAGCGGGAATTCGGCGGCTTGGCGCCCCCGAGATACTTGCCCGACAGCAGGCCGGCGGCGAGCGGACTGTACGCCAGCAACGACATCTCTTCGCGGAACAGGACTTCCGCAAGATCGTTGTCGACACTGCGCGAAACCAGGCTGTAGCTGTTCTGGATGGTCACGGGTCCCGGCACGTTCAGCACTCGTGCAGCGTGGCAGAACGCGCTTACACCCCAAGCGGTTTCGTTCGACAGGCCGTAGTGCCGAATCTTTCCCGCGTTGATCATCGCCGCCATGCCTTGGACCTGCTCGGCAATCGATGGGCCGTCTCTTTCCTTCGCCGGGTCGAACTCAATCGCGCCGAACAGCGGGACGTTACGCTGGGGCCAGTGAATCTGGTAGATGTCGATGTAGGTCGGTCTGCAAGCGGGCCAGACTGGTCTCCACCGCTTCGGCAATGGTTTCCGGCGTAACGTCAGTGCGACCGCCGCGGATCCACTCGCGGCGTCCCGGACCGGCGATCTTGGTCGCGATGACCAGGCTGTCGCGGCGCTGGTGCCGCAGCCAGGTGCCGATGTGCGACTCGGTGCGCCCCAGCTTCGCGGCGTTCGGCGGAACGGGATACATCTCCGCGGTGTCGATGAAGTTGACGCCTTGCGCCAGTGCGTAGTCGAGTTGCGCGTGCGCTTCCGCTTCGCTGTTCTGCTCGCCCCAGGTCATGCTGCCGAGACAGACCGCGGAGACGTTCAACTTGGTGCCGGGAAGCGTGCGATATTCCATTGCGGTCCTGCATGATCGGATCAAGGGCGCATAGGTTACATGAAAAGCGCAATCGCAGCCGAGGATGCCGCCACGCGTGGCGCGTGACCCGGACCGAGGCATCGTGGGAAAATGGGCCGATCATTCCATCGCACGAGAACTTCACATGACCTATTGCGCGGGCGTACTCCTGGAACAGGGCCTGATCTTCGCGTCGGATTCGCGCACGCACGCGGGCGTCGACAATTTCGCCACATTCTGCAAGATGACGCTGTTCGAACGCGGCGACGAGCGCGTGATCGTCCTGTTGAGCTCGGGCAACCTGGCCGGGACGCAAGCGGTGATCACGATCCTGAGACAGCGAGGCGACGATCCCGGCGTACAGCCCAACATCTGGACCGCCCGGACGATGTTCGACGTCGCGGTCATCGTGTCAGACGCGATGCGCGACGTCGAGCGGCGCGACGCCGAATATCTGGAAGCCAACGAGGTCGAATTCAACGCGTCGTTCATCCTGGGCGGGCAAATCGCTGGCGAGCCCATGCGCCTGTTCCGGATCTACGCCGAGGGCAATTTCATCGAGGCAGGCAGTGATACACAGTTCTTCCAGACAGGCGAAGCGAAGTACGGCAAACCCATCATCGACCGGGTCATTCGCCCGGAGACCGACCTCGCCGACGCGACCAAGTGCGTGCTGGTCTCTTTCGATTCGACGATGCGCAGCAATCTTTCCGTAGGCATGCCCATCGACCTGATCTGCTACGAGCGCGACAGCCTGACGGTGACCATGCGCCGTCGCTTCGAGCAGCACGATGAATATTTTTCGGCGCTAAGCAGGGCGTGGAGCGAAGGCACCCGCCAGGTATTCGCACGCTTGCCGGAATTGCGTTGGTAGCACGCACGATATTTCTGCTCGTCACCTGTGAGCATGGCGGGAACCGCGTTCCGGCGCCGTACCGCGAGCTGTTTGCAGGCCGTCAAGCACTGCTGGACTCGCATCGCGGCTACGATCCCGGTGCCTTGGACATGGCGCGCCAGCTTGCGCACCAATTTCGGGCGCCGCTTGTCTTTGCCACCGTCAGCCGACTGCTGGTCGACCTGAATCGTTCAATCGGACATCGCGCACTGTTTTCCGACGCCACGCGCGACCTTCCGCGCGCCGAGCGCGCGAACATCCTGGCCGCGCACTATGTTCCGTATCGCAGCGAAGTCGAGGCGCTGGTTGGCAAAGCCATCGCGGCGGGACGACGCGTCGTTCACATCTCCTCGCACAGCTTCACGCCGATCCTCGATGGTTGCACGCGCCATGCGGACATCGGCTTGCTCTACGATCCGCAACGGCCCGGCGAGCGAGCGCTATGCGCGAAGTGGAGCGCATTGCTGGCGCCCGCAATCGCACCGTTGCGCGTGCGGCGCAACTATCCCTATCAGGGACGCAACGACGGCCTTACCTTGCGCTTGCGGCGCCAGCACGCGGCTTCGCGCTATGTTGGTATCGAGCTCGAAATCAACCAGAAGCACGTGACGGCACAACGTCGATTTCCGTCGCGCATTCGGCGCGCGGTCGCCGAGTCGCTCCGCGAAGCGCTGATAGGTACAATTTGAAGCTCGCTCCGGGCGTGCCGATGGTTCGGGTAGCCCTGGGGCTTCTGGGGGGGCAACTGAGGGTGGCAACTGAGGGCAACGCAGTGAAAATCCGTGTCGGTTACGAGTTGGTCTACGAGTGTCCGCAACCGACACCGATGATCCTGATGTTGAACGTCCATTATTCGCGCGTGTCGGACCTGGTCGCGCCCGACCACCTGGTGACCGATCCGGCGCTGCCGATCGCCGTGTATCGCGACTCGTTCGGCAACTGGTGCAGCCGCATCGTCGCGCCCGCCGGTCTGACGCGCATCACCGCGGACGCCATCGTGCGCGATAGCGGTGCGCCGGATCGCGTCGTGCCCGAGGCCACGCAAACGCCGATCCAGGCATTGCCGGCAGAGACGCTGCTTTTCCTGCTCGGCAGCCGGTATTGCGAGACCGAACTGCTGATGCCCGTTGCGTGGGGCCTGTTCGGCACGACACCGATGGGCTGGCCGCGCGTGCAGGCGATCTGCGATTTCGTCAACAAGCACCTCACTTTCGGCTACGCGTTTGCGCGCGCCACCAAGACCGCGCACGAGGCCTTTCAGGAGCGCAACGGCGTCTGCCGCGATTTCGCGCACCTCGCCGTGACGCTCTGCCGGTGCATGAACATCCCCGCCCGCTATTGCACCGGCTACCTCGGCGACATCGGCGTGCCGGTCGTCGACTCGCCCATGGATTTCTCCGGCTGGTTCGAGGCCTTTCTCGACGGCCAGTGGTATACCTTCGACGCGCGCCACAACACGCCGCGCATCGGGCGCATATTGATGGCGCGCGGACGGGATGCCGCCGACGTCGCGATCGCCACCAGTTTCGGCGTGAACAGACTTGCCAGCTTCAAGGTATGGACGGACGAGATTGCCTAGGCCCGTCCTGAGCCGCGTCGGTTGGGCGGGATACAGGCATCGCGCGTCGGCTATTCCACGCTACCATGCAATCTCGATCGAATTTCTCCGCGCCAACGACGGGAATGCGTTCAGCGTCAGGGGATGCTATCGTACTGCCCGTGGCGCGGCGCAGGCTGTGGCCCATTGGGAGTCTCTTCAACGGAGGAAGTTCATGAAATCAATATCGCAAAAATGGGTGAGGTCAAGCGCGGCGCTGGTGATGGCGCTGGGCATCCTCGCCGGTTGTCAATCGATGTCGCCGGCGATGGCCCAACAGCTCACGCTGACGGGAGCTAACGAAGTGCCGGCAGTGACAACCACCGCGTCGGGCACGGCGATGGTGAAAATCGATCCCGATCGCTCGGTCAAGGTATCTGTCACCGCAACGGGAATGACGGCGACCGCGTCGCACATTCACGAAGGCGCCGCAGGCACCAATGGGCCGGTCATCGTGCCGTTCACCAAGACCGGCGACAACACGTTCGCCTCCCCCGACGGCGCGAAGTTGACCGAAGCGCAGTATGCAAGCTACAAGGCAGGCAATCTGTACGTCAACGTGCATAGCGCCAAGAACCCCGGCGGCGAGATCCGCGCGCAAATCCCGGGCAATTGAGTTTGCCGAGGCGCGTCGCCCTCGGCGACGCGTCCTCTCTCGCTATAATGTCGCCATGCTCGAGCAAGGCGACAGGTTCCGGGTACGCGCCGCACTTGCAGGCCTGATCGCTGCACTGTTCGCCGCCTGCGTGACGTCCCCGATGAACGCACAACCTCTATCTGCCAGCGGTCGCCGAGCTTGCGCCATCGGGCACGCTGCGCGCCGCGATCAACTTCGGTAATCCGATCCTCGCCAGCCGCGACCCGGTGACGGGTGAACCTCGGGGCGTGTCGGTCGATCTGGCGCGCGAGCTCTCGCGCCGACTGGGCACCCGACTGGAGCTGGTCACGTTCACCGCTGCCGGCAAGGTCGTCGAGGGCGCGAAGGACAATGCCTGGGACGTCGCTTTCGTGGCGATCGACCCGGTCCGCGCGCGCGGACATGGATCAAACCGCGCCCTACGTCATCATCGAAGGCGCCTACCTCGTGCCGCAAGCATCGCCGATCAAGGCCAACGCCGACGTCGACCGCGCCGGCGTGCGCATCGTGGTCGGCGCCGGCAGCGTTTACGACCTCTATCTGACGCGCGAAATCAAGCGGGCGCAACTCGTGCGCGCGCCCACGTCGCCCGCCGTCGCCGACATGCTGGTGGCAGGCAACTATGAAGTCGCCGCTGGAGTGAGGCAACAGCTCGAAAGCGACGCGAAGCGCATCCCCGGCGTCCGGCTGCTCGACGGCCGGTTCATGGTCATCGAGCAGGCGATGGCAGTGCCGAAAGGCAGGGCCGCCGGCGCGCGCTATCTGAGCGAATTCGTGGAGAGCGTCAAAGCCTCCGGGTTCGTCGCCGAAGCGTTGCAGCGCAACGGCATCGTGGGGGTGCAAGTCGCGCCGCCAGCAACCAACTGATCAGCGGCGAGTCGCAAGCACAATGATCTTCCGGCAACTTTTCGACTTGCAGTCGTCGACCTACTCCTATCTGCTCGGCGACGACGTAAGCCACCAGGCGGTGCTGATCGATCCGGTGTTCGAACAGGCGCGGCGCGACGCGGCGCTCATCACGGAACTTGGACTGACGCTCGTCGCGACGCTCGAAACGCACATCCACGCCGATCACGTTACCGGCGCCTGGCTGCTCAATCGCCAGCTCGGCAGCCACATGCTGGTCTCGGCAACCAGCGGCGCCTCCGGGGCCGACCGCATGCTTGCGCACGGCGAGCAGGTGCGTTTCGGCAAGCGCCATCTCGAGGTCCGCGCGACCCCTGGGCATACGCACGGCTGCGTCACCTATGTGCTGGACGACGAGAGCATGGCGTTCACCGGCGATTGCCTTCTGATTCGAGGCAGCGGGCGCACGGACTTTCAGCAAGGCGACGCGCATGCCATGTATCGCTCCATACACGGTCAGATACTGCGGCTGCCGGTCGCGTGCCTGCTCTATCCTGCGCACGACTATCGCGGCCTGACCGTCACCAGCGTCGCCGAGGAGCGCCGCTTCAACCCGCGGCTGGGAGGCGACATCGGCGAGGCGGATTTCGTCGGCTACATGGACAACCTCGGCCTGCCGCATCCCAAGTTGATCGACATCGCGGTGCCTGCCAACCTGCGCTGCGGCCGCCCGGAGGCCGACGCGCCGCTGCCGGCAGACCCTGGTTGGGCGCCGTTGACCTTCACCTTCGCCGGCATCTGGGAGATTCAACCGCGAGCGCTCGAGGAGCACGCCAGTGACGTGCAGGTCGTCGATGTGCGCGAAGCAGACGAATTCGGCGGTTCTCTTGGCCACATCCCCGGCGCAGTGCTCATTCCATTGGGCGCGCTGCCCGCACGAACCGACGAACTCGCGCGCGAGCGTCCCGTGGTCACCGTGTGCCGCTCCGGCGCACGTTCTGCCCAGGCGCTCGTGCTACTGCAGAAAGCCGGTTTCATGCAGATCGCGAATCTCGCTGGCGGCATGTTACGCTGGCGCTCCGAAGGCTTCGCGGTCGAGGGCGGAAGAAGCTGAGGGATCTCAGCGGCCCGGCGGTGCCGATTGCGCGCGACGTATGCCGTCGCTTGCTTTCGTGTATCCGCATTGGGACAATCCTTCGATCGCAGCCCGCCGTCGCCAATCCGAGACGATGATCCCAGACGCCTTGCCAGCAATCCCCTTCGCCATGCGCGCGGTCGTGCTTGCGACGGCGTTGTGCGCAGCTGCTGGTGGACTCGGGTTGCGGAAAATCGCCGGACAACAAAGTCGCGCAGGACCAGGCGGCCGCAACACAGTTCGCTGCCGACAAGGCGGCCGCGGCCCGCGAACGCGAGGACATGGCGGCCAGGCGTCGCGAAATGGAAACGGCGAATCAGCAGGACATCCACCAGGAAAGCGAAGCAGCGTTCAAGAAGTTCGCCTCCGAGCGGCCGGAAATGACCGCTACGGAAGAATCGAAGACACAGGACGACGTAATCGAACGCCTGCGCGCGCGCATGACGGACCCGTCAGCGATGGAAGTACGCAATGTTCGCTTCAACAGCGAGCGAACCGCCCTCTGCATGGAAGTCAATTACCGCGAGGGTGGCAAGTATCTGGGCTTTCGCCGCGCGTACGCAACCCCCGATGTCACGTGGGTGGAACCCGCCAAGGACGATGTCTCCCTTCACGTTTTCGAGCTGAATTTTGAGAAAATGGGCTGCGGCACCGCCCTCAACTCGCCGAGACCCTGACCAATCGCCATCGCATGCAACCTGGAAAACGCAGATTCCTCAAATTCGCCGGCGCTGCCGCTGCAGCCCGGTTCGCTGTACCCGCGTTTGCACAAGCCGCTTACCCGAGCAAGCCGATCAAGATCATCGCGCCGGTGCAACCGGGTGGCGGCGTCGATCTCGTCGCGCGCACCATCGCCGAGCGGCTGGGCAAGGTGCTCGGCCAGTCGATCATCGTCGAGAACCAAAGTGGCGGCGGCGGCGTGATCGCTTCGGTCGCCACTGCGCGCGCCGCGCCGGACGGCTACACACTCATGGTGGGCTACGTCGGCACGCACGGCACCAACCCCGCAGTACGCAAGCTTCCGTACGATGCCGTCAAGGACTTCACACCCATCGCCATGGTCGCCGGTACACCCAACATCCTGGTGGTGCCGCCGTCACTTCCGGTGAGTACGCTCAAGGAATTCGTGCAATACGTCAAGGCAAACCCAGGCAAGCTCGCGTACGGGTCGTCGGGACCGGGCACGTTGACCCATCTCGCGATGGAGCAACTCAAGGTCGCGGCCGATCTCGACATGCAGCACGTTCCGTACCGCGGCATTGGTCCTGCCATCACCGATATCCTCGGCGGACAGACGCAGGCGCTGTTCCCTGGCCTGGCCGCGGCGCTACCGCACATCAAGGCCGGCAAAATGAAGCCGCTGGCCATTACCGGCACGCGCCGCGACCCGCTCGTGCCCGATGTCCCCACGTTCGCGGAATTGGGCTATCCGGGATTCGACGGCGTGCAATGGTATGGCATCGTCGGCCCCGCGAATATGCCGGCGCCGATCGTCAAGCGTTTGAACGACGAGATCAACAAGCTGCTCGAGAGTCCGGATTTGCGGCCACGACTGGCGGCCGAGGCGCTCGAGCCGATGCCCATGTCGCCCGAGCAGTTTGGTCAGTACATGCGCGACGACATTGCCCACTGGTCGCGCCTGGCCAAGGCGCGCAACATCGAAATCACCGAATGAAGACAGGCGGCTGAGTGGCGCAAAATACCAAGGTGACAGCGGATCACACCGCTCCGCCCGTCACGAAAGTCCTGGCCGACTTCGTCTCCGGCCACCCGTCGGGCGATTGGGACGAGAGCACGGAAATCGAGGCACATCGCACCTTCCTCAACTGGGTCGGCTGCGCGATCGGCGCCTCGCGGCACGCCACGATCGAGGCCGCACTCGCGGCAGTGCAGGAGCTGGCATCGCCCGCGCAAGCGTCCATCCTCGGACGAACCGAGCGCGTCGACATGGGTTCCGCGGCGCTGCTCAATGGCATCAGCTCGCACACGTTCGATTTCGACGACACGCACTTGCGGACGATCATTCATCCCGCGGGTCCCGTGGCGTCCTCTGCGCTCGCCCTGGCCGAACACCTCGGGGCAAACGGCAGGCAATTCATCGACGCGATGGTGCTCGGTATCGATGTTGCGTGCCGCGTCGGCAACGCGATCTACCCTGACCACTACGATCGCGGCTGGCACATCACCGGATCAACGGGGATGCTCGGTTCGGCTGCAGCGTGTTCGCGGTTGCTGGCGCTGGACGCGCAGCGCACCGCGATGGCCCTGGGCATTGCGGCGTCGCAGCCGATCGGCGTGCGCGAACAGTTCGGCACCATGACCAAGTCGTTTCACGTTGGCGGCGCGGCGCGCGCGGGACTCATGTCGGCACTGATGGCAAAGCACGGGTATACGGCGTCGATGCGTGCACTCGAAGCACCGCGAGGCCTGATGCAGACCTATTCGGCCAAGTGCGACTGGAGCGAGATCACCGTCCGACTCGGCAAGCACTTCGAGATCGCCTCCAACACCTACAAGCCCTTTGCGTGCGGCATCGTGATCCACCCGGCCATCGATGGCTGCGTCCAACTGCGAAACCAGCATGGATTGCGTGCGGAGGATGTCGAGCGCATCGACCTCAAAGTGCATCCGCTGGTACTGGAGCTGACCGGCAAAACCGCGCCGCGTATCGGGCTGGAAGGCAAGTTCAGCGTCTATCACGCGTGTGCCGCGGCAATCATTTTCGGACACGCTGGCGAGCACGAGTTTTCGGATGCCGCCGTTGCGCGCCCCGACGTCATCGCGCTGCGCGACAGGATCAAGGCGCAGGCCGACACCGCCATCCACGAGGATGCGGCGGACATCAGCGCGACGTGCCGCGACGGGCGCACCCTGCATGTGTTCGTGGAGCACGCGATCGGCAGCATGGAGCGCCCGATGAGCGATGCCGATCTCAAAACCAAGTTTCATGGCCTCGTCGATCCGGTGCTGGGGATCGCGCGCGCCGACGAGCTCATCGGGCAGTGCAGCAACCTTGCGTCGTTGGACAGTCTTCGTGGCCTGATCGCTTCGGCGCGGGGCTAGCACAGCGCGCGCGGAGCGTTCCACAATTCACCGACTATTGGCGCTTGCCACGCTTGCCTGCGCAGCGCTCGTCGCGACGGCGCACGCTGAGGAGTACCCCTCCCGAACGATTCGTATCGTCGTGCCGACGGCGCCCGGCGGAGCCGGGGACGCTCTTGCGCGGGTACTCGGCGATCATCTCAGCGATGGCTTGCACGTTCCGGTCGTGATCGAGAACAAGCCGGGCGCGTCCGGCGTCATCGGCAATGATTTTGTTGCGCACTCGCAGCCCGACGGCTACACGCTGTTGTTCGCGACATCGGCCACGCAGGTCATCGCCTCGCTGCTAATACCCAACCTGCCTTACGATCGCGCTGCGCGATTTCACCCCCGTGATCAACGCCGGCTATGCGACGTCGGTGATTCTCGTTAACTCGGCGTTGCCGGTGCACTCGCTCGCCGAGTTCGTCGCCTACGCGCGAGCGCGTCCAAACACGCTCAATTACGCCTCCTCTGGCATAGGGTCCGCAAACCACATCGATACCGAAGTATTTGCGACGATCGCCGGAGTCAAGCTGTTGCACGTTCCCTATCGCGGCACCGCAGATGGCTATCGGGCGCTGCTGGCCAACGAAGTGCAGCTGATGGTCGGTGCGGTTACGTCAGCGCTGCCGCACGTGCGAACCGGCAAGCTGCGAGCATTGGCGGTGCTGACCGACCACCGCTCAGCGTTGCTTCCTAACGTCCCGACCATCGCGGAAGCGGGGCTGCGAAAGGTGGATGTGCGCAAATGGATGGGCCTGCTCGCACCGGCGGGAACGCCGCAGGACATCGTCGCGAAACTCAATGCGTCGCTCGACGCGGCCCTGCGCAACCCTTCGCTGCACACCTGGATGGAGCAACAGGGTTTCGAAATCCTTGGGGGGTCGGCTCAGTCCTACGGCCGAATGCTCGACGCGGATTTCGTCAAATGGACCGACACCTTGCGTCGGATCGGAATTCACTCGGAGTAATATGCAACCGGTTATGCTGACCGCGACGAGCAACACCATTGGCCCTTCGCCTGCCTTGCGTCCCCGCCGCACCGTTTTCTTGGTGGCGTCGCGGAAAGCATTCTCCAAGGGTCCCGGCAGATGAGCAAAGCTCGACTGCTGGTGCTGTCCGTGGGAACGCAGGTCGGCCAGAACATTCTGACCACGCTTGCGGGTCGCCGCGACGACGCTCTGCTCGTCGCGACCTCGACGGTTGCGCACGAGCCTGCGGTGTTCGACTACGACGTCGTGTATCTCGTGCCCCCCACCGCCGCCGAGCCGGAATCTTTCGAGCAACGTCTGCTCGACATCATGCACTGCGAGAGCATCGATCTGGTCATTCCCTGCCGCGACGACGACGTCGCGTTCCTGGCGGCATTGCGTGACCGGCGTCCCGACCTGGCGCCACGGCTGCTGTGTGGCGCCGGGGCATTGGCACGGGTGATCGGCGACAAATGGCTCAGCGCCGAGTTCTGCCGGCGAAACGACCTCCCGTTCGCACCATCGCTCATCCGCTGCAGCCAAGAGGATCGCGCACTGTTCGCGCGCCAGCACGGCTTTCCGCTCATCGCCAAGCCCAGACGCGGGTACGCGTCGCAGGACGTCTATCTGCTCTTCAATCAGGAGCAGTTCGATCGTGCGATCGAACGCGATGACTGGATCGTGCAGAAATTTCTGGGCGATCCGCGCGCGGTCGACGATTTTCTTGCCGCCATCGAAGCCAATGGCGTGCCGCTGTACCACTCGTTCCAGGGGATGAAACATTCGATCCAGGCGCTGATTGCGCCGGATGGCGACGTGGCGCACGTCATCTGCACGCGCAACATCAGCCGACAGCGCCGATCGAAATGGGTCGAACCCGACACCGATCCCGCATCGCGAAATCTTGGCATGCGCTGTGCGAAGGCTTTCGCTACGGAAGGCTGGCGCGGCCCGCTGAATATCCAGTGCCAAAAAGATGCCGAAGGGGAACTGCTGATCCATGAGTTCAACGGGCGCTTTACCGGCGCCACCGTCGATCGCTGGCTCCTGGGTTACGATGAAGTCGGTATTGTCGTCGAGCAATTCACCGGGTATCGGATCCACTCCGACCGACCGCAACGCACTGCCTCGCTGGAGGCGTTCGAATCGCTGGTCGCACGAGGCGCGAACCCGCGCGACGTCGAAGCGCTGTCGCGCGATCAGGTCTGGAGGCGAGCAACGTGAGCACCTCGGCCGCCCTACGTGTTCATATCGACAGTACCCCGCCCTTGCTCCCCGGCTTTCTGTGCATGCACGGGCTGCGCGATGCCGATGTGCCGTTCCATCCGGGTGACGAATTCCCATTCGAGGACCGGGCCGTGGAAATCATCGTGGCCGGAGATTTGATCAACGCCATGTCGCGGGCGGCGAAACTTCAGTTCCTGCTCGAGTGTCGCAGGGCACTTGTGCCGGGTGGTCTGCTGCGAGTCGATGGCCGGTCAGCCGCGCAGGAATTGTGCCGCGTTGCGAGCATGGCGGGCCTTGCACCTGCGGCCTCGGTCCCGCTTTCGGATGCGGCGCGTGTCGCCATGAACGACTTGCGCGGCGCGCGTGCGACCGGTGCGCTGGAATTCGGCAAGATTGAACGCTTGGTCGCTGCGGATCCTCTGGTCTCGATACTCATTCCGGCGTACAACTCGCGCTTCTTCGCTACTGCTCTCGATAGCGCACTGGCGCAGACATACTCCAACACGGAAATCGTTGTTTGCGACGATTCACGTGACATGGCTATCGAGGACATCGTCAGATCGCGCGCGCACCGTAGGCTCGTCCGCTATGCGCGCAACGAGGCTCGCCTCGGTCCGCGCGGAAATTTTACCCGCTGCTTCGAGCTCGCCGAGGGGACTTTCGTCAAGTTTCTCTGCGACGATGATCTCCTGGCACCGACCTGCGTCGCCCAGCTGCTGGACGCATTCCGCCTCGTACCCGATATCACGCTCGCGACCTCGCGCCGACAACGCATCGATTCGAACGGCCAGCACCTCCACGATCAGCCGGCTACGTTGCCCGTCGTCGGTCGCGACTCGGTGATCGCGGGTTGGAGCCTCGCCAATGCGATGATCATGGTCGGGCTCAACACGATCGGCGAGCCAAGTACGACCCTGTTTCGCAAAGCAGATCTGCTCGATCGTGATCCCGGCTACTTCGGCTTTGCCGGCGATCCTGGCCACGGCATTATCGACATGGCGACGTGGGCCGCGCTGCTGCTGCAGGGCGATGCGGTGTACATGCACGAATGTCTGTCGTCGTTCCGCTTCCACGCGGGCCAGCGGCAACATGATCCTGCCAAAGTGCAACGCAATATCGCGAGCATTCGCAGCTTGCAAGGTGCGTGGCTGGAGCTTGGCATGCACGAAAAGCTGCCGCCGGACCGCCTGCTGACAAAACCGTTTCCACCACCTCCGGAATGCGGCTGGGAGGAACGAGGCGTCGTCGGCGCGGCTGCGCGCCGCCTCACTGCCAGCCCTGGCGCCGCGCCAACGGGAGTACAGGCATGAACGGAGGCCGCATGCTCGCGTGCGCATGGCGATCGGCGTTCGCGTTGGCTGCGCTGCTGCCGGCGCCGTTGCAGGCGCAGGACTATCCTTCGCGCCCAATACACGTGATCGTACCCTTCTCGCCGGGTGGCGCGGTGGACGGGCCGATGCGGCTCATCGCGCAGGAGCTCGGCCAACAACTTGGCCAGAGCGTTATCGTCGAGAACCGTCCGGGTGCCGGCGCGACGATCGGCAGCGATGCGGTCGCCAAGGCGCCACCCGATGGCTACACATTGTTGCTCGCCTCGCAGACCAACGCCATCAGCGCGACGCTGTATCCGCAGCTTCCGTTCGATCCGCTCGAGGATTTCGCGCCGATTACCCTCATCGGCCGCGAGCCGGGCGTGGTGGTGGTCAATCCGGCGCTGCCGGTGAGCACACTGCGAGACCTCATCACCTACGTGAAGGCACATCCCGGCCAAGTGAACTACGCGTCATCGGGCAACGGCAGCGGGCAGCATCTTTTCGCGGCGCTGCTTTGTTCGATCACGGGAATGAAAATGAATCACGTTCCTTATCGCGGCAGCGGACAAGCCACGACTGATCTCCTCGGGGGCCAGGTCCAGGTTGCGATCCCCGGCATGGCGGGCATGCTCGGCCACATCAAGTCCGGTAGACTTCGAGCCCTTGCGGTTACCGGGGCGACGCGCGCACCGCAACTCCCCGATGTGCCGACGATGAGCGAAGCCGGGGTGCCCGGGTACGAAGCGTACGTGTGGATGGGTTTGCTGGCGCCCAGGGGAACGCCGCCGGCCGTGATCGACCGCCTGCAGCGTGGCGTCGTCGCGGCGCTGGCGCGCGCCGACGTGCGCAACTACATGATGAATGCGAGCATCGAGGTCGTCGGGTCGACCCCTGCTGAATTTGGCCGATTCTTCCGCAGCGAGAAAAATTTGTGGGCGAAGATCGTGGTCGAAACCGGTGCCAAGGTAGACTGAACGCAACCATGACGGCGATGGATTCAATAGCAACGGACGCGGTCGTGACCGGCGTCGAGCACTGGGCGCACAAGGGCGAAGTTCGCCTCTTCCTGTGGGAAAAATACGTGGGTACGCCCGACGGCAAACCCGCGGCGCTGTTCGTCCACGGCTCGTCCATGGCGTCGCAGCCCACGTTCGATCTGAGCGTTCCTGGGCGGCCGGATTCGTCGGTCATGGATTGGTTCGCGCGCCGCGGATTTGTCTGCTGGTCAGTCGACATGGAAGGCTACGGCCGTTCGGACAAGCACCGCGATATCTATTGCGACATCGCCAACGGTGCCGACGACCTGGTGGCCGCGACCGACCACATCCGCGAGCTACGCGGTATCACGAGCTTCGCCACTTACGGCATCTCATCCGGCGCACTGCGCGCGGCGCTGTTCGCACAGCGCCATGCCGACCGCGTATCGCGCCTCGCGCTCGATGCGTTCGTGTGGACGGGCGAAGGCGCACCCACGCTTGCGCAGCGCCGTAAGAAGCTGCCCGAGTTCATCGCCAGCAAACGGCGACCGATCGACCGGGCATTCGTCTACTCGATCTTCGAGCGGGACCATCCGGACACCGCCGACAGGCGCGTCGTCGACGCCTTCGCCGACGCAATTCTCGCACTCGACGACTCGATGCCCAACGGGACGTACATCGATATGTGCTCGAAGTTGCCGTTGGTCGATCCCTTGCAGATCGCGGTTCCGACGCTGGTGCTGCGCGGACAATACGACGGCATCGCCGCCTTCGACGACCTGATCGAGTTTTTCAGGCTCCTGCCCAATGCCGACAAGCAGTTCACGGTCATGGCGGGCATTTCGCATGCGAGCTTCCAGCAAAAGAACTACCTGATGGTGTATGCGATCCTGATGGACTGGTTTTCGCGACCGCGTCCGGCGTATGTCGGTCCTTCGCATTGATCACAGTACGTGCACCGGATTTGCCTGCGCAGGCCTTGGCGTAGAATTGCTGCTGCGCGACGGTGACGGCGCTGTGACGGGCCCCGAAACTGCGGTGGTCGGCGGCGACACTGATCGGCTGCGTCACTATTCGCCCCGAACGATGCCCACGCCGCAACCCGCACCGATCCGCAGGCCGACAGCGCCGCAATTCATTCGCTATGCGGGGGTCGGCGCCGTCGGGACCGCAGTCCAATACGTGCTGCTCGTCGTGTTGGTCCATGCTGTGGGCATGGGCGCCGTCGCGGCGTCCACGCTCGGCGCCATCGCCGGCGCGCTCGTCAACTACAGCATCAATCACCGGTTGACCTTTGCGAGCGACAAGGCGCATTGGCAGGCACTGCCCCGCTTTGCGGTCGTCGCCGTGGCCGGCATCGCGTTGAACGCTATCGTTCTCGCTGCGATGCTTGCCTTTGTCACCCCGTACTATCTCGTGGCGCAGGTGGCGGCTACCGGCGCCGTTCTCGTTGCCGGGTTTGTCGCGAATCGCGCATGGACGTTCTGAGCCCGGCCGCGTCATCGATCGCCAGGGTCGATCAAGGCCAATTCTCGCTGTCGGTGGTCGTTCCGGTCTATAACGAGGAGGCGGTGCTGCCGGAATTCCATCGCCGCCTCGGTGCGGTCATGGCGGCGCTGTCTCCCTTGGTCGAGATCATCTACGTCAACGACGGCAGCCACGACGGCAGTGCTGCGCTTCTCGCGCAATTCAACGCCGAAGATGCGCGCGTCGCCGTGATCGAATTCTCGCGTAATTTCGGCAAGGAAATCGCCATGACCGCAGGACTCGATCAGGCTGCGGGCGACGCGGTGGTCGTGATCGATTCGGATTTGCAGGACCCGCCCGAACTGATCCCCGAGATGGTTCGAGCGTGGCGGGAAGGTGTCGACGTCGTGCTGATGCGTCGCGCGAGTCGCGCGCAGGAGAGCTGGTTCAAGAAAGCGACTGCCGGCGCGTTCTACCGTGCCATTGGCCGGATGAGCGACATCGACATCCCCGAGAACGTCGGCGATTTCCGCTTGCTGTCGCGGCGTGCAGTCGTGGCCTTCCGGAAACTGCCCGAGCGCAGCCGCTTCATGAAGGGGCTGTTCGCGTGGATCGGTTATCCGTCGCGGGAGCTGCTGTACGACCGCGACGGGCGTTTCGCCGGCGAGACCAAATGGAATTATTGGCAACTCTGGAACTTCGCCCTGGAGGGCATCACTTCGTTTTCGGCGGCCCCCCTGAAGATCGCGAGCTATGTCGGGTTCCTGACGGCGATGGTCGCGTTCAGCTACGGTACCTATATCATCGCCAAGACGTTGCTATTCGGTGATCCTGTGCGCGGCTACCCATCGCTGGTCGTGGTGGTGCTGTTCCTTGGCGGACTGCAGTTGATGGCACTCGGTATCATCGGCGAGTACATCGCGCGCATGTTCGTCGAGGTCAAGCAGCGACCGCTCTATCTCGTCGAGCGGCACCGCGCCGCGTTGCGCCCCATTGCGCCCACCGGAAGCGACTCGCCGACCGTCAGCGCGGAGCCATGGCGGTCGCACTGACCTCGCGCGAGCGCCGATGGCTCGCCTGGCTCATCGTGGGGATCGTCGGCGTCAGGCTCGTCACGCTTGCGGCCTATCCGCTGACCGATCCCACCGAAGCGCGCTACGCCGAGATCGCGCGCAAGATGCTCGAAACCGGGCAGTGGGTCATGCCGCAATTCGACTACGGCGTACCCTTCTGGGGCAAGCCACCATTGTCGACATGGTTGTCCGCCGCGTCGATGGGTGCGTTCGGCGTCAACGAATTCGCGGCGAGGCTGCCGTCGTTGCTCCTGATGTTCGGCTGCGGCGTGCTGGTCTACGCACTCGGCGCGTTGCGAGGCCAGCGCGACGCCGCGCTCTGGTCGCTCGCGCTGTTCGCGACCACGGCATTGAATTTCGTCGCCGCGGGCGCGGTGATGACCGATCCCGCGCTGACGTTTGGTACGACGCTGGCCATGGCAGCCTTCTGGACGGCGCTTGCCGGTCCGGATTCCTGGCGGCGGATGGCGGGCTTCGCATTCTTCTTTGGCCTTGCGGTCGGTCTCCTGGCCAAGGGGCCTGTTGCCGCGATCTTGGTGCTGATGCCGATCGCAGCGTGGACGCTGTGGACGCGGCAAGGGCGCGAGCTATGGGCGCAAATACCCTGGGTGACGGGCTCCCTGCTGTTGGCCGCGCTCGTGGTGCCCTGGTATTGGGCCGCGGAGAAGGCGACGCCCGGATTTCTCGAATATTTCCTGATCGGCGAGCATTGGAAACGCTTCACGCAACCCGGGTGGACGGGCGATCTCTACGGCGCCGCGCACGCGCGGCCCCGCGGCATGATCTGGCTGTTCTGGTTCGGCGTGGCGCTGCCCTGGTCACTGGTCGCGACGGGGTGGCTGATGCGCGCGATCGCGACGCGACGCGGCGATTTGCGCGCGCTTGCCAGCGATCCGTGGCGTACCTACTTCGCCCTTTGGGCCATCATGCCGATGCTCTTCTTCACGGTGTCGGGCAACGTCCTGCCCACGTACGTGTTGCCCGGGCTGCCAGCGCTTGCGTTGCTTCTCGGCGACGGATGGCATCCGCGCCTTGACGATGTCCGTCCCTTACGCGCGACGGTACGGCACGCGCTCGTTACCGGCGGGGTCATTTGCGTTGGGTTCGTGATCGGTATTGCGGCGCTGCACAACCGGCTGGAACGCGAGCTCTCCCACAAGGCGCTTGCGCATGCCGTCGCCACCCAGCGGACCGGCAGCGACCAACGGCTCGTGTACATGACGCAGGAGCCTGTCTCGGCGCAGTTCTATTCGCAGGGAACGGCGACCAAGGTCGACGATGTCGCCGCGCTGGGTCCCTACCTCGCGGACCCGCCGGCGGATTTCTACGTTCTGCGCGAGCGCGACGTGGCGACGTTACCGCCGGCAGTCCGGGAGCGCCTCGCGCCAATCGACGATTTCGGTGAATACCGGTTGTTCCGCGAGTTGCCGCATTGACACCAAGGACGGGCAGGTGTGTCAGTTCGATCCGTTCCTTGCGACTTGACCCTGGTCGTTCCCATGGTTATGCTACTGTCATAGATCGACAGACATCGCGAGGTGGCATCCTATGAGGGAACGAACCCTGGTCACGCAGCGACTCTACTTCGGCATGAGCGCGCTTAATTTTCGCGCCGCAACTACGCGCGTCCTGACGCGCGTAGCCGGCCTTCCACCGGAGTGCGCGCGCGTCAGCGGACGGAACCTTCGCCAGGACTTCGGCATGAGCACGGTGGCTGGAGAAGCGCTGGTCGAGGACTTTGTCGCCAACGGGCTGCTCGAACCGCGTAGCGAGCAGCGCGACGACTATCGTCTGACCGAGCGCTTTCTCGAATTCGCCACCGCGCGCGTGGTCGATCCGCTGCCACGCAGCCGGGCCAAGGAACTGCTGGCGCAGGCCTGCGAACTCGCCACGCGCATCAACGCGGAATGCACCCGGAATCCCCTCGAGATCGAGGCGGTGGCGCCGTTTGGCAAGTACATCGGCCACGACGCACAACTATCGTCGCTTGAATTGGGAGTGGTCGTGCAGCCGCGCGCTCCCGAGCGGCGCGCGAGGTGGGGACGACTCATGACCAAATCCGACGGCGCGCGCGACATGCGTGCCGCGTTTCGTGAATTGAGTTCCTTCATCCACGTGCAGATGGTCAGCGACAAGAAGTCTCTGCCACGCCCGTTCACCGTCGTGTTCCAGCAGCAACCGTAGCCGCGCTCGCCGCGCCACCCAGGGGCGGCTGAAGGCAGCCCGTCGTTCGCTCGGCAAGGACGGGCGAAGTCCCGCAATCGATGCGGTAAACTCGGGCCCAGCACGGTGCGAGGTCCGGCCTGGAGAACGCCAGCCGCAGACTCCGCCTGGCGCTCACCGTGATTTCCTGAACCCTGGGCTTGGTGGGCCCGGCCAAGCGCACTCGCCTCTACAATCTCTCGCTGACGCAGGACGACGTATGGCCTCCGCGCTGCAGGACAGCTACGAAGAATTGCCGTATCCGAGTTTTTCGTTCGCGCAGACCCACCCCGACCGCCTCGCGACGCTGGGGTTATTGTTCGGACTTATGCCGGCACCGGTCGAGTGCTGCCGCGTCCTCGAACTGGGCTGTTCGTCGGGCGGCAACCTCATCCCGCTGGCGGCAACGCTGCCGCGCTCGGAATTCGTCGGCATCGATTTTTCAGCGACGACCATCGGGGCTGGCGCCGCCGACGTCGCCGCGCTGCAATTGTCCAACATCCGCCTGTTGCAGAGGGATATTCGCGACGTCGGCGACACGCTCGGGACCTTCGACTACATCATCGCGCACGGCGTGTATTCGTGGGTGCCCAGCGACGTGCAGGAAAGCGTGCTGGCGATCTGCGCGCGTCAGCTTGCCCGGAACGGAATCGCCTACGTCAGTTACAACACGCTGCCCGGATGGCATGCACGCGGCGCGGTCCGCGCTGCAATGCGCTACCACACGCGCCAGTTCGCCGGGGCGAATAACCGGGTGATCCAGGCGCGCGCGATGCTGAATTTCCTGGCCGAGTCCTTGCAGGGGACATCGTCTACTTATGGCGCGATGCTGCTCGAAGAAGCGCAGCGCGTAAGCCAGCAGCCGGACGCCTACATCTATCACGACCATCTGGAGGAAGTGAACGAGCCGGTATATTTCCACGAGTTCATCGCCCGCGCCGCACGCCATGGTCTGCGTTATCTGGCGGAAGCTGACTTCAGGAGCATGCTCGCGGGCGATCTGTCGCCGCAAGTCGGGCAGAAGCTCGCAACGATCGCGCCCGATCTTCTGCAGCGAGAGCAGTTTCTCGATTTCCTGCGCAACCAGACCTTTCGCCAGACGCTGCTCACGCACGAAGCCGCAACGCTGACACGCAAACTTTCGCCGGAGCGCCTTTTCACGCTGCGCATCGCGACGACGGCGCAGCCGGTGAATGCGTCTCCGGACGAACGCTCGGAGGCTCCCGAGATGTTCCGCGTTCCGGAGGGAGGCGTGCTGACCACGGGGCGGCCGCTGACCAAGGCGGCAATGATGGCACTCGTGCAGAATTCCCCGGCCGCGATCGCGTTCGATGAGCTGTGCGGACTGGCGCAATCGCGCCTCGGAACGCAACACCCGGCAAGCCACGAAGATCGCGACGCGCTGGCGTCCGACCTGCTGCAATCCTTTGCCGCCGGTGTCGTGGAGCTACATTCGACGCCGTCGCCATTCGTGGTCCTGCCTGGTGACAAACCGCGAGCGAGCGCGGTAGCCAGGCTGCAGGCAGGTCGCGGTGCACAGCTCACCAACCTGCGTCACGAATGGATCACCGTCGACGACGAGGCACGCCGCGTGCTCCCTATGCTCAGCGGTGACCGCACCAGGCAAGCAGCGGCGGCAATGGCGTGGCCTGACCTCCCGGCACCCGCTGCGCTAATGCAGTTGGAGCAGGTACTGTCGCGACTTGCCCGCCAGGCATTCCTCGTCAGGATGACGCGAATTCGACCTCAGCCAGTATCACTGGAGTCTGATTTCGCCATCGAAAGTGACGTCGATCCCGATGCCTGCGACGACCAGCGTCACCTTGGCAGGAAATGCCTCGTCACCCTTGATCGCGCCTTTGGTGAGCGCGTTGGCGACCGCCTGCTCGATCTCGCGCTGCGAATTGATGCCCACCATCTTGAGGAATTTGCGAATGCTGAAATTGAATGTCTCTTGATCCATGAGTGACTCCTCGCTGTCTCTCGTATTATGACTCCTGCCACGATGGCGAACCGGAGCACGGCATGCGCGATAACCCAGTAAAGAAGTCCCTGGCCGAAGGCCGGCACGCATTCGGCAGCATGGTATTCGAATTGTTCGCACCGGCGCTGCCCACACTTTGCCGGAACGCTGGCGCCGAGTTCCTGCTGTACGACATGGAGCATACCGGGCTTGGCTTCGAAACGCTCAAGACGCAGTTCGCGCTCTGCCGCGGGCTCGGTATCGTGCCCATGGCGCGCGTCCCGCGTGGCGAGTACCACTTCATCGCGCGGGCGCTGGATATCGGCGCGTTCGGCGTCATGGTCCCCATGGTCGCGAGCGCCACCGAAGCTGCGCACATCGTTGCCTGCACCCGCTATCCTCCGCTCGGCAAACGCGGCGCCGCATTCGGCTTCGCTCATGACGACTATGCGGGCGGCGACGTCGTGACGAAAATGGCAGCTTTACACGAGCGCACGCTGGTCATTGCCCAGATCGAGACCGACGAGGGCTTGAGCAATGTCGAAGCGATCGCGGCCGTGCCTGGCGTCGACGCACTCTGGATCGGCCAGTTCGACCTGACCAATTTCATGGGCATTCCGGGCCAGTTCAAACATCCGGCGTACCTGGCTGCGGTCGATCGCGTGGTCGCCGCCTGCGCGGCGAACGGCAAAACGGCCGCAGTCCTGGCGATGGATGAAACGTGGATCCGCGACTACGTGGCCAAAGGCTTTCGACTGATGGCGTATGGCATCGATCAGGCGCTGCTGCAGAAGGCGCTCCAGCAAGGGCTCGACGCATTGCGCGAGGCAGCCCGATGAATCGTTACTCGTTGCATCGCCCGATGCATGCATTCAACAGGAGAGCAAAGTGGCCGACAAGTTCCGCGTAGGACTGACCCGAGACATCCTCAATGCGCGAGGCGCCCCGGCCTTTGGCCCGGCCGCGCTTGCCATTCTCGACCAGTCGAGCAACCTCGACTGGGAGTACTTGCCCCGGGTCGTGCGCGAGATCGATGCCGACATGGCGTCGCACTACGACGCGCTATACGTCAACATCGCGAAAGTGCCGGCGGCCGCTGTCGCGCGGCCGGATTGCCGATTGCGGGTGGTCGCGCGGCACGGCGTCGGCTACGACTCGGTCGACGTCGCCGCGATGACGCGCGCAGGCGTGCTCGTCACCAATACCCCCAGCTCGATGCCGCGCCCGGTCGCGACCACGGCGCTGACGTTCGTGCTGGCACTGGCCGGGAAGCTATTCCTCAAGGACAAACTGACGCGGAGCGGTCGGTGGAACGAGCGCATGGACAACATGGGCATCGGCTTGACCGGACGCACGCTCGGCGTGATCGGTGCGGGGCGCATCGGGCAGGAGCTGTTGCGCATGGCGCGCACCTTCGATCTCAAGCTCATCGTCGCCGACCCCGTCGTGAACGACATCGAGCTCGCTTATCTTGGCGCACGCAAAGTCGAGCTGCCCGTGCTCCTGCGCGAAGCCGATTTTGTCGTCGTCTGCTGTCTCCTGAACGAGAAGACGCATCACCTCATCGGCACGAAGGAGTTCGCGCAGATGCGTCCCGACGCATTCTTTGTCAATGTCGCGCGCGGTCCGATCGTCGACGAGCCGGCACTGATCCAGGCGCTGCGCGAAGGGCGCATCGCCGGCGCCGCGCTCGACGTGTTCGAGCAGGAGCCGGTCGATCCCGCCAACCCGCTGCTGACCATGGACAACGTTATCGTCACGCCGCATTCATTGTGCTGGACCGACGAGTGCTTCCACAACATGGCGTCGACCGGACTCAAAAGCATCGTCGATGCCCTGAACGGGCGCCGCCCCGAGTTCATCGTCAACCGCGAAGTGTTGAACGATCCGCGCGTCAAGGCGTGGCTTGCCAACGAGTGACAAGCACCGTTATTCAACCAAACGGTATTTTCGCCGCAAGAGGTTGACGAAGCGCGTATCCGAGTCACGCCAGGTGCCCCACCGCGTCGCCCACGTCGCCGCGACGGCAGGGTTGGAGACGCCCACGTTTTTGGCGAATTCAAGACAAAGGTTCAAGAGTGCTTTCGCCGTATCCGGCTTTGCTCCGCGCACCGCGTCGTCCATAGCACCGCGGTAAGCAAGGCCACGCTTGTCCACCAGTTCATTGAACTGGGTCTCACTTGCGAAGATTTTAGCGTTGACAAACGACTCAACGAGAATTGGTCCTATCGCCTGAACCAACAGTGTCCGTCCTCCTTTATCGGCATCAAACGCAACCTGGGACCCAATGCGGAACGCAAACAATCGATAGCAAAACAACTCCCTTACGAGCTGCCACTTGCCCTCATCGGTCGTCGTTCCAGTCTGCTCTAGAAGTGTTTTCGCGTCATCCGCAATAGCGTTTCCCAGGAATTGGGCCACCAGGCGTCCACACCTTAAATATGACATAGCGGGTTTCGAGAAGAGCAACATGCCGCACCCTAATTGTTAAGTACCACCAACGTCCGTAATGCCGGTGCTGGTCAGATTGCCCGTGCACCGCTCAACTTCCGGTCCATGCGGCTCAATGCGTGCCGTTTTTGGTTGCTGACGGCTCCAAAGATTTCGATAACGTGCCGTCTGGTTGCGAATCGAGCCACATGCACAGCGCTTCCTTGAGCGCGACGCCCGCGCATTCGAAGCCGACTTCGTGCGGGTCGAGCGCCGCCGCGTGATGCACGATAACGCCGAAGGCACGCTTCTTCGCTTCGGCCGATAGTCTCGGATCGGCGATCGTGTCGCGAAATTCACGCACTTCCGACAGGAAATGCATTGGTGTCAGTCCGGGCACTGCAATGTCGTGCTTGATCATGGTCGTCCCTCTGGCACGCCTCGTGGTGTACAGATAGCTACCCACGTCGTGCGTATCGCGTTTTCCTCGCACGTCGAGTAACGCAAGGAACGTACCAAGGTCGAGGTTGCCGGACGCGGCGGCAAGCCGCAGAGATGCTAGGGATCAGCTTTCGGCGTGGGCGGGGCGGTCTGCGCATCCGCGCACTTCAGCGTTTTCGCCCAATAGTCGTTGCCGGGGCCGAGGTATGCCGAGATCCTGGATTCCACGGCAAAGCCGGCCCTGCCGGCCGCGCGCATCGCCACCAGTCCCGCGCAATTGGCGCGCAATTCGTCAGTTGTCGGAACCTGCGCGTGCGCGCATTCGTGAAAAAAAATAATGTCGTGAACCGCAGGCGGCAGCTGGCCCAGTTTTTTGGCGTTCCACTGAATCTGATACCCGGATCCGACCGGCGACGTGATGCCGGTGTAACCGAGTTGGACCACCTTGCTTCCGGGTCCGCCCTCGGTTTCGATGACTGGGCGACCGCCGGCGATGCATACCGTCGCCGTTCCGTCGGAAAAGACAAATGCCGCAGCGTCGGTCGCCAGGATCGACAACGTCATGCACGCTACAAGCGATGCCGGGCGCACGACGCGCTACAGGGGAGGAACGAAACCGTTCTTGCCGATCGTGATCCGGTCGGCCGCAAGGCTGCCATCGGGTTGCTTCGTTGCGTAGACGGCGACGTGCGCACCCGCTACCAGCATCGATCGATCGGCCGGCGCGATCATGACGATCGGCGTTGCGGCCGGGACCAAAACCACCTTTTCGCCGCCCGCGTAGGTCAACGTCAGGCGGCGTTCGGGCGCGCCGCCGGCAACCACGGCGACAGTGGCGTTGGTCATCGTGTTGCCGCGTTTCAGCTCCGCCTGGCCGGCAACGACGCTGCTGACCGTCGCGTTGGTCATCGTATTGCCCGGCCCGGTATCCATGGGGCGATGGCCTTCACCCGTGCCACGCATCGATTCCGGAAAAATGTGCACTTCGGAGGCGACCAGCATCCCGTCAGTCCTTGGCGCCGCGGTGGTGCCGATGAAGGCGCCAGGTACGATGCGATCGATGTCTGCCGGCGAACGCTCGCTCATGCGCACATTGTCACTGAGCTTCAGCGCCACCATCTGGCCATCGCCCGTGCGAATCTGCAGGTTCGAAGCGTCGAGCTTGACCACGTCGCCACTCATTTTCAGCGTCTGGGCGTGCGCCGCACCGGCGAGTGTCAACCCGCCGGCGATCACGCTTGCGGCCGCGCTTCGGACCAGTGATCGAACGAATGCGTTCACTTCCGCTCCAGGTCCGACAATTCGTCGTTGATGCGCCATGTTCCCTTCTCCTTGACGAGCAGAACCTCGCCGTTGAGTTTGCCAACCGCCGACTCGCCCGCGACAAGCAGGAGCGCGTTGTCGTCCCGGGCGTAACCTTTAACGATACGCACGGATTTGTCCGGATGCTCGTCGGCCAGATATCGCAGGTAACCGTCGATGTCGCCTTTTTTCTCCGCGTCCATCCATCCTTGCATGCCTTCCTGCGAGAGCAGCGGCTTCAGCGCCGCACGATCGCGGCCGATCAGCGCCTTGTGATAGGCGAGGTAGGCTGCACCCGGTGCTCCGCCGTCGGCAGGCAACGCCGCACCGTGATCGTCGGACATCAGCGGCACGTCGAGGACGAGATCGAACGGGCGACTCGCTTCCGTTCCCGTTAGCGTCCCCGTAAGGCGGCCAGCCGCGAACCTGACGCTTGAGGCGACGGTGCTGCTGCAAAATCCGCAGCCGTTGCCTGGTCCGAAGTAGTAGCTGACACCACGAAAGCTCCCGTCCGGGCGGAATTCGAAGTACACGACGCCGGTATCGCTGTCTTTGATGCGTTTTTCGACGGCGCGCCGGCGATCATGGAACTCGGCGAGCGCGTCGGCATTGATGCGGGCGTTCGTCACCGCGACGATCAGCGCATCCTCACCACCGAGAAACGACTTGTCTTTGAACGCGACGGCGCTCTTTGCGTCGAGCGTCACGCCGCTGCTGGAGAATTTGCCCTTGGCGCTCTGCGCGGGCAGATCGGCGGCCGGCACCGATCCGACCGTCATCGCGGTGCCGAGCAGCAAGGCAGCGAAGCGCAACTCTACTCTGTTTTGCAGCCTGGTTTGTTCAAGCATCGGCGGGCCCATCGTCATTGCGCCAATATTAAGGGTTCGCCAGGGCGCCGCGGAATCCCCCGCACCGAATTGGCTCGTCTGATCTCAGACACGAACCAGGGCCGTGCGTTGCATCGACATAGCCGTGAACTCACAGCGATCCAGAATGGCGAGCGATTTTAAGCAAATCGACACGATAACAATGGCTTGCCAGTGATGAGAAAGATTCGTGCAACGGTTGGCACGTGGTTTGCTGGTGTTCAATCTAGAATACCAGATGGAACGCCATGGCCGATCACGGCTGGACAGGATCCGCGGCGGTTGCCGCATCGCTACTTGCGGGTGAGATCAGCGCGACAGCCGTCGTCGAGCGCGCCGCCGCGCGTGCGAGCACTTCGAATCACGGACCGGTATGGATTTCGCGTCACAGTGCCGACGTCCTGAGCCGACGAACGCGCGCGCTCGATGCCCTCGACGCGCAGGCACGCGCCGCGCTTCCGCTGTTCGGCCTGCCCTTTGCGGCGAAGGACAATATCGACGTTGCGGGGCTGCCAACCACCGCCGCTTGTCCCGCCTTCGCGTATGAGCCCGCGCGCTCGGCGGCCGTTGTGGAATTGCTGGAGCGCGCGGGGGCAGTCTGCCTCGGCAAAACCAATCTCGATCAATTCGCCACTGGGCTCGTCGGAACGCGTTCTCCGTATGGCGCTGTACCGAACCCGTTTGACGACCGCCGCATCGCCGGTGGGTCGAGCAGCGGCTCGGCGACTGCGGTCGCACTCGGCCAGGTCGCCTTCGCGCTCGGCACGGACACGGCGGGGTCCGGCCGAGTGCCCGCAGGCTTTACCAATACGATCGGGTTCAAGCCGACACCAGGCCTGATCAGCGCGCGTGGCGTAGTACCGGCGTGTCGCTCGCTCGATTGCGTATCGATTTTCGCATCCGACTTCAATGTCGGCTGGCGCGTTATGCTCGCGGCAACGGCGTTCGATCCCGCAGACGCGTATGCGCGCCACATCCTACCGCGCGCGCATTTTGCCACGCCGCTGCGGGTTGGCGTCTTCGAGCCGCTCGAATTCGCCGGTGATGACATGGCAGCCGCGGCTTTCGCGCGTACTGTCGATGCGATGCGCGCACTCGGCGCGTCGATCGTGCGCGTCCCGTTCGCACCCTTTCAGCAAGTGGCCGCGCTGCTCTACGATGGACCCTGGATCGCCGAGCGGGATGCGGCCTTTGGCGCCTTCGCGGCCGCGCATCCTGACGACTGCGATCCCGTGGTGCGCGAAATCGTACGCGGCGCCGGCGCATTTTCCGCGACCGATGGTTTCCGCGGCGCTTATCGCCTACGTGAATGCGCCCGCGACATCGCGCCGATCTGGGACACGATGGACGCTCTGCTCGCACCCACGACGCCCAATTTTCCCTCGCTTGCAGATGTAGAAGCATCGCCGCGCGAGGTGAATACGATGCTCGGAACGTACACGAATTTCGCCAACCTGCTCGACTTGGCGGCTATCGCGATTCCCGCGGGATTTCGCGGCGACGGACTGCCCACCGGCGTGACCTTCCTCGCTCCTGCGGGCAGCGACCATGCCCTCGCGCTGCTGGCGCATCGTGTGTTGTCGGAATATCCGCCCACGATGGGAATTTCAGGCACGCGCGCGACCAGCGGTCCACTGCCGGAGCCGCTGCCCGACGCCAGGCCGCGTATTCGCATCGCCGTCGCGGGTGCACACATGCGCGGCATGCCCCTCAACCACGAACTGGCAACGCGCGATGCGCGCTTCGTTGCTGCGACTCGCACAGCATCACGGTACCAACTGTATGCGCTGCCGGGCGCGCTGGCCAAGCCGGGGCTCGTCAGGACGCCGCAAGGCGCGGCCATCGGCGTCGAGCTCTGGGACGTTCCCAGCGATCGGTTTGGAAGCTTTGTCGCCGGCATCCCGCCACCGCTGGCCATCGGCAGTGTCGAGCTGGGCGACGGCGCGTGGGTCAAGGGCTTTGTCTGCGAACCCATCGCGCTGGAAGGAGCGCAGGAGATCACCCACCACGGCGACTGGCGCTCGTATCTTGTCGCCACGAGCGGCACCCGAACCTCTTCCCACTGAACAGGAGAACGTCATGAAGCACCCATCATCAAACCACACTCGCCGCGCGCTCGAGAGTCCGGTCAGACGACGCCTGTTGTCGACCGCGGCCGCGGGCATCGGCGCATTGACGTTGCCGCGCCTTGGACGCGCCCAGAGCGTCAAGATCCGCATCGGCTACTGGCCGATCGCCGCCGGTTTGCCGTTCTACGCCGCGATCGAGAAAGGTTACTTCAAGGAAGCGGGCCTGGATGTGGAGCCACTCAAGTTCGCGGGCGCGCAGCAGGTCATGGAGGCCATGCTTTCCGGGCGCGCCGACGGCAGCGCCAACGGTACCGGGTCGGCCAATCTCGCGATCGGCGAAATTGCATCGCCCGGCCTGCTCAAGATCATCGTGTCCAATCCGAGCAACGTGAAAAACGTTCTCGACGAATTTCTGGTCGCCAAGGACGCGCCCTACAAGGCGATCTCGGAGCTGAATGGCAAGCGCGTCGGCTCGGGTCCGGGCATTCAGAACGTGACGCTTTGCAAGACCGTATTGGAACGCAGCGGCGTGACGAACGCGACGGTCATCGAATTGCCGATCGGCCAGCATGTCGCCTCGATCGCCGCCAACCAGATCGACGCCGTGTACACCCTCGAGCCGACCGGCACGGTCGGTCGGCTCAATGGCGTCACCCGCATCCTGGAGGCGGGCGTGATCTCGAAATACGTCCTCGGCGATCCGACCGCGATGGCGCCGTGGTTCGGCGGGTCCGCGTCGCTGACGAACGAATTCATCAAGGCGAATCCCGACGTGACCAAGAAATACATCGCGGCCTACGCCCGAGGCGTCGAGCTCGTGCGTACCAAACCCGCCGAAGCGCGCCCCTTCCTCAAGGGCTATACCGCGATCGAGGGCCCGTTGACAGGCGAAGTGCCGCTTGCGGCCTATACGGTGCACAACGAGTTCACAAAATACGACATCGAGATGTTTCAGAAATTCTTCGATCTCTTTGCCGACAAGAAAATCTTCGAGAAGCGCGTCCTGGTCGACCCGATGATCTACAAAGGCTGAGCGATGAACACGTCACGGACGGGTGGTTTCGGCTACGCGCGCCTGCTGCCGTTCATCGGGCCGCTTGCGCTCTTCATCATTTGGGAACTGGTCGTGCTGACCAAGCTTGTCAGCCCTATCCTGCTGCCTACGCCCACGGCCACGCTCACGGCGCTGGTCACCGGCATTTTCGGTGGCGATTTGGCCAAAGATTTTCTCTATACGGTCATACGTACGTTGGAGGCATTTGGCATCGCCGCGATCATCGGCGTTCCGTTGGGTGTGCTTCTTGGCAGCAACGAGCGGGCCTACCGGAGCGTCGAGTTTCTCATCGACTTTTTCCGCTCGACGCCTTCGTCCGCACTAATCCCGTTGTTCCTGATGATCTTCGGCGTGACCGACATCAACAAAGTCGCAATCGCCGCATTCGCTGCCGTGCTGGTCATCCTGTTCAACAGCGCCTACGGCGTGATGAATGCGCGCAAGCAGCGGGTGATGGCGGCCAAGGTGATGGGCGCATCGCGCTGGCAGATTTTCCGCGATGTCCTGATCTGGGAAAGCCTGCAACCGACCTTCGTGGGCCTGCGCAGTGGCATCTCCATGGCGCTGGTGATCGTCGTTGTCGCAGAGATGTTCATCGGTTCCGACAACGGCCTCGGCCATCGCATCATCGACGCGCAACAGGTGCTGAACGTGCGCAGCATGTACGCGGCGATCCTCGCTGCCGGCGTGCTCGGCTATTTACTCAACATCCTCTTTCTGCTGCTGGAGAAAAAGGTCGTGCACTGGAGCGGGAGATAACATGCGTCCTGTCGGAGCAGTCATCGAACCGGAGGCCCCGTTTCTTCCGGGGCCGCTCGGCACGCACATCACCATTCGCGGCCTGACCAAGTATTTCGCGGGCAAGCCGCTGTACGAGAAATTCGATCTCGATATTCCAAAGAGCCGGATCGTGTCGATCTTCGGTCCCAACGGTTGCGGGAAATCGACTCTGATCAACATGATCGCCGGGCTGATCCCCATCGACAGCGGGCAGATTCTGTTCGACGGCAAATCGCTCCGCGAAACCAAGATCGGCTACGTGTTCCAGAATTACCGGGACGCAATGTTTCCATGGCTGCGTACCGTCGACAACATCGGCTATCCGCTCAAGCTGGCAGGTCGCACGCCGCAGCAGGTCGCGCAGCGAGTCGATGAGCTCGTCGCGTCGTTCGACGTCAAATTCGATCTCATGCGCTATCCTTACGAACTGTCCGGGGGACAGCAGCAGACCACGTCGATCATGCGTGCGCTGGCGCCCGAGCCGGAAGTACTGTTCCTGGACGAGCCGTTTTCCGCGCTGGACTTCGAAATGACGCTATTCATACGGGAAAAATTGCAGGACGTGTTCATGCAGACGGGTACGACGATGGTCGTCGTTTCGCACGACCTCGAAGACGCCGTGTATCTTGCGGACCTGGTGTTGCTGCTTACTAAACGGCCCACCCGGATCGCCGAGATCGTGCCGTTCGAGGACCCGCGTCCGCGCACGATCGCGACGTTGTCCGCGCCGAGCTTCATCCGCACCAAGGCGCGCACGCTGGAGATTTTCCAGCGCGAAGTGCGGCGCTGAGACAATGGCAGAACGCGACGACCCCTCCATTGCCGCGTACATCGAAGCGACGGCGCAGTTGCTGCGATTGCCGATCGCGCCCGAGTATCGTGCCGGTGTCGAGGCGAATTTCGCCCGCATTGCGGCATTCGCCGAGCTGTTCATCGACGCGCCACTCGAGTTGCACGACGAGCCCGCGCCGGTCTTTCGTCCAGGATTATCGGTGTGAAATCGGTGCGATCCATCGCCGCCGAAGTGCGCAGCGGCCGACGCAGCGCGCGCTCGATCATTGCGCAGACGCTCGCCGGCATCCGTCAGAACAACCCCGTACTGAACGCGTTCACGGCACAATTCGAGCAGCAGGCTGAGCGGGATGCCGCGGCGATCGATGCAGCCGTCGATGCCGGGCGCGATCCGGGTCCGCTCGCCGGCGTCCCCTTCGCGGTGAAGAATTTGTTCGACATCGCCGGCACGACGACGCTCGCGGGTGCCCGCATCTATGCGGACAATGCGCCGGCGACGCAGGACGCCACAGCGGTACGGCGGCTCAAGGAGCATGGCGCCATCCTGGTTGGCGCGTTAAACATGGACGCGTATGCCTACGGATTCACGACCGAGAATACGCACTACGGCGCAACGCGCAATCCCCATGACCTTGCACGTTGCGCCGGCGGATCGTCTGGCGGCTCGGGCGCAGCGGTGGCGGCCGGGATGGTGCCGTTGACGCTCGGCTCCGACACCAACGGCTCGATTCGTGTGCCGGCGTCGCTGTGCGGCATCTTCGGACTCAAGCCGACGTTCGGACGAGTCAGTCGAGCGGGTAGCCTGCCCTTCGTATACGATCTCGATCACGTCGGCCCCATGGCAACCTGCACCGACGATCTGGCGCTTGCCTACGACGCCATCGCCGGACCGGATGCAGCTGACCCGACATGTTCGATGCGTGCCGCGACGCCGCTGGCACCTGAGCTTGCGGCGGGTGTGGCGGGATTACGCATCGCCGTCGCCGGAGGCTATTTCGCGCGGCCGCTTGCGCCCGAAGCGCGCGCCGCAGTCACTCACGCGGCAGCGGTGCTCGACGTTCGCGCTGATATCGAGCTGCCACAGGCCGATCGAGCTCGCGCGGCCGCCTTTGTGTTGACCGCAAGCGCCGCGGGATCGCTCTATCTGCCGACGCTGCGGACTCGCGCCGCGGATTTCGAACCACTCTCGCGTGACCGCTTGCTTGCGGGTGCCCTGATTCCCGCAGCGTGGGTACATGCCGCGCAACGCTTTCGCCGCTGGTATCACGATCGCGTCCTGGCGCTGTTCGACACGGTCGATGCGATCATCGCCCCGGCAACGCCCTGCTCCGCGATCGAACTCGGCGCGGAAACGATGATCGTCGAAGGTGTGACCATGGCCGCGCGCCCCAATCTCGGCATGTTTACGCAGCCGATCTCCTTCATCGGCCTGCCCGTCGCCGCGGTACCCATCGAATGCGGAAGCGCGCTGCCGATCGGCGTCCAGATCATCGCTGCCCCTTGGCGTGAGGACATTTGTCTGCGTGTCGCAGCGGAACTGGAGCGTCGCGGCAGCGCCTGCGCCCGTATCCACCCATGATTGCATCCATCGCACCGCCCCGTGGCCAGGTCGCCTACGAACGCATCAAGGGCGACATCTTCGACTTCCGGCTGTTGCCGGGCGACCGCTTTTCGGAACCCGAGATCGCCGAACGCTTCGGCATGAGCCGCACGCCCGTGCGCGAAGCGCTGCTGCGCCTCGAGCGCGAAGGCTATGTGACGGTGGAGCCGCGCAGTGGCTGGCAGGTGCGGCCGCTCGATTTCAAGGCGTTCGACGAATTCTACGATGTGCGGCTGATCCTGGAATCCGGCGCGATCCGGCGCGTCTGCGAACTCGATCCGCAACCGCCGCTGACGAATCTGCGGGAGACGTGGCTGGCACCGCGCAGCCAGTGGATCACGGAACCGCGCACGGTCAGCGAACTCGATGAGGCGTTTCACGCGACGCTGGTCGCCGCGGCCGGCAATCGGCAGCTGTCACGCATGCATGGGGAGATCGCCGAACGGATCCACATCATCCGCCGACTCGATTTCCTGCACCCCGAGCGCATCCGGGCGACGTACCAGGAACACGCGCAAATACTTCGTCACATATTGCGCCGCCAAGCCGACTCCGCGCTTTTGCTGCTGCGCTCGCACATCGCAACGAGCAAGGCTGAAGTGCGCAAGATCACCCTGCACATGCTCTATGAAGCGCGTCACGCACAGGTGGCGCCGGTCGTCGAGACACGGTAGCCTAAGCTTTCAACCAGGGCCGCAGAATCGACCAGGCGTTGGAAAGCATCGTCCAGGCATAGACAGGGCGCATCGCATGCGCCTCGCGCTCGATCATGTAGTGGTCGTACGCAGTCCAGTAGCTTCGATCCGCGACATCCTCCGCTGCGCTTGCGGAACGCAAGAGCGTTGCCGAAGATGATGGGTCGTGCTCGGCGACCCGGCTCTGGCCAGACTTTGTGCCAGACCGCGTGGAAGCAAGCAGTGGATACGTTTCAGAATAAAGCATCGGCATCGATTTCCCTCGGTAAGAGACTCAATCGGGCGACCGTTTTGCAGTCACGACTGAACCATAACCAAGGGCCGCGCGAGCGTCCAATCGCATTGCGCGATCGGGTATATAGAGGGAAGTTATGAACGTCGTGCGCGCCGAGCCCGACTCTAGCTTGCGTAAGCGAATGCAAGACGCGTGCGAGCGCATCGAGCAATCAAGGAGTGTCAACCCGTAAGTTTGCGAACGCGTTGCGCGATCGAGCTACATGCGCTCGAACTCCAACCTTGCGACCTTGACGTAATAAACGACCGCAAGCTCGACGCGTGCTTCATCGCTCGATTCGATTTCGAGCTTTCTGGCCCTCGGATCGCCGGGCCAATTGCTGAGACGCACCTTCGCGCCGTCAGGAAGTCTGCCCGTAACATATAACTTTGCAGAACCGAACACTCCGTCGAGCGCCGATAGAGTTCTCCATGGCAAGTGAATCGTTTCCTTGTTCGGTGGGTCGTACACACGATAAATATGTGTCATCGAAAGTCTCCTTGCCGACCACAAGGATTATTTTCCTCCTGACCACTACTTCCGGCAACCTTGTGTCGGCGAAGCAGAATCGTCCGACACGAGAATCAGACGGCGGCCGACAGGTATCACCACTGTCTCGGTATAAGTTGGAGGTCGTGACCGCTAAGCGCTACCCCATAGCTGTGTTCGCTGCGTATTGCTTCGCGGCGAGCGTAGCGGCGCAGACAGTGACGATTATCCCGGCGGCACCTCGCTACATGGAGCCAGTGATTGCACGCGTTGTTCCCGACCCATTTTCGGGATGGCGCCCGTATGGGGCGAAGGTGTCGATGGCGGGTAATGTCATATCCCTCGTGATTTTTTTTGGGCCAATTGATATCGGCGTCTCCCCTATCGACGTAGAGCTAGGGCGTTTGCCCTCAGGGACCTACACCGTCCAGATTGTCGAGTTTGCCGATTCTCCGCCTACTCCTGGAGCGCAATTCACGGTGGCAGACGCGCCGACCCCGCCGAACTCGCAATTTTCCACGCTACCGGCCGTTCCAGCGGTCAACTATTCGGATATCTGGTGGAACCCCTCGGAATCAGGTTGGGGTATGACGATAGTGCAAGGACCGACGAACGTGTTGTATGCCGTATGGTTTGTTTACGACGCCTCGGGCAAGCCGAATTGGTACGCGTTCTCGCCTGGCCAAGCGACGGCGGCGGGAAGCACTTCGGGTACCATGACGACGATTTTTAACGGCCCCATCTATAAGACAAATGGCCCTTACTTTGGCGGTCCATTCGATCCCACACAAGTTGGCATAACTCAAGTGGGAACCGGGATCCTTCGGTTTACACAATGGAACACCGGACAATTCATCTATACCGTTGAAGGTGTCACCGGCTCGAAATCGATAGTGCGAGAGGCCATCGAGTAGGGTAAAGCGAAGCGAGCATCGGGTCTGGGAGCGTGCGAAGGTATCCGACCCGGAAAGCATTGCGCGATCAGCGTCATTCGTCCCCCCGATAACGGCAAGGCTCTAGCGTGTCGGCACCATCACCAGCCTGTCAACACCCGACTCGGCACCCCACACCTCGCCCGAGCGCCCGAGCATCTGGCGTACGTTTGCCTGATCGCGGTTGGACGGGAACGGCTCGAATTTTTCGGTGACCGGATCGAAGCGGACGATCGCGTTGATGCTCCAGTCGGTCAGCCACACTTTGTCGCGCTCGTCGACCCACACCGCGTACGCGTGCGCGTTGCCCGGCAATTTCCATTCGCGCCACGACGTCGTCGCAGGGTCGTACATGCCGACCTGGCCGGTGTTCCAGTAACTCACCCAGATGCGGCCACGCGAGTCGGACCACACGCGCCGGGCGCCCTGGTTCTTGGTTGGCGGCTCGATGATCGTCGCATCACCCGTTTCGGTGTTGATCTGCGCGATGTAACTGCCCGCGAGCGACGCGAAGTAGACATCGCCGCCCGGTGTCGTCGTGATACCGTACGGCCCGCTTCCGCGCGGGGCCTTCCACACGCGTACGGCTCCGAGGCTCGGTTCCAGCCGCCCGTAATAGCCGCTTTGACCGGTAAACCAGATACGGCCTTTCTTATCGAAGGTCAGCGTGTTCAGGTTCGCGTACCCCGTATCCGCGGGCAATGCAAAGACCTTGACGTCGTGCGTCGCGCTGTCGACGCGAACGATTGCATTCTGGCCGCCGTCGGTGATCCACGCCGCGCCGTCCGGGCCGACAATGACGCCATGCGGCGCCGAGCGCGGACCAAGCACAACCTCCACCGTCTTGCCAGTCTTCGGATCGAGGATGCCTAGCTTGCCTGCGGCTTGCGCGGTGAAGTAAACAGGCGCGCCTGCCCCAGGCGAGGCCGCGACGTCGTGCGGTCCCGAACCTCGAGGCACGTCGAAATATGCTCGGCTGCGCATGCAGCGCGACAGACATCAGTGCGACCGCCCCCATTGCCACCACCGAAAAGGCGGACTTCACGTATTTCCATCGTCGCGACTTCGGCCTGACCATGGCGATCTCCTTGGCACGCAAACATAGTGCAAGACGCTGCTCCACCTGGTTGCTGATCCAACCCTGGCAATCGAAATCTGGGAGTCAACATCGTAGCGCTGCACAAATCGTGTGCGGAGGTATCATATCGTGCGCGGTCGGCCTGGGGCGGCGTGGCTCGATTCCACGATTTCGAATGCGCTACTAACCAAAATCTGGAGGAATCGATGCACGCTTTCCGCTCGGACTTTCGCGTTGGGCTCGTTGCGTTGGGCCTGCTTGGCGCGGCGTCGGGTCGCGCCGCGGATCTGATCGTTTCGGCGCAGGACGGCAAGTTCGTACGCGTCGATGGCGTCGCGACGTTCCGCGGCCCGCGCCTCCCGACAGTCTCGTCGTCATCGACGCGGCGCGGTCGCCACCGGCAGTCATCGCCACGCTGGAAGGAATTGAACATACGGTGCAGGGGCCGCCGCAAGCGGTCGCCATCACGCCCAACGGCAAGCTGGCGATCGTCGCCGCGCCGACACGCTATGACTATGATGCGAAAAAGGAGTTGTACGACAACTTCCTTCAGATCGTCGACCTCGAATCGTCGCCGCCGACGCTGCTCGGCAAGGTCGATGTCGGCGGCCACCCCAATGGACTGTCGATCAATCGCGAAGGAACACTACTGCTCGCCGCCGCCCATGACGGCACGGTGAAGGTGCTTGGCATCGAGGGCAAGGACGTCAAAATGCTCGATCAGGTGAAGGTCGGCGAGAAAAGACTCGCAGGAGTTTCCTTCACCAATGACGGCAAGGCCGCGATCGTTGCGCTACGCGATGAGAACGGCGCGGCAGTATTGAGCATCGATGGGACCACGGTGAAGCTGACGAAGGAAAAACTTTCGACCGGCGTCAATCCGTATGCCGTGGATATGTCGAGCGATGGGCGCTGGGCCGTGATTGGAAATACCGGAACGGGTGGCCGAATCGTTTCCGATGCGGACGTTGTCACCCTGGTCGACGTTTCAAAGCGACCATTTCGCTCGGTTCAGCAGATTTCAGTGCCATCGACGCCCGAAGGCATTGCGATCTCGCCCGACGGCAAGTGGATCGCCGTGTCGTCCATGGCAGGTTCCAATCTGACTTTGCCGCCGATCCCGGCCGCAACAAGCTGGGCAAAGTCGGGTTGTACGCCATCAACGGCGATCAAGCTACGAAGGTCAACGAATTGCCCGGCGGTGAAGCGGCGCAAGGCGTTGTGTTCAGCAAGGACAGCAAGACAGTCCTGGTGCAGTTCGATGTCGAACGCGCAATCGCCGTCTACGCGATACACGACGGCAAGCTGGTCGATACCGGCCAACGCGTCGCCCTCGCCGCAGGTCCAGTATCCATACGTTCGATGCCCCGTTGAACTCCATGCGGAAATCTCGGCGCCGATCGCCGGTCTCCATAACGTCGTCCACCGCCGGGCTCCGTGCAGTTGGATAGGAGGGGATCCGCGTGATGCAGATGTTGGTGGCGTTCATCGCCGCGTTGGTTGCGTTCTGCCTATCCGACTTTGTGTGGCTGGGCTTCGTGGCGAAGAATTTCTACCGGGCGCAGATCGGTCCCCTCCTACTCGCGCAACCGAACCTGAAGGCCGCCGCGATCTTCTATCCGCTCTATACCGCCGGCATCGTGCTGTTCTGCGTCGAGCCCGCGCTTGCGCAAGGTACCTGGCTGCGTGCCCTCACCCTGGGCGCATTGCTCGGGCTGGTTGGCTATGGGACCTACGATCTTTCGAACCTGGCCACGCTCAAGGGGTGGAGCGTGAGCCTGGTCATTGTCGACGTCGTCTGGGGGATGGTCGTCAGCGGCGGCGCGGCGACTGCGGGCTATTTCGCCGCACGCGTCGTCTAGCGCCGCCTACAGCTTGCACTTCGCGCGCAGTTCCTGCGTTTGCTGCATTACCGCCTGAAAATCGGGTGAGGTGCTCTGGACCGACTTGGAAAGCTCCTGCATCCTCGGCTGATACGCTTGTATGCGCCTGGCGACCGGTTCCATCTGCGCCAGCAGTTCCTGCCGTTTACCTTGATCACCGGCGCGGGCCGCGGCGGCCGCCTGCGCGCTCAATTTTTGCAGCGTGCATTGATCGGGGGCGATCTTGGCCTGGATGTCGACAAATTCCTTTGCGTCCTTGGACAGCGCAAAAGCGTCTCCTGCACTGAGGACGACCGCCGCAGCGGCGACAACAACTCGAATCATCCAGCCACCATCCGTATTCATACCGAGGGGGCGCCCTTACACTTTTAGAATCCACGCCGCCTGACGGCTTATAGAGCAAGCTTACGCCATTGCATCAACGCGACAAAGCAAGCGCCGTCCGTCGACTAGGCTTAACTCGCGATTTCGTAGAGAATGCGCCGTCTCCGCAGCGATCGCCTTGCAAACCCATTGCGTTTTCGTGACCGGCGATACCGGCTATGTCGGGCGACCGCTGATCGACCGGCTCACCGAGCGCGGCCACAGGGTTCGTGCGCTCGCACGAGCAGCTTCGGCTTCCATGCTGCCTACGTCCGCGGTACCGATCATCGGTGACGCGCTTGATGCATCAACCTACGTCGACGGCGTCGCGCCTGCCGACACGTTTGTGCACCTTGTCGGCACGCCGCATCCGAACCCGAGCAAGGCGCGCGAATTTCGCGCGGTCGACCTTGCTTCGGTGGGCGCCGCGATCGATGCGGCTACGCACGCGGGCGTCGCGCACTTCGTCTACGTCAGCGTGGCACACCCGGCGCCGGTAATGCGCGCATATATCGCGGTGCGGCAGGAAGGCGAGGGGCGGGTCCGTGCGAGTGGCATTTCCGCCACGATCCTGCGCCCGTGGTACGTGCTCGGTCCCGGACATCGGTAGCCAGCGTTGCTCAAACCGGTCTACGCGCTACTGGAAATGTTGCCACCGACCCGTGCTTCAGCGCAACGCCTTGGCCTGGTTTCGCTGGAGGAGATGGTTGCGGCACTTACCCGCGCCGTCGAATGGCGTCCGAGCAGCTGCGCATCTGCGAAGTACCGGAAATCAGAGCGTGACGCTGCGCGTCAAGCGCTGGATTGTCATCGCGGCCGTGGCCTTGCCTCTGATCGTGGCGCGTGTGTACGTCGCATTTCCTGGTGCGCTTTCCAATCTACGGACGATCGCTCGGTACGAGACTGGCGGCGAAGCTGGCTGCCGACGTCGACGCACAGCTGCTGGTCCTCGTATCGCCCTACTCTAGTCTTGCGGCTGCCGCGAAGGAGGCATACCCGCTGGCTCCCGAATGGTTGCTCAAGTACCCGCTGCGCACGGACCAGGTCATCGGTAGTGTGAAAATGCCGATCGTCCTGATCCATGGCAGCGAGGATCGACGCATTCCGCTGGCGCACAGCCAAAGACTCGCAGCGCTCGCTCGAACTCCTGTCGAACTGATCGTCGTGGAAGGCGCGGGGCACGATGATATCCGCCGCTTTCCGCGCTACCTTGATGCCCCGGCAGCGCGCTTGATCGCTGCAGGAAGCCCGTGACATTGCGATGGCTGGGCCAGGGGACGGGTTGCGTCCGCCATGCCATAGGCATAGCATGCTCCTTTCGGGTTTGGAGACTTGCCATGCGCAATCACTCGATCATGCTTGCGGGCTGCGGTGCGGCATTGGCGCTATTCGCGGTCGGCGCCCATGCCATCACGTGCAACCTCGTCGTCGACCGGACCGGTATGGTCGTCTACCAGGATGTCAAACCGCCGGTTGACATGTCCGACCGAGGCGCACCCGCACGCGAACGCATGCGCCAGCGCGGCGAGCAACTGATGATCATCGACACCGAGCAGTGCCCAAGCCTGGTCTTCTCGACCATCGCCAACTCTGCCAGCGTCGACGAGATCGTCGCCAGCATGCGCCCCTACGTCGGCGTCAACGGCGGGATGGGCGCGAGCGCCCGACCGGGCGCGAGCGGAAGTATTCCTATTCCCGTCCGTACCGGCGCGCCAACGCAACCGCGCTAACGGCGGCAGCGCTATGCGTTGGACACGCTAGTGTCGCGCCTGGATTTAGTTTTCGTACTTGAACGACAGCGCAACCCGTGCCCTATAGGCCACGACCTTGCCGCCGTCGATCTTCACGTCCAGCTTGACGATGTCCGCGATGCGCAGGTCACGCAGCGAACTGGACGCGGTTGCAACGGCCCGCTTGACGGCATCTTCCCAGGACACCGTGCTGGTACCCACGAGTTCGGTGATGCGATAGACGCTGTCGCCCGACGATGTCTTCCTGCTTTTTGCTTTTGCCTTTGCCACGATGTCGTCCTCCATGTTGAAAAACGGCGGCGATTTCAGCTTCGCCCCTTGAACGCGTATGCACACCCGCGGTTACTGCGGCTCAATCCGAGATCACGGACATTTCATTTGTAAGCCCCGGCGCGTGCATTGTCAATGCAGCCTATTCACCACGGTGTCGCGATCGCGCCATGGTGCACCGCGGTGACGCGTTACGCATTCGTTGCTGATGGTTTCGTCCACTCCAAGCGCGGAATCGTGCGCGCAATCAATACGCCGCACGCGGTGACCGACGCCAGAAACAGGAATACGGCGCGATAGGCCGCATCGAGATGGGCCGCCAGCGCCAAGCGCTCATTTGCAGTTAGCAGGCCGATCGCCTCCGGCCCGCTTTCGATCGCTTGGCGCAACAGCCCGGTCAGCGGACCCGAGACATCGCCGATGAGCGCGAACAGCACTGTTCCTGTGATCGCCACACCGAGCGCGCCGCCGATCGAGCGCGAAAGCGAAATCGACGCGGTCGCGGCGCCCAGCGCATCACGGCCAGCGGCGAACTGAACCGTCACCTGCGTGGGTGGCATGACCGTGCCGAGGCCGACGCCAACGAGCATGGTCAATGCAAGGACAACCGGCGTTGTCGCCCTGGAGACACTTGCCGCAAGCAGCAGGAATGCAACCGTCGCGATTGACAATCCGATCTGCGGAAAGATGTTCACGCGCCCGGTGCGAGTGATCAACAGGCCGACGATCGCGGACGTCACGACCATCGACAACGTGATCGGCAGAAGCAATAGGCCAGACTGCCCGATGCGCAATCCGCGGCCAAGCTGCAGGTACAGTGGCAGGTAGAGAATCGTCGAGAACAGGGCGGCGGCAAAACACACGACTACGGCGTCCGAACGCGCGATGGAAGGCACGCGCAGCAAGCGAATGGGGATCACCGGATCGGCTGCGCGCCGTTCCCACCAGCCCAGCATTGCGAATGTGAGCGCTGCGGCGACGGCGAGGCCGAGGAGCTGCGGTGAAGTCCATGCCAGGCGCTGTCCGCCCGACGTCAGCACGTACAGCAGCGTGGGCGTCGCGACACAAAACAACAGTGCGCCGACGATGTCGGGCCGGAATCGCGCGCGCGGCGGCATCGGCGACAACGGGATGCGCAACGCCAGCACCGCGGCAATCAGGCCCAGTGGCAGGTTGACGACAAAGACTGCGCGCCAACTTACATGTTCGGTCAGGTAGGCGCCCAATACCGGACCAGACGTGCTGGCGAGCGCAAACACCGTCGCGAAATACCCGGAGAAACGCCCGCGCTCGCGCGGCGACACGTGCTCGCCGATCAGCGACTGCGCGAGCGTCATCAATCCTCCCCCGCCCAGACCTTGCAGCGCGCGTGCGAGGATCAGGGTAAGCAGCGTCGGCGCAAATGCGCACGCGAGCGATGCCACCGTGAATATGGCGAGTGCCACGAGCAACATGCGCCGCCTTCCAAAGCGATCCCCCAGATGACCGTACAGCGGAGCGCCGATGGTGGCGGTGAGCAGGTACGCAACGACGACCCACGATAGGTCCGCGAGTCCACCAAACGAACTCGCGATGGTCGGCAGTGCGCTGGCGAGGATGGTCTGGTCGGCGGCGGCGAGGAACATTGCGACCATCACGCCAGGAAACACGCGCCGGAATGCCTGCCTGCTTGTCAGCGCGGACGTGGGATCGACGTCGACGGGTAGGTGTGATTCGCGCTCGGAAGACATGCTGGGAGTGTGACTCGGATACCGCGACGTGCGCACCGATGGTAGCAGAAGCGCCGCCGCACCGACGCCCTCGCTGCATCGACCGCGCCGCGGCGCGAGGCACCCGCGTTACAATCGCGAGCGCAATCCAACAGGGGGACATTGACATGACAGATTCGAAAATTGCCGTCGTCACGGGTGCCGGTAGTGGCATCGGTCGTGCAGTCGCGCTGGCGCTGTTGCGCGATGGATACAAGGTAGCGCTGGCCGGTCGCCGGCGCGAAGCGCTCGACGAAACAGTGGCCGCCGCGGGCGATACAGGCGCCAATGCGCTTCCGGTGCCTACCGACGTAAGTAATCCCGCGTCGGTCGCGGCGCTGTTCGAAGCGGTCACAGCGTCATACGGACGCTTGGATCTGCTGTTCAACAACGCTGGCATCGGCGCCCCGCCGGTTCACTCTCGAAGACCTGACGTTCGAACAATGGAAGTCGGTCGTGGACATCAACCTGACGGGCCCCTTCCTATGCACGCAGGCAGCGATGCGCATCATGAAGAGCCAGACTCCTCGCGGTGGCCGTATCATCAACAATGGCTCAATCTCCGCACACGCGCCGCGACCGAACTCCGCGCCCTATACGTCGACCAAGCACGCGATCACCGGCTTGACCAAGTCGACTTCGCTCGACGGCAGGAAGTACGACATCGCCTGCGGCCAGATCGACATCGGCAATGCATCGACGGAACTTGCCGCAAGAATGGCCAAGGGCGTGCCGCAGGCGAACGGACAGGTCGCGGTGGAACCGCTGATGGATGTGGCGCACGTTGCCAGTGCGGTGATGTACATGGCCAGCTTGCCGCTTGACGCGAACGTTCAGTTCCTGACCGTCATGGCAACCAAGATGCCCTTTGTCGGCCGCGGGTAGATTGTGCAGCACTTGCTGAACGCACCAAGCGCTATTGCCCCCGATCGGTCGCCACAGTACTAGAGCACTCCGGCACCTGGCCCCAGCGACCGTCGCAATACTCGCGCCGTACGCGCTGATCGCAAAGGATGCGATCGATGATGTTGCCGGTGGCGCATCGGGCCAAACCGTCTTTCATCAGCTGCAATGCATCCGGTTTTGGCGCTTCGCGCGCTGCCGGCGGCACGGGAGCCGGCGCGACGGCGATGACGGGCGGAGGCGGCGCAGGATCGGCGGGTGCCGTCGTGGCTTCGACTGGCGCACTCCGCGGCCTTGAATTCGCCCGCTTGGCGGGCTCGGACTTCGCAGGGACGGGCGACGATTCCATCTCCGGCATTGCGGCAGTTGCCGCAGGCGTGGGCATTTGCCCGACGGCTTTTGGCGCGAGGGCCGGGGGAACGACGGAAACGGAGGTCGCCCTCGCGTCAGTGCCCGCGAGCGCGGCCTGACCGGCAACGGGAGGCTCGTCAAGCTGCCGCGAATTGTGAATCTGCCGCGCGACGTAGGCGCCTATCAGCAGAATCGCCACGCAACCGGCACTCAGGAAAACCATCTCCATGCGACGAGATGGCGCAACCACGGGCTGATCGACAGGTGGCTTCGGCTGCATCGAGCGCTCGGCCGTACGGCGCGCCGTCGCCGCCACGGATTGACTTGGTCTAAGCAATTGTCTGCCGTGCCGACCGGACCCGGCAGCATCGAGAAGGGGCTGGGTTACCGTGGCCGCAAACGCGCGCTTGCGCGCCGAACTGCAGTCGGGACACAGTTTCGCACCGGGTAGGCTGACTCGCCCGCAAATCAGGCACTTCATCATTTTTGCACACGCTCGTCCTGCTGCTGGCCTACGCAGGATCAACTCACGGCTATTATGATATCAGCATATTACTACCAGCCGGCACCGCTACGCCACCCCCGGCATCGGTCTTCGAATGCTGCGAAGCAGCCCGGTCGCCAGCGCGGGGCGTGGTCGCTGGGTTGCGTCGGCTTGTCGGACACAAACACGCGCCATGCGGTCCGAGTCACCTGCGAGTCGCGTGGCCCGTCGGAGTTGGCATGAAAATCGCTTTGCTGTCGACACCCCCGGCAGTCGCGCGGTAAATCCATGGCAACGACGGCACAAGACGACATTAGCGACGCGGAGTCAAAGCTCGGCGCCGCGGGTTCAGATACCGCGAAATTGTCGGCGATGCTGGTGCTCGCGCATAAGCTTTCCCGCGTCGGGGACCCAAAGCGCGCGATCGAAATCGGCATGCTGGCGCTCGATCTCGCCCAGTCGCGCAACGACGCCATCGCGCATGCGCAGGCTGTCGAGGTCGTCGCCGACGCGCATCTTGCGGTTTGCGCTTACGCCGATGCGCTCGCGCGGCACCTCGAAGCGCTGTCGCTATGGCGCGCGCAGGCCGACGTGCTCGGTCAGGTGCGATGTCTGCGCGGCGTCGCCACGGTCGATCTCTACGTGGGCGACTATGCGCGGGCACTCGCGCGATTCGAGGAAGCTCTCGCCTTGCTGCGCACACGACACGATGCCGCGCTCGAAGCAGGTGTTTTTCACGGCCTGGGGATGGTGTACGCACGCGTCGGTGAACTCACCAAAGCGCGCGAATTTCACGAGCTCTCGCTTGCGCGGCGACGAGAACTCGATGACCAGGCCGGCGTGGCGGCGAGCCTCAACAGCCTCGGCGTCCTTTGCCTGCGCGTCGGCGAGCAGCGCCGGGCGGCAGGCCCGGATTCGATGACCGCCGAGTTCGAACGTGCAAAACTCTACTTTGGTGAAGCGGAACAGCTTGCGGCCACCGTGGGGGACCTGCAGCTGCAGGCGCTGGCGCTTGGCAATATCGCCAGCGCGGTCGCATTCCTCGGCAATCTCGAGCAGGCGATGGAATTGTTCGAGCGGCAGCTGGAGACGGTTCACGCCATGGGCGATCGCCACAATGAATCGGTTTGCCTGGCCAACATCGGCGAAGCGTTGCGACTGTGCGGACGTCCCGAGGCGGCGATCGAGCCACTGCAGCGGGCGCTTGCGATGGGCGAAGAGCTCGAGTCGAAGCCACGTGTCATGCGCGCGCACAGCGAGCTGTCCGCGTGCAGGGAAGCGCAGGGCGACCTGAAGGCTGCGCTCGCGCATTTCAAGAAATACCACGAGCTCGATCAGGCGCTGCGCAATGAAGAAGCCGATGCAAAAGCCCGCGGTCTGCTCGTTCAGATCGCAGTGCGCAAGGTGCGTGAGGAAGCGGAGTCATATCGCGCGGAGCGCGACCGCCTGGCTGAAGCGAATGTGCAACTGTCGGAGGCCGCCAACGTCGACGCGCTCACCGGGCTTGCCAACCGGCGCTACCTCGACGCCAACCTCGATCGCATGTTCACCACCATCCGTTTGACCCGTCACGCATTGAGCATGGCGCTTGCCGACATCGACAACTTCAAGCTCATCAACGATCGTTTTTCGCATGCGATCGGTGACGAGGTTCTGCGCGTCGTCGGCAGGATTCTTCGCGCGGCGTGCCGACCGTCGGATCTTGCGGTGCGTTACGGTGGCGAGGAATTTGTGCTGGCGCTGCCCGACACCACCCTGGAACACGCGCGCGCGGCCTGCCAACGCCTGCGAGCGGCCGTCGCCGGTCACCCGTGGCATCTCATCCGCGAGGAGCTGCAGGTGACGATCAGTATCGGCGTAACGAGCGACGCCGCCTTCGAAGACGCCGCAGCCATGCTCGCCGACGCGGACCGTCAGCTCTATGAAGCCAAACGCGCCGGGCGCAACTGCGTGCGCTAACGCCGGCTAGGAAAGTCCGAACGCGCGTCGTGCTGGGCCGCTCCAGCAATCGTTGACGATCTTGTTGAAGCCGCGCGGCTTGGGGTGCAGTTCGTTGGCCCAGTCCGTGTCGGAGAGCGTTCCTGCCGACCATACCAAGTCGACGCTCGGTTGTGTCACAGTCGATGCAAGGCTGTCCAAGCTCAGCGTGAAATGATCGATCAGATCGCGCACGATCTCACGACGCAGGCCGCCAAGGGGCGCACCGGCGGTCGGCACGCGATCATTGTCCATCGGCAGCTTGAGCCAACTGCGCAAGCCGGGCAGCGTCCTGCCGTCGGGAATCGCGTAATCGTAGTTGTGGACGAGCACCGGCACGTCGGGACGGATGTTGGCAACCAACGTCAGGATGGTACGGTAGGCCAGCTCCACGGCCGCAAACACACCTTGCGGCTGCCCGGCGCGATAGCACTGAGCGAGCGCGGTTGCATCGCGGCAATCGGGCGCAAGGATCTTGTCGTCGAGGTCGCCGATCCCTGCGAAATCATTGCCGCCGGCGCTGAGGCAGACGAGGCGGATCGACGGGTAGCCGACGAGCATCCTGCGAAAGCTGTCGAGCCAAGAACCTTTGCACAACTCATCGGCGCGCGCACCGCTCTCACCGACCACGTATATGGTCGGTTGTTCGAGCGCGGTATAGAGCGGCGTGATCAGATTGTTGAACGGATAATGGAACCACGAGTCGCCAAGTGCGAGCACGCCGATCGACTCGCCGCTGTCCTGCATCCGCGCGCTATCGTTCCAGAAGATGTGCCCCATCACGCACCTCGCTGCGAAGGCCCGCGAATCTCGGGCGCGACCGCGATTCGCTAGTTGTTTCCGCGATCCCCGTAAGCGCCAGCGGGGCACTGTGGAACCGTTCCCCAGTACCCTTTGCAATATTGCTGACCGACGCGCGAATTGCAGGCCAGGCGATCGAGGAAGCTCTCCTTGTTGCACGCCTCGTAGGCCAAGCGCATTTGTTCCCACCGATCCGTCTGTGGTGCGGGTGCCGCTGCGGGCGCCGCCGCCTGACGCGCTGGCGAGGCCGTGGGAGCTGCTGCGGGCGTATTGGGCGCCTGCGGCGTATCGGTTTTGCTCGCTGTGCCGCCCTTGGTCTTCGTGTCGGCGGCCTTCGGTACCGCCGCGGCCTTCGACGCGTCCGGAGGCGCTGTCGTAGCGGTTGCGGCGTTGTCGGGTACAGAGGCCGCCGCCGGCGATTGCGGTGATGACATATTGTTGTCGGAGGAGCCCGCCGCGGTCGCACCCGCGGGCGCGGCACCGTCTTTGGGCGCGTCCGTCGGCGCTACCGCCGGCGTGCCATCCGCCGCCTTGTTCGCATCGGTCGTCGTGACAGACTCCTTGGGCACGGCTGGGAACAGCATCTTGTAGGCAACGAACGAACCGATGCCAATCACTGCAAAAAGCGCCAGGACACCAGCGAGCAATCCAAGGCGCATCGACGTTGCGGGTGCTACCTGAGCCGAAACCGCGGCTGCGGAAGCCGTAGGCGGCGGCGGGGTATACGCAGGACGCGAGGCGGTCGCCGATGTCGAGGCTGCAGGTACCGCTGACGGGCTCGGCGCGCGGCGGTGTCACGCTCGGCGCTGCAAGCGGCGCCATACCCGCGGGTGCGGTCGGCGCCACGATCGTCGTGCCGCAATGGACGCAGAATTTCGCGCCCGGCTGGGTTTCATTGCCACACGTCGTGCACTTCATCGCGGTCCTCCCCATGCATGCATGGAAAGCGGGCGCCGTGCGCCCGCTCAACCACCTTGTCTTACATCCCGGTAGTGTACCTCCAGCCTGCCCTGATTGGCGTCCCGGGGAGTGTTCTCTCAGTGGTTGGATCCTGCTAAAGCTTCAGTTCCCACGTTTCTGCAATCAGCTTGCGGCCGAAACTGTGATGCGGTTTTGCCGCGCATCGCGTGAATCCTGCGCGTTCGTAGATTCGCCGCGCGGCAAGCAGCTCACTCTGCGTCCACAGCACGATCTTGCGATACCCTGCAGCCCGCGCAAAGCGCACGCATTCGTCGACCAGTCGAGCCCCTAGACCAAGTCCGCGCGCCGAAGGCTCGACCAGCAGCAGCCGCAGCTTGGCGACCGTCGCCGACTTTCGCACCAGAAAGACCGACCCGACATTCTCGCCGGCTTTCTCGACAATCCAGCAACGCTCGCCTGATGCATCGAAGCGTTCCACGAAGTGGGCGGCAATGCTCGCCACCAGCGCCTCGAACCGGGCGTCATACCGATATTCGTCGGCATACAGAACACCATGACGATGGATAATCCAGCCGATATCGCCCGGCTCGGGCGGCCGCAGCACGATCGGCGCGGACTTTTCCGTATCCGCGTCCAGAATGCTTTCGATCGTGCGCATCGATGCGGTAAGCGCGGTCTGATTTTTCCCGGATAGCTTCGCCAGCAATGCGCGAGCTTCGTCGTGCGAGCGGGCATCGAGCGGATCAAATACTTTCCTGCCCTTGTTCGTCAGCGACAGCAGCACTTTGCGCGCGTCGGCGGCAGAGCGCTCACGTCGCACCCACCCACGCTGTACGAAACCGCGCAGGATGCGGCTGAGATAGCCCTCGTCAATGCCGAGGTCGGACGCAAGCCCGCTTGCACTGGCCGTGCGTCCGGGCCGGCGTACGCGAGTTCGTAGAGCACGCGCGCTTCGGTCAGCGAGAATGGGCTCGCCAGCAAGCGTTCACCGAGTATCCCGATCCGCTGCGTGTAGAAACGATTGAAGCGGCGAACCACCGCGACGCCGGTTTCCAGCCGTGAGTCGATCGTGATCATGGGTGTGCGATCCACCGGCGCCGCAAGTACCGGTCCATGACAATGTCAACAATTTAGTTGCTAATGTCAAGTAATTGCGGTTGCGTCAGCTCCGCGCAGATCGAATCTGCGCCTGCCGTCGCGCTTTCAGCCTACGTATTGGTGCAGAAACACCAACGTCCGGTCGCGGGCGAGCGCCGCGGCCGTGGCGTCATACGATCCGCGCTGATCGCAGTTGAAGCCGTGATCGGCGGCGTAGATGTGAACTTGCACCCCTCGATGGGCCACTGCGAGCTTCCTTGCGCCGTCGACCGGAATCATGCTGTCGCGTTCGCCAAAGTGCGCGAGCACGGGGCAGCGCGGCGTTTCTCCGGCCGCGTCGAGTATGCCGCCGCCGTAATAGGGGACCGCGCACGCGAAACCCTGGAGCCGGCAGGCGGCCATCCACGCAATGAAGCCACCCCAGCAATAACCCACGATGCCGACCTTCCCACAGGGCGCGAGTGCGTCACGTGCGGCAGCAACATCTTTCAGCGCGGTTTCCGTTTCAGCCTTCGCCTTCAGTTCGCGCCCGCGCGCGATATCGGCCGGCGTGTAACCGATGTCGACACCTTTTTCATAGCGCTCGAACAGAGCGGGCGCGATGACCCGGTAGCCCTCTGCGGCATAGCCATCGCATACGCTGCGGATGTGGCCATTGACGCCGAAGATCTCCTGCGCGACGACGAGGCCGCCGCGCGGAGTCCCCGCCGGATCGGCGCGATATGCTGGTAGCAGAAAACCGTCCGCGGCCGTGAGTTCAATCATCTTGCCCATCTCAATTCCTCCGAGTGCAGTGTCGGTCGCCGCATTATCGCACCAGCCTTTGGCAATACGTGTTCGGATGGCTGCAAGGCGAGGAAGGGGTGTCGAATTGTCCCATGACATAATGAGACCGTGACGCAACGGCCGATTCGACCGGGAAGCTCCCAGGAAGGTGCCACGATGGACACAGACAAGATCGCGACATTGATTCGGCAACTGCTCGTCGAAATCGGCGAGGACCCACAGCGCGAGGGACTGCTCAAAACGCCGCAGCGAGTCGCGGCTGCGTATGAATTCCTGACCTCCGGCTATCGCATCGACCCGGAACGGCTGTTGAATGGCGCGGTATTCACGCAGCAAACCAACAGTATGGTCATCGTCAAGAACATCGAGGTCTACAGCCTCTGTGAACACCACATGCTGCCGTTTTTCGGACGGTGTCACATCGGCTACATCCCGAGCGGTCGGGTATTCGGCGTGTCCAAGCTGGCCAGGCTCGTCGATATGTATGCCCGCCGACTGCAGCTCCAGGAGCGACTGACCGAACAGATTTCGCAGCAGGTCATGGAACTCGTCGGAGCCAAGGGCGTCGGCGTCATGATCGAGGCACGGCATCTGTGCATGATGATGCGCGGCGTCGAGAAGCAGAATTCGGTCATGGTCACCTCATCCGTGCTTGGCACGTTTCGCGAATCGACGGCCACACGGGAAGAATTCTTGGGGCTCATCGGCAACCGGGGCAGCTGACGCGTGGCCCCGCCAGCGGGCGGCCGCCGGCGCTGCCGCCTTGACTTGGCATGCAAACTTTCCTGGGCCTCATCGGGCTGACCGCGCCGCTGTTCGTGCTGGTGTTGCTCGGTTACCTGCTCACGCGTTGGGCGAAATGGCCGAAGCCTGTTTCCGACGCGCTCACGCAATTCGTTTTCTCGGTTGCGATACCCGCGTTTCTGTTCCGGATGATGACCGACTTCTGGCGTTTGCCCCCAGTCGATCCGCGGCTGCTGATCGCGTACTTCGGTGCCTGCCTGATCGTGTTCATGCTGGGACGCCTGATCGCGAAGCGCGTTTTCCGCATGGATGGCGTCGCGCAATCGGTATTCGCGCTCGGCGGCATTTTTTCCAACAACGTGCTGTTAGGCGTGCCCTTGGCCAAGATAACGCTGGGGGAGGCCTCGATTCCCGTCGTGTCACTGGTCCTGGTATTCAATTCGCTGGTCCTGTGGACGCTGGTCACCATTTCCGTCGAATGGTCGCGCCATCGGTCGATGTCCTGGTCGGGCTATTTCTCCGCGGCAAAGGCCGTCGTGACCAATCCAGTCGTTGCGGCAATTCTGGCCGGGACCGCGTGGGGATTCACGGAACTGCCGCTGCCGGGAGTGCTCGGGCACACACTCGAACTCGTCAGCCAGGCGGCGGTTCCATTGTCGCTGATCGCGCTCGGCATGGGACTCGCCGAATATCGCATTCGCGAGGGCTGGCGGGAGAGTGCCGCGATCTGCGCAGTGAAACTCGTGGCGCAACCGCTGGTGGTGTTCGCGATCGCGCGCTGGCTCAGGCTGGGGCAACTGGAAACGCAGGTGGTCGTCATGCTCGCGGCATTGCCGGTCGGCGCGAACGTCTATCTCATGTCGCGGCAGTTCAACACGCTCGGCGGCCCCGTCGCCTCGAGCCTGGTCATTTCGACCGCGATCTCCGCGGTAACGACACCGATGATTCTGGCGCTCGTCGCCGCGTCGTTCCGCTGAACCATGCGGTCAGTGTCCCTGTGCCTGGCGCTCACCGGGCTTCAGCGCGCCGCAGTCGGCGCCCATCCAACGCGACTCCGACTGCACATTCAGCTTGCTGTCGCCGCGATCGCTGCGAACGAGCAAGGTCGACTTGCCGATCACGCGATCGGATCCCGCTGCCGTGAAATCGCCCTCCCCGATCGATTTTCCACCCCCGCAAACCATGGTGTATCGAACGTGCTGCGCCGTTTTCTCGACGATCTTGCGCTGACAATCGGACGAATTGCTGCTGGCGAATGCATCCCATTGATCGAGCATGGATGCTGTCACACAGGTACGATCACTTATCGTTATTGGTTTGCCGTTGCCGGGCGCAAGCGATTGTTCAACTTTCGCGCGCTGGTCCGGCGGCATCTTGGAGGCGCCAGGAAAGTTGGCGGGAAGGCCCGCCTCGAACACCGCCGTCGAAACGGTCTCCCAAAGTCCGGGCTTGGCATTGGGCATCGCGGCGACGGCGCTTCCGGCAACACCGCCAGCCACGGACACCAGCATGAGCAGCGCAATGCGCATGGTCGATCCTTGGAGCCTAAGAGAAGCATCTAGCGTAAGGCCGCCGAGATGCCGGCGCAAGCGCCAACGGCCCGGAGTCGTGCACAGGCCGACGAACGTCGGAAGCGGCGTGTGATGCGATTCTCGAACTCACGTATTCAATGCACAGATTCGCCCTCGCGCCGTTCAGGAGGCGCGGTGCCGCCGGACTGCGGTGCCGCCATGCGCGCGAAGCACGACTCCAGGAACATTCGCCGGTGTTCCTCCGGCGGCGCGGGTCGCTCGAATACCTCTCGCGACGCCGCCATCAGGTACGCCTCGTCGCCGGCGTCGTGCACGAACCATCGCAGCTCCTGCGGGAACGCACGAATCAGCTCAAAATCATCCTGCATGCGATCGATAAATTTCTTCTCGGACATGCCGTTTTCACGGGACAGGGCGGCGTTGCCGACAAAGTCGGAACCTTCGAAACACTCGGTGAGCGATGGTTGGCTGGCGACGCACGACACCGCAAGCGTACATCCGCATGCGAACATCAATGCGGCAACACCACGGGCTGCCCTGCTCTCCATCATGCCTCCGTTCTCTGCAGCATTCGACCGGCGGCACGTCAGCGGCCGAGCATGTTCTTATCCTAGATGCACTGCCGCCACGATTCAAGGACTGCGCGCCTTGGGTCCGCGTTACAATGAGCGACCAGCATCTTTGCAAAGCCACCTATGGCGCTCAAACGGCCGCAGGGGCACGCCGGTACGCTCGTCGTGCTCGAACATACCTCGCAAGTGCTCCGGGGCAATCCGCTTGGCGACCCGCACGTGCGGCGGCTGGGTGTATGGCTACCCCCACAATACGACGCAATTGCGAAGCATGGACGCGGTCCGCGCTTTCCGGTGCTCTACGACCTCGTGGGATTCACCGGAAGCGGCTTAGCGCATGCCAATTGGAAGCCGTACGCGGAAAACCTCATCGAACGCTCCGCGCGCCTGATCCACGAAAAGAAAATCGGACCGACCATCCTGGTCTTCCCCGACTGCTTCACGGCACTCGGTGGCAATCAATATGTCAACTCGTCCGCCATCGGCAACTACGCAGACTATCTGACGCGCGAACTGATCCCATTCGTCGACCGCGAATTCCGCACGCTCGCTTCACGTGAACACCGCGGCTGCTTCGGCAAATCGTCTGGCGGCTACGGATCCATCATCCATGGCATGAAATATCCGCAATACTGGGGAGCGGTCGCGGACCACTCGGGTGACGCGTATTTCGATTTCGTCTATTGGCACGACTGGCCGAACACGCTCAACGAACTCGCGAAGTACCGCGCGGCCAAGCGGGTCGCGGGCAAATACGACGCGTTGCGCGAAAGCCGGCGCAAGGGACTTGCCGAAGGCCGTGACGACGGCCGCGTCAAACGGTTCCTCGAACACGTGTGGGAGACCGAGAAACTCTCCAACGGCGAAGGCCACGCCATCATGAATCTGTGCATGGCCGCGACCTATGATCCCGATCCGCGCGCTCCGCTCGGCTTCCGGTTGCCGTTCAACGTGGAAAGCGGCGAAGTGATTCCGGCGCGCTGGAAGAACTGGCTGGCGAACGATCCCATCAACCTCGTCGGCAAATACAAGACTGCGCTGAAATCGCTGCACGGGATCTACATCGATTGCGGCTGGCGCGACCAGTACCATATCCACTACGGTGCGCGCATACTTTCGAAGAGGCTCGCGCAGGCGGGTATCCGTCATACCTACGAAGAGTTCGACGACAATCACTCGGACATCGACTATCGCATGGACGTAAGTTTCCCTTTTCTGTACCGCGCACTCAAACCCTGACGCGGAGGCAAGACATGCGCGAAGACAAAAACGTGCTCGGCGGCAGGCTCGAGCCATGTTCGGTGTCTCCGCGCACGGGGTTCTACCGCGACGGATGCTGCAATACAGGCCCGGAGGACATCGGCATGCACGTCGTCTGCGTGCAATTGACCGAGTCGTTCCTCGACTTTTCCCGCGAGCAGGGCAACGATCTGTCGACGCCGGTTCCTGAACACGACTTCCCGGGACTCGAACCGGGCGATCGCTGGTGCGTTTGCGTCGCGCGCTGGCGGGAGGCTTTCGATTCGGGTGTGGCGCCGCCGGTGGTATTGACCGCGACGCACGAGGAAACGCTTGCCGTCGTCACGCTCGAGGCGCTGAAGCGGCATGCGGTCCAGGAGCCATAGACCGGCTAGTTCAGCATCGCCGGCAGCGCAGTCGCCAGATCGGGGAAACGCCAGAGCAGGCCGATCGCGACGATCTGAATGAGGATGAACGGCAGTGTGCCGCGGTAGATTTCCCTGGTGGCGACGTCGCGCGGCGCAATCGAGCGCAGAAAGAACACCGCAAAACCCGACGGCGGCATCAGGAAACTGGTCTGCACGGTCAGCGCCATGAGCGCCGTCAACCAGATCGGGTCCGCGCCCAGTGCAAGCAGCGGCGGCATCGCGATCGGAACGACCAGCAACACGATCTCCAGTGCATCAAGGAAAAATCCGAAACAAAACGTGACCGCGAATACGGCAATCACCGCGAAATTAAGACCTCCCGGGAGCAGCGCGAGCAGCGCGTGCACCGTCTGCACGCCGTTCAACCCACGAAACACCAGGGTAAAGGTCGAGGCACCCATGAGCAGCAGGAACATCATGCCCGTCAGGCGCATGACCGTCCTGACGGTATCGGCCCAGCGTGACCAGTCGAGCTCACCCCGCGCCCACGCGTAAACCGTGGCCACGATCGCACCCAGGGCGGCGGCCTCGACTGTATAAATCCTGCCGGTGACGATCGTGCCCAGCAGCAGCGCGATGAAGGCGAGCGGGCCAAAGACGACGAGCGCGAGGCGCGTCCAGGGCAGGCGCTTTCTGCGCTCGGGCGGAAGCGGCGGACATGTCGCCGGCCGCAACACCGCCATCGCGACAACGTAGGCCAGATAGAGCGCAAGCAGGATGCCGACCGGCGCCAGCATGCCGACGTAGATGTCCTTGATGATCAGCGCGCCGTGCACGTCTTCACCGCGCATGATCTGTGCTTCGGCGTTTGCGCCACGCATGAGGTCCGCGAGCACGATCAGGATGATCGACGGCGGGAGTACCGTGCCCAGCGTGCCCGCGCTGCAGACGACGCCGCAGGCAAGACTCTTGCGATAGCCCGCGGAGAGCATCGCCGGCAGCGCCAGCAAACCGAGCGTCAGCACCGAGGCCCCCACCGCACCGGTGGTTGGCGCAAGCAGTGCGCCGAGGATCACGGTCGAGATCGACAAGCCGCCGGACCGCGCGCCAAACAGTCCGCTCATCGCCTCCAGCAATTCGGCCGCAAGCGTGGTGCGCTGCATGATCACGCCAAGATATACGAACAACGGAATGGCCTGGAGAAGGTCGTTCTCCATCAGTCCGATGAGTCGCTGCGGCAGGGCACTCAACAAGACAAGGTCGAACGCGCCGAGGGCGTTGCCCACAACCGAAAACAGCAACGCGCAGCCCATCAGCGTGAACCCGACGGGAAAACCGAATGGCAAGAATACGAACACCGACGCAAACATCAGCAGGCCCAGCGCCGGCACGAGCCAGTTCATCTGCCAGGCGATTCCGGTGCCGGCGTCGGCTCCTCGTGCTCGAGCAACAGGACGATGTCGCGGGCGATGTGCCCGGCCGCCTGCAGCAGCAATAGGACCGCAAAGACCACGAGCAGCACCTTGAACATCCAGTAGCCCGGTGACCAGGTCTCCGGGAACTGCTCGAATCCCGCGACCGAGCGCAGCATCGTTTTCCAGCTGAACCACAGCACCATGCCGGCCCAGGGCATGACGATGGCCAGCGTGCCGACGAGATCGACCCGCGCCCGGCCCCGCGCCGACAGTCGTTGATAGATCAAGTCGAGCCGTACGTGGCCATCCCAGCGCAACGCATAGGCGACGCCGATGCAGAACACCACGGCATGCGCGATTTGGCCGAAATCGTTGGCGAGAATGTGACCTCCGCCGACGAGCTCGCGCAGTGGCCATTGCCCGAATAGCGCAAGGATGACGAATACCACCAGCCACGCCGCAGCGCGCGCGGTGGCGTCGACGATGGTGTCGGCAATGCGAGCGATCCAGCGAAGGCAGCGAAGCAGAAGGGACATCGACGCGGAAAGCGTGATGAGGTGTCGCAGGATACCGCAGCCGCGCCGCGATCCGCCACAGGCGTTACAATCGAGACATATCCATGGCCCGTTTCCTGATTCCGTCGGGCATCCCGGCATGAAGACTGCCCATGCAGTTCCCCATCCGCTGCGGCTCGCGCCAGGAAGCGATCTGCGCGAGCGCATCGAGCAACTCACGCGTGAAGCGGGCATTACCGGTGCGTTCGTCGTCTGCGGCATCGGCAGCCTGTCCCGAACCGCCATCCGATTTGCCGGAGCGACGCAAGTGGAGGTCCATGAAGGCGACGTCGAGATTGTTTCGCTCGCGGGCAGCGTCTCGCCGGATGGCGCGCACCTGCACGCTGCGCTGGCGGACGCGTCCGGCCGCGTGTTCGGTGGCCACGTTGCGCGCGGCTGCACGGTGCGCACGACGGCGGAAATCCTGATCGTCGAGTTGCCCGGGTGGACGTTTTCACGACGGCACGACAGCACCACCGGTTACCCGGAACTCGTCATCGAACGACGCGCATGAACGACTTCACTGCGTCGGCGCCATCCGTTGCCGTCAGCCGGACCGATCTGTTCGTCGGTTTCCTCAAGGTCGGTCGTTTCCGGCTTCGGCGGCGTGATGCCGTTCGCGCGACGCATGCTGGTCGAGGAGCGAAGGTGGCTGACCGAGCGCGAGTTCACGGAGGTGCTGTCGCTGTCGCAATTCCTGCCCGGTCCGAACATTGTCAACGTCTCGATCATCGTCGGCAGCCGCTTCGCCGGGCCGGTTGGGGCCCTCATCGCAAGTCTCGGACTGATGCTGATGCCGTTCCTGATTGTGTTGGCACTCGCCGCGTTGTATTCGCACTTCGATGCGCTGGCGTCGGTCCGCGGCGCCACGGCATCCGTATCGTCAGCGGCGACGGGTCTGATCGTCGCCATGGGACTCAAGATGGCGCGGCCGCTGGCCACTACGGGCTGGCAGGTAGGAACCGCCGCGATAGCGTTCGCGGCGATTGCACTGTCTGCGTTTTCCGTTGCTGTGGACACTCCTCGGTCTCGCGCCGGCCTCGGTCGCAGTCGCGTGGTGGACGCGAAAATGATTCCGCCGGTGCTCATCGAACTCGCGCGACAATTCGGCGTGCTGTCGTTTCTGGCGATCGGCGGCGTCAATGCCTTGATCCCGGAGATCCACCGCCGGGTTGTCGACATGGAACACTGGATGACTGATGCGCAGTTCGCGCAGGCGTTCGCGATCTCGCAGGCCTCGCCGGGGCCGAATATGCTCATCGTCAGCGTGATCGGATGGAACGTGCACGGGTTCCTCGGCGCGCTCGTCGCGACGCTCGCAATCTGCCTGCCGTCGTCGGTGTTGACCTATGGCGTCTCACACGTGTGGAACCGCTTTCGCGATGCGCCGCTGCGCGCAGCGATCCAACGCGGGCTGGCGCCGGTCACTGTCGGACTGATTCTCGCCAGCGGCTACGTGCTCGTGCGCACCACGGATGACACGTGGATGGCCTATGCACTGACCGCCGCGTCAACGCTGCTTGCGCTGTCCACGCGCATCCATCCGCTCTGGTTCCTCGTCGCCGCCGGCGTGCTCGGCGCGTTCGTCCCGGGCTGACGCCGTGCCCGAATTGCCCGACGTCGTCGTCTACGTCGAGCATCTCGCTGCCCGCATTGTGGGCCAGCGACTCGCGCGCATCCGCGTGCTGAACCCATTTCTGCTGCGCACGGCCGAACCACCATTGTCGGCGGTCGAAGGCCTGTGCGTCGTCGGCGTGCGCCGGCTTGGCAAGCGCATTGTCGTCGCGCTGGAGGGCGAGTTCTACCTGGTGCTTCATCTGATGATCGCCGGCCGTTTGCGCTGGCTCGAAGAGGGCGCGAAGCCGCCTGGACGCATCACGCTCGCGCTGCTGGAATTCGGGACCGGCACGCTCGCATTCACCGAAGCGGGCACGAAGCGCCGTGCGTCGCTGCACGTGGTGCATGGCGAATCCGCGCTCGCGGCGTTCGACAAGGGCGGCCTCGAGACGCTCGACGCCGACCTGTCGGATTTCCGTGAGCGCCTGCAACGCGAGAATCACACCCTCAAGCGTGCCTTGACCGATCCGCAATTGTTCAGCGGCATCGGCAACGCGTATTCCGACGAAATACTGCACCGGGCGCGACTGTCGCCCATCGCCCTGACACAGAAATTGGCCCCCGCGAACATCGAACGACTGCATGCGGCAACCCGTTCGATACTTGCCGAATGGACCGCCCGGTTGCGGACCGACAGCGGCGCGGAATTCCCGCGCAATGTCACCGCCTTCCGGCCGGAAATGGCGGTGCACGGCAAGTTCGGGCAGCCCTGCCCCGATTGCGGCGCGCCTGTGCAACGAATCGTCTATGCAGAAAACGAAACCAACTATTGCGCGCGCTGCCAGACGGGCGGCACGATACTCGCCGACCGGGCAATGTCGCGGCTACTAAAGTCGAGTTGGCCGCGCTCGATCGACGAACTTGGATGAATGCACGCAATGAAGGGCAGTACAATCGCTTCCTGCAAGAAAACGAGGAGCGGCACATGCGTTGGGATGACTTTCGTCGCAGCGACAACGTCGAAGAGAGCACCGGCGGCGGCGGCGGATTCGGCGGGCATGCGCCTTGGCGGCGGCGCCGTCATTGTGGTTGTCGTCATCAGCCTGCTGCTGGGCAAGAACCCGCTGGAGATCCTCGCGCTGCTGGGTGACGGCGGCGCACCGACCGTGCAGACCCAGGCGCCCGCCCCTACGGGTTCGACGGGCACACCGACCGTGCGCGACAAGCAAAAGGATTTTGTGGCTGCGGTCCTCGGCGATACCGAGGACGTGTGGGGCGACATTTTCAAGAAGGCCGGGAGCCGCTATCAGCCGCCGAAGTTGATACTGTTCCGTGGTCAGGTCAATTCCGCTTGCGGCCTTGCGAGCGCGGCATCGGGACCGTTCTATTGTCCCGGAGATCAGTACGTCTACCTCGACCTCGCTTTTTTCGACGAGCTGTCACAGCGCTTCGGCGCGCCCGGAGACTTCGCGCGCGCGTACGTCATTGCGCACGAAATCGGCCATCACGTTCAGAATCAATTGGGGCTGATGGCACAGGTCGAAAAGAAAGCTGCGAATGCGTCCCCGGCAGTGCGCAACGCCCTCTCGGTGCGTCAGGAATTGCAGGCCGACTGCTTCGCCGGGGTCTGGGGCCATTCCGCCGCTGCGAGGGGCAAGCTCGAGCCGGGCGACATCGAGTCAGGCATCGCCGCCGCCACCGCGGTCGGCGACGACCGCATTCAACAGCAATCGCGCGGGTACGTCGTTCCCGAATCCTTCACGCACGGATCGTCGGCACAGCGCGTGCGCTGGTTCAAGGTCGGTCTGCAATCCGGCGACATCCGCCAATGCAACACCTTTAGTGCGCAGGATCTCTGAGGCTGATTCAACGCCTCGGCCGCTAGGCGCGGCCAACGCAAATTCGCGCCGCCTCGCCACGGCTGCAGCGCGATGCCTTGCTATTAAGCTTCCCACTGAATGCGCGAAAATCGGCGATTTTTACAGACCGGATGTTCCACACCTGTCTGTAACCAAGACGCAGCTGCAGCAACGGATGCCTGCATACCCTTCGTCTGAAGCGGCCCGCTATGAACTGATCCCAGCGTTTAGTTTGTACTTGTCGCACGCGTAGGACTGCGTTGTCGGGGAATTTTACATTTGGTCACAGTTTCACTTCCGAAATGCAATCCAAACAATACGTTAGCTTCGTGGCCGACTTATTGCTTGTACATAATGTTTTCGAGATCGGCTAATGGCACGCCGTTGCGATAACTACAGCATTCGAAGGTTAGCGACTGTTTTCCCCGGGGGGAGATTCGCAATGGGAAAGCGCGACCAAGACGACCCGCACGTGCCGTGATTCCGCCCTGGGGTTCCGCGTAGTCACCGCAAGTTCTCGCCTCGCGCGAGTCGCGTCATGCACGCGCAATTTCTCGTTTCCCTTGGCTTGGCCCTTGCGGCCATCCTGACTTCCCCGGCCGCCGCATCGGACTTCTCCTGCAGCTGGACGACCGGCACGAACGGTACCTGGAACGTCGCCGGCAACTGGTCGACCTGCAACAGCACGTTTCCAAACAACTCCGCCGTTCCAACAACGACGACCTATGATGCGACGATCGCGGCGGGCGGAACCTATACGGTCACGCTGAATTCCGCCGTTCTGCTCAATAATCTGACCATCAATGCGGCAGGCGCCACGCTGGCCCAAACCGCGAACACGCTCACGATCGCGTCAGGCGGCATCGTCAACATCCTGGCCGGAACATATCGCTTCGTTGGGGGCACACTCGAAGGCGGAACCGTCCAGGAAGCGACAGGCACCAGCCTTGCATTCGCCAACGCCACCAACACGTTGGATGGCGTGACCGTGAAGGGGACGGTCAATGTGGCGGATGTCGGCGGCGGTACGGGTGGCCTGGAGGTCGGCCCCAACGGGTTGATCGTGCTGACGCAGGCGGGTGCCTCGCCAGGCGTGGTCAACGTCGGTACCACCACGGCCAGCACAAGCAGCCGCCTCGGTTTCCTGGGGACGCAGACGTTCGACAACGCGACGGTCAACCTGGGCAGCGCGAGCAGTCGTGGGCAACCTGGGCATCGAGGGCACCACCACGCTGACGCTGGGCGTCGGGCGCGGTGGTGCAGGGCACCGGCACCGTCGGTCAGGCGCGCTTCATCGGCGGTACCGGACAATCTGATCAACCAGGGGCTGATCAACGCCAACCTGAACGGACTCGACGCTGACCATCAATCCGAGTGGCACCTTCACCAACAGCGGCACGGCCGAGGCCAGCAACGGCGGCATCCTGACCATCAACCCGGGCGGAACCTGGAGTAACAGCGGCACGCTCAAGGTGGTCGATGCGACCAGCACCGTCAATCTCGGCGGCACGTTCAGACGCCGGCTCGGCACGTTCGACAACAGCGCGGGCGGCTTCCTCAATCTCACCGGCACGTTGAACAACACCACGCTGACGTTGTCGGCCGCGACCGGGTCGCTGCGACTGGCGGGCGGCACCATCAACGGTGGCACGGTGCAGTATGGTGGCGGCGCGGGGCTGCAGTTCAGCAACCTCACGAACACGCTCAACGGCGTCACGGTGAATGGCACGCTCAATGTGGCGGACGGCGCTGGCGGCCGCAGGTGGCCTGCTGGTCGGGGCCAACGGATTGACGGTGCTGACGCAGGCGGGCAGCGCGCCGGGCGTGGTCAATGTCGGCACCACCACGGCGAGTAGCGGCAGCCGGTTTGGTTTCCAGGGGACGCAGACGTTCGACAACGCGACGGTCAACCTGAGCAGCGCGAGCAGCACGGGGAACCTGGGCATCGAGGGCACCACCACGCTGACGCTGGGGTCGGGCGCGGTGGTACAGGGCGCCGGCACCGTCGGTCAGGCGCGCTTCGTCGGCGGTACCGGCAACCTGATCAACCAGGGGCTGATCAACGCCAACCTGAACGGACTGACGCTGACCATCAATCCGAACGGTAACTTCACCAACAGCGGCACGGCCGAGGCCAGCAACGGCGGCATCCTGACCATCAACCCGGGCGGAACCTGGAGTAACAGCGGCACGCTCAAGGTGGTCGATGCGACCAGCACCGTCAATCTCGGCGGCACGTTCAGCAACGCTGCCCTCGGCACGTTCGACAATAGCGCGGGCGGCTTCCTCAATCTCACCGGCACGTTGAACAACACGACGCTGACGTTCTCGGCCGCGACCGGGTCGCTGCGACTGGCGGGCGGCACCATCAACGGTGGCACGGTGCAGTATGGCGGCGGCGCGGGGCTGCAGTTCAGCAACACCACGAATACGCTCAACGGCGTCACGGTGAATGGCACGATCAATGTGGCGGACAGCGCTGGTGCCGCAGGTGGCCTGGAGGTCGGCGCCAACGGGTTGGTCGTGCTGACGCAGGCGGGTACCGCGCCGGGCGTGGTCAACGTCGGTATCACCACGGCCAGCAGCGGCAGCCGGTTCGGCTTCCAGGGGACGCAGACGTTCGACAACGCGACGGTCAACCTGGGCAGCGCGAGCAGCACGGGGAACCTGGGCATCGAGGGCACCACCACGCTGACGCTGGGGTCGGGCGCGGTGGTACAGGGCGCCGGCACCGTCGGTCAGGCGCGCTTCGTCGGCGGTACCGGCACCCTGATCAACCAGGGGCTGATCAACGCCAACATCAACGGACTGACACTGACCATCAACCCGAGCGGCACCTTCACCAACAGCGGCACGGCCGAGGCCAGCAACGGCGGCATCCTGACCATCAACCCGGGCGGCAGCTGGAGTAACAGCGGCACGCTCAAGGTGGTCGATGCGACCAGCACCGTCAACCTCGGCGGCACGTTCAGCAACGCTGCCCTCGGCACGTTCGACAATAGCGCGGGCGGCTTCCTCAATCTCACCGGCACGTTGAACAACACGACGCTGACGTTCTCGGCCGCGACCGGGTCGCTGCGACTGGCGGGCGGCACCATCAACGGTGGCACGGTGCAGTATGGCGGCGGCGCGGGGCTGCAGTTCAGCAACATCACCAACACGCTCAACGGCGTCACGGTGAAAGGCACGCTCAATGTGGCGGACAGCGCTGGTGGCTCGGGTGGCCTGCTGGTCGGGGCCAACGGGTTGACGGTGCTGACGCAGGCGGGCAGCTCGCCGGGCGTGGTCAACGTCGGCACCACCACGGCGAGCAGCGGCAGCCGGTTCGGTTTCCAGGGGACGCAGACGTTCGACAACGCGACGGTCAACCTGGGCAGCGCGAGCAGCACGGGGAACCTGGGCATCGACGGCACCACCACGCTGACGCTGGGGTCGGGCGCGGTGGTACAGGGCGCCGGCACCGTCGGTCAGGCGCGCTTCGTCGGCGGTACGGAAAATCTGGTCAACCAGGGGCTGATCAACGCCAACCTGAACGGACTCGACGCTGACCATCAACCCGAGCGGCACCTTCACCAACAGCGGGACGGCCGAGGCACAGCAACGGCGGCATCCTGACCATCAACCCGGGCGGCAGCTGGAGTAACAGCGGCACGCTCCGGGTGGTCGATGCGACCAGCACCGTCAACCTCGGCGGCACGTTCAGCAACGTCGCCCTCGGCACGTTCGACAACAGCGCGGGCGGCTTCCTCAATCTCACCGGCACATTGAACAACACGACGCTGACGTTCTCGGCCGCGACCGGGTCGCTGCGACTGGCGGGCGGCACCATCAACGGTGGCACGGTGCAGTATGGCGGCGGCGCGGGGCTGCAGTTCAGCAACACCACGAATACGCTCAACGGCGTCACGGTGAATGGCACGATCAATGTAGCGGATCTGGGTGGTGGCGCGGGTGGCTTGCTGGTCGGGGCCAACGGACTGACGGTGCTGACGCAGGCGGGCAGCTCGCCGGGCGTGGTCAATGTCGGCACCACCACGGCGAGCAGCGGCAGCCGCTTTGGCTTCCAGGGGACACAGACGTTCGACAACGCGACGGTCAACCTGGGCAGCGCGAGCAGCACGGGGAATCTGAGCATCGACGTCGCCGGCGCCACGACGCTGACGCTGGGGTCGGGCGTGGTGGTGCAGGGCACCGGCACCGTCGGTCAGGCGCGCTTCGTCGGCGGCACCGGCAACCTGATCAACCAGGGTCTGATCAGCGCCAACGTGGCCGGCCTGGACGCTGACCGTCAACCCGAGCGGCAATTTCACTAACAGCGGCGTCGTGGAGGCGCTGTCCGGCAGCACGTTGTCGGTCGGCCAACCTTGGATCGGTGACCAACCTGTCGGGCGGCACGCTGACAGGCGGGATCTGGCGCGCCAATGCCGGCTCGGGCGCGGCCGGCCTGATCCAGTTCGCGGCTAACAACACGTTGGTCACGACGAACGCCGCGGACATCTATCTGATCGGGGCGAACTCTTCGATCGCCGGTCGGGACTCGGGGGGCATCGCGCGCACGATCGACACGACGCTCGCGATCAACAACGGGTCGCTGCGCCTGCAGCAGGGCAGAACGTTCAACGCGACCGCGAACAGCGGTAACTTCACCAACGGGAACACCGGCCTGCTCGAGCTGACCGACAGCACGTTCCAGTCCAGCAGTCTGCTCAACAACGGGATCATCACGAGCTTCGGTACCAGCGCGCTGAATACCACACCCAAGATTCCGGCAGCGGTGCGATCATCGTCAACAACGGCACGCTGACGATCGCGAGCGGGGTCAACGGCAGCGCGGCCAGCAGTGCCAACGATTTTGTCTAGGCGCCACGCTGAATCTGGCGGGCAACGTGGCGCCGAACGTCATTGGCACGCTGACGACGAGTGGCAATCTCGCGCTCGGCAGTCAGAATCTCACCGTCCTCAACGACTACAGCAACGCCAACTTCGGCAGCGGCAACGCGTTTAACGCCCGGGCGAACGTCACTGGCACGGGGCTCATCGTTGGGAGCAATGCATCGCAGACGATCACGGGCAACGTGATCGCCGGCGCGCCGAACCAATTTACGATCGACTTCGGTCCCATCCGCTCCACTGGCAGCGGAACCGTCAACTACCAGATCGCCAACAATGGCACAGGGGCCGAGATTCGCGGCGCGATCCAGACCACCAACATCGACCCCCGTCTGTCCGGGTCGGGTGTGACGGCCGCCAATTTCGGACCCATCGTCGCCAGCGCCAACTCTGGCAACCTCGCCATCACCGTCACCGGCGGCAATGTCGGCGGCCCGATCACCGGCACGATCGAAATCGTCAGCAACTTCAGCAACGTCCCTACGCAGATCATCACGCTGAACGGCGTGACGTCCGTGCAGGCCATCGGCAACGCAACACCGAGCCCCAATCCACTGAACTTGGGCAACTTCCACGTCGGCACGCAAGGTGCGGTCACCAGCCTGGCGGTGCAGAACACCACCAACGTCACCGGCGCCGAACAGCTCGGCATCAACAGCGTGACGGGCAGCGCGGGCTTCAGCGGCTCCAATGTGTTCGGCTCGGGCCTGATCGCGCCCGGCGCGACACAGGCGGGTGCGGTGACGGTGGCTGCATCGGGAACGGGATCCGCAGGCGTCAACACCGGCACGGTCTCGATCCAATACGCGAGCGACGGCACCAACGTCGATCCCTCGTTCACGCGACAGAACTCGAACCTGCAGACGATCAACGTGACGGCGACCGGCTATAACCTGGCGGTGGGGAGCACGACGCCGACGCCGGTGACGATTGCTAATCAGCGTATAGGGGGCAGCAACAGTCAGGTGCTGACGGTGGCCAACAGCGCCGCGGCGGGAGCGTTTACTGAAGTGCTCAACGCGAGCTTTGGCGCGAACACCGGCAGTGCGACCAACAACGGTGGCTCGATTGCGGGAGGTTTGGGCAGCGGTGGTGTGGTGGGCGGGGGGAGCAACAACACGGCCCTGAGCGTGGGCGTGAACACCACAGCGGCGGGAGCGAAGAGCGGCACGGTGACACTGAACTATGTCTCCAACGGCACCGGCAGCAGTGGTCTGGGCAACACCGCGGCGACCGTGCCGACGCAGACGATCAATGTCAGCGGCAATGTGTATCAGGCGGCGATCGGGCAATTGAACGCTCCGATCAGTCTGAGCTTCGGCACGGTGCAGGTGGGACAGAACGTAGCGCAGACGTTGAGCGTTTCCAACATCGCCACCGGACCCAATGGTTTCGTCGAAGATCTGGGGGCGAGCTTTGGCACGACGTCGGGGGTCGGTGCGAGCCTGATCACGGGCACCGGGACTATTGGTTCACTGCTGGCCGGCGGCACCGACAGCAGCAGCATGGTGGTGCACGTCAACACCACGGCGGCGGGCAGCGTCAATGGCGCCATCGCCATCAACTACACCACCAATGGTACGGTGAACGGGGTCAGCAACGGCTTGGGTTCGGCCGCGGCGGGATCGAGTTCCTTCGGCGTGGTGGGGACGATTGGTGCCAACGTCGTCGACACGGCCAATCCGGTGATCAACAATAGCCAGCCGATCAATCTGGGCAACGTGCGCATCAATACGACCTCGCCGACGGCGTTGGTCAGCGTGACCAACCAGGCCAGCGGCAATCAGCAGGCAGCGCTCAATGCGAGCATCGCCGGCAATGCGCCGGTGACGGCGTCGGGCTCGTTCAATCTGCTCGCGCCGGGGAGCACCAACAACACCAGCCTGCAGGTCGGCATGAACACCAACGCTGCCGGCCACATCACCGGCACGGCGACGGTGTCGCTGGTGTCCGACGCCAGCAACATCGGCAACTGCGCCCCGAACTGCCAGCTGGGCCTGCCGTCGCAGAACGTGAACGTCACCGGCAACGTCTATCAAATCGCGCAGCCGACGCTGCCGACCAACGTGAGCCTGGGCAATGTGCATGTGGGTGGGACGCTGAGCCAGGGTCTCAATGTCACCAACACGCTCAATGCGCCGGTGGGGTTCCAGGAAGGACTCAACGCGACGGTCGCGAGCACCACCGGTGCGGCGACGGCGGTCGGGTCGATCACCAATCTGGCGGCGGGCGGCAGCAACAACAGCGGTATCGTGGTCGGTATCAACACCGCGACGGCCGGCGCGATCAGCGGCACCGCGACGTTGGGGCTGCAATCCAATGGCAGCGGGACGAGTGGTCTGGCGACGCTGGGTCTGCCGAACTCGGCACCGATCACGATCGCGGGCAACGTCTACAACCTGGCGGTGGGGAGCACGACGCCGACGCCGGTGGCGATTGCTAATCAGCGTATAGGGGGCAGCAACAGTCAGGTGCTGACGGTGGCCAACAGCGCCGCGGCGGGGGCGTTTACCGAGGTGCTCAACGCGAGCTTTGGCGCGAACACCGGCAGTGCGACCAACAACGGTGGCTCGATTGCGGGAGGTTTGGGCAGCGGTGGTGTGGTGGGCGGGGGGAGCAATAACACGGCCATGAGTGTAGGTGTCAACACCACAGCGGCCGGGAGCGAAGAGCGGCACGGTGACACTGAACTATGTCTCCAACGGCACCGGCAGCAGTGGTCTGGGCAACACCGCGGCGACCGTGCCGACGCAGACGATCAATGTCAGCGGCAATGTGTATCAGGCGGCGATCGGGCAATTGAACGCTCCGATCAGTCTGAGCTTCGGCACGGTGCAGGTGGGACAGAACGTAGCGCAGACGTTGAGCATCTCCAACATCGCCACCGGACCCAATGGCTTCGTCGAAGATCTGGGGGCGAGCTTTGGCACGACGTCGGGGGTCGGTGCGAGCCTGATCACGGGCACCGGGAGTATCGGTTCGCTGCTGGCGGGCGGCACTGACAGCAGCAGCATGGTGGTGCACGTCAACACCACGGCGGCGGGCAACGTCAATGGCGCCATCGCCATCAACTACACCACCAATGGCACGGTGAACGGGGTCAGCAACGGCTTGGGTTCGGCCGCGGCGGGATCGAGTTCCTTCGGCGTGGTGGGGACGATTGGTGCCAACGTCGTCGACACGGCCAATCCGGTGATCAACAATAGCCAGCCGATCAATCTGGGCAACGTGCGCATCAATACGACCTCGCCGACGGCGTTGGTCAGCGTGACCAACCAGGCCAGCGGCAATCAGCAGGCAGCGCTCAATGCGAGCATCGCCGGCAATGCGCCGGTAACGGCGTCGGGCTCGTTCAATCTGCTCGCGCCGGGGAGCACCAACAACACCAGCCTGCAGGTCGGCATGAACACCAACGCTGCCGGCCACATCACCGGCACGGCGACGGTGTCGCTGGTGTCCGACGCCAGCAACATCGGCAACTGCGCCCCGAACTGCCAGCTGGGCCTGCCGTCGCAGAACGTGAACGTCACCGGCAACGTCTATCAAATCGCGCAGCCGACGCTGCCGACCAACGTGAGCCTGGGCAATGTGCATGTGGGTGGGACGCTGAGCCAGGGTCTCAATGTCACCAACACGCTCAATGCGCCGGTGGGGTTCCAGGAAGGACTCAACGCGACGGTCGCGAGCACCACCGGTGCGGCGACGGCGGTCGGGTCGATCACCAATCTGGCGGCGGGCGGCAGCAACAACAGCGGTATCGTGGTCGGTATCAACACCGCGACGGCCGGCGCGATCAGCGGCACCGCGACGTTGGGGCTGCAATCCAATGGCAGCGGGACGAGTGGTCTGGCGACGCTGGGTCTGCCGAACTCGGCACCGATCACGATCGCGGGCAACGTCTACAACCTGGCGGTGGGGAGCACGACGCCGACGCCGGTGACGATTGCTAATCAGCGTATAGGGGGCAGCAACAGTCAGGTGCTGACGGTGGCCAACAGCGCCGCGGCGGGAGCGTTTACTGAAGTGCTCAACGCGAGCTTTGGCGCGAACACCGGCAGTGCGACCAACAACGGTGGCTCGATTGCGGGAGGTTTGGGCAGCGGTGGTGTGGTGGGCGGGGGGAGCAATAACACGGCCATGAGCGTAGGTGTCAACACCACAGCGGCCGGGGCGCAGAGCGGCACGGTGACACTGAACTATGTCTCCAACGGCACCGGCAGCAGTGGTCTGGGCAACACCGCGGCGACCGTGCCGACGCAGACGATCAATGTCAGCGGCAATGTGTATCAGGCGGCGATCGGGCAATTGAACGCTCCGATCAGCTCTGAGCTTCGGCACGGTGCAGGTGGGACAGAACGTAGCGCAGACGTTGAGCGTCTCCAACATCGCCACCGGACCCAATGGTTTCGTCGAAGATCTGGGGGCGAGCTTTGGCACGACGTCGGGGGTCGGTGCGAGCCTGATCACGGGCACCGGCAGCTATCGGTTCACTGCTGGCGGGCGGCACCGACAGCAGCAGCATGGTGGTGCACGTCAACACCACGGCGGCGGGCAACGTCAATGGCGCCATCGCCATCAACTACACCACCAATGGCACGGTGAACGGCGTCAGCAACGGCTTGGGTTCGGCCGCGGCGGGATCGAGTTCCTTCGGCGTGGTGGGGACGATTGGTGCCAACGTCGTCGACACGGCCAATCCGGTGATCAACAACAGCCAGCCGATCAATCTGGGCAACGTGCGCATCAATACGACCTCGCCGACGGCGTTGGTCAGCGTGACCAACCAGGCCAGCGGCAATCAGCAGGCAGCGCTCAATGCGAGCATCGCCGGCAATGCGCCGGTGACGGCGTCGGGGTCGTTCAATCTGCTCGCGCCGGGCGAGCACCAACAACACCAGCCTGCAGGTCGGCATGAACACCAACGCTGCCGGCCACATCACCGGCACGGCGACGGTATCGCTGGTGTCCGATGCCAGCAACATCGGCAACTGCGCACCGAACTGCCAGCTGAGCCTGCCGTCGCAGAACGTGAACGTCGCGCTGGATGTATATCGTCTGGCCAGTCCGCAGCTCAACACCAGTGCGCTGACGCTGGCGGGACGCGTGGGTGGTGTGGGTGACAGCAGCCACCTGACCGGCGCGATCAGCATCAGCCAACAGTTCGCCGGACACGTTTACCGAAGGGCTGACGGTCACGCGCGGAACACTGGCCAGTGTTCCCGTGGGCGGCTTCAGCGCGTCGGGTGGAGTGACCAATCTGGCGGCCCAAGGCAACAGCAGCGCAATCCAGGTGAGCCTCAACACCGGCAGTTCCGGCAGCTTCACCGGCAGCCAGGCGCTCAACTACGTATCGACGGGCGCGGGCACGGACGGAGCGCCGGACATTGGCGTGGGCAGCGGCAGCGTGACGCTGAACGGGCATGTGTACACGCCGGCGGCGGCGCAGGTGAACACCACGCAGCCGATCAACCTGGGCATCGTTCACGTCGGTGATGCGGCTCCGCACGCCAATGTGTCGGTCACCAACACCGCCAACGGTGCGCTCAACGACGCCTTGCTGCTGGGCTTCGCCTCGGCCGGCACCGGCTTGACGGGCAGCAGCAACGTCGGTGCGACCGGACTCGCCGGCGGGCAGACCAACAGTGCCGCGCTGAATGTGGCCATGAACACCGGCAGCGCCGGCACCTTCAACGGCAACGTCAACTTCGCCGCGGCCAGCCACGACAGCGAATTGACCGATCTCGCCCTCGCCCAAGTCGCGGTGGCGGTGAGCGGCCAGGTCAACAACTACGCCACCTCGGCGTTCGTGTTCGGGAATGGGGCGGGAACGTTCTCGCAGAACGGTTCGATCTATACGCTGGACTTCGGCACGGTGTTCCAGGGTTCGGGGCTGCTCGATACGACGCTGTTCGCAGAGAATGGCGCGCTCGGACCGGCGGACTTGCTCGATGGCAGCTTCAACTTTCTTGACGGCATGGACTTCGGCGAATCGGGCTTCAATCCGTTCACCAACCTCGCCGCCGGCCAACAGACCAATGCGCTGTTGCTGGCGTTGAATACTGCCAGCCTCGGCATGATTTCTGACGACATCGTGCTCGATGGCACGGGCCACAACGCCAGCGGTTACAGCGCGGCAGTTGGCGACATCACGCTGATCGTCCGGGCCAACGTGATCGAGCGTAACAACGGCGTACCGGAACCGGGAACGCTCGCCCTGCTCGCACTCGCCGTGCTGCTCCTCCTCGGCGCCCACCAGCGTCACGCCCGCGCATTTCGCTATACGCACTGATCCGGCAGGACCACTCCATTCCGGATCGCCGTTGCCCCGGCAACGCTCGCATTTGACGCACGCACTACCACAATTACGGACCAGGCCTTAGAATCACGGCTCCTTACACCCGCAGGATGCCATCGATGTTGAAGAAATGGGAATTTTGGGCGCTGACATTGCTGGCGCTGCTGACGGCGATCTTTGTGCTCACCAACATGGTGTTGTTCACGACCAATCGCGCCGCACAAACCGAAGTCGCGGGCCGGCAGGAGTACGTTCAGCAGACGGTGCAACTGGAAGGATTGTACCGGGACATCGTCAAGGCACTCGCCGACTTGTCAGTGCGCAATCAGGACGAGGACCTCAAGGGGCTGCTGGCGGCGCAAGGTATTTCGATCACGGTCAACCCGACACCGGCGCCGCCGCCAGCAGCCAACGCGCCGTCGCGCAAATAACCGAGCAGCCATGATGGAACATGACGGCATGTCGCAAACAAGATTGCACGGCGCGGAGCAGAGCGTGTTCATCCCGCTCATCATCCTGACTTTGGCTGCGGTAAGCTGGGCCGCGTTCCAAATGACACAACTGCTGCGCGAGCGCGACGCGCTCGCCGCGGCGCGTATCGCTCAGGAGCAACCGCTGGAGAATGCGAAGAAGCTGCGCGACGGACTCGACACGCTGGCCAAGCAAACGCAACTGCTCGCCACCAAAGGCAACCCGAGCGCCAAACTGATCGTCGACGAATTGAAGAAGCGCGGCATTACGATCAATCCCGACGCGCCCCCTGCGAGCCAGGCTTCCCCCGAGCCCAAGAAATAGCCGCCAAGCAGGCCCCATAGGGGCACCGAGCGGGCCGCTGCGACCGCCTGGGATACGCTTATCGCGACGCCGTCGACACGCAGACGCATCGACAAGGTCCGGGTCGCAGGATAAATTCGGAGGATGAACTGTCCCGGATGCCAGGCGGCGATGCTTGCGCTCGATTTCGAGCGGGCGCTTCTTCCGAGCCGCATCAGCGCGCAGTTCTGTTTCGCCTGCCAGGTCGCTTGGTTCGACCAGCATGACTGCGCGCAGCTGTCGCCTGGCGGCGTTCTAGACGTCTTCAAGGCTCTCAACGAGCACCGCAGCGAGGCGAGCAACGCGCTACCCGCCTTGCTCGATTGCCCCCGTTGCGGCGCTCGCCTGGCGTTGACCCAGGATCTGCAGCACACGACACGTTTTAGCTACTACCGCTGTCCGTTCGGACATGGTCGCTTGTCTTCGTTCCTGCAGTTCCTGCTCGAAAAGAACTTCATCCGGCCGGTATCCGGCGAGGAACTTGCGGCGCTGAAAGCCAAGGTACGCACGATCCAGTGTTCGAATTGTGGCGCGCCGGTCGATATCCAGAATTCGATTGCCTGCGCGTATTGCCACACGCCGATATCAATTCTCGATCCTGATGCCGTGAGCAAGGCGGTCGGGGCACTTGCGACGGCCGAGGCCAGTCGCAAGGCCGTTAACGTCGATGCACTCGCGGACGTCATCATGCAGCGGCAGCCACCAGAAAGCAGTTCGCCTCTCAACGCCGAGATGCCGCTGGGCGACCTGATTGTCGTCGGCATCGGCATCGTCGCCGCTCTGCTGCGCTAGACATGCTTCCCGGCGCGGCCCGCCAGGCATAAGATGCGCGATTCAGGCTTTGACGAGGCTCAGCATGATATCCCGAACCTTCGCAGTTCCGGCCCTGGCCGTGTTTGCGTTCATCGCGTCGATTGCAGGCGCACAGCAACCTGCTGCCACCGCAATGCCAGCGGTGCCGGCGCCAACTTGCGTGAAACCCCAGTTTCCCGGCCCCTTCGACGACTCGAGGCGGATCGAACGCTTCAACAAGGAAGGCAAGGTGTACTCCGACTGCATCAAGAAATATGTCGACGAGACGAAAGCGCTTTCCGACGCGGTCCTCGAAGCAGGTAACAAAGCCATTGCGGAGTACAACGGATTCGCCGCAGAGGTGGCAGAGCGCCAGGCTGCCGTCAAGAAGTAACGGGCTCGCGCGCGATGACCGCCACCACGCAGGCCATCGCGCAGGCGACGCTCGACGGCTTCAACCTGCACTACGCGCTGTTCCGGGATTGTGCGCGGGTGGCGAAGCGGCAATTCGAGGCAGGCAACTGGCTCGCGATCGCCCACACTTCGCAGGATCGCATCGACTTCTACGACCGCCGCGTCGTCGAAACGGTTTCTCGCCTGGAGCGCGAGTTCGGATGCGCGCAGATCGATGACGCCCGCTGGGAGGAAGTCAAGCGCCGCTACATCGCCCTGCTGATCGACCATAAGCAGCCCGAATGCGCTGAAACGTTCTTCAACTCGGTGTCGTGCAAGATCCTGCACCGGACGTATTTTCACAACCGCTGCCTGTTCGTACGACCGGCCGTGTCGACGGAGCACATCGACGCGGACCCGCCCTCGTACCGGTCGTACTATCCGCGTCAGCACGGGCTGCGCCACGCCCTGATCGACATCGTCCTCGATTTCCGGCTGGAACGCCGCTTCGGCGATTTTCGCCGCGATCTGGTGAACATGCTCGGGGCTTTTCGCGAGCAATTCCCGCGGCCGTTCCGCCTCGAAGCCAATCACCAGATCCAGGTGCTGTCGAGCCTGTTTTTTCGCAACCGTACGGCCTACGTCATTGGCCGAATCGTGAACGGCTATCTATCGCATCCCTTCGCAGTCGCGATCAAGCATGGACGCGACGACAGGTTGTACGTCGACGCACTGCTCCTCGACCGCGACCAGATCGCGCTGCTGTTTTCGGCCAATCGCGCGTACTTCCTCGTCGACATGGAGGTGCCGTCTGCGTACGTGAGTTTTCTGCATCAGATCGCTCCCGAACGCAGCGTGGCCGAGCTTTATACGATGGTCGGCCTGCAGAAGCAGGGCAAGACGCTGTTCTATCGCGACTTCCTCCATCACCTGAAGCATTCGACCGACAATTTCATCATCGCTCCTGGCATCAGGGGTCTGGTGATGACGGTCTTCACGTTGCCGTCCTACCCGTACGTGTTCAAGGTGATCCGCGACAAGATCGCGGTGTCGAAGGATACGACGCGAGAGAAGGTCAAGGAAAAGTACGTGCTGGTCAAGCACCACGATCGCGTCGGAAGGATGGCAGACACCCTCGAATACTCGGACGTCGCGTTTCCCCGCGCACGCTTCACGCCGGAGCTCGTTGCCGAACTGCTGGCGGTTGCGCCTTCGCTGGTCGAGCAGGACGGCGACATGATCGTCGTGAAGCATTTGTATATCGAACGGCGCATGACCCCGCTCAACCTGTATCTCGAGAACCGCGACGCCCGCGCAGCGCGAGCGGGCGATTCGCGACTATGGCGACGCGCTCAGGCAGCTCACCGCCGTGAACATCTTTGCCGGCGATCTTCTGTTCAAGAATTTCGGCGTAACGCGCTTTGGCCGCGTCGTATTCTATGACTACGACGAGATCGAATATCTGACTGCATGTAATTTCAGGAAAATTCCCCCGCCGCCGCCGGGCTACGACGACATGTCGAGCGAAGTCTGGTATCCGGTGGCGGGCAACGACGTGTTCCCGGAAGAATTCGAAACCTTCCTGCTGACCGATCCGCGCGTTCGCGCGACGTTCCTGGAGACGCACGCCGACCTGCTGGACGCTCATTGGTGGCAGGCGGCGCAGCGCGAACTCACCGGTGACGAAGTGCCGGAAGTCCTGTCGTATCCGGATACGTTGCGTTTCGCCTCGGGCGAGACCAGTCCGCCCGCTGCGAGGTCTGCCCGCTCGATCGCGGTTGCCAGCCGCGCGACGCGAAGCTAGGGCGCCTCGCGCGACCCACCCGCTGCAGCAAGGCGCCTGGCTACGTCCTTCGCCTGCACCGCTGCGCCGACGTCACCTTGTCGCGCGGCGAGCGCGTACCAGTCCAAAGCCTTGCGCAAGTCTTGCGCAACGCCGTCGCCGTGTTCGTAAAAGCTGCCGATGATGTATTGCGCTCCGGCGTCGCCGTTTGCAGCCGCAGCCTCGTACCATCGCGCGGCAAGCTTCCAGTCTTTGGGCGCGCCGCGTCCGAGAAAGTATTGCGTTGCCAGCTGGACCTGCGCGTCGGCGTGACCCTGCTGGGCGGCTTTCTCCCACCACGCGGTCGCAGAAGGGAGCGATCGCGGGACGCCAACGCCGCTCTCGTAGAGGAGCCCCAGGTTGTACTGCGCCTGTGCCATGCCCGCCTCGGCAGCCTTGGTGAGCCAGACGACGCCGCCGTCGGTATCCGCCACTCCGCCTTCGCCACGCATCAGCATCATCGCCAAGTTGTACTGTGCAAGTCGATCGCCCGCACGGGCTGCGGCGGCGTATTCGTCGCGTGCGGTCGCATAGTCGCCGCGGTCGTACGCGCGCCAGCCCGCATCGGCGGCCAACGTCGGCGGCACGAGACACGCGACCGCCAACAAAAACGTCCCGACTGCGCGACACATGCGTGTCGCGATGCCCGATGCCATCGCTGCTCCCGGGTTACAATGTTGTGGCAATGATCCAGTCTAGCACCGCGACTCGTCAGGCCAAAAGTGCGCTTGCACGATCGCTGATCGGGCGCGAAGTACATCGATGTTCGTAAGTGCTTTCGATCTGTTCAAGATCGGTCTTGGTCCTTCGAGTTCGCATACCGTCGGCCCGATGCGTGCCGCGTTTCGTTTCGCGCAGCAACTGGTAGCGGGAGCAAAACTAGAGCCCACCGCGCGAATCACAGTCGACTTGTATGGATCGCTGGCGTTGACGGGTCGAGGACACGGCACCGATCGCGCCGTCCTCCTGGGCCTTTCGGGTGAAACACCCGATCGCATCGATCCCGACCAGGTCGAATCCAAGGTCGAGAGAATTCGCTCGCAGCAGATGCTCTCGATCGCCGGGCGACACCCGATCGCTTTTCGCGAAGCGGAGCACCTGCGCTTCCGCATCGACAAAACCCTGTTCTTTCACAGTAACGGCATGCGGTTCGCGGCATTCGCCGCCGACGACACACCGCTCGCACGCAATGTGTATTACTCCGTCGGCGGTGGCTTCGTCGTCGACGAAAAGGAAGCGGAGCACATAGGCGATCCCGTGGCGCCTTTGCGCGTGCCGTATCCATTCGCCAGCGCTGCCGAACTTCTGCGGCACGGCGAGGAAGCGCACAAGCGCATTCCGGAAATGATGCGCATCAACGAGCTCGCCTTGCGCAGCCCTGACCAGGTCAAGGGCGGCCTGCTCGATCGCTGGGCCGTCATGAGCGACAGCATCGAGCGCGGCATGCGCAGCGAGGGCGTCCTTCCCGGAGGGCTGAACGTCCGCCGCCGTGCCAAGGGACTGCGTGACGCGCTGATGGCACAGCGGGCGGCGAGCCCGGGCAGCCCCACCGAAGCGATGGATTGGGTCAGCACTTATGCGATCGCTGTCAACGAGGAAAACGCCGCGGGTTCGCGCGTGGTCACTGCCCCCACCAACGGCGCCGCCGGAATCATTCCTGCCGTGATTCGTTACTACCGCGAGTTCTACCAGGAAGCCAACGAGGAAGGGATCGTTGCCTTCCTGCTGACCGCTGCTGCGATCGGCGGCCTGTGCAAGCGCAACGCGTCGCTATCCGGTGCCGAAGTCGGATGCCAGGGCGAAGTCGGCGTTGCCTGCTCGATGGCCGCGGCCGGGCTTGCCGCCGCACTCGGCGGCAGCAATGCACAGATCGAGAATGCGGCCGAGATCGGCATCGAGCATCACCTGGGCATGAGTTGCGATCCCGTCGGTGGACTGGTGCAGATTCCCTGCATCGAACGCAACGCGATGGGCGCGGTGAAGGCGATCAACGCCGCGTCTCTTGCGCTGCGCGGCGATGGGACGCATCGCGTCGCGCTCGATGCCGTGATCAAGACGATGTACGAGACCGGCCGCGACATGATGGCCAAGTACAAGGAAACTTCCCTGGGCGGTCTCGCGGTAAACGTTGTCGATTGCTAATCCTGCAGCAGCCGATAGCCGACGCCGACTTCGGTACGCAGATACTGTGGCCGCGTCGGATCCGCCTCCAGCTTGTGGCGCAACTGGCCCATGTAGATGCGCACGTAGTGGCCGCGCTCGACATGGCCAGGCCCCCATACTTCGGTAAGCAGCTGCCGATGGGTGCACACCTTGCCCGCGTGCCGAATGAGCGTGGTCAGCAGGCGATATTCGTTTGGCGTGAGGTGGACGTCGACATGGCCACGCTGCACGCGTCGCGACGCGAGGTCGACTTCGACGTCGCCAAAACGAAAAACGGTATTCGCAGAACCTTCGTCGTGTGACGAGCGGCGAAGCGCCACACGGATGCGCGCCAGGAGTTCGCCAATGCCGAAGGGTTTGCTGAGATAGTCGTCGGCGCCGGCGTCGAGCGCCTTGATCTTCGTCTGCTCGTCATCGCGCGCGGAGAGGATGACGATCGGACGCGTATACCACTCGCGCAGCCGCGTCACGACGTCCACGCCGTCGATATCGGGCAATCCCAGGTCGAGAATGACCAGGTCCGGTTTACGCGTCGCCGCCTCGACCAGGCCATCGCGTCCCGTTTCGGCTTCGAATATCCGGAACGGCTGCGCGGACAAACCCGTGCGTAGAAAACGGCGGATCTGCGGGTCGTCTTCGATGACGACCAGCGTCGCCGTCGGCTCGCTCATTGAGTACCTTCGCGCTGCGCGCTGCGGCTCATTGGGCACTTAGGCGCCCGGGACGGCCCATCGCGCTCATACAAGACCTCCGCGCTGCGCGCTGCGGCTCATTGGGCACTTAGGCGCTCGGGACGGCCCATCGCGCTCATGGCGCCGCCTGGATCACCGGAAGCGGCTCGCGCTCTACTTCCATTGGCGGCGGCGTCCCCGCCGGCAGCACGAAGCGGAACACCGCCCCGCCGCCGTCGCGATTCGACGCGACAATCGTGCCACCATGCGCGACGACGATCGCCTTGCAGATCGCCAGTCCAAGCCCGACTCCGCTTTGCGCCGCCTCTGCCTTCACCCGATAGAACTTGTCGAAAAGCTTCGCCTCATCACCCGGAGGAAATCCGGGGCCACGATCGGCAACTTCGACCACAACCCCTTGCGGCGTCGCGTGCGCGCTGACGTCGATGGGCGTACCGTCGGGCGTGTACTTCGCCGCATTCTCCAAAAGGTTGGCAAGCACCTGCTCGAGCAGTACCGGATCCACGCTCAATAGCGGTAAGTCAGGTGCCAAATCGACGCGCACCGGATGACTGGCAAGGACCGGTTTATGCCGAGTCAATACGCTACCGAGCAATTCCTCCAGCGACGACCACTGTCGGGCCAGCGGCGCGCTACCCGATTCGAGGCGCGCCATGTCGAGAAGATTGTTCACCAGCACCGTCATGCGCAACGCTTCGTCATGGATCGTCGCCGCCAGCTCGCGCCGCGCGCCGTCGCTGAGGAGTTCGGGGTCCTCGATCAGGCTCGACGATGCACCGACGAGCACCGACAGCGGCGTGCGCAGATCGTGCGAGATCGCGTTAAGGAGAGAATTGCGCACGCTCTCTGTCTCGGCCTTGCGCGCGAGCTCGGAGCGATCCGCGGCGAGCTGGACGCGTTCGAGCGCGGAGCCGATCTGCCCCGCAAACGTTTCGAGCAGATGCCGCTGTTCAGGAATCAGGAGGCGCTCGTGGCGCGCGGGCAGCACCGCCAGCACGCCAACGACCTGGTGTGCCGCTGCGAGCGGCAGATAAAGTGCATCAGCCCCCGCCAGCGTATGCGTACCCAGGCCGGCTGCGACGCGGTTGCCATGCACCCAGCGGGCGATGCCGAGGTCCGCACCGTGGAACGAACCGTAGATGCCTGCCGCAGCAGGGTGCACGATCGTCCCCGCCTCGCCTGGCAGGAGCACGACCGATTGCGCCTCGAATATCGTCGATACATGACGAACCGCGATGGCGACGACTTCTTCCAGCGTCGCTGCGCGCGACAGCTCCCGCGTCATCGTGTACAACGCCTCCGTGCGCAATTGCCGGTGCTGGGCGACCCGGGCCTGCAAGCGCACGCTCGCGGTCAGGTTGCTGATCACCAGGCCCACGGCGAGCATCACCACGAACGTCAGGAGATATTGAGAATCGGTGACCGCAAAGCTGTAGTACGGAGGCACGAAAATAAAATCGAACAGCGCGACCGAAAGCACCGATGTCGCAACGGCCGGACCCCGGCCGAAGCGGTAGGCAATGCCCAGCACGCCGAGGAGATACACCATGACCAGGTTGGTCGCCTCGAAGCGGCCGAACAGCGCCCACGCCACCGCAGTGGAAATGGCGCACGTCCCGAGCGCGGCCGCATATCCCGGCCACCGCTGCTTGCGCGAGCGCACCTTGGATTCATCCATGCCCAGGTGTGCTTTGGTCCTTGCCAGTTGATCGGCAAAGCCACGTTGCGCGGCGGCGGAGTCCGCGTTGCCGATAATCTGCAGATCGACGCCATGCAGCCGCGAGGTGACTTCGTCGACCACCGACCCGGCGAGCCACCGATACAGCCCCCACTTCGGAGGCGGCCCGAGCAGGAGTTTGGTCGCGTTGTGGGCCAGCGCAAACGCGATGAGCTCATCGGCGACCGCGGATCCCGATAGCACGCTCGTCTTGGCGCCGAGTTGCTCGCCCAGCCGCAGATAGCCGAGGATCCGCGTGCGGTCCGACTGCGGGCAGACGCAACAGTCGCGGCGTTTCGACATACACCGCGTGCCACGGGGCGTCGATGGCGTCGGCGAGACGCTTCGCCGCACGAATGCGCTGCTCGCCCTGGTGGTCGGCCCCGATTCCCACGACGATGCGTTCGCCGGCAGCCCATACCGGTGCAATCGACTTCTCGTCGCGGTACTCGCGCATCTGCGCATCGACGCGATCAGCCGTCTGCCGCAGCGCCATTTCGCGCAGCGCAATCAGGTTGCCCTTCTGGAAGAAATTCGCGAGCGCGCGCTCGATCTGCTGCGGCATGTACACCTTGCCCGCGCGCAGCCGCCCGAGCAATTCGTCGGGCGGCAAGTCGATCAACTCTACTTCGTCGGCGGATTCGAAGACCGTGTCGGGCAGCGTTTCGCTGACGCGGATCCCGGTAATCTGCCCGACGACGTCGTTCAGGCTTTCGAGGTGCTGGACGTTCAGCGTCGTGTACACGTCGATGCCCGCCGCAAGCAATTCGTCGACGTCCTGCCAGCGCTTGGGATGGCGCGCGCCGGGGGCATTCGTATGCGCGAGTTCGTCGACTAGAATGAGCGCCGGGCGGCGCGTGAGTGCGCCATCGAGGTCGAATTCCTTGACCTGCGTGCCCTGGACTTCGAGCATCAGCGGCGGTAGTTGCGGCAGGCCGTCCTGCAGCGCCGCGGTGTCGACCCGGCCGTGCGTTTCAAGGAGCCCGACAACGACATCCGTGCCCGTGCGCAACTGGTCGTGCGCCGCGGCCAGCATCGCGAAGGTCTTGCCCACGCCCGCGGTAGCGCCGAAGAAGATCTTCAACCGGCCGCGGCGCTCACGGGCGGCCGCGGCGTTGACTTCGGCAAGCAATGCGTCCGGGTCGGGTCGTTCCGTCTCCATGCTCAGCCGTCAAATGGATCGACGGTTAGTTTACCCGCCTCCGTACACCTCCGGCGGGGTGCCGACCCTAGTGCACTTGATCGAGCGCCCGATTCAGGCCGAGCACATTGACGCGGGGCTCGCCAAGAACGCCCAGGGTGCGATTCTCGGTATGCTCGGCGACCAGCGTCTGCACTTGCGTCAGCGGCACATTGCGCACCTTGGCCACACGCGGCGCCTGATAGTTGGCCGCCGCGACGCTGATGTGTGGATCGAGCCCGCTCCCCGATGCAGTAATCAGGTCGACGGGCACCGGAGAGTCGTTACCCGGATCGGCGTCGCGCAGCGCTTTGATCCGGTCCTTGACCGCATCGGCCAGCGCCGGATTGCGGGGGCCGAGATTCGAGCCCGACGACGACATCGCGTTGTAGGGCTGCGGTGAGGTCGCCGAAGGCCTGCTCCAGAAATACTTCGGATCGTCGAAGGGCTGCCCGATGAGGTCGGATCCTTGTGTCTTGCCGTCCACGACGATCAGGCTGCCGTTGGCTGCGCGCGGGAACGCGAGCTGCGCGATGCCGGTGACGACCAGCGGATAAACGATACCTGTCAGCGCCGACATGATGACGAGCATCCGCAGTGCAGGTGTGAATTGGGCAAACATGGTCGTTCTCCTTGTGTCAGGCGAGGTTCAGCACGACCAACAGCATGTCGATCAGCTTGATGCCCAAGAACGGCAGCAGGATCCCGCCGACACCATAGATCAGCATGTTGCGCCGCAGGACGGCCGCGGCGCCGACCGGGCGGTACTTGACCCCCTTGAGCGCCAACGGAATCAGCGCCGGGATGATCAGCGCGTTGAAGATTACGGCCGACAGAATGGCGCTATTGGGCGTGGCCAGATGCATCACGTTTAACGCGTCGAGCACAGGATAGGTACTGGCAAAGGCTGCCGGGATGATCGCGAAATACTTGGCGACGTCGTTGGCGATCGAGAATGTCGTCAGCGCGCCGCGGGTCATGAGCAGCTGCTTGCCAATCTCGACAATCTCGATCAACTTGGTCGGATTCGAGTCGAGATCGACCATGTTGCCCGCTTCTTTCGCCGCCTGAGTGCCGCTGTTCATCACGACGGCAACGTCGGCCTGCGCGAGCGCCGGCGCGTCGTTGGTGCCGTCGCCGGTCATCGCGACGAGCTTGCCCTCCGCCTGGATGTCGCGGATCAGCTTGAGCTTGGCCTCCGGCGTCACTTCGGCAAGGAAGTCGTCGACGCCGGCCTCGGCCGCGATCGTCGCCGCGGTGAGCTTGTTGTCGCCGGTGATCATGATCGTGCGGATGCCCATCCGGCGCAGCTCGGCGAAACGTTCCTTGATCTGGCTCTTGACGACGTCCTTGAGTTCGATCACGCCGAGGATGTGGCGACCCTCGGCGACGACCAGCGGCGTCGACCCGCGCCGGGCGATGTCCTCCACCCGGGTGATGACCTCGACATCGGCGCTGCCGCCCTGCGCGCCAATCCAGCCGCGCACGGCATCCAGCGCGCCCTTGCGCAGTTCGCGGCCTTCGAAAGTGACACCGCTCATCCGCGTCTGCGCCGAAAACGGCACAATGGTGAACTTGCCCGGCACCAGCGCCGGTGGTACGACGCCGTGCGCGCGCCGGACATGCGCGACGATGCTCTTGCCTTCGGGCGTTTCGTCGCCGAGCGACGCGAGCAGTGCGGCCTCTGCCAGCTGCGGCAGCGGCACCGTCGCCATCGTATAGAGCGCGGACGCCTGACGGTTCCCGTAGGTGATCGTCCCCGTCTTGTCGAGCAGCAACACGTCGCAATCGCCCGCCGCCTCCACCGCACGACCGGACGTCGCGATGACATTGGCGCGCATCATGCGGCCCATCCCGGCGACGCCGATCGCCGACAGCAACCCGCCGATGGTCGTCGGAATGAGGCACACCAGCAGCGCGACCAACACGGTGATCGTGACCGGGGTGCCGGCCTTCGCCACGTCCACGCTGTAGATCGAATAGGGCAGCAGCGTCACCGTAGCGAGCAGAAAAACCAGCGTCATTGCCACCAGCAGGATGGTCAGCGCGATCTCGTTCGGGGTCTTCTGCCGCCTGGCGCCCTCGACCATGCCGATCATGCGATCGAGGAACGCCTCGCCCGGATTTACGTTGATGCGCACGACGACCCAGTCCGAGAGCACCCGCGTGCCGCCGGTCACGGTATTGAAGTCGCTTCCAGCGGCGCGAATGACCGGCGCGCTTTCACCCGTGATCGCGCTCTCGTCGATCGACGCGGCGCCTTCGATCACTTCGCCGTCGCCGGGAACGAGGTCGCCTTGCACGACCAGCACGACGTCTCCCTTGCGCAGGACGTTCGACGGTACCAGCGTCTGCGTGGCATCGCGCTGTGGCTTGGCGAGCTTCTTGGCCGTCGTGTCGCGGCGCGCGCTTTTGAGGGAGGCCGCTTGCGCCTTGCTCCGTCCCTCGGCAATCGCTTCGGCGAAGTTGGCGAACAGCAGCGTGACCCAAAGCCACAGCGTCACAGCAAGAATGAAGCCGGCGGGCGCTTCGCCGTTGCCAGCAAGCGCCTGTAACCACAGGATGGTCGTCAGAATGCTGCCGACGTACACGACGAACATCACCGGATTGCGCCATTGGTACCGCGGCGTCAGACGCAGAAAGCTGTCGAAGAATGCCCTCTTCATCAGCTCAGGATTGACGAACCAGGACAGACCCGGTTGCTTGGCTATCGCAGTCGACATGATCAGTTCTCTCAAGGGGGGTTGTGGCAGCCTACGGCCCGGCGAAGAGCAGCAGATGCTCCACGACCGGACCCAATGCCAACGCCGGCACGAACGTCAGCGCGCCGACCGTGATGACGGTACCGATAAGCACGACGACGAACAGCAGCGTATGCGTCGGAAGCGTGCCGGAGGAAGCCGGCACGCTCTTGGCCGCGGCAAGGGCGCCGGCGAGTGCCAGCACCGGTACCGCCAGCCAATACCGCGCGAAGAGCATCGAGATGCCGAGCGCGGTGTTGTAGAACGGCGTGTTCGCCGACAGGCCGGCAAACGCGCTGCCGTTATTGTTGCCGGCAGAGGAGAATGCGTACAGGATTTCGGAGAAGCCGTGCTCGGCTGGATTTGAGACACCCGCCTTGCCGGCATCGAACATGACGCCGACAGCGGTGCCGCAGAGCACGAGCAGTGGCGGCAGCAGGATCGCGATCGAAGCCATCTTGATTTCGAATGCGCCCAGCTTCTTGCCCAGATACTCGGGCGTACGCCCGATCATCAGTCCGGCGATGAAGACTGTAATGACGGCAAACATGATCATCCCGTAGAGGCCCGATCCGACGCCGCCGAAGATCACTTCGCCCAGCTGGATCAGCCACATCGGAACCAGCCCACCGATCGGGGTGAATGAGTCGTGCATGGAATTGACCGAGCCGTTGGATGCGGCGGTCGTCGCGGTAGCCCACAGCGCGGAGTTGGCGATACCGAAGCGCACTTCCTTCCCCTCCATGTTGCCGCCGGGGTTGGTCGCGCTCGCCACCTGATCCGCGCCCAGCTTCGTGAGGACGGGATTGCCACTCTGTTCGGCAATGTAGGTCACGGGTAAAAGCGCTGCGAACACGATCGTCATCGCCGCGAGCAGTGCCCACCCCTGCCGGGTATCGCCGAGCATGCGGCCGAAGGTGTAGCAGAGCGCCGCCGGAATCAGCAGGATGGCGAGCATCTCGAGGAAATTCGTCAGCGGCGTCGGGCTCTCGAGTGGATGCGCCGAGTTGGCGTTGTAGTACCCGCCACCGTTGGTGCCAAGCTGCTTGATCGCAATCTGCGATGCGACGGGGCCGAGCGGTATGGTCTGCTCGCTCGTGGTGGCCTTCTCCGTGACCGGATTGCCTTTGTCATCCTTGAGCGGCTGGCCGTCCGGGCCATTCTTCGGGTTGTCGTAGGTCACCGGTTGGACCATCGTGACCGTCGCGGCCTTGTCGAAGGTCTGTGGAACGCCTTGCGCGACGAGCACGAGCGCGAACACGAAAGACAACGGCAGCAGGATGTAGACAGTGGTCCGCGTGAGATCGACCCAGAAGTTGCCGATGCCTTTGGCCTCCTTGCGGATGAAGCCGCGGGCCAGCGCAACGAGCACCGCCATGCCGCTGGCCGCGGAGAGGAAGTTCTGGACGGTGAGGCCGAGCATCTGCGTCAGATAACTCATCGTGCTTTCGCCGCCATAGCCCTGCCAGTTGGTGTTGGTGATGAAGCTCGTCGCGGTGTTGAACGACGAGTCCGGGCTCACTGCCGCCATCTGCTGCGGATTCAGCGGCAGCCATTGCTGCACGCGTTGCATCGCGTATACGACCAGCGCTCCGACGAGGTTGAACCAGAGCATGGCCAGCGCGTAGTCGATCCAGCCCATGTCTCGGTTCTGATCGACGCCCGCGCCGCGGTAGATCAGGCGCTCCAGCGGACCACCAATGCGTTGCGCAAACGTCGCGCGGCCATCATAGACGCCAGCCATATACGCGCCGAGGGGCTTTGCCAGCAGCAACAGGACGACGACGTACAGGCCGAGTTGCAGCCAACCCGAGGTGTTCATGAAAAGAGCTCCGGCTTGAACAGCGCGATAAGGAGATAGATGAAAATGCCGAGCGTTGCGATTCCGCTCAGCCAATAGGCCCAGTTCATGACTTGCCTCCCTTGTCCATTAGGGACGCGCAAAAGCGAATCAGCCCCGCTGACGCGACGAAAAATCCGACGATCACGGCGATGTAGATAGTGTCCATGACGAAGTCCATTGGTCATTCCCCTTGCAGGTCCAGTCAGTCCAGACTCAAACTATAGTCAGCGTCCCATCAAGACGGCATAAATTGGAGGGGCGCTCGGTGTAAAGAAAATGTAAGGACCTGCTGCGCGCATGCCGATCTGCGCGCCGAACCCGACATCCGCCGTGCAGCTTGGGTGAGCCCTAACGACTTTCAGTCGCCCCGGCGCTCAGGTGCACGAGTATCACCGTGATGCCAACCTCGGCGGCGGCGAATGCGGAGATGATCAATATCCAGAAGAACATCGTGGAGTTAAGGCTATCGAACGTCCTGGGCGATGCCACATACGGCCAACCGGAAGCCTAACGTCGCCGGTGTAAAGTTGGCATCAAATTTTGTGCGTCAGTTGTAAAGCCTAGGCGACGGCGCGAAACGGTCACGCTTCGCACGCTTCACACGAGCAAGCCAAGATTCTCGACTAACCCGTTTCCGGCACGCGGCGACCGTCGGATGGCGCCGTTACTACGGGATACAATCGCCCGGCTCGACACAACGCGCCCGGATCAAGATGACACCACGTCCGTATCCAGAGACAACCGGCCAACAGATCGAACACGGCGCGAGATTCGGCTGGATCGACGTGATCGTGATCCTGAGTGTCTTCGTGCTGCTCTGGCTGCTCGTGGTCCTGAGCGGCGACATGCAGGTGCGCTTCGACGAGCTGCACGCGGCGCCGCTTTCGCTTGATGTCGTGCACATTCCCTACTACACGGCGCGCACCGTGCTGCGAATGTTCCTGGCCTTTTTCGCCGCGCTCCTGTTCACGCTCGTCTACGGCTACATTGCCGCCAAGAGCGTGCGTGCGCGCAAGCTCATGCTGCCGCTGCTCGACATTCTGCAGTCGGTTCCCGTGCTGGGATTTCTCTCGATTACCGTCACTGGATTCCTGGCGCTCTTTCCCGGAAGCCTGCTCGGTGTCGAATGTGCCAGCATCTTTGCCATCTTTACGGCGCAGGCATGGAACATGACCTTCGGCTTTTACCATTCGCTGGTCACGATTCCGGCCGAGCTGCAGGAAGCCGCGACGGTTTACCACATGAATCGCTGGCAGCGCTTCACGCGGGTCGAGCTGCCCTCCTCCGCCATCGGCCTGATGTGGAACTCGATGATGAGCTTCGGTGGCGGCTGGTTCTTCGTTGCTCAAAGCGAAGCGATTTCGGTAATGAACAAAAACATCAAGCTTCCCGGCCTTGGTTCGTACATGGCCGCGGCAATGGAGGCTGGCGATACGCGTGCTGCTTTGTACGCCATCGTCGCGATGATCGTCACGATTGTCGTCGTCGATCAGCTCTTGTGGCGGCCGTTGGTCGCGTGGGCGGAGAAATTCAAGCTCGAACAGACCGGCGGCAAGGACAGCCCGAAGTCGTGGGTGTTGGAACTGCTCCAGCGCTCGTACGTGCTGACCTGGCTCTCGGATCACGTCGGTCGCGGCTTCGGACGCGCTACCGAGCGTGCCTCTACGCTCGGCGCGGACTTTACGCAATCGCTTTCCGGACATACGCCGAGGCCCGCGCGAATACTTGTGCGCCTCGGAGTCTGGATCGCGCTCGCGGCTGGCATCGGCTGGCTCATCTTCAACACGATCGATATCGCGCAACAGATCCGGACCGACATGACGCGTGCGCAGATGCTGCACGTGGTCTGGCTGGGCGTTCTTACGTTGCTGCGCGTGTCCGCGATGACGGTCATCGCCACGTTGATCTGGACTCCGATCGGTGTCTGGATCGGGCTGCGGCCGCGGGTAGCGCGCATCGCGCAACCGCTCGCGCAGATCGCCGCATCGTTTCCGGTGAACATGACCTTTCCGTTCATCGTGGCCTTCTTCATCGCCGCGCACATTTCGATTAACTGGGGCAGCATCCTGCTCATGGCGCTCGGAACGCAGTGGTACATCCTGTTCAACGTCATCGCGGGCGCGATGGCCATCCCGACCGATTTGCGTGAAGCCTCCGCCTTATTTGGTTTGCCTCGCTGGGAATTGTGGAAAACGCTGATCATCCCGGCGATTTTTCCGTTCTGGGTCACGGGCGCCCTGACCGCCACCGGCGGAGCATGGAACGCCAGTATCGTGGCCGAGGTCGCATCCTGGGGCAAAGACCGGCTTGTTGCCGACGGCCTGGGTGCCTATATCGCGGAGGTGACCGAGAAGGGCGACCAACCCGCGATCTATTTCAGTATCATGGTGATGGCCATCTTTGTCGTCCTCATCAATCGGCTATTGTGGCGTCGTCTCTACGACCTTGCTGAACGCAAATTCAAGCTCGACTGATGCCCAAATTGCCAAGCGGCGCGCAACGCCCGAGCTCTCATGGAATGGACCGGATTCGTCGCGATCTGGTTCGGGCGCTCGAGGGATAACCGATGCCCGCCGCCACGACACTCGCTGAAAATCCGCACAAGCCCGCCGCCGAACTGGCACATCTGATCGAACTGCGGCATGTGTCGAAGTCGTACGTCGGGGCGGACGGTGGGCCTCCCGTGACGGTACTCGATGACATCAGCCTCGAGGTCCGGGAAGGCGAGATCCTCGCGTTACTGGGCCAATCGGGCTCCGGCAAGTCCACCATCCTGCGCCTTATGGCGGGTCTCACCGATCCGACGCAAGGAGCCGTGCGCAGCCATGGCGCGGCGCTGACCGGCATCAACCGCGGCGTGGCCATCGTGTTCCAGAGCTTTGCCCTCTACCCCTGGCTTACCGTACTGGAAAACGTGAAGGTCGGACTCATTCAGCGCCGCCTCGACGCGCGGGAGGAGCAGGAAGAAATCGATCGTGCGCTTGAACTCATCGGCCTCGCCGGCTATGAGAATGCGTATCCGAAACAATTGTCGGGCGGGATGCGCCAGCGCGTCGGGGTCGCGCGTGCCCTGGTCGCACAGCCCGAAGTGCTATGCATGGACGAACCGTTCAGCGCGCTCGATGTGCTCACCGCGGAGAGCCTGCGCACCGAAATCGTCGATCTGTGGCGCGGCTCCGGGCACGCCGGCATCAAGAGTATTTTCATCGTCACCCACAACATTGTCGAGGCGGTCTTCATCGCCACGCGCATTGTCATCATCTCGTCGCATCCGGGTCGCATCCGCAATGTCATTCCCAATCCACTGCCGTTCCCGCGCGATGTCAATTCGCAGCAATTCGCCGCCATGGTCGACCAGGTGCACGCCGCGATCACGGCATTGGTCATGCCGGATGATCTTGCCGAACCGCCAGCAACGCGCACTGCTGGCGTTGGTGCTGATCGGGGCGCCGAAGCGGCGGAGGAATCTGCGGCGATGGCAGCAGCGCCGGTCGCCACCCGGGTCGAATCGATTCCGAACGTCCCCGTCGAAACCATCATTGGCCTGCTCGAAATCATCGAGGACGCGCAGGAAACGATCAACGTCTTCGATTTGAGCGCACGCATCGGCAAGGAATTCGGCGAAACCATCGCGATCGTCAAGGCGGCCGAGATGCTGGGCCTGGTCGACACCCCAAAGGACGACGTGCTGATGACCGAGGCCGGCTGGTATTTCCTCGCGGCGCCGACGCCCGCGCGCAAAACGCTGTTCCGGCAGGCGATCATGAAGCTGCGGCTGTTTCAGATGGTCAGCGCACGCTTGTCCGAGTCGCCCGACGGCCGCATCGATGCCGATAGCGTGCGCGACGAATTGGGGACACTGCTGCCCTACGATCAGCCCGCAAAGTTGCTAGGAACACTGATAGCCTGGGGAAGGTACGCGGAGCTGATCGACTTTGACGAAAACTCGAATTACGTCCATCTGCACGCAGCGAGCGAGAATGAAGATGAGAGCGAAGCGTCGTCCCCGTAGCCATCGGCATGGGCGCCCGGTTAGCCTAGTTGAACGGGAGCGGCGTCGATGAATCCCGTCGGGGAATTGCTGGTGACAGACGCCGTTCGTCTCGATCTCGACATTGCGAGCAAGTCTCAGCTTCTCGAGGAAGTCGCCGAGCTGCTGGCGGTGCGCCACGGGCTGTCGAAGGCTCTAATTCTGGAAAGCCTGAAGCTTCGCGAGCAACTGGGCTCGACCGCCGTGGGCCACGGCTTCGCCATACCCCATGCGCGCATGAGTCAGTGCGCCGCGGCAACAGCAGCGTTCGTGCGGACGAAATTCGCGTTGCCGTTCGATGCTCCCGACGGGAGGCCGGTGTCGGTATTTCTCGGACTCATCGTCCCGCAGAAGGCGAATGAGAGCCATTTGCGCCTGCTGGCTGCCGCTGCCGGGATGTTCAGCGACCGAAGTTTTCGCGACAAACTTCGGACAAGTATCAGTCCGCATGAAGTAAGGGAGCTTCTCGCTGCATGGCCCGATGCGCCGACGACATCGGGCGTCGCTGCAAGTTGACCCGGACGCCGCACTCTAGGCCGCCCTGGATACGCGGTTGTCCGCGGAATCGCATCGAGGGCGAGGGGTGAATGCGAATTCAATCTGCCGTGGCCAACTTGCGGCCGCGGGCGCACAACCAACAAAGGCACGAGCTACCTTACGCCGCGTGCTTCTTCACCGTCGTTGCACCGTCGTCAGACCGAATTGCGGCGCGTCCATGATCTTCCACGCCCCATGCGACGGGCCCCGCAATTGCGGAGGATGCGTTGTCGTCGACGCGCTCTACGCTGCCGCTCGATCCACTCGAATGCCTCTGAAGAAAGCCTGAAACTACCGCCGCGACAACAAACGGCAACGCACTCAACCCAATGACAAGCAATCTCCAAAGCGCCCAACTGTGATAAATATCCATTGCCTTTCCTTCCTTGTTGCCAAGGCATCAATTTACGTCCGGTAATGGAAAGGGCGCGTCAAATCTGTGCTGAATCATGTCAAGACCGTGTAAAGGTTGGCCCGCGATCTGCGGCACACGAGTAGTTCGCTTGACGCGGTAGCAGACGGCAGCGAGTTTCTTTACGCGCCGTTTACGCTCGCAGCGAAAATAAAGACACCGTGCTTTTCCGCGTAGCCATAGGCTACGCGCATGAGCGTGAACAACAGCATCGAGATGGGCCCAGCGCGAACCATCGCAGAAGTGCCGCATCGCACGGCAAGCGCCAACGACATACCGGTTACTTTCCCCGCCGCCACCTGCCGTCGCGCCGCGCATCTAGCCGTCGCGAGCCCGCGCATTGCGCTCGGCCACATGCTGAAGGTTGAAGATATCGTGCTGGACCTCGACGCGCGGGACAAGGTGAATGCCTTCGAGGTCATTGCGGAGACTATGGGCTCGCGCCATGGTCTCGTTGCGCAGCAGATATGCGCGAGCCTGGTCGAGCGTGACGAACTTGGGTCCACCGGTTTGGGCCGCGGTGTCGCGATTCCGCACGCGCGGGTCAAAGGCCTGCGTCAGTCCGCCGCGGCGTTTGCGCGACTCCGCATACCGATCGCGTTCGACGCGCCCGACGCGAAGCCTGTTGCCGACATGCTCGTCCTGCTGGTGCCAGCGCAGGCAAATGATGAACATCTGAAGATGCTCGCTCTCGTTGCGGAAATGTTTTGTGACACAAACTTTCGCGCGACGCTCAGATCGACGGCCGATCCGAAGGAGATTCACTGCCTGTTGACGTGCTGGACTCCACCTTGACCGAGCCTTCGGCGCGGCCCATCATCTCGACTTGAGCGTGCCTGGACCGGCCTGAAAAGCCCTCCCCGAGGCCACCGCGACAGGGCGCGCCCTGCCACAGCGGCGGCCGATAAGCACAGGCGCATCGAAATAGTGTAAAAGTCGCCTGTGCGTTTTTCTCTTTTCATCTTGTTCGCCCTCGCTGCGCCTTCGTCGGTCCTGGCGCTTACGCCCGCCCCCAATTTCGACCTCGCCCGCTATCTGGGAAAATGGTACGAAATCGGCGCCATTCCCGGGTTTCTGCAGACCCGCTGTGCGCGCGACACGCTGGTCGTCTACACGAGCGCGGAAAACGGCGCGATGGCAGCACAGACCGACTGTACGCGTGCAGATGGCAGCGCCGACACCAACGAGACGCGTATCCGTCCGCTCGACCCGTCGGCACCGGCCGTCCTCAAGGTCACCTCCGTCAATTTTCTTGGGATCTGGTGGTACCCGTTGGGCCGCGAGTCGATTGTGATCGCGGTCGGTCCGGAATACCGATGGATCGTCGTTGGGCATCCGTCGCTCCGCTACGGACGCATCCTCTCGCGTGATCCCTCGCTTCCCGACGGCGACCTCAAGGCCGCTGCGGCTGCGCTGACCGAGCAGCAATTCGACGTGTGCAAGTTCGTCACCACGCCGCAGACCAGCGGCCGCTTGCAGTCGGCACGGTTGTGCGATGTCGTAAAATGAGCGACGTTGTGGATCCCGGCGGCCTATCGCTGGAGTCATATCGTAGGGAGAAGCCGATGCGTTTCCACGTTGCCTTGGTGGCCGGCGCGCTGTTGCTGGCGGGAGTCGCCGCCTGCGAACACAAGCCGTCCAAGGAAGAAGAAGAGGCGGTCAAGAATACGTACGCATGCCAGCTCGCCGGGCAGCGCGTGGTCATCCGCTTCGACACCGGCGAGGCGCGAATGCTTACGGCAGCCGGCGAAAAAGTCACGCTCTACCAGATTCCCACGACGACGGGCGTGCGTTATAGCAATGGCAACACCGAGCTTCGCGGCAAAGGTGAAGACCTGACACTGATCGAATTCGGCGTTGCGAGCAAGCTCGACAACTGCAAGCCGTACGCCGCGGGCAAGATGTAGTTCGACCGCCGTGGTCACCCTGCCTGTCGTCGGCGTGATCGGCACCGGGGCGATGGGCCTCGGCGTCGTGCGGAGCCTGGTGCGCGGCGGCTTTCGCGTATTGGTACGCGATATCCGGCCCGAGGCCGAGGCCGCAGCGGTTGCCGCGGGCGCGACGGCAAGGGTCACGCCCGCTGCACTGGCGCGGGACAGTTCCGTACTCATCGTTCTGGTAGTGGATGCCGCACAAATCGAAACGGTGCTGTTTGGCCCGGAGGGCGCGGCCGACGCATTAGTCGAGGGCACGATCGTGATCGTTTCGTCGACGGTGGCGCCCGCCTTCGTCGCATCGCTACAGCAACGCCTCGGAACGAAGGGCGCGCGGCTGCTGGATGCGCCGGTGTCGGGCGGCCCGCAGCGTGCGGCAGACGGCTCAATGACCATCATGATCGCCGGCGACACGGCAACGATCGGCGCGTGTCGCGCGCTGTTGTCGGCGATCAGCGGCAAATGCTTCGTCGTGGGCTCACGCCCAGGAGTGGCCGCAACCTTCAAGGTGCTGAACAATCAGCTTGCGGCCGTCAATCTCGCTGCGGGCGCCGAGGCGATGGCCCTCGCGATGCGTTCCGGCGTCGACCCCCGGTTGTTTCTCGAGGTCGTCAATGCGAGCTCGGGTGCAAGCTGGATTTTCAATGACCGCATGACGCGGGCGCTCGACGGAGATGCGACACCCCGCGCGGCGACAGCGTTGCTCAACAAGGACGTTGGCATCGCCGTCGCCACTGCGGCAACGCTGGCATTCGATGCGCCGATGGCGCGCGCGGCGCGCGATGCGTTTGCCGCGGCGGTCGCTGCCGGCTATGGGCCTGAAGACGATGGCGCGATGCTGCGCTTCTACCAGGAATGCGCGCGCAGCGCGGATACGCCGAACAAATCCTAGTTCTGCGTCACTGGCAGCGGCCGCTATTTGCGCAACGCCCGGTCGATGTCGAGATATTTCCAGATCTCAGCACGAATGGGATGCGGCTTGTACGCGACGACCCACGCATACACCATGTGGTCCTCGATCAGGTGATGCGTGAGCTTCCACGGCGCGTATACCAGCATCAGCTGGGTCATACGGTCGAATATCTTCGTACGCTCGGGCGAATCGGGGAGCTTGCGCGACTGTTCGAAAAGCGCATTGAATTCGGGCTGGTTGAAACGCGAATCATTGGACTGCCCGATATTCGGCCCGTAGAGCAACTGCATGAAATTGTCGGCGTCCGGATAGTCTGCGTTCCAGCCGTCGCCGCGCATCTGTATTTTTCCGGCGCGCGCCATCTTGCGTAGCTCGGGCAGCTGCTCCTTGTGGAACGCAATGCGTATACCGATGGCGTCCATGTTCTTCTTCCAGAGCTCGTCGATCTGGCGCTCGCGCAGGATTGGTGGCGACCAACGCTCCACGATCAGCCGCTTGCCGTCGGGCAGTTCCCGATAGCCATCGCCGTCGCGATCCTTGTAGCCGAACTTGTCGAGTAGTGCCCGTGCCGCGGCCGGATCGTAAATTTGCGCGATCGTCTTCAACGTGGGATCGAAGCCCGCGATGCCCGGCGGCAACGGACTCTGCGCAGCCAGGGCCCGTCCGCGAAAGATCACGCGAATGAATTCGTCGGTATTGAATGCCATGCCCATGGCGCGCCGCAGCGCAATTTTCTCCGGCGTGTAACCGCCCACAACCGGATCGTCCATATTGAAGTAGTTCCACCAGGTGTTCGGGCGCACAAGCATTTCCTGGCGGATGCCGCGCGCCGCCATCTCCGGCCGCAGCTTGCCCTCGACCAGCGCCTGATCGACGAAGCCCGGGGGAAGCTGCTGCAGATAGTCGAACTGCCGGTCGAGAAACCCCAGCCAGCGCGTTTGCTCTTCCTCGATGATCGACATCTCGATGCGGCCGATCAACGGCAGCGTCTTGCCGGCAAGATAGCGGGCGATCGCCGCGTCGCCCGGATTGTCCGGGGCGGGCTCGGAAAATACCTCCCCCCGATAATCCGCGTTGGCTTCGAGCACAATGCGCGTCGCCCGCGTGTACTCCGCGAGCCGGTACGGCCCGGAGCCCACCGGGTGCGCGCCGAAGTCGTTGCCGTACGCCTCGACCGCTTCGCGGGCTACCGCCACGCTCGCGGGCATCGCCAGCACATACCCGAAATTGAAGTCCGGCCGCACGAGCCGGATGCGCAGCGTGTATCGGTCCACGACTTCGAGCCCAGCAATGGGGGCGTCATAGTCGAGGTGTCCCGTTGCTTTCGCGCGTGCCTGCAACGCGTCGCCGCCGACGAGCTTGCCCTCGACGATCCACGCCCACGGGGAGCGCAGCGTCGGGTCGAGCAGGCGCTTGAGCGAATACGCATAGTCCGCGGCTACGAGTTCGCGGCGTTGCCCGCGAAACGCGGGGTCCGCCGCGAAAACAATTCCCTTGCGTATGCGGCACAGGTACGTCGCCCCATTGTCCGAGATTTCCGGCATGCGCTCCAGCGCATTGGGCTTGAGCTTGACGGGACGAGCAAGGTACTCGTACTCGAGCATCGAATCATGGATGTGTTCCACAACCGCGTCGGAGACCGCATCCCATGCCTTGGCAGGGTCGAAACTGGTTTCCGCGTTGTTGAATTCGCCGTGCAGCGTCTTGCTCATGTCGGCCGAATGCACGCTGGGCAGCACCAGGGCCATCACGACGAAAAGGAGACAACGATTGCGCAATTGCGCTCCGCAGGTGAATTGCCGACGGGCCGACGCTATAATGATCGCACACGAACCTGACCATGCAACCGCGCATGACCACGCCACGATGGAAATGAAGCGGCTCTCCGGCGGCAACCTGCGCGCCGCAGGCTACGACGACAAGAATCGAACGCTCGTCGTCGAGTTGAACGCGGGCACGTTCCAATATTCGGGGGTGACGTCCGAAATGTGGCGGCGATTCGCCGGTTCGTCGTCGCCATGGAGTTTCTTCCGCGACAACATCGAGGAAGACTACCCCGCCAAGCGCGTACGCTAGTCGATCGCTGCGCTAACGTGGCGCCGGTCGCTTGCGCGCAGGCCCGGGTGCTGCATAACGCGCGACCCAGTCGAAGAATTCGCGATACCACAGCCGCGAATTCTGCGGCTTCAGGATCCAATGATTCTCGTCGGGAAAATAGACGAGCCGCGCCGGAACACCTTTGGCGTGAAGCGTGTCGTAGTACTGCAGCGCCTGCGTCGCCGGTACGCGGAAGTCCTGCTCGCCATGCATTACCAGCGTCGGCGTCTTGAAGCGCCTCGCGTGATGATGCGGCGACTGCTTCATCACTTGCGCCGGCCCGTCCCAGTGGAATGCACCCAGCTCCTTGGCGAGGTACATGTAGCCGTCGGTTGCCATCATGCTCACCCAGTCGTAGCAGCCCGCATGGCAGACGTAGCTTTTGTAGCGATCGGTGTGGCCGTTCATGTAAGCCACCATGTAACCGCCGTAGCTGCCGCCGCCCGCCGCCAGCCGCTGGCGATCGATGTAGCCCTGGCGCAGCATGAAATCCGTGGCGGCCTCGGTATCCGCGAATTCCTTTGCGCCAAAGTTGGCGGTAATGGATTCGAGCCACTGTTGCCCGAAGCCGGACGACCCGTGATAGTTCACGCCAACGACGACGTAACCCTGCGCCGCGAACAATTGTGTATTCCAGCGGTAGTGCCAACCATCGGTGTGCGCAGAGTGCGGGCCGCCGTGAATCGTGTGCAGCAGCGGCCATTTCTTCTTGGGATCAAAATTCGGTGGATAGGTGACCCAGATCTGCACGGGCTCACCGCGCCAGCCCTTGACCACGATTTCACGCGTCGCACCGAGAGCAACCCGGGACATCATTGCCCGATTCGGCGAATCGAGCACGCGTTCGTCTGCGCCATCGGTGCGCGCCGCAAACAATGCCGCCGGCGACGACAGGCTCGCGCGCCCGAAGACGAGACGTTGCCCGTCGGCGGACACGTCGAAGCCAATCAGCGTGCCACCGGCACTGACCTGCGACGGCGTGGCGTCGCCAAGCCGCAACCGGTGCAACGCTACGCGACCGCGATCCTCGACCAGAAGGAATATCGCGGCACCATCGGGCGCCCAACGCGCGTGCGCGGTCGCCCGATCGAGACGTGGGGCCAGACGCCGCGTATCGCCCTTGCGGCGGTCGAACAACGTAAGCCGGCCCTGATCGTTATAGGCACGCTTGAGGTTGTGCGAGCGCCAGAGCAAATGGCGGCCATCGGGTGAATAGCGCGGAAATTCGTCGCTGAAGGTGCTGTCGGCCGTCAGCGTGCGATGGCGGCCGGTGGCAAGATTGACCGTCACGATGTCCGATTCATTCATCATGCGCTGTTCCGGAGCGAGGTCGGCGGTGATGGCAAGTTCGCGACCGTCAGGACTGATGTCGTAGTGCTCGCTCGACGGGTCCCATGGCTGGAGCGACAATCCGGTTCCGGCGAGCAGGTCGCGCGCGCGGCCCGTTGCAACATCCGCGACGAACACGTGCGCTTCGCGGCCGTCGGTGAGCCAGTGGTCCCAGAACCGATATTCGGCGCGTTCCGTGACGTGCGCCTTGACCTTGTCGTCCTTGCGTTCCTTCAGGTGCTTCGCCTGCGCCGCGTCGCTTTTCAACAACGGCCACACGCGCGAGACGAACGCGATACGTCGGGAATCCGGAAACCAGCGCAATGCCGATGCTCCGGTGGATACCGAGGTCAGCCGCCGCGCTTCACCTCCGTCCGGCGCGATCAAGTAGACCTGTGCCTCGTCATCGTCCTTGCGCCTGGCGGTAAAGGCGATCCACTTGCCGTCGGGCGACCACACCGGGTCGCTGTCCTTGTCGCCAGCAGTCAGGCGTCGGGCACGACCGCCGTCGGTTGGAAACAGCCAGAGTTCGGCTTGCGTCTGATTCCTGTCCATGTCCAACGTCGCCACCGCCGCACACGCTGCATGCCCATCGGGAGCAATGCAAGGCGGACCGATCCGTTTGATCGAGAGCAGATGGGCGATGGTCAACGGGTTCTTGTTCTTGCGCACGAGGTCGGTTCCGTCAGCGTGAGGAGGACGCAATATTTTACGCGAGGGGCCCACGATGCGCCCGCTGCGTTGCGGTAAAATGCGTTGTGACAACCGCATTTCGCCAATGAGCAATCCCCTGGAAAGCTGGACCGAGGAACAGCGCTCGGCATATCTCTACAGCGTATGCTCGGAAGCCGAGGCCGGCACACCTCGTGCCGAACTGTTCCGGCGTCTCGCGGGCGAGGCGCAAGCGCAGGCCGCGATCTGGCGCGCCATGATGACAGCCAGCGGCAAACCGGCACCTGCACCATTCGAGCCCGAGCCTCGCACCCGACTCGTCGCGCGCATGGTTCGCACATTCGGGCCACGTCGCATGCGTTCGGTGCTGGCCGCGATGAAAGTCCGCGGCATGGCGATCTACTCGGAACGCGAGCCCGGCGGCCACCTGGTCCCCGTCGCGGGAACGGTCGAGAGGGGCCATCGCGGCCTGGGCGGTGTCGGCAATCTGCGCGCGGCGGTGTTCGGCGTGAACGACGGACTCGTCTCGAACGCGAGCCTTATCTTTGGTATCGCCGGCGCGAATGCAGCGCCGTCGGCGGTATTGCTCGCCGGCGTTGCGGGGCTCGCCGCCGGCGCATTCGCGATGGCGGCGGGGGAATACGTATCCGTGCGCTCGCAGCGCGAGTTGTTCGAATATCAGATCGGCCTCGAACGCGACGAGCTCGCGGAATACCCGGAGGCGGAGGCGCAGGAGCTTGCGCTGATATACGGCGCCAAAGGCATGCCCGCCGCTGAGGCCCGCCGCCTGGCGAAGAAACTCGTTGCAGATCCCGAGCGGGCGCTCGACACGCTGGCCCGCGAAGAACTCGGGCTCAACCCGTCCGAGCTCGGCTCACCGTGGGGCGCGGCGATTTCATCGTTTCTCTCGTTTACGTTTGGCGCGGCTATTCCGCTGCTGCCATTCCTCCTTGGCGCGGGCACGAAGGCGTTGCCGCTGGCCGCGGCAATGACTGGGGTTGCGCTGTTCACAATCGGCGCGACGCTCTCGCTGTTCACCGGGCGCGGCGCGCTGCGGTCCGGCGCCCGGATGCTGCTGCTTGGAGGACTTGCGGCCGCGGTCACGTTCGGCGTGGGACACGTCGCCGGCGTCGCCGTCGGCTGACGCGCTTTTTTTCTCATGTCGCCGCCACGCGTCACGTTGAAGCCGGGACGCGAGAAATCGTTGCGGCAACGACATCCGTGGATCTTCTCCGGCGCGATCGATCGCGTGGAAGGAACGCCCGGATTGGGGGAGACGGTCCTCGTCAATTCGGCGGACGGCGCGTTTCTCGCGACTGCCGCCTGGAGTCCGGTGTCGCAGATACGCGCGCGGGTGTGGAGCTTCGACACGCGTGACACCATCGACGCCACGTTTCTCGAACAGCGCGTACATGCTGCCGTACGTGCACGCGATCCGCTGTTGGACGCCGGCCACTCCGGTTGCCGGCTCGTTCACGGCGAGTCGGATGGGCTCCCTGGACTGATCGCCGACCGCTACGGCGATGTCGTGGTCGTCCAATTCGCCTCCGCCGGTGCCGACGCATGGCGCGAACCGCTGGTGGCCGCGCTCCAGGCGGCGTCCGGCTGCGCCACGGTGTTCGAGCGATCGGATGCCGAAGTGCGTACGCTCGAAGGTTTGTTGCCACGCGTCGGCATCGTCGCGGGCTCGATTCCCGAGCATGTGGCGCTCGTCGAAGACGCGCTCGCCTATCGCGTCGATGTCGCGCACGGGCAGAAGACCGGTTTTTACCTCGATCAGCGCGACAACCGCCGGCGCATCCGCGATCTCGCGCGCGACCGCGACGTGCTGAACTGCTTCTGCTACACGGGGGGTTTCAGCATCGCGGCGCTTGCCGGGGGTGCGCGCTCGGCGCTGTCGATCGACAGCTCCGCGGAAGCGCTTGCGCTGGCCTCTTTGCACGTGACGGACAACGATCTCGATGCGGCCCGCGTCGAGTGGCGCGATGCCGACGTTTTCAGCGAACTGCGCAAGCTGCGCGACGGCGCGCGCAGTTTCGACCTGATCGTCCTTGATCCGCCGAAATTCGCACCCACTGCACATCATGTCGAAAAGGCGACACGCGCGTACAAGGACGTGAACCTGCTCGCACTCAAACTGCTTCGTCCAGGCGGTTTACTCGCCACGTTTTCATGTTCCGGCGGAATCTCCGCCGATCTGTTTCAGAAGATCGTCGCGGGAGCCGCGATCGATGCGCGCGCGGACGCTGCGGTTGTCGGGCGCTTCAGTCCTTCAGCCGATCATCCGGTCTCGCTCGACTTCCCGGAGGGCGATTACCTCAAGGGTTTGCTCATCAGCAAGCGGTCCTAGAGGCGGCGCCGGGGCCCCAGCGCCGCGATTGCCGCCCGCCTAGGCCTTCACCTTCTTCGCCAGGCACGTTTTCATGAAGTCCTTGCGCTCGGCGCCCTTTTTGCCGGTCGCTTGCTTCGAGCACTGGCGCATCTTGTCCTGCTGCGAAACCGCTACCGGCGTGTCCGCTGCCGCGGCGGCCGCGGCGGTAGGCTGCGCCCGCGGGGACTTCGGTTTGGCCACAGCATCGTCCGCCTGCGCGACCGATGCGCCAAGTCCGAGAAACGTTGCCAGTAACATTGCAGTAAGCGTCTTCATTGCCGTCTCCTTCACGTTGTCTTGCCATGCGGCTGGACGGGATTGTCTCGAGTCGCATCGCCATTAACGCGTGTGGAGATCAACAACACATCAGACGCACGGACGATGCGCATGGACGATGCGCATGGACAGCCCATGCGGTTTCGAACTGAGTGAAGATAAAACAAGGCCGCAACCGGTTGCCCGGTGCGGCCTTGTCAGTGCGACTGGGTGGACAGGAGGTCACCCAGCCGATTCAGCAACTCGGTTACGTCGCCTTCATGCACTCGCTTTGAGCCTTCGAGCGTTCGTCGCCCTTCAGGCCGGCGGTCTTCTTGTTACACATTGCCATCTTGCTCTCCGGCTTCTCCGCCGCGACCGGCTTGGCCTTCAGGCAGTTGTTGACGTAGTCCTGGCGCGCCTTGCTTTCAAGTTTCTTGTCGGTCGCTTCGGCCTGGCACGTCTTCATTTTCGTTTGCTGGCTATTGGCCGCCGGCGCGGACTTGTCGTCCGCGGCATAAGCGCCGCCGCAGGCAAACAAGCTCAGAAGGGACAACGTAAGCAGCTTTTTCATCAGGTTCTCCAGACTATGGTTTTGGATGGGTAGAGGCGATTTGAAGCCAGTCTACGGCAGGGGTAACGCCGCAGGCAACGAAATCGTGGACATCGCTCAACTCGCTGTCTCATATTTTTATCGTGCAGCGCAACATCGGGGCGTCCGGTTTCGCGCTAAAATAGGGCAAATTTCTGAATATTCACAGAAAATCCCGCTTCAGCCCAATCCCAATGATCCTGATCCTCGAACCCAACTCGGCGCCCGAAAGTACTGATTACAAGGTCCTCAGCAGCCAGTTGGACCGCCTATCGGGCATCAAATACCGCGTCCACCGGGAAGTCGGCGCGGAAGTGACACTGACCGAGATCTACCTGATCGGCAACACGGGGGCGCTCACGATCGAGCAGATGCAGGTGCTGCCCTGTGTCGCCAAGGTGGTGCGCGTCTCGGAAGCCTATCGAGTGCTCGGCCGCCACAAGCAAGGCGACGACCGACCCACGTCCTTTGAATATAAGGGCGTCAAATTCGGGCAGGACACGCTCAACGTCTTCGCGGGCCTGTGCGCGGTCGATTCGCGCGAATCGGTCGAGGCCATGATGAAGGCGCTGCAGACTCACGGCCAGGTCTGCACACGCATGGGTGCCTACAAGCCGCGGACCAATCCCTACGCGTTCCAGGGCTTCGGCGCGTCATGCCTGCCCTACGTATTCGAGCTGGCGGGCAGATACGGGATCAAAGTCATTGCGATGGAGATCACGCACGAGTCGCATATCGACGAGATTCGCGCGGCGCTCGAGGCGACGGGCGACCCCACCGGCGTCATGCTGCAGATCGGCACGCGCAATACGCAGAATTTCGAGTTGTTGAAGCTGGTAGGCAAGCAGCAGGACTTTCCGGTGCTGATCAAGCGGGGCTTCGGCATCACCCTGGACGAATCGCTCAATGCTGCCGAATACCTTGCCTCGGAAGGCAACCGCAAGGTCGTCTTCGGCCTGCGCGGCATGAAGACCAACATGGGTGACCCGCATCGCAATTTCGTCGATTTTTCACACGTGCCGGTCGTCAAACGACTGACGCGCATGCCGGTGTGCATCGATCCCTCGCATTCGGTCGGCGTGCGCTCCGCTGCGCCCGACGGGATCCTCGATATCTTCCATGTGGTCGCGCAAGGCATCGTCGCCGGCGCGAACATGGTGCTGGTCGATTTCCACCCTAACCCTGCGCAGGCGCTGGTCGACGGCCCGCAGGCGTTGCTGATGTCCGAGTTGCCGCATTTTCTCGACGACGTCGCCCTCGCCCGCGAAACCTACCTCAAGCGCAGCGCGTTGGCTGGCAAATACGCACCGCACTGAAACAGGGCACTGAGCGCCAGCAACGCCCTAGTCCGGCATGGATTCACCCGCGAGCCCGCCGCAGGAAATCGAACTCAAGCTTTCGCTCGAAGCCGCCGCGCTTGCGCGAGTGCGGCAGCACCCTGCCCTGGCGCCGCTACTCGCTGGCCGCGCGCGTACTGCTATGCTGGTCAGCCGCTACTACGACACGCCGACGCGGCGCCTGCTCGCTGCCGGCGTGACGTTGCGCATTCGCCGGGCAGGCACCCGCTGGCTGCAAACTGCAAAGGGGTCGGGGAGCGTCATCGCCGGCCTGCATCAGCGTATCGAGTACGAGTGGCCGCAGGCGCGACCGCAAATCGACATGGCGCTGCTGGCAACGACACCGTGGAAAAAAGTCTTTGCTGCGGTTAAAGGTGAATTGAAGCCGCTGTTCGTCACCGAAGTGCGGCGCACGTCGCAGCCGCTCGTGTTTGCGGACGGCACGCGCGCCACGCTCTGTATCGATGTCGGCACCGTTCGCGCTGGCGCGCAACGCGCACCAATTTCAGAAATCGAAATCGAGCTGGTCAGCGGCGACGCGCGGCATCTCTACGACATCGCGCAGGTCCTTGCGGCCGATCTTCCGGTCCGCGCGGCGCATCTGAGCAAGGCCGAACGCGGGTATGCGCTCGCCGGGACCGGGGCAGCGGAGCCGGTGCGCGCGTCCCGCGTACCGTTGGCCAGCGACCTCTCGGCGGCGAAGGCATTCGCCGCGGTGGGCGCCGATTGTCTGCGCCAGATCAGCGCCAACGCGGAAGGCCTGGCGGTAGGCGGCGACGAAGAGTTCGTGCACCAGTTGCGAGTAGGCGTGCGACGGTTGCGTTCGCTGCTCACGTTCATCGCCGAGCTCAGCCCGTCCATACCGCTCGCGCCGCTCGACGAGGACCTGCAGTGGCTCGGCCGCGTAACAGGCGTCGCGCGTGACTGGGATGTATTCGCCGCGGAGACGCTCGCCACCGTCGCGGCCCAGGTGATGCAGCCGCAACTGCGCCGCGACCTGGGGCGACTGAAGGCGCGGACTACGCGGCTTCGGCGCGCGCAACGTGCGGCGGTGCTGGAAGCGGTGCGCTCGCCACGAGTCACGCGCATGTTGCTCGCGCTGGGAGCGCTGCTTGCCGGCATCGCCGCGGAAGCCGGGAGTGGCGAGCCAGCAGTATCCGCACGCGCACTGGCGGAGGCGACATTGGGACAGCGCGATCGTCAGCTGCGCAAGCGCAGCAGACGGCTGCGTCAGCTCGCGCCGGCAGACCGCCATCGCGCACGCATCGCGGCCAAGAAGCTCCGCTACGCGGCCGAGTTTTTTGCGCCACTTTACCGGGGCGCGCGCGCCACCCGCTACATCGAGGCGCTTACCCGTGTGCAAGGCTCTCTGGGCAAGCTCAACGACCTCGCGACGGCGGAACGCCTGCTCGATCTGGTCGTTCCGGTCGCCTCCATATCTCCAGGACTCGGTCACGCGACCGGCATCGTGCGTGGCTGGGGCATCGCATGCGCAGTCGCCGAACTCGCGCGCGCCGATAAGGCGAGCCGCGCGTTCGCCAAGCTCAAGCCATTCTGGCAATAACGGCACCGGGAGGCAAAACCGTGCTCGAGTCCGCTGAAATTGGCCACAAGATCTCCAAGTCGGTATACGCCCGCGAAGAGCCCAAGCTGCGCGAGGCATTGCTCAACGCGCAGTACGATCTTTCCCGATCCGGAAACGGTCCTGTCGTGCTGGTGATGTCCGGTGTGGAATCGGGCGGCCGCGGCGAGACTGCGAACAAGCTGACCGAATGGATGGATCCGCGCTTCATCCGCGTCGTCGCCTTCGGGCCGCGCACGCAGGAAGAACTCGCGCGGCCGCCGATGTGGCGCTATTGGCGCGTCCTGCCGCCGCGAGGGCGCGTCGGCATTTTTATGAACGGCTGGTACGACGAGCTGCTCACCCGCCACGTCCAAGGCTTCGTCGACGTCGCGCGCCTCAATTCCTACATGCAGGCGATCGACCGGGTCGAACAGATGTTGACCGACGAAGGCATGGTCCTACTGAAATTCTGGATCCACCTTTCCAAACAGGAGCAGAAGGCGCGGCTCACCGCGCTCGAAAGCGATCCACGCACGAGTTGGCAAGTGACGAAGGAGGACTGGCGCGCGTTCCGCCTCTACAGCAGGTCGCACCAGTTGTGGGAGTGGTTGCTGCGCGAAACATCGACCGGAGTGGCGCCGTGGTACGTCGTCGAGGGCGCCGATGAGCGCTATCGAAACCTGACGGTCGGCAAGATCCTGCTCAACGCGATTACCAACGCGATCGCCGTCAAGGCAACCTACCCCAGGCGCGCGGTAACGCCGCCCCCACCGTCGGTCATCGACAACATCAAGCTGATTCGCGATCTCGATCTCAGCAAGAAATTGGCGGTAAAGCGGTATGACGATGACCTGAACAAGTACCAGGGAAAACTCGCCAAGCTCTCACGACACAAACGCTTCGCGGATCATTCGCTGATCCTCGTCTTCGAAGGCGTGGATGCAGCGGGCAAGGGCGGCGCGATCCGACGCGTTACCGGCGCACTCGACGCCCGGCAGTACGTCACGGTCCCGATCGCGGCCCCCACCGAGGAAGAGCGCGCACACCCCTACCTATGGCGCTTCTGGCGCCAGATTCCGGCGCTCGGGGGCATCGCCATCTTCGACCGCTCCTGGTACGGCCGGGTGCTGGTCGAGCGCGTGGAGGCGCTGTGCCCGCCGAACGACTGGATGCGCGCGTACGAGGAGATCAACGATTTCGAGGAGCGGCTCGTGCTCAGCGGTGCAATCGTGGTCAAGTTCTGGCTTCAAGTCAGCAAGGCTGAACAACTGCGCCGATTCAAGGCGCGCGAAAAAACGTCGTTCAAAACCTTCAAGATCACGCCGGAAGATTGGCGCAACCGCAAGCGGTGGAATGACTATGAGGTCGCCGTCTGCGACATGGTCGATCGCACGAGCACGGAGATCGCACCGTGGACACTGATCGAGGCCGAGGACAAACACTACGCGCGAATCAAAATCCTGAGGACGATCGTCGATCGGCTGGAGCGCGCTTTGAAGCGATGAGCGCGTCTCCTGGCGAGTATCAGGCACCGGCTTGGTTGCCTGGCGGGCACCTGCAAACCATCTATCCGGCCCTGTTGCCCCGCCCCACGCAGACGTACCGGCGCCAGCGCATCGACACGCCGGACGGCGACTTCATCGATTTCGACTGGCTGGGAAGCGCCGACGTCAGGTCCACGCCACTCGTGGTCCTGTTCCACGGCCTCGAAGGAAGTGTGTCGTCGCACTACGCAGCCGCCCTCATGCATCGCGTACGCGCGCTGGGATGGCGCGGTGTCGTGCCGCATTTTCGAGGCTGCAGCGGGGAGCCGAACCGGCTTCCGCGCGCATATCATTCCGGCGACTACGCGGAAGTCGGCTGGATGCTCGCGAGAATTCGCGAGCTCGTGCCCGATGTGCCGCTCTACGCCGCGGGCGTCTCGCTCGGCGGCAGCGCGTTGCTCAACTGGCTCGGGCGCGAGCCAGAGCGCGCGGTCGCGCAGGTTACTGCCGCCGCGGCTATCTCCACGCCGCTCGATCTGAACGCTGCCGGTATCGCGATCGAGCAAGGATTCAGCCGCATCTATTCGCGTCTGTTTCAGCGCACGCTCGTGCCTAAAGCGCTGATCATGGCGCAGCGCTTCCCGGGCATGCTCGACGCGGCCACGATTGGCCGGGTCGACACGATGTTCGCCTTCGACGGCGCGGTCACCGCACCCTTGCATGGTTTTGCCAGCACGGTGGATTATTGGACTCGCGCGAGCAGCAAACCCTGGCTCAAAGGTATTCTCGTACCGACCCTCGTGCTCAATGCACGCAACGACCCGTTCATACCGCCGCATTCGTTGCCTGGCGACTCCGAAGTCGGCCCCGGTGTCAAGCTCGAGCAACCCGCGCACGGTGGCCACGCTGGCTTCCCGGCGTCGCCGTTTCCCGGCCATTTGGATTGGCTGCCGTCGCGACTGATACAATTCTTCGAGCATCGACGATAGCCAACCGGGGTGCGGCAATCGCCGCGCCATCCGCTACGGGGTCGCGAGGCGCCCGTGGCCGCGCGAAGCCTGCCGAATTCATCAAAGACCTCAAACTGAACCTCCATGCAACTCGCAGGTGAAATCTTCAAGGCATACGACATCCGGGGCGTTGTCGGCAAGACGCTGACCGCGCCCGTCGTGCGGGCAATCGGACAGGCCTTGGGCACGCTGGCCTTGGACCGCGGGCGCGACACGCTCGTCGTCGGCAGGGACGGCCGCCTTTCCGGCCCCGAACTCGCATCGGCGCTAGTTGCGGGCATTCGCGCCAGCGGGGCGCACGTGGTGGACATCGGCATGGTCACGACGCCGATGAGCTATTTCGCGGCGCAGCATCTGGGCACGCAGTGCAGCGCCATGGTCACCGGGAGCCACAATCCGCCGGATTACAACGGCCTGAAGATGGTTGTCGCCGGAGACACGCTCGCCGGTGACGAGATCCAGGCACTCAAGACGCGCATCGAGTCGGGCGACCTTCGTCACGGCGCCGGTAGCGCGCGTAGCGCGGACATCGCGCCCGCGTACCTGGACCGCATCGTCGGCGACCTGCACCTCGCCAGACGCATGAAAATCGCCATCGACTGCGGCAACGGCGTCGCGGGCGCGTACGCGCCCGAACTGTTCCGCCGGCTCGATTGCGACGTCACGCAGCTGTACTGCGACGTCGATGGACATTTTCCCAACCATCACCCCGATCCATCGCAACCCAAGAACCTTCAGGATCTGATCCGCGCTCTGGCGACGAGCGACAACGAACTCGGGCTTGCCTTCGACGGCGACGGCGATCGGCTCGGCGTCGTCATTCGCGACGGCACGATCATCTATCCGGATCGGCAGCTGATGCTGTTCGCAGCCGACGTACTTGGACGCAATCCAGGCGCCACCGTGATCTACGACGTGAAATCCACGCGCAATCTGCAACCCTGGATCGAACGCCGTGGGGGTACGCCGTTGATGTGGAAGACGGGGCATTCGCTGATCAAGTCGAAAATGAAGGAGACCGGCGCACTCCTTGCAGGCGAAATGAGCGGCCATACTTTCTTCAAGGAGCGCTGGTACGGATTCGACGACGGCTTGTATGCCGGTGCCAGGCTGCTCGAGATCCTGTCGCGCCATGTCGACCCTTCGTCCGTCCTGTCCGCCCTGCCCGACAGCATCAGCACGCCGGAACTCAACGTTGCGTGCAACGATGCTTCCGCGCATCAGCTCATCGCGGCCATGGCTGAGACCGCGGAATTTCCCGGCGCAGCGAGCGTCATCCGGATCGACGGTCTTCGCGTCGAGTACGCCGACGGCTTCGGTCTGGCGCGGGCATCGAATACCACGCCGGTGATGGTCTTGCGCTTCGAAGCCGACAGCGAATCCGCGCTGAAACGCATTCAGGGGGAATTCCGGCGAGTACTCCACGTTTCGATGCCTGGCCGCGAATTGCCCTTCTGATGGTCGTTCTGTACTCGACATCCACTGCAGGTATCGATTGGACCGCGCTCAAAGCGGATCTCGCCTCGGACTATTTCGACAACGGAAGAACACCGGCCCAGATGGAGCGTTCCTTCAACGCCAGCTTCCGCTGCGTGTTCGGCCGCGACGGGAGCCGCGTCATCAGCACCGCGCGGGTCATCTCGGACGGCGTATGCAATGCGTATCTCGTCGACATGTGGACGCATTCGGCGTATCGCCGGCGTGGCATCGGCCGCCGCATGCTGCAGCTGTTGTGCGATGGACTCTCCGGTCAGCACCTCTACCTGTTCACCGACGATGCCGAAGCGTTTTACACGGCCTGCGGTTTCGCGCCGCGAGGCGTCGGCATGGAACGCATCGTCGGCAACTGGCTGCAGAGCGAGGACGCGAAGTGAATGCCCATGCAGGACCGCTCACGCTCGCCGACATCCAGGGCGCGCGCGCGCGCATCGCTAACGGCATCTACATGTCACCGTGCGTCGAGTCGATCCCGTTGTCGCAGCTGACCGGCGCGCATATCTACTGCAAACTCGACTACCTCCAACGTACCGGCAGCTTCAAGGAGCGTGGCGCCCGCAACGCGCTGGAATTGCTGACCTCGGAACAGCGCCAACGCGGCGTCATCGCTGCGTCGGCAGGCAATCACGCGCTTGGTGTCGCGTACCACGGTCACCTGCTCGGTATCCGCGTGACCGTCGTCATGCCCCAGTTCGCCGCGCTCATCAAGGTCAGCAACTGCCGCGCGCTCGGTGCCACGGTCATTCTCCATGGGGCCGATCTCAATGAGGCGCGGATCCAGGCCGAAGCCATCGCGCAGCGCGACGGGCTGACATTCCTGCATCCGTTCGACAACCCGGCGGTTATTGCCGGACAGGGCACCATGGCATTGGAGATCCTGGAGCAGACGCCCGACGCCGAGGCCATTGTTGTCCCGGTCGGTGGTGGTGGCCTGATCGCAGGGATAGGAACCGCGACCAAGGCGCTTCGTCCCGAGGTTCGCGTCATCGGCGTCGAGGCGGAAAATGCGGCCAGCCTCGTTGCTGCGATTGCCGCCCGCGGCCCGGTCGACGTCGTGCTGAAACCCACGCTCGCCGATGGGCTTGCCGTAACCCGGGTGGGCGTGCATTCCTTCGCCGCACTGCAAAGCGTCGTCGACCGCGTAGTAACGGTGGACGAGGCATCGATCGCACTAGCCATCCTGCGCCTGATCGAGCTCGAGAAGAGCGTCGTGGAGGGCGCAGGCGCCACACCGCTGGCGGCGTTTCTCTCGGGCAAGCTACCGGAACTGAAAGGCAAGCGCGTGGTGCTTGTCCTCTGCGGCGGCAACATCGACCTGACCATGCTCGACCGCGTCATCGAAGTCGGACTGGTTGCCGACGGGCGACTGGCGCGCTTTACCGTGTCGATCACCGATCGTCCCGGCGGACTCGCCCGCCTTGCGGACGTCATCGCGTCCACGGGCGCCAGCATCAAGGAGATCGTGCATGATCGGGCCTTCTCGGGCCCTGATCTGTCCGAAGTGCGCGTGGTGTGCGTGGTCGAGACGACGGGTCGCGCGCACATCGACGAACTGCAGCGCGTCCTCGCGACTGCCGGCATCAAGTTTGTTGCATGATCGCGGGCAAAAAAGCCACCCGTCAGTACGCGATCCCCATGCGCCTGTAGATGAAACCAAGCAACCACGCGGGGCCGACTAGCAGCGACCGCACGTCCTCCAGGAAGGCTGGCTTGCGACCTTCGACAAGATGCCCGATGAACTGGCCGATCCACGCCGCGAGAAAAACGGCGACGGAAATGACCAGGACGCGGTCGCCTAGCAGCGTTAACGGATACACCATCAGCGCGATCACGCCGAGCATGCCGATTGCAAGCGGGGGCGACAACCACGCATAGAACAGCATTGCTGCGCCGATGCCCACGTACGCGACCATCGGCGATGCCGACCATAACATGCCGAGGACACTCCAGACGATCATGGGCACGCATAGCCAATGAACCGCCTTGTTCACCGGGTTGCGGTGATATTCGCTGTATCGGTTGAACAGTTCGTCGACTTTGCGCATCGTGATTGCGACTGAGAATGGGCGTTTCGATGTTGTCACGCAGCGCTTCGGCCATCCAGGGGACCGCGTGGCTGCGCTATAATCCGGCACTCGATCGCCCCGCAGGGCGGCAACGCGGGATCGTCGCCATTCGGCGGCAAACCCCTGTTCGGAGGATACATGCGTACGCTTGCCCATCGTTTTGCCGACTGCTTATTCGGGTTGGCACTTGTCACTGCCCCGGCGTTCGCGGCCGATCAATTCATTAACGTGCTGACCGGTGGCACCAGCGGCGTCTACTACCCACTCGGCGTTGCGCTCGCTAACGCAATCGGCAAGGAATTGCCGAACGCAAAAACCTCGGCGCAGGCCACCAAGGCTTCGGTCGAGAACCTCAATCTGCTGCAGGCTGGCCGCGGCGAGGTTGCATTCACGCTAGGGGATTCGCTCTCCGACGCATGGAAGGGCAACGAAGAAGCGGGCTTCAAATCACCGCTCAAGAAGCTGCGTGGCATTGCGGCGATCTATCCTAATTACATTCAGATCGTGGCTCGTGCGGACACCGGCATCAAGACGCTCGCCGACCTCAAGGGCAAGAAGATCTCGGTCGGAGCGCCCAAGTCCGGCACCGAGCTCAACGCCCGTGCGATCCTAGCTGCGGCGGGCCTCTCGTACAAGGATTTCTCGAGGGTCGAATACTTGTCGTTCGGCGAGTCGGTCGAGTTGATGAAGAACCGCCAACTCGACGTGACGCTGCAATCTGCAGGTCTCGGGGTCGCCTCGCTCAAAGATCTCGCGACGTCGATGGAGATCGTCGTGGTCGCCGTTCCTCCCGAGGTAATCAAGAGGGTCAACGATCCCGCCTACATCCCGGCAACGATTCCGGCCAATACTTACAGCGGCCAAACCGCAGCGGTTCCCGGCGTTGCAGTGCAGAACTACCTCGTAACACGCGAAGATCTGTCGACCGACACCGTCTACTCCATCACCAAGGCTCTCTGGACGTCGCTCGATCAGCTGGCCAACGCGCACGTTGCGGCCAAGGCGATCGAACTCAAGCACGCGCTGGATGGCATGCCGGTGCCGCTGCATCCAGGCGCCGAGAAGTATTACCGCGAGGTCGGACTGATCAAGTGACTGCGGCGCGCGATGCGCCACCGCTCCAGCGGCGCGGGAGAATGACGATGGTGGCGAGGCCCGAAGTACCCGACGCCAACGTGCAGACGTCCGACGCCACGTTCGACGAGACCGGCGTCAAGCGCGACCTCGCAGGTACAGCTGCCAGAGTCGTGGCTGGAGCGGCGCTGGCGTTCTCCACTTACCAGCTTGTGATCGCCGCCTTCGCGCCGCTTTCGAGCCAGGTCACGCGCTCACTGCACGTCGGCTTCCTGCTGTTGCTCGCCTACTTGATCTACCCAGTGTCCCGTCGATCCGACCGCAGCCACATCGCGTGGTACGACGCATCGCTCGCGGTACTGGCATTTGGTTTATCGCTATACCACTGGGTGTTCGAAGCCGACCTGATCCAACGCGCGGGTGAGCCCACTACGCTTGATCTCGTGGTCGGCACTGTGGTGGTCGTGCTGTTGTTCGAGGCCGCGCGGCGCGTGCTCGGCCTCGCGCTTCCGATTGTGTGCGCCACATTCCTCGCCTACGGCCTGTTCGGTCAGTACCTGCCGCTAGCCGTGGCCCATCGAGGCTTCGGCTACGACCAGATCGTCGGGCAGATCTACCTCGGCACCGAAGGAATCTACGGCATACCGACGCTGGTTTCAGCCACCTATATCTTCCTGTTCATCCTGTTCGGCAGCTTTCTCGAGCATGCCGGAATGATCAGTCTCTTCAACCAGATCGCCATGGGCTTCGTCGGCCATGCCCGCGGCGGTCCTGCCAAGGTCGCGGTGATCTCGTCGGGATTGATGGGAACGATCTCAGGCTCAGGCATCGCGAATGTCATGACGATCGGACCGTTCACGATCCCGCTGATGAAGCGATTCGGGTACTCCTCGGTGTTTGCTGGTGCCGTGGAGGCAACGGCGAGCATGGGCGGGCAGATCATGCCGCCGGTGATGGGCGCAGTGGCGTTCATCATGGCCGAGACGCTCGGCGTGCCCTATATCACGATCGTCAAGGCCGCGATCGTACCCGCGATTCTCTACTACGTGACCGCCTTCTGGATGGTGCACCTCGAGGCCGGGCGCGCCGGCCTGTTCGGCATTCCAAAAGCGGAGTGTCCAAATCCATGGCGCGCAATCGCGGAGAAGTGGCACCTGCTCCTCCCGCTGGCGGTCTTGGTTGTGCTTCTCTTCGACGGCTGGACGCCGATGTATGCAGGGCTGGTCGGACTCGCGCTAACGGCTGTGCTGATCCTCGGTGCGGGAATCGTGGCAGGGTTCCAATCCACGCAGTTCCGGGTCGTGTTCTGGGTGGCCGTCGGACTCGCGGCCGGATCGTTCTACTGGCTGCAGATCTGGGGCATTGTCGTACTCATCATCGCCCTGACGCTTTGGAACGCGTTCACCTTGGGCGGCCGCGAAACGCTGCGCATCATGCGCGGTAGCTTGATAGATGGTGCGCGCCAGGCGGTCGGCGTTGGCATCGCCTGCGCGATCGTCGGCGTGATCATGGGCGTGCTGACACTGACGGGTGCGGCGTCGAATTTTGCTGACTTCGTGCTGGATATCGGGACGCACAGCTTGTTCCTTTCGCTCGTGCTGACCATGATCGTTTCGCTCGTTCTCGGGATGGGGATCCCGACAATCCCCACCTATATCATCTGCAGCTCGATCGCCGCGCCGGCACTCGCAAAACTTGGCGTGCCGCTGATCGTCTCGCACATGTTCGTGTTCTACTTCGGCATCATTGCGGACCTGACACCTCCCGTCGCGCTTGCGGCATTTGCCGCGGCCTCGATCGCGAAAGCGTCGCCCATGCGGATTGGCTGGAAGGCCACGCACATCGCGATCGCCGGCTTCGTGATTCCTTTTATGGCGGTCTACGATCCGGCGTTGATGCTGCAACCGGACGCTGACGGCAGTGTTTCCGTGCTCGCCGCCGTTTACATCATCTTCAAGGCACTCGTCGCTATTGCCTTGTGGGGCGCCGCCGCCATCGGCCATCTACGCGGCCCACTGAACTGGTGGGAGCGCCTTATCGCCTTGATGGCAGCAGCACTGCTCGTCGCCACTATTCCGCTCACGGACGAAGCCGGCTTCGCCGCAGGCGCTGCCCTGCTCGTCTGGCACATGTGGCGCACCCGTGCGGCTGCGAGCGTTACCGCCAGTTGAGGGACGACAGTGAATGCCGTGTGCCTGCTGATCGCCGGCGTCGTACGTGCGACGTTGCCGACAACGGAATTGAGCGTCGCCTGGGATCACTCCGTCGAGAAGACGCGATGGGAAGAGCGCTATCGGATCAACGCGGACCGGATCGAACTGACTGAAGCAGCTGTTCAGGGTACGGGCGCAGGGATGGAGCCACCGCCTGGCGCCGTGCTACGGGACGGCTGGTGGCGTTGGTCGCCCAAACCCATGTCGCTGTCCGAGTTGCGCCTGACGTACTCGACCTATACCACCGACTATCGCCTGTGCTGGAGCCGACACTGCAACGATCTGGCCGCCGTGCTAGACCAACCGCCGCGCAACGGAGATGTTATCAGCGTGCAGCCGTGCATATCGAACGGCTCGTTGCTGCCGCCGACCTGAACTAGGCGGCGCGTACGACATCCTGCTTGACCGCAATGCGTCGATCGATCGCGCTGACGTGCACGGGGAACCCACCGAGCTTGCGATCGAGGAAGTACTGGCGCAGCGTGCGCGAGATCGTGCGAAAGGCCAGCTGCCCCCAAGGAATGTCCTCTTCGCGGAACAGGGCGACTTCGAGGCTTTCGGTTCCGGGGCCGAAATTGAGGTCGCCAAGCGTCGCACGAAACATTACGTAGACCTGGCTGATGTGCGGGAGGCTGATGACGGTGTACAGACCGTCGATGGCGACCCGTGCATGGGCTTCCTCCAGCGTTTCGCGCAGGGCACCCGCCGCGAGCGTTTCGCCATTCTCGAGAAAGCCCGCAGGTAGCGTCCAGAGGCCCATGCGCGGCTCGATCGCGCGCTTGCACAGCAGCACCTGTCCGTGGCATTCGGGCAGGCAGCCGACGACGACCTTGGGATTTTGATAGTGGATCGTGCCGCATTGCCCGCAGACGTAGCGCGGCAGGGAATCGCCTTCGGGAACGCGAAACTCGAGCGCGGCCGAGCCGCAGTTGCTGCAGTACTTCACGCGCGGATGAAGGTACCGCGGTAGTACTTCAGTTCGTCGATCGATTCGTAGATGTCCGCCAACGCCTCGTGCTTGCCCTGCTTGACCCATGCCTTGGCGATATCAGGCTGCCACCGCTTGCACAGCTCCTTCAGTGTCGACACGTCGAGGTTGCGGTAATGGAAATAGTCCTCCAGCGCGGGCATCCAACGGGCGAGAAAGCGCCGATCCTGGCAGATCGTGTTGCCACACATCGGCGAGGTCTTCGGCGGGACGTGCTCGCGCAGGAAGTCGAGCATGCGCGCCTCCACGACGGCCTCGTCGAGGGGCGACGCCTTCACCTTGTCAATGAGCCCCGAGCGCGCATGGGTTCCCTGATTCCAGGAATCCATTCCGGCGAGCGTAGCGTCCTCCTGGTGCACGACGAGCACCGGGGCCTCGGCGATCGTCACGAGGTTGCCGTCGGTGACGACGAGCGCAACCTCGATGATGCGGTCGATCTCCGGCCGCAGGCCGGTCATTTCCATGTCGATCCAGATCAGGTGGTTGGCATCCTGCGGCATGACGGCGGCGAAGTTGGCGTAAAATGATCGCTATTCTCGCACACGCGTCCACACACCGCACCGCATGCTGAATTCCGCCTCGTTGTTTGCCACGATTTTCCTGATCGCCCTGGGTGTCTCGGTCGTCCTTCGTCTCTGGCTCGCGCGCCGGCAGATGCGCCACGTGCAATTGCATCGCGCAGAGGTGCCGGCACATTTCGCCGGCCGCATCCCGCTCGACGCACACCGCAAGGCCGCCGACTACACCACGGCCCGCGTACGTCTTTCCATCGTCGATACACTCGTGGACGCCGGCGTCCTGCTTGCCCTGACCTTCGGTGGTGGCATCGCGCTCATCGCAACATGGACTGCGAGCCTCCCCGTTCCAGTGCTCGCGCAAGATGTGACGCTGGTGGTCGCCGTTGCGCTGATCGGCGGACTCGTAACGCTACCCCTGTCGTGGTATCGCACGTTCGTCATCGAGCAGCGCTTTGGATTCAACCGGATGACGCTGCGCCTCTGGCTGATCGATCTGGCGAAAGGCGCGGTCGTCGGCGCAGCCTTTGGCGTGCCGTTGCTGACGCTGATGCTCTGGCTCATGGCGCGGGCGGGTACGCTCTGGTGGCTGTACGCGTGGATCGCCTGGATCGCGTTTCAGCTCCTGGTCCTGGCGCTCTATCCGATGCTGATCGCGCCGCTGTTCAACAAGTTCGAGCCGCTGACCGACACCGGCATCCGCGATCGGGTCGAACGTCTCCTGAAACGCTGCGAGTTTGCGGCCAAGGGACTCTTCGTCATGGACGGCTCGAGACGCTCGAGCCATGGCAACGCATATTTCACCGGATTCGGCGCGGCGAGGCGCATCGTGTTCTTCGACACGCTGCTGTCGCGGTTACACGTCGACGAGGTCGAAGCAGTGCTCGCGCACGAACTCGGGCACTTCAAGCTGAACCATGTCCTGAAACGCACGGCGTGGCTTGCCGTCGGCAGCCTGGTGGTGCTCGCGCTGTTGGGATGGCTGGTCGGGCAGCCATGGTTCTATGCCGGGCTGGGTGTGGCCGGTCCTGCGCCACGCTACGGCGTCGCCCTGGTCCTGTTCATGCTCGCGTTGCCGGTATTCACGTTCCTGGCGTCGCCCCTGGGGTCGCTGTATTCGCGCAAGCACGAATTCGAAGCCGACGCCTACGCCGCGCGCAATGCGTCGCCTTCGGCGCTTGTCACGGCGCTGGTCAAGCTCTATGAGGACAACGCCAACACGCTGACGCCGGACCCGCTGCACTCGGCTTTCTACGACTCGCATCCGCCCGCCGCCACGCGCATCGCGCGACTCGAAGCGGCAGCGCACTGAAGGTCGCCGCGGACTGGCCGCGTACCTCGATAAGCCGTATTGCCACTTTCAATGAGGAGGCGCCGATGACGCACCCAACCACTGCGGAAACCAGGGCTCTCGCTGCACTCGAATGCCGCCCCGGCGCCCCGTTGCTGCCGCAGACCGAGTTGAAGCATCACCTGGCCGCAATTTCGACGTGGCATCACGCGGACAATCGGTTGCGTAAGCAATTCAGCTTTCCCGACTACTATCACACCATCGCGTTCGTGAATGCGCTAGCGTGGATGGCCAATCAACAGGATCATCATCCCGACCTTTCGGTCCACTACGCGCACGTGGTCGTCGACTGGTCGACGCACGACGCCGGCGGCGTCACGCTCAACGATTGCATCTGCGCCGCAAAAACGGACCAGCTCGCGCCGTGACTCCAGCCACGGGCCTGGTCACCTCGACGCACCGCCGGCACTACGCGGTCGTCCTCGACGACGGTCGCGCTGCGTTTTGCGTCCTTCGCGGTCGCGCGCAAACGATCGCGTGCGGCGACCGGGTGGAAGTCGAGGTATCGACAAGCGGCGAAGGCGTGATCACTGCGGTACTGCCGCGCTCGACGCTCTGCTATCGATCCGATGCGCATCGCGAGAAGCTCATTGCCGCCAATGTCACACAAATCCTGGGCATCGTGGCGCCCGACCCGCCGTACGACGACGAGCTCGTTCACCGCTGGACGATCGCTGCCGAGAGCAGCGGCTGCCGTTTCGTGCTGGTCGCAAACAAGACCGATTTGCCCGGCTTCGCGGCGCTCGAACCGCGGCTTGCGCCGCTGGCCGCGCTCGGTTACACGGTGGTCAGGACCAGCGCGCGCGACCATGCGCGCGAACTCGTGCCTTTCCTGGCTGGTCAGCGCAGCGTGCTGATCGGGCAGTCGGGCATGGGCAAATCGACGCTGATCAACGCGCTCCTGCCTGAGGCCGCGGCGAAAATCGGCGAGATTTCCGCGTCGTTGCACACCGGTCGCCACACGACGACGCAAACCACGCTCTATCCGATCGACGCGGACAGCTGGATCGTCGATTCTCCTGGCATGCAGGAATTCGGGCTGGCGCACCTCGATGCCGAGCACATCGCGTCAGCCTTCGTCGAATTGCGGCCATTGCTTGGCAAATGCCGGTTTCGAAACTGTCGCCACGATTCCGAGCCGGGATGCGTCGTCCAGGAGGCCGTCGATCGAGGCGAAATCAAGCCATGGCGCATAACGCTGTTGCGGCAATTGCTGGCGGACAGTGCACGACGCACACGCACCTGGGCGTAGCGCGCAGCGGCGCTACGGCGCCCAGTACGCAAGCGTCAGCAACAGGAGCAACACGAGCCACACCAGCAGCGCACGCCAGGCCAATCCGGTGGTGCTCGGCATGGTGTCCGCGTCGGCCGGATCGCCGATACCCAACTCTGGCCGGTACTCCGGTTCGCCTGTCGCCGTCGTCACCGTGCCCCCAATCGCACAGCCCAACGCGCCAGCGCCGCTGGCCAGCAGGATGCCATCGCGCGCCGACGGCCATTGCTTCGCCTGCGTGCGCCAGCAATAGACGGCATCCTCGAAATCGCCGACGACCGCGAAGGTCATCGCGGTCAATCGGACAGGGATCCAGTCGAGCCAGTTCAGCAATTGCGCAACCGGGCGGCTGAAGCGCATCAGTTGAACGCCGATCGGCGTATCGACGTCGCCATGCCACTGTTCCGCGAGCAGCGACGTCAGCCGGTAGAGCACTGCGCCACCCGGGCCTGGCAGCGCAAGAAACCAGAACAACGTACCGAAGACTTGCCGATAGGCATCGAGCAGGCCCCGCTCGATGGCGAGCTTGGGTATTTCGCCGGCGCTTGCACCGGCAGCATCGCTGCCGCGCCACGCGACGAGCCGCTTGCGCGCTGCGATCACATCGCCTGCCTTGAGCGCCTCGGCGATCGCGCCGAACGCATGGCTGAAATGACGGAAGCTCACGAGCAGATACAGGATCGCGACGTTCCACGCGAGCCCAAGCAAAGCGTTGATCTGGTCGAGCCCCCAGTAAACGGCAGCCGCCAGAACGACGGCGGGCGCAAGCGCAAGCGCGCCCGCGATCGCGCCTTGCTGTGTTGTGCCCGCGTTGAAGCGTCGCTCCAGCGTTCGCGCGTAACGCCGGAACAGCTGCACGAACGCACCGCGCCACCGAAACGCGCGCCATTGCTCGAGCGCCAGCGCCGCCACGATAGCGACGAGATTCATCGCCGCGAACGGTCGGCGTCGATCAGCATCGCATGCTCATGCACCTGTCGACAAACGCGTGCATCAGGTCTTCAGCTCTGCGCGGTCGCGGAACTGATCCAGCGCTTCCGGATTGGCCAGTGCCTCGATGTTCTTCACGTCGTCTCCGCGACACGACATTGCGCACCGCCAGCTCGACGATCTTGCCGCTCTTGGTGCGCGGAATGTCGGTGACCTGCACGATCTTCGCGGGCACGTGTCGCGGCGTGGTGTTGGTACGGATATGTTTCTTGATGCGGTCCTTGAGGGCGTCGTCAAGCACGAGGCCATCGCGCAACCTCACGAACAGGACCACGCGCACGTCGCCGACCTCGCCCGGCGGCCAATCCTGCCCGATGACGATGCTCTCCACCACTTCGTCGAGCTGTTCGACCTGGCGATAGATCTCGGCCGTGCCGATGCGGACGCCGCCAGGATTGAGCGTGGCGTCCGAGCGGCCGTAGATGATCATGCCGTCGTGCTCGGTCAACTCGACGAAGTCGCCGTGGCACCACACTTGCGGAAAGCGCTCGAAATATGCGGCATGATATTTCGCGCCGTCGGGGTCATTCCAGAAACCGATCGGCATGGAGGGGAACGACGCCGTGCACACCAGCTCGCCTTTTTCCTGTCGCAGCGGTTTGCCATCGACGTCGTAGACCTCCACGCGCAGGCCCAGCCCGCGGCATTGCAGCTCGCCACGCCAAACCGGGCGCGTCGGACAACCCAACGCGAAACAGGAGATGATATCCGTGCCTCCAGAAATCGACGACAGGCACAGATCGGTCTTGATGCACTGGTACACGTAGTCGAAGCCCTCGGGCGACAGGGGACTGCCGGTCGAGAAAATCGCGCGCAGCGCGGCGAGCGAGTAGTCCTTGCGCGGCACCAGCCCTGCTTTTTTCAGCCCGTCGATATACTTCGCCGACGTGCCGAAGTGAGTCATGCGTTCCTGCTCCGCCAGGTCCCACAGGATTCGGCCGCGGTCCACGAAGGGAGCGCCATCGTACAGCAGTAATGTCGCGTTCGAGGCAAGGCCCGAGGCCAGCCAGTTCCACATCATCCAGCCGCACGTCGTGAAGTAGAACAACCGGTCGCCGGCCGCGGATGTCGCCGTGCAGCCGGTGCTCTTTAAGGTGCTGCAGCAGCGTGCCGCCGGCCCCGTGAACGATGCATTTCGGCACGCCCGTCGTCCCCGACGAATACATGATGAACAGAGGATGGTCGAAGGGCAGCGGCTCGAACGCAACGGGCCCGGCTAGCATAGGGGCCAAGAAAATCGTCCCATGCGATGCCCCGAGGTATGTCATAGGCGTCATTGGTTTGCGACGACGCCGTCCCGAGATAGGGCGCAACGACGACCCTTCGCAACGACGGAATTCGCGCGGCGATGCCCGCGACCTTGTCGAGGATCGGCTGCGGCTTGCCGTTGTACCAGTACCCGTCGACCGTGAACAGGACTACGGGCTCGATTTGCCCAAAGCGGTCGAGCACGCCCTGCACGCCGAAATCGGGCGACGCGGAGGACCAGATCGCACCGATGGCACTGGTCGCAAGCATCGCGACGATCGTTTCCGGCATGTTGGGGAGGTAACCCGCGACGCGATCGCCCTTGGCCACACCCGCGCCGCGCAGGGCCTGCGCGGCGCGCGACACGCTCGCGTACAGTTCGGCGTGTGACATCCGCCGCTTGATCTTGTCCTCGCCCCAGAACACCAGCGCGTCGGTGACGTCGTCGTGCGCGCGCCGAGCGAGCAGATTTTGCGCATAGTTGAGTCGGGCCTCCGGAAACCAGCGCGAGCCGGGCATCCGATCGCCATCGTCCAAGGTGCGTGTCCCGCGCTCGCCGATCACGCCGGCCCAGTCCCACAGTTCGCTCCAGAACGTCGCACGGTCGGCGATCGACCATGCGTAAAGCGCGGAGTAATCGGGCACGGCGATCCGCATGGCGATCCGCCACGCGCGCCGCGAATTCGGTGATGGGCGCCTGCGCGACGCGGACCGAGGACGGGCGCCAGAGAGGTTCGGCCATGGCTCGTGGCGCGCTCATTCAGCGAAAGAGCCCGCGCACAACGTCGGGAAGCGGCGTCGACCGCAGCGTCGCCCGATCGATCCAGACGATCTTGGCGGCGCCCTCGGCATGTTTGCGCGCGCCGATCCACAGCTCGTAGTAGCTCTCGAAGCTCGATCGTCCCGGCGATCCGATGAACATGCGCACTTCGACGGTCCCCGGATATTCGATCGGCTCGATGAACGTGCAGCTTGCATTGACGATAACCGATCCCAAGCCGGGGCCGATGCCGACAGGCGCGTCCACTCGCTGCATCCATTCGATGCGGGCCTGCTCCATATAGCGAAAGTAGACGGTATTGTTGACGTGGCCTTGCGCGTCCATGTCACCCCAGCGTACTGGAATGATAGTCGTCTGAACCGGAATACGGGGCGAGGTCATGGTCGGCGAACGAGCGGAAGAAAGCGAATTATAATCGACGCAGCCTGAAGTCCCGGCAAACCCGCAGAGGAGGACGCTCGTGGCACGCGAGTCCATGGATTACGATGTCGTGATCGTCGGTGGCGGCCCGGCCGGATTGTCCGCGGCGATCCGGCTCAAGCAACTCGCCGCGGCTGCCGGCCGCGAGACCAGCGTCTGCGTGCTGGAAAAGGGCTCCGAGATCGGTGCGCATATCTTGTCCGGCGCGGTCATCGATCCGCGCGGCCTCACCGAGCTCATCCCCGACTGGGCCGCGCAAGGCGCACCGCTCGATACGCCGGTGTCGGAAGACCGCTTTCTGGTGCTCGGCGAGGCGTCCGTCGCGGCGCATTCCGAACTGGTTGCTGCCGCCGCTGATGAGCAATCATGGCTGCTTCATCGTGAGCCTCGGCAATGTCTGCCGCTGGCTGGCGCAACAGGCCGAAGCGCTCGGCGTCGAGATCTATCCAGGCTTCGCCGCCGCCGAAGTTCTGTACGACGGACAACGGCGCCGTGCGCGGTGTTGCGACCGGCGACGTCGGCATCGCGAAGGACGGTACGCACAAGCCGGAATTTCAACCGGGCATGGAATTGCACGCCAAATACACGCTGTTTGCCGAGGGCTGCCGGGGTTCGCTGTCACAAGAGCTTATGGCGAAATTCGCGTTGCGCGATGGCATCGATCCCCAGAAATACGGCATCGGCATCAAGGAACTGTGGCAGGTCGAGCCCGCCAAGCACCAGCGTGGCCTCGTGTCGCACTCGCAAGGCTGGCCGCTTGATTCCCGCACCGGCGGCGGATCGTTCCAATATCATTTCGGCGACCTTCTGGTCGCCGTGGGCTTCGTCGTGCACCTGAATTACGAGAATCCGCACCTGTCTCCGTACGACGAATTCCAGCGCTACAAGTCACACCCGGCGATTCGCGGCACGTTCGAGGGCGGCAAGCGACTCGGATACGGCGCGCGAGCGATCAGCGAAGGGGGACTGCAGTCGATTCCGAAACTCGATTTTCCCCGGGGGCGCGTTGATCGGCGACGCCGCGGGATTCCTCAATGTGCCGCGCATCAAAGGCACGCACAATGCGATGAAGACCGGCATGCTCGGGGCCGAAGCCGCGTTCGCCGCACTTGGTGCGCAGCGCCAGCACGACGAGCTGACGGATTTCCCGCCTGCATTCCGTTCGTCGTGGGCGTACGACGATCTGTACAAAGTGCGCAACGTGAAACCCGGGCTCAAGTGGGGCGCGCTTGCCGGCACGCTGCATGGCGGCATGCACATGTGGCTCAACGATTTGCACCTGGGCGGCCTGGTTGGCTGGACGCTGCATCACGGCAAAGCCGACCACGAGTGCCTGAAGCCCGCCGCGGAGATGCCGAAAATCGACTATCCGAAATACGATGGCGTGCTGACGTTCGACAAGCTCTCGTCGGTGTTCATTTCGAACACCAACCACGAGGAGAATCAGCCGTCGCACCTGCAGTTGCGCGATCCCGCGATTCCTGTCGCGGTGAATCTCGCCGTCTACGACGGCCCCGAGCAGCGCTATTGCCCTGCGGGCGTCTACGAATTCGTCGACGGCGGAAGACTGGGCCGGGAAGCGCCTGCAGATCAATGCACAGAACTGCGTGCACTGCAAGACCTGCGACATCAAGGACCCGCGCCAGAACATCCACTGGGTCACGCCGGAAGGCGGCGGCGGTCCGAACTATTCGAATATGTAGTCGCGGAACTACGGCGCGTTCCACAACCACGCCGCGCCGCGAACACCGCTCGAATCGCCGTGCCGATGGCGTACAAGGCGCGTGTCGACCCGCTCGGAGAAAACCCACCTGCCCCACTGCGCCGGAACATTGGCGTAGAGGCGATCGGTATTGGACAGGCCGCCGCCGAGCACGATCACATCCGGGTCGAGGACATTGATGATCGACGCGAGCGCCTTCGCGAGGCGGCGCTCATAGCGAAGCAATGTCGCCTCGGCTCGCGGATCGTCGCCTGCAGCGCGCTGGACGATTTCCTGCGCGGGCAAACGGTCGCCCGCCACGGCGAGATGATCCCGTTCCATGCCCGGGCCCGAAAGAAACGTTTCGATGCAGCCGCAGTGGCCACAGAAACAAGGCGCCCCCGGCCGCTCGTCATCGCCGGCCCATGGCAGCGGATTGTGTCCCCACTCGCCCGCAATAGCATTGGGACCCGACAGAACATTGCCGCGAACGACGATGCCCCCGCCGACACCGGTGCCCAAGATCACGCCGAATACGACCTCGGCACCCCGCCCTGCGCCGTCGGTGGCCTCGGACAAAGCGAAGCAGTTCGCGTCGTTGGCGATTCGCACTTCGCGCCCCAGGAGGGCTTCCAGGTCGGCCTTGATCGGTTTGCCATTGAGACACACCGAATTCGAGCCGCGCAACAATCCGGTCGCGGGCGAGAGCGAACCGGGTGTGCCGATGCCGATGCTGCCGCGACGCCCCAGCGCCACTTCGGCGTCACGAACCAGCGTCGCGATCATGTTCAGCATTTCTCGGTAGTCGTCCTTGGGGGTCGGCACGCGATGGCGCAGAACTTCCATTCCGGCATCGTCGAGGCCGACGATTTCGGTCTTCGTACCACCCAGATCGATGCCGAAGCGGGTCAAGGTTGTGGTCGCAGGGTCGTGCCACGCGGCAACGAGTCAACGACAAGTTAACGCCACGCTGCCGTTTCACCGATTATTGCAGAATACTCAGCGGAAAAACCGCGGTCCGCATTGATTCGCCAAGTGACTCCGGCGAGTCAGTTCTACGTCGATTTCGTACAACTTGGCCGCACTGTTTAAGTCCGACCGGAACGCGTAGACAAGA
>CAVSYL010000012.1:0-315164 GCA_963732105.1 uncultured beta proteobacterium
CTCTCTCTCTCTCTCTCTCTCTCTCTCTCTCTCTCTCTCTCTCTCTCTCTCTCTCTCTCTCTCTCTCTCTCTCTCTCTCTCTCTCTCTCTCTCTCTCTCTCTCTCTCTCTCTCTCTCTCTCTCTCAATGACGAGTTACGACGAGCCGTTACTACTAATGCTTACTATGTACCACGATGATCATCAATCCCTTGACGGGACCATCGCGCTAATCACCGCCCTGCAGGCGTTGCGCATCACAGGGGAGGTCATCACGACGCCCTACTCGTTCGTCGCCACCGCCCATTCCCTGCTCTGGAATGGCATAAAGCCGGTATTTGTCGATATCGATCCGGACACACTAAATCTCGACCCGACCGAATCGAAGCGGCGATCACGCCGCAGACGACGGCAATTATGCCGGTGCATTGCTATGGCCGGCCGTGCGATGTGGACGCGATTCAACGGATCGCGGACAACTACAATCTGCGCGTGATCTACGATGCGGCACACGCCTTTGGCGTGCGTTCCCATCGGGGAGCGTGCTCAGGTACGGCGATCTATCGGTGTTGAGCTTTCACGCCACAAAGGTATTCACCACCTTTGAGGGTGGCGCAATCGTATGTCCCGACGCGAAAACCAAGCAGCGCATCGACCACCTGAAAAATTTCGGCATTGTGGATGAGGTCACCGTCGTCGCTCCTGGCATCAACGGCAAGATGAGCGAGATCAATGCCGCCCTGGGCCTGCTGCAACTGAAATATATCGATGAGGCGATCGCCCGACGTAAGGAGATCGATGCCGACCTACCGAGAACAACTGAGGGATGTGCGGGAATCCGATGTTTGCCGGATGCGGACATATTCGTGGCCAATTACGCGTATTTCCCGATCCTCGTGCAAAGCAACTATCCGGTAAGCCGCGATGTGCTGTATCAGGATCTCAAGGATCACAACATTCATCCGCGACGCTACTTCTATCCGCTGATTTCCGATTTTCCCATGTACAGGGGATTAGCCTCGGCGCACAGGGACAATCTGCCTGTCGCAACCCGCATTGCCGAACAGGTGCTTTGTCTGCCGATATCCCCCGCACTCTGCGAAGCCGATTTGGACAGAATAGTCAGAGTCATCGCTAAGCGCGTGCCTGCCACCGCAAGTAGATAGATTCGGAAAACCGTCATGGCGTCTGACCAATTTCCCAAGTGGGACTACAAGGAGTACCCGAAGACTTTGCCGCCGGACGACCTATGGGGCCAGGTGAGAAGAACCGTTTACGGTAAGCCGGTGTCGGAAGACCAGATCCAAATGATGGTCGATGCCATCGTTGCTGGTCTGGAATTGCGGCCCGACACGTGACTCTTGGACATCGGCTGCGGCAACGCGGCTTTGGCTGCGCGACTCTTCCCCTATTGCGACCAAATGCCTGGGCGTGGACTTTTCCGAATACCTGATTTCGGTTGCCAATGCCCGATTCGCGAGTCCCCGCCACGCATTCATCTGCCAGGAAGCGCTCGAATACGCAACACATGAAGCCGAGCCGTTGCGTTTTGACAAGGTGCTGTGCTTCGCAGTGTTCTCATACTTGTCGGATGCAAGCGCGCGACAGTTGCTTGCGTCCCTCAACCAACGTTTCCTGAACGTCCGCTCGGTATTCGTTGGGAACATTCCCGATCCGGAACTGCGCTGCCGAGCTTTTTCAAGGATCGCGACGGCGACGCAGAACTTGACAATCCCGAATCGCAGATCGGTGTCTGGAGAGTCGAGAGCGCAAATGGTTGCAATGGCAGAAGAAACGGGATGGCGTGTCCACTTCCAGCACATGCCGCCCAGCTTTTACCAGGCGCACTATCGCTACAACGCGATTCTCGAGCGTCCCGCCTGACAAGGCCGGACACAAAATGAGACGTGAAGCGTGGACCTGAGGACTTTGCCCTGTTTGGTGGGCAAGCCGTTGTTCGATTCGATCCGTTCCATTTCAAATCTCGTCCGGCCGGACTTCGAGAAGTTTCTCGACTACTCACGATCTGTTCTTCGAAGATAAGTGCTATTCGGGCGGAGGACGGGTGGAACAGCTGCTCGAAGCGCGCCTTGCGCCGATTTTCATCAGGTCAAGACACTGCGTTTCATTCTGTGGTGGATTCTGGGGCCTGGTGCTGGCCATGAAGGGTCTGGCGCTGCAGGGCAGGACGGAGGTGGTGATGCCTTCGCTGACGTATCGACGACTAGCGGACATCGTCGCCTGGGCGGGCCTAACCCCCCACTTTTGCGAGGTGGACCCGGTGCGGCTGTGCATCACTGCGGAAACCGCCCGTCCGTGCATCAACAACCACACTGCCCTCATTCTGGGCGTGCATCCGATCGTCAATTGCTGCGACGCGGAGGGCCTCGAGGCGCTTTCGGCGGAGACCGGCATTCCGCTGCTGTTCGACTCGGTCGAGTCGAGCTACGAGACGTTCAACGGGCGCAGGGTCGGTACGTTCGGCCGGGCCGAGTGCTTTTCCATGCAGTCGAGCAAACTCCTGAATGCCTTTGAGGGCGGTTATGTCACGACTGGACGATGACGCACTGGCGCTGCAGACTCAGGCGATGCGCAACTATGGATCGACACGGATGGTGAATCGTCCACGCCAGGAATGAACGCCAAGCAGAACGAGATACATGCGGCGATGGCCCTGGCGGCATTGGACGATGTCGAGGAACAAGTCGAGCTCAATCGTCGGCGCTATCGAGCGCTACAAGACCGGCCTCGCCAGCGTGCCCGGCATCCGGCTAGTCTGTTCGACGAGCGCGAGCGGAATGGCTACAAGAATATCGTTGTAGAGCTGCTGCGACGATTGGCCGATCAGCCGCGAACTGACGCTCGCGCTCTTGCACAAAGACAACATGCTGTGCCGGCCTTACTATACCCCGCCCTGCACCAGAAGTCGACCGGATATGCGATGGTCTGGGGTGATCTGAGCCGGACCGAAGCACTCGCGAAGCGCTTCCTGATGCTTCCCTGCGGGTATTTTCGTCTCTGAGGATGACGTCGGACGGGTGTGCGATTACCTGCGAGCCATCCGTAGGCACGGCGCTGCCTTGGCGCAGCGCGCGTCGAAGACATCATGAGCAAGCCCGAGTCACTGGCCATCTTCGGCGCTGCGCCACTATTTGATCGTCCGATTGCTACAGGACAGCGTTATTTTCCCTCATGGGCGCAATACGAATCGATGTTTCGGGATATCTTCCAGCGTCAGTACTACACCAATCACGGTCCGCTCGCGCAGGAACTTGAACAGCGTCTCGCCGAGCGGTTGAACGTTCGCCACGCGATATGCGTGACCAACGGATTCATCGGGCTAGCGCTGAGCTGGGCAGGCGCTCGGTGTCCGCGGCAATGTCGTCGTTCCGGCGCACACGTTCGTCGCAACCTCACAGTCCCTCGAGTGGACCGAGGGCCCGGCCGCTGTTCTGCGACGTTGATGCCGATAGCGGCATGATGACGGCTGAAGTCGTCGCGCCACTGCTCTCCCGATACCCAGTGTCGGCGATCCTCGCGGTCAACCCATGGGGAGATGCCTGCGACGTGCAGGGACTGCAGGCACTCGCCGAGCATACGGTATCCCGCTCTATCTGGACTCCGCGCATGGCTTTGGGTGTGCCATCGCCGGCCGGCCGGTAGGCAGCTTCGGTGCCATCGAGGTCATTTCGTTCCATTCAGACAATATTCTTGGGGCCTGTGAGGGAGGAGTCGTATGCACCCAGAGCGACGACTTGCTGCACACATCCGCAACATGCGTAGCAACTACGGTATGGGAGCGCCTGTGTCTGTGATCAAGACGGGCAACGGGCGGATGTCCGAGGCGCAGGCCGCCGTGGCGTTGTTCAACCTCAACCACTATTCGGAACACCAGCAGCGCAACGAGCGACTGTTCGGGACATTCCGGCCGGACTCGCCAGGGTTTCAGGGCTTAGGCGTACGCGTGCCGAGCGGCGTCAGCCATAGCAATTATCAGAACTTGATTTGTCTGGTCGACGAAGCAGCGTTTGGACTGCGCCGCGATGACTTGTGGCGAATCCTGCGCGCCGAGAATCTTCTTGTCGGAAAGGGCTTCTATCCCCCGATGCACCGTCGTTGCCCAGCAGGGCGCGTCACGCCAAGCGACAGGCTGCCGCACACCGAGCGATATGCTGCCCGGACCATCGAGCTGCCGATGAACCGCGCCTTGACGGAACCCGATGTGGCAAAGCTGATCGAACTGCTCGCTCTCATTCAGCACAACGCGGCGGTCATTCGGCAAAGGCTGGCGGAGGCGGCGTGAAACTCGCCATCATGCAGCCGTATTTCTTTCCCTACCTGGGTCATTTCGCGCTGATTTCGCAATGCGAAAAATGGGTGGTCTTCGACATCACCCAGTACACACCCAAATCATGGATGAGCCGCAACCGGGTACTGCATCCGAAGAAGGGCTGGAATTACATCTCCGTGCCCCTCGCCAATGCGTCGATCTCCATCAAGACTGCGCAGGCCAAGATTCTATACTTCGCAGAGCTGGCACCAAGCCTCCTCGGCAAGCTCTCGCACTACCGCAAGAGGGCGCCGTTTTATGCGCCGGTCGAGCGACTGATTGCGGAGATATTCTCGATCCCGACAGACTCGCTGGTAGCGCTTAACGTGCGTGCGCTGGATGCGTGTGCCGTTACCTCGGCATCCGATTTGACCATGTGCTCGCGTCGGAGTTGGATCTGGCCTTGCCCGAAATCGATCATCCCGGCGGCTGGGCGCCTGCAATAAGCCAACTGTCTCGGCGCAACGCGAATACATCAATCCCATTGGTGGCCGGTCGATTTTCCGGCAGGCCGACTTCGATGCGGCCGGGGTCGCGCTCAAGTTCCTCAACTTCAGCAATTTCGTCTATCCGACAGGCTCCTACCAGTTCGAAGAAGGGTTGTCGATCCTGGATGTCATGATGTGGAACGAACCGGCGGTGATTCGAGAAGCTATCGTGAGCCACTCCGGCATCATCGATGCTCGCGAGCCGCTGGAAATGCATCTACCAGCGCAATGATTCGTTCCATGTCCGTGCTGCCGTAGCGTTGGTCGCAGGGCAACGGGACGCATTGCTGCGAGAGCCTATCGCTCTAAATCGTCATCCCGGTCAAGTGGTCCGCGGACGCTCGGGCCAGTAGCGCCCGACGAAGACCCGGTGCTCGAATAAGCCACTCATGCAGGTGCGCGAATCGTCGCCAAGAAACGGATAGCACATCGGACCATCGCGGAATATCGGCGGGGATCGGAAATCGATTTTTTGAGTGTCAGTGCGCTATGCAACTTCATGAAGTTTTGATTTCGCAGCAGCAAAGCCTTGCCGGATAATCGATGCCATGCAGCATTGCTTCTGTTAGTGCCGACATGGTCTTGGGGGGCTGTCCCTTCAAGGACAGCCGCGCCTTCTGGAGCGCTGCCGTAACCGGCCTCCGGCCCCTCGGAAAACCGGATCATCAAGGGCTTGCAGTCGCTCGAAGGATTGCGATGTCGCGCTCCTGCGGAGGCCGGAACCGGAAGGCGCGTCAGAAGGTATCCGCCATCGGGTACGCCGAAGAATTTTCTTGGCGAGTAAAGCGTTCCCAGAGCAGTCCGGCGCCGGGGCATAAAAGGCTTGCGAGTGATCTATGATCACCTGCTGACGCGGAAACTCCCGCAACAGTCGTGCTGACTTGTCGGTCACAGACCCCAAAATAATTGACGTAAAGCAGGCACTCGTCCGAAGCGAAGCGTACCCAGACCTTGCGGGTAGAGATCGCTATTCAGGCCGTAGCGTTCCACTGCGACCTTTGCGGTCTCGGGAGCCTCCAGCATGGTGCCGCAGTTGTACCACGGCATCCATATTTTCCTCGGCCGCAACGTGCTGTAACAAGGCTCGCAAACGCGGCGCGTGCCGACTGGTACTTGAGTGCAGTCGGATACAGTTCGCCAGCGCCCTGCGGCATTTCCAGCTCAAAATATCCGCCGATCGCGCCGGACGAGTCGAGAGGGATTCATCGACACGCTTCCCGCGCAATTCGGGCATCCATGCTAGAACGGACTGGCCAACTTCGCGAGATGGTCGATCCGGTTCACGAAGTCCCTGAAGTGAAACCTGTCGTGATAGAGTATCAGCAAACTGCTGTGCCAAGCCGAGATGCCCCTCGGGATCGCGCAGGACCGCTGCGCATTTCTCGGGAAGCTCGTCGCGTCCTGAAACTGAAGAATAGCGGGTCGAATCGTCTCGATATCCGCGAAGCTGTCCTCGAGATTCGCGCTGGAAAGGAAGGCGCCTCCGTTGGCCATCGCGCGACGGGTCCGGTCGTGCAGCCCCTTCGAAGGGCTAACGTCGATCAGGCCATATCGCGTGTAATAGAGATCCTGGCTGTCGGCCATATTCCGGCCGGGCTCGAAAACATGGAGGCCGGCGCACTTTGTGCAATCCTGTCCCAGCCACGCCCGTAGATGCGAACCGGAAACTCGTGAAGCGCGGTCACGGCGGAAAGCTCTTGTGGCTGCGCAGATAGTGATCCAGGCGCTGTGATATTCGTGATACTTAGCGATGTTGGCCTGCTGGATCAAGCCAGTCCAGGTTGTGCTGAGCGATCAGATCGTCGAGAACATCGTGAATTTCGACGTAGGGTTCGCGCACGATCCGGGACTTCAGCGTTTCCGCCGCCATCATGTAAGCATCGAACATCGGCTTGTCCAACCGCTGCTGCCAGAGCCTTCGGTAATCGACGGATCGTCGATGTTCTTGGCGACCACGAAGTAGTCGCCGGCTCGCCGCTCGAGGCGCGGCTCGCGATGAAGCTGGGGAATATCGATCACGCTTGCGCTGCGCGCCCGCCGGAAATGACGGTTCGAGTAGCGCGCAAACTCAGCGTTGGTATACAGGTGAAAGCAGTACCGGCTCTCTAGTTGGTGATTCAACGGCATGTGGCAGGGATGGTCGCCATGGATACAGATCAGCGGGATCTTGAGATGGTCCCACAACTTTCGCCCTTTTCGCCGACCGCGGCGGTCGAGCCCAGACCCTTGCCAGGTAAACGCAAACTCGACACCCGCGGGAACGAGTTCGGCGAGACGTGCGCGTCCAGTCGGGCTCCGAGATCTCGATCACTTCGACATTCTTCCCGCAAGCGCGGAAATGTTGCCGAATGGTGGCGTTCACGACGGTGAAAGGGTCGTTTTCGCCAGCCTTCCAGTTGAGGATCACGACCTTCATCCCGGATCCGAAGGTCGCAACGGTTCGGAGCGGCTTGCTCGGTTGCCGACCTCGATGATACTTCGATGCTCCGCAATACCACGCCCGGGCATTGTTCGGTGGATCGACCTTCGGAAAAGCGACGCGAAAGCTTCGGTCAGAACCTGCTTTAGGATACTCATGAGGCGCCTACATCAGATATGGGGGAGGGTGACAAATTCAACGCGGTATTCGAGGCGGAAGATCTTGGGCAACTCGCATATCTTGGCGAAATCTGGGAGTCACTTTTGGTGCTGCACTGCCAAGAGGCAGAGGCAATTCGTGGCAGAAAAAGATCAAAGGAGAATTGGTGTCTCAGGCGGCGGCCGCTGTGGCGTAGAGAACGGTTTCTTCATGGTGGATGCTGTAATGATCGAGGAAGAAGCGGTATCCGCAATTGAGCGAGTTGAGCCAAAGCGGGATCGAAAACAGATCCTCCGGCCGGTGATAAAGTGAAATTGCCAATTTGGGACGCCAACGCCTCAGCGAATTCTCACCGCCTTGAAGCGCGCCAAGTTCGCTGCCCTCGATGTCCATTTTGATGAGGTCGATTCGTTTGACTTCATTCGGCTGAGACCAAGCCGTCGATCGTACGCGTCGGCAATCCTTCCTCAAGCCGAGCGCCGGGGTTTATGGGTTGTGGCGTGGAATGCGCGGTATCACGCGCACTGTCCGCGCTCGCCAAACCGACGTCAAAAAGATCAATGTGCGAAGCCAGGCGGGGATTCATAATGAATGCCTCGCGCATAATTTCGCAGTGTCTTAACATCGGATCAAACGTATAAACTCGCCCATTGGTGCCGACGTCCACTGCGAAAGCCAGTGCGTTGTCTCCCAAGCAGCCGCCACCATCGATCACGTAGTCTCCCGACTGCGGAGCGATCCGTATTCCGCCCCTGTCAAAGTGATATTGGCCGCTCAAGAACGCGGCAAAAACGTTTGACGACCCACCCTTTACCCATACGTCGGAGCCTTTATAGGGTACCGAGAAAATAGAAAGCGGTCCAAACATTCCGACATCCCCCGTCTCATCGATCTTCCACTCAGTAGGCACGTTTCTCCGCTGCATCAACTCTCGGTTGTTAAGGGAAGCCTGACGTGCAGATGGCCAAGCAGTCTGAAGAGAACCAACTTATCAAATAGATTGCGTGATGCGTGGTCTTCGAGTAGACCTCTTGCAGCATAAAATGCCTCTTTATTTTCGACCAGGAAGCCCATATATTGAGCGTGCATTTCATAGAAAAATGTCGTCCGTTGTGCTTCCGAATATCTGAAATCATCGAAATTGTCCTGTTCATGGTTATGCATCGAACGAAACATTTCCTGAAATATCGACGCCAGCCAAGAATTCGATGAACCAAGTGTCTCGTTACCCATAGTAGTCCTCTACCGACGGCCGACAACGCTTAACCAAAGTTGCTTTGGGATTTCGGTGGGCGTGCGGAGCCCGCTCAGAGGATGCGACTTGCGGTAGGCAAGAGAATGTTTGCACATTCCCATTTCGCGCGACGGGCGATCGTCGGTCGCTGCGCACGTATTCTGGGTCATCGTCCTGTACTCCCAAATCCGCCGTCCCCACGCATCGACGAGTCGAACGATTCCATTTGCCTGAATTGAACCTGAACGATTGGTACAAACACGATCTGCGCCAACCGGTCAATGGGATTGAGTGTGAATTGTGCCGCGCCGCGATTCCAGCAACTAACCATCAACTGTCCTTGGTAGTCCGAGTCGATCAGTCCGACCAGATTCCCAAGCACGATGCCGTGCTTGTGCCCCAAACCTGACCTCGGCAGGATGATCGCGGCAAGATCCGGATCGCCGATGTGGATAGCAATCCCGGTGGGAATCAGCTCGGTTTGCCCCGCCAACAACGTAAGTGGGTCGTCGATGCACGCGCGAAGGTCCAAGCCAGCGGAGCCTCGCGTTGCATATGCCGGAAGGTGTGGGCGGATGCGTTCATCGAGGACTTTAAGAGCGATTGTCGCGGTCATCTGGCGTCCAAACTGTATTTTCTGTGAGGGCAATTGGGTCCCAGGCGGAGCCTTTGACATCGAGTCCAATTCCGCCCCATTGCGTGTCGTGACCACCGGCAATGCCGCGTAGGGCGCGGCGTATGGATTGGGCGGCAACGTTGATCGTCATCCATTTGGCTACTGGGATCCAGGGCGTACCGCAGTTTAATATGCCCCGAGAAATGGGTATATAGAGACTACTCGCAATTCGCATTGGGTATTGGCCGGACAGCGAGTGGCCGCGCGAGCGTTCAAACTTGGCCCGGATACGCCTTCGGCGGCTGAATTCAAGGACCATTTCATTCGTGGAGCACGGATTCCTGTGATACATTCCGCGCGACGATGCTGTCGACGCCCGTTATGTCCAAAGAGCCTTTCAAAGACTCGCTATCGACCTGATCCACAGATGATCCTGCTGCGGTATCTTCTGGACTTGGGCAAGCCTGCGTCAAATGTGCACAGACAGGCGGAGGTTAGGCGTCGTGTTCTAAACGTGGGTGGTGGCGGCAAGGAGCGACCAATACTCCCGCATTACGGCAATTGGCGCCATGGTCTGCTGGACATCGATCCCGCGGGGAGGCACGATATTGTCTGCGACGCGCGCGAACTACATACGCTTGCAGCAAGCCAATACGATGCAGTCTACTGCTCGCATAATCTGGGGCGCTGCTACGAGCACAATGGCCTTGAGGTCCTAAGCGGCTTCCTGTTGCCTTCAGGCGGGAACTGTCGGTCGCGCAACGAGATTTGCCTAGCGTACCGTTCCCACAATAGGCGCGGAGTAAGCCAGTCCCGGATCCGGAACAACCGATGACCGTGTCCGAAATCGTCTCGCGAGCAATCGAAGACCATCGCAAGGGTCGCTTGACGGAGGCCGAAACCGGCTACCGGGAGGCTCTGTCCCTCGAACCAAGCCATTTCGACGCGCTTCACTTGCTCGGCTATATCCGACATCAGCGAGGGGAGCATCGTGAAGCGATCGAATGGATGCGTCGCGCATTGGAGCGGGAGCCCACGGCGTTTCCGGCGCACACGAATCTCGGACTTGCGTATCTCGCGCTCGATGCTTTCGACGATGCGCGGGCATCCTTCGAAAAGGCGGCGGAGTTGAATCCGGAGTACGCGCCAGCGCACGAGGGCCTGGCGATCCTCTTGCGACGGCAGGGTCACGCCGAAGCTGCAGTGCAGGCGTTCCAGCGTGTAGTAACGCTGCAGCCGGATTCGGCCGAGGCGCACAACAATCTCGGCATTTCGCTTCATGAGCGCGGCCAACTCGACGCCGCGCGCGCCTCGTACGCCAAGGCACTCGAACTCGACCCGAATCTCGCGGGCGCGGCGCTTAACATGGGCGAAGTACTGCGGCTCCAGGGCAAGCATGCGGAATCGATCGAATTCTGTCGCCGCGCGATCGTGATGCAACCCAGTTCGGCGGAGGCACGCTACAACCTGGGCATCGCGCTTCACGTGCACGGACTGCGCACGGAAGCGCTGGAGTCGATGCGCACAGCGCTTTCGATCAATCCGGACTACGCGGAAGCTCGCTGGGCGTTGACGATGCTGGAACTGCCGCCGGTCCACGCCACTGGCGAAACGCCGGAAGAGATGCGACAGCGCTTTTTCGCGTGGTCTTGCCGATCTCGACCTGGTTTTCCGGTCGCGCGTGCACGAGGGCTACAAGGCGGTCGGCAGCCAGCAACCGTTCTACCTCGCATACCACGATGGTAATCACGTTGATTTGCTGTCCCGCTACGGCGACCTTTGCGCGCGGCTCCTGCGCCAGTGGCAGTCGGATCAACGCCTTTGGCGAACCCGCGAACGCTCCGGCACGCCGATTCGGCTGGCGATCGTGTCGGGCACATTTTCGATCACTCGGTGTGGACGGCAATCACGCGCGGATTTTGCGAGCACCTCGACCGCCGGAGCATCTCGGTCCACATTTTCTATACCGGAGTCGCAGACGATCGCGAGACGGCTGCGGCCCGCTCGTTGGCGGCGTCGTTCGTGAAAGCGCAGATGCCGTTGCGCCTATGGGTTGATGCGATACGCGCGGTCGAGCCCGATGTGATTCTCTTTCCGGAAGTAGGGATGGACCAGATGACCGCGCGACTGGCCGCCTTACGCAACGCGCCGGTGCAACTCGCTGCGTGGGGACATCCCGTGACGACGGGACTGCCAACGATCGACGGCTATCTTTCCGCCGCTGCATTTGAGCCCGACAACGCGCAGGATCATTATCGTGAGCGTCTAATCGCGCTTCCCAACCTCGGCTGCTGCTACCGTAGCCTTGCCGTCGTTCCGCGCACCCCGGATCTTGAGGAATTGAGCATCGATCCAAGGCGGCCGCTGTTGCTCTGTCCCGGAACGCCTTACAAGTACCAGCCCGAACACGACGACTTGTACGTCGAGATCGCACGACGTCTCGGACATGTCAGGCTAGTGTTCTTCGAAGACATGTCGCTAGGGATCGCGCGCACGTTGCACGATCGGTTAGAGCGGGTGTTCGAAGAGTCCGGCCTCGATCCGTACGAGTTCCTGGTTCTGGCGCCGCGCCTCGACCGGCCGACGTTTTTTGGACTGATGCAGCAGGCTGACGTATTTCTGGACACGATCGGATTCTCCGGCTTCAACACCGTGATGCAGGCCATCGAATGCGGATTGCCGGTGGTGGCCTATCGTGGACGCTTTATGCGTGGTCGCTTCGGAAGCGGGATTCTGCAACGCATGGGATTGGGTGAACTTGTGGCAGGTACGGATGCCGAGTACGTCGATCTGGTGGTGAGGTTATGCCGTGAACCCGCAGTATCGTTTCGAGATTCGCAAACGTATCGAGCAGTCACGGCATCTTCTCTTCGACGACAAAGGTCCTGTCCGTGCGCTCGAAACCGCGCTGTTCGATTTGTGCAAGACGGGGTTCGGCGTGCGTCTGCGTTCGATCGCAGGGAACGCGGGTCTTCGGATGCCGATGGTCGCTAAGTGATCTGACGTTCGCTATGCACCTGTTGAGCCAAATGCCCGGCTCAAGAACTTATTTTGGCGCGTCTTAAGCGCGACCGCGATCTCGGCGACCAATGCTCGTGCGAGCGCCAACTTGCCCATGCGCGGCAATGGATGCGATCCGGCGTCGTCCAGCAGCGTGACTTCGTTTTCGTCGTTGCCGAGCGCATCCTGCGCACGGTTGGCGATAAGTAACGGCACTTTCTTGCGTCGGCGCTTTGCGTCGGCATTCTTGGTGACATCGTCGGTCTCGGCCGCAAAGCCGACGCAATACGGCGGCTTGGGCCGTCCTGCGACACGTGCGAGGATATCTATCGTCGGCTTGAGTTCCAGCGTCAACGCCGCATCCGACTTCTTGATCTTGGATGTGCGCACATCGGCGGGCGTGTAGTCCGCGACGGCCGCGACCGCGATAAAGATGTCAGCAGACGCGATGTGCGCGTCGACCGCGGCCGCCATGTCCGCGGCGCTGGTCACATTGTCCCTCGTCACGCCAGCGGGTGTCGCGAGCGCCGTCGGCCCCGCGACCATGGTCACGACTGCGCCTGCCTCGGCGCACGCTTGCGCCAGGGCAAAGCCCATCTTGCCCGAGCTCGAGTTGGTAATGCCGCGCACGGGATCGATCGCCTCGAAGGTCGGCCCGGCAGTAATCAGCACGCGTTTGCCTTCCAGGTGCTTGGGTTGCGCCCAAGCGATCAACGCGGCGAGGATTTCCTCCGCTTCGAGCATTCGTCCGTCGCCAATTTCGCCGCATGCCTGGTCGCCGCTGCCGGGCCCAAGTATTTCGACGCCGTCGGCGCGAATCTGCGCAGCATTGCGCTGCGTCGCAGGCGCGGCCCACATTTGCCGATTCATCGCCGGCGCCACCAGCAGCCCGCAATCGCGCGCCAGGCACAGCGTTGAGAGCAGGTCGTCGGCGGCACCGTGGGCGAGCTTGGCGATGAAGTCCGCCGAAGCGGGCGCGACGACGATCGCATCGGCGTGCCGGGAAAGCTCGATGTGGCCCATCGCGTTGGCAGCGCCGGAATCCCACAAGTCGGTCAGCACCGGGTTGCCCGAGAGCGCCTGCAGCGTCATCGGCGCGATGAATTGCGTGGCGGCGCGCGTCATGACGACGTCGACCGCGATGCCTTCCTTGACCAGCAGGCGTGTCAACTCCGCGGCCTTGTAGGCGGCGATGCCGCCGGTAATGCCGAGCACGACGCGACGCAGGGGACGGGCGGGAATGTTGATCGTCATCCGTTTGGCCAATGGGCTCTGAGCGTGACGCAGTTTAATATGCCCCGAGGCATGGGTACATAGGCAACGCGGAGGGCATTGTGCGAATAGCGGATTGGCCGGCAGAGGAGCGTCCACGCGAGCGGTTGCTCAAGCGCGGCCCAAGCGCGCTGTCGGAGGCCGAGTTGCTGGCGATCTTCCTGCGCACTGGCATCGCTGGCAAGAGCGCGGTCGATTTGGGTCGCGACCTCATGCAACACTTCGGCGGTTTGCAGCGATTGTTTGCGGCGTCGCTCGAAGATGTTTCTGCCATTCGGGGTTTTGGCCCCGCCAAATATGCCGAGTTGCAGGCGGTTGTCGAAATGATGCGGCGAGCCTTATGCGAACAGATCGGCGAGCGGGACGCGATGTCCTCGCCGCGGGCGGTCCGCGAATTCCTCACCCTGACGCTCGGCTGCCGCCCGCACGAAGTATTCGTGGCGCTGTTCCTCGACGCGCAAAATCGCCTTCTGGGGTCCGAGGAATTGTTCCGCGGCACTTTGACGCAAACGAGCGTTTACCCGCGCGAGGTGGTGAAGACGGCGCTGCGCTACAACGCTGCCGGTGTCATCTTTGCGCACAATCATCCGTCGGGGGTTGCCGAACCCAGCCGCGCCGATGAGTTGCTTACGCAAACACTCAAGCAGTCGCTGTCGCTGGTCGACATCAAGACGCTCGATCACTTTATCGTGGCGGGCTCGAAGACCATTTCGTTCGCTGAGCGCGGATTGCTGTGATACATTCTTCGCCGAGGCACACTCGAATCCGGCGCAAGCCCTGGCCACTTTGGCATGACTGAAATTTCGTAACGCCAGACACCGATGATATTGCTTCGCTTTCTTCGCGATTTGCGCAAACCCGCACCGCTGGTGCACGTTGCGATCGACACGGCGCCTCGCGTACTGAATGTTGGTGGTGGCAGCAAGCGACATACCCCTGCCTTCGCACTACGGCAACTGGCGTCACGATTTGCTGGACATCGATCCGAAGGGAAAACCGGACGTTGTCTGCGACGCACGCGAATTGCACAATTGGCGGCGGGCCAGTACGATGCAGTCTATTGCTCTCATAATCTTGAGCACTACTACAAGCACGACGGACCAAAAGTGTTGACGGGCTTCCTGCATGTCTTAAAGCCCGATGGATTTGCAGAGATACGCGTTCCAGACATGAATTCAGTCATGAAGCGGGTCGTCGAATCGAAACTCGATATCGAGGACGTGTTGTACCAATCTCCGGCGGCCCAATTTCGGCCCGTGACGTCTTCTATGGATGGGCAAAGCAGATTGAGAACTCCGGGTGGATTTCTATGCCCACAAAACTGGATTTACGACGCATTCTCTGGAAGGCACTGCTTCTTCAATCGGGATTTCCAAACGTTTACATGTTCGTTTCGGAGGAACGTTCGAACTGAGGGCGCTCGCCTTCAAAAGGGAACCGACCACGGCGCAGCGCGTTTTGTTTGCACTGCCCGCCTCAGCGTGATGACTGAACGACTCGCAGATCATCCTTTTTTTGTATTAGATAGAGTCGACCCGCAAGCGGATTGCCCGATTTCCAAGCGTATAACAGCGGGCTCCGCAGCCATTACTGCGAACGCCGGTTCCGCGAGGCGCCTGATGTAGATTTCCGACTGCGCGAGCGGCCCGTTGGCCGCAGGATGTAGTCGTCTGGCTCGCATTCCTCGGTCGAGAATGACGCGACCGACTAGCCGGGCCGCAAAATGCGCGCCGCGTCGCGAAACAAATCCTCTAGGGCGCCGATGTAGATGAAGACGTCGGCCGCGATGACCAGATCGAAGCGTTCCGAGGCTATTTTTTTTTTTTTTTTTTTTTTTTTTTTTTTTTTTTTTTTTTTTTTTTTTTTTTTTTTTTAAAAAAAAAAAAAATAAGCGGATTGCCCATTTCGAAGCGGATTACCGTGGGTTCGACGCTGACCAGCGCGAACGCCGGTTCCGCGAGTCGCCTGATGTAGGTTTCCGACTGCGCATAGCGGCCCGTTGGCCGCAGGATGTAGTCCTCTGGCTCGCCATCTCCTCGGTCGAAAATGCGAACCAGCCGCCGGGCCGCAAAATTCGCGCAGCTTCGCGAAACAATTCCTCGAGAGCGCCGATGTAGATGAAGACGTCGGCCGCGATGACCAGAGTCGAAGCGGGTCGCGGCGGAGCCTCGCAACCATGCGTGCACTTCGACCATGTGCAGATCGTCATAGATGCCGAGCGCGCGGGCGTGAGCGAGCATTTTGTCGGAAAGATCGACGCCGACGAGGTATCGCTTCTGTTGCGCCAATGCAATTCCGCATTGGCCCGTACCGCAGCCAAGGTCCAGGATGTCGAGTGCCCCATCTGCGTGCGATCTCACCAGCGCCGCAAGCTTCCGCGGTGCGTCGTATCCCAATTGCCGCAGATGCGCATCAAATGTCGGAGCGAAATTGTCGAAGGTCGCGCTGACCCAGCGATCGGGCGCGCGGTCGGTGACCTGGGCGGACGCGGCGGCGAGATAGTGACTGAACAAGGCGGCGTCCAGCCCGCGCGCGATCGCCAGTTCGTAAAGCGCTGCCGCCTCGCGCCGCTTGCCCTGCACTTCCAGCGCGTGGCCAAGGTTTATGTAGGGCAGTTCGAGCTCCGGGCTGAGTTCGAGCGCGCGTTGGAACGCTTGTTCGGCTTCCGATGTGCGGCCAAGCAATTGCAAGGCCGACCCACGATTGTTGTGTGCGCGAGGGTTGTCCGCTTGGAGGCTAAGGCAGGCGTCCAGTGCCTGCGAGCGCCTCGGCAGGGCGGCCGATATCGCTGTACAGAAGTCCGAGGCGGTAATGAATGAGCGGATTGTCGGGGGCGAGCACCCGCGCGCGCGTTAGCAGGGCACGCGCTTCTTCGAATCGTCCAGCTTCAAGGAAGGTGTATCCCTCGTCGCAAAGACGATCCGCGTCGTCGGCTGCGTTCGGCAGGCTCAACTCGTCGTTGAAGTTTTGATGCGCTTGAATAGTCAACAACTTAGAAGTATAATTGAAGGCTGTCCAAATATTAACGCCGGGAGCGGGCCATGGCTCGAGTCTGTCAAGTAACCGGGAAACACCCGATGGTGGGTCACCATGTTTCCCACGCCAATAACAAGACCAAGCGCCGGTTTCTGCCGAACCTGCAGCGCCGTCGTTTCTGGGTCGAGAGCGAGAACCGCTGGGTCAACCTGCGTTTGACCAATGCGGCGCTGCGCACCATCGACAAAAAGGGCATCGACGTCGTCATCGCCGAGTTGCGTGCTCGCGGCGAAGCCGTCTAGACCCCTGCTGACGCTACCGGAGCATTGCCATGCGCGAAAAGATCAAGCTGGAATCCTCGGCCGGCACCGGCCACTTTTACACGACGTCGAAGAACAAGAAGCTCATGCCCGAAAAATTGGAGATCAAGAAATTCGATCCCGTCGCTCGCAAGCATGTCATGTACAAGGAAACCAAACTCAAGTGACGTCGGACCAAGCCGCGCCGCGCGCGGCTTAGGGCCCGACGTCATCCCCGCGAAAGCGGGGATCCAGGTTGACCTACCCTGCATGATAAAGATGGATTCCCGCTTTCGCGGGAATGACGATATTTGATGTGGCGTCATTTGATGTGGCGTCATCCCCGCGAAAGCGGGGATCCAAGTGTCTCTTGGCAGCCAACGGAAAATGGATTCCCGCTTCCGCGGGAACGACGAGTTAAGCAAATTGCGAACAAGAAAAAGCCCGCCAACCGGCGGGCTTTTTGTTGACCTGAATTACGCGTCGACGCGTTACGCGTAGCTCCGCAACCGGCGCGAAAACTTTTGCAGCGGCACAATGCCGCTCGCATCCGCACGATGACACCAGTCCTGCAGGCGCGCCAGCAATTGCTCGCGGGAATCGTTGGAACGCTCCCACAGCGCCGTCAATTCCTGCCGCATCGCATACAGGGTCTTGAGCGGCTTGCTGTTTTCGAGCGTTGACGCAAGGCGCGCGCGATCGCTTTCGGGCAGCGCTGTCTGGTCGGCGTGGAACCAATGGCGCAGGCGTCGCAGGCTCGGCACGCCGCTGGTCAATTCGCCGCGCTGAGCGCGCACGCGCAAATTCGCCGCTTCGACTGCATACGCCTGCTTGAGCGAACGCGCGTAGCTCGTAAGTACCGCGTATCGATGCGTGATCACCGCCTGCAATGTCTCGAGGTCGGCCTGAAGCTTGACGCGATCGAACTTGAGCTGCGGCGCCAGCTTGCGCACCTTGGCGAGGCCGATCAATTCGAGGCCGCGGATGTACATCCAGCCAATGTCCAACTCATACCATTGCGAGGACAATCGGGCCGACGTGCCGTAGGCATGATGGTTGTTGTGCAGCTCCTCGCCGCCGATCAGGATGCCCCATGGCACGACGTTGCGGCTGGCGTCCTCGCAGGCGAAATTGCGGTAGCCCCAGTAGTGGCCGATGCCGTTGATGATGCCGGCAGCCGTGACCGGGATCCACATCATTTGCACGGCCCAGATCGTCGCGCCGATCGGCCCGAACAGCATGACATCGACGATCAGCATCAGGCCGCAGCCCTGCCACGAATAGGGTGTATAGACGTTGCGTTCCATCCAGTCATCGGGCGTGCCGATGCCATATTTTTCCAGCGTTTCCAGGTTCCTGGATTCCTCGCGATACAACTCGGCGCCCTGGAGCAACACCTTTTCGATGCCGCGCGTCTGCGGGCTGTGCGGATCATCGGTCGTCTCGACCTTGGCGTGATGCTTCCGATGGATGGCGACCCATTCCTTGGTCAGCATGCCGGTCGTCAACCACAGCCAGAAGCGGAAGAAATGGGCAACTACGGGATGCAGGTCCAGGCCACGATGCGCCTGGCTGCGATGCAGGTAGATGGTCACCGCGGCGATCGTGACGTGCGTCAGCGCCAGTGTAACTACGATATAGCCCCACCACGGCAGAGGCATCAGGCCGTTGGCGAGCAGTGAAAGCGGGTCGAAGGTCATGTTTTCTATATGAGAAATGCTGCCGTCGGCTCTCTGTTTGCGGGCCGACATCGCAACTGCCGCGCATTGTACACGATGCGCACTCCGAGCGTCCGGCGTAGCCACAAGACCATTTAAATCAATTGCTTACTAGCCCTTGTCCGGGGTGTCGTTTGGCATGGTGACAGCTTGGGGCGGCGACAGGTTTCCCAAGTCAAGCACGCGAATATCGCGCCGCGGGTAGGGGATCTGGATGCCATGTTCCGCGAAGGCCTTCCAGATGGCGACATTAATGCTGGAGCGCAAATTGTTCTGGCCGTTCTCGGGGTCGTTGATCCAGACGCCCAGTTCGAGATCGATGCCGCTTTCCGCGAAGCGCAGGAGCGATACGACGGGAGGCTGCGGCGAGCGCAGGACCCGGGGTTCGCGCTGCGCAATTTCCACGAGCATGCGCATGACCAGATCGAGATCGCTGTCGTAGCTGATTTGCACCGGCAGCGCCAGGCGGACCTCCCGGTTTGAATACGAGTGGTTAAGGACGGTAGTCGTGACCAGCGTCTCGTTTGGCACGATCGCCTCGATGCCGTCGAGGCTGCGCACGACAACGTAGCGTGACGTGACCTTGGTCACCGCGCCGAAGCGATTGTCGACGCTTATCATGTCGCCCAGCCGGATCGAGCGGTCGAGCAGGATGGTGAAGCCGGCAATGTAGTTGCTGGCGAGTTTCTGCAATCCGAGCCCGATGCCGACACCCAGTGCGCCGCCGAACACGGACAGCACCGTCAGGTCGATGCCCAGCAGCGGTAGCGAAATCAGCACGCCGACAATGAGCAGTACCGCGCGGAGGATCTTCGCCATCACCACCCGGACATTGCGATCCACGTGGGGAAGCCGGAGGACCTTTTGTTCGATCACTCCGGAGATCCACAGCGAGATCATCAGCGCGAGCACGATGATCAGCGCATCGCGCCCGAGGTCCAGCAGGCTGACGCGCGAGCGACCGATCGCGAGTTCGGAATCCTCCAGCGTGACGCCGATTTGCTGTGTCACGCCGAGGTAATAGAGCAGCAATGCGCCCCAGATGGTGAAGCTGACCGCGCGCTCCGAAAGCGGCGACGGATTGTCGTGGCCGAACAGGTTGCGCAATGCGTACACGCAGAGGCGAATGCCGCCAAGGGCGATGACCAGCGGAATCGCGATGGGAAAGAACGCGGATTCGTGAAAGTGCGGAACTGCCCCGCGGACGAGCAGCAACAGTGCGAGCGTAGCCAGCGGAAAGATCAGGCGATTGACGCTGCCCGCGCCGATCTTCGCCATCTTCGATTCGCCCGCGGCTCGCGACGTGCAGCCGTCGGTCGATCCACCAACCCACGGCGAAACAGGCGAGGATCGCGCCCAGTTCGATCCAACCGTCGCGCGTGGCGAGCGCGGTTTGGATGCGATCGAGGTCCAGCGGTGCAAGCATCGAGGGATTTTAGCGCATCCCGGATGTCGTCATTCCCGCGGAAGCAAGGGCGACCCACCCATACGTTGTCACCACGAAGGCGGGGCGACACACCGCATACGTCATCCCCGCGAAAGCGGGGATCCATGTTGATTCTTGCTGTGCCTCAAAAGACGGATTCCCGCTTACGCGGGAATGACGGGCCGGGACCATCACGGCGCATTCGGGCACTTACCTATGGCCGCGTCGCGTCGCTCCACGGCGTAGCGTTTGCCTTCAGCCGCGTCCAATTCTCGCGATAGGCGCGCGCGACGGCGGCGTTGTCGTGCAAGACAACGACGTTCTCCGCATTGCTACGTTGTGCGGCGATCGTGAAATTGTAGCTACCCGTGATCGTGGTCGCGCGCTGCGCGTCCGCGTCGATCACGACCACCTTGTTGTGCGCGGCCTGGAAATTTCCGTCGAGCCAGACTTCCACGCCGCCTGCGGCGAGGTCAGCGAGCACGTTCTGCGGCAGCGCGCGCGCTTGTTCGCGGTCGGCAATCACCTGCACCAGCACGCCACGCTGGCGGGCACGAACCAGGGCACGGGCGATACTGCGATCGGTGAAACTGTACGCATGCACCAATACTTCGCTGCGAGAGGCATCGATCTCGGCAATGATGAGCCGGTCGATCCGGTCGCCGGGCGTGAAGGCAACGTCGATGCTGCCGGTCGCCGCATAGTGTTTTCCCGTGGGCGCGTCGGCAACGGCAGCGCTCGCCGCGAGCATCGCGATCAACGGGACGGCGCGCCACAGGCGTGGCAATGACATGATCAATTGCGTTCCAGCACGGCCGCAAAGAAACCGTCGCAGCCATGGCGATGCGGATATAGCTTGAGCAGCGGGCCGGTGTCGAGCGCGATGTTGGCTTTGGCGAGTTCCGCTGCGGCATTGCCGAGCGCGAATTGCGGGTGCGTCGCGAGAAACGCCTCGACGATGGCTTCATTCTCCTCGGGCAGCACGCTGCAGGTCGCATAGACGATGCGGCCACCGGTCTTCACCATGGTCGCAGCGGCGGCCAGAATCCGTACCTGCTTCGCAGTCAATTCGGCCATGCCCGCGGGCGTTTGCCGCCACTTGAGATCGGGATTGCGGCGCAGTGTTCCAAGTCCGCTGCAAGGCGCGTCCACCAACACGCGGTCGATCTTGCCCGCGAGCCGCTTGACGTGGGTGTCCCGCTCGTTCTGAATCAACGCCGGCTGCACGTTGGACAGTCCTGAACGCGCGAGCCGCGGCTTGAGGCGTGCAAGCCGCCGCGCGGACACGTCGAATGCGTAGATTCGACCTTGCGAGCGCATCAGTGCGCCGAGAAGCAGCGTCTTGCCGCCTGCACCCGCGCACAGATCGACCACCATGTCGTTGCGCCGCGGCGCGACGCAGGAAGCCAAGCAGCTGACTGCCGTCGTCCTGGACCTCGATTGCCCCCGCCTTGAACAAAGGATGGTGTTGCAGCGCCGGCCTGCCGGCGATGCGCAAGCCCAGCGGTGAGTACGGCGTCGGTTCGGCGGCGATGCCGGATTCGGCGAGCGCCGCCTGCGCAGCTTCGCGTTTGATCAGCAGCGGATTGATGCGCAGATCCAGCGGTGCCGGCGATAGCCATGCGCGCGTCAGCGCATCGCGTTCGTCTGCGGGATACGCTGCGCTCAATCGATCCCATAGCCAATCGGGTAGTTCCGCCGATTCCGCGTCCGTGAGCGCGGGCTTGCGCGCGCGAAACGCTCCCGCCCAGATTCGTTCCTCGGCGGACAGCGCGCCGTCGAGTTCACGCAGGCTCAGCCCGAGTTCACGTAACGTAACGCCAACCGCGAGTCGCCGCGGCGCACTGCTTTCGGCCTGCGCACAGAGCGAGCGCAAGCGGCGCAGCGTCGCGAAGACGCCGTCGGCGATAAACGCGCGATCGTGTTGCCCGAGTTTGGTGTGGCGTCGGAAAAAATGATGGAGCGCCGTGTCAGCGGGCTCCGTCAGCGGCAATACCGCCGCAAGCGCGTCGGACAACGCGCCGAGCTGGCTCGCGCGCAGACCTGCGGTGCCCGTAGGTTCCCCCCGAACGGCGCTGCGTGCCGCTGGCCCTGAGGAACTCGATGCGGCTTCCTTAGCCACCTTGCGACATTCCAAAGCTGCACGAGTCGGCCGCCACTAGCGCTCGCGGACGCGCCCTTCGGGCCTTGGCTTCGCCCCGCTCGCGCAGATGACCTTGGGGCGGCCCCTCGGCACTCATTGCTGGGCGACGGTTTCGTCGACGCGGATGCTGTCGAGAAGCAGTTCGACGGTGGCGCGGGTGTTGGACAGGCGCACCTTGACGGCCACGTAATGCAGCGACGGCGCGAGCCACACCTGCGCATCGAGTGCGCCGTCGCCGCTCTGGCGCTTCCAGATCTGCGTTTCGACGTCGCCGAAGGGTAATGTAACTGTCTCGGCGCCATCCCGGCGGAAGCCGTAGTGATAGACCTTGCGCGTCGTCGCAATGTTGAACTGCATCTCATCGTTCTCAGGCGGCGCAAAGTAGAACTGCCAAAGTACGATCAGCGGGTCGAAGGTCGGCAATTCCAAGGGCGCCGACTTGTCGTCGTTGAGCAGCACCATGCCGGTCTCCCAGTCGAAGGTGGCCGACTCCATGCGGTCTTTGCTCGTGCCCGTACGCGCGATGGTGAAGTTGCTCGGTTGCAGTCCGGTCGGCGTGATCGTGCCGACGCTGGTCGCGCGCCCCTGACCGGAAAAGAACAGCGATGCAAGGCCGCGCGCCTCGGCGACCGTCGAGATCTTGTAGTCGTTGCCGGCGTGGTCGAGCCGGTACACAGCTTGCCCTATCAGAAAACCGTGCGTGCCCAGAAACGCGCTGTAGGAAAGATCGACGCGCGGCGGCAGCGGCTTGGCGGTCAATGGCGGTTCTGGAGCGGCGGCAACCACGGGCTCGTCGAGCGGCGCCGTGGCGGGCTCGGGGGGCGCGGGTTCCGAGTCCGGCGCGACGCTAGCCTCCGGCGCCGGCTCGGGCATGACCGTCGCCGACGGGACCTTGGCGGTTGCGACGGGCACAGCGCGTCGTGCCTTTGGCTTGGGCGTAACCGGCTGCACCGCTGGGACTGGGGGAGCGGGAAGCTCGGTAATGGCCACGGCGAGCGGTGGCGAGGCTTCGTCGTCTTCCGTGGTGCGGACCGGCAACTGGGTCAGCGCAGTGTGGACCAGCAGCGATACCGCCAACGCGAACACGAGCGCCCGCGTTGGCTTGCGCGCGGCGGCGCGGAACCAGGATGCGACGGTGCTCGGATATGCGGCTGGCATGAGATGCGTTGCGGGTAGTCTTGGCTTCTGACGATGCGGCGTCAATCGGCCACGGGAACCAGCAACGCGGACTCGTCGACCCTGACACCACTAACGCGCACCCCACGTTGGTCGCTGACCAGCCGATCGGCACAGAACCAACGGACCGCGGACGCCAGCAGGGTGTGCTCCACGCCGAGGACCCGCGCGGCGAGCGTCGCCTCGGTGTCCGCGTCGTGTACCGGCACCGCGCCCTGCGCGATGATCGGGCCATGATCGACCGTCGCGGTGACGAAATGCACCGTGCAGCCATGGATTCGGACGCCGTCGGCCAACGCTCGCCGGTGCGTGTGCAGGCCTGGATACGCGGGCAGGAGCGAGGGATGAATGTTAATCAGGCGCCCCGCATAACGTTCGACGAAGGCCGCGGACACGATGCGCATGAACCCGGCCATGACGACGAGATCGGGTGCCAGCGCGTCGATCGCCCGTTCCAGTGCCCGCTCGAACGCATCGCGATCGGCGAAGCGGCGATGATCGACCACGGTCGCCGTGACGCCATGACTTGCCGCGAGTGCGAGGCCACCCGCATCGGGAACATTGCTGACGACGCCGGCGACGGTCGCGGAAATCCGGCCTGATTTCACTGCGGCGAGCAATGCGGCCATGTTGGAGCCGCGGCCCGAGATCAGGATCACAACGCGCTTCATCTTCGCCAGCAGGTCAGACGACCACGGTGTCTGGTGCCGCACCGGTATTGCGCTCGACCGTGCCGATCACGCACGCCGTTTCACCGAGTTGCCCGAGACGCGCGACGACGGCGGTCGCAACAGTGGCGGGGACGACCAGCACCATGCCGATGCCGCAATTGAATACGCGATGCATTTCGGCCGCCGCAACGTTGCCTGTGTGTTGCAGCCAATCGAAGATGGCGGGACGCGCCCACGATGCCGAGTCGACGTGCGCGCGAAGCCCGGCCGGAAACATGCGATGCGTGTTCTCGGTGAGTCCGCCGCCGGTGATGTGCGCCATTCCCCTGACGTCGAACTCGGCGAGCAGCGCGAGTACCGGCTTGACGTAGATGCGCGTCGGTTCGAGCAGCGTCGCGCCGAGGGTGCGTCGCACTTGTGACGCCGGCGACGGGTTGCGCGAGGTCCGCGCCCGAAGCTTCGAGAATTCGGCGGATGAGCGAAAAGCCGTTGGAATGCGGGCCGCTCGAGGCCAGGCCAACGAGGATGTCGCCCGCAACGATGCGCGCACCGTCGATGGCCCGCGACTTTTCGACGACACCGACGGCAAAGCCCGCGAGGTCGTACTCGCCGGCGACGAATGCTTTTGGATGCTCAGCGGTTTCGCCGCCGATCAGTGCGCAACCGGCCTGTTCGCAACCCGTCGCAATGCCCTTGATGACGGCGGTCGCGACATCGACGTCAAGACGCTCGCAAACGTAATAGTCGAGGAAGAAGAGCGGCTCGGCGCCTTGCACCAGGATGTCGTTGACGCTCATCGCCACCAGATCGATGCCGATGGTGTCGTGCTTGTTCATGGCAAACGCGAGCTTGAGCTTGGTGCCGACGCCGTCGGTGCCCGAGACCAGCACCGGCTCGCGGTAACGCTTGGGAAGCTCGACGAGCGCACCGAAGCCGCCGATCCCGGCCAGCACCTCGGGCCGCAGTGTGCGCTTCGCGAACGGCTTGATCGCATCGACCAGACGATCTCCTGCATCGATGTCGACACCGGCGTCGCGATACGAGAGGGAAGTTTGATTGACGGCCATGGAATGATTGAGTCGTCGCGTCGCGCGCGGTACAGTGAGCGACTTTTTGCGTCTCGATTTTACCGGAAATGATCCCCCCCAACCCGCCGACTGACGAAGCCACCGCGCTGCCGACGCCGCCTGCCGCGGCACCCGCGCGCGCCGTTCGCCTGCTGCAGTATCTGTGGGTGGTCGGCACGGTGCTCGCGATTGCCGCGTTGTTGCACTGGCTGGGGCCGATCCTGACGCCCTTCCTGATCGGCGCGATCCTTGCCTATCTCGGCAGCCCCGCGGTCACTTGGGGACAACGGCACCGCGTGCCACGGACGGTCGGCACGCTGCTCATCATGGCGGCGATACTGGTCTTGCTCATTGCGCTGGTGCTCGCGTTGTCGCCGCTGGTGCAGTCGGAATTCCTCCAGTTGTCCAAACGGCTGCCGGAACTTGTCGCGGCGCTCCACGCCCGCATCGCGCCGTGGTTGCAGGACAGATTCGGCATCGAGTTGCAACTCGACCTGCCAGCACTCAAAAAGCTCGTCGCCCAGAACGCCTCCAGCGCGCACGACCTGTCATTGCGGCTGCTTGCCGGTCTCCGTACCGGTGGCACGATGTTGCTGGCGATCCTGATCAACCTGGTGCTGATACCCGTCGTGATGTTCTATCTGCTTCGCGACTGGGACATCCTGGTGCGCAAGGTCGGCGAATTGATGCCGCGGCGCTGGTTCGCGAAAGTGCGGACGATCGCGATCGAGATCGACGACATCCTCGCCGAATTCCTGCGTGGCCAACTCTGGGTCATGGGTGTGCTGGCGACCTATTACGCGGTGGGCCTGTCGCTCGCTGGACTGCAGTTCGCGGTGCCCATCGGCATCCTGACCGGACTGCTGGTATTCATCCCCTATGTCGGCTTCGGGCTCGGTCTCGTGCTCGGTGTAATCGCGGCGGTGCTGCAATTCGCGGGTTGGCCGGGGTTCATCGCGGTGCTGGCGGTCTACGGCATCGGCCAGCTGCTCGAAGGCTACATTCTCGTTCCGTGGCTGGTGGGTGACCGCATCGGGCTGCATCCGCTCGCAGTAATTTTTGCGCTCCTTGCGTTCGGGCAGCTGTTCGGATTTGCCGGCGTACTGTTTGCACTGCCTGCGAGCGCCGCGCTGCTGGTCGGCCTGCGCCACCTGCAGGCCGAATATCATGACTCCGAGCTGTATCGCTAGCCAAGCCCCTGCTCGTGGAACAACTGGTCTTCGAACTTGCGGCGTCCGAGCCGCCATGCCTTGCCAATTTCCTGCCGGGCCGCAATGCGGAGCTTCTTGCTGTCTTACCCGCCTTCATTGCCGGGCAGCACAACGCGACGGGCATGCTGCTGTGGGGCCCGCCCGCGTGTGGCAAGAGTCACCTGCTCGCCGCGGCAATTGCGCTGGCGCGGGAGCGCGGTCTCGCCGCGCGCTACGTCGCTCACCCGCGTGACCTTGACGATGAGGCGCGCGGTTCCGACGCGCTGATCGCGCTCGATCGCGTCGACGAAGCCGACGCCGTGGCGGCAGGCCGCATGTTCACGCTGTTCAACGCTCTGCAGGAACGGCACGGCCGCATGATCGCCGCGGCGCGCGCGCCGCTGGCAACGCTCCCGTTACGCGAGGATCTGCGCACACGTCTGGGCTGGGGCCTCGTCTACGAAGTGTCCGCGCTCGCCGATGAAGACAAGTCTACGGCGTTGGCCGCCTATGCGAGAGAACGGGGATTCACGTTGTCCGGCGATGTCATCGAATATCTGCTGCGCCATGGTCGGCGCGACATGCGTTCGCTGCTGGCAACCCTCGCCGCGCTGGACCGGCGCTCGTTGGCGACGAAACGGCCGATCACGGTACCGATGCTCAAGGAGTGGCTGCAACAAGGGCTCGAATGGGAACGACGCGGCAACGGCTGACGCTGTTCGATCTGGACAACACGCTACTGGCCGGCGACAGTGACCATGGCTGGGGCCAGTTCCTGATCGAAGTGGGTGCGGTCGATGCGCAAACTTTCGCGCTGCGGAACGCCGAATTCTTTGCCGATTACAAGGCGGGCTGTCTGGATATTCGAGCGTTTCTCGATTTTCAGCTTGCTCCATTAGCCGCACACGATCCGGCGCAGCTATACGCCTGGCGCGATCGCTTCCTGGCGGAGAAGATCCGGCCCATGCTGTTGCCAGCCGCCCAGGCCGTCGTCAGCGAGCGCATGAATGCGGGCGATCTCGTGGCTGTGGTGACGGCCACCAACAGCTTCGTGACGCAGCCGATCGCGCAGATGTACGGCATCGCGAATCTGGTCGCGACGGAGCCGGAATTGGCCGCCGGTCGTTTTACCGGCCGTGTCGCGGGGGAACCCTGCTTTCAGGCGGGCAAGTTGATCTGTGTCGACGCCTGGCTCGCCCGCCAGGATCGCCGCCTGCGCGATTTCAGCGAGTCCTGGTTCTACACCGATTCCCACAATGACCTGCCGTTGCTCGACGCGGTTACGCACGCGGTCGCCGTCGATCCGGACCCTGTATTGGCCGAACGGGCGGCGTCGCGAGGCTGGCAAATCGTAAGCTGGCGCGAGCAGGGCCTGCCCGAAGCTTGATACAGGCTGTCAACCGTTGGGGAAAGGGCCACGTTAATGGCGGCGACACGAATCCAGATGAGTGTCGACCAACCCCAACTTACCCTGAGGAAACAGTCATGACCAAGATGTTGAGCGCGCTGATCGCTGGCGCATTTGCCGTGTCGCTGACGGCTGCTGCACAAACCACGACACCGGCCGCTCCCGCCAAGGCAGCTGCGCCCGCCACTGCGGCTGCACCTGCAGCTAGCCCGGCCGCAACCGCACCCACGGCGAACAAAGCGGACGCGAACACCGATATGAAGAAGACGTCCACGACCACCACCTCGTCGACCAAGAAGTCGAAGAAGAAGGCCAAGAAGCCCGCGACGACGGATACGGCACCTGCCACTAAGGCGCCGACTTCTTCCGTCGACGCACCGAAGGTCGTAGGCGCCAAGTAAGGTAACGTTGTGGTGCTGCAACGGCCGTCGCGAAACACCGCTCCCGGCCGTTGCATATTGCCGCAAAAGTCAATATAATCATTGAGCTTTTTTATTTACTGACCCCGAATCACCCGTTCTGGCAAGCGCTGAAGCTACAGGGCGACCCGAACCAACCATTGAGGAACATCACATGAACAAGCTGATCGTTGCACTTTGCGCCAGCGCATTCGCATTGGGCTCTGGATTCGCACTTGCCCAGGGCGATAACGACATGAAACCGCTGAGCAAGATGGAAACCCAGGATGCGAAGGCGGCCTCGGCTGCTGCAAAGGCCAAGTGGGCAGCCATGACGCCGGAACAACAAGCTGCCGCCAAGAAGGCCGCGCGGGCGAAAAAGCAGTCCGAATTGACCGCGCTGGACAATGCGGCTTGCAATTTCTGTTACAACACGAAGAAGGCTGCAGCAGAAGCGGCAGAGTCCAAGGCAATGGCGGCCCCGACCAAGGCGCAACGGCAGCAAGACGCCACGACCATGGACAAGCAGGGCGACAGCAGCCTGAAGCCGCTTCCCGCCACAAAGTAAATAGGTTTGTGCTGTACGAGAAGGCAGGGGGCGTTCCCCTGCCTTTATCTTTGACGCTCTCTAAAGCGGAGCGCGCGCGCTGGCGTCATCATGGCGACCCGCTCCAACCCTAAACTGCAGCGGATCGTGGTCGGCCTGTCCGGCGGGGTCGACTCGGCGGTTGCGGCGTCGCTGTTGCGGCGTGAGGGTCACGAAGTCATCGGCGTCTTCATGAAGAACTGGGAAGACGACGACACCGACGAGTACTGCACATCCCGGGAGGATCTGGTCGACGCGGCCGCTGTTGCCGACGTCATCGGCATCGAGCTCGAAGCGGTCAATTTCGCCGCCGAATACCGTGAGCGCGTGTTCGCACGGTTCCTGAGCGAATACGCCGCGGGGCGCACGCCCAATCCGGACGTGTTGTGCAACAGCGAAATCAAATTCAACGCTTTCCTCGACTTCGCCCGCGAGCTGGGCGCTGACTCGATCGCTACAGGACACTATGCGCGGCTGCGTTCGAACGAGGGTCGCATCGAGTTGCGCAAGGCGGCCGATGCCGCCAAGGATCAGACGTATTTCCTGCATCAGCTGACGCAGCGTCAACTTGCTGCCGCACGATTCCCTGTCGGCGATCTGACCAAGCGGCAGGTGCGCGCACTGGCGGCGGAACAAGGCATTCCGACCCATGCCAAGAAGGACTCGACGGGAATCTGCTTCATCGGCGAGCGCCCTTTTCGCGATTTTCTCGCACGCTATCTCCCGCGCGAGCCCGGAGTGATCGAAACGCCGGAGGGTCGCGTCGTCGGACGCCACGGCGGCCTTGCGTACTACACCCTCGGCCAGAGGCAAGGACTTGGCGTCGGTGGCACGCGTGAAGGCAATAGGGCGCCCTGGTTCGTGGCGCGCAAGGACTCAGAGCGCAATGCGCTGGTCGTCGTTCAAGGGCACGACGATCCGCGCCTGTACGCGAGCCAGGTCGCAACAGGGGCCATGCACTGGATCGCCGCCGCGCCACCTGTCGCCGGTCAACGCTTGAGCGCGATGACCCGTTATCGTATGGTGCCGGCGCCGTGCTCGATCGTGCCGACCGGGCTGGACCGCTGGCAGGCAAGCTTTGATGCGCCGCAATGGGCGCCGACGCCGGGGCAATATCTGGTTGCATACGACGGTGAGGTGTGTCTTGGCGGCGGTATCATCGAGCAAACATGCGCGGACGTCGGCGTTCCGAGACGCCAATCGGCGCTGGTCTGAGCGCAAACCCGTCGACGCCGCTGGCGTGTCATCATTCCTTCGAACCCATGGACGAAGCGCATCGCGCCCGTCGCTGACCCATCTGATCGAGACCTCATGAGCCTACGTTTACGAAGCTGGTTCGCGCTGCTGCTCGTTGTTTGCGCGATGACCTCTGCATGGTCTCAGGCGCCAAGCACCGCAATACCACCGCCGAATTCCGCCCCGCCTCCGGCCGCGCCACTGCCCCAGGATCAGCTCGACGCGCTGCTCGCGCCGATCGCGCTCTATCCGGATCAGTTGTTGTCGCAGGTGCTGATGGCATCGACGTATCCGCTGGATGTGGTCGAAGCCGCGCGCTTCTTGCAGCAGAACCCCGGGCTCAAAGGCGACGCACTCGACCAGGCACTCGCGACCAAGAGCTGGGACCCTAGCGTGCAATCGTTGGCGGCGTTTCCGCAAGTGCTCGCCATGATGAACGACAAGCTCGACTGGACGCAGCAACTGGGCGACGCGTTCCTCGCCAACGAGGGGCAGGTGATGCAGACCGTGCAATCATTGCGCGGCCGGGCGCAGGCAGCGGGCAATCTGCAGAGCACGCCGCAGCAAAAGGTCGTCGTGCAGGACCAGGCGATCATGATCGAACCGGCGCAGCCGCAGGTCGTCTACGTCCCGGTGTACAACCCGACAGTCATCTATGGCCCGTGGTGGGTGCCGGCGTATCAGCCGTGGTTCTGGTATCCGCCGCCGATCTACGGCTATCCGCCGCTTGGTCCAGCGTTTGGCGTCGGTTTCGTGTGGGGCACGGCGTGGGCGATCTCGTCCAATCATTGGGGCTGGGCCAACCCCAACTGGCGCGGCGGCAATATCAACATCAACGTCAATCACAACAACGTCTTCATCAACAACAGGCCGGCCTACCGCAACACCGTGAACAACGGCAATTGGCAACATTATCCCGAGCAACGAAGAGGTGTCGCGTATCGCGACACCAGCGTGCAGAACCGGTATCAACATACCAACAACGCGGCAGTGCAATCGCGCGAAGCGTATCGCGGCCGCGACGTTGCTGGACAGGCGGGAGCCGGCACGCAACGGCCGAACGCCGGACAAGCGACCGCGGCCGCGCAGAGACCGACAACGTTCGACAGGCCGGCGTCGACCGGCGCTGCGAACACGGTGACGCGGCCAAGCCCTGGCACTGCGAACACCATGACGCGACCCAGCGCCAGCAACGCTCAATCATTTACTGGGGGGGCACCGCAACCACGACCCGCGCCGACGTTCAATGCGAACCAGTCACGGCCGCAAACGCAGCAGTTCAGTGATCGCGGCGCCCAGAGCCGGGCGACGATGAATTCGGCGCCGGCTCGCAGTGCGGGCGGTGGCGGGGGCGCTGCCCACAGCGCAGGCGGCGGTGGCACCCCTCGTGGCGGTGGCGGCGGTGGCGCTGTTACCAGGGGACGATGACATGATGCCGCCTCGCGACAATTTTCTTCGATTGGACTCCGTGGTCACCATGATGCGAACAATTGCACGTTTGGTCCTGCTGCTGGGGTTTGCCTCGGTGATGCCGGGCATGCAGGCGTTGGCTGCCGATGCCGCGCCGGCGGCTAAAGGCGCGCCAAAAATCGTGCAGCTCAATTTTGCCGACGCCCGAAGACGCCGGGCGCGCGTCTGTACGAGGCGATGAAGGGCGAGGACTGGAAGCAGATCTATGCGGTCCTCGGCCCCGGCAGCGGCAAGCTGATCTACACCGGCGACAAGGTGGCCGACATCGAGACGCGCACGCTGTTCGTTAGCGCGTATGACAAATCCGCGAAAATCGACCGCGCTGGCGACGCCAAGGCGACGCTGCTCATCGGCGAAAAGGATTTTCCATTCCCGTTTCCGCTGGTGAAGGGCGCGCAGGGGTGGACTTTCGATTCGCGCGCTGGCGCCGAGGAAATCGTCAATCGTCGCGTCGGCGAAAACGAGCTCGACGCGATTCAGACGTGCCTCGCCTATGTCGACGCGCAGCGCGAATACGCGACGAAGGACCGCGATCAAAATGGTCTGCTCGAGTACGCGACGAAACTGGTCAGCACGCCGGGCAAGCAGGACGGTCTGTACTGGCCGACCAAGGACGGCGAGTCGCCCAGTCCGTTCGGGCCGTTGGTCGCGCAGGCGGCGGGCGAGGGTTATGGGCTCGACGCGCAGGGCGTGCCACCGGCCTATCACGGCTACCATTTCCGCATGCTCTTTGCGCAAGGCTCCAACGCGAAGGGCGGCGCCTATGACTATCGCGTCAAGGGCAAGATGATCGGCGGGTTCGCGATGCTCGCCTATCCGGCGCGGTGGGGCGTATCCGGCGTGATGTCATTCATGTGCAATCACGATGGCGTGGTCTACGAAAAAAACCTCGGACAGGACTCACGGGCGACCGCCAGGGCGATGACGATGTTCGACCCTGACCCGAGCTGGCAGAAGGTGCCGCAGTAACGCCCAGTAAGCGAAGTGAGAGCGTGGTGAGAGCGCAGTGTGCTTGGGCGTGTCGCGCCTAGAACGGAATATCGTCGTCCAGGTCGTCGACGTTTTTCTTCGCTGGGGCGCCGGTGCCTTTGCCGCCGCCACCCGAGCTACGCTCGCGCTCCGGCGGAGGTTCCCCACCTCCGGCGGACGCACCGCCCGCGCCGCTGCGACTGCCAAGCATCTGCATGCGGTCGGCGACGATTTCAGTGGTGTATTTGTCCTGGCCTTCCTTGTCTTGCCACTTGCGCGTCTGCAGGCGGCCTTCGACGTAGACCTGACTGCCTTTTTTCAGGTACTCGCCCGCAATCTCCGCAAGCTTGCCAAAGAATGCGACGCGATGCCATTCGGTCTTTTCCTGCTTTTCGCCATTTTTGTCCTTCCACGTGTCCGTGGTGGCGATCGATACATTGGTGATGGGGTCGCCGCCTGTTGTATAACGCGTTTCCGGGTCGCGGCCCAGGTTGCCGACCAGTATCACCTTATTGACTGAAGCCATTGCAGTCCCCCAACCAGACGTAGACGAATCATTCGATGGTAATCCCGCGCGGCCAGGCAAAACATTAGACGCTCGGACGAGGCGAGAACGCGTCTTGCGTGTCCGGCAAAACCTGCGTTAGAAGCGGCGCGCGGAAAGGAGTATATTAGCAGGTTGCCTGCGCCGTCGTTGTCCCCATCTAATGGGCTTGGGCACCGCCGCAGGCGACCCGTCTCGCAGGAAGAAAATGGAATACATCCGCATTCGCGGCGCCAGAACGCACAACCTCAAGAATATCAACCTCGATCTGCCGCGACACCGGCTGATCGTCATTACCGGGCTCTCCGGTTCGGGCAAGAGTTCGCTGGCCTTCGATACGCTGTACGCCGAAGGTCAGCGGCGCTACGTCGAGTCGCTCTCTGCGTATGCGCGGCAATTCCTGCAACTGATGGAAAAGCCCGATGTCGACTTGATCGAGGGCCTGTCGCCCGCGATTTCCATCGAGCAGAAGGCCACGTCGCACAATCCTCGCTCGACCGTCGGCACCGTCACCGAAATCCACGATTACCTGCGGCTGCTGTATGCGCGTGTCGGCGAGCCGTACTGTCCCGACCATCCGGAGCAAAAACTTGCCGCGATGACGATCTCGCAAATGGTCGATGCGGTGCTGATGATGCCCGAGGAAACCAAGCTCATGATTCTCGCGCCCGCGGTAGTCAACCGCAAAGGCGAACAGATCGAGCTGTTCGTCGAACTGCGCGCCAAGGGCTTCGTGCGCGTGCGCATCGACGGCAAGGTCTACGAGATCGATGCGGTTCCGAAACTGACCAAGAACCAGAAGCACACCGTCGAAGTCGTCGTCGACCGGCTGCGCATCCGTCCGGATCTGAAGCAGCGGCTGGCGGAATCATTCGAAACCGCGCTGCGCAACGGCGACGGCCGTGCCATCGCAGTCGAAATGGATTCGGGCGAGGAGCATCTGTATTCGGCGAAATTCGCCTGCCCGATCTGCAGCTATTCTCTGCAGGAGCTCGAGCCGCGCCTGTTCTCGTTCAACAATCCGATGGGTGCGTGCCCACGGTGCGATGGCCTGGGCGCGATCAGTTTCTTCGATCCCAAGCGCGTGGTCGCCTTCCCGCAGCTTTCGCTCGCGTCGGGGACGATCAAGGGCTGGGACCGGCGCAATCAGTTTTATTTCCAGATGCTGCAGAGCCTGGCCAAGCACTACGGCTTCGACCTGGACAAGCCCTTTGCCAAGCTGCCGGAAAAAATCCAGCAGATGGTGCTGTACGGCAGCGACAAGGAAAAAATAGCGTTCACTTATCTCTCCGATCGTGGCAAGCCGACCGTGCGCGAGCATGCCTTCGAAGGCATCATTCCCAACCTCGAGCGGCGCTACCGCGAAACGGATTCGCTCATGGTCCGCGAGGAACTGTCCAAGTATCTGAACTCGAAGCCATGTCCGGAATGCGACGGCACGCGGCTGCGGCGCGAGGCCCGGCACGTGAAGGTAGGTCCGCCGGGAAATGAGCGTGCGATTTTCGAAATCAGCAACTGGCCGCTCAAGGAGACGGGCGAATTCTTCTCCAAGCTTCGGCTGGAAGGACAACGCCAGGCCATCGCCGACAAGATCGTCAAGGAGATCGTCAACCGCCTGCAGTTTCTGAACAACGTTGGCCTGGATTACTTGTCGTTGGACCGCTCCGCGGAAACGCTCTCCGGCGGCGAGGCGCAACGCATTCGCCTGGCTTCGCAGATCGGTTCGGGACTGACCGGGGTGATGTACGTGCTCGACGAACCATCGATCGGCTTGCATCAGCGCGACAACGATCGCCTGCTCGAAACGCTCAAGCATTTGCGCGACCTCGGCAACAGCGTGATCGTGGTCGAACACGACACCGATGCGATTCTGTCGGCGGACCACGTTGTCGACATGGGCCCCGGTGCGGGCGAGCACGGCGGCCAGATCGTCGCGCAAGGCACGCCCGAAGAGATCCGTCACGCGCCGCACTCGCTCACCGGACAGTATCTGGCGGGGCATCGACAGATTCCGATGCCCGAACGCCGTCACCGCGCAGATCCCAAGCGCGTCCTGAGTGTCATTGGCGCGACCGGTAACAACCTGCAGAACGTGACGCTGAAATTGCCGGTCGGATTGTTCGTGTGCGTGACCGGCGTTTCCGGATCGGGCAAGTCGACCCTGATCAACGACACCCTCTATCAGGCTGTAGCAAGACACCTGTACAGCAGCACGACGGAGCCGGCGCCGTTCACGGAAATGCACGGGCTCGAGTTCTACGACAAGGTGATCAGTGTCGACCAGAGCCCGATCGGTCGCACGCCGCGTTCGAACCCGGCGACCTATACCGGGCTGTTCACGCCGATCCGCGAAATCTTCGCGCAAGTGAGGGAGGGGCGCGAGCGAGGCTACGGGCCGGGACGCTTCTCGTTCAACGTCAAGGGCGGCCGCTGCGAGGCTTGCCAGGGCGACGGGCTCATCAAGGTCGAGATGCACTTCCTCCCCGACGTCTACGTCCCCTGCGACGTATGCCACGGTCAGCGTTACAACCGCGAAACGCTCGATATCCAGTACAAGGGCAAGAACATCCACGACGTGCTGTCGCTTACGGTCGAGCAGGCGTTTGCGTTCTTCGAGCCGGTACCGGTGGTTGCGCGCAAGCTGCGCACGTTGCTCGACGTCGGTCTTGGCTACATCACGCTCGGTCAGTCGGCGACCACGCTGTCCGGCGGTGAGGCGCAACGCGTCAAGCTCGCGCTCGAACTGTCCAAGCGCGACACCGGGCGCACGCTGTATATCCTCGACGAGCCGACGACGGGACTGCATTTCCACGACATCGAGATGCTGCTCACGGTGCTGCATCGCCTGCGCGACCACGGCAACACGGTGGTGGTGATCGAGCACAATCTCGACGTCATCAAAACCGCCGACTGGATCATCGACCTGGGTCCGGAGGGCGGTGCAGGCGGCGGCCGCATCATTGCCGAAGGCACGCCGGAGCAGGTGGCCGAGGCGCCCGGGAGCTATACAGGCCGCTATCTCAAGCCCGCGCTCGAGCGGCACGCGTCGCGTCGCGGCGCTCGCGTCGAACCACCCGGCCGCGCGGGGCGCGGCAAGAAGGCCGTGGACTTGCTGGGCTAGCAAGCGTCGAATGGCGATCCGCCAGGCACGCGAGCAGCTCGGGCGCATCTTCACCCAGCGCTGTTTTTATCTGTTCGTGGTCCTGCTCGCGCTTGTCGGCGTTGTCCCCTTCGTGGAGACAACGCCCACTGGGCGACTCGCGGTCAGCGCGATCAATCTGTTCGTCATGATCGCGGCCGTGGCAGCTGTCGGGCGCACGGTGCTCTCCTTCGTCATCATCTTGCTGCTCGCCGGCGCGGCTTGGGCGTCGCAATATCTCGGCATCACTTGGGACGACGCGCAGCACGTCGCGCATTCATGGATGTTCGGCGCAGCGCTCTACGCTGTGACTATCGTGTACATGCTGCGCTACGTGTTTCAGCCCGATGTGATGACCGCGGACAAGCTGTTCGGCGCCGCCTCCGCTTATCTGATGCTCGGCGTGCTGTGGACGTTTCTCTACGCGCTAGTCGGCAACTATTATCCCGGCTCGTTCATGGCCGCGGGTGTGGTGACCACGCCGGAAGTGATCGACCTTCTCTATTTCAGTTTCACCGTATTGACCAGCACGGGTTTCGGCGACATCGTTCCGATCACGCGCCAGGCACGCGCGATCTGCGTCCTCGAGCAGCTCGCCGGGGCGCTGTTCGTTGCGATACTCATAGCGCGTCTGGCAGGCGTTTATCCGCCACGGGGACGCAACTAGGGAGTGCTCTCCTGAACGCGGCTCCGGAACGCCTACGCCATGATGTTGACGCCGCCGTCGACGTAGAGCGTTTCTCCGGACAGTCGCCGCGCGTACGGCGTCGCGAGGTAGGCGCAAGTGAAGCCGACGTCCATGATGTCGACCAGCTCACCGATCGGCGCGCGCTGCTCGGCCTCGGTGAGCAGCAGGTCGAAGTCCTTGAGGCCCGACGCGGCGCGGGTCTTGAGCGGCCCCGGCGAGATCGCGTGCACGCGGATGCCCTTCTGCCCGAGTTCGTAGGCGAGGTAGCGGCAGCAGGCTTCGAGCGCCGCCTTCACCGGCCCCATCACGTTGTAGTTCGGGACGACCTTGTTGGCGCCGTGATAGCTCATCGCGAACATCGTCCCGCCGTTCTTCATCAGCGGCGCGGCGAGGCGCGCCATGCGCACGAAGGAATGGCACGACACGTCCATCGCCTTGGCGAAGCCTTCGGCCGAGCAGTTGAGCAACCCGCCCTGCAGGTCGTCCTTCGGCGCGAACGCGATCGAATGCACCAGGATGTCGAGATCGCCCCATGCTCTGCGCGATGGCGTCGAATACCGCTTCGAGTTGCGCCCGGCAGGCTGACGTCGAGCGGCATGAAGATGCGGCGCTTCGAGCTGTGCGCGCGAGCGGCTCGACGTAGCGGCTGCGCCTTGTCGTTGAGGTAGGTGATGGCGAGGTCGGCGCCGAGCTCGCGGAACGCCTTGGCGCATCCGTAGGCGATCGAGTGTTCGTTGGCGATGCCGACGACCAGCGCCTTCTTTCCGTTGAGGACGGGGCGCGGGATTTCGATGCTCATGGATGTCGTTCCTTCAATGGTGGCTCAGAAGATGCCGCGTATGGCGCGCGATCATCAACTCTTCGTTGGTCGGGATCACCCACGCCGGAGACGCGGCTCGCGGTCGTGCTGATGCGCGGTCCGTCGGCCTCGTTGGCCGTCGCATCGAGCTCGACGCCGAGCCATGCCGCATCGCGGCAGACCCGCTCGCGCAGCGATCGACTGTTCTCGCCGATTCCGGCCGTGAACACAATCGCATCCAGGCCGCCCAGCGCCGCCGCAAGCGAGCCCAGCTCGCGCCCGATGCGGTAGATGAACAGATCGATGGCGCGCATGGCGTCCGCTGTCGCTGCTTGCCTCGCAGCGTGCGCATGTCGCTCGAGATGCCCGACACGCCGAGCAGGCCCGACTGCTGGTAGATCAGATTTCTCGATCGCTCGCGCGTCCATTCCGAGTTCGTCCATCAGGTAGAGGACCACGCCGGGGTCGAGGTTGCCGCAGCGCGTGCCCATCGGCAGGCCGTCGACGGCGGTGAAGCCCATCGTGCTCGCGACGCTGCGACCGCCGGTCATCGCGCACATGCTGGAGCCGTTGCCGAGGTGCAGCACGACGACGCTGCCTGTCGCCGCGGCCGCGGATCGTACCGCGGCAGCACGCTGCGCGATGTATTCGTACGACAGCCCGTGAAACCCGTAGCGGCGCACGCCGCGGTCGGTGATCGACCGGCGGCAGCGCGAAGGCCTGCGCGACGGCGGGCCTGGACGCGGTGGAATGCCGTGTCGAAGCATGCGACCTGCGGCAGCTCGGGCACGCGCTGCGAGCAGCGCTCTGATCGGCGCGAGGTTGTGCGGCTGATGCAGCGGCGCGAGCGGAATGAATTTCTCCAGCGCGGCGAGCACCTCCGGCGTCGACGCGGACCGGCTCGCTGATATTCGGTCCCGCCGTGGACGACGCGATGGCCGACCGCGACGAGCCGATGTTCGCGCAATGCTCCGTGGCCAGGAACGTCGACCAGGTGACTCGAGCGCGCCGTCGTGGCCCAGCTTGCACGCCGTCGCCCCACGTCTTTCTCGTCAAGGACTTTGCCGCTCGTGCGTCCTTGGCAACGAAGCGCGGCGCCGTGTAGAGACCCTCGACCTGGCCGCGCATCGACGACGTTCGAGTGCGCCGCCGCGCTCCGTGAACAGCGAGAACTTGATGCTCGACGAACCGGCATTGAGAACCGCGATCGCGTCAGCCATGTCACGTGACCTTCTTCGCGCCGGCTTCGCGCCGCGCCTTCGCGACCAGCGCCGCGACCGCGCACGAGGCGAGCCGCGTCATCACCGAATCGGCGCGGCTGGTCAGGATGATCGGCACGCGCGCGCCGAGCACGATGCCCGCGGCGTCCGCGCCGGCCAGGAACGTCAGGCTCTTGGCGAGCATGTTGCCGGCCTCGAGGTCGGGCACGACCAGCACGTTGGCGCGCCCGGCGACGGGCGAGTCGATCTTCTTGATCGCGACCGACTCGAGGCTGATCGCGTTGTCGAGCGCCAGCGGCCCGTCGAGGATCGCGCCGGTGATCTGGCCGCGATCGGCCATCTTGCACAGCGCGCCGGCCTCGACGGTGGAGGGCACCTTCGGATTGACGGTCTCCATCGCCGACAGGATCGCCACCCGCACCTCCGGTGAACTGCAGCGCATGCGCGAGGTCGATCGCGTTCTGGATGATGTCGACCTTGTCCTCCAGCGTCGGCGCGATGTTGACCGCGGCGTCGGTGACGATCAGCGTTTCCGCGTAGCTCGGCACGTCCATGACGAAGCAATGGCTGACGCGCCGCGCGGTGCGCAGCCCGGTGTCGCGCTTCACCACTGCGCCCATCAGTTCGTCGGTGTGCAGGCTGCCCTTCATCAGCGCCTCGGCCTTGCCCTCGCGCACCAGTTCCACTGCCTTGTCGGCCGAGGCCTGGCTGTGCGGCGTGTCGACGATCGGCAACCCCGCGATATCGATCCGCATGCTCCTTTGCTATCGCCTCGATCCGCGCGCGCGGACCGACCAGGATCGGCGCGATCAAGCCGAGTTTCGCAGCCTCGACCGCGCCGCGCAGCGAACTCTCGTCGCAGGGATGCGCGACGGCCGTCGGCGTCGGCGGCAGCGTCTTGCAGAAGTCGATCAGCCGTTGGTATTTCTCGTGTTTGCGTTCCATGCGCACCTCCGCTTCCCTCGCGCCAGTCAATTGCTCTTGCGCCGTTTTGTGGTCGCCTTGCGCGGTTGTTTTCGGGCAGTTGCGCCGCGGCGCCGCGCCGGCGTGACATCGAGGCGTCTCGCCGATGTTTTCGATCATCGCGAGTTGCTCGGTGGTCGGCTCGAACCGCCGCATGCGCTCGTCGGCAAGCAGCCGACGGACCAGCGTCACCAACCGCTCGCGATCGCCAGGCTTCGAGAGCAGCTTGGGCAAGCGTCGCGATCGCTTGCTCGGGCTCGTAGCGGACGATGATGTCCTGCTCGCCGCGGATGCGCCGCCATTCGTCGGGGGCGAAGTCGGGCAAGCAGGTCGCGGTACTCGGCGGCGAGTTCGCTGCTTCAGCGCGAGCCGCGCCAGCGGCAGCGGCGCACCTCGCCGCGCGAGCAGCGAGCCGACACGCGCAAGCGCTTCCGCAAAGCCGCCCTCGGCGATCGACGCCAGTGCCTCCTGCACGAACGGCAGGTCGCGCGGCGTCGCCGCCGCTTTTGGCTGCACGCTCGCCGGCCTCGTGCTTGTCGGCCAAGTAGAGCGAGAACACGTTGCCGTAGACCTGGAAGAAGCCGCCTCGCTCGCCGCGTCGCGGATCTCGCGGTAGTAGTCGAGCGAAGCGCTGACGACTTCGGACATCATCTTCTCGATCCTGCCGGCAGGATTGTCGGCGGCGGCGGCCTGGCGTTGCGCCTGCACCACCTGTGCTGCAGGGCCGAGCCACGCGAGCCACGGATTCAGGTCAGAGAACGCCCAGCGCTGGAAGCGCAGCGGATGAAACTGCCGCGACACCTTGGCCGTGACCTCGTTGCCGATGCGACTGGACGAATGGCTGCGCGAAAAGTTCGTAGGCGCGCTGGTTGAACTCGGAAATCGCGGCGACCGCTTCGAAGGGCTTCTCGTCGGCGCGCTCGAAGCGATTCAAGCGCGCGACGATGTCCTCGAGCCGATGCTCGAGAAACTCGACTTCGTACTCGACCTTGCCGTCCCGCCCCTTGACTCGTGGATGCCATGCCGTAAAGACCCGGCGGCAACATTTCGATCGACTTCAGCACTTCGACGATCTGCGCGTGCTCCTTCTTCGCCACCTTGCCGGAAACGAAGATGCCGAGGTGGCCGACGTTCTGGTGCAGCAGGCCGACGATCACCTGACCGCGCGCCTTGATCTCCTCGGTCGAGCCGTAGACGTCGGCCACCCAGTTGAACGCCTGCTGCGGCGGCGTGATGTTGTCGCCCATCGACGCGAACAGGACGATCGGCGCCTTGATGTCGCGCAGGTCGAAGGCCTTGCCGCCCGCTCCCTTGCGTCGCCCGTCCACAGCTTGTTGCCGACGAACAGGTTGCGCGTGATCCACTCGATCTCTTCGCGGTTCATCAGGTAGAAGCCGCCCCACCAGCGCTCGAACTCGAGAAAGCGCGGCGGCTCGGTGTCGATGTTCGCGTACAGGTGGTAATACTTGTCCCAGAGCGTGTTGGCCGGATTGAGGTTCTCGAAGTTCTCGACCAGATAGGCGCCGTCGAAGATGCCGTTGCCCATGTCGGCCGCGAATGACGACAGCCAGGAGCCGCCAAGCATGCCGCCCGCATAGCGCATCGGGTTGTCGCCGGCGCCCTCCTGACCATGCGCCGCCCCAGTACGACATCGGCGCGCCGTTGATCACGATCGGTCCGGTGTCGTCCGGGTCGGACGCGGCGAGCATCATCGCCGCCCAGCCGCCCTGGCAGTTGCCGATGATCGCGGGCTTCGGGCTCGTCGGGTGCAGCGCGCGCACCTTCTTCACGAACTCCTGCTCCGCGGCGCAAACATCGAGCAGCGTCTGCCCGGGCTCGGGGTCGCGGAAGAAAATCACGAAGTAGACCGGGTGCCCCGCGCGCAGCGCGACGCCGACCTGCGAATCGTCCTTGAATCCGCCGATGCCGGGGCCGTGCCCGGCGCGCGGATCGATGATGACGTACGGCCGCCGCTTCGGATCGATCGTCACGCCTTCGGGGGCGATGATGCGCACCAGCGCGTAGTTGACCGGCTGGGCGAGATCGCGTCCGTCGAGCGACGGTTTCGTAGTCGAAATGCAGAACCGGCGTCAGCCCCTCGCGGTGTGCTCGACGAAGTTGTTGCCGCGCTCGCGCAACGTGTTCCAGAAGAGGATCGAGCGCTGCGCAAAGTCGGTAGCATACCGGTGCCAATGCGACCACGCGTCCGTGGGCGCGAGGGGCTTCTCCACAAGACCCGTCGCGCAGTCCGCATAGGCTTTGGCAAGCCGCTCGCGGAGGTGGTCCTGGGCGAGCTTGGTCCGCTTCCGATAGAGGTGCGCGACCTTGGCTGTGAGTTCGTGGCTTCTTGCGGCATGCTTGGCTGCGTCCATGCATGATCCTTTAGATGGTGAGAGGACAGGACCTGCCTCGAATCGTCGCGACGGTGCAACGCAAGCCGGTCCCGCTGTGTTGCCCACGCTCGATAAGCATTATGCCGATGCACTGTGACGAGCCATTGACGGGCATCAACCAATGGCCATGGGCGAAGGAGATTTTCCGCATCGGCGCACCATATGGTGGTGGCATTCGCCCCCCCAGGTCAAGCGCGGCCGCTTCAGCGGAAAGCTTGGCGTGGCAGCTTTGCGTGGCGGGCAACATCGCCAACGACGATATGCTCGGCAGCATGGAGTTCGCCTGCAAGATCGCCGGCGCAAAGGTCGCGCTCGTGATGGGACATACCGCATGTGGCGCGATCAAAGGCGTCATCGTCAACTGCGAACTCAGCCATCTGATGGGCCTGCTAGCCAGGATCAAGCTGGCGGCCGTGGCAACGAAGTACGATGGCGATCGCCTGGCGAAAAATTACGCCTTTGTCGATGCGGTGGCGAGGAGAATGTCGAGCTGACGATCGGGCAAATTCGCGAGCAAAGCGACGCTCTGCACGAACTCGAGCAGGCGAACGCCATCAAGATGAGCGGCGCCATGTCCAACCTGGAAACCGCGGCGGTCGACCTTTTGCGTCGTCTGACGCCGTCAGCGACAACAGGAAGCGCGGCACCGCCGCGCTTCCTGTGAACTACTGCTCAGCGACCGCGTTACTGAATGGTGATTTGCTTGCTGTTGTTCTTGGCAACCTTCGGTAGCGTCAGTTGCAGCACGCCGTCGACATGCGTCGCTTGCGCCGCATTGGCATCCACCGCTTCCGGCAACCGGATGGCGCGGCTGATTTTTCCGACACTGCGTTCCTGCCAAAGCGCCTTGCCGTTGGCATCGACATCGGCCAGAAATTCGGCACCGATGGTCACATTACGGTCTTCGACATTGACGTCGATCTTGTCCTTCGCGATGCCAGGAAGCTCGGCCTTGACGACAAACGCTTCCGGCGTTTCGACGACGTCGAGCTTGATGGCACCGTCGGCGACAACGGTATCTCCGTTGACCCAGGGGGCCGTGCCGAAGGCGCGGTCGAACACCCGATCCAGCGGGTTGTAATAACGAATCAAACGGCTCATATACATATCTCCTGTCCTGAAATTTGAAAGTTGGCGGCGATCCTTCGCCGCGTGCACTTTCAAGATGGCGCTGCCCGAGCGGATTTCAAGGCCCGACGAAAAAACTGCTCGGCGGCACCGACGCACCGGCCGCGCATCGACCACAACGGGCAGGCGACCCTTCAGACGGCAGCGTCCTCGTCGGATGCCGGGCCGAGCGTAGGTTCCTTGGGGGCTTCGGCCTGTGGCGGCGCCGCGTGGACGCTGATCGCCGCCAGGATGCCGCCCAGCAATGCCGTCGGGCTTGGCGGGCAGCCGGGGATCTCGACATCGACCGGAATGACGTTGCCGACGCGTCCCAGGCTCGCGTAGCTTTCGCCGAAAATTCCGCCGGTGCAGCCGCAATCGCCAACAGCGACGACGAGTTTGGGATCGGGTGTCGCGTCGTAGGTGCGCTTGAGTGCAATCGCCATGTGTTTTGACACCGGGCCGGTGACCAGGAGCAAATCGGCATGGCGCGGGCTGGCGACGAAGCGAATGCCCAGACCCTCGATGTTGTAGTAGGGATTGCCGAGCGCGTGAATCTCGAGTTCGCAGCCATTGCAAGACCCGGCGTCGACCTGCCGGATGGTCAGTGCGCGACCCAGCGTGCGCAGTATCGCCGCCTGCAGCCGGGCCACGACGACCATCTCTTCAGCGGGCACCGGCGCAGGCTCGGTCTTGATGCCCGTTTTCGCGATCTGGTGGAGGATGTGCAACATGCTAGGCCCTAAAGATCGTGCCCACTGTAGGACAGGTTGAACGACTTGTTGATCAGCGGAAAGTCAGGAACGATATTGCCGATCACCGCGTGCTCGAGCAGCGGCCAATTCTGCCACGATGGGTCGTGCGGATGGCAGCGACGGATCGCGAGCGTTCGCGCTGGTTTCCAGGGCGATCATCACGGGCCCGCGCCAGCCTTCGATCGCGCCCAGCGCGAAGCCGGACGACGGAATGTTCTCGGGCAGCCTTGCAGCGATGTCACCGCTGGGCATGCCCTCCAGCATGAGTTCGAGCAAGCGCAGCGATTCGAAAGTTTCGTCGAAGCGTACGGCCACGCGAGCGGCAACGTCGCCGCTGATGTGCGTCACACGGCGCGGAGCCAGAGCGTCGTATGGGGGCGCCGGGAAATCGCAGCGCAAGTCACTTTGCAGGCCGCTGGCGCGACCGGCAAAGCCGACGAGCCCGAGTTTGGTGGCGAGTTCGCGCGTCACCGCGCCGCAGGCACGGAAGCGGTCCTGCAGTCCGGCATGATCGTCGTAGATGTTGCGCAGGACATGGACTTCGCGCGTCACTCGCGCGCCTTGTGCGCGCATCGCATCGACGTCGGCATCGGTGAGATCGCCGGCGACACCGCCCGGCACCACCGCGTCCATCAGCAGGCGGTGTCCCAACGCTTGTTGGTTGAGCCGCAATATGTCTTCCTTCAGCCGCGAGAACTGCGCCAAGCCGAATGCGAAGCCGCCATCGTTGCCGAGATAGCCCAGGTCGCCAAGATGATTCGCGATGCGCTCTCGCTCGAGGCACAGCGCGCGCAGCCACAGCGCGCGAGGAGGCACCACGACGCCGGCGATCGCTTCGAACGCCTGCGCATAGGCCCACGCGTAGGCCACGGTGCTGTCGCCCGAGACTCTGCCCGCAAGGCGGTATCCGTCGACCGCGGGCAGCGCCTCGAAGCGCTTTTCGATCCCCTTGTGCACATAGCCGAGACGTTCTTCGAGACGCAGCACTTTTTCGCCGACGACCTGGAAGCGGAAATGTCCAGGCTCGATGATGCCGGCGTGAACCGGACCGACCGGGATTTCGTGGACACCGTCGCCGGCGACCCGCACGAACGAATAGTCTTCCTGACCGGGCTCCCACTTGGGCGACGCTTCGAAATCGCGCCGCAGGGGAAAGCGGTCGATGGGCCACGCCGCCTGCCACGTCCATGGCCGTTGATCGTCGGCATCGCATTGCACGCCCACCAGGTCGTAGGCCGACCGCTGCATCCGGTTCGCCACGGGGAAAATCGGTGCGAGGTCGGGGTAGCGCGCACCTTCGTCGGGCAGCACGTGCTCGAGCAGCGTGAAGCCATCCGCATCGCGAATCAGAACGCGAACGCAGAAGCCACGCCGGCGGTCACGATCGTCGGTCGCCCACAGCGCAACGAGTTGCCCGCCCTGTTCCCAGGCGAGCCGGCACGCGGTAAGAAGCTGGCCCGAACTGACCGGGCAGCGCTGTGCCGGGACCGCACTCAGCATGGTCGCGGCGGAGATACCGAGCGGCGCGACGTTCATCTAGTCCTCGTCATCCGATGAGTCGCGCGGCCTGCCGATACCAGTCGGCGAGAAACGGCGGAATCCATAGACCGAGCATCAGTACGATGGCAAGGTGCACGAACACCGGCGCCATCGCCGGCCGGTGTGGCAGCGGCTGCACCGTCGTCTCGCCAAACACCATCGGTTGCACCTTCGAGAACACCGCGGCGAAAGCGACGGCAAGCGCCAGCAGGAGCAGCGGCGTGGCCCAGGGCTGGTCGCGCATCGCGGTCGTCAGTATCAGGAATTCGCTGGCGAACACGCCGAAAGGCGGCATGCCGAGAATCGCCAGCGAACCAAGCGCGAGGCCCCAGCCGATCATCGGGCTGATCGTGATCAGGCCGCGGATGCCGTCCATCAATTGCGTGCCTGCCTTCTGCGTCGCATGGCCGACGGCAAAGAAAATCGCGGACTTGGTCAGTGAATGCACCGTCATGTGCAACAGGCCTGCGAAGTTCGCAATGGGGCCGCCCATGCCGAAGGCAAAGGTGATGATGCCCATGTGCTCGATCGACGAATACGCGAATAGCCGCTTGATGTCTTTCTGCCGGGACAGCAGGAACGCCGCGACGACGACCGACAACAGGCCGAAACCCATCATGAGTTCGTTCGCGAACGAGGTTTGCAGCGACCCCTCGACAAGCACTTTGCAGCGCACGACCGCGTACAGCGCGACGTTGAGCAGCAGGCCGGAGAGCACCGCCGAGACCGGCGTCGGGCCTTCGGCGTGCGCGTCGGGCAGCCAGTTGTGCAGCGGGACGAGACCCACCTTGGTCCCGTAGCCGACGAGCAGGAAAACGAAAGCCAGCGACAGCACCGTCGGCTCCAGTTGGTCCTTCACGTTGTTGAGCTCGGTCCACAGCAACGCGCCTCCCTCTGCGCCGAGAAGTTTTTCCGCAGCGAAATAGAGGAGGATCGTGCCGAACAGCGCCTGCGCGATGCCGACGCCGCAGAGAATGAAGTACTTCCACGCTGCTTCGAGGCTCGCTGGCGTGCGGTAGAGCGACACCAGCAGTACCGTGGTCAGCGTCGCCGCCTCCATCGCGACCCAGAGGATGCCCATGTTGTTGGTCAGCAGGGCAACCAGCATCGTGAAATTGAAGAGCTGGAACATACTGTGATAGAGGCGAAGGCGCGCGGCGTTGAGATGCCCGCGTTCCTGCTCGATGCGCATGTAGGGCCGCGAGAAGATCGACGTGGTGAAGCCGACAAAAGCCGTCAGTGCGACCAGAAACACGTTGAACGGGTCGACGAAGAATTGCTTGTCGAGCGCGAGCAGCGGACCGTCATGAAACACACGTACGGTCAGCGCTACGGCCGCCAGAAGCGTTAGCGTGCAAACGGCGACGTTGAGTTCGGGTGCGTATTCGCGGTCGCCGATACCCGCCAGCAGTAACGCCCCAACGACGGGCAGGCCAAGGACGGCGATGATCTCGATCACTACTCGTTCTCTTTGAGGTGTTCGAGATGCTTCAGGTCGAGGCTGTCGAATTGCTCGCGGATCTGGAAGAAAAACACCCCGAGGATGAGCATCGCGACCAGCACGTCGAGCGCGATGCCGAGTTCGACCACCATCGGCATGCCGTAGGTAGCACTGGTGGCCGCGAAAAACAGGCCATTTTCCATCGACAGGAATCCGATCACCTGAGGAATCGCCTTGCGCCGCGTGATCATCATCAGGAACGACAGCATGACGCTCGCCATCGCGATGCCGATCGTCGCGCGGGTGACGGTATTGGCGAGCTGTGCGATCGGAAACGCGAGATTGAACGAGAACACGACCAGGACGATGCCGATCAGCATAGTCATCGGAATGTTGATCAATCCCTCCACGTCCCATCGGACATCGAGCTTGCGAATCAACCGATGCAGGATCCACGGTAGCAGCACGACCTTGAGTACCAGCGTCAGGCCGGCCGACCAATACAGATGAGGTTGGCCAGTGGCGTAGGCAACGATGCCGGTCGAACATGCCAGCGCCAGGCCCTGCGCGGCGAACAGGTCGATGAGGGTCAGCACGCGCCGTTGCGCGAGCATCGCGAAGGCGAGCAACAGCAACACCGCGGCGAGCAGGTTGATAAGCTGAGCCCAGACCGGAGCCGATGTCATCGCGTCGTGTTATCCGCCGAGCAACTGGTTGACCAGCATTCCCAGCACCGCAAGCAGGAAGGCGGTCCCGAGGAACTCGGGCGCGCGGAAAATTCGCATTTTCGCCGACAGTGTTTCTATCAGCGCAAGGGCTGCGCCGCCGGCCGCGAGTTTGGCGACCAGCACCGGGGTCGCCGCCACGATCGCCTGCCAGTCCGCGCCGCGCTCGGCGATGCCGAACGGCACGAACAGCGCGAGGCCGATGCACGAGTAGTTGAACAGCTTCAACGCCGACGCCCACTCGATGAGCGCCAGGTGCCGCGCCGAGTACTCGAGGATCATCGCCTCATGAATCATCGTTAGCTCGAGGTGCGTCGACGGATTGTCGACCGGGATGCGCGCGTTCTCGGCAAGCGAGACGATGGTGAACGCGACGCCGGCGAAGGCCAGACTCGGGTAGATCGCAAGCTCGCGGTGCGCGAGCGTGTCCACGATCGTCGGCAACGACGTCGATCCACAGATCAGCGAGGCGGTGAACAACACCATCAGCAAGGCGGGTTCGGCCAGGAAGCCGACGAACATCTCGCGCCGCGCGCCAAGCGATCCGAAGGCGGTGCCGATGTCCATGGCCGCCAGCGCGATGAACACGCGCGCCAGCGCGAACAAGCCGACCAGGGCGATGGCATCGGCGGCGCGTGCGAACGGCAAGTCGGTTGCGAGCGAAGGCACGATCGCCGCCGCGAGGGTCATCGCTCCGAAGACGATGTATGGCGTCAGAAGGAAGATAGGTGACGCGTTCGTGGCGACGACGGCGTCCTTGTGGAACAGCTTGCGGATCATCCGGTATGGAAGCAGCAACGACGGTGCGCTCTTGTTCTGCAGCCATGCGCGGCACATGTTGACCCAGCCGACGAGGAGCGGTGCGAGCGATAGCGCAATCGCGAGTTGCAGCAGTTGCAGGAAGAGTCCGGTCAGCGTCATTATCGACTTAGCGGACGAAGAACAGCAGCGCCAGCAGCGTGCAGAAGCTGTAGGTGAGATAGACGGAGATCCGTCCCTGCTGGATGGTTCCGATCAGCCGCGCCAGCGTGTCGGCGCATCGCGCGATTGGCAGGTAGAGCCAGTACCAGAAATGATCGCCTACCGTGACCCGATATTTCGGTTTGGCGTCGAAGGGCGACGGCAGCGTGCGCTCCATGCGGAAGAATGGTTCGAATACCTGGCGGATCGGTTGACCGAAACCCTCGGCAGTATCCTGCATGCGCGGCGTCTGCATCGGGAAACCACAATCCCACGCGGGACCTTTGCGCATGCCGCCCCGAAAGTGCCTGCGCACGGTTTGGATCGTCAGCAGCACGACGGCGACGATGACCAGCAGGAAGATGATCGGACTGTAGCTCGATCGGTCAGCGTTGACGGGCGCCAGCAGCAGCCAGCTCTCGCCGTGCCCGCCCACCGTCGAGCCGATCAACGCCGTGTTGACCGAATCGATGAAAGCAATCACGTTGACCGGAAACAGGCCGAGCACCACGCAACCGAGCGCGAACCATACCAGCGCGACGCGCTCGAAATGCCCCGCATCCCGCGCGTACGCGAGATTCGGCTCGCGCGGCTGCCCGAGGAAGATCACGCCGTAGAACTTGACCATTACATAGGCGGCGAGGGCGACCGCGAGGACGAGCGCGGCGGCGGCCAACGGCACCAGCATGTTGACGAAGGACTGCGGCAGGCTGGGCGTGAACAGGAACGCCTGCAGCAGGAGCCACTCGGAAACGAAACCATTGAGCGGCGGCAGCCCGGCGATCGCCAGCGTGCCCACGAGCGCCAGCCACGCCACCCACGGCATCCGGTGGATAAGGCCGCCTAGTCTGCCGAGGCTGCGCTCGTGGGTTGCATGCAGGACCGCGCCGGTCGCGAGGAACAGCAAACTCTTGAAGAATGCATGGTTGAGCGAGTGATACAGCACCGCCGCGAGCGTGATCGCTGCAAGCAGCGTCTTCCCGTAGGACTTGAACAGGATCGTCAGGCCGATGCCGGCGACGATGATGCCGATGTTCTCGATCGACGAATAGGCGAGCAGGCGCTTCATCTCGTTTTGCACTGCCGCGAAGATCACGCCGAACAGTGCGGTGACGAGTCCCAACCCGAGCGCGAGGATTCCCCACCACCAGAGTTGGCCATGCAGCAGGTCGAAGCTCACGCGTAACAAGCCGTAAATCGCCGTTTTAAGCATGACGCCGCTCATCAATGCCGACACGGGCGACGGCGCAGCGGGATGCGCTTCGGGCAACCAAACGTGCAACGGAACCAGCCCGGCCTTCGCGCCGAAGCCGAACAGCGCAAGCAGGAATGCGACCGACGCCCAGGTCTCGGACAGCCTCACCACGCGCATGCCGGCGAAGGTGTAGTCGCCGGTGCCGCCCTGCAGCACGCCGAAACAAAGCAGGATCCCGATTGCGCCGATGTGTGCGATCAGGAGGTACAGGAAGCCGGCGCGGCGGATCTCCGGAATGCGGTGATCGGTCGTCACCAGGAAATACGACGACAGCGCCATCGTTTCCCAAGCCACCATGAACACGTACGCGTCGTCGGCGACCAGTACCAGTGCCATAGCGGCGAGGAAGACGTGGTATTGCAGGCAAAGCAGTCCCGGCGCAGGACCTTCGCTGTCGCGAAAGTAACCGGCGGAAAAGATCGATATGCCGCCGCCGGCGGACCCGAGCAGGAACAGAAAGAATGCCGACAGTGCATCCAACCGTACGTGGAATGGCAGGTCGGGAAGGCCCAGCGGAAGGACGAGTGTTTGCGGCGCGCTCCCGATCGCGAGCAACGCGACCGCCGCAAGCAGGAACCCGACGGCCGCACCCGCGCAGAAGAGAACCCGGCGGGCAGACAGGACATTATGCGGCCGCGCAAGGCCGAGCACGCCGATCGCCAGCCACGCGATGATTGCGACGATGACGAGGCTGAGAGGGGTGAGCGCGCTGCTCACTTTACGACTCCGTGGATCCCCGCTTTCGCGAGGACGCGGCTGTTTCCAGTCGCGCTACGGGCCAGCGTTGCGCTCCTGGACATCCGCGTCACTTGACGCGCATGCCCGGTAGCGCGCCGGGATCGGGAGCGAGCAGAAAAATGCCGGGGCCCTCGCCTGACGCAGCGAGCACCATGCCTTCGGAGAGCCCAAACTTCATCTTGCGTGGCGCGAGGTTCGCGACCATGGGGGTAAATCGGCCGATCAGATCTTCTGGCTTGTACGCCGACTTGATGCCGGCGAACACCGTCCGGTGTCGTTCTTCGCCGATGTCGAGCGTCAGCTTGAGCAGCTTGTCCGCGCCTTCGACGTGCTCCGCATTGACGATTTTCGCGATGCGCAATTCGACCTTGGAGAAATCGTCGATCGAGATCGGCGGTGCCGCGGAAGGCGATTCCGCGGCGACTTTCGCAGGAGGTGGCCTGGATAGGTGCGGTCGCTGCGTTCGGGCCTTCGACCAACACCTCGATCTGTTTTGGGTCGATGCGCGTCATGAGCGGTGAGAATATGGCAAGCGTGGTCCGGGTACGACCAGAGTTTCGAAATCTGTTGGCCCCGAAGCGGCAATGGAAAGGTCCATACCCAGTAGTTTCGCGGCATTCGCTGCGAGCCGCGGTAACACTGGTTCAAGATAATACGTCAAGTATGCGAAACGCGCCAGAGCATACGGAGTCAGACATCCTGCAATCTGCGTGCATTCGTGATATCTTTCGCAAGATCCCACGGTTCGTTGGATCGATTCGCTCGTTCATCCCGTCCGCGCGATGCGCAAGACTTCTCGTCATTATCGTTTCTCGTATTCGCGCGCTACATATCTGCTTATCTCGATGGCTCGACCTTGAACCCCAGGCGATGATGGTTGATCCCGCGTGCATCGAAATCGGCCTGGCTATCTCGCCGAACTGCGGCGAAAGGTTGCCGTCAAGATATCTCGATATAAAAGTCGCGCTCGACTCGCAATGTTCACGTACTTCCCGATCAGATCGCTGTTCACCCGCGCAACGAAATCATCCGGATTGAAGTCGATATCCTCGACCTTGTCGTTGAGCTTGGCCGCGATGTAGTAGCGCAGCCATTCCGCGTTCAGGCCAAGGTCGAGATAGTAGTCGGGACTGATGCCGGTTCCGCGCGACTTCGACATCTTCTCGCCAAGCGCGGTCAGGAAGCCGTGCACGTACACGTTGTCCGGCACCTTGTAGGGCGCGCCCGCGAATTTAAGCATCGCCGGCCAGAACAGCGTGTGAAAGTAGACGATGTCCTTTCCGATGAAATGAATCTGCGACGTCGCCGGATCGGCGAGGATCTGCTCGAAGGTGCGCGACTCCCCGCCGCGCGCGCCGCGCCGGTATCGACGTATTCCTTGAGGCTCGCAAGGTAGCCGACCGGCGCGTCGAGCCAGACGTAGAAGTATTTTCCCGGGGCATCCGGAATCGGAATGCCGAAATACGGCGCGTCGCGCGAAATGTCCCAATCGCCGAGACCCTTGCCGTTCGGGCCGAGCCATTCCTGTGCCTTGTTGAACACTTCCGGCTGCAGGCGCTCCCGACCTGACGCATCGTGTTGCGTCCACTGCTGGAGGAACGCTACGCACTTTGGATCGGAGAGCCGGAAAAAGAAATGTTCGGACGTCTTGAGCACCGGCGTGGCTCCCGACACCGTCGAATAGGGGTGAATGAGATCGGTTGGGGCGTTCAGCGTGCTGCAGTTCTCGCAGGCGTCGCCATATTGGTCCTTGGCGCCGCACTTCGGGCACTCGCCCCGGATATAGCGGTCGGGAAGGAACATTTCCTTGACCGGGTCGAAGAACTGCTCGACCGACTTCGTGTAGACGAGTCCGGCGGCGTCGAGCTTGTGGTAGATGTCCTGCGACAGCGCCGTATTGGTTTGCGAATCGGTACTGCTCCAATGGTCGAAACTGAGGTGAAACCCATCAAGGCACTTCGGGCGCGTCGCTGCGATCCTCGCGACGAGCGCTTGCGGCGTGATGCCCTCCGCATCCGCGCGCAGCATGATGGCCGCGCCGTGCGCGTCGTCAGCGCATACGAAATGGACCATCGTGTCGGGCTGCATGCGCTGGAAGCGCACCCAGATATCGGCCTGGATGTATTCCATGATGTGGCCGATGTGGAACGGACCGTTGGCGTAAGGCAATGCGGTCGTGACGAAAAGGGTGCGGCGGGCCATGCGGCGAAAACCTTTGTTGCAGAAGGGGAATCGCACATTTTAGCAGTGCGATCGTGCGATGAGTACCGAGCGACGCGCTTTTTCGTTAGACTTTGGGACTCCGTACCTCACAGCCCATTCGCCATCCATGCCGATCACCGAGGCCGACGTTCAGGCCAGCTTGCGCGCGCTTCAGGACCCCAACACGGGCCGCGATTTCATTTCGGGCAAGTCGATACGCAAGGTCCAGATCGAAGGCAGCAATGTCATCGTTGACGTGCTGCTGGCCTATCCCGCCAAGAGTCAACACGACGCGCTGCGCAAGCTGGTGCACGACCAGGTAGCCGCGGTCCCCGGCGTCGGCAAGGTGACGGTGACGGTCAGCCAGAAAATCGGTTCGCATTCGGTTCAGCGCGGCGTCAAGCTGGTTCCGGGCGTGAAAAACATCATTGCCGTCGCGAGCGGCAAGGGCGGCGTCGGCAAGTCGACGACAACGGTCAACCTGGCGTTGGCGCTTGCCGCCGAAGGCGCGCAGGTCGGCGTGCTCGACGCCGACATCTACGGGCCTTCCCAGCCCACGATGCTCGGCATCAGCGGGCGGCCGGAATCGAAGGACGGCAAGACGCTGGAACCCCTCGAAGCCTACGGCCTGCGGGCGATGTCCATCGGTTTCCTGATCGATGCCGACACGCCGATGGTATGGCGCGGGCCGATGGTGACGCAGGCGCTCGAGCAGCTGCTCAAGGACACGAACTGGGGCGAGCTCGATTACCTCCTTGTCGACATGCCGCCCGGCACGGGCGACATCGCGCTCACGCTGGCACAGAAGGTCCCGGTGACCGGTGTCGTGATCGTGACGACGCCGCAGGACATTGCGCTGATCGACGCGCGCAAGGGCCTCAAGATGTTCGAGAAGGTTGGCGTGCCGATCGTCGGGGTCGTCGAGAACATGGCGATCCACATCTGTACCAACTGCGGTCACGCCGAACACATATTCGGGTCAGGCGGGGGCGAAAAGATGTGCAAGGACTACAACGTGCCGTTCCTCGGGTCCCTTCCCTTGGACATCCGCATCCGCGAACAGACGGATTCGGGGCGGCCGACGGTCGTGGCCGATCCGGACGGCCCCGTCGCCGCGATCTACCGCGACATTGCGCGCAAGACCGCGGTGTTCGTCGCCCAGCGGGCCGAGGATTTTTCGGCGAAGTTCCCGAACATCGTCATCCAGAACACGTGACCTACCTCAAAATGGGCTGCGCGGCGCGATGGCTTTGTCGTGCTCGCCCCTCGTTGTACCCATGTACTATCTCGGGTCTCGTTGCGGGCCTTCGCGCCCTCGGGCCGCTCGCCGGGATTTTGAAATAGGTCTGTAACGAAAGCGCTATCGAGGATGTTCCGCCGATGATCAAGCCGGATACCTGGATCCGCCGCATGGCGAAGGAAAAGCGGATGATCGAACCCTTCGAGCCCGGCCAGGTGCGCGAGGTGGACGGCCACAAGATCGTGTCCTACGGCACATCGAGCTATGGTTACGACATTCGTTGCTCGAGCGAATTCAAGCTGTTCACCAACCTCAATTCGACCATCGTCGACCCGAAAAACTTCGACGACCGTTCGTTTGTCGATTTCAAGGGCGATTCCTGCATCATTCCGCCGAACTCGTTCGCCCTGGCGCGCACCGTCGAATATTTCCGCATTCCGCGCAATGTGCTCACGATCTGCCTGGGCAAGAGCACCTACGCGCGCTGCGGCATCATCGTCAACGTGACGCCGTTCGAGCCTGAATGGGAAGGCTACGTGACGCTCGAGTTTTCGAACACGACGCCTCTGCCGGCGAAGATCTACGCCAACGAAGGCGTGGCGCAGGTCATCTTCTTCGAGTCCGACGAGGTGTGCGAAACGTCGTATAAGGACCGCGGCGGCAAGTACCAGGGGCAGCAAGGCGTCACTTTGCCCAAGATCTGAGGGCCTGGCGGGCTGCCCGTGTTGCGTCTCGGCAACGGCCAGCCGCGCCATGCGAACGCAGCGGTAGCCACCACCGGCAATTCGTCCCATAATTCGCGCCTCTCCAACCGGCGCCATGCGCGGCGCGGGGCGACGCCCGATCCGCAGCCGGCGTGGCCCGGAACAGGATCGCGACAATGAAATTCCGTTTCCCGATCGTCATCATCGACGAAGACTTCCGCTCGGAAAACGCCTCCGGGCTCGGCATCCGCGCGCTCGCTGATGCGATCCAAAAGGAAGGTCTCGAGGTCCTCGGCGTAACCAGCTACGGCGATCTGTCGCAGTTTGCGCAGCAGCAGTCCCGCGCGTCCGCATTCATCCTGTCGATCGATGACGAGGAGTTCACGCCGGGGCCCGAGCTCGATCCGGCGATCCTCAAGGTCCGCGCATTCATCCAGGAAATCCGCTTCAAGAATGCCGAGATCCCGATCTACCTGTACGGCGAGACGCGCACGTCGCGGCACATCCCGAACGACGTGCTGCGCGAGCTGCACGGCTTCATCCACATGTTCGAGGACACGCCGGAATTCGTGGCGCGGCACATCATCCGTGAGGCGAAAGCCTACCTCGACTCGTTGTCGCCGCCGTTTTTCCGCGCATTGGTCAACTACGCGCAGGACGGATCGTATTCATGGCATTGCCCCGGGCACTCGGGTGGCGTCGCGTTCCTGAAGAGCCCGGTGGGCCAGATGTTCCACCAGTTCTTCGGCGAGAACATGCTGCGCGCCGACGTCTGCAACGCGGTCGACGAACTCGGGCAGCTTCTCGACCACACGGGTCCGGTGGCGGCGTCGGAGCGCAACGCCGCGCGCATCTTCAACGCCGATCATTGTTTTTTCGTCACCAACGGCACCTCGACCTCGAACAAGATGGTGTGGCACGCCAATGTGGCGCCGAACGACATCGTCGTCGTCGATCGAAATTGCCATGTGTCGATCCTGCACGCGATCACGATGACGGGGGCGATTCCGGTGTTTCTCACGCCCAAGCGCAATCACCTCGGCATCATCGGTCCGATTGCGCTCGAGGAGTTCAAGCCCGAGAACATCCGCCGGAAGATCGAGGCGAATCCGTTCGCGCGCGAGGTGAAGAACAAGAAGCCGCGGATCCTGACCATCACCCAAAGTACCTATGATGGCATCGCCTACAACGTCGAGATGCTGAAGCAGACACTTGGCAACACCATCGAAACCCTGCACTTCGACGAGGCGTGGCTGCCGCATGCGGCATTCCACGAGTTCTACAAGGACATGCATGCGATCGGCAAGGACCGCCCGCGCAGCAAGGAAGCGATCATCTATGCAACGCACTCGACCCACAAACTGCTTGCGGGGATTTCGCAGGCGTCGCAGATCATCGTGCAGAATTCCGAAACGCGGAAGCTCGACACGCACATGTTCAACGAGGCTTATCTGATGCACACGTCGACGTCGCCGCAATACGCGATCATCGCGTCGTGCGACGTCTCCGCAGCGATGATGGAGCCGCCCGGTGGAACGGCGTTGGTCGAGGAATCGATCATGGAGGCGCTAGATTTCCGCCGCGCGATGCGCAAAGTCGACGACGAATGGGGCAAGGACTGGTGGTTCAAGGTCTGGGGCCCGGAACGACTTGCCGAGGAGGGCATCGGCAAGCGCGAGGACTGGATGCTGAAGGCCAACGAACGCTGGCACGGCTTCGGCGAGCTGGCCCCCGGCTTCAACATCCTCGATCCCATCAAGGCGACGGTCATCACGCCGGGACTCGACGTTTCTGGAAAATTCGCCAAGACGGGCATTCCCGCGTCGATCGTCACCAAGTATTTGGCCGAACACGGCGTCATCGTCGAGAAGACCGGGCTCTATTCGTTCTTCATCATGTTCACGATCGGTATCACCAAGGGCCGCTGGAACACGCTGGTGACCGCCCTGCAGCAGTTCAAGGACGACTACGACAAGAACCACCCGCTGTGGAAGATCCTGCCCGAGTTCTGCGCGAAATATCCGAAGTACGAGCGCATCGGGCTGCGCGACCTGAGCCAGCAGATCCACGACATGTACAAGGCCAACGACGTGGCGCGCGTTACGACGGAGATGTACCTGTCTGACATGCTCCCCGCGATGAAGCCGTCGGACGCGTTCGCGTGCATGGCGCACCGGGAAATCGATCGCGTCGGGATCGACGACCTCGAAGGTCGGGTGACCAGCGTGTTGCTGACGCCATACCCACCCGGTATTCCGCTGCTGATTCCGGGCGAGAGATTCAATCGCACGATCGTGCAGTTCCTGCAGTTCGCGCGCAACTTCAACCAGCAGTTTCCCGGATTCGACACCGACATCCACGGGCTGGTGGAACAGAACGACGACGGCAAGCTGAGCTATTTTGTCGACTGCGTGCGCGCGCGCTGAACGCGAAGCAAGCACTGTCCACAGGCAGCGGACCGGGGGTACGTGCCCTGGTTGCGGGCGCGCCGCGTTACGCGGCGACGCGCACGGGGGCTTCGGAAGCTGGCGCGGAGTGCGCCTCGGCAGCTTTGGGAATCTGGGCGACGAGCGACGCAAGCACGCAGCCCGCCATGCGGATTTCCATGGAATCACCGCGCGCGCCGAGAACGACGGGTACTTTGGCGCCGAGCACGATGCCGGCGGCGAGCGCGCCGAACATGCCGGTCAGCGTTCTGAGCATGAGCGCGCCGGCCTCGAGGGTCGGCACGATCAGCACGTCGGCATGCCCCGCAATGAGGGAATTGACGCCATTGGCCATCGCTGCGGCGGACGACATTGCACTGTCGACGGTCAGCGGGCCTTCGATCGTCCCACCCGAGATCAGGCCTTGTGCAGCCATCTTGACCAGCGCTGCGGCGTCGCCGGTTGCAGGCAGCGCCGGCGTGACACCTTCGACCGCTGAAAGTACGGCAACCTGGGGGTTCGGGTTGCCCAGCGCATGGGCAAAGTCGATCGCGTTTTGCACGATCTCGCGCTTGGCGGCGAGGTTCGGCGCGATGTTCAGCAGGGCATCCGACAACAGAAACGGACGCACGAATCCCGGAACGTCGACGAAAAATGCGTGCGTGAGCCGATGCTCGCCGCGCAGGCCGCCTTCCGGGGCCGCGATGGCGCGCATCAGGTCGTCGGGGTAAAGACTGCCTTTGATGAGCGCGCGGACTTCGCCGGTACGCGCGAGCGCCACGGCGCGTTGCGCCGCGAGGAACGGATCGTCCGGCGTATCGACGAGCGCGACGCGGGCGAGGTCCAGGCCTGACTGTGCCGCGGCATCGGCGATGCGGCCCTCCGGTCCGACCAGCACCGGGGACAAGTAGCCGGCGAACTGCCCGGATAGCGCAATCTGCAGCGAATCGCGATCGCACGGGTAGACGACCGCGGCCTGCAGCGCCGGAAGATTCCGGACCCGCTCGACCTGCCGCTGGAAGTGCGGACGAGTAGCCATGATCCCAGCGTGGCAAAGGGCGGCAGTGCTGTCAACCCTGCGCCGATGACCGGTGTCCGACAGCGGGCGGTCGTCGCCCGAAACCCGGCTTCGAGGCGGCGGACAGTTCCGCGCAAGGTTGCGGATGGACCGGGTTCAGATCGACTGCAGTGTCTTGCGCAGAGTGTCTACAATCGAGTCGATGTGCGCTCGTTCCGAGATCAGTGGGGGGGCAACGAGGACGCAATCGCCGGTTGCCTTGAGATGCAGGCCGTTGTCGAAGAGCTTTTTCTGGAGCGCGTGACCGCGGCGCCCCGGTGTCCCATCGGCAACGACATCGATGCCGGCCAGCAGGCCGTAGCCGCGAAGGTCCGCTACGACCGGCAATCCCTTGAGCGACCAGAGCGCCTCCAGGAAGTAGGGCGACAGTGCGGCGCCGCGCTCGAACAGGCCTTCATCACGATAGATGTCGAGCGTGGCGAGGCCCGCGGCGCAGGCCGCGGGATGGCCCGAGTAGGTATAGCCATGGAAAAACTCGATCGCGCCTTCGGCGGCGGCGCCGAAGATCGTATCGTGAATTCGCTCGCTGATCGCCACCGCCCCCATGGGCTGCGCGCCATTGGTAAGTCCCTTGGCCATCGTCATGAGGTCGGGGGCGACGCCGAAGCTTTGGGCCGCAAAAGGTTTGCCCGTGCGACCGAAGCCGCAGATCACTTCGTCGAATACCAGCAGGATGCCGTGCGCGTCGCAAATCTGCCGCAGGCGCTGCAGGTAACCCTTGGGTGGCACCAGGCAGCCGGTGGATCCCGCGATCGGCTCGACGAAGCACGCGGCGATGTTTTCGCCGCCGTACAAATTGACGAAGCGAAGCAGGTCCTCGGCGAGCTCGACGCCCTGTGCGCCTTGGCCGGGCACGTACAGATTTTCCTTGAGATGCGTGTGGCGCATGTGGCCGATGCCCGGGAGGGTCGGCCCGAACTTGCGGCGGTTGTTGATCAGGCCCGACAACGACACCCCGCCGAAGTTGACGCCGTGATACGCCCGTTCACGGGATATGAACATGGTTCGGCCGCCCTGGCCGCGTGCCTGGTGATACGCAAGTGCGACTTTCATCGCCGTATCGACCGCCTCGGAGCCCGAGTTGACGAAGAAGATCCGGTTGAGATCGCCCGGGGTGAGTTCCGCCACGCGGGTCGCAAGCTGGAACTGCTTCGGGTGGCCCCGAGTGAACGGCGCGGCGAAGTCGAGCTCGCGCAGCTGCGCTCCGACGGCGTCGGCGATCTGCCGGCGCCCGTGCCCCGCGTTCACGCAGAACAACCCCGATGCGCCGTCGAGGATCTTGTCGCCGTGGTCGTTCCACAGGTACATCCCCTCCGCGCGGACGATCATTTTCGGATCGTTCCGGAAGTCGCGATTAGGCGTGAACGGCATCCAGTACTCGTCCATCGAGAACACTTTCGGCGCGAATTGTTCACGCAGCGCGTCTACAGTAGTGTCGGCCTGGGTCATGGCTCGTCTCCGGTGGTCACGTCGCTGTGCGGAGAAGCAGGGGCCTCCGCGACAGCTATGCTACGATTCTACGCTCGTCGCCGCACTGCGCGCAGCGTGCATCGACGGCATTCCTCAAGGCAGTTGCGCGTGTCGCCCGCCCATGACCGTCCGCATACCTTTCGACGACCGCGCCAACCAGCAGACGTACTTCAGCACGTGTTACATGTGCGCATGCCGTTGCGGCATCAAGGTGACGGTGGAAAACGAGCGCGTTCGTTTCATCCAGGGGAACCTCAACCATCCCGTGAACCAGGGCGTGCTGTGCGCCAAGGGCTCTGCGGGAATCATGAAACAATATTCGGCGGCGAAACTGACCAAGCCGCTGAAGCGCCGCCCGGGCAGCGAGCGTGGCGCCGGTGACTTCGTCGAAATCGAATGGGACGAGGCGCTCGATCTGCTGACTGCACGCCTGGCCAAAATCCGCTCGAGCAATCCGACCCAGCTCGCGTTCTTTACCGGGCGCGACCAGATGCAGGCATTGTCCGGGCTTTGGGCGCAGCAATTCGGCACGCCCAACTGGGCCGCTCACGGTGGCTTTTGCTCGGTCAACATGGCGGTCGCCGGCCTGTATACGATCGGCTACTCGTTCTGGGAGTTCGGTGCGCCCGACTGGGACTACGCCAAATATTTCCTGTTGTGGGGTGTCGCCGAAGATCATTCGTCGAACCCGATCAAGATCGGCCTCGACAAGCTCAAGAAGCGCGGGGCCAAGTTCGTGTCGATCAACCCGGTGCGCACGGGGTATTCGGCAATCGCAGACGAATGGGTGCCGATCCGCCCGGGCACCGACGGGCTGCTGGCACTGTCGCTCGTGCATGTGCTGCTCAAGCGCGGACTGATCGACTGGGAGTTCCTGATCCGCTACACCAACGCGCCTTGGCTCGTCGTGCAAACGCCAGGGTTGGCGGGCGATGGACTGTTCGCGCGCGGTGACGACGGCGAGCCGCTGGTGTGGGATCAGGACGTGCAGCAACTGGTCAACGCCAATCTTCCAGGCATCGCGCCGGCGCTGTATGCGACGACTGCGCTTCCCGATGGACGCCGCGCCAAGACCGTCTTTGCGCTCGCGACCGAGCGTTATCTCGACGATCGCCATGCGCCCGAACGCGTGTCCGCGCAATGCGGCGTTCCGGCCGAGACAATCACGCGCATCGCGCTGGAAATGGCGCAGGTCGCGTTCAATCAGGCGGTCGAGTTGCCGATACGATGGACCGACATGCACGGGCGCACGCACGACAAGGTGATCGGCCGGCCCGTCGCGATGCACGCGATGCGGGGTGTCTCCGCGCATTCCAATGGCTTTCAGACCTGCCGCGCGCTGCATCTGTTGCAGATGCTGCTGGGCGCGCTGGAAAATCCCGGCAGCTTCCGCGCCAAGGCACCGTATCCGCGCCGTATCCCGATCCGTTCACTGCCGGAGAACGATCCGAACGTGATTTTCGCGCCGGACACGCCGCTCAAGCGCATGCCCAACGGCTATCCCGCGCGACCGGAAGATCTGGTCATCGACAGTGAGGGCCAGCCGCTGCGCATCGACAAGGCCTATTCGTGGGAAACGCCGCTGTCGGCGCACGGGTTGATGCACATGGTGATCACCAATGCCGCGAACCACGATCCGTATCCGATCGACACGCTGCTGCTCTTCATGGCCAACATGGCATGGAACTCGAGCATGAATACCGCGGCAGTCCGCGACATGCTGGTGCGCCGGGGCCCGGATGGCGAATACGCCATTCCGTTCCTGGTCGTGGTCGACGCGTTCCATTCCGAGACGGTGGGATTTGCCGACCTGGTGCTGCCGGATACGACGTATCTGGAACGCTACGACGCGATTTCCCTGCTCGACCGGCCGATCTCCGAGCCGGACGCCGCGGCCGACTCGATCCGGCATCCAATCCTCACGCCGGACCGCGACGTGCGCCCATGGCAGGACGTGCTGGTCGAGCTCGCCTCGCGCCTGAAGTTTCCCGCGTTCACGCAAGCCGACGGCACGCGCAAGTTCGCCGACTACCGGGACTTCGTCGTCAACTACGAAAAGCTGCCCGGTATCGGCTTTCTCGCCGGCTGGCGCGGAGAAAACGGCGAGTCGCCGCTGCGCGGCAAGCCGAATCCGAAACAGTGGGAAAAGTACATCGAGAACCAGTCGTTCTTCTCGTATCCCTGGCCGAAGCACATGCGTTACTATCGATTCGCAAACAAGGATTATCTCGAGTTCGCCGAAAAGCACGCGCTGTTCGGAACGCCCCCGGTGCAGGTGATCCTGCAAATGTACTCGGAACCACTGCAGAAGTTCCGGCTCGCCGGGCAGCGCCTCTACGACGGCCCGCAGCCGGTGTCGCTGGTCGACTGCGAGCGGTTGGCGACGTATTTCGATCCGCTTCCATTCTGGTACGCGCCGCTCGAAGGCGCCCACGCGCACCCGGCGCGAAGTGGCTCGCCGTCACGCACCGTGGGCGACGACTATCCGCTGCATGCCATTACGCAACGGCCGATGATGATGTACCACTCCTGGGATGCGCAGAACGCGTGGCTGCGCCAGATCATTTCCGAAAACCGCCTGTACATGAATCGTGGCACGGCGCGCGCGCTGGAACTCGCGGACGACGATTGGGTGTGGGTGGAATCACATCACGGCAAGATCCGCTGCCAGCTCAAAACGATGGAAGGTTGCGAGCCCAACACCGTCTGGACCTGGAATGCGATCGGCAAACAGGCGGGCACGTCGGGTCTGCGCAAGGACGCGAGCGAAGCGACCGCGGGTTTCCTGCTCAATCACTTGATTTCGGAGTTGCTGCCGGGCGGTACGACGGCACGGCGGTTAACCAACTCCGATCCGGTGACCGGGCAAGCCGCATGGTTCGACTTGCGGGTGAAGGTCCGCAAGTGCGCTGTGGGTGAAACGGGAATCTGGCCAGTCTTTCCCGCTGCATGCGAGTTGCCGGGTGACGACGGCGTGCGTCCTGCCGTACTGCGCTACGACACACACGCGAACAGCCGAAGTGGAATTTCCGGAATGAAGCTCGGACTCGTCATCGATCTGGACACCTGTGTGGGCTGTCACGCTTGCGCCATCGCGTGCAAGGAGTGGAACACGTCGTCGCCGGTGAGCGGGCCGCTGTCCGACTACGAGCCTTTCGGAGCGGAACCATCGGGCGTGTGGTTCAATCGCGTGCGGCATTACGAAGTCGGTGAATACCCTGCGAGCAAGACGATCAACTTTCCGATGTCGTGCATGCACTGCGCCGATGCCGCCTGCGTCACCGTATGCCCAACCGGCGCTTCGTACAAGCGCGAGGACGGCATCGTGCTCGTCGACCAGGACAAGTGCATGGGCTGCAATTTGTGCGCGTGGGCGTGCCCCTACGGCGCGCGAGAGCTCGACGAGTCATCCGGCACGATGAAAAAATGCACGTTGTGCGTCGACCGCATCAACGACGAGCTGCTGCCGCCGGAAGAGCGCCAACCCGCCTGCGTGCTCGCGTGTCCTACGCATGCGCGATTTTTCGGCGACTTCGACGACCCGTCGTCGGAAGTGTCGCGCATGTCGGCGATGCGCGGCGGCTTTGGCCTGCTGCCGGAGCTCGGCTACGAGCCGGTCAATCGCTACCTGCCGCCGCGCGTACCGAAACCGATCGTCGGCCTCGACGATGCCCGCGCTCTGCTCGAACGCGGGCTCGCGAGCCTCGCGGACCCCGTTATTCGTCGATAGCACCTCTACGACGCGATGAAGCCGACGCTCAGCATCATATTCTTCACGGTAATATCCGGCACTGGACTCGGCCTGCTGTCGCTACTGGCCCTTGTGGATGTGTGCCCGGTCGACGTGCTGCCCAAGTCCGCGTACACCTCCGGGATCGCGCTGGCGCTGGCGTTCATCGTCGTGGGCCTCGCATCGTCGGCACTGCATCTTGCAAAACCGTCGAATGCATGGCGGGCATTCTCGCGTTTCCGCACGTCGTGGCTGTCGCGCGAAGCCGTCTTCGCGGCGGCACTGGTGGCGGTGACCTTTCTCTACGGCGGCAGTGTCGCCGGGGGCGTCCACGACGCGATACGTGTGTCGATCGCCATGCTGACGAGCCTGCTTTGCATCGCGGTGCTGTTCTGCACGGCGATGATCTACGCGAGCCTCAAGCCGATTCGCCAATGGCACACGCGTTGGACGCCCGCCTGCTATCTGCTGCTCGGATATTGGTCAGGCGCACTCGTCCTGCTCGCGCTGGCGTTGGCGTACGAAGCGCAGCCGATGCCCTTCGAGTGGCTGGCAGTCGCGATCGGCCTTGCGGCACTGGCCGCGAAGCTCGCGTATTGGCGCGCCGTCGGCGACGACGCGGACGCGGTCACGCTCGAACGCGCGATCGGCGTGCGGGAGGGCGTGCGTCCGCCCGGGAACGACGGTCGCACAGGCACGACTGTTCGACGCTGGCCATTCGCACGGCACGTTCCTGACCAACGAATTCGGCTTCAAGCTGGCCCGCACGCATGCGACCGCATTGCGTGCGGCCACAGTATTGCTCGTCTTCGGTGTTCCGGCGCTCGCGTTTGTTGCAGGTTGGCGCAATGCCGGCGCTGCCGGCGCGGTGGCGGCTCTGTGCATCGCCGGTCTGTTTGCGGAACGCTGGTTGTTTTTCGCGGAGGCGCGGCACACGGTGCGCCTCTATCACGGGGATCGCGCGTGCCTGATCCCACCCTCCATGTAAGCGTCTGGCGCGGCCGTGCCGACGGCGGCTTCCGGTCTTACGCGGTGCCCCGCGAAGGTTCACAGACCGTTCTCGACGTCGTCACCTGGATCCAGCGTCGGCTCGATCCGTCGCTGGCCTATCGCTTCGCCTGTCGTGTCGGCATGTGCGGTTCGTGCGCGATGACCGTCAACGGCATTGCCCGATGGACTTGCCGTACGCACGTCGAGACGGTCGTGCAGGAGGATCGTCTCGAGATCGCACCGCTCGCCAATCTGCCGATCGTGCGCGACCTGGTCACCGACATGCGGGAGTTTTTCGACAAATGGGCGCGAGCCCGGGGGCAATTCAAGCCGACGGCGACGCGCCATGACGACTTCGCGCGGGTGCGGCCGGATTCACCGGCGCGGCAGGCCGTCGATGCCGCCATCGAATGCATCGGTTGTGGCGTGTGTTACTCCTCGTGCGACGTGGTTGCGTGGAACCCGGACTATCTTGGTCCGGCGGCCCTGAATCGCGCATGGACGTTGCAGCGTGACGCGCGCGACGGCGCGCACCTGGAGCGGCTTGCAGCGGTGGCGGGCGATGCCGGGTGCCACGCGTGTCACACGCATGCGAGTTGCACTGAGCGCTGCCCGAAGCATCTGTCGCCTACTGCATCGATCGCGGGCCTCAAGCGCGCAACGCGCGCTCGCCGTGCTCAAGGGGCAACTGTGAGCGTGAGGGTCGAGGCGCGGGTATGGGTTGCGCAGCGCCTGAGCGCCATGGTGCTCGCGCTGTGCGTTGCGGTTCACTTGGTGACAATGATCCTGGCGGTCCATGGCGGCCTGAGCGCGGCGGCGATACTCGGCCGCACACGCGGCAGCGTCGCATGGGCGGCGTTCTACGGGCTGTTCGTCGTCGCTGTCGCCATCCACGCGCCGCTTGGATTGCGCACGGTCGCCGCGGAATGGCTGGGGTGGCGCGGGCGCGTGGCAAACGCGGTGTGGATTGTCGTCGGCATCCTTCTCCTCGGGCTCGGCGCGCGCGCAGTGGCGGCGGTGGCGTTATGATTCGATCCGACTGGCGCAATCGCGGTCATCCCGCGTTCTGGGCCTTCGTCGTGCATCGCGTGTCCGGGGTCATGCTGACGCTATTCCTGCCGCTGCATTTTCTCGCGCTGAGCCAGGCGCTGGCAGGCGAGGGTGCGCTCGATGCGTTCCTCGCCTGGACGCAGCAGCCGTGGCTGAAAGCGTCCGAAATTGCGATCGTGTTCCTGCTCGCGGCGCACCTTACCGGCGGCCTGCGGTTGCTGGCAATCGAATTCGTTGGCTGGCACGGCGAGGCGCAAAAAGCCATGCTCGCTGCCGCGGGTGGCGTTGCCGCATTCTGCGCGCTGCTCTTCGCGCTCAATCTCGTCTGAGGTCGCCCATGAAAATCGACCCGTCTGCCGTGGAAACAATCGCGAAGGAACTCTACATCCGCGCGCTCAAGATCCTACCCGACGACGTGAAGGAGGGTTTCGCCACGCTCGCACGCCGCGAAACGACGACCAAGGCGCAGGGCGTCCTGGCGACCATGATCCGGAATATCGCGGTCGCTGAGGCCACCGACAATCTGCTGTGCCAGGACACCGGTATCCCCATCTATAACGTCACCATCGGTCGCGGCGTCGAGATCGACGGACCGGCCATCAAGCATGCGATTCGCCGCGGTTGCGAACGCGCCACCCGCGAACACCCGCTGCGCTCGTCCATCGTGCATCCACTCACCCGCAAGAACGAGCATTCGTCGTGCGGCATCGGCGTCCCGGTGATTCGCATCGATTACGCGTCCGACTTCGAAGGCCTGCGGATCGAAATGATCCCTAAAGGCAGCGGCTCCGAGAACAACTCGTGGCTGAAGATGGCGGTACCCGCCGACGGCGTCGATGCGATCCGGGCCTTCGTCATCGACTGCGTGCTCGACGCCGGCGGCAAGACGTGTCCGCCCACCATCGTGGGCGTGGGCATCGGCGGCACGGCGGACTTGTGCGTCCATCTGGCCAAGATCGCGGCAACCCGTCCGCTCGGTTCGCATTGCGACGATCCTGATGGCGCGCAACTCGAGTCCGAACTCTCCGCGGCAGTGAACATGCTTGGTGTCGGACCGCAGGGTCTTGGCGGGGACGCGACTGCGTTCGCTGTGCACATCGAACTCGCCGCGACGCATATCACGATGAATCCGGTGGCCGTGAACATGCAGTGCCACTCTGCGCGACGCGCGTCGGCGTTGATCGACGCCGGTGGCGTGCATTACGGCTTCTGACTTGGGTCCGCAGGAGCACGCGCCGTGACGCATCACGTTCTGACCACGCCGATTACCGAAGCGCAGGTGCGCGCGCTGCGCGTCGACGATACGGTCACGCTGCAAGGCACGCTCTTCGGCATTCGCGACGCGACCCAGATCGCGATGTTCGATCGCGGCATGCCCACCCGTTTCGACATGCGGGGACACGCGGTGATCCATACCGCGCCGAACGTGAAAAAGGTCGCAGCGACGCCGGCGCATCCGGCTGGGTACGAGCCCCTGTGCGTCGGCACCACGACGTCTTCGCGCATGGAGCGCTTCACGCGGCCGTTGCTCACGCAATGTGGCGTGCGACTGATCATCGGCAAGGGCGGCTTGGGCGCGGGCTCGCTCAAGGCTTTCAGCGAGATCGGCGGCGCATATCTTGCGATCATCGGCGGCACCGCCGCGTTGGAAACGACGTGGATCGAGGCGATCGAGGATGTCGATCTCGACGACCTCAATCCCGAAAGCCTGTGGCGTTTCCGGATTCGCGATTTCGGTCCGCTCACTGTGGCCATGGACAGCCACGGCGGAAGTCTTTTCGCAATAGTCGATGCCGACGCCCGCTCGCGTCGCGATCGAGCGTTGGCGGCACTCGGCGTCAAGCGCTGATGAAACATCCCCCCACGCTCGCTGTGCTCGCTGCCCCCCAGGGGGCGGGTCAGTCGGTCGGGGCGGCCTCTGCCCGACTGACATGAAACATCCCCCCACGCTCGCTCTGCTCGCTGCCCCCCAGGGGGCGGGTCAGTCGCTCGGGGCGGCCCTTCTCGACTGACTTCCCGACTGACATGCCGGTCGCTTTGCGCCGTATCGAGACGGACATCCTGATTCTCGGTGCCGGCGGCGCCGGCCTGTTTGCGGCGCTGCACGCGCACGCAGCCAACTCCGGGTTGTCGATCACGATTGCCGTCAAAGGGTTGCTCGGAAAATGTGGCTGTACGCGCATGGTGCAGGGCGGCTACAACGTCGCCCTCGCACCGGGCGATTCGATCGAGCGGCATTTCATGGATACGATCGTGGGCGGCGCCTGGTTACCCGATCAGGATCTCGCCTGGACGCTGGTGAATGGCGCGATCGAGCGTATCCATGAACTGGAAAACGAGCTCGGTTGTTTTTTCGACCGCAACCCCGACGGGACGATCCACCAGAAAGCATTCGCCGGCCAGACGTTCGACCGCACGGTGCACAAGGGCGATCTCACCGGCATTGAGATCATCAACCGGCTGGCGGAGCAGGTGTGGGCACGCGGCATCGATCGGCTGGAAGAGCACCGTGCGCTCGCGTTCATTCCAAGCGCCGACGGAGCAACACTGGCCGGCGTCGTGCTGGTCGACTTACGCGATGGCGGCTACGTTTACGTAGCTGCGAAGGCGGTGTTGCTCGCTACCGGCGGCGGTCCGACCATGTATCGCTACCACACGCCGTCAGGCGACAAGAGTTGCGACGGCTTGGCCATGGCGCTCGCGGCCGGCCTGCCGTTGCGCGACATGGAGATGGTGCAATTCCATCCGACGGGGCTGCTCGCGGGCGAGCACACGCGCATGACCGGGACGGTACTGGAAGAGGGCCTGCGCGGCGCCGGCGGTTACCTGCTTGGCGCAGATGGGGAGCGCTTCATGCAGCACTACGATGCGCGCAGCGAGCGGGCCACGCGCGACATCGTCTCGCGCGCCATCGACGCCGAAATGCGCGCCGGTCGCACGTCGCCGCACGGCGGCGTGTGGCTGGCGATGGCGCATCTCGGCCCCGACAACGTGCGCCGCCAGTTCAAGGGTATGGTCGAGCGCTGCGCGGACAGCGGCTTCGATCTCGCGGGTGGCCGGGTCGAGGTCGTGCCGACGGCGCACTACATGATGGGCGGCGTCGAGTTTGCGGCCGACTGCACGACCGCGATGCGCGGACTGTTCGTTGCCGGCGAAGATTCGGGTGGTGTTCACGGCGCGAATCGGCTCGGTGGCAACGGTGTCGCCAATTCGACGGTATTCGGCGGCATCGCGGGCGACGCCATGGCGGCGTGGGTCGCACGCGAGGGCGCGCAGCACGCGCCGGACGCCGACGCCATCGACGCGGCGATCGCTCGTGCGGAAGCGCCGTTTCGCGCCGGAACTGCCAGCGACATCGAAGACATTCGAGAGCGGCTATACACAACTATGTGGGACGACGCCGGTATCGTGCGCGATGCCGCGAGCCTCGCCCGCGCCGACGCATCCCTGGCCGCGCTCGCTTCCGAGCTGGGTGCGGGCGTCCTTGCCGCGGGCGCGCGCGACCGCGCGTACAACCTGAGCTGGCACGACTGGCTCAACCTAGGCAATCTCGTCGCGGTCAGCCAGTCGATCGTCCGCGCCGCGCAAACGCGGGAGAACTCGCGCGGCGCGCATTTCCGGGCCGATTTCCCGCAGCCAGGCGATCAGGCGACCTCGACGTTTACGCGCATCGAGCAAAGGGGTGGTGCACTGCGTTGCGAGCAGGTTCCCGTTCGTTTCACGCGCGTGCGCCCCGGCGAATCGTTGCTTGCCGGCTGAGCGAGGGCGACGATGATCGCCTGTACGGCCTGCGGAGCGACCAATCGTGACGGCCGCCGTTTTTGCGCCGATTGCGGCAACGCGCTGCCGGCCGCGTGCGCGATGTGTGGTTTTGCCAACGAGCCGCAGGAGAAATTTTGCGGCGGTTGCGGCGCCGAAATCGCTACGGCCGGCCTCGCAGGAAAGTCCCCGCAGGGCAACGAGAGCGCACAAAGCGAGCGCCGGCCGGTGACGGTGCTGTTTGCCGATCTGGTTGGCTTTACGCGCATGTCGCAGGAACTCGACCCTGAGGAAGTGCACCAGATTCTCGGGCACTACTTCGAGACGGTCGATGAAATCGTCGAACGTTGCGGCGGCAGCATCGACAAGCATATCGGCGACAGCGTTATGGCGGTTTTCGGCGCACCGGTCGCGCACGGCGACGATGGCGTGCGCGCGCTGCGTGCCGCAATCGAGATGCATCGTGCGGTGGGAGCGCTGGGCGCCAGGCTGAAACGCGAACTTCCGGTGCACATCGGCGTTGCGGCGGGCGAGGTCATCGCCAGTGGCTTGGGAAGTGCGCGCCACAGCGCCTATACGGTGATCGGCCATTCGGTGAATCTCGCAGCGCGGCTGCAGCAAATCGCGGGCCCCGGGGAGACGGTGCTAGACGACTCGGTGCACACGGCGGTACACCGCGTCGCGCGCTGCGAGCGCATCGTGGACGCACGGATCAAGGGCGTCGACGCGCCGTTGTCGGTGTGGCGGCTGCTCGAACTCGACGCCACGCCCCGTGGCGAACATGGGCAGCCATTTGTAGGGCGTCGTACCGAGCTCGCGCAATTGACGGCGCGGCTGCACGAATGCCGCAAGGGAGGCAACGGAAGCGCGCTTTGCGTGCGTGGCGAGGCGGGCATGGGCAAGTCGCGGCTGATCGCCGAGTTGCGTCGCGTCGCTCGCGCCGAGGGCTTTGCTTGCCACACCGGTCTCGTGCTCGATTTCGGCATGGGTAAGGGTCGCGACGCGATACGCGACCTCGTCGCGAGCATGATCGGCCTGGCGCCCGAGTCGAGCGCCGAAGAGCGCCAGGCGGCGCTGCAGCAAACCGCGGCGACCGATCAAGAGGGAACGTCCTGGCGCGCGTTCCTGATCGATCTCCTCGACCTGCCGCAGGCGCCGGCGACACGGACGTTCTACGAGGGCATGGATCATGCCGCGCGCCAGCGTGGCCGGGCGGACGCATTTGTGCGGCTGGTGCGTGTCACCCGCGGTAGCAAACCGGTGCTGATCATCGTCGAGGATCTGCATTGGGCCGACCGCACGACGCTCGAGCATCTCGCCGTATTGATCCGCGCTACGGCGACGATTCCGGTCGTCGTGGCGATGACGACGCGGCCCGATGGCGATCCGCTCGACGTCGCCTGGCGCGCGACCCTCGGCGACGTGGCGCTCGTGACCATCGAGCTCGGCCCGCTGCCGCCGCAGGACGCCCTCGCGCTGGCCAGTGGACTGCTGGTCACATCGCAGCACTATGCGCAGCAGTGCATCGAACGCGCCGCCGGCAATCCGTTGTTTCTGGAGCAGCTGCTGAGTGCCGCGGACGAGCACAAGGACGCGCTGCCGGCCTCGCTGCACAGTCTCGTGCTGGCGCGCGTCGATCGTCTGCCGGAGCGCGATCGCATTGCGCTGCGCGCTGCTGCGGTCGTCGGCCAGCGTTTCACGCTGCCACTCGTGCGCGAGTTGTCGAACCTGCCGGACTATGTCTGCAACAATCTTGTTGCGCATTCACTGGTGCGGGCGGAAGGCGATGAATTTCTCTTCGGTCATGCGCTGATCCGCGATGGAATCTATGCGTCGCTCACGCGCACGCGCCGCGCCGAACTGCACCTCGCCGCTGCGGGATGGTTCGCCGCAACGCGATCCCGCACTCAACGCAATGCACCTCGATCGCGCCGATGCGCCGGAAGCGGTGCAGGCCTATTTGGCGGCGGCGCGTGCGCAAGCTGCCGCGTTGCAATTCGACCATGCGCTCGCGCTGGCGGAGCGCGGTGCGGCGTTGGCGAAGACGCTCGATGATCTCTACGCGGTGAACATGCTGCGCGGTGAGTTGCTGCGGGTAACCGGAGCCGGTTCGCCTGCGATCAGCGCATATCAGACGGCATTGGCGGCGGCGAGCGATCCGGCGCAGCGCTGTCGCGCGCTTCTCGGCGTGGCGGCGGGACAGCGGTTGATCGCCGGTGTCGACAAGGCGCTGGTTGCGCTCGACGAGGCCGAGCCGCTGGCACGGGTAGCGGGGCTCACGCGTGAACTTGCCGAACTGCACAGCACTCGCGGCAACCTGTACTTCGCGCTCGGTCGCGTCGACGAGTGTCGAACGGCGCACGAGGCTGCGCGCGAACTGGCAATCGAACTGGACGACAAGGAATGGGAGGCGAGGGCCCTGTCGGGTCTCGCCGACGCGTACTACCTCGAGAGCCGGATGCGCACCGCGTTCGAGCATTTTCGGGCCTGCGTCGCACTTTCCGATCAGCACGGATTCTTGCGCGTCGCGATCGCCAATCGCGTCATGGTCGGGCATTGCCGCCTGTACCTGAACGAATTTGACGCGGCATTGGCCGATATGCTCGCGTCGCGCGATGCCGCGGTACGCATTGGCGATCGCTATTCCGAGATGATCGCCCTGCAGTCGAGCGGACTCCTGCTCACGGCCTGTGCGCGTTACGCCGAGGCCGAGCCGTATCAGTTGCAGGGACGGGCGCTGGCCGAGACGCTGGGCACCAAGCGCTATCTCGCGGTCCTTCTTGCCCACCAGGCGGAGAGCCTGCATGCGAGAGGTCGCGCCGGAGAAGCGCAAGAGTGCCTGGTCGACGCGTTGGCGCTCGCGCGCGAATTCGGCATGGGGTTTTGCGGGCCGATGATCCTGGGACTGTTCCAGAGGATGGCCGAAGATTCCCGCACCCGCGAGCGCTACGCGGCGGAAGCGCGGGCGTTGCTGGAACAGGGTTGCGTTGCACACAGCCAGATCGCGTACTACCGTTTGGCGCTGGAGGACGCCATCGCGCGCCACGAATGGCCGCGCGCACTCGAGTACGTCGCGGCGATGGGGGCGTACACGCGGCGCGAACCGCTGCCGTACACGGACTTCCTGATGGCGCGGGGGCGCACGCTCTGCGCCTTGGCCGCGCGACCACAGGACGCGACGCCAAGGGCCGATCTTGCTCGCCTGCAGGCACAGGCCGAATCCCTGCGCTGGCCGATCGGCTGGCCATTGGATCTTCATCGACATTGAGGCTTTGTGCCGAAGGCACTGTCTAAGCCACCTGTTTTTGCTGACAACTATGGAATGCGGTGCGGAGGCCACGCGCCAACCGCCATGGAAAGGCTGGCGTTGTCATCTTGGCGTCATGCGCAGTTGTAACAATGCGAGGCGTGCTTCTTCCCCCCTCCAAAGGCCTCACTCCATGAATATCAAAAAATATACGGCAGGCTTTCTGGCCTTGTCCGCGCTATCGCTCGGATTGGCCGCGCGCGCCGCGGACATTACCGGCGCCGGCGCGACGTTCCCATTCCCGATCTACGCCAAATGGGCCGAAGCCTACAAGGCGAAGACTGGTGTTGGCATGAACTACCAGTCCATCGGCTCCGGTGGCGGCATCAAGCAAATTCAGGCCAAGACGGTCGACTTCGGTGCATCCGACGCGCCACTCAAGCCGGAAGAACTCGACAAATCAGGGTTGATGCAATTTCCCGCCATCATCGGTGGCATCGTTCCCGTCATCAATCTTGAAGGGGTCGCGCCTGGCGCGATGAAGCTGACCGGGCCGGTACTCGCGGATATCTACCTGGGAAAAATCAAGAAGTGGAATGAAAAGCCGATCGCCGATCTCAATCCCGCGCTCAAATTGACCGACGAGAACATTACCGTCGTGCGGCGCTCGGATGGATCCGGCACAACGTTCAACTTTACGGACTATTTGTCGAAAGTCAGCCCGGAATGGAAGGAGAAGGTCGGCTCCGCGACCGCGGTCGCGTGGCCGGAGGGCGTAGGCGGCAAGGGCAACGAAGGCGTTGCGTCCTATGTGCAGAGGATCAAAGGTGCAATCGGCTACGTCGAGTACGCCTATGCCAAGAAGAACAACATGACCCACACGCTGGTCCAGAACAAGGACGGCCAGTATCCGAAGCCGGACAACGACACGTTCCAGGCAGCGGCGGCGTACGCCGATTGGAAGAATGCGCCCGGCTACTACCAGATCATCACCAACTCGCCGGGGGCGAATTCGTGGCCCATCGCGGCGACGAGCTTCATCTTGCTGCAGAAAGTGCAGGACAAACCTGCCAACGGCCAGGAAGTCCTGAAATTCTTTGAATGGTCGTTCAAGAACGGCCAGAAGATGGCCGACGAACTCGACTACGTCTCCCTGCCGCCTGCGCTGATCTCGCAGATCGAAATCGAGTTGGAAGGCACAGCTGAAGGACGCATCGGGCAATCCGATCTGGAAGTAATGCAGGTCCTTTCGGTCGCTCCCCGATCCGGCCCCAGTGGTTCTCTCCGGGGCCGGTTGCGCGTCGAAGGGTATATCATGACGGCGACTGCAACTGCCCCCATGCTGACGCTAGCCGACCGCGCGCCGCTGGAACGGCGCGTAGCCGACACCGCCGCAACAGCCGATGACATCGGGGCGGTGGCAGGACGCGCTGTTCGAGCGGACGACCCAGGCATTCGCCCTGCTGGTCTTGCTCCTGCTGGTCGCAATCATCGGTTCGCTGATCTACGGCGCCGTGCCGGCACTCGAGAAGTTCGGTCCGGCGTTCTTCGTCACCAACGTCTGGAATCCGGTCACCAACCAGTTCGGTGCGCTGGCGCCCGATCTACGGCACGCTGGTCACGTCCGGAATCGCCCTGTTGATCGGGATCCCGGTGAGCTTTGGCATCGCGCTGTTCCTCACCGAAATGTGTCCGCCGATACTGAAGCGGCCACTCGGTACGGCGGTCGAGCTGCTGGCGGCCATTCCCAGCATCATTTACGGCATGTGGGGCCTGTTCGTATTTGCGCCGATTTTCGGCGACTACATTCAGCCCTTTCTCGCCAAGACGCTGGGCAACATCTGGCTGATCGCGCCGCTGTTTCAAGGCGCGCCCAATGGCATCGGCATGCTGTCTGCTGGCGTCATCCTGTCGGTCATGGTCATTCCGTTCATCGCCTCGGTAATGCGCGACGTCTTCGAGATCGTGCCGCCGGTGCTCAAGGAATCGGCGTATGGCATTGGCTGCACGACGTGGGAGGTGGTGTGGAACATCGTGCTGCCTTACACCAAGGTCGGTGTTATCGGCGGGATCATGCTGGGATTGGGTCGCGCGCTGGGCGAGACGATGGCCGTGACGTTCGTGATCGGCAATGCGTACCGCATCTCGCCATCCCTGTTCGAGGCCGGCAATTCGATCGCCTCGGCGCTCGCCAACGAATTCAACGAAGCGTCGGACCCCATCCACCTGTCGTCGTTGATCTCGCTTGGGTTGGTGCTGTTCATGCTGACTTTCGTGGTGCTGGCATGTTCAAGATTGTTGCTCGCGCAACTCGCCAAGGGCGAAGGCAAGCAGACATGAGCGGAGCTGCAGCAATGGGCCAGAATACGGGGCGCTACCGGCGCCGACTGCTCGTCAATCGCTGGAATCTGGCGATGTCGCTGGCGACGATGGCCTTCGGGATGATGTTTCTGCTCTGGATTCTCGCGACGCTTTTCATGCGCGGGTTCGAGGCACTCGCGCCGGCCTTGTTCACGCAGATGACGCCGCCGCCGGGCAGCGACGGCGGACTCGCTGAATGCGATCTTCGGCAGTTTCCTGATGGTGCTTGTCGCGACGTTGATCAGCACGCCGATTGGGATCCTCGCCGGCATCTACCTCGCGGAGTACGGCAAGGATGGGCTGGATCGCGAGCCTTACGCGCTTCATCAATGACATTCTGCTGTCGGCGCCGTCGATCGTCGATCGGGCTGTTCGTTTACACCGTCTACGTCGTCAGGGCGCAGCACTACTCCGGGTGGGCCGGGTCGTGCGCGCTCGCACTGCTCGCCATTCCGGTCGTGGTGCGGACGACCGAGAACATGCTGCGCCTGGTTCCCAACAGCCTGCGCGAGGCGGCGGTCGCGCTCGGCGCGCCGATGTGGAAAGTCATTCTCATGGTCACCCTGAAGGCGGTGCGCGCGGGCGTCATCACCGGCATCCTGCTGGCCGTCGCGCGCATCTCGGGCGAGACGGCGCCGTTGCTCTTCACCGCGCTCAACAACCAGTTCTGGAGCATCGACATGAATGCGCCGATGGCGAACTTGCCGGTCGTGATATTCCAGTTTGCGATGAGCCCGTTCAAGGAGTGGCAGCAACTGGCGTGGGCCGGCGCGCTGTTGATTACGCTGGCGGTGCTGTTGCTCAACATCGATGGCCCGCACGTTGTTCCGCCAAGGCGTCGCGAAATGAAACGGGAACGCTGAAACCATGAACTACGAAGCAGTCGCGACGCGTCCGACCGAGCAAAGCCGCAATGTGCAGATTCGACGCCGCCCAAGATGTCGATCCGCAATCTGAATTTCTTCTACGGCAAATTCCAGGCGCTCAAGGATATCAATCTCGAGATCGCGGAGCGTCACGTTACCGCGTTCATCGGCCCGTCCGGCTGCGGCAAGTCGACATTGCTGCGAACATTGAACCGGATGTATTCGCTGTACCCTGGCCAGCGCGCCGAAGGCGAAATCCTGTTCAACGGCCGCAACATGCTCGAACCGGGGGTCGATCTCAACATGCTGCGGGCGAAGGTCGGGATGGTGTTCCAGAAGCCGACGCCCGTTCCCGATGTCGATCTACGACAATATCGCCTTTGGCGTGCGGCTCTACGAGCAATCTGAGCTCGCGCGAAATGGACGAGCGGGTCGAGTGGGCGTTGACCAAGGCGGCGATGTGGGAGGAGTCGAAGGACAAGCTCAAGCAGAGCGGCATGGCGCTCTCCGGTGGCCAGCAGCAGCGCCTGTGCATCGCCCGCGCCGTTTCGGTCAAGCCCGAAGTGCTGCTGCTCGACGAGCCGACCTCGGCCCTCGACCCGATCTCGACTGCCAAGATCGAGGAGTTGATTTCGGAACTGAAGAACGAGTACACCATCGCCATCGTCACGCACAACATGCAACAGGCCGCGCGCGTGTCCGATTACACTGCGTACATGTACCTCGGCGAGCTGATCGAGTTCAGCGCCACCGACGAGATCTTCCTCAAGCCGAAGCGCAAGGAAACCGAGGACTACATTACCGGCAGGTTCGGGTAGCGGCGTGAGCTGGGACGCAGTGGCCCGACGCGAAGTGATGGGGATGCGACCAGGAGAGTCGACGCATGAGGCCGACACGTTTAACGTACGCACAACACAAGCGCGATTAGGAGGCCGACGGCAGACCGCCGACCGCGTGCCATCGAGGAACCGAGCATGAGTGACCATACCTACAAGCAGTTCGACGCCGAAATGGAGGAGATCCGCTCCGGCGTAATGGCGATGGGCGGGCTGGTCGAGACCCAGTTCGCGCGCGCGATCCACGCACTCAAACACGTGGATGTCGATCTGGTCGACAGCGTTGCCGTCGACGAACTCGCCATCAACCAGATGCAGGTCAACATCGACCAGCAATGCAGCCAGATCATCGCCAAGCGGCAGCCGACGGCGATCGATCTGCGCATGGTGCTGACGGTGGTGAAGATCGTCAACGAACTCGAACGCGCGGCCGACGAAATCAAGAAGATCGCCTACAAGGCGCAGCAGATGCTTCGTCCCGAGCGGTTGTCGAACGTGCGTTTCCATGACATCACGCGCGCGGCGGAGTTGGCCGAGGATAACCTGCAGCTTGCGCTGGACGCGTTCGCGCGCCTGGACGTGGCGGCCGCTGCGCAGGTAGTCAGCAACGACGAGGCGATCGATTTCGAGTTCCTGTCGATCCTGCGGCAGCTCATCAGCTACATGATGGAAGATCCGCGCACGATCACGCCGGCGCTCGAGATCGTGTTCATCGCCAAGTCGATCGAGCGGGTGGGCGACCACGCCAAGAACATCGCCGAGAACGTCGTCCATGTCGTGAAGGGCAAGGACGTGCGCCACGCGACGGCGGAACAGATACGCGCCGAGGTCGCCGAATGATGCCAAGGAGGGACGCACGATGAGCGCGTCGATTCTCGTCGTCGAGGACGAGCCGGCGATCCAGGAGCTGCTGCGCGTCAATCTGGAGGACGCAGGTTTCGCGGTCCACGCCGTCGCCGACGCGGAGAGCGCGCAAGTGCAGATCAAAAGCGCGCTTCCCGACCTGATACTGCTGGACTGGATGCTGCCTGGCCAATCCGGACTGGCGTTCGCGCGCACCTTGCGCGGCGATGCGCGCACGCGCGAGCTGCCGATCATCATGGTCACCGCACGCAGCGACGAGGCGGATCGTGTCGCCGGCCTCGAAGTGTGGGTGGACGACTATGTCACCAAGCCCTTCAGTCCGCGGGAACTGAAAGCGCGGATCAAATCGGTCCTGCGGCGGCGCGCGCCGGAGTCCGCGCAGGAAGCCCTTCGCGTGGGGACGCTCGAGCTCGATCCGGTTACGCATCGCGCCACCGCCGGCGGCGTAGCCCGTTGCCCTCGGCCCGACCGAATTCCGGTTGCTCAAATTTCTCATGGCGCGGCCCGAGCGCGTGCACAGCCGCACGCAATTGCTCGACCAGGTCTGGGGCGACCATGTCTACATCGAGGAGCGCACGGTCGATGTGCATATTCGCCGGCTGCGCCTTGCGCTGGAACCTGCCGGTCACGAGCAAATGATCGAGACGGTGCGCGGCAGCGGCTATCGGCTTGCGGCGCCCAGGTAAGGCCACCTCCCGACGATTGCGCGCAGGCGCCGATGACTCCCCTATGGCTGCGTGGACTGGCCGTACCCATGCTGGTTGGGGTGCTGAGCGCCACGGCTTGGCTTGCAAGCGGCATTGTCGCCGGATTTGTCATCATGGCAGCGGGGCTGCTGGCGACGATCGGCTGGCATCTGTGGCAACTGCACAAACTCGCGGAGTGGGCCGCGGGCCCGATCGATGCTTCGGTCCCCGAAGGTCGCGGGACGTGGACGATAGCCTACGCGGCGCTTTACCGCCGCGTGCGCGAGCGCAGCGCGCGGCAACGCGATCTGCGGCTGGCACTCGATCGCTTCGTCAGCGGTGCGGAAGCGCTGCCCGAGGGTGTCGTCGTACTCGATGCGAACGATCGCATCCGCTGGGCCAATCCGCGCGCGCAAGCGCATCTGGGCATCGACCTTCGCCAGGATCTTGGCGCGCCCATCGCCAACCTGGTGCGGCAACCCGCATTTGTCCTCTACCTCGCGAGCGGTGACTTTCATGAACCCGTCGTGTTCCAGTCGATCCGCGAAGGCGCGTCGACGCTGTCGGTGCAGATCGTTCCGTTCGGCGTCGAGGAAAAACTGCTCATGAGCCGCGACGTGACGCGGCTGGAGGCTGTCGCGCGGGTGCGCCGGGATTTTATCGCCAATGTATCGCACGAACTCAAGACGCCGCTGACAGTACTCACCGGTTTTCTCGAAACGTTCGCCGACGTCGAACTGGAAAAAAAGCAACGTCTGCGCTACCTTGCATTGATGCAGGAACAGGCGAAGAACATGCAGCGCCTGGTCGACGATCTGCTGACGCTGTCATCGCTGGAGAGCGATCAGAACATCACGGCCGAGTCCGAATTCGCGATTGTTCCGCTGCTGCTGGAGTCGTCCTCGGACGCCAAGGCGCTGTCCGGCGGGCGACAGGAGGTCACGCTTGACCATCGGCGATGCGGCGACGGTACTTGGCAGCCGCGACGAGCTGGCCAGCGCATTCGGCAATCTCGTGAGCAACGCCGTGCGCTATACACCGGAAGGCGGACGCATCGCGCTGGATTGGCGGGTGACCGATCGCGGCGGCGAATTCAGCGTGACCGACACCGGCATCGGCATCTCGGCCGAGCATATTCCGAGATTGACCGAGCGCTTCTATCGCGTCGATCGCAGCCGATCACGGGCCACCGGGGGCACCGGACTCGGTCTCGCGATCGTCAAACACGTGCTGATCCGGCATCAGGCCGAACTGATCATCGAGAGTGAACCGGGGCAGGGCAGCAAGTTCGTCGTTTTGCTGCCGCCGCGACGAGTTCATACCTTGCCCTTGTCTGCGTCACCCTCGACGACATCCGCAGAAACTACCAATACTTCATCGCCGAACCGAACAGCACTTTGAGGTCGTCAGGCGTCACGTCCTTGGGGGCGTTGCGGATGACGCGCCACTGTGGCTCGGCGCCGGCGGCCAACGCGTCGACATCGCCGGCCCGGAAGCCAAGCCCCGACAAACCATTGGGGATCCCCGCCGCGCGCATCATTTCGATGACCCGACCGGCGAGTATCTCGCCGGCCTCGGTCGCGTCCCCGGGCTTGACGTCGCGCGTCGAGGCGCCGAGGCACGCGGCGCCATGCACGTGGCGCTCCGGACAGCACGGCGCGGTGTAACGCCACACCGAGGGATTGTTGAGCACCACCGCCATGCCGTGAGGCACCAGCGTCTTGCCTGGCGGATAGCCGGAGAGTTCGAAATTGCGCGCGAGTCCGGAAACGGCGTATGACATGCCGTGAGGAAGATGGCATCCGGCGGCGTTGAAGGCGATGCCGGCCAGCGTCGCGGCATACATCATTTCGGTACGCGCCTCGCCATCGCTCGCATCGTCGACCGCGCGGACCAGGAACTTGCCCACGCCCTTGAGCGCTTCGGCCGCGAGCGCATCGGAGAACGGGTTCGCGCCTTGCGAAACGGGGCGGCCCGCGCCACGCGCAGGATTCAAGCGTCGCGGCCATGGTCGGGCCGTCATCGATTCGAGCGCATGGCTCATGCAGTCGAAGCCGCTGGCCGCAACGACGTTGCGCGGCAGGGTCGCGGTGACGTCCGGATCGATCAATGCGATGGTCGGCATCAGGCGCCGCGAAATGATGCCGGTCTTCGCGTTCATCTCGGTCATGTTGAATATGGCGATGCCGGTCACCTCGGATCCCGTGCCGGAAGTCGTCGGGCACGCGATGTGCGGCTTGCAGCGGTCCCGGCACCTTCTGGCCGCCGCCGATGGGCGCATTCACGTAGGTCATGAACTCCGCCGGATGGGTTGCGTACAGATTGGCCGCCTTGCAGGTGTCCATCACGGAGCCGCCGCCGACCGAAACGTAACCATCGAACTTGCCCTCGGAGGCGAATTTCGCGGCGTCCTTGAAGGACGCGGTGGTCGGCTCGACGGCGACCTCGTCGTAGAGCGTGACGTCGATGCCTGCGGCATCGAGCGATGCGCGGACCTTGGCCAGATGCGCAGAGGAGACGACTGCCGCGGTCGGTGAACAGCGCCACGCGCCGAAGCGACAGATCCTTGGCGTGATCTCCTGCCTCGGCGAGACAGCCGGCACCGAACGTGAAGGTCGGCATGCCGACGGTGAACGCCTTGTCGCTGGCTTCGGTGAATGCGAAATCGACGTGGCAGCAGGGCATGATGTTCCTCCAGATGGTCGGGGGTCAGGCGGTTTCGCGTGCCGAGGCGAGGATCATGTCGGCCGCCTTCTCCGCCATCATCACCACGGGTACGTTGGTGTTGCCCGACGTGACGGTCGGCATTGCGCCGCAGTCGACGACGCGCAAAGCGTCGATGCCGTGCACACGCAATTGATGATCGACGACGGCCATACGGTCGGTGGCGATCGGCCCCATCTTGCAGGTCCCGCTCGGATGGAAAATGGTGCCCGCGGTATTTTTCGCGAATTCGAGCAGATCGGCGTCGCTCGTTGCCGACGATCCCGGTCGATACTCTGCGCGTACATAGGGCGTGAGCGCGTCGGTCGCGGCGAGTTCTCGCGCGAGGCGGATGCCTGCCACCAGCGTTCGGCGGTCGTTCTCGGTGGACAGATAGTTGGGTTGCATGCGCCGGAGCAACCATCGGGTCGGCTGATTTGATGCGCACGGAACCGCGCGATTCCGGCTGCAGTTGGCACACCGACATCGTGAAGCCTGGAAACGCATGTGTTGGCGAGCCCGCCATGTCCGACGAAAGCGTGGCGATGTGGAACTGCACATCCGGAGTCGCGGCGTCTCGAGTGGTCCGCGCAAAAATGCCGCCCTGGTTGATGCCGATGGCCATCGGTCCGTTGCGCCTGAATATATAGTTGAGGCCCATGCCCAGTTTGCGCCAGGGATTTTTCAGGTCGTCGTTGGTCGTGATCGCCTTGGTGCACTCGAAAATCACCCGCGCCTGCAAATGGTCCTGCAAGTTCTGGCCGACGCCGGGCAATTCATGCACCACCGGAATTCCGAATGAACTCAGCAGCGACGCGGGCCCGATGCCCGAAAGCTGCAGCAGTTGCGGTGTCTGCAGCGCGCCGGCGCACAGCAAAATCTCGCGGCGGGCGGTGACAGTCAGCTCCGCGCCACCGCGGCGATATACGACCGCCTTGGCGCGCCGTCCGTCGAATACGACGCGCAGGGCATGGGCCTCGGTGGCAACGGCAAGGTTAGTGCGGGCGCGTATGGGACGCAAATATGCGCTCGCGGTGCTGCAACGCCAGCCGTTGCGCGTGGTCAGATGGTAGTAGCCGACGCCATCCTGCTTCGCGCCATTGAAGTCGTCGTTGCGCGGGATGCCGAGTTGGTTGCCGGCGGCGATGACCGCGTCGATCAGTTCATGGCGCTGGCGAATGGGGGAGCACCAAAGTGGCCCGCTGGTGCCGTGGTATGCGGGATCGCCGTCGACCGCATGCTCCAGGCGTTTGAAAAACGGCAGCACATCGTGCGTAGCCCCAGCCCGGGTTGCCCGCCGCCTCCCAGCGATCGTAGTCCGAGCGCTGGCCTCGAATCGATATCAGACCGTTGATTGAACTGGAGCCCCCGAGCGTTTTGCCCCGCGGCCAATAGATTTTCCGGCCGTTCATGCCGGGGTCGGGTTCGGTATAAAAGCACCAATTGACCCGGGGATTGAACATTGTCTTCGCGTAACCAATGGGAATATGAATCCATGGGTAGGTGTCCGCCGGTCCCGCCTCGAGCAACAAGACCGAGCGGCGCGGATCGGCGGAGAGCCGATTGGCCAGGACGCAGCCGGCGGAACCCGCGCCAACAATGATGTAATCGTAGGTCATTCCGGCATTTTATCTTTGTTGCGGCGGCGGCCCGCGGGTGAGATCAGAGGGCAAAAGCGACGGATTTGACACTCCGGAACGGAAATTGCTAGAATGTGCGGTTTCGTCGGAGGGGTACCCAAGTGGCCAACGGGAGCAGACTGTAAATCTGCCGGCTCTGCCTTCGAAGGTTCGAATCCTTCCCCCTCCACCAGTGTAGCGACACGTGAGTCAAGCAGCGAATGGCGACGGTGTACGGGGGCAGGTCAAAGATCACTGAGGGATCGAGATTGGCTGCAAGCGAGTGGCTGCAAGCGAGGGATAGCAACAAGGCGTTGGGGCGAAGCGGGTGTAGCTCAATGGTAGAGCAGAAGCCTTCCAAGCTTATGACGAGGGTTCGATTCCCTTCACCCGCTCCAGAAACGGAATGGAACCTGAGTTGAACCTGAGTGGAATCATGAAGTTCCGGAAGTGAAGCGGTGACGAATCAATGCATTGGCGGTCCGCTGGGTCGGGCCGGCACGAAGGGATGGCATAGCGCCCCCGTAGCTCAGTGGTAGAGCACTCCCTTGGTAAGGGAGAGGTCGCGCGTTCAATCCGCGCCGTGGGCACCACGGACCAGTTGGTGCGGCAATAGTGACAGCAAGGAGCAGGAATCATGGCCAAGGGCAAGTTTGAGCGGAAGAAACCGCACCTGAACGTCGGCACGATCGGGCACGTCGATCACGGCAAGACGACGCTTACCGCGGCGTTGACGCTGGTGTTGTCGAAGAAATTCGGCGGCGAGGCGAAGGCGTACGACCAGATCGACAATGCGCCGGAAGAAAAGGCGCGCGGGATCACCATTAACACGGCACACGTCGAGTACGAGACCTCGAAGCGCCACTACGCCCACGTCGATTGCCCGGGCCACGCGGATTACATCAAGAACATGATCACGGGCGCCGCACAAATGGACGGTGCGGTGCTGGTGGTGTCGGCGGCCGATGGCCCGATGCCGCAGACGCGCGAGCACATCCTGCTGGCCCGTCAGGTAGGTGTGCCGTTCATCATCGTCTACCTGAACAAGGCCGACATGGTCGACGACAAGGAGTTGCTCGAACTGGTCGAACTGGAAGTGCGGGAACTGCTTTCGAAGTACGAGTTTCCCGGCGACAAGACGCCGATCGTCATCGGTTCGGCGAAGATGGCGCTGGAAGGTGATGCCAGCGACATGGGCGAAGGCTCGATCATGCGGCTGGCGGATGCGCTCGATTCGTATATTCCCGAGCCGAAGCGTGCGATCGACGGCCCGTTCCTGATGCCGGTCGAGGACGTGTTCTCGATTTCCGGCCGTGGCACGGTGGTGACGGGTCGGGTCGAGCGTGGCGTGGTCAAGGTGGGCGAGGACCTCGAGATCGTTGGCTTGAAGCCGACATTGAAGACGGTGTGCACGGGCGTGGAGATGTTCCGCAAGCTGCTCGACCAGGGGCAGGCTGGGGACAACGTGGGCATTCTGCTGCGCGGGACCAAGCGCGAGGAAGTGGAGCGCGGGCAGGTGCTGGCGAAGCCGGGCAGCATTCCGCCGCACACCAAGTTCACGTGCGAGGTGTACGTATTGAGCAAGGAGGAAGGCGGTCGGCACACGCCGTTCTTCAACGGTTATCGGCCGCAGTTTTATTTCCGGACGACGGACGTGACCGGCTCGGTGGAGTTGCCGGCGGGCACGGAGATGGTGATGCCTGGCGACAACATCCAGATGACGGTGACGCTGATCCAGCCGATCGCGATGGAAGAGGGCCTGCGCTTCGCGATTCGCGAAGGCGGCCGCACCGTCGGCGCCGGCGTCGTATCAAAGGTCATCGAGTAGCTGTTAGTGCGCCGAATCAACGGGCTCTGCCCGGGATTCGGCGGAAGACTAACCCGGCCGAAAGTAGGTTTTTACTTTCGGACGACGAACTAGGCCAGTAGCTCAATTGGCAGAGCGGCGGTCTCCAAAACCGCAGGTTGGGGGTTCGATTCCCTCCTGGCCTGCCAGCTTCGCGATTCAGGTTTCAGATGCTGGCGTTTAAAGGTGAAGCTAGAGACACATGGACAAGATCAAGATGACGCTGGCGGTGGCGCTGGTCATCGCCGGAGTGTGGGGCTACTACTACTTCAGCGAGACCGCGCAGGTCCTGCGCGTGCTGATGGTTCTGGGCGGCCTGCTCGCGGCCGCGGGTGTCGCCTGGCTGACGGCCACGGGCAAGGAATTGTTCGCGTTCGGCCAGGAAGCATGGCAGGAGGCCGGCAAGGTGTCCTGGCCCACGCGCAAGGAAACGATCCAGACGACGCTGGTCGTCTTTGCATTCGTCGTGGTCATGGCGCTTTTCCTGTTCGCGATCGACACGTCGCTGGCGTGGATGATCAAGATGCTGACGGGGAGAGTCGAATGATGGCCGACAAGAAATGGTTCGTGGTGCACGCTTACTCGGGCTTCGAGAAAAGCGTGCAGCGAGCGCTGACCGAGCGGATCAAGCGATCTGAGATTGCCGAGAAATTCGGGCAGATTCTGGTGCCGGTGGAGGAAGTCGTCGAGATGAAGAATGGCGCCAAGGCGATTTCCGAGCGCAAGTTCTTCCCCGGCTATGTCCTCGTCGAGATGGAAATGACCGACGACACGTGGCATCTGGTCAAAAGCACACCTAAGGTGACAGGATTCGTCGGCGGCACGGCCAACAAGCCGACGCCGATCACACAAAAAGAAGTCGACGGCATCCTGCGGCAGGTCCAGGAAGGCGTCGAGAAGCCGCGCCCGAAGGTGCTGTTCGAATTGGGCGAGGCGGTACGCGTCAAGGACGGCCCATTCACCGACTTCCACGGCAACGTGGAGGACGTGAACTACGAGAAGAGCAAGCTGCGCGTCTCCGTAACGATCTTCGGCCGCTCCACGCCGGTGGAGTTGGACTTCTCGCAGGTGGAAAAAGCGTAGTCGCTGCTTAGTTGTGACTTAGTTGTCACTTAGTTGTCACTTAGTTGTCATTGAACCCGGGGAGGGCGCGCATCGCGTCCGCTTGAACCCAACTGGAGACCTACATGGCGAAAAAAATCGTCGGCTACATCAAGTTGCAGGTGCCTGCGGGAAAGGCGAATCCGAGCCCCCCGATCGGCCCGGCGCTCGGACAGCGTGGCCTCAACATCATGGAATTCTGCAAGGCGTTCAACGCACAGACGCAGAAGCTGGAGGCCGGCTTGCCGATTCCGGTGGTCATCACCGCGTTCGCCGACAAGAGCTTCACGTTCATCATGAAGACGCCGCCCGCGACGGTGCTGATCATGAAAGCCGCGAAAGTGGAAAAAGGCAGCAGTAAGCCGCACACCGAAAAGGTGGGCAAGCTCACCCGCGCGCAAGCCGAGGAAATCGCCAAGACCAAGACCCCTGACCTGACGGCGGCCGATCTCGATGCCGCCGTGCGCACCATCGCCGGCAGCGCGCGCAGCATGGGCATCACCGTGGAAGGGGTGAAATAACATGGCCACGACACAAGACAAGACATTGGCGAGTCTCTCCAAGCGGATGAAGGTCGTGCGCGGCAAGGTCGATCACGCCAAATCCTATGCGATCGAAGACGCCCTGAAATTGGTGAAAGAAACCGCCACCGCCAAATTCGACGAATCGGTCGACGTTGCGGTCAACCTCGGCATCGACGCCAAGAAATCGGATCAAACGGTGCGCGGATCGGTTGTGCTGCCCTCGGGCACCGGCAAGAACGTGCGGGTCGCCGTGTTTGCGCAAGGCGACAAGGCGAAAGCGGCCACGGAGGCCGGCGCCGATATCGTCGGCTTCGAGGATCTCGCCGCCAAGATCAAGGAAGGCTTTATGGATTTCGACGTCGCGATCGCGACGCCTGACGCGATGAAGGTCGTCGGTCAGCTCGGCCAGATTCTGGGCCCGCGCGGCCTGATGCCGAACCCGAAGGTTGGCACCGTGTCGGCGGACGTCGCCACGGCGGTGAAGAACGCCAAGGCCGGTCAGGTCCAGTACCGCACCGACAAGGCAGGGATCGTCCAATGCACCATCGGGCGCGCGTCGTTCACGCCCGATCAGCTCAAGACCAACCTCATGGCGCTCATCGACGCATTGAACAAATCGCGGCCCAAGGACACCAAGGGCATCTACCTGAAGAAAATCAGCGTCTCGAGCACGATGGGCGCGGGTGTCCGGGTCGATACGACGGGATTGACGCAACAGGCGCCTTCCCACTGACAGAAAGCAACGAATTTTGAGGGAGCGCCGCGCAGGGCAACGTGCGGCGAGCCGTCAAAGACCGTAGGAGTTCGCGAGAGCTTAATCGCCAGCAGTCGAGGCGTCCTACGCAGATGGTGTCCCGAACACAGGATCCGTCCTGACGTAAGGTCACCGAGGGGCGCGAGCCAGGGCATCGGCAAGCGCGTAGCAGCAAATGGAGAAGATCCTTGGGTCTTAATTTAGAGCAGAAGCAAGCGGTAGTCGCGGAAGTCGCAAAGCAGATCGCCGGCGCTCAGGCCATCGTGATGGCCGAGAACCGCGGTATGGCCGTTGCGGATATGACGCAGCTCCGCGCGAAGGCACGGGCCTCCGGCGTGTATTTCAGGGTGGTGAAAAACACTCTGGTGCGCCGGGCGGTTGCCGAAACGCCGTTCGCCTCGCTGGCCGACAAGATGGTCGGTCCGCTGGCGTACGGTATCGGCGCCGATCCCGTTGCCGTGGCGAAGGTGCTGTCCGACTTCGCCAAGGGCAACGAGAAGTTCGTGATCACGGGCGGCGCAATGCCCGGCCAGATGATGTCTGCCAAGCAGATCAGCGCGCTGGCAGCACTCCCCTCGCGCGACGAGCTGATCGCCAAGTTGATGGGCACCATGCAGGCACCGATCGCCAAATTCGTGCGCACGCTCAACGAAGTCCCGAGCAGATTCGTGCGCACGCTGGCCGCGGTGCGTGATGCGAAGCCCGCCTCGTAGCGATCGAACCCACGACTAACACATTCAAAACCTTACGATTCAGGAGCAGAAAATGGCTGTTGCACAAACCGAAATCCTCGACAAGATCGCATCGCTGACCGTCCTCGAGCTGTCCGAGCTCATCAAGGCAATGGAAGAAAAGTTCGGTGTTTCCGCCGCCGCCGCGGTTGCGGTCGCTGGCCCGGCCGCCGCCGGTCCGGCCGCCGCCGCCGCTGAAGAACAGACCGAGTTCACCGTCGTGCTGTCCAGCTTTGGCGAGAACAAGGTCAACGTGATCAAGGCGGTTCGCGAGATCACCGGGCTGGGTCTGAAGGAAGCCAAGGACCTGGTCGACGGCGCGCCCAAGCCAGTCAAGGAAGGCGTCAACAAGGCCGACGCGGAAGCGGCGAAGAAGAAGTTGGAAGAAGCCGGCGCAAAGGCTGAAGTGAAATAGTTGGAAGTACGGCGGCGGCCCAGCGATGGGCCACCGCCTTCGACCCCGGAGCGTGCCTCGTGCGCGCTTCCAGAGGCCGAAGAGAAGCATGCGGGCAGGGCGGTTGATTATTGGCGGGCCGTCCCCACATATGCTTGCTTCTCTTTGTCTTCTGACCCGGCTGCAGAAGACAGGTTTGGTCGGACGGTGCACGCAACAGGTTGTAATGGTGCGCCGTTGTCCGCCAGCGGTTGGTAGTGGCCAACCACCATCCTCAGGGAGCGCAAGTCTCCCGCACAGTCGATGAATGACGGGTACCAGGTCGATCGCGGACGTACGCCGCGCGACGGGTGCCCGCGCAATCGCCAACGAGGTCAAGGTCCATGACTCAGTATTCGTTTACCGAGAAGAAACGCATCCGCAAGAGCTTTGCCAAGCGTGCCAGCGTGCTGCCGGTGCCGTTCCTGCTGGAAACCCAGCTCGCGTCGTATCGCGCGTTCCTGCAGGCCGGAACCGCATCCGAATCGCGCAAGAACGAAGGCCTGCAAGCCGCCTTCACGTCGATATTCCCGATTTCCAGCCACTCGGGCAACGCCCGCCTGGAATTCGTCGGGTTTTCGCTGTTGCCGCCCGCGTTCGACGTCACCGAGTGCCAGCAGCGCGGCCTCACGTATTGCTCCGCGCTGCGCGCCAAGGTGCGGCTGATCCTGATGGACAAGGAAGCCCCCAAGGAGACGGTCAAGGAGGTCAAGGAGCAGGAAGTCTACATGGGCGAAATCCCGCTCATGACCGACAACGGCTCGTTCGTCATCAACGGCACGGAGCGGGTGATCGTGTCGCAGTTGCACCGTTCGCCGGGCGTGTTTTTCGAGCACGATCGGGGCAAGACGCATTCGTCGGGCAAGCTGCTGTTCTCGGCGCGGGTGATCCCCTATCGCGGCTCGTGGCTGGACTTCGAATTCGATCCCAAGGACTACCTGTATTTCCGCGTCGACCGCCGCCGCAAGATGCCGGTGACGACGCTGCTCAAGGCCATCGGGCTGACTAACGAAGCCATCCTCAAGCAGTTCTTTGCCTTCGACTCCTTTCACCTGGGCAAAAAGGGCTCGCACCTGGACCTCGTGCCCGAGCGGCTGCGCGGCGAAGTCGCGCGCTTCGACCTGGTCGGCAAGGATGGCAAGGTGCTGGTGCAGAAGGACAAGCGCATCACGGCGCGCCATATCCGGGAGCTTGCCGACGGCGGCGTCAAGAAAATCACGGTACCCAACGACTACATCGTCGGCCGCATGCTGGCCGAGAACATCGTCAACAAGGACACCGGCGAGATCATCGCGTCGGCCAATGACGAAATCACCGACGAGTTGTTGGAGACATTGCTCGAGGCGGGTGTCGCGCACATCCATACGATTTACGTGAACGATCTCGACCAGGGCGCGTACATCGCCCAGACGCTGAAGATGGACGACACGCCCGACCAGATGGCGGCACGCATCGCCATCTACCGGATGATGCGTCCCGGGGAGCCGCCGACGGAAGAAGCGGTCGAGGCGTTGTTCCACGGCCTGTTCTTCAACGAAGAACGCTACGACCTGTCGCCGGTCGGGCGCATGAAGTTCAATCGCCGCGTCGGCCGCAGCGAGCTCACGGGCGTGGGCACGCTGACCAACGACGACATCATCGCGGTGATCAAGATCCTGGTCGAATTGCGCAATGGCCGCGGGGAGATCGACGACATCGATCACCTCGGCAACCGGCGCGTGCGTTCGGTCGGCGAACTCGCGGAGAACCAGTTCCGTTCCGGCCTGGTGCGCGTCGAGCGCGCGGTCAAGGAGCGTCTCGGCCAGGCGGAAAGCGAAAATCTGCTGCCGCATGACCTGATCAATGCCAAGCCGATCTCGGCCGCGATCAAGGAGTTCTTCGGCAGCTCGCAGCTTTCGCAGTTCATGGACCAGACCAACCCGCTGTCGGAAATCACGCACAAGCGGCGCGTGTCCGCGCTCGGCCCGGGCGGTCTCACCCGCGAGCGCGCCGGCTTCGAGGTGCGCGACGTGCATCCGACCCACTACGGCCGGGTATGCCCGATCGAAACGCCGGAAGGCCCGAACATCGGCCTGATCAACTCGCTGGCGTTGTACGCACGCACCAACGAGTACGGCTTTCTCGAAACGCCGTATCGCAAGGTCGTCAACGGCAAGGTCACCGACGAAATCCATTACCTGTCGGCAATCGAGGAAGGCGCGTTCGTCATTGCCCAGGCCAATGCCCAACTCGACAAGACCGGCAAGCTGAAGGACGAGCTGGTGTCGTGCCGCTGCAAGAACGAATTCATGCTGTCGACGGCCGACAAGGTCCAGTTCATGGACGTGGCCCCGGCGCAGATCGTGTCGGTGGCGGCGTCACTGATCCCGTTCCTCGAGCACGATGACGCGAATCGCGCGTTGATGGGTTCGAACATGCAACGCCAGGCGGTTCCCTGCCTGCGCGCCGAAAAGCCGCTGGTCGGTACCGGCGTGGAGCGCACGGCGGCGGTCGACTCGGGTACGGCTGTCCTCGCGCGCCGTGGCGGCAAGGTCGATTACGTCGATGCCAACCGGATGGTCGTTCGGGCCAACGATGCCGAAACGGCGGCGGGCGACGTCGGCGTGGACATCTATAACCTGACCAAGTACACGCGCAGCAACCAGAACACCAACATCAATCAGCGTCCGCTGGTCGAGGTGGGTGACGTCATCGCCAAGGCGGATGTCATCGCCGATGGCGCATCGACCGACATGGGCGAGCTGGCGCTGGGCCAGAACATGCTGGTCGCGTTCATGCCGTGGAACGGCTACAACTACGAAGACTCGATCCTGATTTCGGAGCGGGTCGTCGGCAACGACCGCTACACGTCGATCCACATCGAGGAACTTACGGTGGTGGCGCGCGACACCAAGCTCGGTCCCGAGGAAATCACGCGCGACATCTCGAGCCTGGGCGAAGCGCAACTCGGGCGGCTCGACGAGTCCGGCATCGTCTACATCGGCGCCGAAGTCGAGGCCGGGGACGTGCTGGTCGGCAAGGTCACGCCCAAGGGCGAGACCCAGCTGACGCCTGAAGAAAAGCTGCTGCGGGCGATCTTCGGCGAAAAGGCGTCGGACGTGAAGGACACGTCGTTGCGCGTGCCGTCGGGCATTTCCGGCACCGTCATCGATGTGCAGGTATTCACCCGCGAAGGCATCGATCGCGACAAGCGCGCCGCACAGATCATCGACGACGATCTGAAGGGCTATCGCAAGGACCTGAACGACCAGCTGCGGATCGTCGAGAACGACGCGTTTGCACGGATCGAAAAGCTCCTGCTCGGCAAGACCGCGAACGGCGGTCCCGAAGCGCCTGGCCAAGGGCACGCGCCTGACCAAGGACTATCTGGACGGTGTTGCCCGGCACGACTGGTTCGACATCAGACTCGCCGCCGAGGACTCCGCGCATCAGCTCGAGGTGATGAAGGACTCGCTCGCGCAATCGCGTGTGCAGTTCGACCAGGCCTTCGAAGCGAAGAAGAAAAAACTGACGCAAGGCGATGAACTCCCGCCCGGCGTGCAGAAGATGGTGAAAGTGTATGTCGCGGTCAAGCGTCGCCTGCAGCCCGGCGACAAGATGGCCGGCCGTCACGGCAACAAGGGCGTCGTGTCCAAGATCGTTCCGGTCGAGGACATGCCGTACATGGCCGATGGCACACCTGTCGACATCGTGCTCAATCCGCTGGGTGTGCCGTCGCGGATGAACGTCGGTCAGATTCTCGAAGTGCACCTGGGTTGGGCCGCGAAGGGTCTTGGTCACCGCATCGCGGAAATGCTCAAGGCGCAGGCCAACATCGCCGACGTGCGCAAGTATCTGGGCAAGATCTACAACGGTACCGGCAAGGTCGAGGCGCTGGATACGCTCGACGACAAGGAAATCGTGCAACTCGCGACCAACCTGCAGGATGGCGTGCCGTTTGCGACGCCGGTGTTCGACGGCGCGACCGAAGCCGAGATCAAGGACATGCTCGAACTCGCCGGTCTGCCGCGCTCCGGGCAGATCACGCTGCACGATGGCCGCAGCGGCGAAGCCTTCGACCGCCAGGTCACGGTGGGCTACATGCACGTCCTGAAGCTGCATCACCTGGTCGACGACAAGATGCACGCGCGTTCGACGGGGCCGTACAGCCTGGTCACGCAGCAACCGCTCGGCGGCAAGGCGCAGTTCGGCGGCCAGCGCTTCGGCGAGATGGAAGTCTGGGCGCTCGAGGCCTACGGCGCGGCATACACGCTGCAGGAAATGCTCACGGTCAAGTCCGACGACGTGAACGGGCGGACCAAGGTCTACGAAAACATCGTCAAGGGCGAGCACAAGATCGAAGCCGGCATGCCGGAATCGTTCAACGTCCTGGTGAAGGAAATTCGTTCGCTGGCAATCGACATCGATCTGGAGAGGCACTGAGCGTTGCGCGTTTAGCGAAACAGCTGAATCGCCCAATGCCCAACGCTCAACCAAGGAGTACTGAATGAAAGCACTACTGGACCTATTCAAGCAGGTTACGCAGGAAGAAGAATTCGACGCGATCAAGACCGGCCTCGCATCGCCGGAGAAGATCCGTTCGTGGTCGTACGGCGAGGTCAAGAAGCCGGAGACGATCAACTACCGCACGTTCAAGCCCGAACGCGACGGCCTTTTCTGCGCCAAGATCTTCGGGCCGGTGAAGGACTACGAATGCCTGTGCGGCAAGTACAAGCGGCTCAAGCATCGTGGCGTGATCTGCGAAAAATGCGGTGTCGAGGTGACGCTGGCCAAGGTGCGCCGCGAGCGCATGGGCCACATCGAACTCGCGTCGCCGGTCGCGCACATCTGGTTCCTGAAGAGCCTGCCGTCACGCATGGGCATGGTGCTCGACATGACGTTGCGCGATATCGAACGCGTGCTGTATTTCGAAGCCTACGTCGTCACCGATCCCGGCATGACGCCGTTGAACCGCGCCCAGCTCTTGACCGAGGACGATTACCTCGCCAAGGTCGAGCAGTACGGTGACGACTTCTCCGCCAGCATGGGTGCCGAGGGCATCCGCGAGCTGCTGAAGGCGCTCGAGGTCAACAGTGAGATCGAGAAGCTGCGCAAGGAGCTCGAGACCACCGGTTCCGATACGAAGATCAAGAAGATCGCCAAGCGGCTCAAGGTGCTCGAGGCCTTCCACAAGTCCGGCATCAAGCCCGAGTGGATGATTCTCGAAGTGCTGCCGGTGCTGCCGCCGGAGCTGCGCCCGCTGGTGCCGCTGGATGGCGGCCGCTTCGCGACGTCGGACCTGAACGACCTGTATCGCCGCGTGATCAACCGCAACAACCGGTTGAAGCGCCTGCTCGAACTCAAGGCGCCGGACATCATCGTGCGCAATGAAAAGCGCATGCTGCAGGAAGCCGTCGATTCGCTGCTCGACAACGGCCGCCGCGGCAAGGCGATGACGGGCGCCAACAAGCGTCCGCTGAAGTCGCTGGCCGACATGATCAAGGGCAAGGGCGGCCGTTTCCGCCAGAACCTGCTTGGCAAGCGCGTCGACTACTCCGGCCGTTCGGTGATCGTGGTCGGTCCGCAACTGAAACTGCATCAGTGCGGCCTGCCGAAGCTGATGGCGCTGGAACTGTTCAAGCCGTTCATCTTCAACAAGCTCGAAACCATGGGCCTCGCGACCACGATCAAGGCCGCGAAGAAGATGGTCGAGAGCCAGGAACCGGTGGTCTGGGACATCCTCGAAGAGGTGATCCGCGAACACCCGGTGATGCTGAATCGGGCGCCGACATTGCATCGACTGGGCATCCAGGCATTCGAACCGGTGCTGATCGAAGGCAAGGCGATCCAGCTGCATCCGCTGGTCTGCACTGCGTTCAACGCCGACTTCGACGGCGACCAGATGGCCGTCCACGTGCCGCTGTCGCTGGAAGCGCAAATGGAAGCGCGGACGCTGATGCTCGCGTCGAACAACGTGCTGCTCCCGTCCAACGGCGAGCCCTGCATCGTTCCGTCGCAGGACATCGTGCTCGGCTTGTACTACGCCACGCGCGAACTCATCGGCGCCAAGGGCGAAGGCATGCTGTTCTCGGACATCGCGGAAGTCACTCGCGCGTACGAATCGCGGCAGGCCGATCTGCATGCGAAGGTGAGCGTGCGCATTCCCGAAACGCTCGTCGGCCCGGATGGCGAGCACACCACGAAGATCACGCGCTACGAGACCACCGTGGGCCGTTCGCTGCTCTCGGAGATCCTTCCGCCCGGGCTGCCGTTCGAAACGATCAACAAGCCGCTCAAGAAGAAGGAAATCTCGCGCATCATCAACGCGAGCTTCCGCCGCTGCGGTTTGCGCGAGACGGTGATTTTTGCCGATCGTCTGATGCAGGCAGGGTACAGCCTCGCAACGCGCGCAGGGATTTCCTTCGCCGCGGACGACATGCTGATCCCCGATGAGAAGCACAAGATCATTGCCGAGTCGGAAGCCCAGGTTAAGGAAATCGAGGCGCAGTACACCTCGGGCCTGGTCACGCAGGGCGAGCGCTACAACAAGGTCGTCGACATCTGGGGCCGTGCCGGCGACGACATCGCCAAGGCGATGATGAGCCAGCTGGGTACGATCGAAGTCATGGATCGTGAAGGCAAGATGGTCAAGCAGGAGTCGTTCAACTCCATCTACATGATGGCGGACTCCGGCGCGCGCGGTTCGGCAGCGCAGATCCGGCAGCTCGCCGGCATGCGCGGTCTGATGGCGAAGCCTGACGGCTCGATCATCGAGACACCGATCACCGCGAACTTTCGCGAAGGTCTGAACGTGCTGCAGTACTTCATCTCGACGCACGGCGCGCGCAAGGGTCTGGCGGATACCGCGTTGAAGACGGCGAACTCGGGTTACCTGACCCGGCGGCTGGTCGACGTGACGCAGGATCTGGTGGTCACCGAAGACGATTGCGGTACCAGCAATGGCGTCGCGATGAAGGCGCTGGTCGAAGGCGGCGAAGTGATTGAGCCGTTGCGCGAGCGTATCCTCGGTCGCTCCGTCGCGGCCGACGTCGTCAACCCGGAGACGCATGCCACGCTGTTCCATCCGGGAACGCTGCTGTCCGAAGACGAAGTCGAGCAGATCGAGGCGCTGGGTATCGACGAGGTCAAGGTGCGCACGCCGCTCACCTGCGACACGCGCTACGGTCTGTGCGCCACGTGTTATGGCCGCGACCTCGGTCGCGGTCACCTGGTCAATGTCGGCGAGGCGGTCGGCGTCATTGCCGCGCAGTCGATCGGTGAACCAGGCACGCAGCTGACGATGCGCACGTTCCACATCGGCGGAGCGGCGTCGCGTACCGCGGCGGCTTCGCAGCTCGAAAGCAAGTCGGCGGGCATCATCCGGTTCTCGATGCAGATGCGCTATGTGACCAACGCCAAGGGCGAGATGATCGTCATCGCGCGCTCGGGTGAAGTCACGATTCACGACGACAACGGTCGCGAGCGCGAACGCCACAAGGTGCCGTACGGTGCGACGATGCTGGTCAAGGATGGCGACTCGGTGAAGGCCGGTAAGGTGCTGGCCACATGGGATGCCACGTCGCGGCCGATCATCACCGAGTACGCGGGTCGGGTGAAGTTCGAAAACGTCGAGGAAGGCGTCACGGTGGCCAAGCAGGTCGACGATGTCACGGGGCTTTCGACGCTGGTCGTCATCGATCCGAAGCGTCGTTCAGGCATGGCCGCCAAGGGCGTGCGTCCGCAGGTGAAGCTGCTCAACGAGCACGGCGACGAGGTGAAACTCGCCACCGGTGACCAGTCGGTCAACATCACGTTCCAGCTGGGGTCGATCATCACCGTCAAGGACGGGCAGGACGTCGCCGTCGGCGAGGTGCTGGCGCGGATCCCGCAGGAAACGTCGAAGACTCGCGACATCACGGGCGGCTTGCCGCGCGTGGCGGAGCTGTTCGAGGCGCGTTCACCCAAGGATGCCGGTCTGTTGGCGGAAGTCACCGGCACGGTATCGTTCGGCAAGGATACGAAAGGCAAGCAGCGGCTGGTCATCACCGACCTGGACGGATTGGCGCACGAGTACCTGATCCCGAAGGACAAGCATGTCACGGCGCATGACGGGCAGGTGGTGAACAAGGGCGAGTCGATCGTCGATGGCCCGGCCGACCCGCACGACATCCTGCGCTTGCTGGGTGTCGAGGCACTGGCCCGTTACATCACCGACGAAGTGCAGGACGTCTACCGCTTGCAGGGCGTGAAGATCAACGACAAGCACATCGAAGTGATCGTGCGCCAGATGCTGCGCCGCGTTCAGGTGCAGGATGCCGGCGATACCCGCTTCATCGTGGGCGAGCAGGTCGAACGCTCGGATCTGCTGGACGAAAACGACAAGGTGTTCGAACACGGCGGGATCAAGGGTGGTGCGGATGCAAAACAGCCGGCCACCTACGAGCACATGCTGCTGGGCATCACCAAGGCATCGCTGTCGACGGATTCGTTCATCTCGGCGGCATCGTTCCAGGAGACCACGCGCGTGCTCACCGAGGCGGCGATCATGGGCAAGAAGGACGAACTCCGCGGTCTCAAGGAGAACGTCATCGTCGGCCGGCTCATTCCTGCCGGCACCGGGCTTGCCTATCACAATGCCCGCAAGAAGCAGAAGGCGCTGGGGCCGGTCATCGAGTTGCCGCCCGACGGCAGCGTGGCCGAAACCATCGTGCGACGGAGGTCAGCGCGGACGCGGCGTAAAAGAGATCTTTGGAGGAGTTTGGGCGGGCGGGACTCCTTTGGGGCCCCGCCCGTGCTTTTGGGTCGGCGAGTTCATTGACAGGGATGGGCTAGTGCCTTAAAATCGATAGTCTTTTCGCCTGCATTCCAAAGCCCGGCAAACAAACCGGGCGCCGGGTGTGTGGTGCGCGTACCCAGCCGCAGGTCGGCCGAGGCGCGGGAAGAGTGGCCTAAAGCAGGCGATGCTTAGGCCACTTTGATTTTAAAAAGTAACGGCACTACAGAAACGGAACGACCGAAGCAGTTTCGCGCAACGATGACCGCACGGCCCGCGAAGGCGCGTGGTCATACGAAACGGACAATCAGGATGCCAACGATCAATCAGCTGGTACGCAAGGGCCGCGTCGCCCCTGTGTCGAAGAGCAAGGTGCCCGCGCTGAAGCGCAGCCCGCAAAAACGCGGCGTGTGCACGCGCGTGTACACAACGACCCCGAAGAAGCCCAACTCCGCATTGCGGAAAGTTGCGAAGGTCCGGTTGACCAACGGCTTCGAAGTCATCAGCTACATCGGCGGCGAAGGCCACAACCTACAGGAACACTCGGTCGTGCTGATTCGTGGCGGACGGGTCAAGGACCTTCCTGGCGTTCGTTATCACATGGTTCGCGGCTCGCTCGATACGGCGGGCGTCAAGGACCGCAAGCAAAGCCGCTCCAAGTATGGCGCGAAAAAACCGAAGGCAGCGTAGTCGCTACGCCTGCCCAGATCTGATCCGAGAAAGTCACCAATGCCCCGACGCAGAGAAATTCCCAAGCGCGAGATCCTGCCCGATCCGAAGTACGCGAACAGCGACGTCGCCAAGTTCGTCAACGTACTGATGAGCCAGGGCAAGAAATCGGTTGCCGAGCGCATCGTGTACGGTGCATTCGAATCGATCGCCAAGAAGGGCGGCAAGGATCCGCTGGAAGTGTTCACCCAGGCGCTGTCCAACACCAAGCCGATGGTCGAGGTCAAGAGCCGTCGCGTTGGTGGCGCCAATTTCCAGGTTCCCGTCGAGGTCCGCCCGATCCGTCGCGTCGCGCTGGCCATGCGCTGGCTGCGCGAGGCGGCGCGCAAGCGCGGTGAAAAGTCGATGGGTCAGCGTCTTGCAGCCGAACTGCTCGAAGCTTCGGAAGGCCGCGGCGGCGCGGTGAAAAAGCGCGAGGAAGTGCACCGTATGGCCGAAGCGAACAAGGCCTTCTCGCATTTCCGGTTCTAGACGACACAGATCAACCAGCGGCGACGGACGAGCAGGACAGGATTTTCCGCGGCGCATATGTGTAATCAGCGGCAAACAGCGGCAAACGGCGAAAAAAAGTGGCAAGAACGACTCCCATCGAGCGCTATCGGAACATCGGCATCAGTGCCCACATTGATGCCGGTAAAACCACGACCACCGAGCGCATCCTTTTCTACACCGGCGTTTCGCACAAGATAGGCGAAGTGCACGACGGCGCGACCGTCATGGACTGGATGGAACAGGAGCGCGAGCGCGGCATCACGATCACATCTGCCGCGACGACCTGCTTCTGGAAGGGGATGCAGAACAACCATCCCGAACACCACATCAACATCATCGACACGCCGGGGCACGTCGACTTCACGATCGAAGTCGAGCGCTCGATGCGCGTGCTCGACGGCGCGTGCATGGTGTACGACGCCGTGGCGGGTGTGCAGCCACAGTCCGAGACCGTCTGGCGCCAGGCGAACAAGTACAAGGTCCCGCGACTCGCGTTCATCAACAAGATGGACCGCCAGGGCGCCGATTTCTTCAAGTCCTACGACCACATCAAGACGCGGCTCAAGGGCAACCCGGTCCCGATTCAGATTCCGGTCGGGGCGGAGGAAAAATTCGAGGGTCTGGTCGATCTGGTCATCATGAAGGCCATCTACTGGGACGAGTCGACGCAGGGCATGAAGTACGAGCTGCGCGACATACCGGCCCATCTCGTCGACGAGGCGAAGAAGTGGCGCGAGAAGATGGTCGAGGCCGCGGCGGAAGCCGACGATGAGCTGACGCACAAGTACCTCGAGGGCCACGACCTTTCGATCGAAGATATCAAGCGCGGGCTGCGCATTCGCACGATCAAGAACGAAATCGTACCGATGCTTTGTGGCAGCGCGTTCAAGAACAAGGGCGTGCAGGCGATGCTCGATGCCGTCATCGATTACATGCCGTCACCGATCGACATCAAACCGGTCCAGGGCGAAGACGAGAACGGCAAGCCCGAGTCACGCAAGGCGTCCGACACGGAGCCGTTCGCCGCGCTGGCGTTCAAGATCATGACCGATCCCTATGTCGGGCAACTGACGTTCATCCGTGTGTATTCAGGCGTGCTCAATTCCGGCGATACGGTTTACAACGCCAATCGTGGGCGCAAGGAGCGCATCGGCCGGCTGCTGCAGATGCACGCCAACCAACGCGAGGAAATCAAGGAAGTCCGCGCGGGCGACATTGCCGCGGCGGTCGGATTGAAAGAAGCATCGACCGGCGAAACGCTGTGCGATCCGGGCAAGGACATCATGCTCGAGCGGATGGTGTTTCCTGAGCCGGTGATCTCGCAGGCGGTCGAGCCGAAGACGAAGGCCGACCAGGAAAAAATGGGGCTCGCGCTCAATCGCCTGGCGCAGGAAGACCCGTCGTTTCGCGTGCACACCGACGAGGAATCGAGCCAGACGATCATCTCCGGGATGGGCGAGTTGCACCTCGAAATCATCGTCGATCGGATGAAGCGCGAGTTCGGCGTCGAAGCCAACGTCGGCAAGCCGCAGGTGGCATATCGCGAGGCGATCAAGAAGCCGGTGCAGGTCGAAGGCAAGTTCATCAAACAATCGGGCGGACGCGGCCAGTACGGTCACGTGTGGCTGAAGATGGAACCGCAGGAAGCCGGCAAGGGCTTCGAATTCGTCGATGCGATCAAGGGCGGCACGGTGCCGCGCGAATATATTCCCGCGGTTGAAAAGGGACTGCGTGAGACGCTGCCCAACGGCGTGCTCGCGGGTTTCCCGGTCGTCGACGTGAAGGTCACGCTGTTCGACGGCTCGTACCACGACGTCGACTCGAACGAAAACGCGTTCAAGATGGCGGCGTCGATGGCGTTCAAGGATGGCATGCGCCAGGCGACGCCGGTGCTGCTCGAGCCGATGATGGCGGTCGAAGTCGAGACGCCCGAGGACTTCATGGGCAACGTGGTCGGCGACCTGTCCGGTCGTCGCGGCATGATCCAGGGCATGGAAGACATCGTTGGCGTCAAGGTGATCAAGGCTGAAGTGCCGTTGTCGGAAATGTTCGGCTATTCGACGACGTTGCGCTCGTTGTCGCAGGGGCGCGCGACCTACACCATGGAATTCAAGCACTACACCGAGGCGCCCAAGACGGTCGCCGAAGCCGTGATCAACAAGAAATCGTGATTCGTAACCCGAGCTGAAACTGAGTCGACACTGAGGTAACTAAAAATGGCCAAGGGAAAATTTGAACGGACCAAGCCGCACGTGAATGTCGGGACGATCGGGCACGTCGATCACGGCAAGACCACGCTGACCGCCGCACTTACGCTGGTGCTGAGCAAGCAGTTTGGCGGCGAAGCCAAAGCGTACGACCAGATCGACAACGCGCCGGAAGAAAAGGCACGCGGGATCACCATCAACACGGCGCACGTCGAATACGAGACGAAGAATCGTCACTACGCCCACGTCGATTGCCCGGGCCATGCGGATTACATCAAGAACATGATCACGGGCGCCGCGCAGATGGACGGCGCGATCCTCGTCGTGTCGGCGGCCGATGGCCCGATGCCGCAGACGCGCGAGCACATCCTGCTGGCGCGTCAGGTCGGCGTACCGTACATCGTCGTGTTCATGAACAAGGCCGACATGGTCGACGACAAGGAGTTGCTCGAACTGGTCGAACTGGAAGTGCGCGAGCTGCTTTCGAAATATGAATTTCCCGGTGACAAGATTCCGATCATCATCGGCAGCGCCAAGCTTGCACTGGAAGGCGACAAGTCTGAATTGGGCGAGCCGTGCATCAACAGACTGGCGGAGGCGCTGGATTCGTACATTCCTCAGCCGAAGCGTGCGATCGACGGCCCGTTCCTGATGCCGGTCGAGGACGTGTTCTCGATTTCCGGCCGTGGCACGGTGGTCACGGGACGGGTCGAGCGTGGCGTGGTCAAGGTGGGCGAGGACCTCGAGATCGTTGGCTTGAAGCCGACGCTGAAGACGGTGTGCACGGGCGTGGAGATGTTCCGCAAGCTGCTCGACCAGGGGCAGGCTGGGGACAACGTGGGCATTCTGCTGCGCGGGACCAAGCGCGAGGAAGTGGAGCGCGGGCAGGTGCTGGCGAAGCCGGGCAGCATTCCGCCGCACACCAAGTTCACGTGCGAGGTGTACGTATTGAGCAAGGAGGAAGGCGGTCGGCACACGCCGTTCTTCAACGGCTATCGGCCGCAGTTTTATTTTCGGACGACGGACGTGACCGGGTCGGTGGAGTTGCCGGCGGGCACGGAGATGGTGATGCCTGGCGACAACATCCAGATGACGGTGACGCTGATCCAGCCGATCGCGATGGAAGAGGGGCTGCGCTTCGCGATTCGCGAAGGCGGCCGCACCGTCGGCGCCGGCGTGGTTGCAAAGGTCATCGAGTAAAGCGCGGTCCAGCCACACCAGACCAGAGGTTCACATGCAAAATCAAAAGATCCGCATCCGCCTGAAGGCGTTCGATTACAAGCTGATCGACCAGTCCGCCCAGGAGATCGTCGAAACGGCGAAGCGCTCGGGCGCCGTCGTCAAGGGACCGGTTCCCCTGCCGACCAAGATCGAACGCTTCGACATCCTGCGCTCGCCGCACGTCAACAAGACGTCGCGCGACCAGCTCGAGATCCGCACGCACCTGCGGCTGATGGACATCATCGACCCGACCGACAAGACCGTCGATCAGTTGATGAAGCTCGACCTGCCCGCGGGCGTGGATGTGGAGATCAAGCTTCAGTAGCGAGCACCGTGACGCATAGCGAAATTCACCGCCGGTCAATCGTAATCGGCGGCAAACAAGGACCAAGAAGATGAAACAGACGATAGGATTGGTTGGCCGCAAGGTCGGCATGACGCGCATCTTCACCGACGACGGCGCGGCCGTTCCGGTGACGGTGCTCGACGTCGCGAACAACCGCGTCACGCAGATCAAGACGCCGGAAGTCGACGGCTACGCCGCGGTTCAGGTGACGTACGGCAAGCGCCGCGCAAGCCGCGTCAACAAGGCGGCGGCGGGACACCTCGCGAAGGCAGGTGTCGAAGCCGGAGAGGTGCTGAAAGAGTTTCCGGTCGAGGTGGATGCGTTGGCCACGTTCAAAGTGGGCGAGCAGGTCAGCGTCGAAAACTTCGCGGTCGGACAACTGGTCGACGTGCAGGGCACGACCAAGGGTCGCGGATTTTCCGGCGTGATCACGCGCCACAATTTCAGCTCGAACCGCGCGTCCCACGGCAACTCGCGTTCGCACAACTCGCCTGGTTCGATCGGCATGGCGCAGGATCCGGGACGCGTATTCCCGGGCAAGCGCATGGCGGGCCAGTACGGTAACGTCACCCGCACCGTGCAGACCCTCAAGGTCGTGCGGGTGGATGCGGCGCGCGGGCTGCTGCTGGTCAAGGGCGCGGTCCCCGGCGCCGATGGCGGCCACATCGTCGTGCAGGTTGCAGTCAAAACCCCTGCCAAGAAGGGGACCTGAAGATGGACCTCAAACTGATCAATGACAGCGGCAAGCCCGCTGCCACGCTGGCGGCACCTGACGCGGTATTTGGCCGGGAATACAACGAAGCGTTGATTCACCAGCTCGTCGTTGCGTACCAGGCCAATGCGCGCAGCGGCAATCGTGCCCAGAAGGGCCGTGCCGACATCAACAAATCGCACAAGAAGCCCTGGGCGCAAAAGGGTACGGGCCGCGCCCGCGCCGGCCAGGCCAACAGTCCGCTATGGCGTGGCGGGGGAAAGATCTTTCCGAGTTCGCCCGACGAGAATTTCACGCACAAGGTGAACCGCAAGATGTTCCGCGCCGGCATCGCGTCGATCCTGTCGCAGCTGGTGCGCGAAGGCCGGTTGTCGGTGGTGGAAACGCTGGCCGTCGATGCTCCGAAGACCAAACTGTTTGCCGGCAAGATCAAGGCACTCGGCCTCAGCGGCTCCGTGCTGATCGTCACCGACAAGCTCGACGACAACGTCTACATGTCGTCGCGCAACCTGCCTAACGTGCTCGTGCTCGAGGCCGGGGAAATGGACCCGGTCAGCCTGGTGCAGTTCGAGAACGTGGTGCTCACCAAGGGCGCCGTAACGCAGCTCGAGGAGATCCTGGGATGAGCGCGCGCAAAACCGTTCAAGCGAATTACAACCCCGAGCGTCTGATGACGATGCTGCTGGCGCCGATCGTGTCGGAAAAGGCCACGTTCATCGCCGACAAGCACAACCAGGTCATTTTCCGCGTGCGTCCCGATGCGACCAAGGGTGAGATCAAGGCCGCGGTCGAGTTGATGTGGAAGGACAAGAAGGTCGAAGTCGAAAGCGTCCAGATCGTCAACGTGCAGGGCAAGGTAAAGCGCTTCGGCGCGTTCAAGGGTCGCCGCCGCCACTGGAAGAAGGCGTACGTCAGCCTCAAGTCAGGGCAGGAACTCAATTTCGCCACGGAGGCCTAAGATGGCACTCGTCAAAGTCAAGCCGACTTCGCCCGGCCGCCGCGGCCTGGTCAAGGTCGTCAACGCCAGCCTGCACAAGGGCCGGCCGATCGACGCGCTTACCGAATCCAAGAAGCGCGGTTCGGGCCGCAATAATAACGGCCACATCACGATGCGGCACCAGGGCGGCGGCCATAAGCAGCAGTACCGCATCGTTGATTTCCGCCGCACCAAGGACGGCATCCCGGCGAAGGTCGAGCGGCTGGAATACGATCCCAACCGAAGCGCGAATCTCGCGTTGCTGTTGTACACGGACGGCGAGCGTCGCTACATCGTGGCGCCCAGAGGCGTCGCCGCCGGCGCGCTGCTGATGAGCGGCGCCGATGCGCCGATCAAGGCGGGCAACTGCCTGCCGTTGCGCAACATTCCGGTCGGCACGACGATTCATTGCGTCGAGATGCTGCCGGGCAAGGGTGCGCAGATCGCGCGCTCGGCGGGGGCGTCGGTCCAATTGCTGGCGCGCGAAGGCTCCTACGCCCAGCTCCGCATGCACTCGGGCGAAATTCGCAAGGTGCACGTCGATTGTCGCGCCACCATCGGCACGGTCGGCAACGAAGAACACAGTCTGCGTTCGATCGGCAAGGCCGGTGCGCAGCGCTGGCGGGGCATCCGCCCGACCGTGCGCGGTATCGCGATGAACCCGGTCGATCACCCGCACGGCGGGCGCTCGAACGGCGGCGGCCACCCGGTGTCACCGTGGGGCACGCCGACCAAGGGTTACCACACGCGGCGCAACAAGCGCACCGACGGCATGATCGTCCGCCGCCGCCACGCAGCGAAGAAGGGTTAAGACCATGGCACGTTCGATCAAGAAAGGGCCGTTCGTCGACCATCACCTGCAGTCGAAGGTCGAGGCGGCGCGCGCAACATCCGACAAACGTCCGATCAAGACTTGGTCGCGCCGCTCGACCATCACCCCGGATTTCGTCGGATTGACGATCGCCGTCCACAATGGCAAGCAGCACATCCCGGTGTATGTCTCGGAAAACATGGTCGGCCACAAACTCGGCGAATTTGCACTTACGCGAACGTTCAAGGCGCACTCGGCGGACAAGAAGGTCGCCGCGCCGACGACGGGCCCACGGAAGTAAGGAGCCTCATATGGAAACCTCTGCCATCCTGCGCGGCGTTCGGCTTTCGGCCCAGAAGGGCCGGCTCGTCGCCGACCAGATCCGCGGCCTCGCCGTCGACAAGGCGCTCAACGTGCTTAGCTTCAGCCCCAAGAAGGGCGCGAAGATCATCAAGGGCGTGCTCGAGTCGGCGATCGCCAACGCCGAGCACAACGAAGGCGCCGACATCGACGAGCTCAAGGTGAAGACGATCTATATCGACAAGGCGACCAACCTGCGCGGCTTCTCGGCTCGTGCCAAGGGACGTGGCAACGTCATCCTGAAGCAGACCTGCCACATCCACGTCACCGTTGGCGACGAGAAGAAATAAGGATAGCCATGGGCCAGAAAATACATCCGACCGGATTCCGTCTTTCCGTCAACCGCAACTGGACGTCCAAGTGGTACGCGAACAGCAAGCATTTCGCGCCCACCCTCAACGAGGACATCAAGGTGCGCGAGTATCTGAAAAAGAAACTCGCGCACGCGTCGGTGGGCAAGATCACCATCGAGCGCCCCGCGAAGAACGCGCGCATCACGATCCACAGCGCGCGCCCTGGCGTGGTCATCGGCAAGAAGGGTGAGGATATCGAAACGCTGCGCGCGGAGCTGCGCAAGATGATGGGCACCGAGGTCGGCCTCAACATCGAGGAAATCAGGAAGCCCGAAATCGACGCCCAGCTGGTCGCTGATTCGATCGCGCAGCAGCTCGAAAAGCGGATCATGTTCCGCCGCGCGATGAAGCGCGCCATGCAGAACGCGATGCGTCTTGGCGCGCAGGGCATCAAGATCATGAGCTCGGGGCGGCTGAACGGCATCGAGATCGCGCGCACCGAGTGGTACCGCGAAGGGCGCGTGCCACTCCACACGCTGCGCGCCGACATCGACTATGGCTTTGCCGAGGCGAAGACGACTTATGGCGTCATCGGCATCAAGGTCTGGGTATTCAAAGGCGAAGTGATGCCGCACAACGCGGAGCCGCAGGCGGCGGCCGCCCCGGAGCCGGAAGCACCGAAGCGTGCGCGCAAACCCGCAGGAGTGAAGCATGTTGCAGCCAGCTAGAAGGAAGTATCGTAAGGAACAGAAGGGGCGCAACAAGGGCGTTGCGACCGTGGGCGCCAAGGTCAGCTTCGGCGAATACGGGCTCAAGGCGATTGGTCGCGGTCGCCTGACCGCACGGCAGATCGAGGCAGCGCGGCGGGCGATGACGCGTCACATCAAGCGCGGCGGTCGTATCTGGATCCGCATTTTCCCGGACAAGCCAATTTCGCAGAAGCCGGCCGAAGTCCGCATGGGCAATGGCAAAGGCAATCCCGAGTACTACGTCGCGGAAATCCAGCCCGGCAAGGTGCTCTACGAGATGGATGGCGTCACGGAGGTGCTGGCCCGCGAGGCGTTCGCGCTCGCCGCGGCCAAGCTCCCGATCCGGACGACGTTCGTGCATCGTCTCCTGGGCTGAAGGAATAGATGATGAAGATCTCCGAACGCAGGAAAGACCTGCACGAAAAATCGCCGGAGCAACTCAGGACCGAATTGCAGGCCTTGTTGAAGGAGCAGTTCGGGCTGCGCATGCAAAAAGCGACGCAGCAGCTCAACAACAACGCGAAGATCCCGGCGGTCCGGCGCGACATCGCCCGGGTGAAGACACTGCTGAATCAGAAGGCGAGGCAGGCATGAGCGAACAGACACAACAGGTCGAAGGCGCCGCGGCGCCGGTCAAGGGCAGCCTGATCCAGACGCAGATTGGCCGCGTGACGAGCGACAAGATGGACAAGACGGTCACGGTTCTGGTCGAGCACCGGGTCAAGCACCCGCTGTACGGCAAGTTCGTGACGCGCTCGAAGAAGTACCACGCGCACGACGAAATGAACGAATACAAGGAAGGCGACCTGGTCGAGATCGAAGCGTGCCGAAAGCTCGCCAAGACCAAGGCTTGGCGCGTCAAACGACTGATCGAAAAGGCCAAGGGCCTCTGATCCAAGGTATTGATTCGACGCGGGACTTGCCAGAGAGCAAAAAACCTGCCATACTTTTTAGCTTCGCTTGCCGCCGGCATACCGATACAAGCAATTGCGCGATGCAAGCAATTGCGAAACGAGTGTGCACAGTGAGTGAAGCCCGATGGTGAGGTCCGGGAGGCAGTCCGGGCACCACTGGGCAATTCGAGGCAACTCGATGTAACTGAGCGGCGGCAGGTTTCTCCCGAACGGGGTCCAAAACTGACCGCCGCGTGCGCCACGGTTGCAGCGGGTCAAGTTGGAGATTGTTGCAATGATTCAGATGCAAACGATTCTCGAGGTCGCCGACAACACCGGCGCTCGCAAGGTGATGTGCATCAAGGTGCTTGGTGGTTCCAAGCGTCGTTATGCGCACATCGGTGATGTGATCAAGGTCAGCGTCAAGGATGCTGCGCCGCGCGGCCGCGTCAAGAAGGGCGAGATCTACAACGCGGTGGTGGTGCGCACGCGCCACGGCGTTCGGCGTGGCGACGGCGCCAAGGTCAAGTTCGACACCAACGCCGCTGTGTTGCTCAATCCCAAGCTCGAGCCCATCGGCACCCGCATTTTCGGGCCGGTGACGCGTGAACTTCGCAATGAGCGTTTCATGAAGATCGTATCGTTGGCGCCGGAGGTGCTCTGACCATGCGCAAGATCAAGAAAGGTGACAACGTGGTCGTGATCGCCGGTCGCGACAAGGGCAAGCGCGGCGACGTCAAGGCCACGGTGGGCCCTACGCACGTGCTCGTTGCCGGCATCAATCAGGTCAAGAAGCACACGCGCCCCAATCCCATGCAGAACCAGCCAGGCGGAATCATCACCAAGGAAATGCCGATCGACGTGTCCAACGTCGCGATCTGGAATCCGGTGACGCAAAAGGCGGATCGCATCGGATTTCGCACGCTTAACGACGGCCGCAAGGTCCGGTTCTTCAAATCCAACGGCGAAGTTCTCGGAGCATGACGATGGCGCGCCTCAAGGATGTCTACAAGAAGGAAATCGTTCCGGCGCTGACCAAGCAGTTCGGCTACAAGTCGAGCATGCAGGTGCCGCGGATCAGCAAGATCGTGCTCAACATGGGCGTGGGCGAAGCCATCGCCGACAAGAAGATCCTCGACAACGCGGTCGGCGACATGCAAAAACTCTCCGGCCAGAAGCCGGTGGTCACCAAAGCGAAGAAGTCGATCGCGGTATGGAAGCTGCGCACCGGCTATCCGCTGGGCTGCATGGTGACGCTGCGCCAGGATCGCATGTACGAGTTCCTCGATCGCCTGGTTTCGATCGCGCTGCCGCGCGTTCGCGACTTTCGCGGCGTATCGGGTCGCTCCTTCGACGGCCGTGGCAATTTCAACATGGGCGTCAAGGAACAGATCATTTTTCCGGAGATCGAGTACGACAAGATCGACACGCTCCGGGGCATGAACATTACGATCGCGACGACGGCGAAGAGCGATGCCGAAGCCCGGGCTCTGCTCGCCGCGTTCAAATTCCCGTTCAAGAACTGAACGCAGACATAGGACCGAGGACGCCATGGCCAAGACGGCTGTCATCAACCGCGACTTGAAACGTCGCAAGATCGTGAAGAAGTTCGCGAAGAAACGCGCCGAACTTCAGACGGTCATCGACAACGCGAAGATCTCCGACGAGGACCGCTTCGCGGCGCGGCAAAAACTGCAACAGCTGCCGCGGGATTCCAGCCCGACGAGGCTGCGCAACCGGTGCAAGCTGACCGGGCGTCCGCGGGGCGTGTTCCGCAAGTTCGGCCTGGGCCGCAACAAGCTGCGCGAGATCGCGATGCGGGGAGAAATTCCCGGCGTGGTCAAGGCGAGCTGGTAGCCCCGCGCAGGTGAGGTGACAAGATGAGCATGAGTGACCCGATCGCCGACATGTTGACGCGCATTCGCAATGCGCAGTTGGCAGAGAAGGCAACAGTTCAGATGCCGACGTCCAAGGTCAAGGTGGCTATCGCCAAGGTCCTGAAGGACGAAGGTTACATCGACGGCTTCGTCGTGGTTGGCGAAGGCGTCAAGCCGATGCTCGAAATCGCGCTCAAGTATTACGCCGGTCGGCCGGTGATCGAAAAGATCGAGCGCGTGTCCAAGCCCGGGCTGCGGATCTACAAGAACAAGGATGACATCCCGCGGGTGATGAACGGTCTGGGGATCGCGATCGTTTCGACATCGCATGGTGTGATGACCGATCGCAAGGCGCGGGCTACCGGTGTCGGTGGCGAAGTGCTGTGCATCGTGGCCTGACGGAGAAAGCATGTCGCGCATCGGCAACAACCCGGTCAAAGTGCCACCCAAGGTCGACGTGACCATTGGCACGGGAGAAATCTCGGTCAAGGGTCCACTGGGCACCTTGTCGCGCAGTTTTGGCCAAATGGTCAGTGTCGAGAAGTCCGGAGACACGCTGGTTTTCAAAGCGTTGAACGCCGAGGCGAGCGCCCTGCATGGCACGCTGCGCGCGCTGGTCGCCGGCATGGTCAAGGGCGTCACCGATGGCTATGAGAAGAAGCTGACGCTGGTCGGCGTCGGTTACCGGGCGCAGGCCGCGGGCGACAAGCTGAACCTGTCGCTGGGGTTCTCGCATCCGGTGGTCCACAAGATGCCCAAGGGCGTCAAGGCGGAAACGCCGGTGCAGACCGAGATCGTGATCAAGGGCATCGACAAGCAGCAGGTGGGGCAGGTCGCCGCGGAAATCCGCGCCTACCGTCCTCCGGAGCCGTACAAGGGCAAGGGCGTGCGCTACTCCGATGAGCGCGTCACGCTCAAAGAGACCAAGAAGAAGTAAGGGGTCACAGGCCATGAACAAGAAAGAAGCTCGCGCGCGGCGTGCCCGCAAAACGCGGATCCGCATCGCGGAGCAGCGCGCGAATCGACTCGTGGTGAGCAGGACGAACTGTCACATCTACGCGCAGATCATCGCGCCTACGGGCGACAAGGTCCTCGCCAGCGCGTCGACCGTCGAGGTCGACGTCAGGAAGGGCCTCAAGAACGGCGGCAACAAGTCGGCCGCCGCGGCCATCGGCAAGCGCATCGCGGAAAAGGCGAAGGCGCTGGGCATCGACGCGGTTGCATTCGACCGCTCGGGATACAAGTACCACGGTCGCGTGCAAGCGCTGGCCGACGCCGCCCGTGAGGGCGGCTTGAAGTTCTAGGGCGAGACAGCATATATGGCAAAGCCAATGGGCAGGCAGGGGCAGAACCGTCAGCAGCAGGACGACCGCGGCGACGGGATGCGCGAAAAAATGATCAGCATCAATCGCGTCACCAAAGTGGTGAAGGGCGGGCGCATTCTCGCGTTCGCCGCACTCACGGTGGTCGGCGACGGCGATGGCCGGGTCGGCATGGGCAAGGGCAAGGCGAAGGAAGTGCCCGTCGCGGTGCAGAAGGCGATGGAAGAAGCTCGCCGCCGGATGGTCAAAGTGCGCCTCAAGAGCGGCACGCTGCACCACGCGGTCATCGGCCGGCACGGCGCGACCAAGGTTTTCATGCAGCCCGCGTCGGATGGTACGGGCATCATCGCCGGCGGCCCGATGCGCGCGGTATTCGAAGTCGTCGGTGTCACCAACATCCTGGCCAAGTGCCATGGATCGACCAATCCGTACAACATCGTGCGCGCGACGCTCGATGCGCTCGAAAAGTCGAGCGCGCCGGCCGACATCGCGGCCAAGCGCGGCATGACGGTCGAACAGCTGACAGGGGTCTGATTATGGCCGGCACGAAAAAACTGCGGGTGACGTTGGTCCGGGGACTGATGGGCAAGAACCCTGCGCATCGCGGCACCGTGCGCGGGCTCGGTCTCAAATGGCGCAGCCACACGGTCGAAGTGGCCGACACGCCTGAGGTCCGGGGCATGATCGGCAAGGTCTCGTACATGGTCAAGGTCACCGAGGCGAACGGTTGAGGACATAGCGATGCGGATGAACACCATCAAGCCTGCTGAAGGCAGCAAGAAAGCAAGGCGTCGCGTCGGGCGCGGTATCGGCTCGGGTCTGGGCAAAACCGCGGGCCGCGGACACAAGGGTCAGAAGTCGCGTTCGGGAGGCTTCCACAAGGTCGGCTTCGAAGGCGGCCAGATGCCATTGCAGCGGCGGTTGCCCAAGCGCGGTTTCGTGTCGACGACGCGCGACGACAATGCCGAAATCAGGCTTTCGGATCTCGCGAAGCTGCCCCTTGCCGAGATCGATCTGCTCGCGCTCAAGGCGGCCGGCATCGTGCCCGCGGCCGCCAAGACGGTGAAGGTCATCAAGGCGGGCAAGCTCGAAAAGGCGGTAAAGCTTTCGGGCGTGCTGGCCACCAAAGGTGCGCGTGCGGCGATCGAAGCCGCGGGCGGCAGCGTCGCTTAAGGCGACATAGACGAGACTGACGTTGGCTACGAACAACCCGGCACAGAAGAGCGGCAACCGCTACGCGGACCTGAAAAAGCGTCTGCTGTTTCTGCTTGGTGCGCTCATCGTGTATCGCATCGGGACGCACATCCCGGTCCCGGGTATCAACTCGTCGGTGCTCGACGATCTGTTCAAGCAGCAGCAGGGCGGAATACTCGGCCTGTTCAACGTGTTCTCGGGTGGCGCGCTCTCGCGTTTTTCGATTTTCGCGCTGGGCATCATGCCTTACATCTCGGCGTCGATCATCATGCAGCTGTGTACGGTGGTCGTGCCGTCGCTGGAAGCATTGAAGAAGGAAGGCGAGTCCGGGCGGCGCAAGATCACCCAATACACGCGCTATGCGACGTTGGGACTGGCATTCTTCCAGGGCCTCGGCATATCGATCGCGCTCGAGCAGCAGGCCGGGTTGGTGGTCGATCCGGGCGTGGCGTTCCGCTTCGTTTCAGCCATCACGCTGGTGACCGGTACGATGTTCCTGATGTGGCTGGGCGAGCAGATCACCGAGCGCGGCTTGGGCAACGGCATCTCGCTCATTATTTTCGCAGGCATCGCCGCGGGCCTTCCCCGTGCGGTCGGGCAGACGCTCGAGCAGGTGAGCACCGGCGCGTATTCGGTCGTGCTCGTGATCGGCATAGCGTTGCTGGTCGTCGCGGTGACGGCCTTTGTCGTGTTCGTCGAACGCGCGATGCGCAAGATTCAGGTGAACTACGCCAAGCGCCAGGTCGGCAACAAGGTGTATGCGGGCCAGCAGTCGTTCCTGCCGCTCAAGCTCAACATGGCCGGCGTGATTCCGCCCATTTTCGCTTCGTCAATCATCCTGTTCCCAGCCACGCTGGCACAGTGGTTCGGCTCGGGCGAAAACACGATCTGGCTGCGCGACCTCGCGTCCGCGCTGGGGCCGGGACAGCCCGTGCATGAAATCCTGTACGCGGCGGCGATTATTTTCTTCTGCTTTTTCTACACGGCGCTGCAGTACAACCCGAAAGAGACGGCGGAGAACCTCAAGAAAAGCGGCGCGTTCATCCCAGGATATCGTCCGGGCGACCAGACTGCCCGCTACATCGAGAAGATCACCCTGCGTCTGACGCTGCTCGGCTCGATCTACCTGGTCGTGGTGTGCTTCATCCCGAATTTCCTGATCGCATGGAAGAACGTCCCCTTCTACTTCGGCGGCACCTCGCTGCTGATTATCGTGGTGGTGACGATGGACTTCATGACCCAGGTACAGGCGTACATGATGTCGCAGCAGTACGAGAGCCTGCTCAAGAAGGCCAATTTCAAGGGTGGGTTACCCACGCGCTGATGTCGAAGGAAGAAACGATACAGATGCAGGGAGAAATCCTGGAGACGCTGCCGAATGCGACGTTCCGGGTAAAGCTGGAGAACGGACACGTGGTACTGGGCCACATTTCCGGGAAGATGCGGATGCACTACATAAAGATTCTTCCGGGCGACAAGGTGACCGTGGATCTCACACCCTACGACTTGTCGCGTGCGCGAATCATCTTCCGCGCGAAATAGGACGCCAAGTAAGACGATGTGGCGGCAGCGAAAGGAATGGCGATGAAAGTAATGGCTTCGGTTAAAAAGATTTGCCGCAACTGCAAGATCATCCGGCGCAATGGCGTCGTGCGCGTGATTTGCACGGATCCACGGCACAAGCAGCGTCAGGGATGACGCGGCAGCGGCAAGGGCTAACAACAGTTTCATGCAGCCTCGATAACAGGGTAGAGCTATGGCACGCATTGCGGGCGTAAACATTCCGAATCACCAGCACGCGGAGATCGCGCTGACGGCGATCTATGGCATCGGCCGCGCGCGGGCGCGGGCAATCTGCGAAGCGGCGGGCGTCGCGACTTCGGCCAAGGTCAAGGACCTTACCGACGCGCAGATGGACAAGCTGCGCGAGCTGATCGGCCGCTATACCGTCGAAGGCGATCTGCGGCGCGAGGTGACGATGAGCATCAAGCGGCTGATGGATCTGGGCTGTTATCGCGGCCTGCGTCACCGCAAGGGCTTGCCTGTGCGCGGTCAGCGCACGCGTACGAACGCGCGTACCCGCAAGGGACCGCGCAAGGCGCGCCAGGCGTCGCCGTCGAAGCCAGCCCCAAAGGGCAAGTAGGAACTAAGTACGCGAACGAGGATTGAGGACATAACGAATGGCACAGGCACCAACCAAGACGACCGGAACGCGCGCACGCAAGAAGGTCAAGAAGAGCGTCTCCGAAGGGATTGCTCACATTCACGCGTCGTTCAACAACACGATCATCACGATCACGGACCGGCAGGGCAATGCGCTGTCGTGGGCGACGTCGGGTGGCGCCGGCTTCAAGGGTTCGCGCAAGTCGACGCCGTTCGCGGCGCAAGTCGCCGCCGAGGCGGCAGGCAAGGCGGCGCAGGAATGCGGCGTCAAGAACCTCGAAGTGCGGATCAAGGGCCCGGGGCCCGGCCGCGAGTCCGCGGTGCGCGCGCTGAACGCGCTCGGGCTGAAGATCACCAGTATCTCGGATGTCACGCCGGTGCCGCATAACGGCTGCCGGCCCCCGAAGCGGCGGAGGATCTAACTCGTGGCTAGATATATCGGACCGAAGTGCAAACTCGCCCGGCGCGAAGGCACCGACCTTTTCCTGAAGAGCGCGCGTCGATCGCTGGACTCCAAGTGCAAGCTGGATTCAAAACCCGGCCAGCACGGCGTCAGATCCGGCATGCGCCAGTCGGACTACGGCAAGCAGCTGCGCGAAAAGCAGAAGCTCCGCCGTACCTACGGCATCCTCGAACGGCAGTTTCGGCGCTATTTCTCGATGGCCGCGCACGGCAAGGGCTCGACGGGCGAAAACCTGCTGCGCCTGCTCGAGTCGCGCCTCGACAACGTCGTGTATCGCATGGGCTTCGGCTCGACGCGCGCGGAAGCGCGGCAGCTCGTGTCGCACTGCGCGGTGACCGTGAACGGGAAGGTCGTCAACATTGCGTCGGCGCTGGTCAAGACCGGAGACATCATCGCGGTCAAGGAAGGCGCCAAGACGCAGCTGCGCATCGTCGATGCGCTTCAGCTCGCCGAAAAGATCGGCTTTCCGTCGTGGGTCGAAGTCGACGTGAAGAAGATGGCAGGCACGTTCAAGGGAGCGCCCGATCGCTCCGAGTTCGGCCAGGATATCAACGAGAGCCTGGTCGTCGAGCTTTATTCGAAGTAAGCGGAGAGCAGGCTGCCACGATCCGGGTCTGTATCCGACTGAGTTTCGCCTTGAGGAATTAGCATGCAGAGCAACGCCTTCTTGAAACCGCGCATCATCGATGTCCAGAGCACGTCGCCTTTTCACGCGAAGGTGGTGATGGAGCCATTCGAGCGTGGGTACGGCCACACGCTGGGCAACGCGCTCCGGCGCGTATTGCTGTCGTCCATGCCGGGCTACGCGCCCACCGAGGTCAAGATCACCGGCGTGTTGCACGAGTACTCGGCGCTGGATGGGGTCCAGGAAGACGTCGTCGACGTCCTGCTGAATCTCAAGGGTGTCGTGCTGAAATTGCACAACCGCGACCACGTCACCCTGAAACTCGCCAAGAACGGCGAAGGCCCGGTGACGGCTGCCGACATCGAGGCGCACCAGGACGTCGAAATCATCAATCCCGACCACGTAATCTCGCACCTGACGGCGGGCGGCAAGATCGAAATGGAAATCAAGGTCGAGAAGGGCCGCGGCTACCAGCCGGCGACCGTGCGCGCCAAGCCCGAAGGCGGCCGCAGCATCGGCAATATCCTGCTCGATGCGTCGTTTTCACCGGTTCGCCGCGTGAGCTACTCGGTCGAGAGCGCGCGCGTCGAGCAGCGCACCGATCTCGACAAGCTGGTGATGGACATCGAGACCAACGGCGTGATCGAGCCCGAGCAAGCGATCCGCTACGCGGCGTCGATCCTGGTCGAGCAGCTCGGCGTTTTCGCCGATCTCAAGGGCACCGAAGCGCCAGCGGAGCAGCGTTCGATGCCGCAGGTCGACCCCATCCTGCTGCGCCCGGTCGACGATCTGGAACTCACCGTCCGTTCGGCGAATTGCCTCAAGGCCGAGAATATCTATTACATCGGCGATCTGATCCAACGAACCGAAACCGAGTTGCTGAAAACGCCGAACCTGGGCCGCAAGTCGCTCAACGAAATCAAGGAAGTGCTTGCCTCGCGCGGCCTGTCGCTGGGCATGAAGCTCGAGAACTGGCCGCCTGCCAATCTCGACCGGCCGTAACAAGGAACAATCATGCGTCACCGCCACGGACTACGGAAACTCAATCGGACCAGCGCGCACCGGCTTGCGATGCTGCGGAACATGACCAACTCGCTGCTCAAGCACGAGCTGATCAAGACCACGCTGCCGAAGGCCAAGGAACTGCGCCGCGTTGCCGAGCCATTGATCACGCTGAGCAAGAAGCCGACGCTGGCGAACCGCCGGCTGGCGTTCGATCGCCTGCGCGACAAGGACGTCGTGTACAAGCTCTTCAACGAGTTGGGGCCGCGTTACGCCAAGCGACCGGGCGGATACCTGCGCATCCTCAAATTCGGGTTTCGCCAGGGCGACAACGCGCCGATGGCGCTGGTCGAGTTGGTAGACCGCCCCGAGCCTGGGGCCGAGACCAAGGAAGAAGCGAAGGCCGCCGCGTAGTCCGGCGGGCGTGCAAACAAAAGCCGGGCGCGCAGCCCGGCTTTTTGTTTGTCGAAGGCGCTGGCGTAGGATGTTGCAACAACGGGCCAATCGACCGATCTGCGGCCCGACCTGACTCCGAGGATTCATTGGAACGGTTCTACACCGCGTTCAACCGGCTCGACGCCTATCTTCTGTTGCATCGGCTGCAGCAGGTCGGCGTCAGCGCGCACGTTTTCAACGAGCACGCGTCGAGCATCGTCGGTGAGGTGCCACCCGACGTGGCGCAGCCTCAGGTCTGGCTCGAGCACTCGCGCGACCGGCCGCGCGCAGAAGCGGCGCTCGCTGCGCTCAACGCAGATCGGGCGCAGACCGGCAGCGTGTTCTGCCGGGCCTGCAACGAGGAGAATCCAGCGAACTTCGAACTATGCTGGAGCTGTGGCGGGAACTTGTAGCGACGGCGGTACGCTAATCGCGCGCCTCGCTGTCGAGGAGCATGCGCCCTCGCGCCTCGGCGTCCGCGTCGGCGCCCATCGCGATACGAGCGCGCCGCTGCAGGACGAGCCACCACAGCGTGCCGCCACCGATCAGCAGGGCGAACGGGCCACCCCACAGCAGCCATGTCGTGCTCTTGACCGGTGGGTTGTAGAGAACGAAATCGCCGTAGCGCGCGACGAGGTACGCCTTGATATCGTCGTCGCTCTTGCCAGCCCTGGCGAGGTCACGCACCTCGCGGCGCAGGTCGTCGGCAAGATCCGCGTTGGAATCGGCCAGCGTCTGATTCTGGCAAACGAGGCAACGTAACTCGGTCTCCAGTTTCTTGATCCTGAGATCGAGCGCTGCATCCGGCGCGGGCGCGTCCATCTTGGTGGCGCCGGCGCCAAGCGCTAGTGCACCGAGCATGATCGCGAGCGCAAACCGAGGCGCGCAATTCACTGCTGCCTCACTTCTGTCTCATTTCTGTCTCATTTCTGTCTCATTTCTCTAACTCTCTGACCAGCGGCAGGATCTTCTTTTGCAGTGACTCCACGGTCAGCGGCCCGACCTGCTTGTAGCGGACCACTCCCTGCTTGTCGATCAGAAAGGTTTCCGGGACACCGTATACCCCAAAGTCGATGCCGACGCGACCATCGAGATCGACCGCTGACAAGGTATACGGATTACCGTTCTGTGCCAGCCACGCGCGCCCGGCGTCGGGCTTGTCCTTGTAGTCGAGCCCGTACACGGGCACGACGTTCGCCGCCGCGAGCTGCATCAGCAGCGGATGCTCTTCGCGGCATGAAACGCACCACGATGCCCAGACGTTAAGCAGCCACACCTTGCCCTTGAGATCGGCATTGGTCAGTTTGTTTGCCGGGTCGTGCAGCTGCGAAAGTGCGAATGCGGGCGCTGGCTTGTCGATCAGCGGCGAAGGCAATTCGTGCGGGTCACGACTGAGCCCGACATAGAGAAACGCGATCAAGATGGCGAATATCGCCAACGGTATTGCCCAGCGTGTTGCCTTCATCGTTTGCTCTGTTCAGTCAGCCGTGGCAGCCGCGCCATCTGCCAACGTTGTCAACTTGCGCTTGATCGCAAGCCGGTAACGGCGGTCCGACACCGCGAGGAATCCGCCCAGCGCCATCAGGAACGCGCCCATCCAGATCCAGTCGATAAAGGGTTTGAGATAGATGCGCACGCTCCAAGGCCCCGCGATGTCCTGGGCGCCCGCAGCCGACACGGGCTCGCCCAGCGAGACGTAAATGTCACCGAGGAACCTGGTGTCGATCGCGGCGATCGTCATGGCCTGTCCCGACGCGTTGTAAATGCGTTTTTCCGGCTTGAGCGTCTCGATCAGACGTCCGTCCTCCCGCACTTCGACGGTACCCGTCAACGCCCGGTAATTCGGCCCCGGACCCGGAGTAACACCGAGGAACTTGAATTCGTAGCTGCCCGCGGTGGCGGCGTCGCCAACGTCCAGGCGCACGTCTCGTTCGACCTCATACCCTTTGACCAGCGTGACGCCGACGACGAATACGCCCACGCCGACGTGCGCGAGCAGCATCCCGTAGTACGAAGGGGAATTTGCCCCGAGTGCAGCAATCAGGCCGCGCCGCCGCGTGCTGGCGAGGCGCGCGCGCAATCCAGCCGCCGTGCTCGCGAAAATCCATAGCGCGAGGAAGAGGCCGAACGCGATCAACGGTGACCAGCGGCCCAAAACGAAGGGTAGTATCAACGCGGTCACCGCGGCGACAGCGAGTGCCCATCGGAGGCGCGTCCAGATTTCCGGCAGCGGCGCGTGATTCCATCGCGCCATCGGCCCGATGCCCATCAGGAACGCCGCCGGAGCCATCAGCGGGTAGAACACCGCGTCGAAGTAGGGTGGGCCGACGGAGATCTTGCCAAGGTTGAGCGCATCGAGGAACAACGGATACAGCGTGCCCAGCAGCACGCTCGCCATGGCCACGATGAGCAGGATATTGTTCGCGAGCAGCATCGATTCGCGCGATACGATGCCGAATATGCCACCGAGACCGACGCTGGCCGCGCGCCATGCGAACAACGCCAGCGAGCCACCGATGACGATTGCCAGAAACACCAGGATGAAGACGCCGCGCGCCGGGTCGGTCGCGAACGCATGCACCGAGGTCAGCACGCCGGACCGCACCAGGAAGGTTCCTAACAGCGACATCGAAAACGCAACGATGGCGAGCAGCACCGTCCAACTCTTGAACGCGCCGCGCTTTTCGGTCACCGCGAGCGAATGGATGAGTGCCGTTCCGGTGAGCCATGGCATGAACGACGCGTTCTCGACGGGGTCCCAGAACCACCAGCCGCCCCAGCCTAGCGTGTAGTAAGCCCAGCCGCTGCCCAGCGCAATACCAATGGTAAGAAAGCTCCACGCCACAGTTGTCCATGGCCGCGACCAGCGCGCCCACGTGGCGTCAAGCCGACCGCCGATCAACGCGGCGACCGCGAACGCAAATGCAACCGAGAAACCGACATAGCCCATGTACAGGATGGGCGGATGGAACACCATGCCCGGATCCTGCAGCAGCGGGTTGAGGTCGCGGCCGTCCGGTGCCGGCGGGATCAGGCGCTCGAAGGGGTTCGATGTAAACAGCAGGAACAGCAGAAAGCCAATGCTGATCAGGCCCATTACTGAAATCACGCGCGCGAGCAACTGCTGGGGCAAGTTGCGCGAGAACTTCGTCACGGCAAAACTCCAGCCGCCCAACATCAAGGTCCATAACAGCAGCGAACCTTCGTGCGATCCCCACGTCGCGGCAACGCGATACTGCAGCGGCAGCTGTGAATTGGAATTGGCGGCGACGTTTTGCACCGAAAAATCGTTGCTGATGAACGACCATGCCAGGCAACCGAAGGCGACTGCGACCAGAAACGCCTGCGTGCGTGCCGCAGGCCGTGCGAGCGCCATCAGTCGCGACGATCCGACCGCCGCTCCGATCATCGGCAGCGTCCCTTGCACCAGCGCCACCAACAGCGCGAGGATCAGCGCGAAGTGTCCAAATTCAGGAATCACCGCATGCTCCGGTTAGATTCGCGCAAGCTTTTCATCGTCATGCCCTTCTGTGCGGCGTCGACCGCCGCCTTGGCCTCCGGCGGCATGTAATTTTCATCGTGCTTGGCCAGGACCTCGGTCGCATGGAAAACGCCGTCGGGGCCGAGCGTACCTTGCGCGACGACGCCCTTGCCCTCCTTGAACAGATCGGGCAACAACCCCGTGTAGGTTACCGGAATGGTCATGGCCGTGTCCGTCACGAGAAAGTGGACAGTCAGCGAATTCGGCTCGCGTGCCAGACTTCCGGATTCCACCATGCCCCCGACGCGAAACGCGCGGCCTTGCGGTGCCTCCTTGGCGGCGACTTGCGACGGTGTGAAGAAAAACACCAGGTTCGACTGGAACGCGTTGAGTACCAGCGCGGCGGCCACGGCCAAAGCGGCGAGTCCGGCACCGATCCATGCAAGGCGTCGCGTACGCGGTCTCATCGAGTCGGTCCCGCGTTTGCTGTCGCCTTGCGCGACGCCTTGAAGCGTGCGCGCACTCCAACGGCTTCGATCACGATGACTAGTGCCGTGACGAGATAGGAGCCCCACACATAGAATCCGTAGCCACCCATTGCGACAAAATCGCTCAGATTCGTCATCGCGCGGCCTCGCTGAACCTCGGGGCGCCGCGTTCGCGTTCAAGGATGATGGCCCGTACGCGAACCAAGACGACAGCGATCGCGTAGAACCACGCGGCGAACGTCATGACGAGCATGCCCGTTAGCATGATCACCGCCATTTTCGGCGCGGCATTGAGGCTTACGCTCGAGCCCTGATGCAACGTGTTCCACCATTTGACCGAGAAATAGATGATCGGAACATTGATCGCGCCCACCAGCGCCAGCACGGAGCTGGCGCGATCGGCACGGCGCGGATCGTCGATCGCATTGCGCAGCGCGATGTAACCGAAATACAGGAATAACAAAATGAGCTCGGACGTCATGCGCGCATCCCAGGCCCAATAGGTGCCCCAGGTGGGCTTGCCCCATAGCGCTCCGGTCCACAGGGCAATCGCGGTGAACATCGCGCCGGTCGGCGCCAGTGCCTGCGCCAGCATCGCCGCGAGCCGCGCGTTGAAGCCCAGCGAGATCGCGCACCAGAAGGCCATCACAACATAGATGAACATCGACATCCACGCGGCGGGCACGTGAATGAAAATGATGCGGTACGCGTCGCCTTGCTGCGCATCCGTAGGCGCGACGACCAGCCCGAGCCAGAGTCCGATCGCGGCGAGGATCGCCGCGCTGACCGCGAACCAGGGCACCAGCCGCGCGGCCAGCGGATAGAACGATGTGGGGGACGCAAACCTGTACCAGTTGATCGACGCGTTCATTTCATTCAAGCGCGATGCGCACCGCAGCGGACGTAGCGAGCGGCGCGAAGACAGCGGCCGCAATCAATGCGGCACCCAACAGCGACAATTGAGGCGCGACGGCCAGACCTGCGCGCACCGAATCGACCGCACCGGCACCGAAAATCAGGATCGGGACGTACAGCGGCAGGATCAGCAATGCCAGCAAGCCGCCGCCACCGCGCACGCCGAGCGTCAGTGCCGCGCCGATGGCGCCGAGCATCGACAACGTCGGCGTGCCGAGCATCAGCCCTGACGTCAGGATCACGAGTTCGTCCGCGCCCAATCCGAACTGCAGACCGAGCAGCGGCGAGATGATCACCAGCGGCAGTCCCGTGGACGCCCAGTGCGCGGCGATCTTGCCCGAGACCAGCGCTGGCAGTGGGTAGGGCGAAAGAGCGATCTGCTCGAGCGTGCCATCGGCAAAATCGGTGGCGAAGAGGCGTGGCAGCGACAACAGTGACGCGAGCAATGCGGCGACCCATAGCACGCCGGGTCCCAGTGCCCGCAGCAGCGCGGGTTCGGGCCCGATGCCAAGCGGGAACAGCGTCACGACGATGACGTAGAACAGCAGGATTACGCCGAGTTCGGGCCTCGAGCGCAGTGCAAGGCGCAGATCGCGCACCATTGCCCACGCGACACCCTTCCACGCGCCGGTTTGCGGCGCGCCGGCGACCGCGGCATTGAATCCTGCGGTGCTCATCCCAATTGCAGTGTCCGCCGGGCACCGGGTGGCAACGCGATTTCCAAGTGCGTGGCGATGATCGCGACGCCGCCAAGTGCGAGATGCGCGGCAAGCAGTTCCTGCAATGTTTCCGTGCCGGAACCATCGAGTGCGCTGGTGGGCTCATCGAGCACCCACAGAGGGCGTTGCACGAGCCGCAGGCGCGCGAGCCCGACGCGCCGCCGCTGCCCCTGCGACAAGACCCGCGCGGGAAGTGCGCGTTGCGGTTCCAGCCCCCATGCCCGAAGCGCATCGCTCACCGTGGCGGCGTCGGCCGCGGCGCCGTGCAACCGGGCCAGCGAAAGTAGATTCTCTTCTGCGGTCAATTCGTCTTTCAAAGCTGGCGCATGGCCAATGTACAACGTTGTCTCGCGTGTCTCCGCTGCAAACGGGGATATCGCAGCGCCACGCCATTCGAGTGTTCCGGCGGCCGGTTGCGCAAGCCCGGCCACGACCTTCAGCAGCGTGGTCTTGCCGCTGCCGTTGGCGCCCATGACCAGCAGCGCCTCGCCGGCGTTCAGAACGAAGTCGATGCCAGCAAACAGCGTTACGGCGCCGCGCTGCGCGGCAAGTTGCTGCGCTTCCAGCATTGCGCCCCGCTGTAGGAAATCGACCTCGAATTATAGCCGAGCACCCGGGCGCGACCTTGATCGACGTCAGATTTCGAGTCGGCGGACTGTACGCCCGGCGGTGCCGGAGTGCGCTACGGCACGACCTGATCGATGGTCATGCGCAACCCGACGGTCCCGGGCTTGAGGGGCCCACTCCTGCCGAACAGATCGCCCGGCTGCGGGATCGCGTTTCCGCTCTTGGATATGCGCGCTTCGACGATCACCGACGGCGCGGTCGAGAGCTTGACGCCTGGCGCCATGCTCATGCTGTCATCGAGCGAGAAATCCTTCGGCAGTTCCCGCGCCGCGATGCGCAGCACCGCAAGCGGCATGCGCGAACCTTCCGCCGCTCGTGCGTAAATGAAGACGGTGTCGCTCAGCGCAACTTTGGGTGTCAACGTCGGCGCGATGTCGACGCGACCGCTGATTGCGCCTGCGTTTGGCTTGGTGCTGGCCACCGCGGGCGGCGCGGTCGCCGGCTCGGCGACCCGCGGCACGCTCTGACCACCGCTTGCTGGCGCAGGCAATTTGCCCTCGTGTTGCGCGGCATCGATCTCAGCCATGACGACCGTGACCTGTCGCGCTTCATCGGATCCTTCCGGCAGTTCGCGTGCCAGTCTCTGCCAATAGGCGAGTGACTTCGGGAAGTCGTGTGCTTCGAGCGCAACAGTTGCCGCCAGCGCCAGCGCCTTCTTGTGTTTCGGATCGATTGCCAGCGCGCGATCGACCAACTCCGCGGGCTTGCCGGTCAGCTTGCGACCCTGCGTCATTGCCAGCACATCGGCGTAATCGGCGAGCAGGTTCGGGTCGGACGTGATCAGTGCGTTGGCGTGAGCATATGCGTCGGCCGATTCGGGAAAGCGCTCGAGCGCCTGATACGAGCGGCCGAGCAGAACCCAGCCATTGGCGTCTTCGGGATGCTGTTTCAATCGCGCCGCCAGCGAATCGACCATGGCGATGATCTGCTGTTCGCCGATGTCGTGACCGGCCGTCGCGACGGCAACGACAGTGGCGCCTGGATTGCCGAGGCGCTGGTAAAGCAGCAGCGCCGCAGCGGGAATGACGACGAACAGTGCGATCGCCAGCGACCACGCCCGGCGCGACTGTGCGGAAGCGTTCGGTGCCGCTTGGTCAGCGGTCTCATCGGCAACACGGCGCGTAATTTCCGTGAGTGCGGCGTCGCGCTCGACGGTGGTGATTTCGCCCGCACTGTGCTCGCTGTCGAGCCAACGTTTGTGATCGCGAAACACCGCGATCGCCGCGCCGTCCGCATCCGGCGCGTCGTCCCTCGCCTTGGCGCGCAGCAAGGGCCACGTCAGGAAGCCGAGCGTGGCCACAACCAACAGCGTGGCGAGGATCCAGAAGAGGGGCATGGGAGGGCTGGAAATTGCGGCCGAAACGTCGCGGGCCGCGCACACTTGATTATACCGACTCGACCGGAATCGGGCCGCGGTGACGACGGCGTAACGCACTGCCTCTGCTATCATTTCGTACCCTCGCCGTGACCAGCCTGAAGGGACCCAAGCAATGTCGGACAAAGACATCCGCGAAGCGGCACTCGAATATCATCGTGCGTACCCGCCCGGCAAGATTTCCATCCTGCCAACCAAGCAACTGACCAACCAGCGCGACTTGGCGATGGCGTACACGCCGGGCGTGGCGGCCGCGTGCGACGAAATCGTCCGGGACCCGCTCGAGGCGCGCACGCTCACCGCGCGGGGCAATCTCGTGGGCGTCGTCACCAACGGCACGGCGGTGCTCGGCCTGGGCGCGATCGGCCCGCTCGCCAGCAAGCCGGTGATGGAAGGCAAGTCGGTGCTGTTCAAGAAGTTCGCGGGCATCGACTGCTTCGACATCGAGATCGACGAGCGCGACCCCGACAAGCTGGTCGACATCATCTGCGCGCTCGAGCCGACGTTCGGCGGCATCAATCTCGAGGACATCAAGGCCCCCGAGTGCTTCTACGTCGAAAGAAAGTGTCGCGAGCGGATGAGAATTCCAGTCTTCCACGATGATCAGCACGGCACCGCGATCATCGTCGGCGCTGCCATCACCAATGGATTGCGCGTGGTCGGCAAGGATGTCGCGAACGTCAAGCTCGTCTGCTCGGGAGCGGGCGCAGCGGCGCTGGCCTGTCTCGATCTCCTGGTCGGCCTCGGCATCAGGCGCGAGAACATCTGGGTTGCCGACATCGCCGGCGTCGTCTACGCCGGCCGCAAGGAGGAAATGGACGACAACAAGGCGCGGTACGCGCAGAAGACGGACGCCCGCAAGCTCGCGGACATCATCGGTGGCGCTGACATCTTTCTCGGACTTTCCGCGGCGCGGGTGCTCAAGCCCGAGTTGCTCAAGTTGATGGCGGACAAGCCGCTGATCATGGCGCTGGCCAATCCGGAACCCGAAATCATGCCGGACCTCGCCAAGCAGGCGCGGCCCGATGCGGTCATCGCGACGGGACGTTCGGATTTTCCGAACCAGGTCAATAACGTGCTGTGCTTCCCGTTCATTTTCCGCGGCGCACTCGATGTCGGTGCTACGACGATCAACGAGGCGATGAAACTCGCCGCGGTGCGCGCGATTGCCGATCTGGCGATGGCCGAGCAGTCCGATATCGTCGCGGCCGCGTATGGCGCCGACGACGTGAAATTCGGACCCGAGTATCTGATTCCCAAGCCCTTCGATCCGCGCCTCATCGCCAAAATCGCGCCTGAAGTCGCCAAGGCGGCGATGGAATCGGGCGTGGCAACGCGGCCGATCGCCGACTTCGATGCCTATCGCCAGCAGCTGATGCAGTTCGTGTATCACTCCGGCCTGTTCATGAAGCCGATCTTCCAGGCTGCGAAGAAGTCCCCGAAGCGGATCGTTTTCGCCGAGGGCGAGGACGAGCGCGTGTTGCGGGCGGTGCAGGTCGTCGTCGACGAAGGAATCGCGAAGCCGATCCTGATCGGGCGTCCCGCGGTCATCACCCAGCGGCTCGAACGCTTCGGTCTGCGGCTGCGCCCGGGCCGCGATGTCGAGGTCATCAATAGCGAGGATGACCCGCGCTATCGCGCGTACTGGACCGAATATCATCGGCTCACCGGCCGCAAGGGAGTGACCGAGCAGCTCGCCAAGATGGAGATGCGTCGGCGCCTGACACTGATCGGGGCGATGATGATCCACATGGGCGATGCCGACGGCATGCTGTGCGGCACCTACGGCACGCACGAATCGCACCGTCAGTACATCGATCAAGTGATCGGCCTGCGCAAGGGCGTCCGCGTCAGCGCGGCGATGAACGCGGTATTCCTCGACGGGCGGACGGTGTTCATCGCCGACACCTACGTCAACGCCGACCCGACAGCGGAACAGATTGCCGAGATTGCGTTGCTGGCGGCGGAGGAAATGCGCCGGATCGGCATCACGCCCAAGGCCGCGCTCCTGTCGCACTCCAATTTCGGTTCGAGCGTCCACCCGCAGGCCAAGAAGATGCAGGCGGCATTGGCGCTGATCAGCGTCATGGACCCCGACCTCGAAATCGACGGCGAAATGCACGGTGACTGCAGCGTTGTCGGGCGAGGTGCGCCAGCAGGTTCTGCCGAATTCACGTCTCAAAGGTGACGCAAACCTGCTGATCATGCCAACCATCGACGCCGCGAACATTTCCTTCAACCTGCTCAAGGTGGCGGCGGGCAGTGGCTTGACTCTAGGTCCAATGCTGCTCGGCGTCGCCAAGCCGGCCCACGTGCTGACGCCATCGGCGACGGTGCGCCGCATCGTCAACATGACCGCACTGACCGTTGTGGATGCGGGCGTCGACCGCCAGCGCGCCTTGATCTAGCCATCACGGGGCAGATGGGCGCGCGCGGGTTTAGGCGGCCTTGAATTCGGCGCTCGCCGGCGTCACTTAAAGCGACATGGCGCCCCTCGATGGTTTTGCGCGTGCAGCTCGTCCACGGCTGGTGCTGGGCGAGTTCGACCACGCGGGAGTCGAACGACCTCCGGCCGAGGCCCGAATCGGCGACAGCCGGCTATTGGACGCGTATTCGGCGGCGGTCAGCGGCGCGGTGGCGCGCACCAGTCCGGTGGTCGCGCACATTCGGGTCGAGCGCGCCGCCGCTCGTCGCGGCACGCCGCGTGAAGGCTCGGGCTCGGGCTTCATCATTACGCCGGATGGCTACGTTGTAACCAACAGTCACGTGGCGGGTGGCGCGAGCGCGCTCGAAGTCACCTTGCCGGATGGACGCACGGCGGCCGGCGAGCTCGTCGGAGACGATCCGGATTCCGACCTCGCGGTCATCAAGATCGGCGCCCCAGGCCTGAATTACGGCCGCTTCGCCGATTTCTCGCGCGTGCGGGTGGGACAGATCGCGATCGCGATCGGCAGCCCGTACGGGTTCCAGCATACGGTCACTGCGGGAATCGTCAGTGCGCTCGGCCGTTCGATGCGGGGCCAGACCGGACGGTTGCTCGACAACATTATCCAGACCGACGCGGCGCTGAATCCAGGCAACTCCGGCGGCCCACTGGTCGATTCCGCAGGCGACATCATCGGTGTCAACACTGCGGTGATCCTGCCGGCGCAGGGCATTTGCTTTGCCATCGCGGCCAATACCGCCGAACGAGTCGTCATCGCATTGATTCGCGAAGGGCGCGTGCGGCGGGCGCACCTGGGTGTCGGCGGCCAGGACACGCCGATCGCGCGGCGCATCGTGCGCCATTTCGGGCTCGCCCATGAATCCGGGGTGCGCGTGAGTGCGGTCGAAAGCGGGTCTCCGGCCGCGACGGCCGGGGTCAAGATCGGCGACATCATCGTGGCGTTCGGCGACGCTCCCGTTACCGGTATCGACGATCTGCATCGACTGCTCACGGACGGCCGCATCGGCGATGGCGTCGAGATCGGCGTGCTGCGCCGCGACCAGAGACTCTCACTGCGCGTCGTCCCGCAGGAGTCGGCGCGACCCTAACCGCGCGAGGCCGCTGCGCAGGCGGCGACTCGTGACCGCGGGCTTTGCAAGGTTCGCGAACTGTGCAAGAATTACCTTAACTTGCAGAATCAAGGTGGTAGCGATGCTGGACCGTGACGGGTATCGCCCGAACGTCGCCATCGTCATCGCGAGCTCGAAGAATCAGGTCTTCTGGGGTAAACGGATCCGCGAGCATTCGTGGCAGTTTCCACAAGGCGGGATCAACCCCGGCGAGACGCCCGAGCGGGCGATGTTTCGGGAGTTGAAGGAAGAAGTAGGGTTGGATCCGCATCATGTGAAGATTCTCGGACGCACCCGCAACTGGCTGCGCTACGAAGTCCCGCGGCACTGGATCAAGCGTGAATGGCGCGGCAGCTATCGCGGCCAGAAACAGATCTGGTACCTGCTGAGACTCACCGGACGGGACAACGACGTCTCGCTGCGCTCGAGTGATCATCCCGAGTTCGACGCTTGGCGTTGGCACGAGTACTGGATCCCGCTCGAAAACGTGATCGAGTTCAAGCGCGACGTCTATCGCCGCGCGCTGACCGAACTCGAGCGTTACCTGCATCAGCGTCCGCAGACGCGCCGGGAACGGCTCTATGGCTGGGCGCACGCCGCCGTCATGCCGTCACCGTATTCCACGCCGCCGGGCGACGCGTAAGCTCCCACCAGGTGCGCTAGAGCAGCACCAGATTGTTGCGGTGTATCAGTTCGGGCTCGTCGACGTAGCCGAGGATGGCGGCGATTTCCGACGACGGCTTGCGCAGGATCCGCTGCGTTTCGGACATGCTGTAGTTGACCAGGCCGCGCGCGATTTCACAGCCTTCCGGGTCGAAGCAGCCGACGATTTCGCCGCGCTCGAACGCTCCGTCGCAGCCGACCACGCCGATCGGCAGCAGGCTCTTGCCGTCGCGGATCAACGCTCGTGCGGCGCCTGCGTCGAGCATGAGACGTCCCGCGGTGCGCACATGGTCCGCCAGCCACTGCTTGCGCGCGGCCAGCGTCATGGTCTCGGCGATGAGATGCGTGCCCAGCATCTCACCCGCTGCGAGTCGCGTGAGTATGCGTTCCTCGCGACCGTCCGCGATGACGGTCGATGCACCGCTGCGGGCGGCGCGCTTCGCCGCGAGCACCTTGGTCAGCATGCCGCCGCGCGCAAGCTGCGAGCCGGCGCCACCCGCCATGGACTCGAGCGCGGGATCGCCGGCGAGGGCGTTGCGCAGCAGCGTGGCCGTTGCATCCTTGCGCGGATCGCCGCTGTACATTCCCTGCTGGTCGGTCAGCAGGACCAGCACATCCGCTTCGATGAGGTTGGTGACGAGCGCCCCCAGCGTATCGTTGTCGCCGAGGCGGATTTCGTCGGTCGTCACGGTGTCGTTCTCGTTGATGATCGGAATCACGCCAAGTCCGAGCAACGTCAGCAGTGTCGAACGCGCGTTGAGGTAGCGGCGCCGGTCCGCGAGATCTTCATGCGTCAGCAGAATCTGCGCGGTGTGCAGGTTGAAGCGCGAGAACGCGGATTCATAGGCCTGTACCAGACCCATCTGACCCACGGCTGCCGCTGCCTGAAGTTCATGCATCGCCGCAGGCCGTTCCGTCCATCCAAGCCGCTGCATGCCTTCGGCAATTGCCCCCGACGACACGAGTACGACCTCCTTACCCGCGAGGCGAAGTGCGGCGATTTCCTCGGCCCAGCGCGCGACCGCAGCATGATCGATACCGCGGCCACTGCCGGTCACGAGGCTCGACCCAACCTTGACCACCAGCCTCCGCGCAGCCGCGACGACCGCACTGGTTGCCGGCGCGCTCATTCCGACTCCGGTACGCTCGGCGCAACCGGTTGCTGCTGCAGCCACTCGTAGATCGCAAAGACCAGTTCGCGGCAGCCGTCTCCGTTGATTGCGGTCACAGCGTACACCGGTCCCTTCCACCGATACGATTTGACGAACGCCGCCACGCGCGCGCTGCGCTCTTCTTCGGCAACGAGGTCGAGCTTGTTCAACACCAGCCAGCGTGGTTTTTCCGCGAGCGCCGGATCGTAGCGCTTGAGTTCCTTCACGATGGCGCGCGCGTCCGCTACCGGATCGACCTCGCCGTCGAAGGGCGCGATATCGACGATGTGCAGAAGCAGGCGCGTGCGTTGCAGGTGGCGAAGGAAACGATGACCGAGGCCCGCGCCGTCGGCGGCGCCTTCGATCAATCCCGGAATATCCGCGACGACGAAACTCTTGTTCTCGTCGACACGAACCACGCCCAGATTGGGCGCCAGGGTCGTGAAGGGGTAGTCCGCGACCTTGGGGCGCGCGGCGGAAATGGCGCGTATCAGCGTCGACTTTCCGGCATTCGGAAAGCCGAGCAAACCGACGTCGGCCAGGACCTTGAGTTCCAACCGGAGCATGCGCTGCTCGCCCTTCTCGCCGGGTGTCGCCTGCCGTGGTGCGCGGTTGACGCTGGACTTGAAGTGGATATTGCCGAGTCCACCCTGGCCACCCTTGGCGACGAGCGCGACCTGTCCGTCCGCCGCGAGATCGGCGATCGGCGCGCCTGACTCCGCATCGCTGATCATCGTGCCGACCGGCACGCGCAACTTGATGTCATCCGCGCCGCGGCCGTACTGGTCAGCGCCGCGACCATTTTCGCCGCGCTTGGCGCGATGGATACGTGCGTAGCGGTAATCGATCAGCGTGTTGATGTTGCGATCGGCACACATGTAGATGCTGCCGCCGCGCCCGCCATCGCCGCCGTCAGGACCGCCGCGCGGTACGTATTTCTCGCGACGAAACGAGGCGGCGCCATTGCCGCCGTCGCCGGCGATGACTTCGATCGACGCTTCGTCGACAAACTTCATGAGGATGGTCGCGCATCGCTGCGGCGAAACAGCAGATAGCGCTCGGTATCGTCGCCTCGGCGACGACCTTCCCACACTTTTTCCCACGCCGAATCGGGCGGAACGTCCGAATCCTCGCGGCCCACCTGCATGAGCAGCGCCTTGCATTTGTGCCCCGGCTCGATCTCGTCACGGACAGTGGTGAGTCCGATGAAGTATTCGAATAGCGCACGCTGTGGGTCGCCCAGGTTGTGACTGGCAACGCACTCGCCCTGGGGCAGATGGACGGCGAGGGACTCGGCAACCGGTCGGTAACTGCGCCGGGAATCGAGATAGGGAAGCCAGATGGTCATGTACAAGCCCCAAACCAGCGTCATGCCCGCCGCCCAGTTGAGTACCGCGCGCCGGTTCGATCGACGCGCCGGTCGCACGAGCGCAAGCCACACCAACGATAGAAAGATCGCGACTGCCAGCGGCAACCAGTGCACCGGGGGTTGGAAGCCAGGTTGCGTGTCATGGAACATGCGTGCGAAAGGCTCCGGCAGCCCGTTTCTCAGCGACTCGAGCCAAAGCGCCCACACCAGGACAGCAGCCAGTCCAAAAGTCAGAATGCCAAACCAATCGAGCACGCCGGAAAGGCCGCGCCGCAAAGTGTCCACCTCTGCCGCTGCCAGCAGCGACAGCGGCAGGAGCAACGGTACCGCCAGCAGGGCCCGTGGCTCGGCCGATGCGCTCGACAGCACGACCAACAAGACGATCGTCATGATCGCCGGCAGTGCGACGCCGGCGGAGCCCAGACCGCCGTGGTCGCCGCGACGGCGGATCCACAGCGACCATAGTGCGAGGGGCAGTGCCGGCCATGCGAACCAGGGCAGATTCTTTACGTACCAGAAGAGATCGACCGGAGGCGCGTCGAGGGTCTGCCCGAAAAAGCGATAGATGTTCTGCGCGCGCTGCCACTGCGCGAACAGTGCAGGCTCCCGCCAGTAAAGTAGCAGCGGCCATGCGGCAATCAGCGGCGCCGCGACGGCGAGAGCGATCGCCAGTGTCGCAACGTAGCTGCGCCGGCGCCATGCGTCAAACAACGGCAGCAGGATTGCCGTCAGCGCCATCATTGCAGGTGCAAGCGCTCCCTTGCACAGGAACGCGATACCCGCAGCAACGCCGAGGAGCACGCCGCCAAGCGCAAAACGGCGCGGGGCCAGCGCTAGCGCGTAGAGGGCGAGCGCATAGGCGGCAAGCAGGCCGATGTCCGGAGCAAGTAAATGCGCGCGATCCCACAAGCCGACGCAACCGATGAAGACGAGTACGGGCGGCCACCGAAACGCGCGCCCGTAGAGTTCACGCCCAGCCAGCGCAAGCAACCACAACGTCGCCGCAAGGCACACGGCGTTGGCGAGGCGCGCGCCGTCATGAAGCGGCAAAACCGCACTGAAGGCTGTTGCGGTCGCCGCTGCGAGTGCGTGAAACAAGGGTGGACGCTCGGGCACGGCGACACCCGCAAGCCGCGGCGGAATGACATCGCCGTGCTTGAGGATGTCGAACGCAACGCCAAAACTCGTCGCGTCCTCCGCTTTCCATGGGTCATGCCCGAACAGGCCAAGCGCGATCCACGTTGCACAGAGGAACACGAGCCCGGCCTGCTTAAGGGCGCGGTAGGGCCCGGACGGCGATAGATCGGACGGGTCGTCCGGGCTATCTGCGGGCGCGGGGCGGGGCATGGCGGCGGGAAACAAAAAGGCAGCCGAAGCTGCCTTTCACACGGTCACGGGAGACGTGACCGTCACGCCGCCTTCGGGGCGGTCTTGGGCGCGGTCGCCTTGGTTGCGTAGCGCTGCCGGAACTTCTCGACGCGACCGGCGGTGTCGACGATCTTCTGCTTGCCCGTATAGAACGGATGGCAGGCAGCGCACACTTCCACATGCAGCGGCTTGTTGACCGTCGAACGGGTCGCGAAGGTATTGCCACAGCTGCACGTTACCTGAATTTCGCTGTAATTCGGATGAATGCCAGTTTTCATCAAATGCCCCAATAGTTTGGCGCGACATGCTATGCGCGGCCCCCTGACTGCCCTCAATTTATCTTTATTGCGCAAAATACCCATGGCACCGCTACGGAATCACGGTCGCGCAGCAAAACTAGTCAATTATGAAGGTATTTGTGCTGCAGCGCAACGTTCGCGCGCGTTATGGAACATGGGATCGTAGCGCTTCCAAATCAAGCCCTTGAGTAAAGTCTTCCGAGAGCGCGCCTCGCGCTGCGGCGGACGAACGACATACTCAACCCCCTGCGCATGCTGTCGAGGAACTAGGACGCTGGTGCGCAGAGGAGGGCCCCACATCGTGGGGATCCGACCCCAGAGGCGGAGAGCGGAGTTCAAACTCGATGTTCACTCGAAGCGCGGCAATCGATATGGTCAACCCCTGCGCATACTGTCGAAGAATTCCGCGTTGTTCTTGGTTTGCTTGACCTTGTCGACCAGGAATTCGGTCGCCTCGAGATCGTCCATCGGATACAGCAGCTTGCGCAGCACCCAGACCTTCTGGAGCACTTCAGGTTTGAGCAACAGTTCTTCCTTGCGCGTGCCTGAACGGTTGACGTTGATCGCCGGATACGTGCGCTTTTCCGCCATGCGACGGTCGAGGTGGATTTCCATGTTGCCGGTGCCCTTGAATTCCTCGTAGATCACGTCGTCCATCCGCGAACCGGTGTCGATCAGGGCGGTGGCGATGATCGTAAGCGAGCCGCCTTCCTCGATGTTGCGTGCCGCGCCAAAGAAGCGCTTCGGCCGTTGCAGAGCGTTGGCGTCGACGCCGCCGGTCAGCACCTTGCCCGACGCGGGCACGACGGTGTTGTAGGCGCGCGCGAGGCGCGTGATTGAGTCGAGCAGGATCACCACGTCCTTCTTGTGCTCGACGAGGCGTTTGGCTTTTTCGATCACCATCTCGGCGACCTGCACGTGACGTGTTGCGGGCTCATCGAACGTCGATGACACCACTTCGCCGCGCACCGAGCGCTGCATTTCGGTCACTTCCTCCGGGCGCTCGTCGATCAGCAGGACGATGAGCATCACCTCGGGGTAGTTCGCAGCGATCGAGTGCGCGATGTGCTGCAGCATCACTGTCTTGCCGGACTTGGGCGATGATACGAGCAGGCCGCGCTGGCCTTTGCCGATCGGCGCGATGATGTCGATGATGCGGCCGGTCATGTTTTCTTCGGCCTTGATGTCGCGCTCGAGAATCAGCGCCTCGTCCGGGAACAGTGGTGTCAGGTTCTCGAACAGGATCTTGCTTTTCGCATTCTCCGGCGGTTCGCCGTTGACCTTGTCGACCTTCACCAGCGCGAAGTAGCGCTCGCCATCCTTGGGCGTGCGGATCTCGCCTTCGATCGTATCGCCGGTGTGCAGGTTGAAGCGCCGGATCTGTGACGGCGAGATGTAGATGTCGTCGGTCCCGGCAAGGTAGGACGTATCCGGCGAGCGGAGGAATCCGAAGCCGTCGGGCAGGACTTCGAGCGTTCCGTCGCCAAAGATGCTCTCGCCTTTCTTCGCCTGATTCTTGAGCAGGGCGAAGATCAGGTCGTGCTTGCGCATCCGGTTAGCGCCTTCGATCTCGTTGGTGTTGGCGATCTCGACGAGTTCGGTTACGGGCTTGGACTTGAGTTCGGACAGATGCATGGATTGACAGGGGACGTGGGAGGGGCGGAGCGGGGCGGCCCTGAGGACACTCGCGGCCGCGCAAATCGATCAGGGAGGTTCGCGCCGGGAACAGCTTGGCGGCGCCGGTGGTGACGCTTGGCGGAGGCGTTGCTCCGTCAAGCGCAGTTCAATGGATCAGAAGCCTAACGGGTTCAAAGATTGCTGTCAATAAAAGCGGTGAGTTGCGACTTCGAGAGCGCACCGACCTTTTGTGCAGCGATCTCGCCGCCTTTGAACAGGATCAGAGTAGGGATGCCGCGAATGCCGTATTTCGCCGGGGTGCCAGGATTGGCATCGATGTCCAGCTTCGCGACGGTGAGCCGGCCAGCATAGTCCTTGGCGACGTCGTCGAGGATCGGCGCGATCGTCTTGCAAGGACCGCACCACTCTGCCCAATAATCGACGAGGACAGGCGTGCCCGCCTTGAGGACGTCGGCGTCGAAGCTTGCGTCGCTGACATGCTTGATGTGGTCGCTCATGAATTCCTCGCTTCGGTCCGGAAGCTTTCGTTCCGGCGGCATGCATCGCAGGCCTAAGTTAGCGGAAAGCCCCTTTCGGCGCAAGCCGCAGCCTACCTCGACGGCTACTTGGGGGCCGATTTGATAGAATCAAGGTTACCGCCGTGAGGAATTCGAAGCAATGACTTACGTTGTCACCGAGACCTGCATTCGCTGCAAATACACCGATTGTGTCGATGTCTGTCCCGTCGATTGCTTCCGTGAGGGGCCGAATTTCCTGGTCATCGACCCGGATGAGTGCATCGATTGCACGCTCTGTGTCGCAGAGTGCCCGGTCGAAGCGATCTACGCGGAGGACGACGTCCCGGACGACCAGAAGGATTTCACGGCGCTCAATGCCGAGCTTTCGAAGCAATGGAAGCCGATCATCGAACGCAAACCGGCGCCGACCGACGCGGATGACTGGAAGGATGTCAAGCAGAAGCGTCATTTGCTCGAGCGCTAGCGCCCGCGTGCGTTTGACCATGTCGACGCGCAGCACGTAAAATAACGCGGTGCTGCAACGATACGTACCGCGCTGAAAGCCCTCCGATGCCCAAAAACACACTCCTTGCCGCGGCGCTTGCCGTTTCGGCCGCTGCGTCTGGCATGGCGTGGGGACAGGCTGCGGCGCCGACTGGCGATCCTGTAGCAGGTGCCCATAAGAACCAGATGTGCGCCGGATGTCATGGCATCGTCGGTTGGCGCACTGCGTATCCCGAGGTCTATAAGGTGCCCAAGATCGGCGGTCAGCACGCCGCCTACATCGCCAAGGCGCTGCAAGAATACAAGAGCGGCGAGCGCAGCCATCCGAGCATGCGCGCGATCGCCGCATCGCTTTCGGACCAGGATATGGCCGACCTCGCTGCCTATTACTCCGCGGGGGCCGCGGTGACGGCCAGCAAATGACCGTGCCTATGAAAATGTCCGTTATCGCGTTGCTGACGATGCTTGCGGCAAGCGCTGCGATAGCCGCCGACGTGACGGCCGGGGCGGCTAAAGCCAAGGAAGTCTGTCAGGCCTGTCACGGTCTGGACGGCAACAGCCCGTCCGCGGACTATCCGAAAATCGGCGGACAGTATCCGGACTACCTGTCGAAGGCGTTGCGCGACTACAAGTCGGGTGCGCGCAAGAATGCGATCATGGCCGGCTTCGCGGGCACGTTGTCGAGGCAGGACATCGAAAATCTTGCCGCGTACTACGCGTCGGAACCACCCGTCGTCGAGACCAAGCACTAGCTGTGCTCAAGGCGCTTTGCCGCGCCTTCCGTGCGTCGATACTTCGATGTCAGCCTTGGTCTTGTGCCGAAACTCGCACAGGTCCGCGATGATGCAGGTCGGGCATTTCGGCTTTCTCGCCTCGCACACATAGCGCCCATGCAGGATCAACCAGTGGTGCGCGTCGTGGCGAAACTCCTCCGGCGTGAACTTCATAAGCTTGCGCTCGACTTCCTCAGGGGTCTTCCCCGGGGCCAGCCCGGTCCTGTTCGCGACGCGGAATATGTGGGTATCGACGGCGATCGTTGGCTGTCCGAACGCGACGTTCAGGACGACGTTCGCGGTCTTGCGGCCGACGCCGGCGAGCTTGATGAGCTGTTCGCGTTCCTGCGGTACTTCGCCCCCGTAATCGGAGAGCAACTGCCGGCACAACTGGATGAGGTTCTTCGCCTTCGTGCGAAACAGTCCAATGGTCTGGATGTACGGGATCAACCCGGCCTCGCCCAGCGCGAGTATTGCGCGCGGCGTATTGGCATGCCGATATAGCTTTGCCGTCGCCAGGTTGACGCTGCGGTCGGTCGCCTGCGCGGATAGCACGACAGCGACCAGCAGCTCGAACGGCGTGCTGTACTGCAGCTCACCTCGCGGGTGCGGATTCTGCGCACGCAGCCTTTGGTAGATCTCGAGTCGCTTGATGGCGTTCATCGCGACGTCGCGCCGCGCCGCGAACGCGCGCGCGCCAGCGCTGCAGCCACCGCGGCTTTGCGTTCATCACGTGCGCGAGTGGTCGCGTTCGACGGGGACTTGCGCGACAGTCGCTCACGTCGCGCGTTGTAACGTTCGCGCGCCAGAGCGGCGTCGGCCATGGTCCAATCGCGGCCGGCGGTGCGCATTGCGATGCAGTCGACGGGGCAGGGCGGCAAACAAAGTTCGCACCCCGTGCAGCGGCCCGCAAGAATGGTATGCATCTGTCCGGCGGCGCCTGCGATCGCGTCCGTGGGGCAAGCCTGGATGCATAGCGTGCAACCGATGCATGCCGCTTCGTCGATGAATGCGAGTGCGAAGGGTCGCGTGGTCCCGCGCGACGCGTCGAGTGCCAGCACGGGCACGTTCAGCAATTCGGCCAGCGCCGCAATGGTCGGTGTTCCGCCAGGCGGGCAGCGGTCGATCGGCGCGCACCCCTGGGCGATCGCCTCGGCATAGGGCCTGCAGCCATCCTCGCCACAGCGACGACACTGGGTCTGCGGAAGCAACGCATCGATGCGGTCAACCAGGGCGGCGTTGGCGCTGCGGTTCATGGACGTATTCTAGTGGCTATCGTGGAAATGGCTTCGGACTGTTTCGCCTCCGGCCGCCGGCCTCGGTTCGGGTGCGATACCTGACCATTCGGACCCCTCTTCAGGCGGTTGGTCGCGCCAAGCCTTCTCCGCGGGGCCCGCACCGCGGAGAATCGGATCGTGGGTCAGGTGCCCCGGACGAGCAGCGTACGAAGAATACGAGGACGATCATGAACGGACAGACCGAAACGAACGGGACCGGCGCGAAAGATTGCGTGCGGCCGAACCGACGCTCCAGGCATCCGCTGGAACTCATTCCGTTTTTCGAGCGGTTTCCGCGGAGCTTATTACGCAACGTCTTGTATACGTTGATCTGGAACTCGCTTTTCGCCGTGTTCTTTACATTGCTTTCGTTTCTTTATCAGCCCGAGGTCTCGGTACAGCGTTATTTCTGGGCGAGCATGCTCATCTCGAACTGCATCGGTTTTCTGATCCACGCCATGTTTGCGCTAAGCAGGTACTGGTTCGATGGCTGGCTGTGCAGGCAGGCGTACGGCGTTGTCTCGCTTTATTACTGCGTGGTGTCCATTGCCTGTGTGTTTGCCGGGTATTGGCTCGCGTTTACACTGCTCGAATGGAACGACGCCAAGCGCTATATGCTGTCGGCCCCGGGCGCCACGGGAATACTGTTGCTCAGCGTATTCATCGCGGCGATCCTGGCCTCGATTTTTTACATGCGCGAGCGCCGCGCCCGCGCGGAAGCGGCGTTCCAGGCAGAGCGCGCGCGTGTGGAGGCGGCGGAGCGACAGTTTCACATCGCGCGCTTCAAGTTGCTCGAAGCGCAGGTGGAGCCTCACTTTCTGTACAACACACTTGCCAACGTGATCAGCCTGATCGACCTCGACCCGGTCGCGGCCAAACGCATGGTCGAGCGCCTCATCGATTACCTGCGTGGTACCGCCGTCTCGGCCGGCAGGGAGGCGACACTCGGCAGCCAGCTCGAGTTGCTGCGTGCGTACCTGGACCTGATCGTGCTGCGCATGGGCTCGCGCCTGCGCTACCGGATCGAAATATCACCAGAGCTCGAAGCGTTGCCGTTGCCGCCGATGCTCATTCAACCGCTGGTGGAGAACGCAATCAAGCATGGCCTCGAGCCGAAGGTCGGTGGCGGTGAAGTGGTCGTGCGTGCAGCTCGCACCCGTGACGACATCACGCTGACTGTTGCCGACGACGGGCTGGGCGTGCGGACCGCGTCGCCGGGCACCCCGACCGGAATTGGTCTCGCCAATTTGCGGCAGCGGCTCGCCACCCTGTACGGATCACGTGCGCACTTGACCATGGAGGATGCGCGGCCGGGAACCCGGGTGACCGTGACCTTGCCTGTGGGTTCGACGGCATGACCAGCGCGCAGGCACCCGCGCCGCGCGCGGTCATCGCCGATGATGAGCCGAATCTTGGCGCGTACCTCCGCGCCCGGCTTGAGATCGTGTGGCCCGAACTCGAAATTGTCGGTATCGCAGGCGACGGGCCCGAAGCACTTCGGCTGATCGAGAATGAAGATCCGGATGTGCTGTTTCTCGACATCCGGATGCCGGGTCTGTCGGGTCTCGAGGTCGCGCGGCGCGCGGCCGAGGGTGTGCATGTCGTGTTCGTCACCGCATTCGACCAGTATGCGGTGGAGGCTTTCGAACATGCCGCGGTGGATTTTTTGTTGAAGCCGGTCAACGATGACAGGTTGACGCAAACCGTGCACCGCCTGCGCCAACGGCTTCGCAATCCACCCGCCGGCGACGATCTGAAGCATGCGCTGGACGCGCTGTCGCGGGTATTGCCGGCGCTGGGTGGGGCGACGTCGGCGCCTGCGCGGCTGGCCTGGATCCGTGCATCGATCAGCAATCAAGTACGGCTGATCGCCATCGATGAAGTGTGCTATTTCCAGGCCAACGACAAGTACACGAGCGTCTTTACGACGGAAGGTGAATCCCTGATTCGCACCTCGCTCAGGGATCTCGCGGAGCAACTGGATCCCGACCGTTTCTGGCAGATTCATCGCGGCACGATCGTCAATGTCGCGCATGTCGCGGCGACAACGCGGGACTTGTCGGGGCGCACGCAGGTCAAGCTCAAGTCGCGGCCGGAGACCCTAGTGGTCAGCCGTGCCTTTGCGCATCGGTTCCGGCAAATGTGACACGAATCGTCATTCGGGGCCTGCCGCGGCATGCCACGCGTTGCGACTTACCAGTCATTGGCTGACAATAGCTTGTCGCCGCTGCTTCGACCATGCATCCCCACAAACATTCCGCATCCCGGCCGCACCACCATGGCACGGCGGATCCCGACAAGCATGCACATTCGCATGCGCCGCGAGAATCTGGCCGCGAGACTTCGCGGGCGTTGATCTGGGCACTTGTTCTCACCGGGGGTTTCGGCGTGGTCGAAGCCTTCGGCGGCTGGATTGCGGGTTCCCTGGCGCTGCTGTCCGATGCCGGTCACATGTTCACCGATACCGCGTCGTTGGGCCTGGCGCTGCTGGCCTATTGGGTGGCTCGGCGTCCACCGTCGAGTCGCGCGACCTATGGTTACGCCCGCGCCGAAGTCCTCGCCGCGTTCGTCAACGCGCTCGCTCTGCTCGCGCTGGTCGTATTCATCGTCATCGAAGCCGTTCGGCGGTTGCTCGAGCCGCAGCCTGTTGCCGGCGGGACGGTGCTCGGCATCGCAGCCGTCGGACTGCTGGTCAACTTGTTGTCGGCCTGGATGCTTTCCCGCGCAGGCAACTCGCTCAACACGCGCTCGGCGCTGCTGCACGTGCTATCCGACATGCTGGGATCGGTGGCCGCGATCGTCGCGGGCGCGGTGATCGTGTTTACGGGATGGACGCCGATCGATCCGATCCTGTCGCTCGGAGTTTCGCTGCTGATCGTGCGGTCAACGTGGAGCCTGCTCGCGCAATCGACCGGCGTATTGATGGAGGGCGTGCCGGCGCATCTCGACTACGAGACCGTGGGCAGGGCGCTGCTGCGCGTTCCCGGCGTCACTGCCGTGCACGATTTGCACGTGTGGCAGATGACCACCGAACGAGCCGCGTTATCTGCGCATGTGCTGGTTGCCGAACCTGCGCAGTGGCCGCAGACGCTGGCCGCGGCACAACGTCTGCTCGCTGACCAGTTCCACATCGATCACGTGACACTGCAGCCGACATGGCATCAGGTGCCCACGGGAAAGCGCGTCATTCCCGTGCTGCCGGTACCGTCGGAAGGATCGCCAGAGCTGCGCTAGGCCGCCGCCGACAACGGTCGCAGCCGAAGGCCCGCAGCGAAAGCCACGCGGCTAAAGCCACTTTGCCTTGCGAAAACGCAGATAAAGCCAGATGTCGATCACCACCATGACAGCGATCGACGCCGGGTAGCCCCACTGCCATTCCAGTTCCGGCATGTTCTTGAAGTTCATGCCGTACACACCCGCGATCATCGTCGGTACGCCAATGATCGCGGCCCAGCCTGCGAGTTTCTTCGTCACTTCGGTTTCGTTCAGGCTGATCATGCCGAGGTTGACCTGGATTGCGGTCGCGAGCATTTCGCGGATGCCCTCGATCGTCGAATGCAATCGTTGCAGATGGTCGTAGACATCGCGGAAGTATTCGCCCATTCCCGCGCAGATCTGCGGCACGCGGCCACCGTAGAGTTTGCCGACAGCCTCCATCAGCGGGTCGACCGCGTGCTTGAGGATCATCAGTTTGCTTTTCAGGTCGTAGAGCGCCTCGATGTTCGATCGCGCCTGATTCTTCACGAAGATCTGCTCCTCGATCGCCTCGAGCTCGGTCTCGAGTTGATCCAGCACTGGAAAATAACGGTCGACCACCTTGTCGATCAAGGCATAGAAAACGTATGCAGCGCCAAATTGCAGCAAGTGCGGTTCGCGCTCGGTACGGCTGCGCACATCGGCGAAGCCTCGCTCGCTGAGCTTGCGCACCGAGAGGATGTAGTTGCTGCCAACGAATATGTCGACTTCACCGACTTGCAGATCGCTCTCGTGCGGCTCGATGGTCTGCAACACCGCGAACAGGGAATCGCCGTATTCTTCGATCTTCGGCCGCTGGTGGCCGGTGCGCGCGTCCTCGACGGCGAACTCGTGCAGCGAAAACTCTTCGCGCATCTCGTCGATTTCCTCGGGCGACGGATCCTTGAGCGCAACCCAGACGAAGCATCCGGGGCGCTTGAGGTACTCGCTGATGTCCTCTTTGCTGATGTCCGCGAGTTTTCGGCCTTCCTGATACGCGACGCAATTGACGAGCATTGGGCAAGTCCCGCAGGTGGGCGAAATTATCGACAGGCCGCCGCCGCGGCAGGTCGCGACGGATGCGCGATCATAGCTGCACGGTTGACGAATTGCCACACACCGGTAGCCCCGCCTTGTGACAGCGGGTAACATGACGCCCTTTCCCGCCGGGGCTGCAACGCATGATCATCGAGTCACTGCTCGACACCGATCTGTACAAGTTCACGATGATGCAGGTCGTGCTGCATCATTTCCCGACGGCTCAGGTCGAGTATCGATTCAAATGCCGCACTGAGGGGGTGGATCTGACACCCTACATCGAAGAGATCGAGCGCGAAATTGGCGGGTTGTGCGGGTTGAGGTTTTCGCACCGCGAACTCGATTACTTGCGTAGTTGGCGCTTCCTGAAAAGCGATTTCGTCGATCTGCTCGGATTGTTTCACCTCGACCAGCGCTTTGTCAGCGTACGCGCCTCGGCGTCGGTGGCGGGCGAATTGGACATCACGATCGTGGGTCCGTGGCTGCACACCATCCTGTTTGAAGTACCGCTGCTGGCCATCGTCAGCGAAGTCTACTTTCGCAATACGCGACGAAACGTGGATTTCACCGAAGGCCGCAAGCGCCTCAAACGAAGATCGCGCAGATCAACGCGGTGCCGGACCCTGAGTTCCGTGTCGCGGATTACGGAACGCGCCGGCGATTTTCACATCAATGGCAGGACGAAGTCCTGGGCACGCTCAAAGAGCGGATCGGCGCCGAAATTCGTTGGTACCAGCAACGTCCATTTCGCGCTGGAGCACGGACTCACGCCGCTGGGCACGATGGCGCACGAGTACCTTCAGGCGTGCCAGGCGGTCGGACCGCGGCTGCGGGACTCGCAGGTATTCGCGTTCAATACGTGGGCGCGCGAATACCGCGGCGACCTTGGGATCGCGCTCTCGGATATCTGCGGCATGGATGCGTTTCTGCGCGATTTCGATCTGTTCTTCTGCAAACTTTTTGACGGCGTGCGCCACGACTCCGGCGATCCCTTCGAGTGGGGCGAAAAGCTGATTGCCCACTACCAGAAGATGCGCATCGATCCGCGCTCCAAGGTCATGGTCTTCTCCGACAGCCTCAATGTTCCGCTTGCGATCCGCCTGCACGAATACTTCAAGGGTCGCAGCCAGACCGCCTTCGGCATCGGCACCAATCTGACCAATGACATCGGCTATCGGCCATTGCAGATCGTCATCAAGATGACGCGCTGCAATGGCCAGCCGGTTGCGAAGATCAGCGACGAGCCGTCGAAGGCGATGGACTACGACCCGTCATACGTGGCCTACCTGCGCGAGGTCTTCCAGCTGCCGCCAGCGTCCGCATCGGAAAGCGCGGTCGGCGCCGGCGCCATGAAGCTGGCGCACTAAGACTGGCGCAGCGCGTCCTCGTAGGCGGCAAGCATAGCGTTGCCGTTGCACGCAAATATGATGCGCTCGAACGCATCGAGTTGCGTGAAGCGGCGGGTGGCGGCGACGGCAATCGGGACCGCCAGCTCCGGCGGGTAGCCGTACACGCCACAGCTGATCGCGGGAAAGGCGATCGTCGCTAGGGCGTGTGCTGCCGCAAGCTCCAGCGAGCGTCGATAGCATCCGGCAAGCAAGTCTGCCTCACCTGCGTGACCGCCCTGCCAAACGGGTCCGACGGTATGAATGACATGCCTTGCCGGCAATCGATAGCCGCGCGTTATGCGGGCCTCGCCAGTCGCGCAACCGCCAAGGCCCCGGCATTCGACCAGGAGTTCCGGACCCGCTGCGCGGTGGATGGCGCCGTCAACCCCGCCGCCGCCCAAGAGCGAATGGTTCGCGGCGTTGACGATGGCGTCCACGCGCAGGGTGGTGATGTCGGCAAGAACGGCGACAAGCTGGGTGGGCATCGAGCGCAGGGGCGGGACGTCTGTTGCAGCGGTACCACTATTCAGTATAGCGCCGCTGTCGTACAGGAGCGGTTGCGGTTTATAGTATGTCGATGGCATCGAACAAGCACTCCGCGGCCGCAGCAACGCCTCTCGCGCCCGCTCCCGAACCCGCTGCTCCCGCGCGTCCTGCCAAACCGGCCGACCGGCGTTTACGGCTCGAGGACGTCCTCAAGCTGATGGTCGCCGACGGCCTCGTCTCCGCCGCGGACGCCGAGCTTCTCGGGCGCTCGCGCACGCAGCGCTTCGAGACCGTGCTCGAACTCATCGCCGACCGCAAATGGCGCTCGCTGGTCGGCACCAAGAAATTGCTGACGCTCGACGCACTGGTCGAATGGCTTGCGGCGCGCCTCAAGCTCAAATACCACCACATCGATCCGCTGAAGATCGACTTGGTCGCGGTGACGCAGACCATGTCCAACGCCTACGCAGAACGCTACCGCATCCTGCCGGTCGCGGTGACCTCGGGCGTGCTGACCGTGGCAACCAGCGAACCGTTCGTCCGTGGGTGGGCCGACGAACTCGAGCAGATCCTGCACAAGCGCATCGACCTCGTCTTCGCCAACCCGCAGGATATCCGGCGCTACCTCGGCGAGTTTTTCACTCTCGCGCGCTCGATGAAAAAGGCGCAGGAGACGTCAAGGGGCGAAGTCTCGCTTGCGCGTAATTTCGAACAGCTGGTCGAGCTCGGCAACCGCGGCAATCTCGACGCCAACGATCAGCACGTCGTCCACATCGTCGACTGGCTCTGGCAATACGCCTTCGAGCAGCGCGCGTCCGACATTCATCTCGAGCCGCGGCGCGACCTCGGCGTCGTACGCTTCCGCATCGACGGCGTGCTGCATCAGGTCTACGCGATCCCGATTCCGGTGCTGCTGGCGATGACCAGCCGCATCAAGCTATTGGCGCGCATGGAAATCGTGGAGCGACGCCGGCCGCAGGACGGCCGCATCAAGACCGTATCGCCAGCCGGTGGGGAGATCGAGTTGCGCATCTCGACCATGCCGACTGCGTTCGGCGAAAAGGTCGTGATGCGCATATTCACGCCCGAAGTGCTGGTGCGCGATTTCCAGGAACTCGGCTTCAGCAGCGAGGATCGCGAGCGCTGGGAAAAGATGATCAAGGAGCCGTACGGGATCATCCTCGTCACCGGGCCGACGGGTTCGGGCAAGACGACCACGCTCTATTCGACGATGAAGCTTCTCGCGACCGAGGACGTCAACGTCTGCTCGATCGAAGATCCCATCGAAATGATCGCGCCCGAATTCAACCAGATGCAGGTGCAGCCGATCATCGGCGTCGACTTCGCGAGCGGCGTGCGAACGCTGCTGCGGCAGGATCCGGACATCATCATGGTCGGTGAAATCCGGGATCGCGATACGGCCGACATGGCCGTGCAGGCCGCGCTGACCGGCCATTTGGTGCTCTCGTCCCTGCACACCAACGATGCGCCGACGGCGATTACCCGACTGTTGGACCTCGGCGTGCCGCCGTATCTGATCAATTCGACCGTGCTCGGGGTGATGGCGCAGCGCCTGGTGCGCACGCTTTGCCCCCACTGCAGGACACCCACCGACCCGCCGGACGAAGACACCTGGCGCATGCTTACAGCGCCGTTCGTCGCCGATCTGCCGAGACAGCCGCACAAGCAGGTGGGATGTCTCGAATGCCGGATGACGGGTTTCTATGGACGCATGGGCCTCTACGAGATCATGACGCATGACGCCGGCGTTGAGGCAGCTGATTCACAAGGAGGCGTCTGACTCCGCCCTGCGCGAACAGGCTTACAAGGAAGGCATGAAGCCGCTGCGGGTTTCCGGCGCCGCGAAGATCGATGCCGGGTCGACCACCGTCGAGGAAGTCGTCAAGGTCGTGCCACTCGGCTGACGCCTGAAGTACTGCCCGTGCCCGGGTATCCGGTCTCTGCTGATTCGCGTCAGCTAGCTAATGACAGAGCGTGCCCGCAGGGGGTACGAATAGTTCGCGCGTAATTTGTTTGGTCTGCGTGACGTTGTTCACGGTGTACGCAAACGTCGCCGCATTGCCGTTCGCGAACATGAACGTTGCCGATCCGACAACCGTTCGTGTCACCAGCGCGGGATTGAACGGCACCGCACTGAATGGTGGCCCAGTGGTCCTCAACAGTTGTCCGCTGTAGACGCCGGCCGCGGTTTTGGCCGCCGTCGCCGAGAGCCACAGCGGCGTGCCGTCGACGTCATAGGTGAACCAGGTGGCGAAGATTGTGTCGCCCTGATGTGTGAGATTGATCCCCCAGCCGGCTTCCGAACTCGCGGGCGCGTTCCACCACAGGTCCTGGTAGTTGGTCGCTGACGCGAAGTCCGGTGACGGCCCATAGACGCAGGACGGTGGCGGACCGAAGGTCTGTCGCGTGATTGCCTTGTTTTGCGTCGTGCCGTTCACGACGTAGTTGAAGTTGCCGCGATTGAGGTCGCTGAAGGTCAACGTGGCCGAGCCCACCGTCGCGTACGTTACCAGTCCCGGATCGAAGGGCATTGCGCTGAACGGCGGGCCCCGGGTTGCCATCAACTGCCCGCCGTAGGTATCCGGGTTGGACGAGGTCTTGTCAGCCGTCATCGATAGCCACCATGCCTTGCCGGTCGTGTCGTAGGTGAACCATGTCGCGAAGATCGTGCTGCCCTGGTTGGCGAAATTGATTCCCCATCCCGACTCGGACGCTGGCCGGTGCCGCCCACCACAGCCCTCCTGCCTGGACGCCTGCTGTCGCCAGGCCGGCACTCGCTGCCGTTACGGCAGCACCCGCGTCGAGCATGCCCGCGCCGCAGGTGTCGGTCGTGCAGTAGCACTCCAGCTGCTCGATGGGATTGCCGAAGCTGTCGCTCTGCGGTGCGGCGCATTGCGCAACGGGTCCGCTACTGGTGTCGCCGCCGGTAGTCGGAAATGGACGGGCGGTGGACTGCAGCAGCACGCGAACCTGGTACGGTGTCAGTGTGGGTTGGGCCGACAGCATCAACGCCGCAGTGCCCGCCACCAGCGGTGTCGAAAAGCTGGTACCCAGCGATGGGTTGAGACTGTCGGTGTAGGTCGGCGCGAGAGGGGTGGTCGTGCCAGTGTTCGACGTGGTCAGGATCGGGTAGAGGCATGGGGAACCGACCGCGGTATTGACACAGTTCCCACCGGGTGCGCTGATGGCGGCCTCGGGGCCGAGGCTCGAGAAGCCGACCTTCGTGCCCACTTGCCGTAGCGCGACCACGGCGATGACGCCAGCGCAATTGCCAGGCGCCGAGACGGCATTGCCGCTATTGCCGGCGGCCACGACGACCACGGTGCCGGCGGCAATGATCTGGTTCACGGCGTCCTGATACGCTGCCGTACAAGGTCCGTCGCCGCCGAGGCTCATGTTGATGACCTGGGCGCGATTCGGGTTGGCCGGCACGCCGGGGACGCCCAGTCCGGCGGCCCAGAGCATACCGGCGATGATGTCCGAGTCGTCGCCGCCACACTTGCCGAGTACGCGCACCGGCAGCAAGCGGACGTTGCGACCGACACTCGCCATGCCCAGCCCGTTGTTGGTGAGGGCTGCAACCAGCCCCGCCGTCTGGGTGCCATGCCAGGAACTGTTCTCCACCGAGCACTGGTAGAACGGACCTCCGACTTTTGCGGCCTCCGCCTGCGTCACCCAGTCGCCGGGATCAGAGGGGTCGGTGTCTCGCCCATTGCCGTCATTGGCTATGTTCACGTCGCTGATCATGTCGTAGCCGGGCAATAGGTTGCCGCCCGCGGCAACGGACAGGAGATCCGGATGATCGAAACGCACGCCCGTGTCGACCATTGCGACCACAACGCCCGGGTTGCCAGTCGTGATGTCCCATGCGGGCTCGACGTTCAGCGAAGACTGCACGGTAGCGCTCGGTGCCCGCAAGTACCACTGGCCGACCGCGGGACCATTGCCACCGACACCGTTGGCGTACAGCGGATCGTTAGGCGCGACGAAATGATGCTTGCGGCCGTCGGGGACCGCATATTCGACATCGTCTTGCTGCGCGAGTCGCTGCGCAAGCTCTTCCGAGCTGACGTCGCTGGCGAACACGACCTGCGCGCGTTCGGAAATCGCCGCACCGGAACTCAGCGTCATGCCGAGACGGGCACCTAGTGCCTGGGCGCGACTCACCTGAACCGTGGCTGCGGACAGTATTTGCGTGCGCACCAGCGACGAATCGGCCTTGAACTTGACGATGACCCGCGCGGGTCCCTCAGCGCCGGAGGGGATGATGGTTTGCGCCTGAACGTGCGGCGCGATGATGGCCAGTAGGGCCGCGCACAGGGCAATGAGTTTGATTTGGATCGTACGCATCAATCAGGTCTTTGGTTGGATTGGGGCCGCCATATGGCGAAAACGGCGGCAACGTCCGAATCAACCGAAGTTATCGGGAACGATTGTTCGCAATGTACGCGAGCACATTGCACTTTACCGTGAAATTCGCACATTCACACTCCGTTACATCGCAACCCGGCGCGTCAAGCGCACTGGTGAGCCGCCTATGGGTTGCCGTGCGCGCGAACGGCGCAGTCGGGGCCTATTTCGGCACGAACGTCTGACCGACCAAAGCAGGTAGGTTCGATCAAAAATGCCGTTTGGGCTTGATTTCACATGTCTGCGGACCGATTTATGGCGGATGGGGTGGGATTCGAACCCACGGAGGGCTTGCACCCTCGCCGGATTTCAAGTCCGGTGCATTCGACCGCTCTGCCACCCATCCGTGTTTTGACGGCTCATGGTCCCGTATGACAGCGAGCCAAATTGGCAGGTTGAAACCTAGCGCAATTCTGCTAGTCTAATGCAGTGACGGAATTCCGTCGCCTTGGTAAAGGGCAAATTATGGAATCGCAAATGAAGCCTGTTCCGATTGAAGGCTCGCAGTCGACCTGGAAGACTCCCGATTTTGGTTCTGCCGTCGCACTGGACCAGAACAGCGTCATCCGCAATACATACTGGTTGCTGGCGCTGTCCATGCTGCCGACGATTGCCGGAGCGTATCTGGGCATGTCGATGAACTTCGCGTCGTTTTACAAGGCGTCCCCGATCGCGGCGCCACTGCTGATGTTCGGCGCGATGTTCGGCATGCTCTTCGTCGTTTCGGCGCTGCGCAACAGCGCCTGGGGTGTCGCTGCGGTCTTCGGCTTCACGTTCGTGTCGGGCGTCATGCTGGCGCCGATGCTGCAGTATGCCGCGGGCCTTAAGAACGGAGGCCAGCTGGTTGCGCTGGCGGGGGGCATGACGGCCGCTGTGTTCTTCGTCATGGCGGCCATCGCAACGGTGTCGAAGCGGGATTTCAGCTTCCTGGGCAAGTTCCTGTTCGTCGGCGTGATCGTGCTGATCGTCGCGTCGCTGGCCAACCTGTTCTTCCAGGTTCCAGCGCTCGCCATTACGATCTCGGCGGTCGCGGTGCTGATTTTCTCGATGTACTTGCTGCACGACCTGAGCCAGATCGTCAAAGGCGGCCAGAACAACTACATCATGGCTACGATCAGCCTGTTTCTGGACATCTTCAACATCTTCGTCAACATCCTGAACCTGCTGCTGATCTTCTCCGGTCAGCGCGACTGAACGGCAGCACCGATAGGACAAAGGGCGCCTGCGGGCGCCCTTCGCTTTGGTGCGGGTGCGGCCTCCTATCGCCGGCACGCAAGACCAACAACTCGAGTCGGCCGCCTGCGCCGACTCAACTCCGCGCGATCCCCTTGCTGCGCCTGGGGCCCCTCGCCGCGCGCTCGCGTCGCTAACGCTCGAACAGGGCGATCGACTCGACGTGCGCGGTGTGCGGGAACATGTTGGCGATGCCGGCGGCGCGCAACGCATACCCGTGCTGGTTAACCAATACAGCCGCGTCGCGCGCCAACGTTGCCGGATTGCACGAAACGTAGACAATGCGCGCAAGTCCGTTCGCGGGGAGCGCCTTCACCAACGCGATCGCGCCTTCCCGCGGCGGGTCGATCAGCGCCTTGTCGAGATCCCCGAGCGCGGCGACGCTCTCCGCGGTTGCCTCGAACAAGTTCGCTGTCGCAAATTGCACTGTCGTTGCGAGTCCGTTGCTAGCCGCATTGGCTTCCGCGCGGCGAATCAGCGTAGTGCTGCCTTCGATTCCGATCACGTTTGCGCCGCGTCGTGCGATCGGCAGCGTGAAATTGCCGAGGCCGCAGAAAAAGTCCGCGATGCGCTCACTTGGAGCGGGATCGAGAAGGCCGATCGCGCGGCGGACCAGTACGCGATTGACGTCGGCATTGACTTGCGTGAAGTCGGTTGGGTCGAAGGCAAACGAGACGCCAAAGTCGGGAAGCGCGTAGACCAGATTGGACGAGGCTGGATAAAACGGCCGGACGGTGGCAGGGCCGCCCGACTGCAGCCAGATATGCACTTGATGCCGATCCGCAAAGATGACGAATTCGCGCTCATCGGCGATCGACAGCGGCGCGAGAATGCGCAGAACCAGCGCATAGACGGCGCCGGCGGCGCTTTCGCCGCACGCCAGTTCAATCTGCGGCAGACGGTCGTGTATCGACAATCTCCCCACCAGCGCACGCAGGTCCGGTAGCAGCGCGGAAATTTTGGCGGGGAGAACCGCGCAGCTCGTCATGTCAGTGACGTAACTCGATTTCTTTTCGCGAAAGCCGACCAGCACGCCGCCTTTCTTGGGGACATCGCGTACCGACAGGCGTGCACGCTGTCGATATTCCCATGTCGGGCCATGGATCGGTGCGAGCATCCGTTGCGGTCGCACTCGGCCGATATGCCACAGCGCGTCTTCGAGCACGCGTTGTTTGGCGGCGACCTGCGCACCGGCTTCCGCGTGCTGCAAGCTGCATCCCCCGCATACCCCAAAATGCGGGCAGCGGGGAGTCACGCGTGCCGGACTCTGGGTGTGAATTGCCACCGCGCGTGCCTGCTCATAGCTGGGCTTGCGATGAAAAACTTCGATGCTGACCTGCTCGCCGATCAGCGCGCCCTCGATGAAAATAGCCTTGCCGTCGAGACGCGCGATGCCACGGCCTTCCTGGTCCAGCGACGTGATGAATACCGGGTCCATGCGTATTTTCGGGCCCGAAAGCGGGCGAGTGCCGGATTGTACCGGCGCTGTGCCGCAGCGCCGGAATTGCACTCCGGGTCACGGTAGAATTATGCAATGAGAATCCTCGCGCTCGATGCGTCGACCGATATGTGCGCTGTTGCGCTCGGCGGGCACGATGGCTTTGCCGAGCGCAGCGTCGTTGCCGGGCAGCGTCACTCGGAGTTGCTGCTGCCGATGGTTCGCGCGGTGCTTTCGGAAGCGGGCGTCGGTGTCGCTTCCCTTGACGGCATCGCCTTCGGGTCGGGACCCGGCTCGTTCACAGGTCTGCGCATCGCGTGCGGCGTGGCACAGGGGCTGGCATTCGGCGCCCGCCTCCCAGTCATCGGCATACCGACACTTGCGGCGATGGCCGAGGCGGCGCGCGTGCGCGATGGGAGCCGACGTGTCATTGCGGCGCTGGACGCACGTATGCGCGAGGTCTACATCGCGGCCTACGAGTACGACGGCACAACCTGGCACGTTCGGGTGCCACCGGCCGTCGTTGCGCCCGAGGAAGCGCCGCAGCCCGAGGGCTTGAACTGGCTCGGCGCGGGGGGCGGCTTTGCTGCGTATCCCGCGTTGCGCGAGCGACTGCAACGCGCGTTGCTACGTTGCGACTCTGCGATTGTGCCGGCCGCGAGCGCGATAGGCATGCTGGCGCTCCCTGGGTTCGTGGCCGGCAAGGGTGTTGCTGCGCGCGATGCCGCGCCTTTGTATGTGCGCCACCGCGTCGCCCTGACGACTGCGGAGCGCGCCGCAGGATTGATCGTGTGAGCGCGATGCCCGCATCCGCCATTTTCCCGAATCCGGAAATCGTATGGCGACCGATGTGTGAGACCGACGTTGCGGTCGTCGCCGCTATCGAAAGCGGCGCACATGTTGCAGCGTGGACCGCGGGCAACTTCCGCGATGCGCTTGCCGCGGGGTACAGCGCGACCGTGGGCGAAGCGAACGGGGTCATCGTTGCTTACGGCGTCCTGATGCTCGCTCCCGGTGAGGCGCAGCTACTCAGCCTGACCGTGATCGACGCCCTCCGCCGGCGTGGTATTGGACGCGAGCTTCTGCAGCGCTTTCTTGGCGATGCCGCGGCGCGCGGCGCCGACCAATGCTTCCTCGAAGTTCGCATTTCAAACGCGGGGGCTATCAGCCTCTACACGGCCGAAGGCTTCGTCCCTGTGGCGCGGCGCGCAGGGTATTATCCGGCCACGCTTCCAGGCGATGCGCGCGAAGATGCATTGGTGTTGCGCCGCGCCTTGCGCGAGCAGCCATGACCGACCGCCACGACATCCTCCAGGAACTTGGCTTGCTGCCAGAGTGGCGGTTGCGTATGCGGGTGGCGCGGGCCCTGGATCGGGGCGCTGCAGCCGTCGCCCATGAATCCGCATCCGATTACGCGGTCGTTCCGGTTGATGCGGCGGTGCCCGATCGTGCGGCGCGAATTGCCGCGCTGGAATGGACCGATTTCGCCGCCGACGTGGCCGCGTGCGAAGCATGTTCCCTGTGCAAGACGCGCAACCGCACCGTGCCCGGCGTTGGCGATCTTCGCGCCGAATGGATGCTGATCGGCGAGGCTCCGGGCGCCGAAGAGGATGCGAAGGGCGAGCCCTTTGTGGGGCAGGCCGGACGCCTGCTGGACAACATGCTTGCCGCGATGGGCATGCGGCGGAATCAATATGTCTATATCGCCAACGTGCTCAAGTGTCGTCCACCGGGCAATCGAGCGCCGACGCCTATGGAAATCGAGTCGTGCCGGCCTTACCTGGATCGGCAGATCGCGCTCATTCGACCGAAGCTTATCGTCGCCCTCGGCAAGAGTGCCGCGACGACGCTGCTCAACATCGACGCCACCATCGCCAGCATGCGCGGACGCGTTCATCGCTATGGGTCGGTGCCGCTCATCGTGACCTACCATCCGGCTTATCTGCTGCGCAACTTGCCCGACAAGGCGAAAGCGTGGGAAGATTTGTGTCTTGCCCGGGCCACGATACGCAAGCTGGCGGTCGAAGGTGACTTGCAAACTGCGCGCGCGGCCCCCAACTGAGGCAAGGCGGGAAGTCGCCCGCTACAAGCACATTCTGGGGAGTTCACCATGCGCAAAGTCTTCGGTTCGACGATGGGTGCAATCGTGGCGATCGTCGCCGTGCTGTCACTCTCCGGCTGCGGTTACAACGACCTGCAACGCCAGGACGAGCAGATCAAGTCGGCCTGGTCGGAGGTGCTCAATCAGTACCAGCGCCGCGCCGATCTGGTTCCCAATCTCGTCGCCACCGTCAAAGGTTACGCCGCGCAGGAGCAGCAGGTCCTCACCGAGGTGACCAATGCCCGCGCGAGCGTCGGCAGCATCAAGGCCACGCCCGAGTTGATCAACGATCCGGAGGCCTTTGCCAAGTTCCAGGCGGCACAGGGGCAGTTGCAATCCGCACTGTCGCGGCTGCTGGTTGTTTCGGAAAACTACCCGAACCTCAAGTCCGACCAGAACTTCCGCGACCTGCAGGCGCAGCTGGAGGGCACCGAGAATCGCATCACGGTGGCCCGCAACCGCTACATCAAATCGGTTCAGGAGTACAACGTCACGGTGCGTTCTTTCCCGACCAACCTGACGGCGATGCTGTTCAAGATGGGCGCCAAGCCCAATTTCAGCGTCGACAACGAAAAGACAATCAGCGCACCGCCGACGGTGGATTTCACCAAACAGCCAGCCACTTCGGCGCCGGCCCCAGCGCCCGCACCCGCGAAGAATTAGCGCCACATGGCGCGTGGTGAGATTCGCGCCATGACGATCGCTCGGGAGTCGCGCACGCTTGGCGATGGCCGCCGTGGCCGTTGCCGCGATGTGTTCCGCAGGCGCGGCCACATGGGACGTCAACAAGGACGGCCTGCGACCGATCCCTGCGCTTTCCAGCCATGTCACCGATGTCACCAACACGCTTTCCGCCGGTGAGCGGCAGGCGCTGGATTCCAAGCTGAGCGCCTGGGAAGCACGCACGACCAATCAACTTGCGGTGCTCGTCGTACCGACGACGGCGCCGGAAGCGATCGAAGACTACGGGATTCGCGTTGCCGATGCCTGGAAAATCGGCCAGAAGGGCAACGACAACGGCGCCATCTTCATCGTCGCCAAGGACGACAAGCGCATGCGCATCGAAGTCGGTTACGGCTTCGAAGGCGTGCTCACCGATGTGACCTCGCGCCGCATCATCGCCGAAAACGTTGCGCCGCTGTTCTCGCAGGGCAAATTCGCCGAGGGCATCGATGCAGGTGTCGATCGCATCATCGCTGTCGTCGACGACGGCAACCCGCTGCCACCGCCGGGCAAAACGGCGCGCAAGCCCGCTCGTTCCGGCAACATCGATTTCGGTACGCTGTTCATTGTCATGCTGGTGGCCGTACCGATCATCGGCGGTATCCTACGTTCGATTCTCGGCAATTTCGGCGGATCGATCGTCGGCGGCGGCATCGCAGGCGTTGCGGCATGGTTCGTCGCCGGTTCGTTGCTGATCGCCGGTGCCGCCGGTGTTGTCGCATTTTTCATCATCCTGTTCTCGATTCTCGGTGGCCGCGGCGGATTCGGCGGCGGCGGATTCGGCGGTGGCGGATTCGGCGGTGGCGGCGGTGGGGGTGGAGGATTTTCGGGCGGTGGTGGCGGCTTCGGAGGCGGTGGCGCATCAGGCGGATGGAATTAGGCATGGTCGAACGCAAACCTCTTCGGTTCGGACGGCACCTCATCACCGATCACTGGTCGGCACGCCGCGCATTCCCGCCGACGGTGATGAAGCGCATCGAGGCCGCGATCGCGGCCGGCGAAGTCATGCACAGCGGACAAGTGCGCTTCGTCGTTGAAGGCTCGTTGCCCATGGGGCAAGTCGTTCGCGGGGAAACGCCGCGCGAGCGCGCCCTCGAAGTCTTCGGCCGCCTGCGGATCTGGGACACCGAAGAAAACTGCGGCGTATTGATCTACCTGCTGCTGGCGGATCGCGACGTCGAAATCGTCGCGGATCGCGGCATCCATCGCAAGGTCGGCGATGGGGCGTGGCAGGCGATTTGCCGCGGCATGGAGTCGGCGTTCCGCGAGAAGCGCTTCTGCGACGGCGCTGTCGATGGCATCGATGCGATCAACGCGTTGCTGGCGCACCACTTTCCGCGCACGAACGCAGGGCCTAACGAGTTGCCGGATGAGCCAGTCGTGCTTTGACTCGTGTTTTCACTAATGCCCGGGTGTCGGCTTCGGATGTTCGCCGGAGATAAGATGCAGTAGATCGCCCGCCGCGAGGTTGACGCGGTGGCGCCACATCACCAGCGCCATGGTTCCGGCGACGAACAATCCGAACAGCACGATCACCGTATTGGTCGATAGGCCGAGATAAACGAGCAGCGCGTAAAACGAGAGCATGAGCAGCACGCCGATATTCTCGTTGAAGTTCTGCACGGCGATCGAGTGTCCTGCGCCCATGAGCACATGCCCGCGATGCTGCAGAAGGGCGTTCATCGGGACGACGAAAAATCCCGCAAATGCCCCGATCAGCGTCATCAGAACCACTGCGGTTTCCAGGTTCATGACGTAGATCATCGCCGTCACGCCGAGCCCCATCAGGATTCCCAGCGGCAGCACCTTGACCGCATTGCGCAGCGACACCAGTTTCGCGGCGGCGACGGCGCCGAGCGCGATGCCGATGGCTACCACGCCCTGCAGGTACGACGCCCGCGAAAGGTTGTAACACAGATGCGAGGCCGCCCAGTCGATGACGATGAATTGGAGCGTTGCACCCGCGCCCCAGAACAGCGTCGTGGTCGCCAGCGAAATCTGGCCCAGCTTGTCGCGCCACAGCAGCGCGCAGCAATGGCCGAACTCGCGGATCAGGAAGAGGGGATTCTTGCTCGGCGCACGGTGAGCGACACCCGTGTCGGGAATATACCAGTTGAACAGCGCGGCGATCGCGTAGCACCCCATGATGACGGAGATTGCGGCTTGCGGGGGCGTGTTGATTCCCGTGTCGATATGTGGAATGTCGATCGCGAGGAGCACGCTCGAGACCGGTCCGGCGATCAGGACGCCGCCAAGCAATACGCCGAGAATGATCGACGCGACTGTCGTCCCTTCGATCCATCCGTTGGCGACCACCAGCTGCCTTGCCGGCAGGAGTTCGGTCAGTATTCCGTACTTGGCGGGTGAGTATGCAGCGGCACCGAGACCAACGATCGCGTACGAGGCAAGCGGGTGCAAAGTGAACAGCATGAGCGCGCAACCGAGGATCTTGACGCCGTTGGTGATCAGCATCACGCGGCCCTTCGGCATGGAGTCCGCAAACGCGCCGACCAATGGCGCGAGCGCGACATAGGAGATCACGAAGCACTGCTTGAGCGCGGGCGTCATCCATGCGGGCGAGTCCAGATCCCGCAGCATCTGAATGGCAGCGACCAGCAACGCATTGTCGGCGAGCGACGAAAAAAACTGCGCCGCCATGATGATGTAGAACCCGGCCTTCATCGTCCTCGTTTGCGCGAGTTCTCGCCCTTTCCTCCGCCCCGGCGATGGGTGCCGGGGTGCGTCCGCCGCGCATGTGTATAATTGGTTATTCGTCCGGCGCTAGCGGCTCGCGCCTTATACCACGTTTCACTTCTCTGACAAAACCGGCGAGCACAGGTTCGCTTACGTGCTGTCATGACTCGCCCGATCCTGGCCCAGATCAACCTTGCCGCGTTACGAGCCAATCTCGGCATCGCAGCGCAACGTGCCGCAGGCGCGCAGGTGCTCGCGGTCGTCAAGGCCAACGCCTATGGACACGGCCTCCTGCGTGTATTACCCGCGCTCTCTAGCGCCGATGGTCTTGCGCTGCTGGAACTCGATTCGGCGGTGGCGCTGCGAGAACAACATTATGCGCGGCGTATCCTGCTGCTCGAGGGTTTTTACGCACCGGACGAGTTGGCGGAGATCGCGGCGCGCCGTCTTGCCGTAGTTGTGCACCACACCGATCACATACACATGTTGGAGACGGCGACGCTGTCGCGGCCGCTCGAAGTGTTCATCAAGGTCAATTCCGGGATGAACCGCCTGGGCTACAAACCGGATGATGTGCAAGCAGTGGCAGAGCGCCTGTCGAAGGCGGCAAGTGTCGCAGCCCTGCGCCTGATGACGCATCTGGCGCGGGCTGACGACGACGATGGTATACACGACCAGCTACGCGTTTTCGATGGGGCGTGCAAAGGACTGCCTTATCCTCGTTCGGTCGCCAATTCCGCCGGCGTGATGCGTTATGCGGAAGTCGGGGGGGAGTACGTCAGACCCGGCATCATGCTCTATGGCTCGTCGCCATTTCCGTACGAAACCGCGGAGGCGTTGGGCCTCGCGCCGGTCATGACCCTTCGCAGCGAACTGATCGCCATCCAGGATCTAAAAGCCAACGCCAGTGTGGGCTATGGCAATGGATATACTGCGGCGCGGGCGCATCGTATCGGCGTCGTCGCGTGCGGCTATGCCGACGGGTATCCGCGGCATGCGCCCAACGGCACGCCTGTCCTGGTCTGCGGCAAGAAGGTGCGCACCGCCGGGCGTGTTTCGATGGACATGATGACGGTCGACCTGACAGATGTGCCGGAAGCGGTGATCGGCAGTCCCGTGACCCTATGGGGCGAAGGTCTGTCGGTCGACGATGTTGCCGCCGCCGCGAGCACGGTAGGTTATGAATTATTGTGCGCCGTGGCGGCGCGCGTGCCGTGCGTCAGTACGCACATTCGCAAAGTCGATATCGAGCTCTAGCCTGCGACCTTCAGACGAGTGACGAGGACCCAACGTGTATATCGTCGTGACCGGCGCGGCCGGATTCATCGGTTCGAATCTCGTGAAGGGGCTCAATGCCCGCGGCGAGAAGCGCGTTCTCGCGGTGGACAACCTTACGCATGGCGACAAGTTTCGCAACCTTGCCGATTGCGACATCTGCGATTACTTCGATCAGGACGAATTTCTGCAGCGTCTGCGTGACGGCGATTTCGACGACGCGATCGCGGCGGTGCTGCATCAGGGCGCGTGCTCCGACACGATGGAGACCGACGGGCGCTACATGCTCACCAATAACTATCGCTATTCGGTCACTCTGCTCGAACATTGCCAGGACAACGATATCCCGCTGCTCTACGCGTCTTCGGCGGCGGTCTATGGTGCCAGTGCGTCGTTTCGCGAAGAACGGTCCTTCGAGTTGCCCTTGAACGTCTATGGCTACTCGAAGGCGCTGTTCGACCAGTACGTGCGCAGGACGCTGCCCGAGCACACGTCGCAGATTGCAGGTTTTCGCTATTTCAACGTGTACGGTCCGCGCGAAAGCCATAAAGGCCGGATGGCGTCGGTGGTGTGGCATTTCTTCAATCAATATCGTAAATCGGCCAAGGTGCAGCTGTTCGAAGGTTCGGGCGGATACTCTGCCGGGGAGCAGAAGCGAGATTTCGTTAGCGTCGATGACGTCGTCGCGGTCAACCTCGATTTTCTCGACCACCCTGAGCGCTCGGGCATTTTCAACCTTGGTACTGGGACAGCGGCGACGTTTAACGCAGTGGCCACCGCGACCATCAATGCTTGTCGTCAAGCGGAGGGCGCCGCGCCGATGGCGTTCGAGGAACTTCACCAGGCCGGTGCGATCGAGTACATCGCATTTCCGCCCGGTCTCGCCGAGAAGTACCAAAGTTTTACTCAGGCCGACGTCAGCCGCCTGCGCAAAGCGGGATATTCCGCACCGTTTGTGGGCGTCGACGAGGGCGTCGCGCGGTGTGTGCGAGCGCTCCTTGCGCAAACGCAGGTCAACGCATAACATCCGGGCAGCGTTTGGGAACCCGGCCAAGACCGGCGCACCCGGCGCAAACTGGGATGAGTCAAATTTTCCGCTCGGAGGGGTTAATGAAAAAATTCGTTCTGTTGCTCGTCATGCTTTTGTTCTCGGCGTTCGCGTTGGCCGCCGTGAACATCAATACTGCAACCAAGGAAGAACTCGACGCATTGCCTGAAATCGGACCGGTCAAGGCTCAAGCCATCGTCGATTATCGCGCCAAGAACGGGCCGTTCAAGACGCCCGAGGACATCATGAAGGTCAGCGGGATCAAGGAAGGCACGTTCGGCAAGATCAAAGGCATGATCTCGGTAAGTGGCGCGTCGACGCCAGTGGCCGCCGCGCCCGCGAAGGCTGAAGCCAAGGCTGCCCCTGCGGCGGCGGCTCCCGCACCGGCAATGAAGGCAGCGGCGCCTGCGGCCGCTGCAGCACCGGCGACGACGGCGCCATCGCCGCCACCGAAGGCGGACGCAAAAGCTGACGCCAAGGCGGTAGCTGCGGCACCGGCAGCAGCTCCTGCCGCGAATGACGCGAAGATGACCAAAGCGGAACAAGCCAAGGCGGACAAGGCAGCTAAAGCCAAGGCGAAGGACGATGCCGCCAAGGCCAAGAGCGACGCGAAGGCTGCGGACGCCAAGGCCAAGAAAGACGCGAAGGACGCCGACGCCAAGGCGAAGAAAGACGCGAAGGACGCCGACGCGAAGGCCAAGAAGGACGCCAAGGCCAAGCCCGCGACTACTGATGCCAAGACTGCAAAAACCAAGACGGACAAGGCGACCAAGGACGCCAAGTCCACGGACGCAACGGCAGCGACCACGACCACGACCGCGAAATAGGCCCGTTGTTTTCGAAACAAACCCCGCCCGCGAGGCGGGGTTTGCTTTTCTGCGGTAGCCCAACTGCACTATCGATAGATGCTTCTACTCCAAGGTCACAGGGGTGACGTCGGTTACAATCGGGCTCGTTTTTCGTGAAGCTCGCACCATGGACAAAACGATCGAGGACACGGTAGGCAATACGCCGTTGGTCCGGCTGCAGCGCCTCCCGGGCGCAACGTCCAATGTCGTTCTCGCCAAGCTAGAGGGCAACAATCCCGCGGGGTCCGTCAAGGATCGCCCGGCGCTGTCGATGGTCGTCGAGGCCGAGAAGAGGGGACAGATCAAGCCAGGCGATACCTTGATCGAGGCAACGTCGGGCAATACCGGCATCGCCCTTGCCATGGCTGCCGCGATGCGCGGGTATCGCATGGTACTGGTGATGCCTGAGCATCTATCCGCGGAGCGGCGCCAGACGATGCGCGCATTTGGCGCGGAAATCATTCTTACGCCGAAAGCTGGTGGCATGGAGACGGCGCGCGACGTCGCGGAGCGGATGCGCGCCGAGGGGCAGGGCGTGATTCTCGATCAGTTCGCCAACCCCGACAATCCGCTTTCGCACTATCGCACGACGGGTCCCGAAATTTGGCGCGACACCGATGGCAGGATCACGCATTTCGTGTCGAGCATGGGCACGACCGGCACGATCATGGGCACCGGCCGCTATCTCAAGGAGCGCAACGCGTCGATCACGATCATCGGGTGTCAGCCCGATGAGGGCTCGCAGATACCGGGCATACGCAAGTGGCCAGAAGCGTACCTGCCGAAGATCTATGATGCCAGCCGCGTCGACCGTATCGAGCTCGTGTCGCAGGCTGACGCGGAAGAAATGGCGCGAAAGCTTGCGCGCGAGGAAGGCATTTTCGCCGGCATATCGTCGGGTGGCGCGTGCGCGGTGGCGTTGCGCATCGCGGGTGAAGTCAGCGATGCGACCATCGTCTTCATCGCGTGCGATCGCGGCGACCGTTATCTATCGACAGGCGTGTTTCCTGGCTGAGCGAATGCCGCAGTAAGCATGACGCCGACGCTCGCATTCGACATCGAGACGATCCCTGACGTCGACGGGCTGCGCCGCTTGCATCGCCTTCCTTCGACGCTGGCCGACGCCGATGTGCTTGCGTGGGCGCTGCAACAGCGTCGTGCAGCGACCGGCAGCGATTTCCTGCAGTTGTATCTGCACCGTGTCGTGGCGATCGCATGCGCGCTGCGGGAGGGCAACACGTTTCGCGTGTGGTCGCTGGGTGAAGCGTCCGATCCGGAACCCGAACTGATCCGCCGCTTCTACGACGGGATCGACCGCTACACGCCGCAGCTCGTTTCATGGAACGGCGGCGGTTTCGACCTTCCGGTCCTGAACCACCGCGCGCTGATCCACGGCGTCACGGCGGCAAGGTTCTGGGACTGGGGCGACGACGACCGTGACTTCAAATTCAACAGTTATCTCGGCCGCTATCACACGCGGCATCTCGACCTGATGGACGTACTGGCGATGTATCAGCCCCGCGCGTCGGCGGGACTTGACGCCATGGCGCGACTTTGCGGCTTCCCGGGCAAGCTCGGCATTGACGGCAGCCAGGTTCACGGCGCGTTCACAGCCGGGAAGATCGGTGAGATACGGTCCTATTGCGAGACCGACGCGATGAACACCTACCTGCTGTTTCTGCGCTTCCAGCTCATACGCGGAACCCTTACGGCGGGCGAGTACGCCGCGGAAATATCGCTGGCGCGCGAGAAGGTCGTCGCCTCAGGCCAGTCCCATTGGCAGGAATTTGTTGCTGCGTGGGACGCGAGCGCCGTGTGACGCGAACGCCGTAACGCGTGGGCTCTTCGACAGGCTTCGCGCGAGCGACTATGCCCGAAGGATTGGCGTGGGTGCGAACCGGCCGCCAAGCGGCCCGGATGACGGAACGCCCCACCACTTGTCGAGCACAGTCGCGTAGACGCTACGGAAATCGATCGCGTAGCCGGGGTTGCCATCGCCTGAAAGCCGATCTAGCGACGGCTGCTCGCCGTACAGGCCACCGGCGACGCGGCCGCCCAACGCGAAATGAGCGCTCGACGTGCCGTGGTCCGTGCCATTGGACAGGTTTTCCTTCGGCCGCCGCCCGAATTCGGCATAGGTGAGCACGAGCGTGTCGTTCCACTTGCCGAGTTCATCGAGCGCCCCTTTCAACGCGACGATTCCGTTCGCAAGTTCGGCGAGCAGCCGCGCCTGGGTGCCGGGTTGCCCGCTATGTGTATCGAATCCGCTGAGCGTGACGCGCACGACCGCGACGCCGGCTTGATTGGCCACGATCTGCGCCGCGGTGTGCATTGCGGCGCCGAATCCCGTGTCGGGGAATATCGTCGCGAAGGTCTTGTTGGCGGAAAGGCGCGATGCCGCCTGCATGATATCGGCTTCGACCTTCAGGATGTGCTGCAAAGCCTTGTTGCGCGATTGTCCCTCGGGTGTCGCGAGGCGCGCCTGACGCAGGAACTGCTCGGTGTTGTTCAACGCGATTGCGCGCGTCCCGCCGCCCGCCAGGGGGCCTAGATCGGGCGAGCCGATGATAACGCCGTCAGCGACGAAATTCTGCGGCACTGGAGCCGTGACGAAGGCCCGCGTCAACCATCCTTCCTGCAGGTACTGTTCGCTGTTCGATGCCGTATCCCAGATTTCGATCGAGCGAAAGTGCGACAGGTTGGGCTGGGGATAGCCGACGCCCTGAAGCACGGCAAGTTCGCTACTTTTCCAGAGCGGCAGCAGCGGCGCGAGCGCCGGATGCAGGCCGGCGCTGTCGGATAGTGCGATAACCTGGTCGCGTGGAATCGCGAGCTTCGGTCGCAACGCATAATAAGTTGAATTGTTGTACGGCACCACCGTGTTGAGGCCGTCGTTGCCGCCTTTGAGTTCGATCAGCACGACGAGATTGCGGTAGTTCGCCCCGACTGGCGCGCCTGCCCATGCGACGCGGGCCAACCCCGCTGGTAACGCCACCAGGGGTGTCCCCGCAGCAAACTTGAGAAAGTCTCGACGATCCATGCGATGCCTCCGCGCTATTTCAGTTGGTACGAGACGTCGAGCACGATGCCGCGCACCATGGTCAGCGGTTCGCTCTTCGGATCGGGAACGCCTTGCGGCGCGGTCGCCAGCAGCAATCGCGTCGAGGCATCGGTGCGTTGCACGCCATCGGACAACGTGCCGAACTGTGCGAACCACGTGGTACTGTCGAATTGGACGCTATTCAGGCCGCGATCCATCGCCTGTCGAAAAATGATCTGCCGCATTTTGTCGGGATCCTGTGCGCCAGCCGGCGTGAGCGCCTGCTTCGGTACCGATGCCATCGCCCGCATATCCGTTGCAGGCGCGAGCCCAGCCGCTCTCACGCCGGCATCGTCGGTCCGGAAGACGCGATTGAGAAACTGCTTGCGCGCGAGCAGCGTGCTCGAGTTGATCCACGTTTCCTGTCCGGGCCAGCCCTTGACGTTCGGTGGCGAGAAGAGATTTTGTCCCATGCCCGCCGCGGCCACCGCGAAGGGCAATGCTTCCGCCGGTTTGAAGTCGAACTGCTTGAGCGTGCCGACGACCAGCTCGATCGGCGACTTGATCAACGTGCCGCGATTCGCCTTGGCGTAGAAGGCGTCCGACGTGAGCAGCGCATACAACGCCACCTTTACGTCGTAGTGCGAGTCGCGGAAGCGTCGCGCGATGCGCTTGACCTCGGCTTCATCCGGATCGGGCGACACGAATTCGCACCACAGCTTGCGGGTGATGTACTCGCTCGCCTGCGGCTGCTCCAGCAGGATGTCGAGCACCTGGTCGCCATCGAGATTGCCAGTGCGGCCAAGTACGGTCTTCGTGCCGTAGTCGTGAATGAAGGGGCGGAACACGAACTGGCCGGTATTGCGGTCGAGGCTCCAGCCCGTGAACGCGCGTGCCGCCTCCTTCACGTCCTGTTCGGTGTAGTTGCCTTCGCCGAGCGTGAACAGCTCCATCACTTCCCGCGCGAAATTCTCGTTCGGCGTGCCCTTGCGATTCTGCACGCTGTCGAGATAGATCACCATGGCCGGGTCGCGCGCGATCGCGTGCAGAAGCTCGCCGTAGTTGCCAAGCGCGTTGGCGCGCAAGGTCACGTTCTGCCGGTACATCAACTCGCCCAGCTTGACCTTCTGCTGGCTCGACACGAAATGGTTGTGCCAGAACAGCGTCATGCGCTCGGTCAGCGGCGAAGGCGTATCCAGCATCTCCTCCACCCACCAGCCACGCAGGTCGAGTCCTTCGCGCACCTGCTGCTGCACGAAGGCCTTCTTTTCGGCTTCGGTGGACTTGTCGCCGCCACGCGGGTAGCGCAGCGCTTCCTCCGTGCCGACCCACGCGGGGGGCGGAGTCACGGCGACCGTTCGCCCGCCTGCGAGCAACTTTCTCGCGGCTTCTTCGCGGGTCATCGGCGCGTAGCGCTCGATTTCGGACTGCGTTGCGCCGAACCCGACACGGTTGAGCAGGTGACGCGCGTCGTCGTAGCCCAGCGGGCCGACCGGATAGTTCGCGCCGGTCGCTGACGTGGCACTTGCGGCCGCACACAGCGCGAACACGAAACGAACAAGGTCGATACGCAAGGAGCCTCCGGTTGCCTTCGCGGCATCGCCGCATGACACCCACAACGCCCCAGTCTAGGCGTGTGTTGACCGGACCCGCACAAGCGGTTGTAACAGCCTGTTGCTACAGCGTGATCGTCCCGCGTCCGAGCTCGATGACGCGGCCGGAAACGAAGATCTTTCCCTCGGCGTCGACGCGCAGTCCGAGATGGCAGGGTCTGCCCACGACCTCACCTTGCTGCAGTGCGAAGGTCTGCGGCAATGGCGCGTGCGTCGCGACGAACCAGCCGCCGAGATTGGCGCAAGCCGACCCGGTGCCCGGGTCCTCAACCACCGCGCCGTGTTTCGGGAAGAAAAAGCGGCACAGAATTTTGCCGGGGCCGTCGACAGCCCACAGGTAGGCCATGGAGCGCGTGCCGCCGCCGGGCAATGCGACGCTACCATGCAGGGCAAGTCCCGCGGCGAGCGGTTGCGCGCGGCGGACGGCATCCGCGCTCGCGAGTGGGATCACGAGTTGTTCACTTCCGGTATCGACCCACAGCGACTGCGCACCAAGATCCGCCTCGGCGAGGCCGAGCATCGTGGCGATGTCGCCGCGAGCCGCAGTAACTTCCCTCGTGCGCGGCGTCTTGGCTTGGAGCGTCCACCGATCGCCATCGGCGGTTACCGGCACGATGCCCGCTGTCATTTCCAGCGTCACCGCGTCGTTCGCGCCAACGAGCTCGCGTACGACCTGTGCGCTGCCCAGGGTGGGATGACCCGCGAACGGCATTTCAAAGGTGGGCGTGAAGATGCGCACGCGCGCGCTTGCGATCGACGAGGGCAGCACGAATGTTGTTTCCGACAGGTTGAACTGCAGCGCGATCGCCTGCATGGTTGCGTCGTCGAGCCCGCGGCCGTCTTCGATGACCGCGAGCGGATTGCCGCCAAGGCGCTCCTCGGCAAACACGTTGACGATTCGATATCGGTAGTCGTGCACGCTGCGGCCTTTCAGGAGGTTTGCAGGGCTTTGCTGCTTTCGATCATCGCCAGTACGTCGCGCGCGAGGCTGTCGAAGCCACCGTGCGATGCATCCGGTACTTCGACATTGAGTCCGCACCTTGCCGAAGGAAAGTTGGCACCAATCGAACGTGCGTACATTGGATCATAGTGCCGCTCCAGCAGCTCGCCGACCAGTGCATCCCACTGGCCTGCTGCTGCTAGCTCGGTCCAGCGCGCGAGCGATTCCTTGCCGTGCAAAGGTGTCAACGGCCGCAGCCGCGCTTCGAGAGACACGGCATCCGCGACGAAATGCGCGTAGTCCTGCTTGAGCAATGCGACGCGCTGCGCCAGGCTGGCCCGCAACGTCAGTGCGCGACCATTGCGCATACGCGCAAGCAGCGCGTCGGGTAACTGCACCACGCCCACACGCCGGCTTTCGGACTCGACGAACACCGGTCGCGCGGGATCGAACTGCTCCAGGCGCGCGTGCAAGGCGCTTTCGAATGCTCTTTGCGACGGCTGTGGCGCATCGGGCAGGCCACCGAGTAACGATCCGCGGTGACGCGCGAGCATTTCCAGATCGAGGGTTTGCGCGCCGGCGTCTGCCAGCGCGCCGATCAGGCGGCTCTTGCCCGACCCCGTCAGGCCGCACAGTACAACGTAGTCGAAGCGAGCGGGAAGCGTTTCCAGTTGCGCGACGACGTAGCCGTCGATAGGCGCGGTAGCCACCGTCGAGCTGCATGGCATGCCAACCGACTTCGTTGAGGATGTGGGCGAGCGCACGGCTGCGCTGGCCGCCACGCCAGCAATAGATCAGAGGGCGCCACTCGCGAGGTCGGTCGATGAAGCCAGTGTCTAGCATGCGGGCGATGTTGCGGGAGACCTTGGCAGCGCCTTGTCGCCGCGCGTCGAATGGCGCCGTAGCGTACAGCGTGCCGATCTCGGCTCGTTCGGCGTCGTCAAGCACCGGATGGTTCTCTGCCCCGGGTATGTGGTCGAGCGCGTACTCGGCCGGGCTGCGCACGTCGATGCGGTCCGCGAATTCGCTCAGCGCACCGACATCCACGCGCATCGCGTTGTCGCGGCGATCGCTCATCCTGCCTTGCCCGGCGGCTCGAGCAGCGGTTTCAATGCGCGCCAGACGTTGTCGAGCAATTGCGGCTGCGCAGCCTGCAACTGGGTGGATGCGATCCGGCTGGAACATCGCTTCGTTTTCCGCGAATCCCTCGTACAGAAACGGCACGAGCGCGGTCTTGCGCGTCTTGGCGACGTCGGCGAAGGTCGCGTCGAAGCGTTGCACGTACGCGGGGCCGTAGTTGGGAGGCATGCGCATGCCGACCATCAGTACGCGCGAACCCTGCTTCTGCGCCGCGGCGGTCATCGCCTCGAGATTCTGCCGCATCGCATCGATGCTGCCGCCGCGCAGCCCATCGTTGCCACCGAGTTCGATGACGGTGATGGTGGGGCGATGTTGCGCCAGCAACGCGTCGAGGCGGGCGCGACCGCCGGCCGTGGTGTCACCGCTGATGCTGGCGTTGACCACGGTGTACGCATAGTGTTCGGAAGCGAGCCGCTGTTGCAAGAGCGCCGGCCAACCGGTGCCGGATGGCAAGCCGTAGCCCGCCGAAATGCTGTCGCCAAGAATCAAGATGACGGGCGAAGGCGCTGCGTTAGCGCCTGCGGACCAGGAGCAGAGCAGCATCCACGACAGGAAAGCGAAGCGGCGAAACATGGGCGTTCGACAATGAAAGGCTGATTCCATTTTAGCAGGCTGATCCCGACGCACGACGGCGCCCAGGGCGCCGGCCCGGAGGCGCATTCGGCGCCCCGGTACAATGCGCTTGCCAGGCGCCGCGGCTTGCAACGCGTGGCCATGGCCCAAACTGCACGTCATGGACGACATTCGACCTTCCATTTCGACCACGGTGATCCGAGCCAGCGATCTGACCAAGCGCGTGCAAAGCGGGGATACACCGCTGACGATTCTCGACGCTGTCAGTTTCGACGTGCCCACGGCGGCATCGGTTGCCATCGTCGGCGCGTCCGGATCGGGCAAGACGACTTTGCTGGGCTTGCTCGCCGGGCTGGATCGGCCTACCGCGGGCGAAGTGTGGCTCGGCGAAACCACGCTCAACGATCTCTCCGAGGATGCGCGTGCCGCGTTGCGTCAGCGCTGGCTCGGCTTCGTGTTCCAGTCGTTTCAGCTGCTGCCGGCGCTCACCGCGCTGGAAAATGTCATGTTGCCGCTCGAACTTGCGGGTGCGACGGGCGCCGCCGGCCGGGCGCGCCAATGGCTGGCACGTGTCGGACTGGCCGCGCGCGTGACGCACTATCCCAAGCAGCTTTCGGGCGGTGAGCAGCAGCGTGTGGCGATCGCGCGCGCATTCGCCGGGGAGCCGAAAGTGCTGATGGCCGACGAGCCGACCGGCAATCTCGACGGCGCGACCGGCGCCGAAATCGCCGACCTGATGTTCGAGTTGAACCGGGAACGCGGCACGACCTTGTTGCTCGTGACGCATGATGTCGCGCTCGCGTCTCGCTGCGGCCGCAGGCTGTCGCTGGCGGGCGGCAAGCTCGTCGCCGACGAGACGATGGTCCCATGAGCGCGATGGGCCGCCCCGAGCGCGAATACCGGAGCGCGCCGCGCGCAGGTCGCCAGTAGCGCGATGGGCCGCCCCACCTACCAATGAACACGCTGCGCCTCGCGCTGGTCATGCTCCGTCGCGATTGGCGTGCCGGCGAATTATCGGTGCTGATTGCTGCCGTGGTACTTGCCGTTGCAAGCGTGGGCACCGTCGGGTTCTTCACCGACCGCGTCAAAGGTGCGCTGACGCGGCAAGCCAATGTTCTCCTCGGTGCCGATCTACTGCTGTCGGGCGATCGGCCGCTGCCGGACGAATTCACGCGCGAGGCGTATAGGCGCGGACTCGCTGTCGTTCCGGTGATCCGCTTCAACAGCATGGTGCAGCCCGCAGAGCGCGCGGCAGGCGGTGATGCGGTCCTCGCGGACGTCAAAGCCGTCGGCACCGGCTATCCATTGCGCGGCGCGCTCACGCTCGCTGACGCGGCCGATCCCGCGGGCCGCGCGGCCAACGGCATCCCGGCGCCGGGCCAGGTGTGGATCGATGCTCGGCTGGCGGCACGGCTCGATGTCCATGAAGGCGCGAGCGTTGCCGTTGGCGAAAAGACGTTGATCGTCACCGCGATCGTGCAACAGGACCCCGAAGTCACCGGCGGTTTGTTCGCGCTAGGACCGAAGCTGCTGATGAATCTGGACGACGTCGCGGCGACGAAGCTTTTGCAGCCCGGCAACAGGGCTACCTGGCGGCTCCTCGTCGCCGGATCCGCGAGCGATGCCTACCGCGATTGGGTGAAGCCTCGACTTGAACGCGGGCAGCGGATCGAGTCGATCCGCGACCTGCGCCCCGAGGTCAGGCAGACGCTCGATCGCGCCGAGCAATTCCTTGGACTCGCCTCGCTGGTGGCTGCGATTCTCGCCGCCGCCGCGGTCGCGCTTGCCGCATCGCGCTACCTCCGACGTCATCTAGACGCGGCCGCAATGATGCGCTGCCTCGGCGCAGGTGAGCGGCAGGTGCTCGCGATGTTTTCGCTGCAGTTTGTCGTCCTCGGCGTGGGCGCGAGCATCGTCGGTTGCGTGCTTGCTTTGGGTGGCCAGCAGTTGCTCGTGATCCTGCTCGGATCGATGGTGCACGCCGATCTGCCGGCGCCGACGATGTTGCCGGCGCTTTCGGCGTTCGCGACCGGCGTCTTGCTGTTGCTGGGGTTCGCGTTGCCGCCGCTGATCGCGCTCGCCGGTGTACCCCCGCTGCGCGTGCTGCGTCGCGATCTCGGCTTACCCCGCGCGAGTGGCGCGCTGGCCTATGCGCTTGGGGCATCCACCGTGGCACTGCTCATCGCGGCGCAGGCGCAGGATGCGAAGATGGCACTCATCATGATCGGGGGCATCGCCGCGCTGCTCGCCGCCGCCGCGATCATCGCGAGGTTGCTGGTCGCCGCACTGCGCCTGTTGCCACAACGTGGTTACAGCTGGCGCTATGGGTTGGCCAATCTGCGCCGCCGCCCCCTCGCCGCGAGCATGCAAATCGGAGCGTTGGGCCTCGGGCTGATGGCGCTGCTGCTGTTGACGCTGGTGCGCGGCGACCTGATGCACAACTGGCGCGCAAGCTTGCCGGCCGACGCGCCCACCGTGTTCCTGATCAACGTGCTGCCTGACCAGGTTGCGGGTGTGCATGATTTCCTCCAGCGCGAACTCGGCGTCGACGCCGTACCGTATCCGATGGTGCGCGGGCGTCTGGTGGCCATCAACGACAAGCCATTCGATACGACACAACTTCCGGACGAGCGTGCGCGGCGCCTTGGCGAGCGCGAGTTCAACCTTTCGTCGGTGGCCGAGCTGCCCGCGAGCAATACGATCGTGGCCGGGCACTGGTGGAAGCCCGGCGAAGTCGGCGGCATGTCGCTCGAAGACGGCATCGCCCAGACGCTTCGGATCAAGCTCGGCGACACACTGACTTGGGACTTCGTCGGCACGCGATTGAGCGCCAAGGTGACGAGCCTGCGCAAGGTAGCCTGGGACAGCTTCCGAGTGAATTTTTTCGCCGTGTTCCCACCGGGCGTCCTCGATGCCATGCCCACGACTTACATTGCCGCCGTCCGCGTGCCGGCGAGCAATGCGACATGGCTCACGCCGCTGCTGCAATCATTTCCTAACGTCCTGGTCATCGACGTCGGTGACATCCTGCATCAGGTCCAGTCGATCATCGAACAGGTCGCGCGCGCCGTCGAATTCGTGTTTCTGTTCACGTTGCTGGGCGGCGTTCTGGTGTTGGAGGCCGCGATCGCGGTGACCCAGGACGAGCGCCGATACGACGCCGCCATCTTGCGCACGCTCGGCGCGAGTCAGCGTCAGCTCGCGACGGCACAGATCACCGAATTTCTGGCGATCGGCGGTCTGGCCGGCGTACTCGCGGCAGCCGGGGCGACGATCATCGGTTACGTCCTTGCGGACCGCACGTTCCAAATCCCGTTTCACTGGAACCCGTGGGTATGGGCGATCGGCATGGTCGGCGGTGCGGTCGGTGTGGCAGTCGCCGGTTGGTTCGGTACGCGCAGTACGTTGCGACAGCCACCGCTGACGGTGCTTCGGCAACTGGCGTAATCGTCACAGGGACACCGGTAACGATTCGCTAGCGTGACGCCAACGCGGTTTCGCGTCCGAGCATTCGAGCTACCGCGGTGAGCGCGAGCGCCGTCAACGCCAAAGGCACCATCGCGCTCTGTAACCAGTCGAGCGCGGGAATTGCGTCGCCGCGCAGCGCTCTCGACAGGAGCGTGTATTGCGCGGAGATGGGCGCCCACAGCAACCATGAGGGCTCCTTTTTCTGCAGGAACAGCTGGATGACGGGAAGCATGCTCACAATGAACAGCAGCACCGACACGTTGGCCTGTGCTTCCTTGAGCGTGCGTCCGCGCGTCCCCACATAAAGCAATGCCGCGGGCAGCAGCGCGATCAGCGGCGCGAGTACCAGCAGGAAGCGGAGGAATTCGGCGGCGCCAAACAGAAACGGTACGCCCACTGCGGGCAACGGCGCGAAGTTAAGCGTCAGGTAGAAACCGGCGAGCGTAAGGAACACCACCAGCGCGTCGAACGCAACGATAGCAAGCCATTTGCCGGTCACGATTTCGAGCGGAACGAGTGGTGTTGCCAGCAGCGGTTCCAGCGATCCGCGTTCTCGTTCCCCCGCTGTGGCATCGAGTGCCAGCGCCATGCCTCCGATCAGCGATGCAAAGAGCCCGTAGTACGCGACCAGAAACAGGATCAGCGCGCCTGACTGTTGTGGCGTGGCCAGATCGACACCTTCGATTTCCAGCGGCAGTGCGACTTGAGGCGCGATGCCGCGCAACAGCAAGCGTTGCGTTCCCCACTGGCGGTTATACGTCCGCAACGCCGTCTCCGCTGCATCGATGGATGCGCGCGCTCGATCGCGCGAGCGGTCGTAGACCAGCCGCACGGTCGCGGCTCTTCCCGCTGCCACGTCGGCCTCGAAACTCGCATCGACGACGAGGGCGACGTCGAGGTCGCCATTGCGGATTTTTGCTTCGTAGTCCTCCGGTGCCGCCTGCACGACGATCTGCTGGCGCTCCAGGTACGCAACCAACGCCGGCGCATACACGGCCCCGATGACGGGCAACTTGAGTTCGCGACCCCGCTCCGCCTGGTTCGCGGCCATGTTCAGGATCAACGCGAGGAATAGCGGACCGGCCGCGATCGCAGTCAGCAGCGTGACCATCATCGTGCGGCGATCGCGCAGCGTGTCGACCCATTCCTTTGCCGTAACCGTGAAGATGCGATTCATGTCGTGGCTACGCCGCCAATCCTTCGCCGGATCCGAGCAGACCGACAAACGCATCCTCGAGCGTGGCGCAGTTGGACTGCGCAAGGATATCCGCCGCGGTTCCGGTGGCGATCACGCGTCCGTGGCCGAGGATCACGATCGTGTCGCACAACGCGCTGACTTCCTGCATCACGTGCGTCGAAAACAGGATGCACTTTCCCGCGGCACGCAATTCGCGCAGCAGGTCGCGCAGGTTGCGGATGCTCATGATGTCCAGACCGTTGGTGGGCTCGTCGAGCAGCAGCGTCGCCGGGTCGTGCACGATCGCCCTGGCGATGGCGACCTTCATGCGCTCGCCCTGGGAAAATCCCTGCGTGCGCCGGTCCGCGAGTTCGCCGAGGCCCAATCCGGCAAACAGCAAGTCGATGCGCGTCTCCAGCGCGGCCCCGGACATGCCGTGCAGCCGGCCGTAGTAGCGCACGTTCTCGCGTGCGGTCAGTCGGGTGTACAGCCCGCGGGCGTCGGACAGCACGCCGATGCCGCTGCGAACGCGGTAGCGGTCGCGCACGATGTCGAGGCCGTCGATGGCGGCGTTGCCCGCGTCCGGCGTGACCAGTGTCGACAGCATTCGCTGCAGCGTGGTCTTGCCGGCGCCGTTGGGTCCAAGCAGGCCGGTAATCGCGCCGTTCGGCGCAACGAAACTCACGCCGTCGACCGCGGCAATTTCACGCGTCCTGCCGAAGCGCTTGACCAGGCCGTCTACGGTGATCATTGCGCGATCATTGCGTTTGCAGCAGCGACGAGAACAGCGGCGGTCGAGCGCTGGCCGCGAAATAGTCGAGGCACGATTGCGGCAGTGCGCCGAATCCAGCATCGTCGATGAACTTTTCGATGAGCCTGGGCGCGCACGCGTGCGGCGAGACGATATGGCCGTATCCGGCCGCGATGACATGGCGGCTGTTGGATAGCGTCTCGGCCACTTTCTTGCCGTTTGCAGGCGGCGTCACCGGATCGAGCCCGCCGGACAGGATCAGCACGGGCGTGTCGCTGACCAGAGGTGCGTTGAAATCCGCGGGAAGCGCCGGGTGAGGCCAGCCTTCGCACGCCGCGAGGTTTCGTTCGGCGAGCGCTGGCGCGCGCAGCGTCGAAAACACCTTCTTCGCCTCGGAGGCGCTGATCCGCGGGGCGTCTTCGGCGCACGTCACCGCGTAGTGAAGCGCCTGATTCATGGTGCGGCCGGCGTCGTCGGTCACCAGCAGCGACGCGGCCACCAGCGGCGCGAAATCGCCGACCTGCGCGCGCGCGAGCAACGTTGGCATCAGGCTGGCGAAGTCCGGGGCGTAGACCAGCGTATGCAAGGCGCCGATGACCATGTCGAAATCGAGCGCGACGTCGTGTTCGATGCCGGAACGCGGATCGGTGACGACCAATCTCCTGCCGGGGCCGAGTTGGTTCCTGATCGATGCGAGCGTTGCATTGAGATCGGGATAGGCGCGCTTGCACGCCGGCTGCTCGGCGCATGCGGTGAACACGTCCGCCAATGCCGCGTCCCGGGTCGGCCAAACGTCGAGGCTGGTGCGCAACTCGGGCGGTGCGACGCCGTCGAGCACCATCGCCCGAACATGGTCGGGATGGCGCCGCACGTATTCCTGCGCCACCCGCGTGCCGTACGATCCGCCCCAAATATTGATCTTGTCGTAACCAAGCGCATCACGGACTGCATCGATATCGGCAACAAAAGCCGGTGTGGTGTACTGCGCAACGTCTACCTCGCCGGCGGACGTAAGTTCAGCGATACAGCGGTGGGCGGCGCTGGCGATATCCGCGTCGCTGAATTCGTCGAACGGGTCGCGCGGCGCCAGCGCGGCGCAGCGCAGAGGTGCGGATTTGCCGGTGCCGCGCGGATCGATCAGCACGATGTCCCGATTGCGCCTGACGCCGCTCAGCAGGCTGGCAAGGGGCACCAGCGCCGTCGCAGATTGCCCTGGTCCTCCAGCGAGCATGAACAACGGGTCCGATTTGGGGTTCAACGTGTTGGCGGGCAGCTTCATGACCGCAATGGAAATCTTCCTGCCACTTGGCCGGGCGCGATCTTCGGGCACTTCGATGCTGGCACAGCGCGCTGCGCTCGCGAGCCTCGGCAGTCGGCAATCCGTGAACGCGGCGTCCCTGGCGGCATTCCGGTCGCTGCAGGCAGCGAACGCGAGGGCGCACAGGAGTACAGGCAGCGCGCAACGCATCGACGCCAACCGTCCGCCTATGCCTTGCGCGTAATCATCGCGACCAGCACGATCAGGACCGTAACGAATATCGCGGCACCGAGCAGGCCGGCGACGATCACATGAACCGGCTTGATCGTTACCATGTCGCGTTCGCCGGAGGCTTTCCTGCGGATGCCCAGGAAACTCCAAAACACCGCCCGCATCACGCTCAGGAATCCGGTGCGGGGAGGGGCTTCGCGGCGATCGGGCGGAGGGGGAGAATGATCGGGGTCGGGCACGACGACGTTGTTATCCTGAGGTAGGGACGATGCTAGCACGGGGCGATCAAAATCAAGGGATTACCGTTGAAAAACGCTTGAAATCCCCGCCGCATTCCCCATCTTTCGAAGTATTGTTCGCTTACCGGAAATTCGCATGCGCATAGACAAACTCACGACCAAGTTCCAGCAGGCGCTCGCCGACGCGCAGAGTCTGGCCCTGGGCAACGATGGCGGCTTCGTCGAGCCGCAACACGTCCTTTCGGCGCTGCTCGACCAGGAGGACGGGGGAACCTCGTCCTTGCTCGCGCGCGCGGGCGTCAACGTCCCGGCGCTCAAGACGGCGCTTGCGAAGGCCATCGCGCGCCTGCCCAAAGTCGAGGGCCAGGGCGGCGAGATCAGCGTTTCGCGCGATCTCGGCAATCTTCTCAATGTCACCGACAAGATCGCGACCAAGCGTGGCGACCAGTTCATCGCCAGCGAGTTGTTTCTGCTGGCGCTCGCCGACGACAAGGGCGACACCGGCCGGCTGCTCAAGGAGCAAGGCCTTACCAAAAAAGCGCTCGAGGCCGCGATCGACGCAGTCCGTGGGGGCGGTGGCGTGGATTCCCAGGAGGCTGAAGGTCAGCGCGAAGCGCTCAAGAAGTACACGATCGACCTCACCGAGCGGGCCCGTCAGGGCAAGCTCGATCCCGTGATCGGGCGCGACGACGAGATCCGCCGCACGATCCAGATCCTGCAGCGGCGCACCAAAAACAATCCGGTGCTGATCGGCGAGCCAGGCGTAGGCAAAACGGCGATCGTCGAAGGTCTGGCGCAACGGATCGTCAACGGCGAGGTGCCCGAAACGCTCAAGAACAAGCGCGTGCTTTCGCTCGACATGGCCCAGTTGCTCGCGGGTGCCAAGTATCGCGGCGAATTCGAGGAGCGTCTGAAGGCGGTGCTCAAGGACATCGCCGCCGATGAAGGGCAGACCATCGTCTTCATCGACGAGTTGCACACGATGGTCGGCGCGGGGAAGGCCGAAGGCGCAATTGACGCGGGCAACATGCTCAAGCCGGCGCTAGCGCGTGGCGAACTGCACTGCGTCGGCGCGACTACGCTCGATGAATACCGCAAGTACATCGAGAAGGACGCCGCGCTCGAGCGCCGCTTCCAGAAGGTGCTCGTGGGCGAGCCCAGCGTCGAGTCGACGATCGCGATCCTGCGCGGGCTCCAGGAGCGCTACGAGATCCATCATGGCGTCGAAATCACGGACCCGGCGATCGTCGCCGCCGCGGAACTGTCGAACCGTTACATTACCGATCGCTTTCTGCCGGACAAGGCGATCGACCTGATCGACGAAGCGGCCGCGCGCATCAAGATGGAAATCGACTCCAAGCCGGAGGTGATGGATCGGCTGGAGCGACGGATGATCCAACTCAAGATCGAACGCGAAGCCGTCAAGAAGGAAAAGGACGCCGCGTCGAAAAAGCGCCTGGAACTTATCGAGCAGGAAATTGCAAAGCTCGAACGCGAGTACGCGGACCTCGACGAAGTGTGGCAGGCGGAGAAGGCGCAGGTCGTCGGAACGCAGCACATCAAGGAAGAAATCGACAAGGTCAAGCTCGCGATGGAAGAGGCCAAGCGCAAGGGCGACTGGCAGAAGGTGAGCGAGCTGCAGTACGGCAAGCTGCCCCAGCTCGAAGCACAGCTGAAAAAGGCCGACAAGAAACTCGCGGGCGAGCAGGCAAAAAAGCCGCAACTGTTGCGCACCCAGGTCGGGGCCGAAGAAATCGCTGAAGTCGTTTCGCGCGCGACCGGCATTCCCGTTTCCAAGATGATGCAGGGCGAACGCGAAAAACTGCTGCAGATGGAAGACGCGTTGCACAAACGTGTCGTCGGGCAGGACGAGGCCGTGCGCGTCGTGTCGGACGCGATCCGGCGTTCGCGCTCGGGGTTGTCCGATCCGAACCGACCGTATGGCTCGTTCCTGTTCCTCGGGCCGACGGGCGTCGGCAAGACCGAGCTATGCAAAGCGCTTGCCGCATTCCTGTTCGATTCGGAATCGCACCTGATCCGCATCGACATGTCGGAATTCATGGAAAAGCATTCGGTCGCGCGGCTGATCGGCGCGCCGCCCGGCTACGTGGGCTACGAGGAAGGCGGTTATCTTACCGAGGCGGTACGACGCAAACCCTACAGTGTCATCTTGCTCGACGAGGTGGAGAAGGCGCACCCGGACGTATTCAACGTCCTGCTGCAGGTGCTCGACGATGGCCGGATGACGGACGGACAGGGGCGTACGGTCGACTTCAAGAACACGGTCATCGTGATGACGTCAAACCTGGGCTCGCAGATGATCCAGCAGATGCAGGGCGACGATTACGGCGTGATCAAGCTCGCGGTGATGGCCGAGGTCAAGACGCAATTCCGGCCCGAGTTCGTCAACCGCATCGACGAGATCGTCGTATTTCACGCGTTGTCGGAGAAGAATATCGCCTCGATCGCGAAGATCCAGTTGCAGAGCCTCGAAGCGCGGCTGGCTAAGCTGGAGATCAAGCTCGACGTCACCGCGGCGGCGCTGGCGAAGGTCGCGGAGGTCGGCTTCGATCCTGTCTACGGCGCGCGGCCGCTCAAGCGCGCCATCCAGCAGGAGATCGAGAATCCGCTGGCGAAGGAGATTCTATCCGGCAAGTTTGTTGCCGGCGACACGATCCACGTATCCGAGAAGGGCGGCAACATCGCATTCGCCAAGCGCTGAGTTCCGGCGCGACGTGGCGCGAGAGCTGGCGGCCATGGCCGCCAGCTTTCATGATGGTCAATCGAGCTCGTAACCCGGGACCTCGACTGCCGCCGCGGGCAATCGAATCGCGACGTGGCAATCCGGCGCATCGGCGCAATTCACGACGACGCGGCCTTCACAACGTGGCTGTTGGGTCGTAGCGACTCATCGCGCGCCTTCCTCCGTCGGCGTGTCAAAAATACGGCGCGCCCGGCCGCGAGAGCCGCCTCGAGGCGTTGCGGATCGCGGTCGCCATCGCGCGCGTGAACCGGGCCGCAATGCGCTCGACTACGGTCGCCCGGCGCGTGATCCGCACACGAGAATCTTCCTCGGCGACAACAACCGTGCGCCCGCGGCGATCGATCTTGAAGCGCATGCCCGAGGCAAGCACGATGTCGCGGGGATCGCGTTCGAGCGTTATCCACAGGCAGCCGCTGTCGACAGCAATGAGGGTGCCCTCGGCGCCATCCAGCACGAGGCTGCCACGCCGGGCAAGGAAGGTGCTCCGTGTGCGATGAGTCGGTGGCGGGGTCGAATGGCATGGTATTTCTCCTTATGAATGCATATAATGCATGCAACAGGCTTTGGAACCCGACCCAAATACGCACGGTCGGTAAGGAGAATTGTCGATGCATCTAGGGACGCCATACAAACGAATTCGTCGCATGATTTGCATGAGGATTTGGAATGGTTAAAGCCACCACTCGACCAACACGCCTACCGTCACTGGACCTGCTCAAAGGCTTCGATGCCGCGGCGCGTTACCTTTCGTTCACGCTCGCGGCGAAGGACCTGTTCGTCACGCAGTCGGCGCTGTCGCGGCAAATCCAGACGCTCGAGGAACAAATCGGCGCGCCGCTGTTCGAGCGCCGGCACCGCGCACTGCGGCTGACGAACGCAGGACAGATCCTCCACGCCACGGCGAAGAACGTGCTCGACGAACTCACGCTGACGGTCGCCAAGATCCGCCGCGAGCAAACGTCGCTGCCCCTCACCGTGTCGACCAATCAGCCGTTCGCCGCGATGTGGCTGATCCCGCGCCTCTCGCGCTTTCGCGCGAGACGTCCCGCCATCGATGTGTTCATCTCCGCCGACAACCGCATCGTCGACTTGGAGCGTGAGCGGATCGATCTCGCCGTGCGCTACTGCTCGGAGGCGACGGCGCCGCCAAGCGCGCCGCGGCTGTTCGGTGAACGGCTTCTGCCGGTATGCAGTCCGGCGCTCGCCGCTGATCTTTCGCGTCCGATTCGTCGACCCGAGGATCTCGCGCGCCATGTGCTGCTGCACATCGACGACGAAAATGGACGCTATCCCTGGCTCAATTGGTCGGCGTGGCTCGCGGCGGTCGGCGTTCGCGATCTGACGCCGGTCGGCTCGTTGCGCTTCAATCATTTCGACCAGGTGATGCAGGCGGCGCTCGACGGACAGGGGGTGGCGTTGGGCCGCATACCGCTCATCGACAGTTTGCTCAAGCAGAACAGGCTGGTCGCCCCGCTGCGCGGGAAATACACGACGTCGCGGGCGTATTTCGTTATTCGAGGTCCTCAGGCAGCGTTGCGGCCCGAAGCGCAAGACTTTATCGACTGGCTGATCGAGGAGGCCAGGGCTGATGCCGCCGCAGCTGGCGACACGGCATCCGAAGCCCAATCGATGCCCCGCCGGCGCCGAGGCGCGGGATGAATCGAGCTGCCGCGCTTGCCGCCACTGACCCACCTTCGCCGTGGATCGTGCGCTTCGCGTCGCTGGTCCGGGACAATGGCCGTGTTCTCGACGTGGCCTGCGGGCCGGGACGCCATAGCGTGTTTTTTGCCGCACGCGGGTGCCGTGTCACCGCGATCGACCGCAACACTGTGGCACTCGCCAAACTCGCCGGCGTGGCGAACGTAGCGCCCCTGCAGGCCGATATCGAGGCCGATCCCTGGCCGCTGCCCGGTGAGCGGTTCGATGCCGTCATTGTCACCAATTACCTTCATCGCGCGCTGATGCCTGCATTGATCGCCGCAGTCGCCGACGATGGCGTCCTGCTATACGAAACGTTCGCGCACGGCAACGAGGCGTTCGGGAAACCCGCCAATCCGGACTTTCTCCTGGCGCCCGGAGAGTTGCTGACGACAATTGGCGACCGCCTCAGGGTCGTGGCGTACGAGCAAGGCGTCGTGAACTCTACGCGCCCTGCGGTAGTGCAGCGCATCGCCGCGGTCGGCGCGGCTCTAACCTGGCCTTCGCCGCTACCGGCATGAACCTCGCGCGCTGACCGCGGTCTGAGGGCCTGGATGCGTTGCTTGCGCGGGCGCAGACGCCGCGGAGATTGGAGTAAAATGCCGCATTTGACCAGTATCTCTGCTTGTCCCCGATGCTCAATGGAAGCCTAGTCGCGATCGCGACGCCGATGCAGGCTGACGGCGCTCTCGACCTGCCGGCGCTGTGTAAGCTGATCGATTTTCATGTTGCGAACGGTACGTCCGGAATCGTGATTGTGGGGACGACCGGCGAATCGCCGACCGTCAATTTCGACGAACACTGCCTGCTCATCAAAACGACGGTCGAGCATGTCGACGGCCGCATTGCCGTGGTCGCGGGCACCGGCGCCAATTCCACGTCGGAAGCGATCGAACTCACGCAATACGCGCGGAAAGTTGGCGCGAACTACGGTCTTTCGGTCGTGCCCTATTACAACAAGCCCTCGCAGGAAGGGCTATATCGGCACTTCCGTGCGATCGCCGAGAAAGTGGATCTGCCACTCGTGGTGTACAACGTACCCGGCCGTACTGTCGCCGACCTCGGCAACGAAACGCTGCTGCGGCTCGCGCAGCTGCCGGGTGTGGTGGGCGTGAAGGATGCGACATCGGACTTGGTGAGGCACGTCGATCTGCAGCGGAGATTGCCCAGGGACAAACCGTTTGCACTACTTTCGGGCAATGACGATACGGCGCTCGCCTATATGCTGCTGGGCGGCCACGGCGTCATTTCGGTAACTGCCAACGTCGCACCCCGCGCCTTGGCGGATATGTGCGCGGCGGCGCTGACCGGCAGGATTGCCGAAGCACGGGAAATCAACGCGCGGCTGTTGCCGTTGCACACAAAATTGTTTGTGGAAGCCAACCCGATACCGGTCAAATGGGCGCTCGCTGCAATGGGCCGGATCGGCCCCGCGTTGCGGCTGCCGCTGACCGCGCTGGACGCCCAGTATCACGACGTGGTTCGTTCTGCGTTGAACGAAGCGGGCTGTCTCTAGGAGAACATGCATGTCCCCGATTTCACTACTCAAATACACGGCCATCGCTGCCACCATCACAGTGCTCGCCGGATGCGACACGATGACGACGTCGATTGGCAAGAAGATCGACTACAAATCTTCCGGGACCGCACCCGCGCTTGAAATTCCGCCGGACCTCGCGGCGCCCACCTATGACGACCGCTATCAGGTTGCGACGGCATCCGGCCAGGCGGCCGCCAAAGCGACGGGCAAGACAACCGAGTTGCTGCCGGCCAACGCCGACGCCCGATTGATGCGAGCAGGCAGCGAGCGCTATCTGGTCGTAAAAACCAGCGCAGATGTCGCTTGGCGGACCGTGCGCACCTTCTGGACCAAGAATGGATTTATCGTCGCCAGCGAGCAGCCGGAGCTCGGCACGATGGAAACCGATTGGGCGGAGAATCGCGCACTGGTGCCGCAGGATTTCATGCAGCAGTTCATCGGCAAGTATGTGAGTTTCCTGAACGATACCTACAAGCGTGACAAGTTTCGTACGCGCATCGAGCGGGGCACCGAGCCTGGCACGGTCGAAATTTTCATCAGCCACCAAGGTGCGGCACAGCTGCCGACCAAGGTCGACAAGGTGTCGAAGATCGGCGACGATTTTTCATGGCAAATGACGCCGGCGGATCCCGGGCTCGAAGCAGAATTCCTCGGGCGCATGATGATTGCCTTTGGCGCGCCCGAACAGACGGCAGATGAGGCGGTCGCCGGGCTGGCCAAGATGCCCGACCGCGCCGTCATCGAAAAGAGCAAGGACGGGGCAAGCCAGCTGGTGGTCGATGATGCCTTCGATCGCGCGTGGCGGCGCGTCGGGCTTGCGCTCGACCGTACTGGATTCACGGTGGTCGACCGCGATCGCTCGAAAGGCCTGTATTTCGTCCGTTACTCGAATCCCGACCTGGAAGTAAAAAAAGAAAAAGGCTGGCTCGACAAGCTCGCATTCTGGAAGACCAATGACGTCAAGCCCGAGCAGTACCGTGTCCTCGTGACAGAAGCGGATCCCAAGAGCGTCGTCACGGTCCAGGATCCGGCCGGTGCGCCCGACAAATCGGTCAACAGTGACAAGATCCTCGCGCTTCTCAAGGACCAGCTGAAGTGACGGGCCCGTGCGCTTCGCTTGCCTAGGTAGCGGCAGCGAGGGCAACGCCCTTCTGGTCGAAGCCGACGGGACGCGTCTGCTGGTCGATTGTGGATTCCGCATTCGGGACACGATCGCTCGGCTCGGACGCCTCGGGGTCGCGCCTGAGACGATCACGGCGATCGTTGTCACGCATGAGCACGGCGATCACATCGGCGGAGTTGCCGCATTCTCGGAGCGCTTCGATACTCCCGTATGGTTGACATTCGGTACGTTGTCCATGGTCGCAGAACGTTTCGCGGAATTGCCACGCGTCTGCGGCTTCGATAGTCACGACGCCTTTGCGGTCGGCGGGATCGAGATCCGTCCATTTCCTGTGCCGCACGACGCGCGCGAGCCCGTGCAGTTCGTATTGACGGATGGGCAATGGCGACTTGGTGTGCTCACCGATCTCGGCGTCTCGACCGCGCACGTCGAAGCAAGCCTGTCCGGGTGCGACGCGCTCGTGCTGGAATGCAATCACGACCGCGACATGCTTGCCAACGGTGATTACCCTTACCCACTCAAGCAGCGCATATCGGGAAAATTCGGCCATCTCGACAATGACGCCGCGGCGGGGCTGTTGTCGCGCCTCGACAACTCGCGCCTGAAGCATTTGTTCGCGGCGCATTTGTCGCAAGAGAACAACACGCGCGAACTTGCCGGCGCCGCGCTTGCAGGGGTACTCAACTGCACCCACGAATGGATCGGCATTGCCGATCAGCAGGACGGATTTGATTGGCGCGAATTCTAGATTTTGCGAGACGTTCTACTCAATGCAAGGAGTGGTGATGGAAAAGAAACAGGAACTCTACCGGGGCAAGGCCAAGACCGTTTTCACCACGGAAGATCCGAATCTGTTGGTCATGCATTATCGCGACGACACCAGCGCGTTCGATGGCGAACGGGTGGAGAAACTCGAGCAGAAGGGCGAAACCAACAACAAGATCAACGCATTCATCATGCAAAAGCTGGGGCAGGCAGGTGTCAAAACGCACTTCGTGCGCCTGCTCAACGAGCGCGATTCGCTCGTACGCGCCCTCAAGATGCTCCCCGTCGAGTGCGTCGTGCGCAATATTTGCGCCGGTTCGATGGCCAAGCGCCTCGGCATCCCGGAAGGCACACCACTTCCCGAGCCGATTTTCGAATTCTTCTACAAGAGCGATCCGCTCAAGGACCCGCTGGTCAACGACGACCACATACGCGTGCTGGGGTGGGCGACCGCCGGCGAGATCGCGGAAATGAAGGCGCTGACGCTGAAGGTCAACTCGGTGCTCAAACCCCTGTTCGCGAATGCAGGTATGGACCTTGTCGATTACAAGCTCGAATTCGGTCACGCCCTCGACGATCCGCAAGGTCCGTTATTGCTCGGCGACGAATTCACGCCCGACGGCTGTCGCTTGTGGGACCACGGCACCCAGGAGAAGCTCGACAAGGATCGCTTCCGCCGCAATCTTGGCAACGTCATCGGCAAGTACCGCGAGGTCGCGGAGCGGATTGGCGCGCCTTTGTAAGGCGCAACTCGCAGGGCGCTTCCGTTCGCAAGACGCCGGCCAAAGAAAAAGCCGGCCCGCGGGCCGGCTTTTTATGCAACTGAGTCAATGCAACTGAGTCATTGCAACTGAACTAACCTATTTCTTGGGTGCTTCAGCAGGAGCCATCGCGGGCGCCGGTGCTGGCAGCAGCCGCATGGGCGGCAGCACGTCGCTGCGGCGGTGGCCTTGGCAGAATCCATCGCTGCGCTGCCGGCGGCCTTGGCTGCGTCGGTCGCGGCTGCACCCGACTGCATTGCTGCGGTGCCTGCGTCTTTCGCTGCAGTTGCGGCCTTGTCGGCGGCGTCCTTCGCCATCGCGGCGGCCTTGTCGGCAGCTGCCTTCGCGTCGGCAGCGGCCTTGCCATTATCGCCGCAAGCGGTCAGCGCGAGCGCCAGCGCGGCAACGAAAAAAACGGACTTCTTCATTTTGTTTCCCCTACTCGAGTATGGAATGAGGCGAGCGAAGCTCGCGAATCGAATTACGACCTGGCCGGTCTATGGTCACGAGAAAATGGCAGAACACGCACCGACACTCGGTAGGCTACCACAAAATCGCAATGGATTCAATCAGATCGTAATCACATGCACCATCAGGGCGCAGCCACGGGGATCGAGCGTCTGTGAACCGAGCTACTTTGTCGGTCGGACCCTGGCGTGCTGGACGTCAAAGGCCAAGGACCGTGCCCGAAATGCCGGGTTCGCCGGTCGCCCAGATCTCATCGAATCGATTCGCGAGCGGCTGCGTTTGCTCGGGCTGCGCGATGCCGAGCGTGGCGCGCGGTTGGTCGAAATGGAATCGGTGCAGGTAGTGTGTCGAGTCGACGATCACCAGTGGGTCGGTAGCGACTTTCGCTTCGTCGCCTGTTTTGAATATCGACATCGCATAGCTGAACGTGCGCAGCAGCGCCACCATGCGCGGACATGCACTTTCCACATAGCGAGTGTCGTGGACGATGATGTCGAGACGGCGCCCTCGGGCGGTGCGCAGAAAGGCCGTCAAGCGCTCCGCGCGCTGCGCGGAATTCCAGCCGCCCTGCGACAGATCCTGGTCGAAAACGCGGACGTGGTGACGCGCCATCAGAATCAGATCGTCGATCGCTGCCGCCTGCTCGGCAATGCTGCTTAGCACGACGACCCGCGGCTCGATGGGCGGTTCAGGCGAACTCGATGTAGCCATCGCAATACCACTCATGGAGGAGGCCAATGACCGCGACGCCGTTCAGGTCTGCTCCGGCGATACTGCGGCGGTTGGCCAGAGTCTTCAGGACGTTGCCGGCACCTCGTGGCCACGCGACCGACGCACCGTTGACGTAGAGGTTCTGGCCATCGTATAGGATTTGCGTTCGCGGGTCCAAACGCAAGCCGCGGCGCCGTGCAACGCGCGTGAATCCGTGCAACGTGCCCGGCCGTGCCGGCCGGTCGAATACGACGTTCGCCTTCGGCTCGGTCAGGAAACAGCCGACGAAACGCTCGATCGTTGGTCGGTCCCAGCGGACCGCTGCGAGCATCGCCGCGCATCCCGCCTGCATGCGTTCACCGATGCGCGCGGGTTCGTCGGTGGCGGTGAGGTCGGGATCCGCGTAGCGTCCGGTGAGCGTCACGTTGTCGCGCATCCAATCCAGGAATGCGGTGCCAAGTTCCTGCGCCGCTGGCGCGCGAAAGCCGATCGAATACGTCGTGCAGTTGTCCACGGCGACGCCTTCGTGCGCATGATCCGGCGGCAGGTACAGCATGTCGCCCGGATCCAGCACCCACTTATCGCGTCGGACGGAAACGCGCCAGGATCTTGAGCGGCCTGTCGGGCCGGAGCGAGAGGTCCCGTTGACGGCTGACGCGCCACCGGCGTCGACCTTCGCCCTGCAACAGGAACACGTCGTACGTATCGAAATGCGCGCCGACACCGCCGCCCGGCGTCGCATAGCTCACCATGAGATCGTCGAGACGCGCAAACGGAATGAACGCGAAGCGGCGAAGCAGAGCGTCGGCCGCGGGCAGGCGCAGGTTGACGCCGTGCACGAGCAGCGTCCAACCCTTTTCCGGCAACGTCTTGAACATGGATTTGCGGAACGGACCTTGGATCGTCGACCACCGCCCTTCCTTGCGCAACACGATCCGCGATTCGACATCGTCGCGAGCGGCAAGCACGAACAATTCCGGCACTGTCAGGCAGCCGCGAAAATCCGGGATCGCCTGACGCACGAGCAGCGCCCGCTTCTGCCAATGGCGGCGGAGAAACGCGGCCGGCGCGAGTCCACCCAAAAGCGCATGGGTCGCATTTTTCGGCATCCCCCGATTATAGCGGGCGCCGTCTACGCGACTTTGCGCTAAAATAAGCGCGCGCTGCTCGTATGCGAAGCAGCATGCAGGACGTCCATTTCTCCATCCCCTTCCTGACCCACCGTATGAACATCTTTTCCAACACCGTCGTCACGTTGTCGTACAAACTGTTCTCCACGACCGGAGAACTGATCGAGGAATCAACGCAGCCGATCACGTATCTGCACGGCGGCCACCACGGCATTTTTCCGAAGATCGAAGCCGCATTGGCGCAAAAGAAGGTCGGCGACACGTGCTCGGTCACGCTCGAGCCCGAGGACGCCTTCGGCGAGTACGACGCTGAATTGGTGCGTATCGAACCGCAGGATCGCTTTCCCGCAGAGGTGAAGGTCGGCATGCAATTCGAAGGTTACGCGGGCCAGGACAAAGACGATGACGACGATCAGCGCGTGTACACAGTGACGGATATCGCCGAGGGCAAGGTTGTCGTCGACGGCAACCACCCGTTGGCGGGCCAGCGTCTGCGCTTCGATTGCACCGTGGTCGACGTGCGCCCCGCGTCATCCGAAGAGAAGGCGCACGGACATGTGCATGGGGAAGGTGATCACCACCACCACTGACGCGTTGCTAGCGTTGGGCCAGACGTTTGAGTTCGTATAGCGCGACGTGCGCGTCTCTGGGTGACATCGCATCTGGGTCGAGGGCAGCGAGTCGGTCGAGCACGGGAGCGTCCGGCCTTGCTGCTTCGGCCGGCGCTGCGGTAGCGCCAAACAGATCGGCCTGGACATCCCGACGCACGCTGAACTGATCGAGCCGCGCAAGGAAAGTGCGTGCCTGTCGCAGCGCTTCCGCGGGCACGCCGGCGAGCTTCGCGACTTGCAGTCCATAACTCTGATTGGCCGGGCCGTCTTCCACGGCGTGGAGGAACACAATGCCGTTCTTGTGCTCAACGGCATCGAAATGAACGTTCGCACAGCCGTCCAATTCCGAAGGTAACGCCGTAAGCTCGAAATAGTGGGTTGCGAACAGCGCCAGGCTGCGGTTGGTCAGTGCCAGTTCACGTGCGATCGCCCATGCAAGCGCAAGGCCGTCGAAGGTGGATGTTCCGCGGCCGATTTCATCGATCAACACTAAACTCCGCGGCGTCGCGCGGTTGAGGATCGCCGCTGCTTCCGTCATTTCGACCATGAAGGTTGAGCGGCCGCCCGCCAGATCGTCCGACGCGCCGATGCGCGTGTAGATCGCGTCGACGGGACCGATCCGAGCCGCGTCTGCCGGTACGAACAGTCCGCAATAGGCGAGCAGCGTGATCACGGCGGCTTGGCGCATGTACGTGGACTTACCGCCCATGTTGGGCCCCGTAACGATCAGCAATCGGCGCGACGGGGTGAGGACGAGGTCGTTGGCGATGAAATCCTCGACCTGTGTCTCCACCACCGGGTGGCGACCGCCGCGAATATCGATGCCAGGTTCGACAGTTAACACGGGCAACGTCCACCCGAGTTCTGCCGCAACGACCGCATGTGATGAAAGGACGTCGAGCGTCGCCGTCGCATGTGCCGCGCGCTGGAGTTCGGGAATGGCCGGGGCCAGATCGACAAGCAGGGCATCGTAGAGCGCTTTTTCGCGCGCCAACGCGCGTTCCTGAGCGGAGAGTGCCTTGTCCTCGAACGCTTTCAGTTCAGGCGTGATGTACCGCTCCGCATTCTTCAACGTCTGGCGTCGTCGGTAGTCGTCGGGAATCTTTTCGGCGTGGGCGTTCGTCACCTCGATGTAGAACCCGTGTACGCGGTTGTATTCAACTTTGAGGCTGGCAATGCCGGTGCGCGTGCGTTCGCGCGATTCGAGTTCGACCAGAAACGCGCCGCAGTTGTCCTGCAACGCGCGCAAATCGTCGAGCTCGGCATCGTGACCCGTCGCGATGACATTGCCGTCGCGAACGACCGCCGCCGGCTCCTGCTGGATCGCGCGCTGCAAGAGTTGCAGCCAGCGTGGTGCGACGGACAGATCCGTTTGGGCGCGAACAAGCAGCGACGATGTGCAGGAATTCGCGGCCTCCGCAATGGCCGGAAGGCGTTGCAACGTGTCGCGCAGCCCGGACAAATCGCGCGGGCGCGCATTCGCAAGCGCGATGCGCGATGCGATGCGCTCGATATCGACCGTGTGCCGGAGTTCGGCGCTGACGCGGCCCGCAACATCCGCGCGGTTGCCAAGTTCGGCAATTGCCGCGTGGCGCACCGCGGCCGATTCCCGCGCTCGTAGCGGATTGCCGAGCCAGTGTCGCAGCAAGCGACTGCCGCCGGCTGTCACGCAGCGATCCAGGAGCGATAACAGCGTGGGCGAGCTTTCTCCGCGCAAAGTAGCGGTAATCTCGAGGTTGCGTCGGGTCGCCGCGTCGAGTGCGAGATGGTCATCGGCTTGCTCGATACGCAGCGATTGCAAATGCGCAAGTGACGCCGACTGTGTACTCTGCGCGTAGTGAATGAGCGCACCAGCGGCCGCCACCCCAAGCGGAGCGTCCGCCGCACCAAATGCGGAAAGGTCACGGGTGCCGAACAGCTCGCACAACCGGCGCGCCGCGGCCTCCGCGTCGAACTGCCACGGCGGCAACGCCCGCATGGGTACGTCGCGCGAAGTAATGACCTGGCCGTCCGGATAGACGAGTTCGCTCGGCACAATGCGATCGAGCAGCGCGGTCAGATCGGCCAGCTGCACGTCGGTGGCCGAGAGACGCCCACCCGCGAGATCCAGCCACGCAACGCCCGCGCGCTGCCCAGCGACGTGAAGGGATACCAGCAGGCTTTCGCGCTTGGCGTCGAGCATGCCAGCATCGGTCACCGTACCCGGCGTGACGATGCGCAGCACCTTGCGCTCGACCGGGCCCTTGGATGCCGCCGGATCGCCGATCTGTTCGCAGATGGCGATCGATTCGCCGAGCTGGATCAATTTGGCGAGGTACTGTTCGGCGGCGTGGTACGGTACGCCTGCCATAGGGATCGGCGTCCCCGCAGAGGCGCCGCGCGAGGTCAGTGTGATGTCGAGCAGCGGTGCCGCGCGCTCGGCATCGCCATAGAACATTTCGTAGAAATCGCCCATGCGATAGAACACGAGCTTGTCCGGGTGCTCGGCTTTGATGCGCAGGTATTGCTGCATCATCGGCGTGTGCGCGGACAACGGAACTTCAGCAGGTGGCGTGCGCGCGTTCACTCGCGGCATTATAGGTGACTCGCGTTATCGAGCAGCACCTGCTGGGCCGCATGGTCGAATTGCGGATGCGACGCGCGGTCGCCGGGGCAGTCGAGGCTCAGTTGTCCTGGGTAACGCCTGCGGCCAGCGCCGTCCCCTGGCCCGCGACATAGATCGAGTACGTTCTGCCGCCGATCAGTGTGACCGCGGGCAGCGTCAGCACGGTCTGCGACGTGCCGGCGACGTTGAATGAAAACTGGAACGATGTACCGGTGGTGGAATCCGCCTTGAGTTCGAGCGAGTAGGCGCCCGAATTCTGCGGGAGCGCGGTTATCTGCTTGCTGAAGTTGATGAACACATCGAGCAATGGAATGTCGGCGGACGCGTTGACGACCCGCACGCGGGCGTTGCCAGGTCCCGGCGGCAGGTTGTCGTCGTTCAATATGGTCGCTGTCAGCGCGCCGGCCGGCCCTTCGAATACGATCGAGGAGTCGGTAGCAGGAACAAGCGTGGGCGTGAACGTCAGCAGATTCGAGCCCGGGGTGGAAGTCGCCTGCACGGACAGCGTGTGTGCAGCGGCCGTCGTCCGCTGGTAACTCGTCGAACCCGTGAACGGAATATTCGATAGTTGGAGTGTGCCGTCGAAAAGGACATTGAGCGGCGAGCCCACGATCGATGCGTTGATCACCTTGAACTGCGCAAGCAGGCTGTTGAGCAACACACCGTTGCCGACGCCGTCGATGGCCAGCAATGCGACGTTGGGAAGCACGCCGCTCCCGCGGGAATACACGACAATTTCAAACGCGTTGCGCTCGCCATAGGTGAGCGGCTGTGAATCGAAGATGACATCCTTGGATCCGGTCGGTGTGATTCGCATTTCGAGAGTGCCGATGGGCACTGCGCCGAACGCACTGAATCCCGCGTAGGCCACATTGATGACGGTCGCCGACACCTGGTTGAGATCCGCGCCAGGCGCGGTGAGATAGACGTCGACGGCGCCGATTCCCGCTGCGGCGTTGATCACGCGCAAATTGAAATTGCCGGCGCCCGGATCGAGAAACGTATCATCGTAGAGCTGTCCGATGGGCTGCGTGATCGGGCCGAATATGATGTACGTGTAGTTCGCCTCCCCGAGCGCCGCCACCGTGGTCAGAATCAGGTTGGATATTGCACCTTCGACGACCGACTGGATCGTATGCGTGCCGGCGTCGATTTGCACATATTTCAACAGGGTCTCGAACACGGTTCCGGGGGCGAAATTGACGAAGTCGAGCTGGATGTCAATCGGATTGCCGGCGTTGGGAATCAGATTGAGTATGCGCAGGTTGGACTTGGTGCTCGCGACGGTCACCACGCCATTCCCGGTGTTGCACCCAGCCAAGAGCAGCGAGGCCGCGCAAAGGATTGCCAGAATGACGTGTCGCGAACGCATCACTTCTCCAGACGGCGCCGTCGGCTAGGCCGCGGACTGCAACGACGCAAGCTCAGGGGCCTGACCATCGCTGGCGGCGGGCGTCGTCCATGCGCGCACCCTGCTGGCGACGGCAATGCGCTGCGCGCGCTCACTCATCCTGCGTGACGATGGCTTGGAGTGTCGCCGTCGGACCCGCGAGATAAACAGTGTATTTGTGGGGTGGCAATAGCAAGACGCTCGGCAATTTGAGAACGGCATTCACCGTACCGGCGACGTTGAAATCGAATTCGTAGGCGGTCCCAGTTAGCGGTGACGCCGTAAGATTGACGTACGACGATGCGGTGTTGATCGCAAGGTTGCTCACTTGCTTGCTGAAATTGACGTAAACATCGACGGCGGGAATGCTGGCCGACGTGTTTACGAAGCGCACGCCGGCACTTCCCGTCGCCGGCGGCTGATTGTCGTCTAGCAGCACGACGCCGTTCATCGCGCCAGCGGGGCCGACCAGCGCGATCGAGGTGTCCGTCGCGGCGGAAAGCGTGGGGTTGAGCGTCAATAGGTTCGCGCCGGGCGTTGCTTGCGCCTGCACGGTAATCACGTGAGCGCCGGTGGCCGTCTGCTGATAGTTCGAGACGCCAGTGAACGGGACGTTCGAGAGTTGGAGGCTGCCGTCGATGAAGACATTCAGGGGCGATGCCACGAGCGAGGCATTGATAACCTTGTATTGCGCGACCAGATTGTTGAGGGTGACGCTAGTGCCCGCGGGATCGCTGTTCAGGAGCGCCACGTTGACCAGCGTGCCGCTGCCTTTGCTGTACGCCAGAATCGTCGCGCCGGAGTGTTCGACGAACACTGTCGGCGCAGTGTCGAAGATGACCTGCTTGGTGCCGTTGGGCGTTATGCGGATCTCGAAATTGGCGCCGAGCAACACAGGGGTGAAAATGCTTACTGCACCATAAGCTACACCGGTAACCGCCGGCGCGGTGACGGTTAGGTCCGCGCCCGGCGGTGTAAGATAAACGTCGATCGGGCCGATCCCTGCGGCGGTGTTGATGACCCTGATCGCAAAATAGCCGGTGCCCGGGTCGGTGAAGTCATCAACTGCGAGTATAGAGCCGACGGCCGTCACCGGACCGTACATGATGTAGGAGTAATCCGCGCCGCCGACAAGCGTAATGATCGAATTGACCAGCGGCGTGCCTGCACCGGTTACGGTGACGGTGGACGTTTGGGTCCCGTTGGCGACGTTCTGGTAAGGGCGCGTGCCCTCGAACGGAAGCGCGGCGGCCAGCACAACGCCAGCCATGGCGTAGTCCAGTGACGGCGCTTCGAAGAATGCGTTGACGACGCGGACATTTGCGTCGCCGCCGTTACTGTTGTGACCCTTGCTGCAGCCAACCAGCGCGAGTGCGACGAGACATAGTATGGCGAGCGGGGCGCGCGGCAATGACATGGAGTTTCTCCGATGCGGCCGAATGCACCGCTGGGAAGTGGACTTAATTCAGTGCGGAATTATACGGGCAAGCGCTACAAGCGTGAATGGCCGCAATAACTGCTTACCCGAGCATAGACAATCATTGCGGTCCGAGCGCGCGGCCCCATTGCGTGCATCGAGGCGAGAAGACCAGCGGGATTGCTGGTCGGGGTGAGAGGATTTGAACCTCCGGCCTCTACGTCCCGAACGTAGCGCTCTACCAGACTAAGCTACACCCCGAAATCCGCAAGATCTTCGCGCTGGCGGCGTTGCGTTTGTGCCCCGCATTAATCTCATCTGCGCCGTCGATATTTTCAGGCGGTTCGCGTTACTGCGAAAGTCGACAATTCTAGCAGAATTTCGCGGTATGTCGAAGGCGGCAACGACACCAGATACGACGCTGCCTGGCGGCTCTCCTCCTCCGCGCATGCACGCGCATACTCAAGCGCTCCGGTTTCACGCAGCGCACTGAGGACCGGCGTGAAATCGGCGAGCCCGCCACCGCCGATGGCGTTGCGGATGACCTCGACCTGCGCCGGTGTGCCCACCTGCAGCGCGCGGATGAGCGGGAGGGTTGGCTTGCCCTCGGCCAGGTCGTCACCGAGGTTCTTTCCGATTTCTGTCTGATCGCCGGTGTAATCGAGCACATCATCGATGAGCTGGAACGCGGTCCCGAGGCGCATGCCATAGCACGCCAGCGCCTGCTCCAGTTCCGGCGGTGCGCCTCCCAGCACTGCACCCAGCCGTGTCGCGGCCTCGAATAGCTTGGCCGTCTTTCGCCGGATCACGTCGAGATAGCGCTGTTCGTCCACTTCGGGATTGCCGGAGTTCATGAGTTGCATGACCTCGCCCTCGGCGATGACGTTGGTCGCGTCAGAAAGGATTTGCAGCACGCGCATGTTGTTGACGGTGACCATCAGCTGGAACGCGCGCGAATAAAGAAAGTCGCCGACGAGAACACTGGCGGCGTTGCCGAAGCTCGCGTTCGCCGTCGCGTGGCCCCGCCGCAACTCGGATTCATCGACGACGTCGTCATGCAACAGCGTTGCCGTGTGGATCATTTCCACAACCGCGGCCAATGTGTGGTGATGCGTGCCGCGAAAATCGAGGGCGCGGGCGGTGAGCAGCAGCATTGCGGGACGCAATTTCTTGCCGCCACCCCCGATGATGTATTCAGCGACCTGACGGATCAGCGCGACGTCCGAGTCGAGGGCGGTGCGCAGGACACGATCGACGGCCTGCAGATCGTCGCCGAGGATCGGTTGCAGGAACGAAATTGTCACGGGCGGGAGAGGAAACCTGCGATCGACGGGCGCGCCGCGGAGCGGGGCGCCCAATCTGAGCAATGTTAGTTTACCCGATGCCGGGAGGCACGCTCCGGGTTGCTCGCCACGGGGCTGCCAGCTTTGACAAAGCTCGTCTAAGCTCTTAAAATGGAAAACTTTTTCGCGCAACAGCCATATTTTGGAGTATCTCTATGTACGCGGTCATAAAAACCGGGGGCAAGCAGTATAAGGTTGCGCCCGGCGAAAAACTCAAAGTAGAGCAGCTACCTGCGGACGTGGGCGCTGCAGTGGTCCTTGACCAGGTACTCATGGTCGGGGATGGCGACAGCGTCCGCCTGGGTCAACCCACCGTCGCGGGCGCGACGGTCACGGCGACTGTGCTTGCGCATGGGCGCGGCGAGAAACTCCGGATCTTCAAGATGCGCCGGCGCAAGCACTACCAGAAGCACCAGGGGCACCGTCAGGGTTATACCGAGCTCCAAATCGACGGTATCGTCGGCTGACGCTCGCCACGAACAGGACACGGCAATGGCACACAAAAAAGCAGGCGGCAGTTCCCGCAACGGGCGCGATTCGCATTCCAAGCGCCTCGGCGTGAAGGCCTACGGAGGTGAAGCGATCCCCGCTGGCGGCATCATCGTGCGTCAACGCGGCACGCAGGTTCATCCCGGCGTCAACGTTGGCATCGGCAAGGACCACACGCTGTTCGCGCTGGTTGAAGGCCAGGTGCAATTCGTCACCAAGGGCGTGCGGGGCCGCAAGGTCGTCAATATCGTCCCAGCGCCTTAGTTGGCCACTTAGTTGGCAACTTAGCTGGCAACTTAGGCAATATTGCCCGGCGCTTCGCCGACAAAAAAATCCCCGCTTGCGCGGGGATTTTTTCGCGTTCCGGATCGCGCTGGCATGCCTGAAAGCGTTAGCGGCGCTCGAGCCACCAGAGCATCGTCGCGGCAACGACCACGAACGCACCCACGGGAAACGCTGCGGAAAACAGCGGTGGCCAGTCGTTGATCACGCCGAGGTACGAAAAAAGGCGTCCGAGGAGGAAGAACGAAAGCCCGAGTATCGTTCCCGCGAAGATGCGAAAACTCATGCCTCCGGCGCGACGCTGGAAGTAGGCGAAGGGCAACGCGAGCACCATCATCACCAGGACGGCGGCGGGGTAGAAGATCTTGTTCCATAGCGCGATTTCGAAGCGCGACGTCTTTTGCTGATTGCTGCCAAGCACGCTGATGTTGTCGTACAGCGACGACATTTCGAGCTTTTCCGGCGCGACCTGATACACGGTTAAGATCGACGGCTTGAGCACGGTTTTCCATGTCCATTCGTCGGCATGACTCGCACGGGCACCGTCCGCCAAGAGCTCTGTCGTTCTGACATTCTTGAGCAGCCACTGCCCGTCCGTGACGAAGGTTCCCGAGTCGGCGAGTCGCACCGCCTTGAGACGCATGTCGGCATCGAATTGGTAAATGCGTACGCCGAGCAGCGTATTGTCGGCGAGCAGGTTCCTGATATTCGCGAAGGTCTGGTCCTTGTCGGCAGGATCCGTGGTCGCGTCCTGCCTTCCCTGTTTGAACCAGAACCCGGATTGAAATTGCTGCGCGAATATCTGCGTCTGCTGACCTTGCGTCTGCAGCCGAACCTGCTGCGCTAGCCGCTCGGCTGGTGGCGCAAGGAACTCTCCGGCGAGAAACGTCGCGATCGCAAGCGGAATGCCGATGCGGATGATCGCCCACGTAATCTGCGTCAGCGACGCCCCGGAAGCCCGCATGACGGTGTATTCGGAATTGCTGACCATTTGCGCAATGGCGAACAGCGTGCCGATCAACGCGGCGGTCGGCATCAACTCGTAGACATGACCCGGCAGGCTCAAGCCGACGAACAAGAGTGCGCGGCTAAGCGGGTATCCGTCCTTGCTGACATTGCCGAGTTCATGGATGAGATCGAAAAACGCGAACAGGCTCAACAACGCGATGAAGATCAGCATCGTCGCGTACAACACTTCGCGGCCGACGTACCGTCGCAGCGTCTTCATGCGGGGCGCCGCCGTGGGAACCAGCCGGACACCGACAGACGGCGATAAAAGAGCAGGAAAATCATCGCCGCCACAAAGGGATGAATGAGCAGCAAGCCCGCGCCGAGCGACAGGCGGCCCTGGGCGACGAAACTCTGCACGATGTTGATGCAGTTGCTGTAGAGCATATAGACGAACACTGCCGTGAACAGGTTGAAGGATCTGCCCACGCGCGTATTCACATAGGAGAGCGGAACCGCGAGAAACACGAGCAGCGCCGCGCTGATCGGTACCGACAGCCTCCAGAAAAGTTCGGCCCGTTCAGGTGCACCGTCCGCCGCAATCAGCGCAGCCAGCGGTATCGCCTTGACGGAGCTCGGGAGTGCGCGCACTTCGGCGGGCTCGATCCGGCGGCCGAGCGTCTCGAATTCGGCGATCCGGAATTCCGAGCTGCCCGGCTGCCCCTCGTAACGTCGACCGTCCGACAACACGATGAAGCGGTCCCCATTCTTCGCATCTTCGAGGTGGCCCGACCGAGCCACGGTCGTCACGTCCTTGTCGCCTTCCATCGAATGCAGGAAAACGTTGCGGATCGTGCCATCGAAACTGTTGATGCTCTCTATGAAAACAACCAACCGCGCCTGCCGGAACTCCTTGAATAGACCCGGTGCAAGCAGTGACAGCTCTTCGCGCGACTCCAATTGCCGTTCATATTCCAGGCGGCGCTGTTCGGCCCAGGGAGACAGCCAAAGTGACAAAACGACGATCGCCAGGAAAAACGGCGTGGCGAACCAGAGGATTGGTTTAAGCCAGGCGGTCAACCCCTGACCCGAAGTGAACCAGACGATCATTTCGCTATCCCGATACCACCGGGACAGGGTCAGCAGCACCGTAAAAAACAGGGCAACCGAAAGGAGAATATTGAAATAAAACAGGGCATTGAAGCCCAAAAGCGCAAGAATACCCTCGGGTGCGACGGTTCCGCCGGCGGCACGCGCCAACAGCCGCAATACCAGATTGGTGAAGAGAATGCCGAGCAATACGAGAAAAAGCCCGACGGCCGTGGCCGTCAGTTCCCTTACCAGGCTGCGCCTGAACACCATGACGACGGAAATATTTTGACTTTTTCGGGGTGATTTGCCGATAATGCTGCTCGTACCGCCTAAAGACAATTTTTGGTTCGAGGGAACGGCGATGGAATTTACCATAAAAAGCGGCAGCCCGGAGAAGCAGCGGAGCGCCTGCGTCGTGGTTGGAGTGTTCGACAACCGCAAGCCGAGCCTTTCTGCCGACTTGGTGGACCGCGCGTCCGGCGGCTACATCAGCGAAATCATCCGCCGCGGCGACATGGAGGGAAAACTCGGCAGCACGCTGCTTTTGCACAATGTCAAAGGGACGCTTGCCGACCGCGTCTTGCTTGTCGGCCTGGGCAAAGAGCGCGATTTCCGTGAGCGCGAGTTCCGCAGCGCCGTCCGCGCGGCCGTTCGACTTCTGAATGAGACCGGTTCGTACGAGGCGGTTGTCTATCTGACCGAAGAAAAGGTCAAGCGCCGCGAAGTCGCGTGGCGGGTCGAGCATGCCGTAGTCGTGGCGATGGAGGCGGTTTATCGGTTCGACCAAATGAAAAGCCAGCCGGCAGAAGTTCGCCGTCCGTTGCGTAAGCTGACGTTATCCGTCCCGCAGCGCAGCGACCTGGCCGCGGGCGAAGCAGCTGCAGCACGTGGTCTTGCGATCGCCCATGGCATGGACCTGGCGCGTGACCTCGGCAACCTGCCCGGCAACGTGTGCACGCCGTCCTACCTCGGCGAGCGCGCACAGGCACTTGCGCAGGAACTTGGATTCAAGTGCGAGGTGCTCGAGCGCGCGCAGATCGAAGAATTGAAAATGGGCTCGTTTCTGTCGGTCACGAACGGCAGCGATCAACCGCCGAGGTTCATTGTTCTGGAGTATGACGGCGCGGGCAAGAAACAGGCCCCGGTAGTGCTGGTCGGCAAGGGCATCACCTTTGACACCGGTGGCATTTCGCTCAAGCCAGCATTGGATATGGATCACATGAAGTACGACATGTGCGGTGCGGCGAGCGTGTTCGGCGCCTTCCGTGCGGTGGCCGAGCTCAAGGCGAAGATCAATCTTGTCGGTCTGATACCGACCTGCGAAAACATGCCGAGCGGCCGAGCGACCAAACCGGGTGACATCGTCACCAGCATGTCGGGGCAAACGGTCGAGGTCCTCAATACCGACGCCGAGGGTCGGCTGATACTGTGCGACGCCCTGACCTATGCCGAGCGCTACGAACCCGCCGCCGTCGTCGACATCGCGACACTGACCGGGGCGATTGTCATTGCGCTGGGTCACGTCACCTGCGGCATTTTCAGCAATAACGAAAGCCTCGCGCGGGCGCTTCTCAACGCCGGCGAAGAATCGTTCGACCGCGGCTGGCAGATGCCTCTTTGGGACGATTACCAGGAGGGGCTCAACAGCAACTTCGCGGACTTCGCCAACATCGCCGGGCGCGGAGGCGGGAGCATAACGGCAGCGTGCTTCCTGTCGAGATTCGCCAAGAAATTCGACTGGGCGCATCTAGATATCGCCGGTGTCGCATGGATGGAGGGCAAGGAGAAAGGTGCAACCGGACGTCCGGTGGCATTGTTGACAACGTGGCTGCTGGCGCAGGAAGGCGCGGTCTCATGATGCGGTAGACGCACGCCATGACTGCGATCGATTTCTATACTCATGTAAGCGATCGTCTCGAGGTCGCGACGAAGCTCGTCGCTAAGGCCTTCGCGCAGCATGGCAGCGTGCGCGTGCTGACTCCCGACGCCGCGGGCACCGATGCGCTGGACAGACTGCTGTGGCTGCACCCGCCGGTCGGCTTTCTGCCGCATTGTCGTGTCGATCATCGCTTAGCGAGCGAAACACCGATCTTGGTTGACCACGCGCTCGAGCATCAGGGCCCCGCAGCCGTGCTCATCAATCTGCAGGCGTCCCCACCGCCCTTCTTCTCTCGCTTTGAGCGACTCGCCGAAATTGTTGGCGTCGACGATGCCGAGACGTCCGCGGCGCGCAGCCGCTATCGTTTCTACCGCGAGCGTGGCTACGAATTACGCACGCACAGCCTGGCGGAGTCCGCATAGTGCCGACCGCACGGGAGCTCCTCGAGCAGGCCGACGCGCTGATGCGCAAGAATCGCGGGCGTGTCGGCAGCGACATCCCGATTTTGACCGACGCGATCACCGCAATCCCGTCGCCGTTGCGCATGCCTGTCGCCGATATTCCGGTGCTCACTGAAATCGTGGAAGAGGTGATCGTCAGCGTGCCGGCACCCGAGGCGACGGTCGCTGCAGGGACTATGTTCGAAGGCGACCCCTCCGACTGGCTGGTCATGGATACCATCGATCCGGCGTACCACAGCGTCACGGGTAACGCACCCGATACGCTAGCGGTCGTTCCACCGGTCACCTTGAAGACTTCGGAATCACTGTCCGAACCCCCACCGGCGGAAGTCGAAGAACCGGCTCGCGCCACGCTCAAGGCAGCGGGCTCGGCGGCCACGCCTCCGCCGGCACGCTCCAGCGCGCCTGACACTGAGGTACAGGCTGCGAGTGACAAAGATGCGCCCCCACCCGAACTCAGCGTGCCCGTCGTAGTCGCAGACGAAAATGTCGACGCCGACCCGGCGACCGCCTCCGATGAACGCTGGCGCGTGCTTGGGGAACAGATATCGATGCAGGTGCTGCAACGAATCGACTTGTTCACGGATACCGGCCTCAAGGAGCAGCTTGCTCGGCACCTTCAACCCATTGTCGACCGTGCGGGCGCGGAACTGGTCGGTGAAATCAACGACCAGGTCGGCAAACTGGTGCGCAGCTACGTGGCGGAGGCGATCGAACGCGAGATCGCCCAATGGCGTAGCGAGCACCGCTGAATTGTTGCCGGGCGGCGGTTCAAACTATGCTAGACTTTTGTCCATGAACCACTGTGTTCGATCATTGCCTGATGCCGGTTTGTCGCGAACCGCTGAAGTTCGCGTCGCTGCCTACGTGTACGTTTTTTATTTCGGGATGACTCCCGAGGGCCGCGCTCACCGGTAAGTTCCACAGAGAATTCACCAACGATCGGGCGGCCCACGGGCCGCCCGATTTTTTTACGTAAGGAGAGCAATCGTGATCATCGTGATGCAACCCGAAGCAGGCAGCGACGAGATTGAAGCGGTCGAGGCCAAGATCCGCGCGCACGGACTCGAAGTCCATATCTCGCGCGGAACCGAGCGCACGCTCATCGGCGCGGTCGGCGACGAGCGCAAGCTGGACCCAGAGATGTTCGATCCCATGCCGGGGGTCGAGAAGTCGATGCACATCGTCAAGCAATACAAGATCGTCGCGCGCGAGTGGCACAGGGCGAACACGATCGTCGACGTGTCCGGCATTCCAATCGGCGGCAATACCGTGCAGGTAATCGGCGGCCCATGTTCGGTCGAGACCGCGCCGCAGATGGCTGCCTCTGCCGAGGCAGTGAAAGCCGCCGGCGCGCGCTTGATGCGCGGTGGCGCGTTCAAGCCGCGGACGAGTCCGTACACATTTCAGGGCAAGGGCGTCGAAGGCCTGGACCTCTTGCGATCTGCGGCTGATGCGCACGGCTTGCCGATCGTTACCGAACTGATGGACGTGCGCATGCTCGAAACGTTCCTTCAATACGACGTCGACGTCATCCAGATCGGCACGCGCAACATGCAGAACTTCGATCTGCTGAAGGAAGTCGGACGAGTGAACAAGCCGGTCATCCTCAAGCGCGGGATGTCGGCGACGATCAGCGAGTGGCTGATGGCCGCTGAGTATATTGCCGCGGGAGGCAATCACAACATCATCTTCTGCGAGCGCGGTATTCGCACCTTCGAGACCGCGTACCGCAATGTCCTCGATGTGACCGCGATTCCGGTTCTAAAGCGCGAAACGCACTTGCCTGTGATCGTCGATCCGTCGCATGCCGGCGGCAAGGCGTGGATGGTACCCGCGCTCTCGTGTGCGGCCGTTGCCGCGGGCGCCGACGGCCTGCTCATCGAGGTGCACCCGAATCCGTGCGAGGCGTGGTGCGACGCCGACCAGGCGCTTACCCCTGCGGAATTCGCGACGCTCATGACGCAGCTGCGTGCCATTGCGCGGGTGATCGGACGCGATATGTAAAGCATACCTTGGCGTCGATCGAAGCGCCAGCCATGGCACGCACGCCGTCGCTGTCGGGCGCCACTCGATTTTCCCTTATAATTTCGACCTTTTGCCCCTGAGGCGACCGGTTGCACGATGGAACTCGCGAAGACATTCGAACCGCACGCCATTGAAGCGAAGTGGTACCCGTTCTGGGAATCGAAAGGCCTGTTCAAGGCGTCGATGAAAGCGGGCGTGCCTGCGTTCTGTATCCAGCTTCCGCCGCCGAATGTCACCGGCACCTTGCATATGGGACACGCGTTCCAGCAGACCCTGATGGACGTGCTGATCCGCTATCACCGCATGCACGGCGACAACACGCTGTGGCAAGTCGGCACCGATCATGCCGGCATCGCCACACAGATCGTGGTCGAGAATCAATTGGCGGCACAGGGAACCTCGCGCCGCGACCTCGGCCGCGAGCGCTTTGTCGAGCGGGTGTGGGCATGGAAGGCCGAATCCGGCTCGACGATTACCCATCAGATGCGGCGCCTGGGTGCGTCATGCGATTGGTCGCGCGAGCGATTCACGATGGACCCGGGCTTGTCGAGCGCGGTCGTCGAAACGTTCGTGCGCCTGTTTGAGGATGGTCTGATTTATCGCGGCAAGCGGCTGGTCAACTGGGATCCGAAGCTCGGCACTGCAGTGTCGGACCTGGAAGTCGAAAGCGTGGAGGAAACCGGCACGATCTGGGAAATCCGCTATCCACTGGCCGATGGCTCGGGATACCTTACCGTGGCGACGACGCGCCCGGAAACGATGCTCGGTGACGTCGCAGTCGCCGTAAACCCCGACGACCAGCGCTATGCGAACGTGGTCGGCAAGGAGGTCATCCTGCCATTGACCGGTCGACGTATCCCAGTGATTGCGGATGAGTACGTGGACAAGGACTTCGGCACCGGATGCGTGAAGATCACGCCCGCGCACGATTTCAACGATTGGGACGTCGGGCAGCGTCATGGACTGACACCTTTGACGATTTTTACGCTACAGGCCACGATCAACGACAACGCGCCGGAAAAATACCGCGGCCTCGATCGCTATGTCGCGCGCAAGGCCGTTGTCGCGGACCTCGTCGCCGCGGGACTCATCGCCGCGGAGAAGCCGCACAAGATGGTGGTTCCACGCTGCGAGCGCACCGGCGAAGTCGTCGAGCCGATGCTCACCGACCAGTGGTTTGTGGCGATGACCAAGGCGGCGCCGGCAACACATCCCTATTTTCCTGGCAAATCGTTCAAGACCATCTGTCTCGACGCGGTCAACGCAAGCGTTCCGGATCCCGCGACCGGAGGCTCGGTGACCATCAGATTCGTCCCCGAGCACTGGACATCGACGTACAACCACTGGCTCGACAACGTCCACGACTGGTGCATCTCGCGCCAGTTGTGGTGGGGGCACCGTATTCCGGCGTGGTACGACGACGCGGGCAACGTGTTCGTGGCGCGCAACGTGGAAGAGGCTTCGCGGAGTTCCGGCAAGCCGGCGAGCGCATTGCGCCAGGACGAAGACGTCCTCGACACGTGGTTCTCGTCCCAGCTGTGGTGTCACTCGACACTCGGCTGGCCCGAAGATACGCCCGAGCTGCGAACGTTCCTCCCGAGTTCGGTGTTGATTACCGGCTTCGACATCATATTTTTCTGGGTCGTACGCATGATCATGACCACGACCTACTTCACGGGCAAGGTCCCGTTCCGCGACGTGTACATCAACTCGATCGTTCGCGATGAAGACGGCCAGAAGATGTCCAAGTCGAAAGGCAACGTGCTCGATCCGCTCGATCTGATCGATGGCACCGACCTCGAATCGCTGGTCCGCAAGCTGACGTCGGGTCTCGTTCTCGAAAAACAGCGAGAATCGATCGAGCGGCGCACGCGCAAGCAGTTTCCAATTGGCATTCCCGCCTTCGGCGCCGATGCCGTTCGATTTACATTTGCGAGCCTCGCGACCTTCGGGCGCACGCTCAATTTCGACTTGAGCCGTTGCGAAGGCTATCGCAATTTTTGCAACAAGCTGTGGAACGCCACGCGTTTCGTGCTGATGAACGTCGAGGGCAGGGATGTCGGCCTCGATCTCGCGAAACCCGCGCCAATTTCCTTGCCGGACAAGTGGATTGTCTCGGTGCTGCAGGACGTCAAGCAGGAGATCGGCGAACAGCTTGCCGCCTATCGTTTCGATCTCGCGGCCAAGGCGCTCTACGAATTCATCTGGATCGAATTCTGCGACTGGTACCTCGAGCTCACTAAGGTGTCGCTCTCAACGGGAGACGAGAATCAACAGCGCGGCACGCGGCGCACCCTAGTGCGCGTGCTTGAGACGACGCTGCGCCTCGCGCATCCGTTCATACCTTTCATCACTGAGGAACTCTGGCAGTCGGTGGCGCCCCTGGCCGGGATCGATGGCGTGTCAATATCTGTGCAGCGCTACCCCGAGGTGGACATGCAGCAACGAGCGCCGGCGGAGTCGACGCAAGTCGAGACGCTAAAGGCGCTCGTGGACGAATGTCGACGGTTGCGCGGCGAAATGAACCTTTCACCCGCGCGAACGCGTCGTCGCGCTAATAGATGGGGACATCGCGGGTATTGGTGCTGCCCAGCTGGGCGATTACCTAAAGGCTCTCGCAAAACTGTCGGAGGTTCAGTTCGTAGCAGAGCTTCCGCGCTCGCTTGCGCCCGTGGCAGATCGTGCATCCACTTCGGATCATGCTCGATATTAAGGTCGATCCAGCGGCAGAGCGGATTCGCCTCGGTAAGGAGATTGCTCGTCTCGAAGCTGAAATCGTCAAAGGCGACGCCAAGCTGGGGAACGAATCCTTCGTCATGCGCGCCCCAGCTCACGTCGTCGAGCACGAGCGCGAGCGCCTCGCCGGATTCAAGGCAGCGCTCGACAAGCTCAAACCGCAATTTGACCGCCTTGCCGGCTAAACTCGTCAGTCGATACGCGCGCAGTAACCCGTAACTTCCTCGCGGTCGTGGTAGAGCTGCCGGAAGCGCAAATCGTGGCGGATTCGCGGCGGTCGCAACGCGTCGCGAATGATCGCAGCGCAGCGCTGCACTTCGGCGTCGCGTTTTTTCATCGGCAGCTTGAGATTGAAGATGCTCCTGCGGCAGGCGCCGTCGGCGATCCACGCCGCGACGAGCGTCGCGATGCGCGATGGACTCAGCACCATGTCGCATACCATCCAGTCCACCGCGCGGCGCGGGCGGTAGGTCAACCCGTCGACGCGCAGGTGCTCGACCAGCGGGTCGTTCGCAATCGCACCTTTGAGCGGACCGTTGTCGACCGCGACGACCCGCAGCCCGCGCTGGACCAACTGCCACGTCCACCCTCCCGGTGCGGCACCCAGGTCGACCGCGCGCATCGCCGGCCGCAGCCAGCGCAGGCGCGCCTCGTCATCGAGAAATGTCATGAATGCTTCGGCCAGTTTGAGCGTCGAACGCGACGGCGCACCATGGGGCATCGCAATGCGCGGGATCCCCATCGGCCACGGGCTCCCTGCATGCGCATCACTCGTGCCGATCCAAGCGCTCTGGTCGCCTTCGAGCATCACGTGCAGGCGAGGCGCGCGAGCGTTGCCGCGCGCAAGCATCCCTGCTGTCGCCATGGCGTTGTCGAGCAGTGGTGCGAGCCGCCGGCACAATCCAGACCGCATCTTCCCCTCATTGGTGTCGGGGGTCTCGAGCCACACGCATTGAAACGGCGGCGCCAGTCCCGCGGCGAGTGCGACGATCGGGGTGATCCGATCGCGAGTCGACAACGCATGTGGGCCTGAGCCCGTGAAAACGGAGCGCGCGAAAATGGGAGGCGTGCTGGCAAGTGCCGCGTTCCACTTGCGGCCGTCGACGATGCCCGTTGCGGTCACGAAGGCCCGCTCGGGGGATGCGTCGATCGACAACGACGCGCCGGCAACCGCCGCAATGCGCGCGAGATCCGCCGCGCATTCGGATTCGAAACCGGCGCGACAGTGGGCGACGACGGTCTCGGCCATCGGCGATCCAGCGGCGCCTTATGCGCCGGTCAGACTTTTTCGGGTTCGGGCGTGGATCGCTTCATCAACAGCGCCGCGATCGGCTGCGTGCGCCGCGAAGAGTCACGCGGCGTTGGATTGGTCGACGTGAGCGCGCCAGGCGCCACGCGATCGGGCTGACGTGGCGTCAGCGGCTGATCGGGGTTGCGATCGAACACGCTTTCGTCGCGTTGCCGGCGGGGTGCGCGGGCTTCGCTGTCGTCGCGAGATTCGGGCTTCGTCGTGCGCGCGGGCTTTGCATCACGCCGTGGACGAGGTTCAGGCTTGACTGTATCGAGGTCCGCGGAAACGACTGGGATCGAGCGCTTGAGCAGCCGCTCGATCTCGGTCAGCAGTTTCTCTTCTTCCGGGGCGCAAAACGAAATAGCCTCGCCCGAAGCTCCCGCGCGGCCGGTGCGGCCAATGCGGTGGATGTAGTCCTCGGGGACGTAAGGCAGTTCGTAATTGACGACCAATGGTAAATCGTCGATATCCAGACCGCGCGCCGCGACATCGGTGGCCACCATCACCTGCACCTTGGCCGCCTTGAAGTCATCCAGTGCCTCGAGTCGCGCGGCCTGGCTTTTGTCGCCGTGAATTGCGGTCGTCTTCAGGCCATCCTTCTCGAGTTGGCGCGCCAGGCGCGAAGCACCATGCTTCGTGCGCACGAAACACAACACCTGCCAGAGATTGCGCGATGTGACGATGTGCTCCAGCAGCGCTCGCTTCTGGTCTGACGAAGCCTTGTAGACGCTTTGCGACACGGTATCGGCCGTCGTGTTGCGCTTCGCGACCTCGATGAGTTGCGGTGCATTGAGCAGCTGGTCGGCGAGCTTCTTGATGTCGTTCGAGAATGTCGCCGAGAAAAGAAGATTCTGGCGTTTTGCGGTGGCCGGCAGCAGCGCCATGATGCGCTTGATGTCCGGGATGAAACCCATGTCGAGCATCCGGTCGGCCTCGTCGAGCACGAAGATCTCGACCTGGCCCAGGTACAGGGATTTTTGCTCGATGTGATCCAACAATCGTCCGGGGGTTGCAACCAGGATTTCGATGCCCGCGCGAACGATGGGCAACTGCTGCTTGATGTCGACCCCCCCAAAGACGACTGTCGAGCGTAGCCCGGTGTACTTGGCGTAAGTCTTGACCGATTCCTCGACCTGGATCGCGAGTTCCCGCGTTGGCGTCAGGATCAGCGCACGGATCGGATGCCTGGCTGGCGACGGACTGGTGTTGGCCATCGCCAGCAGCTTTTGCAGGATGGGCAGGGTGAATCCTGCCGTCTTGCCGGTGCCGGTCTGAGCCCCGCCCATGACGTCTTTGCCGGCGAGGATGGTTGGAATGGCTTGTGCTTGAATCGGTGTGGGCGTGGTGTAGCCAGCCTCGGCAACCGCACGGAGAATCTCCGGGCTGAGGCCGAGCTCGGTAAAGCTCGGGGTACTGCTCATCGATGGGGCTCCTGGGCGCGGCCTACTCGCTCATCGCGAGTTCCGGTCCAGGCTGCGAATTCCAACGTCTATCACAACGTTGTGTTGGCAACGGGGACGTCTTGCGGCGGTGCCACGAGTGCTACCACAAGGCTCCCCGTCTAGGGGTCGGCGGTGACCGGAAGTCCTGCCGAGTGCTGCGCATCATACGCGTAAATACCGGATTTTGCAAATATTTTAGCGGTCGGGGGCCTTCGCTTGCTACAATAGACGGTTTTCATCCCGCAGCGCACCATGACAGCCGCCCGCCAGCTCCGCAACATCGCGATCATCGCTCACGTCGACCACGGCAAGACGACGCTGGTCGACAAACTGCTGGTCCAGGCGGGCACTTTTGCCGCGCATCAGCACATCGCCGAACGGGTCATGGACAGCAACGACCTCGAGCGCGAGCGCGGCATCACCATTGTCGCCAAGAATTGTGCAATCGAGTACGGCGATACGCACATCAATATCGTCGACACCCCAGGTCACGCTGACTTCGGTGGAGAGGTGGAGCGCGTCCTGTCGATGGTCGACGGCGTGTTGCTGCTCGTCGATGCGGTTGAGGGTCCGATGCCGCAGACGCGGTTCGTGACACGCAAGGCGCTCGCGCTGGGCCTGCAACCGATCGTCGTGGTGAACAAGGTCGATCGACCCGGCGCGCGGTCGGCGTGGGTCGTCAACCAGACTTTCGAGCTGTTCGACAAACTTGGCGCAACCGAGGCGCAGCTCGATTTCCCGGTCGTCTACGCGTCGGCACTGCATGGTTACGCATCGCTCGACCCGAAGACGCCGGGAACGGACATGCGAGCGTTGTTCGAGACGATTCTCGCCAAGGTTCCCGCGCCGGTGGGTGATCCGGATGCGCCGTTGCAGTTCCAGATCAGCGCGCTTGATTATTCGAGCTACCTTGGCCGCATCGGGATCGGTCGCATCCGCCGTGGTCGCCTCAAGCCCGCACAGGAAGTCATGGTGCTCGACGGCGAAGGCGCAGGCACTCGCGCCAGGATCGGGCAGGTGCTCGGATTCTCCGGGTTGGAGCGCCGTTCCGTCGACGAAGCGTCGGCGGGCGATATCGTGCTGGTCACCGGCGTCGACCGGCTTTCGATCGGCACGACGATTGCGTCGGTCGATGCGCCCGAGGCGCTACCGATGATTTCGGTGGATGAGCCGACGCTGTCGATGCAGTTCCAGGTCAACACATCGCCGCTGGCGGGCAAGGAAGGCAAGTACGTCACCAGCCGCAACCTGCGCGAGCGGCTCGCCAGGGAACTGCTCACCAACGTTGCGCTGCGCGTGGACGACACCACCGACACCGATGTGTTCACCGTCTTCGGCCGCGGGGAACTGCATCTGACGATTCTGCTCGAGAACATGCGCCGCGAAGGCTATGAGCTCGCGGTATCCCGGCCGCGCGTCGTTGTGAGGGAAGTCGACGGCGAGCAGCGCGAACCATTCGAGCAGCTCTCGGTCGACGTCGAAGATGCGCATCAGGGCGCGGTCATGGAAGCTCTAGGTGCTCGCCGCGGTGAGCTCGTGCACATGGAATCGGACGCCCGCGGGCGTACGCGAGTCGATTACCGCATCCCGGCGCGAGGGCTCATCGGCTTCCAGGGCGAGTTTCTCAATCTCACGCGTGGCACCGGATTGATGAGCCACGTCTTCGATGGCTACGGTACGGTCAAGGGCGAAATACCCGAGCGCCGCAACGGGGTGCTGATCTCCGCCGAGGCTGGCGACGCCGTCGCCTACGCGCTGTGGAAGTTGCAGGAACGCGGCCGCATGTTCGTGTCACCTGGCGACAAGCTGTACGAAGGCATGGTTATCGGCATTCACAGTCGCGACAACGACCTCGTCGTCAATCCGATCAAGGGCAAGCAGCTGACCAACGTCCGCGCCTCCGGCAAGGACGAGGCCATCGCGCTGACGCCGCCGATCCAGCTCACACTCGAATACGCGGTCGAATTCATCGCGGATGACGAGCTGGTCGAGATCACGCCCAAGTCGATTCGTATCCGCAAGCGCTATCTCCTCGAACACGAGCGCAAGAAGGCGAGCCGCGAAGCCGCTTGACGCGAGTTACGCGAGCTTTACGATCGTTGCAATCGACTCGCGCGTCGCCATCTTTGCCGCCGACGCGCTGACGACGTAAACTTCGCTGCGTGGAAGCATCCTTCCTGATCGGCGCAGTCGCAATCGGATTCGTCCTGGTCGCCGTGCTGCTCGTCATGGTGTTGTTCCGGCTCGGTAGTTTGTCGCGTGCAGCCGTCGATCGCACGGAGGTCAATGCGCCAGCTCCTGGCCCTTGGCAACCAGAACGAACGGCTCGAGCGCGAACTGCGCGCGGAAATGATTCAGGCGCGCACCGAGTCGACGCAGAACGCGCAGGCTGCGCGAGGCGAGCTGGGCGTGACGCTGGGCCAGTTCTCGCAAGCGCTGCAAAATCAGCTTGCGACCATGGCGCGCATACAAAACGAATCACTGTCGACGTTGACGCAAAGCAATGAGCAGCGTCTGGAGGCCGTGCGCGCTACGGTCGAGCAGCGGCTTGAATTGTTGCGTACCGACAACGGAACCAAGCTCGAGCAGATCCGCGCCACGGTCGACGAGCGTCTTCATGCGACTCTTGATAAGAGGCTGGGCGAGTCGTTCAAACTCGTGTCGGACCGACTTGAGCAGGTGCACAAAGGACTGGGCGAGATGCAATCGCTCGCTGTAGGCGTTGGCGACCTCAAGCGGGTATTGACCAATGTGAAGACACGTGGCACGTGGGGCGAAGTCCAACTCGGGATACTTCTTGCCGAAGTGCTGACACCGCAACAGTTCGATACCAACGTCGAAACGGTTCCGGGGAGCGGAAAACGCGTTGAGTTCGCGATTCGGCTTCCCGGCAGGGGTGACGACGGAAAGCCGTGCTGGTTGCCGGTCGATGCGAAATTTCCGCTGGATGACTGGCAACGCTTGCAGGATGCGCTCGAGCGCGCCGATGTCGGTGCTGCCGATGTTTCGCGCAAGGCGCTCGCAGATTTCCTCAAGTTGCAGGCAAAGACAATTCGCGACTCCTATGTCTCGCCTCCCTTTACGACCGACTTTGCGATTCTGTTCGTACCGACCGAGGGCCTCTATGCCGAAATGATGTCGCGCCCGGGGTTCGCCGAGTTGTTGCAACGCGACTATAGGGTTACGCTCACTGGGCCGACGAACTTCCTTGCCCTCCTGAATAGTTTGCAGATGGGTTTTCGCACACTAGCCATCGAACAGCGGTCCAGCGAAGTCTGGAAGATATTGGCGGCGGTCAAAACCGACTTCATGAAGTTTGGCGAGATCCTCGGGCGAACGCAAAAGAAATTGCAGGAGGCGAGCAACACGATCGACGAGGCTCGTGGCAAGAGTACGACGATCGCGCGCAAACTGCGCGATGTCGAGGAGCTGCCCGAAGTGGACGCAGACCAAGCTGCTGGCCAATGAGCCGCGCCTGGTCTACGATGCGGACGCCGATGCAGCGCCGGACAGCGACGCCGACATCGATCCGCCGCGCTCCCGCGACGGCAGCTGAAGGGCATTCGCGCGCGCTGTTGCCATGAGTTGATTCGATGCTCGACACGATCAGAAAATGGCAGCGGCGACGCGTGCTCGCGCAGTCCGCCATACCCGAAGCGCTGTGGCGAGAAGCGCTCGAATCGCTGCCTTTTCTCGCCATCTATAGCGACGCCGAGCTGCACAAGCTGCGCGATCTCGTCGTGCTGTTTCTATCGAAAAAAAATGTCGTTGCCGCGCGCGGATTCCTGGTAACTCCGCAGATGCGCGTCGTGATCGCGATCCAAGCCTGTGTACTGATACTTTACCTTGATCCACGCTACTTCGACGGCTGGGAAACGGTGATCGTCTATCCCGACGAATTCGTGTCGGAGCTCGAATTCGAAGACGAGGTTGGCGTCGTGCATCGGCGCCATGAGCCGCTGGCGGGGGAATCGATGCCGGGCGGACCGGTCGTGCTGTCCTGGCAGGATGTCGAAGCCAGCGCAGATTGGGAAGCTGCCGGCATGAACCTGGTGATCCACGAATTCGCGCACAAGCTCGACATGAGAAGCGGGGAGGCCAATGGATGTCCACCACTGCCGTCGCAGATGCCGCCGCGTTCCTGGCAAAAGGCGATGAACGCAGCGTTCGAGCACTTCCGCGCGCGGGTCGAGCAAGGTGACGATACGGCAATCGATCCCTACGCTGCGGAAAGTCCGGCGGAGTTTTTCGCAGTCTTGTCGGAGGTGTTCTTCGTCGATCCTACCTTGCTTCTGCATGAATATCCCAAGATCTACGAATTGTTTTCCTGGTTCTACAAGCAGGATCCGGCGAGTCGCACCGAATTGCTGCTGGAGGGGTAGCGGCGCGAGCCCGCAGCGAGGGGCCCCACGCGTAGCAAGGGGATCGCGCGTGGTGAGTCGACGCAGGTCGGCCGAGCCGTGGTCGCGAATTCTTCGCTAAGTTGTTGCGGAGGCCGCGGCGCGAGCCCGCAGCGAGGGGCCCCACGCGTAGCAAGGGGATCGCGCGTGGTGAGTCGACGCAGGTCGGCCGAGCCGTGGTCGCGAATTCTTCGCTAAGTTGTTGCGGAGGCCGCGGCGCGAGCCCGCAGCGCGAGCCCGCAGTGAGGAGATCTAACTGGCGCGTTCGATGATGGCTGCGAAATCGCTGTTGCCCGGAAGCGTCCCCAGCATCGACGCATGTTGACCAGTCAAGCGCGTCGAACAATAAGCGTCGGCGACCGCGTGCGGCGCATGGCGCACGAGCAAAGCGCCCGCCAAGGCGAGGGCGATGGCGCCTGCCTGCTGCCTTGCGTCGGCTTCATAGGATCCTCCTGCAAACATCGTCTTCAGTACATCGACGTGGCGGTCCAAACGCGCGTCGCCACCATGGGACTGACCAAGCTCATCGAACAGTGCTTCGACCGCCGCGGGTTCGCGTTGCGCCGCACGCTGCACGTCGAGGCACATGATGTTCCCCGAGCCCTCCCAGATCGAGTTCAACGGCGCTTCGCGATAAAGCCGAGGAAGCGTGCTTTCTTCGACGTAGCCGTTGCCACCGAGGACTTCCATCGCTTCGGCGACTACCGTCGGTGCGCGTTTGCATATCCAGTATTTGAGCGCCGGTGTCGCTAGTCGTGCCAGCGCCGCGTCCGCGGTGTCGTCGCCGGCGTCAAAGGCGCGCGCGAGCCGTAAAGCGAGTGACGTCGCAGCTTCGCTTTCCAGCGCGAGATCAGCCAGCACGTTTCTCATCAACGGTTGCTCGATCAACAGCTTGCCGAATGCGCGCCGGTGCGACGCGTGATGCAGAGCCTGCGCGGCGGCGGCGCGCATCAATCCGGCGCTGCCGATCGCGCAGTCGAGCCGCGTATGCCGAACCATTTCGATGATGACCGCCACGCCGCGTCCTTCATCGCCCATCAACCATGCAGTTGCGCCATCGAATTCGACTTCGCTCGAGGCATTCGAACGGTTGCCGAGCTTGTCCTTCAGCCGTTGCAGCCGCACCGCGTTGCGGTTGCCATCATCGAGGTAGCGCGGCAGGAAGAAGCAGGACAGGCCATGCTCCGCCTGCGCCAGCACGAGATGCGCATCGCACATCGGCGCCGAGAAGAACCATTTGTGCCCGGTCAATCGATACGTGCCGTCGATCCCGCGCTCGGCGCGCGTCGTGTTCGAGCGCACGTCCGATCCGCCCTGACGCTCGGTCATGCCCATGCCGAGCAGGGCCGAGGTCTTGTCGCCGACCGGCGCGGAGCGTGGATCGTAATCGCGCGAGAGCAGGCGCGGTAACCATTGCGTAGCAAATGAAGGTATCGCGTCGACGTGGCGGCGCAATACCGGAATGCCGGCGAACGTCATCGTCAACGGGCACTGCGTGCCATTCTCCACTTCGGCGTGCATCAGATATGCTGCCGCGCGCGCAACCTGCGCCCCGGCCCGTGGCTCCGACCACGTGACCGCGTGCTCGCCTTCCTTCAGCGCCAGGGTCATCAGCATGTGCCACGCCGGATCGAACGTCACTTCGTCGATCCGGTTGCCGAAGCGATCGTGGGTCTTCAGCTCGGGACTGAAGCGGTTGGCGCGTGCCGCCAGGGCGAAGGTTTCCGCGCGGCCGAGCTTGGCACCCCATTCGGTCAGACGCTGCTCGGCCCACGAGGCGCCCTCACGCCGAATCGCTTCCTGCATCACGCGGTGCGTCAGATACAGATTTCGCCCCTCGAATGGCGGCGGTTGATTGAAATCCTGGAGCACAGAACGGCAGCGCTACGCGGGCTGCGGCCGCACTGCGCTCTTGGGCCGGAAGGCAATGCACACCGATTCGTGGGTCTCCACGTAGGGGCCGCCGATCAGGTCGATGCAATAAGGAACCGCGGCGAATATGCCATCGAGGGTCTCCTTGATCGCCTTGGGTTGGCCCGGAAGGTTGATGATCAGCGCGTGGCCGCGGATCACACCCACCTGCCTCGAGAGGATGGCCGTCGGCACGTATTTCAGGCTCACCTGCCGCATCTGCTCGCCGAAGCCGGGCAACACCTTATGGGCGATGGCGAGCGTGGCCTCGGGTGTGACATCGCGTGGCGCGGGGCCGGTGCCACCCGTGGTCAGCACGAGATCGCAGCCTGCGGTGTCGACGAGTTCGATCAGCGTGCGCTCGATCACTGCCTGCTCGTCCGGAATCAATCGCGTTTCCATGCGCCAAGGCGATTTCAATGCAGCGTTGAACCAGAGGTTGAGCCCCGGGATACCCTTGTCCTCGTACGTTCCGGTGGACGCCCGATCGCTGATCGATACCAACCCGATCAGCAGTGTATTTGCATCGCTCATGGGGACCCCGATATCACACTCCGGTGCTCAACAGCATATTGAGCTCTCGAAACAGCTCGCGATAGGCATGCGGCGGCGAGCCGTGGCGGCGCTCGTCGGCGGCGCGCGCGACCAATGCTGCGAGGCGCGGGCCGGTCGGCGCGAGGTGATTGCACGCAAAGCTGGTCGAGCGCATCAGGTTCCTCGAGCAAGCGTGTACGCCAGCGCTCGACAGCGGCAAGGCGCGCCTTTTCCGCATTCGGCGCGACCGCCCAGTTCGCGAGCTGCGCCTCGATTGCCACGGGATCGACGTCGCGCATCAACCGGCCTACGAATTGCATTTGGCGGCGTCGCGCCTCATGGCGGGTGAGCTTGCGCGCGGCGGTGATCGCCTCGGCCAGCCGCTCCGGCAACGCAAGTGCCGCCAGCCGCTCCGGCTTCAATTCGGTCAACGTCTCGCCCAGATCCTGCAACGCGAGCATGGCGTGCTTGCGCCGCGTCTTGGAGGGCGCAGCATCGACCTTGTCGTCGGGCTCCACGGATTGATCGGCGCGCCGGGAAGCCTCCTGTCCGGGTCGGCGGGGTCTTTCGTCGGATCGTTGCATCGGACGGTATTGGACGCAGAGGGTTTGTTATCATAACCGATCCCCTGCGCCGCCCAATGACCCATCCCGCCATGACCGATTCCCCGAGCCGGTTTCCGCTCTCCTCAGCCATGCTGGCGGACGTGGCCGACCAGGTTTTGCGTGAGGCCAGGGCCGGTGGCGCAACGGCTGCCGAAAGCGAAGTGTCGCAGGCCTTTGGCCAAAGCGTTTCCGTGCGCAAGGACGACGTCGAGACGATCGCTTATAACCGTGACAAAGGCATCGGCGTCACGGTCTACGTCGGCGCTCGGCGCGGCCACGCCAGCACCGCGGACTTTGCACCGGAGGCGCTCAAGGATGCTGTTGGCAAGGCGCTCACCATCGCGCGCTACACGGCTGACGACGATTGCTCGGGGCTCGCCGACCCGGCATTGCTGGCGCGAGCCTGGCGCGATCTCGATCTCTATCACCCGTGGGAATTGTCCGTCGAGCAGGCGATCGAGCTGGGGCGCGAATGCGAGGCATCGGCGTTGGCGGTGGACCAGCGCCTGACCAATTCCGAGGGGGCGACGGTCTCGCTGCACGAGGCGCAATTCGTGTATTCGAACAGCAACGGTTTTTCCGGCGGCTATTCGAGTTCGCGCCACGCGATTTATTGCTCGGTGATCGGCGAGGAGAATGGCTCGATGCAGCGCGAAGACTGGTACACGTCTGCGCGTTCGCCCGTGGATCTCGAGCCGGCGCGCGACGTCGGACGCAAAGCCGGATTGCGCACCGTACGCCGGCTTGGCGCGCGCAAACTCGCAACGACCGAATGCCCTGTTGTGTACGAGGCGCCCGTTGCGACGGGCCTCGTGGGTCATTTTGTCAACGCCGTCAGCGGCGGCAGTCTTTATCGCAAATCCTCGTTTCTGCTCGACAGCCTCGGCGCGCAGGTGTTCAGGCCGGGAATTACGATTCGCGAGGAGCCCCATGTTCCGCGAGGGCAGGCATCGGCGCCATTCGACGATGAAGGTGTGGCGACGCAACCGCGCGATGTTGTCCTCGACGGCGTCGTTCAGGGCTATTTTCTGGGCAGCTATTCCGCACGTAAGCTCGGTCTCAGGTCCACGGCAAATGCCGGTGGCAACCACAATCTGGTGGTCAGCCACGGCGACGACGATCTCGACGCGCTGCTCAAAAAAATGGGCCGAGGATTGCTCGTCACCGAGTTGCTGGGGCAGGGTGTCAACCCGGTTACCGGGGACTACTCGCGCGGCGCGGCCGGGTATTGGATCGACGACGGTCAGATCGCATACCCGGTCGAGGAGATCACCATCGCCGGCAACCTGGCGCAGATGTATCGCGATATCGTTGCCATTGGTAGCGGACGTGGACAGACGGGGGTCAAGACAATGCGGGTCGATGCTAATCGGCGCGATGACAATCGCCGGCAATTAGCCGCAGCGCGAAGCGCACTCATGGCGAAGCGTGGAATTCGCGACCGGTTGATAGCGTGGCGGCGGTCGCTGTCGGACCCGTTGCGCAACGCGCCCGCGGTGACGCGCTGGATGGCGTCGTTGCCTGCGGGCGACGCGCTGCAGTTGCAACGCGAGGCGCTGGAACTCGTTTCTTCGTTTCCTGGCAGTCGCCGTTCCATCGGCCCCACGCAAGCCGACGCACTCCTGCGAATCGATGCGCGGGTCGAAGCACTCATCACGCAACTGACGGCGCAGTACGCCACCCACTACCAGCGTTCGACCAGCGTCGAGACGCGTCTATGGCACGGCGTGTTCGATCTGGTGAAGGCCTTCATCGCCGCGTACCAGGCGACCCTCAAGGCCGGACATCTGGGCGAGCAACGACGCTGGAAGGCGGTCATGCCCAAGGTGCTCATCCGACTTGCGCACTATAAGGGTATCGACGGCAAGTTCCGGCTATTCCGCTATGGCCAGTGGATCCCGGCGCAATGGCGAGATCTCCACGAGCTCTACGAATTCGCGCGCATGCGCGGCTGGCAGCGCGAGACGCTGGACATGGACGGCGATGCGTTCGAGCGACCCTCCGCGTCGATGGAGAACGAATACATCAAGGCGCTGCTGCTCATGCGCCTGGACAGCGGCAGCTTTACGCCCGATCAGGTGCAATGGGTATCGCGCATCATGGAAGAATGGGTTGCGCCGCTGACGCTCGTTCCACCGCCGGGAACGGGCGCGAATTTCTACGTCGACTTGTCCGGAACGCAAGGACTCAAACGCACGGACAAACCCCGCGCCGGCGGCCGCCTCATGTACCTGGACACGAGCCCCGTGTACGCACGAATTGTCGAACGCATGCGCTTGTTGCCGGAGCAGGAGGAGACGCCGGTCCCGGGAGAATTGCCCAGCCGTGAACAGAAGCTGTTGCTGATGCGCCTGGCGGCGCTGTTCGGGCCCGACGCGCTTGCATTGTCGCCGCGTGCCCCGCGCAAAATTGCAGATGCGCAAGTGCGTGTGGTTGTTGGTTTGCAGGCGCTGACGCGCGCGGTCGCCGAAGTCGGTCGCATGGCGGTGGATGCCGACACTTCCGGCGCGCGCCACAGCTTCGACGAAATCACGCAGATGGTGAATCCTGCCATGAACCCCGACTCTGTCGCACGCCGCGTCCGAGGTTCGAATTGGAAAGTGGTCGATCTGAGCGAGAGCGGGTCCAGGTTGATTGCACCTACCGGGGATGCGCCCGCTGTTCTCGGAGAGATGATCGCGTTTCGCGACGAAGAAGGTTGGTCGCTCGCGGTGGTGCGCCGCATGCAACGCCAGCAGGTCGACGAAGTCATTTGCGGTGTGGAGATCATCGCGCGACGAATGGTACGAGTGCTTCTGCGCAGTTGGCTAGCACCGTTGGAGTCAGGACGCGCGGCCATGGATCGGCCGTTTTTCGGGCTGTATCTGCCATCGCATCCGGACAATCGCCAGTCTTCGCAACGCAGCCTGATCGGACCCGACATCCGCTTCCTCCCTGGCGGAATGGTCGAGCTCGATACCGGCAATGCGCGCTATCTCGTCCGCTTTACGCAGACGATCGAACGCCAGGCCGGGTGGGCGTGGTCGCAGTTCAACGCGGTGCGCAAGCTCACGTCCTGATCGACCAATCGCGGCGCCGCGATTCGGGATTTTCTCCAGCGAAAATGGGTTAGAATCGCGCCAGACTCCGGGCTGAGAGTGGTACGTTGTGAACACTTTTGGTCACTGAGCACATCGAACGCGGTCGTGCTGCCACAGCGGCACGCGACACGCGGTTATCAATTCATAGGAGGGTCGTGCAATGAAACGTCGTTCATTTCTGAAGAAAGCCGGCGTGGGGCTTGCCGCGGGCGCCGTAGCTGCACCTGTGCTTGCGCAGGGTGCTCAGCCCGAGGTCAAATGGCGTCTGGCGTCGAGCTTTCCGAAAAGTCTCGACACGATTTACGGTGGCGCGGTGACGATCTCCGAGCGGTGCGCGTCGGCCACCAACGGCAAATTCCAGATTCAGGTGTTTGCGGCTGGTGAAATCGTGCCGGCGTTCGGCGTCGTCGACGCCGTCCAGAACGCGACGGTCCAATGCTGCCACACGGCCCCGTATTACTTTTTCGGCAAGGATCCGACGTTCGCATTCGGCTGCGCGATTCCCTTCGGCTTGAACGCTCGTCAGCAGAACTCGTGGATGTACTACGGTGGGGGGCTCGCGCTCTACAACGACTTCCTGAAAGACTACAACATGACCAGTTTCCCGGCCGGCAACACCGGCACGCAGATGGGGGGCTGGTTCCGCAAGGAAATCAAGAGCGTGGCCGATCTGAAGGGCATCAAGATGCGCATCGGTGGCACCGGCGGACTGGTGCTCACCAAGCTCGGCGTCGTACCCCAGCAGATTCCCGGTGGCGACATCTATCCCGCGCTGGAAAAAGGCACGATCGATGCCGCCGAATGGGTCGGCCCGTACGACGACGAAAAGCTTGGATTCTTCAAGGTCGCCAAGAACTACTACTACCCCGGCTGGTGGGAAGGCGGCCCCGAACTTGCCCTGTTCGTCAACACCAAAGCGCTTGCCGAGTTGCCGAAGGACTATCAGTCGATCCTTGCGGCCGCGTGCGCCGAGGCGAACGTCGACATGATGGCGAAGTACGATGCCGTGAACCCGGCAGCGTTGAAGCGGCTCATCGGCAGTGGCGTCAAGCTGCTTCCATTTTCGAACGAGATCATGGCCGCTTGCTACAAGGCGAGCAAGGAAACGTACGACGAGATCGCCGCCAAGAATGAAAAATTCGCCAAGATCTATGGACCGTGGAAGAAGTTTCTCAGCGAGGAAGTCGAGTGGTTCTCCGTCGCCGAAAACCGTTTCGACAACTTCATGATCGCGGCCGAACGGATGTCGCAAAAAAAATGACGTAGCGCCAGTCTCGGGGCCCGGATTCCGGAGCCTAAGCGCGCGGCGCGCCCTGCAGGTGATTGCAGGCGCGCCGTTTCTTTGCCGGTCTCAGGGATGGCCAGGGCGCGCGGTTACCCGCGTGCACTCACTTGGTTTCCGGCGCCTTGTCTGGGGCTTTTTCGGCGCCTCCGCCGCCCATTTCCTTCTCCAGCGCCTTGGTCGCCTCGTCCTGCTCAACGCTGCTGCCGCCGGAGGTCGACTCGCCCGGCGTGGACACGTCGGTGGGAGTCTCGATGCGAATGTTCTGGATGTCGACCTTCGCTTTGGTCGCGAGACCACCCGAAACAATATTGGGAAACGCGATGATGAGTCCGACCATGAGGACCTGGATCAGGACGAACGGAACCGCACCCCAGTAGATCTGGCCCGTAGTGACGGGCGCCGTCTTGCGCCCTGTCAGCCGGTCGAGAAACGCCTTGGCCGGCGCTACGCTGCGCAGGTAGAACAGCGCAAACCCAAACGGCGGGTGCATGAACGACGTCTGCATATTGACCGCGAGCAGTACGCCGAACCAGATGAGATCGACGCCCAGTTTGTCCGCGACCGGGCCCACGAGCGGCACCACGATGAAAGAAAGCTCGAAAAAGTCGAGGAAGAACGCGAGGACGAAGATGAGAATGTTGACGACGATCAGGAAGCCGATTTGGCCGCCGGGCAGACTCGTCAACAGATGCTCGACCCAAACGTGGCCATTGACGCCGTAGAACGTGAGACTGAATACGCGCGCTCCGACCAGGATGAAGACGACGAACGTCGACAGCTTGGCCGTGGTGTTCATCGCCTGCTTGATCAACGGCAGCGACAAGCGTCGGCGGGCAAGTGCCATGATCAGAGCGCCGCTGGCACCCATCGCACCGCCTTCGGTCGGTGTGGCAACGCCAAGGAAGATGGTGCCGAGCACCAGGAAGATCAGCGCGAGCGGCGGGATCAGCACAAACGTAACTCGCTCGGCGATCCGCGAGAGCAGGCCGAGTTTGAGGAGCTTGCTGATGACCGCCGCGAAAAATGCCACGCCGATGCGCGACCGAGGTGGTAATCACGATGCGCTCGTCGGTGGCCGTGTCGGGGTTGTATCGATCGTAGTAGATCTTCCAGAACGCCACGGCGATCGCGATTGCGATCAGCGTCAGGACAAGCAGCGAGCGGTTCCCCGACGAGCCGTCGGGTTCGCGCAGCGTTCGCGCTTCCAACGGCAGCGCCGGTGCCCAACCCGGCTTGGCGAAAGTGATACCGAGCACATAGACCGCATAAATGCACGCAAGCAGAATACCCGGGACGAACGCCCCGGCATACATGTCGCCCACCGACCGGCCGAGTTGATCGGCCATGATGATCAGCACGAGAGACGGCGGGATGATTTGCGCCAGCGTCCCTGACGCGGCAATCACGCCCGAGGCGAGTCGGCGATCGTAGCCGTAGCGCAGCATGATCGGCAATGAAATGAGGCCCATCGAGATCACGGAGGCGGCGACGACGCCGGTGGTTGCGGCGAGCAGCGCGCCAACGAAGACCACCGCATAGGCCAGGCCGCCGCGCAACGGGCCGAAGAGCTGGCCGATGGTGTCGAGCAGGTCCTCGGCCATCCCGCTGCGCTCGAGAATCAGGCCCATGAACGTGAAGAACGGTACGGCCAGCAGCGTGTCGTTCGACATGACGCCCCAGATGCGCTCCGGCAGCGCCTGCAATAGGGTCGGCTGCAGCAGTCCGAGGTTGATGCCGACGAGGCCCCAGCCGATACCTACTGCGGCGAGCGAAAACGCGACCGGGTATCCAATGAGCAGCACGATCACCAGAGTCGCAAACATCAGTGGTGCGATGTTTGCAACGAGGAAGGCGCTCATTTCTTACTCTCCCGGCCCAACGCAATGTCTTCGATCTCCTCGGCGACGGCGCGCTCGCCGCGCGCCCGAAGAATCTCCTCGGCCAGCTCTTCCTCCGCGGTCTTGGTAACGATCTTTTCGCTTGGATCGGGAATCAATCCCATCAGAAACGCGATGCGCTTGATCAGCTCCGAAACGCCCTGGACGATCAGCAGGAGAAATCCGATGGGCACCATCAGACGCGCGGGCCAGACAATGAGGCCGCCGGCGTTGGTGGACACCTCGTTGCGTGTATAGGCATCCACGAACACGGGCCAGGAGAGCCACGCGATCAGAATCGCCATGGGAAAAAGGAAGAACAGCGTGCCGAAGATATCGATCACCGCGCGCGCGCGCGCCGATAGCCGGCCGGTGATGATGTCGATGCGTACGTGCTCGTTGTTCTTCAGCGTGTAGCCCGCGCAGAACAGGAAGATCATCGAAAACAGGTACCACTGGATCTCGAGCAGCGAGTTCGAGCTGTAGTTGAACGCCTTGCGCACGACGGCGTTTCCTGCGCTTATCAGCACCGTGACCAGGATCAACCAGTAGATCGTGTGGCCGACGCGGTCGGTGAGCCGGTCGATAAGCCTGGACAGCGCCAGCAGAGATGACACAGGGAAATCCTCCTCAAGCGTGGCCCCGGCGTATCGGCCAGGAGCCGGCAAGCGCGTCCGTATCTGTCTTCGTTGCGTACGGTTGGCGACTGACAGGCCGCCGCGAAGATTAACCCGCGACGTGCGCATTGGCAATCGGCGAAGGTCATTGCGCAGATGCGCGCGTCGCCCGGCTCCTGGGTGCTAAAATGCCATTTTGTCTACTACTTCTCCGCCATGTTCAGCCGCTCGCAGACCCTCGCGCATGCCGACCCCGAACTCTGGCAGGCCATCAGCAGCGAAAACGCCCGGCAGGAAACGCATATCGAACTGATCGCGTCGGAGAACTATGCGAGTCCCGCGGTCATGGCGGCCCAGGGCTCCCAGCTGACCAACAAGTACGCCGAGGGGTATCCAGGCAAGCGTTACTACGGCGGCTGCGAATTCGTCGACATCGCCGAACAGCTGGCGATCGATCGGGCTATGAAGCTATTCGGCGCCGGGTTCGCCAACGTTCAGCCGCATTCCGGGGCGCAGGCCAATCAGGCCGTATTCTTCGCGACGCTGAAGCCGGGGGACACGGTGCTCGGCATGTCGCTCCCGCATGGTGGCCATCTCACCCACGGGTCGCCGGTGAACATGTCCGGCAAATGGTTCAACATCATTGCTTATGGTCTGGACCCGGCCACCGAGCTGATTGATTACGACGCTGCTCAACGCCTCGCCCGCGAACACAAGCCGAAGCTGATCGTCGCCGGAGCGTCGGCCTATTCGCGCGTGATCGACTGGTCGCGGTTTCGCGAAATCGCCGACAGCGTCGGCGCCTTCCTGATGGCGGACATGGCGCACTATGCGGGCCTCGTCGCGGCGGGGTTGTACCCCAACCCGGTCGGGGCCGCGCATTTCGTCACCAGCACGACCCACAAGACGCTGCGTGGACCGCGTGGCGGCTTCATTCTTGCGGGTGCCGAACATGCAAAGATGATCAACTCGGCAGTTTTTCCCGGTTTGCAGGGCGGCCCGCTCATGCACGTCATCGCCGCCAAGGCCGTCGCCTTCAAGGAAGCGCTCTCGCACGAGTTCAAGGTATATCAGGAGCGCGTGCTCGAGAACGCCCGGGTTCTGGCGGTTGTTCTGCAGGATCGCGGCTTGCGCATCGTGTCCGGCGGCACGGATTCCCATCTGTTCCTCGTCGATTTGCGCGCCAAGAAAATCACGGGCAAGGATGCCGAGGCGGCACTGGGCCGCGCCCACATCACCGTCAACAAGAATGCGATACCCAACGATCCGGAAAAGCCGTTCGTCACGAGCGGTATCCGGCTCGGCAGTCCGGCAGTGACGACACGAGGCTTTACCGAAATCGAATGCGAGGAGCTGGCGCATTTGATCGCCGATGTGCTGGACGCGCCCCACCATGCGAAGACCATCGATCGCGTTACCGGCGGCGTGAAGGCGCTGACGGCAAGATTCCCCGTATACGCGTGAAATGCCCTTTCTGCGGCAGTCCGGACACGCAGGTCGTCGACTCCAGGGTATCGGAGGCAGGTGACTCGATTCGCCGGCGGCGACGCTGCCTCGCCTGCCAGAAGCGCTTTACGACCTACGAGACCGCCGAACTGCGATTGCCCCAGATCGTCAAGCAGAACGGGACGCGATCCGACTTCGATGTCGCCCGGATTCGCAACGGGTTCCAGCGCGCGCTGCACAAGCGGCCCGTACCCACCGAGTATGTCGATCAAGCCGTGGAGCGCATCGTGCAAACGATCCTTGGCCTCGGCGAGCGGGAGATCCCGTCGCGGCAAATCGGCGAAATGGTGATGCAGGAGCTCTACAAGCTCGACAAGGTCGCGTACATCCGTTTTGCGTCCGTCTACCGAAGCTTCCAGGACGTGGCTGACTTCCGCGACGCGCTTAAGGAAGTCGAGCCCGTCCCGGCACGCCGCAAACCGCGTTGACCACGATCAGGCAGGGTCGGGCCGCTTGATGACGCCGATGGTCGATCTCGACGGTGACTTGATGGCGCGCGCGCTGCAACTCGCGGAACGCGGCATGTATACGACGACGCCAAACCCGCGCGTGGGCTGCGTTATCGCGCGAGGCGCGCAGGTGTTGGGGGAGGGCTGGCACGAGCGCAGCGGCGAAGCCCATGCCGAAGTGCGTGCCCTGGACGATGCGCTCAGGCGCGGCAACGATCCACGCGGCGCGACCGCGTACGTTACGCTCGAGCCCTGCAATCACCACGGACGGACGCCGCCTTGCACTGACGCGCTGCTTGCAGCGGGAATCGTGCGGGTGGTCGCCGCGATGCGCGACCCCAATCCACAGGCCGCTCGCGGAGCGGACCGGCTTCGCGCCGCGGGGATCGCGGTCGATGTCGGGCTGCGCGAGGAGGAAGCACGCGAACTCAACCCTGGCTGGATCAAGCGCATGCAGACGGGAAGGCCATGGCTACGGCTGAAAATCGCCGCCAGCCTCGATGGGCGTACGGCACTGCATAACGGCACGAGCCAGTGGATCACCGGTGCCGCTGCGCGCGCGGATGGCCACCGTTGGCGGGCTCGCGCGTGCGCGATCCTTACGGGGATCGGCACGGTGCGCCAGGACGATCCGCGACTGACCGTTCGCGATGTCGAGACTTCGCGGCAACCGCTCAAGATTGTCGTGGACCGATATGCGGAATTGTCGCCGACGGCGCGCCTGCTGGCGGAAGGTGAAACGCTCGTGGTCAGTGCGGTCGCCCCGAAAGCCCCTTGGCCGCCAAATGTGCAAACGTGGATACTGCCGGACCGCGACGGCCGCATCGATCTGGGCGCAATGCTCGACGCTCTCGGCGAGCGCGGCATCAACGAGGTACACGTGGAGGCGGGTGCCAAGCTCAACGGCGCGTTGCTGGCGGCGGGGCTTGGCGACGAGCTGCTGGTTTACGTTGCGCCGTGCTTGCTCGGCGAGCCCGCCCGCGGCATGCTGGATCGGCCCGTACCGCTTGCGGACCTGTCTGACAGGGTCCGTTTGAAGGTGCGTGGCATCGTGCCCGTAGGCGACGATTGGCGCGTCGTCGCCAGAGATCATTTCCGGCCACGCATAATGTTCACCGGCATCGTCGAGGCGGTTGGGCGGATCACGGAAGCACAGAGGCGTTCTGGCGGCCTACGGCTCGTTGTCGACGCGAACGATCTGTCGCTGATCGATGTTGCGGTTGGCGACAGCGTTGCCATCAACGGCTGTTGCCTGACCGTGGTCGAGCTGATCGGGGCCACATTAGCATTCGATGTGTCCGCGGAAACCGCGGCCTGCACCACCGGACTCGATCGCACGGGGGACGTCAATCTCGAAACGGCCTTGCGTTTTGGCGATCGGCTCGGCGGTCACCTGATGTCCGGCCACGTCGACGGCGTTGGCACCGTGATGCGCTTCGAGTCCGCGCATGGTGACGCCAGCAGCGTTTTGCTCGAGGTCGAGGCGCCGGCGGAGATCGCGCGATTGATCGCGACAAAAGGCTCCATCGCCGTAAACGGGGTGAGCCTTACGGTCAATCGAGTCGCGGGCAGGCGCTTTGACACGAATCTCATACCGCATACACTTGCCGTGACGACGCTGAAGCATCTCGCGGTCGGCGCGCAGGTCAATCTCGAAGTCGATGTGCTGGCGCGCTATGTCGCGCGGCTGCATGAGGCCCAAACAGAGGACGGGAATCCATGGATCTGACGACGCTCGAAAGACTGCCACTCTGGATCGGTGGCCGCGCCGTTCCGGCCCACACTACCCGGTATGCCGAAGTCACCAACCCTGCGACCGGCGAGGTTCTCCGCCATGTGCCGCTCGGTGACGCTGACGACGTCGCTGCGGCCGTTGCCGCCGCGTCTTCCGCGCTCGCCGACTGGCGGAATGCGCCGGCGCTGCGGCGGGCGCGCGTCCTCATGCGTTTCCGCGATCTGATGGAGAGGCACAAAAAGGATCTCGCCCGACTGGTGTCCCAGGAACACGGCAAGACCGTGATCGATGCGGAAGGCTCGATCACGCGCGGCATCGAAGTCGTCGAATTCGCCACGGGCATTCCGCATCTGTTGAAGGGCGAATTCACCGATAACGCAGGCACCGGGGTGGACAGTTTTTCGATGCGCCAACCGGTGGGCGTTTGCGCGGGATCACGCCGTTCAACTTCCCGGCCATGGTGCCGATGTGGATGTTTCCGGTCGCGATCGCCTGTGGCAACACGTTCATCCTCAAGCCATCCGAGCGGGACCCGACGATGAGCCTGCGCATGGCGGAACTGTTGCACGAAGCGGGTCTCCCTGACGGGGTGTTCAATGTTGTTCACGGGGACAAGGAATCCGTGGATGCGATCCTCGCGCATCCGGACATCAAGGCAGTGTCCTTTGTCGGTTCGACGCCGATCGCGCGATACATCTACGAGACCGGCACTCGTCACGGCAAGCGCGTGCAGGCGCTCGGCGGCGCCAAGAATCACGCGATCGTCATGCCCGATGCGGATCTCGAGTTTGCCGCCGAGGCATTGATCGGCGCGGCTTACGGTTCTGCAGGCGAGCGCTGCATGGCAGTGTCGGTTGCGGTCGCGGTCGGTGACGTCGGCGATCCGCTGTGCGTGCAACTCGCGCAGCGCGCACGATGCGTGAAGGTCGGCCCGGGCGACCGTCCCGAATCCGACATGGGGCCGGTGATCACCTGCGCCGCGCGCGATCGCATCACGGGTCTGATCGATCGCGGGCGTTGCCGAGGGCGCCACGCTGGTTGTCGACGGCAGAACGCCGTCGGTCGAGGGTCACGAAGCCGGATTTTTTGTCGGTCCAACGCTGTTCGACCATGCCCGTTCCGACATGACCATCTATCGCGAGGAAATCTTCGGGCCCGTGCTGATCATCGTACGTGTCGATTCACTCGCAGCCGCGATTGCGCTCGTTAACGCGAATCCGTACGCCAATGGCGCCGCGCTGTTCACGCGGTCCGGTTACGCGGCGCGCCGCTTTCAACAGGACACCGAAGTCGGCATGCTCGGTGTCAACGTGCCGATTCCGGTGCCGATGGCGTTTTATTCTTTCGGTGGTTGGCGCAATTCGCTGTTTGGCGATCTGCACGTGCATGGCATGGATGGTGTGCGCTTCTATACGCGCGCGAAGGCAATCACGACACGCTGGCCCGATGATGGCAGCGCCGCCCCAGGGTTCCACATGCCGACGATGGGCTAGCTCATCTGCGACGCAGGATCAATGTGACGTGGGTAGCTTGGGCGCGTGGATCGGTCGCATCGTGAAGACGAACTCGAGAACCATCCAATAGGCCACGGGCCGGGATTCGGCCTCCGCTGCCAAGAACTTGGCGCTGGCCAGTGCATCGCGAACCGTCGGACCGAAAAGCGGGTCGTCGGGCAACAGCGTGGACTCGAGTACTTTGCCGTCGTCGTCGATGATCAGCAATGCGGAAACGCGCGCTTCACGAAACGCGCGCGCCGCGCGCGGCGGGTAGAGGACAACAAGCGGGTTCTGCAGCCGTGGCCTCAGCCCAACCTTCTGCGGAAAGCGCTGCGCCAGGCGCAGCGCCTGGGTCGTACCCAACGCGACAGGGGACTCTGTCGCGCCGATGGCGACGTCACCCGGCGGAATTGGGGAATCGTCGGGCACCGCATCGGGCAACGGCTCGGTCGGCGTCGCCGCGCCCGTCGCGGGCGCGGCAGGTGGCTGCGGATCGATGCGGCGCGTCAAAGCAGGTGGATCAGGTGTTGTCGGGGCGGGCGCCGGCACCGGCAGCGGCGCGATGGTGGGTTCGATTTCAGGCTGTATCTTGGCGATCTCGATCGGAGTCTCGGTGCGGTGCGACCTTAGCGGGCTCCGGCTCCGCCAGCAGTACCTGAACCACTGCAGGCTGCCCCATCCTTATCCACACCGGCACGGGCGACGGCAGCAGCAATCCGGCAAAGATGACGAGCGCGACCGCATGCGCAAGCGCCGACGCGGCGAACGCGAGCCATAACCGCCGGTCGCGTGCGTCAGGGCTTGCCATGAACGGCAGGTTCGTTGTCGCAGTTGTCACCAAGCCGTACCTCAATGTTTCAAAATACTGCGGCCGCCCCGATGGTGCGAGGGCGGCCGCAGATTACTTGCGCTGATGGCGCGGTTATTGTCCGAGCAAGCGCCACGACATGCGGTGCGACAACGGACCTGGCGGCAGCAGCGGCTTGACGGGAATCGGCGGTATCTTCGTTGCCGCCGTGACCACGATTTGGACGTTGAACGCGCCGTCAGCGGAAGTCTCGGGTACGACAATCTCGACGCCTACACCTCCCGTCCGCATAGTGGATACCCGGGACTACCACGCCGCTGCCGCCGGGGTCGGTCAGGACCGATTGGCCATTCGCGTAACTTCGGGCGTAGAGGGTCGCCTCCAGGCCGGTCAAACATGGATCGGTCTGGGGCGAGGTCCCGAAATAGGCCACGATCGACACGGCCGCTTGCGGCGGGACGACCATTTGCTGACCGGCGGGCAGATCGTCGAACCAACCCTTGTCGGGTTTGGTCGCGAGCCCGAAATCGTTGGCTGCGGCGTGCGTCAGCGCCACCATTCCCGTCGAAGCGCGGCTTACCGGCGGGTTGGGCAGCGCCCACGGCGCATCCTGAGTGCCGTCACGAATGGCGTACATCGTCTCGAATCTGCGTGTTCGTCAGGTCGGACGGGTCGTACAGTTTGCCGGTGCCCACGAATACCCAGCGATCGATGTCATTGGTGATATCGATTTCGATCTGCGGCGGCGTCGTCACCGGCTGCGGGGCCCCGACACCGTCGACCAGGCTCGCCAGTTGACCCACCGTCCAGTGGTTCGGGTCCGGGTCCGAAACATCGAAGCGCCAGAAGTTGCCCAGCAGGTCGCCCCCGTAGATCTGCTCGGCCAGTTGATTGTGGTAGTTCTTGGTGTAGCCCGCGAGATGCGCGAGGCCGGAGGGTGATCCCGGCGTGCCGACACCGGTCGACATCGTCTTCAGGAGCACGCCGTCCTTGGCGCGTACGAAGTACACCTGGCCTACGCCGCTGGGATTGTTGTAGCCCGTGGCGACGATGACCAGCCATGCGCCGTTGAACGCCCGCGTCTTGGCAATGATGGGCTTGCCGTAGGTATAGCCCATGTCGCTGGGCTTGAACTCCCATAGCACTTTGGTGGCTGCGTCGGCCTCGGTGACGATCGCCGACGGATCGGTGATGTCGAGGGCGTAGTACGCCGTACCACCTTTGCCGAGGCCGCCGACGAGAATGGTGCGCCAATCCTGCCCCGAGGTATCGGCGGCAAAGTTGACGTCGGTAACCTTCGCGGTCGCATCGACGTAGAAATGATGCACGAACGGCGGCAGCGCACCGTCCTGATACGAGAGTGCACCCAGACCCGTTTTCGGGTCGCCGCCCGCCGTGCCGCCACGGTAGAGGACGCTCGGCACATAGGCCCAGGTCTCATTGCCGGTGCTGTCGTCGAACGCATGGACCATGCCGTCGTTGGCGCCGACATAGACCCGCGGCGCGCGCGACTCAAAGGTCGTCAGGAATGTGGAATAGCCGGGATCGGTGGCCGCCTGGTATGGTGAATTCGGCGGGCCCACATAGACGACGCCCGAGTCGGCGATGTCGCCCAGGACCGTGGTGCGCGACCGCATCTGATTCAGTTTGCGTCCCTTCCTGGGCGCGGTTGCCGCGCAGGAAATCCATGATCGTTTGTCCGCGCGCCGCCGGCTTGCCGGGCGCCAGCGAATCCTGCTGGTGCGCGCCGAGGTTCGCCCACAGGAACGGTACTGGCGTGCCGGCCTCGTTCATGGTCACGATCTTGCGCTGCGTAAGCCACGGCGTGGGAACCGCCGCGGTGACCAGCAGTTGTGCATCGAGCTGCGCCGCTGCATTCCACGCCTGGGCAACGATAAGCAAAGTGACCGGATCGATCTGGAGTCTTGGTCAGGCTGCCGCCCCAGTCGGGGTCGAAGCCGGCCTGATAGACGTAATTCAAGGTCGGCCCGAAATTGATGTTTTGGAGGCCTACCCCTGCGCGCACCCCCGCCTGGTTGGTGATCTCGGCGAGAATCTGGCCGATGCCCAGTTTGACTTCGTCGGCCGATTGCGCGTTGACGAAGCTTCCTCTGCCGTTGACGGCGGCATGCCATAGGTCGTCCACGCCGGAGTTATCCGGCTGGAATACCGTCGGATAAGGCTTCGGCCATTGCAGCGATCCGCCGGTCAGCGCCGCCAGGGTGGCCGACGGATTGCCCGAGTTCAATTTGCCGGACGTGCCGAGCGAAATCGCAGCGAAGTTCTGGTGCTGCCAGCTGGCCGGGTCCTTGGTGCTCGTAGGCACCGTGTCCGTCGACTGCGGACCGGTAGTACGCAGATCGGTCACCCAGAAATACATCGCGTAATCCGATAGCGAGTTGGACGCTGGATTGATTGGATCCTCGCCGTACGGCGCCGGCCATGCCGTGTCCGGTGGTAAGGCCAACTACCGGTTCGGGCAGCGCCGGGACGAGGGCGTCCTGATCGCCCACAAGCGTCGTCGGCAAGCCACTCTGGTTCGTGTAGCCGTCGGTGAAGAACATGTGCCAGTTCTTCTGACATGCCAGTTCGATTGGATCGGTCGAACCGGCCAGCTGCGCCTGGGTGCCGAACTGGTAATACTGGCCGATGCGCATCAGCGCGGTGAGCGACGGCGTCTGCTGTCCGAGCGGGATCTGTATGTCGAACAACTGTGTGAACCATGCCGTTTTCTGCGCCGCGTCGAAGTCGGCGATGTTGATGAACGACGCCAGGTTGAACAGGTTGTGGAAACCCACCCGATAACTGGAGTTCAGTTCGGTGAACGCCAACGACGTCACCGTCTTGACCGCCTGGATCCGCGTGCGATAGTACGCGAACCAGTTGGCGTAGTTCGTCATCTCGGACAGATCCGGCGTCGCGCCGTCGAACGTGCGCGTGATGGTCTGCGAGTCGCCGCTACTGTCGGTCCACGTGTGCGTGTACGTCGCGGTTGCGCGCTGGGTGATATCGAGATCGATGCGCTGGAATGCGGACGTCGCGTAGTTGTCCGTGGTGGGGTCCTGCCCGAACTGGTAGAAGCGCGGGAAGATGTGCGTCGTATCCGTCGCGTCCTGGCAGGTGCCACCGACCGGCGTGCCATAGCCCAGCCATTTATCGCCCGCCGTCGCGATCTGCTTGTCGCACCATTGGACGCCCGTCTTGTAGTAGTGGCGCGGAACGCTCGCATAGCGCGGCGAAGACGTGCACGAATTCGGCCCCGTTCCCGCGGTGACTGGCGTGTTGTAAGTTGCGTCCGGATAATTGTAGGGTGCCGCGCCGACTGCGCCATACGCCTTGTTGTTATGACGGCAGACCAGACCGGCACCGTTCGCATCTTCGAGCAGGCTCATGCCGGAATTGATCGCTACGAGATCGATGAAGGTGGTCTTGTCGCCCGACGAATCGGTGCCCGCGAACGTGATCGTGTGCGGTCCGGGCGTGGCGATGCTGAATCCGAAAGCGAAGGTGTTGAATTGGAAGTCGGGGGTCGGCACGATCGGGCTGCCCAGCGGCACGCCGTCCACGCATGACGACGATCGGCTGGAACGTGCCCGCCGGCGAATTGCTTTGCCGGGTCGCCGCGGTGAACGAAATGCGGTACGAGCCCGGATTCAGGCTGATCGACTGCGAAAACGAACCCGCGCCCTGAATGAAGGCCGTTTGCCACAAGTCGTTGCTCGGATACGCGCCAAAGGCGCTGTAATAACGCTGGATGCCACTTCCGGGACCCCAGTTCCAGCTTGCACCACTAGGCCCATATTGATAGTTGGAAATGACGGGCGTCTCGAAATTGCCGTTGGGCACCGTGACGATCGCCGTGGTCGAACCGGAGACGAGATCGCTGCAGACCGCGCCGTTGGAAGCCGAAGGCTTCGGCGGGCACATGCCGTCATAGGTGCAGGTGTTGCCATCGAGCGAACACGCACCGGGTGTCGTGATTCCGTTGCAGTACTCGTAGTCGTAATAAGGCGGATCGAAGAAGTGATTGCACGGGCTGTGGTCGACACTGCAGGTGCCGCCGACGCGCGGGCAGTAGGCCGGCTCGGTGCATGTATAAGGTGGCGTGGTGAAATCGCAATAGGGGCTGTAACTCGATCCCGAGCAGTTTTCACCGGTCAGCGAGCACGTGTTGCCGGCGACCGGGCAATCGGCATCAACACCGCAGGCCAATGTCGTCTGGCTGCTGCAGTGGCCCGAGATCGCCGGGCATTGGCTGGCGTCGGCGCATGGCGTCGGCACGGTCGAACACGTGCCGTTCACGACCGGACACTCGCTGTCGCTGTGGCACACGGCGCTCGTCAGCGAACATTGGCTGCTTGGCGCGCAGTCGCCATTCACGAGGCAGCTGTGCGCATCTTGATTGCACGCACCCGGCACCGTCGGGCAATCGCCGCTGACGACACAGGCAGCATGCGTGACGGTGCACTGGCCGTTGGCGTCGAGCGCACTGACCATTGTTGAAGCACGCCGTAGACGTGATAGTGCATTGCCCCGGTTGGGTCGGACAGTTGCCGCCACTCGTGCAGATGTTGCCGACGATACTGCAATGGCCTTCAGCCGCGCATTGGCCATCGTCGAAGCAGGGATTGCCGTCCGTGCTACAGGTGCCAGCCACGGCCGGGCATTGGCCGGGACCCGCGCAAGCGAGGCCCGTATTGCTGCAATGCCCCTCGTTCGGGCAGTCGGTCGCGACCATGCAACCGGTCGGTACGACAGAGCACGTGCCCATCGAATTCGGGCAATTACCGTCCGTAGTGCAGGCGACGTGAGAGTTCGTGCACTGGCCCGTGGCGGGGCAGTCGCCGGCGGTCGAGCAATTGTTGTGATTAATGCTGCAAACGCCAGGAAGCAGCGGGCAATCGGCGTTCGTCTGGCACTGGTTGAGCGCCACGTTGCACTGCCCCAGGTTCGCGCAGTCGGCCGAGGTGAGGCACGCGTTGCCGAGAACCGCGCAGGTGCCCGCCAAAGGCGCGCAGTCCGCTGTCACGTTGCAGGCGTTGTGGCTGATGCTGCACTGCCTGGCACCGGGGCAGTCCCCACTGGCTTGACACTGGCCGCCGGTGACGCTGCAAACGCCAGGCGGACAGTTGGTTATCAACTGGCAATCGCTGCATTCCGAACCGGTACACGGACATTGGGGGTGGTTCCAGACGACCGGGCAGGTGGCGGGATCGGGCAGGTTGCAGACCTCGCTGACTGTATTGCAGGATTGCGCCTGAACGTTGTTACAGGCCTGTGGACCGATGCCGGCGCAGATCTGGGCGGTCGCGCCATCGCAAGTCTGCCCGGTGATGCCACCGCAACTCTGGGTGATCGCGCCGTTACAACTCTGGTTCGTGATGTTATCGCAGGTCGGGGTGACGGTGCCGTTGCAAGTTTGCGGGGTGACGTTGTCGCAGGTTTGCGTGCCTCCGCCCGCGCAATTTTGCGGCTGCTGACCGGTACAGGTCTGGGGCTGCGGGTTGACGCACGTTTGCGGGGTGAGCGTGCCGCAGGTCTGCGGCTGTGCGTTGTTGCACGACTGGGTCGTCGCGCCGACGCACGTTTGCGGCGTGCCCCCGCCGCACGTCTGGTCGGTAACGCCCTGGCAAGTCTGCGCCGTGAAAGTTGGCGCCGGGTTGGAGCAGGTTTGCGTCTGCAGGGGTCCGTAGTCCGGCCACAGCGGGCTGGTCGAATTGCACCAGATGATGTTGTCGTTCTCATAGTAATACTTCGGATCCGCCGCTGTGGACCACGCAGCCAGCAGGGCGTGCGTCGTGGAGTTGACCTTGGCGTAAGCGATCGAGAGCGCCGTGCTCGAACCGGCGGTCGGATCGATGCCGGGAGGTGCCCATGGATAGCTGTAATCGCCGTCGACAGATGACGCGGACGATGATGTGGCCGTGGGGCCGACGCCGTTGGTGCGACAGTACCGCGGATCGTTCTCGAGCCCTTGGCTCCAGTCCGAATTGCACCAGAGACCCACCGTCACCTGCTTCGTGAGATCCACATATTGGATCGTCGAGGCCCATGGGTCGGCGGGCACATGCGTCCAGTTCACCGTGTTGGCCGCGTTCATCTGCGGGTAACTGCTGCCATCCGCGTTGACCGGCGGCTCATAAGTGAGCCGTGGGTTGTAGTAAGCGTGATTGAGTTCGGTGTTGTGAACTGGCGCCGGCCACAAGGTCCAATACTCGTAAGGGAGGCCGGCTTTCGGCGACTTCAGCGGGCCAGGCGGCCCGGGATAGCGTTCTAAGCCTGGCAGCGGTCCCGGATCGATGCCGCCGGAGCAGGTGGAATTCGGAAGGGACGTGAGGTTGCCGCAACCGGCGCCGGGTCCGCTCGCGTCGAATCTCGAGTCGTAGGCTGGAAACGGGAACCCGAATTGTTCGTAGATGTACCCGCCCGTCTGGTACTTGCCGTGGCCAATGAGCGTGAGGTCGGTCTGGGTATCGTAAACGCCGCAAACGGCGTTCATGTTGCCGGTCGCGTCGCGGCAATACGTGAGAATCGCCTGGTCAGGCAGAAAATCGTAGAGCATCGACGTCGAGTCGTCGACGGTCAGCATGATGTTCGGCTTGGCCAGGTTCTGCACGCCCAGCGGCTGGTCCGCCAGCAGCGTCAGCGCCGCGTATCCTGGGGTTGCCAATGGCCCGAGGCCCGACCATGATCGCGAGAATACTGGCGAGCCAGCGCCGGTATTGCGCGACAAATTTGGGTTGGGCCATGATGTTGTCCTTGAGCGCGCTTGGTGAAGGGTTATTGCAGCATTGCCTGCAGGAACGATGTCGTGTTTTGCGGGCCATCGACGCGGATCGTCACGCGGTAAAACGGGGGTGACGGAAGGCTGATTTGCGGATCGCCGAGGGTGGTCCCGAGCGGCTGCTTCGACAGCAGGAGGTCGCAATTGCCTTGCGGACCCGCTGGCGGAGGCGGAGCGGGAGGGCTGACGTCCGCCGGCCCGTAGCCTGTCGGGGCACCGGCTTGGTGGCACATGCGCTCGATGACGTACGCCATATCGGTTTGGGTCGTAGGATCGTGCAGGGTCTTTGAAAGCGCCTGGGCGGTTGATTTTTTCTGCAATACAGCCGGAACCCCGCGCCGGTCGTCGGTGTTCTGGAACCAAGCGAAATAGTTCTCCGCAGGCAGGTCGTTGGTCTTGTCCGCAATGTGGGCGACGTTGGCGATATCCGCGTCGGGAAACAGTGCCGCTGCAGCACTCTCGACCGCCAGATTGCCAGGCAGGATCGACGCCATCCGGAACGACAGGTTGCCGATGACAGCATTCGTCGTGTCGACGGAACGAACCAGGGCGACCGCGGCGAGGCTGAGCGCGACCATCACGATCAGGGCGATGAACATCACGACGCCGCGCTGGCGTCGGGCGGCCGCGCCCTCATTGAGGAGGGTCATACGTTGCATCATGACGTCGGGTTCCATAGCGAGTTGCGCAGAGGGATGATCGTTTCGTACGTGCGCATCCGCCAGTTGCCACCCGCAGCCGGGATCGTTCCTGTCAGCGGTGCGGGAGTGTCGGCGAACAGCGTCCACGTCTGGTCGCCCAGCGCCTGGTCCCACTGTTCGCCGCGGACGACGATGCCCAGGCGAACCGCTTTGATCTTGCCTATCGTGGCTGTGTCAGCGGCTAGCACGTGCGGCGCGTCCCACGCTCCGGTCGCCGGCGTCCACGCGATGCCTCCGGCGCCGTCGTCGATGCCGTAGACCAGCTTCATGTTCACGATGTTGGAGGCGATCGGGTTCGGAGGTTGCGCGGCGGCCTGGCCGTTCGCGTCCCAGAGCGCCGTGCTTTCCAACGTGCCGTCGATGCCGCCGGTCACGTCGTATTGCACTCTTTGTGTCGCTCCGCCGCGTCGCCGGCCCCACGTTGAGCAGATAAGTCGGCCGCGGCGAGCGGGGGCGGGTTTGTTAAGGGCGTGACTAGCGCGCAGCCGGTGTCGTCAGGGGCGATACAGGCGACCGCGGCGGGCGCGGCGGTAACACGCGATACCGCACAATTGCCGGCACCGTCGATGGCGACGATCAGATCGTTGGCGGCAAAGCCATTCGGGCTGAGCACGATGTAATTGCCGCCCTGCATGGACGCGGACGCAGGTGTGGTGCGGCGCTGGGCGACGCTGTAGTTGACGACGAATGTATCGGCAGTCGTGGCCCCACCACCGTCGGTGATCAGGAGCGGTATGGGTCGCAAGTTGGTCGCGGGGTCCGCCGCGGCGTTGCAGGTGCCGAGTTGCACCATCGCATCCGCGATGCCATTACTTGCATTCGCGAGTTCGATGTTGAGAATGAACGATGAAAGCAGGCCATTCTGCTGCGCATCGCCGACGCTGGTGGTATTGCGCTTGAGGCCTTCGGCCGCGGCGAATACCTGATAAATGACCAGCACGGAGATCAGGCCGATAACCAGGCCGACCATGATTTCGATCAGGCTGAATCCACGTTGTTTGTAGCGGTGCAGGTCGTTCATGGCTCGGTCCGTCAGTTCTGCGCGATAACGCCGGTGGTCGTGTAATTGTGCAGCACGGGATCGCCGGGCAATTGCCAGTAGATGGTGATCTGCACGACACTGGCTGGCACCCCGCTGATGCTGCTCTTGGATGGTGGGGGCGGCAACGAAGGATCATTGACAAGCACGACCGGGGGAAGCGGGGTCCATCGCGCCTTTCAGCGCAGGCGAAACCTTGTTGTCCCGGAAATCAACGTACGCCGAGCCGCGCGGGGCTGCTGTAGTTGGCCTGAATCACGGCCGGATTGTCCGTCCACATCTGCGAAATCAGCGAATTGGCGAGATACATCGCTTCGGCGCGAATCTCGGCATCGTTGGTGAAGCGGATGGCCTGCGCCTGCAGACCCGACAATGCCCAGGATGCCGAAGGAGAAAATCAAAATGCCAATAAGCGCTTCGAGCAGATAAGCGCCGGACTGTGTGCGTCGAATATTCGTTGATGCGGTCATTGCATGGCTCCGTCTCGCGGCCTCAACTCGGACAGATGCGCGGATCGTTGGATCGTCGCTGGCGACCGCCGGATCCGGGTCGCACAGCTTGATGTGACGCCCGACGACGCCGCCGGATTGATGACGACGCGCAGCGGTCTCGGGTTGGAAACGTTGATGTTCGTGATGTCGATCTGCGCGATGGGCGCAGCCGCGTCCGCATCCAAGAGTGGCTCCTCGTCGGAATGATCCTGCCCGAGTCCGTCGAACGTGACACCGTGTCAGCCCGGCGGAGTGGCGTCACCGTCGTCTTGCGCTGCGCCGTCGGCCCAATTGGTACTGATTGCACGACGCATATCGAAGCGCAGCCGGTGGCCTTCGTTCCAGACGCAGTCACCTGCCAGCCGCCGGTCCTGACGTCGTGTCCAGCACGAACTGCACTTGCGTGTTGCCGCGGACCGCCTCAGCCTGCGCGAGGCGCACGCCGGCGAGCGTGTTCTCCCCGCCGTTGCGGATCTGCATGTTGCCCATGAAATCCGCGTACTGAGGCCCGGCGATCGCGATCAGGAACGCAAAAATCGCCAGCGCGATCATCATTTCGATCAGCGTGAATCCGTCGTGTGCGATAATGCTTCATCGCCGGTCAGGTGCAGGAGCCGTCTTTGCGAATCGACCCAGCACACAGCCGTTGCGTCGGACCATCCGGATCGCCTCCATCGTGCTGACCTTGTGGTTGCGCTTGGTCGATCGTGTAGGCAAAGCCGCTCATCCCTTGAGCCGCGATCTCCAGTCGCGGTAACAGTGAAGGTCGAAATCGATAAGTTGCTGCAACTGATCGATGAACGACTTCGTCCCGCGCCTGGGCAAGTCCTTGATATTTCCCCCGGCGGGAAGGGGATCGCAGCCACCCACGTACGTTCTGTGGTCGAGGTAGAACTGATTGAATCGCGTCCTGGCATCCGAGAGCGCCGACGTGGCCTCGATGATCTTGCCGCGCTTGATGTAATCAGAGTAGTTCGGCAGCGCGATTGCAGCGAGGACCGCGACGATCGCGACAACGATCATCACTTCGATCAGCGTGAAGCCCTTCACACGGCCGCACAGGCACGCGGTACTTACGGGCGATGCAGTTGGCAGTTCTTCGACAGGCACGGCAATTTCCCCTTTTTACGCAAGGCAATAGTAGGGGGCGTTGCCGCTATCAGCAATGCAAGCCGATTAGAGGTATCGCCGGCGGAACAGACGGTTACGGATTCGTGGCGCATTTGCGACAGTGCAGCGCAAGGCCGCAATCTTGTGGCAACCTTGTGTAGTGCAAAGCGTTGCTACGAGCAGCGGTCATGGGTCTTCTCGATGCGCGCCCGGCCGCTGTTCGCGAGCACGACCTTCAGCGCGTCCTGCCCTGGCTTGCAGACCACGAACGTGCCCATTTGCAAGGCGCCACCCACCAGCCTGGCATGGCCAAGGCCGGTGTACGACACGTATTTCGCGACCGGCTGATTGCCGTGCACCGTGATTCCATTCTGAACCGAGCCCTCCCGGCGCAGCACCTCCTCGTCGCTATCGATGTCGCCGTCCTGATTGTCGTCGACGTACATGATCCATCCCGCTTCCCAGCCGCCCGTGCTCGCGCATTGCCGCCCGTCGACGCTCTTGCACACGTTGACGCGATAGCCATGTTTGATGGCCTCACTGCGGGCAATATCCAGTGTATCCGCGAGGAGGTGCGCATGATTGGCAAGCTGCTGGGAGGCGATCCAGTCGCTGTAGGTGGCGGGCGCCACGGCGAGCAGTACGCCGAAAATGCCGAGTGCCACGATGAGTTCCAGCAGCGTGAAACCCTGTTGGATGGAGATCTTGCTGCTGTTGCCTAGGATGGCTCCCATCTTCGTCCCCGCACAGGTGGCACCGGCGCTTCCGGCGATGAGGAGATGCTAGGTCGCGGGGCGTGAATTGAAACTTCGACGCTTGGTCTAAGTCATTGGGCGAATTGACATTGTGGGCAATTGATCGCCGCTGGCGACAAGCGGCGATCCCGCGCTGCACTTTATGCGCGACGAGGACGACGCGGCGTGCCATTCCCCAGGTCCGAAGCGGGGCGCATCGTGCCGACGGCCCATGCCATAATTCAGCCTGATTTGCCGGCGATTGCGCGCCGGATCGACTTCCCGACTTCCGAATCCTTCTCGAGCCTTGCCGATGCAGCCCAAGCCGCGCTTCGTCTGGAGCGACCCGCTGTTGCTCGACGATCAGCTTACCGCCGAGGAACGCATGGTGCGCGATTCCGCGCATTCGTTTGCGCAGGACAAGCTGCTACCAAGGGTTACCGACGCGTTTCGCCACGAGCGCTCCGATCCAGGCATTTTTCGCGAGATGGGTGCGCTTGGTTTGCTCGGAGCCACGCTGCCCGAAAAGTACGGGGGTGCGGGGCTGAACTACGTGTGCTATGGGCTGATCGCGCGCGAGATCGAGCGCGTCGACTCCGGCTACCGGTCCATGATGAGCGTGCAGAGTTCGCTCGTCATGTACCCGATCCTGGCGTACGGATCCGAGGCGCAGCGCGAAAAGTATCTGCCCAAGCTTGCCAGTGGCGAGTGGATCGGCTGCTTCGGCCTCACCGAGCCTGATCACGGCTCCGACCCGGGGTCGATGGTCACGCGCGCGCGCTCGGCCCCCGGCGGCTATCGACTGTCCGGCGCGAAAATGTGGATATCCAATTCGCCGATCGCCGATGTGTTTGTCGTTTGGGCGAAGACCGACGACGGTGTCATTCGCGGCTTCATTCTGCAGAAAGGCATGGCCGGGCTTTCGGCGCCGAAGATCGAGGGAAAATTCAGCTTGCGCACCTCGGTGACCGGCGAAATCGTCCTCGACGACGTCTTTTGCCCGGAGGAAAATCTGCTCCCGGGTGTCGATGGACTTGCCGGCCCGTTTGGCTGCCTCAATAACGCGCGCTACGGTATCGCCTGGGGCGCGCTGGGCGCCGCCGAGTTCTGCTGGCACGCGGCGCGGCAGTACACGCTCGATCGCAAGCAATTCGGGCGCCCGCTCGCGGCGAATCAATTGATCCAGAAAAAACTTGCCGACATGCAGACCGAGATCACACTCGGGCTCCAGGGCTGCCTCAGGCTGGGACGGCTCAAGGACGATGGCAAGGCGGCGCCGGAAATCACGTCGATCATGAAGCGCAATTCCTGTGGCAAGGCATTGGACATCGCGCGCATGGCGCGTGACATGCACGGCGGCAACGGCATCGTCGACGAATTCCACGTGATCCGGCACGTGCTCAACCTGGAAACGGTCAACACCTACGAAGGCACGCACGATGTGCACGCGCTCATTCTCGGGCGTGCACAAACCGGCATTGCGGCGTTCAGCTGAAGCATGCGGCTTTACAATTACTTCCGTTCGTCTGCGGCGTATCGCGTTCGCATCGCGCTCAATCTCAAGGGACTCGCGTACGAGTACATCGCTATTCATTTGACCAAGGGCGAACAACGTGCGGCAGGTTACCTGGCGGTCAATCCACTCGCACTAGTTCCGGCTTTGATCGACGATGGCGCTACGCTGACGCAATCGCTCGCGATCATCGAATATCTGGACGAGCGCCATCCCGAACCGCCGCTTCTGCCCGCGACACCCGGCGCACGGGCGCGGGTGCGCGCGATAGCGCTGGCGATCGCCTGTGACATCCATCCGCTCAACAATCTGCGCGTCCTGCACTACTTAACCCGCGTGCTCAACGTCGGCGAGGATGCGAAGAACACCTGGTACAGGCATTGGATCGAAATCGGGCTGACGGCGCTCGAAACGCAATTGGCGAACGACCCGGTCACTGGCGCGTTCTGCCATGGCGATTCGCCGACGCTGGCCGACATCTGCCTCGTGCCGCAACTTGCCAATGCGCGGCGCTTCGCCATTGCGCTGGAACCGTATCCGACATTGCTGCGGGTCGACGGCAATTGCGCGCAGCACGCCGCATTTGCCGCTGCCGCGCCCGAACGGCAACCTGACGCAGCGTAATTGCAGAATCGATCGACGATTTTCTCCAGGAGCGACTCCATGAAATACTCCATTCCCGCATGGGACATTCCCGCGGTCCCGGTGGCGGGCACCGATCAGTTCTACCCGGTTCGTCACATTTATTGCGTCGGACGAAACTACGCCGAGCACGCCAAGGAAATGGGCGGCGACGCGGCGAAGGAACCGCCGTTTTTTTTCACCAAGCCCGCCGATGCCGTCGTGCCCGTGGTGCCGCCGGCGACGGGACAGATTCATTACCCGCTCGCGACAAAAAACTTTCACCACGAGATCGAGCTGGTCGTGGCCATCGGCGGACGCGGTGCGAGGCTCGACCCGCAGGATGCCAATCGGCTGATCTACGGCTACGCGGTCGGGCTGGACATGACGCGGCGTGACTTGCAGAACGCGATGCGTGAAATCAAGCGGCCATGGGATATCGGCAAGTCCTTTGCCGAGGCCGCACCCATCGGTCCGATCCACCCGGTGAGCGAGGTCGGATACGTCAATCGCGGGCGAATCTCGGTCGAAGTGAACGGCGTGGTCAAACAGCAGGGCGACCTCGCGGACATGGTGTGGGATGTGCCGCACATGCTGCATTTTCTGTCGCAATACTACGAATTGCTCCCCGGCGATCTGGTCTTTACGGGAACGCCCGCAGGCGTCGCGGCGGTGGTCGCGGGCGACGTACTGGTCGGGCGCATCGAGTCGCTCGGCGAATTGAAAGTGCGGGTCATTGAGCCGCAGGTGGCTTGATGCAGGTGCTTGCCGCGGATGCAATCGAGCGCGGATACAACAATCGAGCCGCGTTCCCCGACCACCCGCAATGGTTCGCGCGCTGGGCGAGCGAGAGCGAGGCCGTTCGCAAACGCGTCGACGCCAGGTTGGACCTGCGTTATGGCAGTGCGCCCCGGCAGACGCTCGACATATTCGCCGCGACGAAGCCACGCGGCGCGATGCTGTTCATCCACGGGGGCTACTGGCGCGCGCTCGACAAATCCCAGCATTCTTTTGTCGCGGGCCCGCTGGTCGATCGTAACGTTAGTGTCGCAGTCATGAACTATGACCTGTGCCCGGCAGTCGGCGTATCGCGCATCGTCGAAGAATGCCGCGAAGCGGTGGCGTGGCTGTCGCGGCATGGCGCGGAACACGGCATGCCGATCGAGCAGCTCGTGATCGCCGGCCATTCCGTCGGCGGCCATCTCGTGGCGATGCTGTTTGCGACCGAGTGGTCCCGCTACGGCGTATCGCCGCACCTACTCGCTGCCGGCGCTGCGATCAGCGGGGTGTTCGACCTCGAACCGCTGGTGCAAGTGTCGTTCAATACGGATTTGCGCCTCGACCTGCCGACCGCACGGGCGTTGAGTCCGGTCCATATGTCGCCCACGGTGACCGCACCGATGCTGTTGGCCGTCGGCGCGCACGAGACGACCGAGTTCATCCGCCAGACGCAGTTGCTGTGGGACGCGTGGCCCGGTTGCCGCCCCGCCGATGCGTCGGGACCGGTCCTGGTGCCCGCGACACATCACTTCAGCGTGCTCAGCGAGCTCGGCGATCCAGGGAGTGAACTCAGCCGCGGCATCGCGGCGCTGATTCCGGCCTGAACGTCGCCTGCGGGAATCCATGCAACGCCGCAGTATAATGAGCATATCCAATCCAGCGACCTGCTCCTCATCATGAGCCAACCGCGACTGCACGCAGTCGATCACTCCGAGACGGTGCTGAAAGCCATGTCGCAGGCAGTCAGTCCCATTCCCGAAATCATCAGCGAGCTCAAGGCGGGGCGCATGGTGATTCTGGTCGACGAGGAGGATCGCGAGAATGAAGGCGATCTGGTCATCGCGGCGGATTTCATCACACCTGACGCCGTGAATTTCATGGCCACCCATGGCCGCGGCCTGATCTGCCTCACCTTGACCGAGGATCGTTGCCGCCAGCTCAATCTCGCACCGATGGTCAGCGATAATCGAACCGTGCACGGCACGGCCTTCACCTCGTCCATCGAGGCCGCTGACGGTGTCAGCACCGGCATCTCCGCCGCCGATCGCGCGCGCACCGTTCGTGCGGCCGTTGCTCCGCGAGCAAAGCCATCGGATATCGTCCAGCCCGGACATATTTTTCCGATCATGGCGCAGCCGGGTGGCGTTCTCGCCCGCGCCGGCCATACCGAAGCCGGTTGCGACCTGACGCAACTCGCGGGACTCACACCCGCCGCGGTGATCTGCGAAATCCTCAAAGACGATGGCTCGATGGCTCGATTGCCCGACCTCGTGGAATTCGCGCGGCTGCATGAACTCAAGATCGGCGCGATCACCGACCTTATCCATTACCGCAGCCAGACCGAACGCCTGGTCGAGCGCGTCGGCGAACGAACGATTCGTACGGCGGAGGGCGAATTCCTCCTGGTGACTTTTCGCGACAAGTTGACTGACGCCACGCATCTGGCGCTGGTGCGCGGCAAAGTTGCGCCAGATCAGGAGACGCTGGTACGCGTGCACGAGCCGCTTTCGGTGCTCGATTTGCTCGATCACGGCAGCCGTACGCACTCGTGGACGATTCCCGCGGCCCTCGCGGCCCTGGCCAACGCGGAGAGTGGTGTCCTGGTCCTGCTGCACCGGCCGGAAACGGCGGTCGAGCTTCGCCAACGAGCGGTTTCCGATCGGGTACGGCCCGAAATCAAGATGGACCTGCGCAATTACGGTATCGGGGCGCAAATCCTGCGGGACTTGAACGTCGGTCGGATGCGCTTGCTTGCGCATCCACGCAAGATGCCCAGCATGGCCGGTTTCGGACTCGAAGTGACCGGTCATCTGGAGTCGCCTCGAGCCTAGCGCGATTCGGTTTTCGTCGCGGACGCATCCGGACGGATGCGTCACGCACCATCCGGCCCGTTCCCGCCTTCTGCCAATCATGCCCGTTCACAAAATCACGCCGAGCACCCGCGCCGCCCATATGCGCGTCGGCGTCGTCGTTGCTCGCTTCAATGCCGCCATCGGCGAGGCGCTCCTTGCGGGCGCGTTGCGCGCGCTCGACGGCGCGGGCGTGCCGCAGGACGCGATTGCGGTGGCGTCGGTTCCAGGTGCGCTCGAGGTGCCGCTCGCGCTGCAGCGCATGGCGCAGACGGGCGATTATGATGCGCTGGTCGCGCTCGGCGCCGTGATCCGCGGCGAGACCTATCATTTCGAAATCGTCGCCAACGAATCTGCGGCGGGTGTGGCGAGCGTGCAGCTCGAATTCGGTACGCCGATCGGCAACGGCATCCTGACCACGGATACCGACGCGCAGGCGGGGGCGCGTGCCGATGCCAAGGGACACGACGCCGCACTTGCGGCCATCGAGATGGCCAATCTGCTGGATGCGATCGATGAAGAATAGTCGGTCGCGCGCACGGGAGTTCGCGTTGCAGGGCCTGTATCAATGGTTGCTGTCGGGAACCGACCCCGGCACGATCCGCGCACAACTCGCCGAGACCGACGCGTTTGCGCAGTGCGATCCAAAGTTCTTCGACAGCATGTGGCGCGGGGTCACCACGGAATTCCACGTCCTGGTCACCGCGATCTCACCGTACTGCGATCGATCTGCCACACAGCTGTCGCCGATCGAGAAAAGCGTCCTAGTCATCGGTGCGTGGGAACTTCTGCACCAGCCGGACGTCCCCTATCGAGTTGCCATCAACGAGGCGGTCGAGCTGGCCAAGGTGTACGGTGGCACCGACGGCCACAAGTTCGTCAACGGCGTGCTCGACAAACTTGCGGCCGCCGCGCGGGCACCTGAAATCAGCGCCGCGCGCGCCTAGCGTTTCCCGCCCAATACTCGCCCTGCGCAACTTGATCGGACTCTGGCGATGGTTATTACCGAGTTCGAGCTGATCGAGCGTTTTTTCCGGCGCGCTTCCCCGAGTGCGACGCTGGGTATCGGCGACGATGCGGCGCTGGTCGTGCCGTCATCCGGTTGCGAGCTCGCGGTGTCGGTGGACATGCTGGTTTCGGGGCGCCACTTCTTTGCGGATACCGATCCGGAGTCGCTCGGTCACAAGACGCTCGCGGTGAATCTGTCCGACATGGCGGCGATGGGGGCGACACCGCGCTGGGCACTCCTGGCAGGCGCGCTGCCAAAGGTCGATGCCGCCTGGCTTACCGCATTCGCGTGCGGACTGTTTGCGCTCGCCGATGAGCACCGGGTGGAGTTGATCGGTGGCGACACGACGCGCGGACCGTTGACCTTGAGCGTGACGATCCTGGGTGAGGTGCCAACAGGGCAAGCGTTGCTGCGCAGTGGCGCGAAACGCGGTGATTCGATCTGGATCTCCGGCCGCCTCGGTGATGCGGCACTGGCACTGGCTCACGTTCAGGGTCAGCTTGCGTTGCGCGCCGACGAGCTTGTGATGTGCGAGCGTGCGTTGTTGAGGCCGACGCCGCGCGTTGCGTTGGGCGAAGCGCTGCGCGGATTGGCGAGCGCGGCGATCGACATTTCCGATGGATTGACAGGCGACCTCGGCCACGTCCTTCGTGCCTCGGGGACTGGGGCCGAAATCGAGCTCGCGGCCATCCCGCGCGGTGCGGCAATGACGCGGCTGATCGCGGGCATAGAGCGCCAGCAGGCATTGCGCTGTCTGCTGGCGGGCGGTGACGACTACGAGCTTTGCTTCACCGTGCCGCAAGCACGCGAGGCCGAGTTGGACCATGTTGCACTTCAACTCGGACTCGAGCTCGCCCGCATCGGCATTGTGCGCGAGGGAGGGGGGATCATCGTCCACGATGAACGCGGCAACAAACTTGCACCACTGCCGCATGGCTTCGACCATTTCGCGCCGTGACCCGTAAGCGAACGCCAACGCTTCGATTCCTGTTTTCGCATCCAGCGCATTTTCTTGCGCTGGGATTTGGCGCTGGGTTGGCGCCGGTCGCGCCGGGCACTTTCGGCACGCTGGTGGCGCTTCCGCTTGCAGCTTTGTTGCGCGCTTACGCAAACGACGCCGAGTACCTTGTCGCGATTGCCATCGCCTTCGCCGTCGGCGTACCGGCCGCCAGTCGCACCGGGCGTGACCTCGGCGTCGGGGATCATGGCGCGATCGTCTGGGATGAAGTAGTCGCCTTCCTGCTGGTGCTCTTTTTCGTCGGCGCGGACCCCATTCGCGAGACCTTCGCGTTCTTGTTGTTTCGCCTGTTCGACATCATGAAGCCACCGCCGGCGAATATCATCGATCGCGAGTGGCACGGGGGCTTCGGGGTCATGGCCGACGACATCGTGGCGGCGTTTTACGCGCTGTTGGTGCTCGCGTTGTGGCAGCGGGTGTCGGGTTGAGCGCATGAGCGGGCTGGCCGAAGGCCTGACCGAGGCGAGCGCGCGGCGGCTGGAGGAACTTGCGCTCAATGCATCCGGCGCTTTTCAGTCGCTCGTCTACGACGGTTGGCTGCTTGGCTACCGTCGCGGCCCGACTAAGCGCCTGCGCTGCGTCAATCCGTTCTATCCGTCGAGTCTGCCCTTGACGGAAAAACTCGATCATTGCACGCGCTTCTATGCCGACGCAGGTTTGCCCGCGATCTTTCGCCTCCTGCCTTTTTCGCAGCCTGCCGACCTCGATGCATGGCTTGAACGCGCGGGGTGGGAGCCGTTCGAACGCACGCTCGTGCAGCGGGCGCCGCTCGAATCTCTGTCGTTGCCGGAGAGCTCATACGACGTGACCATCATGCCAGTGCCCGAATGGCAGGAGCCTGTGGCCGGGCTGCTCGACATCCCATCCGAGTTTCTGCCGCAGCACGTCGAACGGGCGCGCGCTTATCCGCTGCCGCATGCTGGCGCCGTACTCCGATTCGACGGCGAGGTCGTCGCTTGCGGCTTGGTCAAATTTGAGGGCGATCACGCGGGCCTGTTCGTGGTCCACACGGCCGAACGGTATCGGGGCCGGGGATTCGGCCGTGCGATCGTTGCCGCGCTGATCGCCGAAGCGATGCGTCGACAAGCTCGCTACGCTTATCTGCAAGTTACGGCGACCAATGTCGCGGCGCTCGCACTTTATCGCCATTTCGGATTCACCACGGCTTACGATTACTGGTACCGCGCGCGAGCGGGCGAACAGGGTTGAGGGACAATGCGCATCGACGATGACCTCTACGCACTGGCGACGCAATTGGGGCACGCGCTGTCGGCAGACAAGGCGATGGTCGCGACGGCAGAATCGTGCACCGGCGGCCTCGTCGCCGGCGCAATCACCGCAGTGGCGGGAAGTTCCGCGTGGTTCGATCGCGGCTTTGTGACGTATTCGAACGACGCGAAGATCGAGCAACTCGGTGTATCGCGGGAAACCCTCGCCAGCTATGGCGCAGTAAGCGTCCAGACGGCCGCGGAGATGGCCGCGGGCGCCCGCCGTGCCAGCAACGCTCAGTGGGCGGTCGCGGTGACCGGCGTCGCCGGTCCCGGCTGGAGGCTCGATCGAAAAGCCGGTCGGATTGGTCTGCTTTGCCTGGGCGGGACCCGCAGGGGTGGCGTCGGAGCAACGGCTGCTGCAGGGGGATCGCGCCGTAATACGGCGGGAGTCGGTCCGCGTCGCCCTGGCGGGCTTGATCCATCGACTGGCCTAGGCCAAAAGAGGCCTTTATCGAACGATCGTTCTATGCAATAATGAATTTATACCGGACGCCAAAATTCGTACCGGCCCCCAACCCTACAGGCGCATCATGAGCAACGGACTCGGCAAGAGCAATGGAATGAACGCGATGGACGATAGCAAGACCAAGGCGCTCGCTGCGGCGCTGGCCCAGATCGAAAAGCAGTTCGGCAAGGGCTCGATCATGAAAATGGGCGAGGCCCAGGTGCAGAGCGACCTGTCCGTCGTGTCGACCGGTTCGCTGGGGTTGGACATCGCATTGGGGGTCGGCGGCTTGCCGCGAGGTCGAGTCGTCGAAGTTTACGGTCCGGAGTCGTCCGGCAAAACGACGCTCTGCCTCCAGGTGGTCGCCCAGGTCCAAAAAGCCGGCGGCGTTGCCGCCTATATCGACGCCGAGAACGCGCTCGACCCGGTCTACGCCGGCAAGCTCGGCGTCAAGGTCGGCGACATGCTGATTTCGCAACCGGACACGGGCGAGCAGGGGTTGGAAATCGCCGACATGCTGGTGCGTTCCGGCGGTGTCGACATCATCGTGATCGACTCGGTGGCCGCTCTGGTTCCGCGCGCCGAAATCGAAGGCGAGATGGGCGACCAGCTCCCCGGCCTCCAGGCACGCCTGATGAGCCAGGCCCTGCGCAAGCTCACATCGAACATCAAGCGCGCCAATGTGCTGGTCATCTTCATCAATCAGATCCGGATGAAAATCGGCGTGATGTTCGGCAACCCGGAAACGACGACGGGCGGTAACGCGCTCAAGTTTTACGCGTCGGTCCGTCTCGATATCCGCCGCATCGGCTCGATCAAGAGGGGTGAAGAAGTCGTCGGCAACGAGACGCGCGTCAAGGTCGTGAAAAACAAGATCGCGCCGCCGTTCCGCGAGGCCCTGTTTGACATTCTGTACGGTGAGGGTATTTCGCGCGAGGGCGAAATCGTCGAACTCGGTGTCCTGCATAACATCGTCGAGAAGTCCGGCGCGTGGTATGCCTATCAGGGCGACAAGATCGGGCAGGGAAAGGACAACACGCGCGAGCATCTGAAGGAACATCCTGAGCTCGCCGCGGAGATCGAAGCAAAAATCCGGGCTGCGGTGGGTATAACGATTCCGAACACAGCAGCGCGTGGTGCGCCCGCCGAAGAATAGCGCGGCACTGAACGCGCCTGGTCCGTCGCTACGCGCGCAGGCGGTCCGCTTGCTCGCGCGGCGAGAGTACTCGCGCTCCGAGCTCGAAGCGCGCCTGATCGCGAAGGGCGCTTCTCGCAGCGATCTCACCATCGTCCTCGACGAACTGTCTGCGCTGGGCTACGTTTCGAACCAGCGTTATGCGCGCGCATTTGCCGAACAGAAAGCAGGGCGTTACAGCCAGCGGAGCATTGCGAGCGAACTGAAGTACAAAGGCGTGGACACGGAAGACATCGGCGCCGCGCTGGCGACGGCAGGCGTGGACGACGCCTCCGCGCTCGAAGCTTTGTGGCAACGCCGTTTCGGCCGGCCGCCGGCCGACAATCGCGAAAAGGCGAGGCAGGTGCGTTTTCTGCAATCTCGTGGCTTCTCCCTTTCGGCCATTCTCGGGTTGTTGCGCAAACTCGAGAGCTGATGGGCCGCGCACCGCGTGCCGTGCTAACATATTGAATTTACAGCCTGTATCAACCGGCCTCGACCAGCGTCCTATCATGAAAGCCGCCGACATTCGCCGCCAGTTCCTTGACTATTTCGCGGCCCAGGGGCACACGATCGTGCCTTCGGCGTCGCTCGTGCCAGACAACGATCCGACATTGCTGTTCACCAACAGCGGTATGGTTCAGTTCAAGGACGTGTTCCTCGGCACCGACAAGCGCAGCTACACACGCGCCGCGGATGTTCAGCGTTGCCTGCGCGCCGGCGGCAAGCACAACGATCTAGAGAACGTCGGCTACACCGCGCGTCATCACACGTTCTTTGAGATGCTCGGCAACTGGTCGTTCGGCGATTACTTCAAGCGCGACGCGATCCGTTATGCGTGGGAACTGCTGACCAAAATCTACGACCTGGCGCCCGACAAGCTGTGGGTCACGGTCTATCAGACCGACGACGAGGCTTACGCCATCTGGGCCGATGTCATCGGGGTGCCGCGCGAGCGCATCGTGCGTATCGGCGACAACAAAGGTGCGCCATACGCGTCGGATAATTTCTGGCAAATGGCCGATACGGGGCCATGCGGTCCATGCAGCGAAATCTTTTACGACCATGGCCCGGAAATCGCGGGCGGCCCTCCGGGTTCGCCCGATGCCGACGGCGATCGCTATATCGAGATCTGGAACCTCGTCTTCATGCAGTTCGATCGCGACGACAAAGGCACGCTGACGCCTTTGCCCAAGCCATGCGTGGACACCGGTATGGGACTCGAGCGTCTGACCGCTGTGCTGCAGCATGTCCACAGCAATTACGAGATCGACCTGTTCCGGGACCTGATCCGTGACGCCGCCACGTACACCGGCGTGAAGGAACTCGCGTCGCCATCGCTGCGGGTCATCGCCGATCACATCCGCGCCTGCGCGTTCCTGATCGTGGACGGTGTCATCCCGAGCAACGAGGGTCGCGGCTACGTCTTGCGTCGCATCATCCGGCGCGCGATTCGCCATGGCTATCAGCTGGGGCAGGTGCAGCCGTTTTTCCACAGGCTCGTGCCCGAACTCTCTCGTTTGATGGGCGACGCGTATCCCGAATTGCCGCTTCGGCAGGACTATGTCGTGCAGGTGCTTCGCGCGGAAGAAGAGCGCTTCGCAGACACGCTCGAACACGGCATGAAAGTGCTCGAATCCGCGCTTGCCGACGCGCGCAAGAGCGGCGTCAAGGTCCTCCCGGGCGAGACCGCATTCACGCTCTACGACACGTTCGGCTTTCCGTTCGATCTCACCGCGGACGTATGCCGTGAACGAGGGATGTCCGTCGACCAGGACGGATTCGAGGTGGCGATGGGCAAGCAGCGCGAGCGGGCGCGCGCCGCGTCGACATTCAAGATGGCCGGTGGTCTCGATTATGATGGCCCCAAGACAGTGTTCGACGGCTACGACACGCTGGCCGAGGACGCCCGCGTCGTGGCGCTGTATCGCGATGGCACTGCCGTCGAGTCGCTGTCGTCCGGGCAGCAAGGCATCGTCGTCCTCGATCGCACACCGTTCTATGCGGAATCGGGAGGCCAGGTTGGCGATCAAGGCGAGCTGTCGGCGAGCGGCGCATGCCTGACGCTGTTTGCGGTGCACGACACGCAAAAGATCCAATCCGATGTCTTCGGCCATCACGGTGAAGTCAAAAGCGGTGAACTCAAGATCAACGACAAGGTGGCCGCCCGCGTCGATGCCGATGCGCGCCAGCGCGCGGCGTGGAATCACTCCGCGACCCACTTGATGCACGCGGCGTTGCGCCGCGTACTCGGCGATCACGTCACGCAAAAGGGATCTCTGGTCGACGCGCAGCGCACGCGCTTCGACTTCGCGCACACGCAGGCCATGACCGAACAGGAAATCCACACTGTCGAAGCGCTGGTAAACCGTGCGATTCGCGCCAACTATCTAGTCGAAGTGCGCGTCATGCCTTACGACGACGCGATCAAATCGGGCGCAATGGCGCTATTCGGTGAAAAGTACGGCGACGAGGTACGCGTCCTGAGGATGGGCGACTTCTCGACCGAGCTTTGCGGCGGCACTCATGTGACCCGTACCGGAGACATCGGCTCGTTCAAGATCGTTTCGGAATCAGGCGTCGCGGCCGGCATTCGGCGGGTCGAGGCCGTGACGGCCGACAGGGCGTTGGCCTATACGCACGAGCTCGAGGCTGGCCTCAATGGCGCGGCGCGCACGCTCAAGACCTCGCCGGCGGAAGTGCCCGCCAAAATCCACCAGGTGCTCGAGCAGGTGAGGGCGCTCGAAAAAGAACTGGCGAAGTTCAAAAGCAAAGCTGCGGCGAGCCAGGGTGTCGACATTGCATCGCAGGCCGTGGAAGTCAACGGAGCGCAAGTGCTCGCCGCAGCCATCGAAGGGGCAGACGCCAAAACGCTGCGCGATACACTCGATCAGCTGAAGGGACGGTTCAAGTCCGCCGCGATCGTGTTGGGGTCCACTGATGGTCCCAAGGTCACGCTGATCGCCGGCGTGACGTCGGATCTCACGGGCAGGATCAAGGCGGGCGACCTCGTCAATCACGTTGCTACGCAGGTCGGCGGCAAGGGTGGCGGCCGCCCCGACATGGCGCAGGCGGGTGGAACGATGCCCGAAAAACTGCCGGCCGCGCTGGCCAGTGTCCGCATGTGGGTCGAGCAGCGCCTGTAGCCTTCAGCAGATTGCACATTTTCGATGCACGCGGAGGGTGCCATGGCCACGACGCCCTTGACCGTCTGTTCCTTGGCAAACGCCTCCGATCAGGGCTCCTTGCCGGGCGTGGCGGCGAACCCTATGATTCGTTTCAATCTCCGCATGACGCGGCACGCACCGTGGCCCGGAGTCCTCGAATCCCAACGAAAGTGGACGAAAGATGATGAACATGACATTGCGTTCCGTGATTGCCCTCGCCGCTGCCGCCGCCCTGTTTGCGGGCTCCGTGCCGGCGCATGCGCAAGGCATGACGTCGGAACAGGCCGCGCAAATCCTCGAAGAACTGAAGGCGATCCGCAAAAACCTGGAGACAAGGCCGATTGCACCGGCGCCGCAAGCGGCGGCGCCTGCGCGCCCGGTCGACGACAAGGTGAGCTATGCGTTCGTGCCTGGCGCGTACACGATGGGCAAGGAAGACGCTCCGCTGGTCCTCGTCGAATACACCGACTATCAGTGCCCATTCTGTCAGCGTTTTCACAACGATGCGTTCGCGCAGATCAAGACGAACTACATCGACACCGGCAAGGTTCGTTTCGTTACGCGCGACTTCCCGCTGAGTTTCCACGAGAACGCCATGCGCGGCGCCGTCGCAGCGCGCTGTTCGGCCGAACAGGGCAAGTTCTGGGATTTCCGCAACACGCTGATCGTCAATGCGAGCCAGTTGCAGCCGGACAAGATCCAGGAATACGCGAAGACCGCGTCGATGGACGTCCCCAAGTTCAAGGCCTGCGTCGATTCGGACAAGTACAAGACAGCAATCGACAAGGACATGGCCGAGGGCCAGCTGGCGGGTGTCACCGGCACGCCGGCATTCGTTCTGGGCCGGATCCAGAATGGCAAGATCGAGGGTGTTCGAATCGTCGGCGCAATGCCGTACGCGCAGTTCGACGCGAAGATCCAGGAATTCATGAAGCAGGCGCCAGTGGCGAAGAACTAGCCGCGCGAGGACCCGGCGCGGGGCCCCACGCCAGGCGTGGGGATCGACGGGGAATTACGAGTCGCGGCTGCGGGCGACACGAGCTGTGTGCGCTCGTGGTGATGATCTTCGACGGCCGGTACCGGGCAATTCAACGCCCGCACCGGCCGTCTTCATTTCCGGGCGCTGGTGTCGTGCCGGCGCGACGCTGAGTCGCCATGCGCTACGCGCTCCTGGCCTTTGCAATCGGCGTCATTGTTCTGCAGCAACAGGCGAGCCTTCCCTCCAGCGGCAATGCGTTTTACATACTGATTCCATGCGCCCTCGCGGCTGCATGCGTGTGGGCTGCATCGCGTGTTGAAGGTTTGGCAAGGCGGATTTACCGATCGGCAGCGCTTATTTCGATCGTGACCGCCGCGGCGCTCGCGGGTTTTTCCTACGCAGGGTGGCGCGCCCAAGCGCGCCTTGCCGACGCGTTGCCTCCCGCGTGGGAGGGGCGCGATATCGAGCTCGTCGGCGTGATCGACGAATTGCCGCAACCGGTCGATCGCGGCACGCGCTTTGCGTTCAGCGTCGAACGCGTCGTCACGCCGGACGCAATTGTTCCGTCGACGCTCTCTCTGGCGTGGTATAGCGGTTACACGCGACCTGGCTCGATCGACGCGCCGCGCGATGCGGCCGCTGATGCAGTGCCCGCGTTGCATGCGGGTGAACGCTGGCACCTGACCGTCCGGCTGAAACGCCCGCACGGGACCGTCAATCCCAACGGCTTCGATGTCGAGGCGTGGCTCCTCGAGAACAATCTGCGGGCAACCGGCTTCGTCCACAAGGACGACGCGAACCCGAACCATCTGGTCGATGCATTCGCGGGCCGCGCCGATGATTACGTCGCGCGCGTGCGCGAATCGATTCGCACACGCATGCTCGCTGCGCTCGAGGGTCGTCCGTACGCCGGTGTGATTGCTGCACTGGCCATCGGCGACGAGCGCGCGATCCCCGCGGAGCAGTGGCAGCTGTTCAATCGAACGGGCGTTGGGCATCTGATCAGCATCTCGGGTTTGCATATCACCTTCTTTGCGACGCTGATCGGCGCGGCCGTGTATTGGCTCTGGAGGCGTAGCCACGCCTTGACGGCCCGGGTGCCCGCGCGCAAGGCCGCCGCCGTTGCGGGTGTGGTCGCGGCATTCATCTACGTGTTGCTTGCGGGGTTCCAGATTCCGGCGCAGCGGACGTTGTACATGTTGACTGTCGCCGCGATCGGCCTGTGGCTCGGGCGCCCCGGTACGGCTTCCATCGTTTGGCTCTGGGCGCTGGCAGTGGTGCTCGTATGGGACCCGTGGGCGAGTCTGACCCCGGGTTTTTGGTTGTCGTTTGGGGCGGTGGGTCTGCTGCTTTACATCGGCGTTGGGCGCATCGGCAAGGCACCCGCATGGCGGGACGCCGCGCGGGCGCAAGCAGCAATTACCCTCGGGCTGATTCCGCTGATGCTCATCCTGTTCCAGCAGATCTCAATCGTTTCTCCGCTCGCCAATGCGGTAGCCATCCCGGTCGTCACTTTCGTCGTTGTACCGTTGGCGCTGGCCGCGATCGTGGTGCCATGGGATCTTCTGCTGGTCATCGCACATGGAGTCTTTGCCTGGGTCGCAACCTTCCTCGGGGTGCTCAGTACGTTGCCGTCCGCGGTATGGCAGCAGCACGCACCTCCAATCTGGACGGCGATCGCCGGCGTCGTCGGCATCGCGTGGCTAATGGCTCCGCGAGGCGTTCCGGGCAGGGTATTCGGGCTGGTCTGGCTGGTGCCTTTATTCGTGATCGTGCCGACGTTGCCGGCCGCAGGCACCTTCCGGATGACCGTGCTGGACGTTGGACAGGGGCTCGCGGTGCTGGTACAAACGCAAAATCACGCGCTGCTCTACGACACGGGTCCGCGTTTCAACGACACCGCCGACGCCGGCAACCGGATCATCGCGCCGATGCTGCGTTCGATCGGAGTGACGCACCTCGATACACTGATGGTCAGTCACCAGGATACCGATCACAGCGGCGGGGTGCGCTCGGTGCTCGAAACGGTTCCGGTCGGAGCGTTCATTTCATCGCTACCGAGCGATCACCCAATCATTCGCGCACGCACTGCCACCGGGGAAACTGCGTCGCGTTGCGAAGCGGGCGAACATTGGCAATGGGACGGTGTCGATTTCACGATTGTGCATCCGGTAGTCGCCAACTATGCCAATCCCAAACTCAAGCCCAATGATCTTTCGTGCGTTATCCACGTCGCGAGCCTTGGAGGAAGCGCGCTTCTGACCGGCGACATCGAGGCCCGCACCGAAGCCGACATGGTCCGGCGTAGCGGGGACGCGTTGCATGCTGACGTGCTCGTCGTTCCGCATCACGGCAGCAAAACCTCATCCACGCCCGCCTTCATTGCGGCGGTAAATCCCGAAATGGCGGTCTTCACACCGGGATATCGCAATCGATTCCGGCATCCGCGGCCGGAAATTGTCGAACGTTACGAGGCCGCCGGAATCAAGCATTACCGTACCGACTATGACGGCGCGCTCACCTTCACCTTCGGCGACGGCCACGTGCGCGAACCTCGACTGGAGCGCGAGTACCATGCTCGATATTGGCGCGATGCAGCGCTGCGTGGAGACCTTCCATCGTTGGAATAGGGAAACTGCCCGTCATGCGTAAGGGTCCCGGTGCAGGCGCCGTCCTTTTCTGTCGCGTGGCGCTGGCGCTGCATCTTGCGGTCGCATCGCTTGCCGACGCACAAAATGCAGCGACGGTGGTCGAGCTGAAGGTGTCGACTGCACTAGGTCCCGCTTACGCGCAGGGAAAGGCCGGCGAAGTCTGGGCGACGCTGATCCGCGATCGTTCGTCCGGTCGCCTGGCGGCGAGGCATTTCCCCGGCTCGGCGCTGATCCAGCGCGATCCCACCCGAGAGTTCGAGGCGTTGCGCAACGGTAACATCGACCTCGCGGTCGGATCGACGTCGGTGTGGTCCGCGCAGGTTCCTGGGCTCAACTTGCTGGCGTTGCCGTGGTTGGTTCCCGGTGATGCAGCGCTGGAGGCTTTACTTGCGGGGGACGTCGGGGGGCGGCTCGCCGCACAACTCGAAGTTGCGGGCGTGGTCCCGATTGCGTGGATGGCCAACGGATTCGGTGCGTTGGCGACTCGCAGCGCGGTGCGCAAACCTGCCGACGTCGACGGACTCAAGATCCGTGTCCTCGGTTCCCCCGTCGCTATGGATTTGCTGGCGGCGCTTGGCGCACAGAGCAGTTCAAATGCCGTGGTTGATGCACGCGCTGCTTTCTCCAGCGGTGCGCTTGATGGCCAGGAGACGAGCGTCGCCGCGTATGCCGCCTCACGCATGGACACCGCAGGAATTTCGCATCTGCTTCTTTGGGGCGCGCAAGCCGATGCCCTGATTTTCGCCGTCAATCGAGCACGGTGGGACGCGTGGACGGAAGGCGACCGCGCATTGGTGCGTCAGGCGGCAACAGATGCTGCACTCGCGGCGGCCACGCTCGCACATCGGGCAACGGACCAAGCGACGCTTGCCACGCTGGCACGCCAGGGCGTCAATATCACGCGGCTCACGCCGGCCGGCAGGGACGCTTTCCGAGCGGCCGCGCAGCCGGTATACGAACACTGGACGGCGGTGGTGGGTCCGGATCTTGTGCGCGCCGCCGAAGCCGCGGTCGCGGACGTCGGTCACCGGCCCGAAGTAGCAGCCCGATCAGGCGACGTAGCGGCCGAGGCGTACCGCGGTCTCGCCTTTTTTCGGGCGTCGCGTCGGCATGATCAGCACGCAATCGTCGTGCGGGGTTCGTACCTTGGTGCCGCCGTCGGTGGCGTAGACCGTGCCTCGGTGCGGGAACGTTTGCAAACCGTGGACAGGCTGCGTGAACCTGAAGGCGTCGGTGGCAATGGTCACCGTCGTCGTCACTTCGATCGTCCGTTGTGGTTCGGGCGGCAACGGCTCGAGTTCACGTTCCAGCGTCGCGGCGTCGAGCATCCCGAAGTGGCGCAGGAAGCGGAGTAGCGCCTGTCGCGCGACGACGGGCGCGTTTGCTTCCCAGTGCTGACCGCATTCGACCAGCAGCGCGTTGCGCGGATCGTCGGGGTCGTCGAAAAAAGCATAGTCGCGCAATCGCTTGCCGGCTGCGTGACCGTCATCGATGATCACATGCGGCGGCATCGCGATGGCCTGTGCGAGTTCGACACCCTTCCGCCGTCGGCCGGCCATCGCCAGAGGGAGGCACGGTTCGGACATCGAATGCAGGTCGAGAAGATAGTCGATGCGGTCGTAAAGCGGACGCAATTGGCGTGCGCGCGTCAGTTCGACACTTGAGCGCGGCCCGTCGAGCACCAAGGGCGTCCAGAGGCGGTTGAAATCCTCGTCGACGCAGCGCGATGCGAACGGATCGACAGGGTCGAAGCGCCGATAGGCGGCAACGTTTGCAAAGACGAGCGACAGCATGCCACGGACCGGGCGCAATCCCTCGCGCAGGAATCGGTCCAATGCAATCGCACCACAAACCTCGTTGCCATGGGTGAGCGCTTGGACCAACACGTGCGGCCCCTGCACATTCGTCGCCAAAGTCCACGCAAAGGGGATGCCGGTGTTCCCATTCTCGTACGGAGCGAGGTCCGGAAAAGCAACTTCGATGGCAGGGAGGGCAATCTGCGGCTGGGCATTCATCGGCAATGCAGTGGTGCGAACGCGGGCGCGCGCGGAGCGTTCCTCAGACGGCGCACACGTGGTCGGCGAGTCGGGCCATGAACGCTTCACATCGAGCGAGTTGCTCGAACGAAACCCACTCGTTAGGCTGGTGCGCTTGCTCGATGTGCCCGGGTCCGCAAATGATCGTAGAAATGTCGGCGTTATGGAACAGCGCGGCTTCGGTCCCGAACGATACCTTGCCGAAATCGTGTGTGCCGCTGCACGCCTTGCCGATTTCGGCGATCTCGCTTCCGCCATGCGTGTCGAAGCCGGGCATAACGGAAAGCGGGTCGAATTCGATATGCGTGGCGGAACTGACGGCATGCATTTCCGGAAGCAACGTCGCCGCAAAGCGCTTGACTTCGGCGAGCAACGTATCTGGATCATCGAAGGGAAGATGCCGGAATTCGAATTCGAAGCTGCAGTCGCGCGGGACGATGTTGAGCGCGGTGCCGCCGCGAATCACGCCGGTATGCACCGTCGTGTACGGAACGTCGTAGGCGGCATCGAAACCGCCACGATCCCGAAAACGGCGCGCCATGTGGGTGAGAAATGTGACGACCTCGCAGGCGACCTGCACCGCGTTGGCACCCCGCGGCGTCAGCGACGAGTGCGCCTCGTGGCCGCGAACGCGGCAGCGGTAACTCCTCTTGCCTTTGTGCGCCACCACCAGCTGCATACCCGTAGGTTCGCCGACGATGCATCCCGCAGGTCTGATGCCGCGCGCGGACACGTCGGCAATCAGTCGCCGGACGCCGATGCAGCCAACTTCCTCGTCGTAGGACAGCGAGAAGTGCAACGGGCGTTTGAGTCCCCGGCGCAGGAACTCGGGGACGAACGCGAGGCCGATCGCCGAGAAGCTTTTCATGTCCGACGTACCGCGGCCATATAACCGCTCGCCGATCTGAGTTGCTTCGAAGGGATCGGTGTCCCAGGGCTGGCCGTCAACGGGCACGACGTCGGTGTGGCCCGAAAGTACGATGCCGCCACGCGTCGCATTGCCGTCCAGCGCAGGAAGCGTCGCGAAAAGATTGGCCTTGCGCCGATCGTCGTCGAAAGTCATCTGCGAGTCGATACCATGCCCGGCGAGGTAGTCGCGGACCCAGTCGATCAACGCGAGATTCGAGTCGCGGCTGGTCGTGTCGAAGGCGATCAGCGTCCGAATCAAATCCAGTCCGACGAGCTTGGGTCGGTCGGCAACGGCGGTCGTGGCCGCGTTCACAAGGTTTGTTGGATGTGTTGCATAAGAACAGGATAGGAACCGGACCGATGCCTGTCAATGCCAGCCATCCCTCGGGCCATGCGTCGCCTCATTGGATATGCCCTTTTGTAAGGGCGCGGAGTTTCCGCTCGCTAACCGGAATCAGATTTTTATCGCGAAGCAAGACTCTTGGAACCGCAGCAGCAAGATAAGCTATCGGATTACATTGGTGCGCGTGGAAAACAGGGCCTGCAGGCATGGGGACGTCCGACCGATGTATTGGTCGCTGCGGTTGGTGCGCTGCTGGAGTCCGACCACACCGCGGGAGCGATCTGCCGGATCAGCTACCGCGGTGCGCCCTGACGAATGCGCTGATCAGTAGTGACGCGCGTAGCCGTTGAAACCGACGCGTACCGGACCGCGAAAGTAGTATGGACGGGCGACAAACGGACGATAGTAAGGCGCGTACACGATTGGTGCAGGTGCGAATGCGACGACGGGCGCGACCACAGGCCCATAGTAAGTTGGTGCGAAATAGGGAGGCGGCACGGCGGCTACGTATCCAAATCCGTGATTCAAATATCCGACCGACAACCCCGGTACTCCGATCGCGACGCCGAAGCTGCTGCCCGCAAAAGCGCTAGGTGCAACGGCGATGCCCGCGGCAAACACTGCGGCGGCGGCGAGTGTAGCAATACGACAGTTCATGCATACCTCCATCCATGTTGGTTCACGCATTGAGCGGAACACTGACTAAAACGCCGCTTGCTTCGCCGGCGTTGACGGTGTGGCACGACGTTTACAATCCGTTACCGTCCAGGTAGCTTCATCCACGTCGTTCGACCGTACGCATCACCGGGAGTTCGATGCTCGCGTGCGTACCGCAGATTCCGCCCGCGAAGCGAATGCGCGTAGAGCGCGCGCCATGAATACGCGTGGCTTGTTTCAGGAACCGTGGACGATCAAACGTTGCATTTCCTGGACCAGCGGCGTCGCGACATTCATGCCAAGGCGCTTCACCAGCGCCTGCGCCAGGTCCGGGAGGAGGTCGTGCAAGTCCCGGAGGTTGCTCGCGCGTTGCAGACGCATCATCATGAGGTAGCCGCGAAAACCCAGGTGCGTGTTGATGGCATCGCTCATTTGTTGCTGGGCGGAGAGAAAGCGCTGGATCTCGTCTTCGCTGCGTGATACCGGCACCGTGGAGGATTCGGTCGCAGACGGCGCGCTGAAACGCTTGGCAATCAGTCCGGCGCGCTCCAGCTCGGCAAAAGCCGTTGCATCGACGCGCAACGCGCGCGCGCGTTGCAGCACTTCGCCTACGGTTCGGTTGCCGTCGACCATGATCAGCAGGCTGCGAAGAGCGATCGGGAGATTGCGCTGGCGCTCCTTGAGCTCGCGCACGCCCTCGTCGGTCTTGGCGTAGATTTCACCTGGATTCACTATTGCTGCCTCCCGGCACGGGTCGATCGACCGCGGCCGCTATGCCTGCGTCACGCGGCATTATAGACGAGCGACCCATGACCGTGGCCGTGACCCGGGCTTTGTGGAATAATTGAATCGCGGTGCTAGACCCAAACCTCGTCGCCGCTCTCGGCGAAATCGTGACTCCTTCGGCGTTGCTCACCACGCCGGAAGATACGCGCCCGTACGAGTGCGATGGCCTGACGCTTTTCCGCGAGCAACCGCTCGCGGTTCTATTGCCCGAAAATGAAGCGCAGGTCGTCGCGATCCTCAAGCTTTGCCATGCGGCGCACGTGCCCGTGGTGGCACGCGGCGCCGGCACCGGTCTGTCCGGGGGTGCCATGCCGCACAAGCAGGGCGTAGTGCTTTCTCTCGCCAAGTTCAATCGCATCATCAGTATCGATCCCCTGACCCGAACTGCGGTTGTTCAACCCGGGGTCCGCAATCTCGCCATCTCGGAGGCGGCTGCACTACACGCGCTGTACTACGCACCCGATCCCTCCTCGCAGATCGCGTGCACGATTGGCGGTAACGTTGCCGAGAACTCTGGCGGCGTGCATTGCCTCAAGTACGGACTGACCGTACACAACGTGCGCCGTGTGCGCGCCGTGCTGATCACCGGCGAGGTCGTGGACTTTGGCGGCGACGCACTCGATGCGCCAGGTTACGACCTACTCGCGCTCATCACCGGATCCGAGGGCCTGCTCGCCGTCATCACCGAGGTGGCGGTCAAGTTGACGCCCAAGCCCCAGGCGGCGCGCTGCGTGCTTGCCGCGTTCGACGACGTTACCAAGGCTGGCGACGCGGTCGCTGCAATCATCGGCGCGGGTATCATTCCGGCCGGCCTCGAAATGATGGACAAGCTAACGATCGGCGCGGTTGAGCCTTTCGTCCATGCCGGATATCCGCTCGACGCGGCTGCGATCCTGCTATGTGAAGCGGACGGCGTGCCGGACGAGGTGGCCGAAGAAGTCGACGCGGTGCGCGCGATCATGCAATCCTGCGGCGCGACGCACATCGACATATCGCAAACCGAGACGCAGAGACTGAAGTTCTGGTCGGGACGCAAGGCGGCATTTCCGGCGGCGGGACGCATCTCGCCTGACTACTATTGCATCGACGGCACGATTCCGCGGCGCGCTCTCGCACCTATCCTGATAGAAATCGATGAATTGTCGCGCCAGTTCGGGTTGCGCTGCATGAACGTTTTTCATGCGGGCGACGGCAACCTGCACCCATTGATCCTGTACGATGCGAATTGTCCGGGCGATGCGGAGAAGACCACGGCGTTCGGCGCAAAAATCCTCGAGCTGTGCATCGCCGCCGGAGGCACGATCACCGGCGAGCACGGTGTCGGTGTGGAGAAAATCGACGAAATGTGTGTCCAGTTTTCGCCGCTCGAATTGGAACGCTTCCATGGCGTCAAGCACGCGTTCGATCCCGATGGCCTGCTCAACCCCGGCAAGGCCGTCCCGCTATTGCATCGCTGCGCCGAGATGGGGCGCATGCACGTGCATCGCGGCCAATTGCCACATGCGGACCTGCCGCGATTCTGAAGAAAGTACCACGATGATTGCGCAAACGCTGATCCGTCCCGATGCCGATGTAGTTGCCGATGTCGTGCACAGGCTTTGCGGCGATTACGGCAATCGTGCAGTCACCGGACATGCGGTGCGCGAACAGCACAGCCACGGCGAAGGCTTGGCCGACGCCGGCATGCCGGACGTCGTGGTCTTTCCGCATTCGAACGAGGAAGTTGTGGCGATCGTTCGCCTGTGCCGCGCCGCGCGTGTGCCGGTGATCGCATTTGGCGTTGGCACATCGCTCGAAGGACACGTTGCCGCACTTTACGGTGGAGTTTGCGTCGACCTATCGCAGATGAATCGTGTACTGGAAGTCAACGCGGGTGACCTCGACTGCCGTGTTCAGGCTGGGGTCACGCGTGAACAACTCAATGTCGAACTCAAAAGCACAGGGCTGTTCTTTCCGATCGATCCCGGCGCGAATGCCACGATCGGCGGCATGGCTGCGACGCGCGCATCGGGCACCAACGCGGTCCGTTACGGCACGATGCGTGAGAACGTCCTGGGTCTTTCCGTAGTGACCGCCGATGGCAAGCTGATCCGCACCGGTGGCCGCGCGCGCAAATCGAGCGCGGGCTATGACCTCACCCGACTGTTTGTCGGTGCCGAAGGCACACTGGGCGTCATTACGGAAATTCAGCTGCGACTGTACGGTGTTCCTGAGGCAATTTCCGCGGGCGTTTGCCAGTTTCCAGACCTGGCCAGTGCGGTGGACACGGTCATCGCCGCCATGCAGGCCGGCATCCCGGTCGCGCGGATCGAATTGCTCGACGATGTGCAAATGGACGCGTGCATTCGCTACTCCAAGCTTGAAGGATTTGCCCTCAAGCCGACGCTGTTTTTTGAATTTCACGGCTCGCCGGCCGGCGTCCAGGAGCAGAGCGCGGCGATGCAGGCGATCAGCGATGATTTCGGAGGCAGCGAATTTCAGTGGGCGACGCAGGCGGAAGACCGCACCCGCCTATGGAAGGCGCGCCATGCGGCGTATTACGCGGCGATGGCCTTCCGGCCCGGAATGACTTCATTCGCGACCGATGCCTGCGTCCCCATCTCCCGTCTCGCGGAATGCATCATGGAAACGAAAAAAGACGTCGAGCAGAGCGGCCTTACCGCCCCGATCGTCGGTCACGTCGGCGACGGCAACTTTCATCTGGTCGTGCTCTTCGATCCCAAGGTGCCGGAACAGCGTGAGCGGGCCGAGGCCCTGGCGAAGGGCGTGTCGATGCGTGCCATCGCCATGGGCGGCACGTGCACGGGCGAACACGGCATCGGCTGGCACAAGCTCGATGTCCTCGCGCAGGAGCACGGCGAGGCGGTCGATTCGATGCGCGCAATCAAGCGGGCGCTCGATCCCGACAACATCATGAATCCGGGGAAGACAGTGCCGCTCTAGCGGGTACCGCGATGTACACGCTCTACATCGGCAACAAGAACTATTCGTCGTGGTCGCTGCGCGCATGGGTATTGCTCAAGGCCGCAGACATCGCGTTCAACGAGCACAGAATCTCACTGTCCAGACCTGAGACGTCGCAGCGTATCTACGCCGTGTCACCCAACGGGCGCGTACCATGCCTTCACGACGGCGACTGCGTGGTATGGGACACGCTGGCTATCGCCGAATACCTCGCCGAACGCCACGCTGGCCTTTGGCCCGCTGACGCCACCGCGCGCTCTTGGGCGCGTTGCGTCGCCGCGGAGATGCATTCGGGATTCCCGTCTCTTCGCGATCAATTCGGCATGGATCTGCGCAAGCGCGACGTCGTCCAGCCCTCCCCGCAAACCGCCGCGGACATCGGGCGCGTCGACGCGATCTGGCGGGAGGGCAGGCAGCGATTCGGACGGAACGGGGATTTTCTTTGCGGCACGTTCGGTATCGTCGATGCATTCTGGTGCCCGGTGGCGTTCCGCTTCCGAAGCTATGGCGTGACGCTAAAGGGCGCCTCCGCGAGCTATTTGCACTCGCTGTTGACGTTTCCGCCGATGCTCGAATGGGCGGCGGACGCTGCGGCGGAGCGCGAGGTCATCGACGCGCCGTTCGTTCCCGTGGCGCAACAGGTATGATCAAGCGGTGCAGGCAATGAGCGATCTCGTCAATTCGTGGCGAGAGCGCATTCGCGCCGCGTCGGCAGCGCAGTCGCCCCTGCGTCTCGTGGGTGGCGGCACCAAGGATTTCTACGGACAAGAGTTGATCGGCGAGCGGTTCGAGACGGCGGCACATCGGGGCATCGTCGATTACGATCCGACCGAATTGGTCATTACCGCGCGCTGCGGCACGCCTCTTGTCGAGATCGAACAGGCGTTGGCCGGCAAGCGCCAGATGCTGGCGTTCGAGCCGCCACATTTCGGTTCGAACGCGACGCTGGGTGGATGCATTGCCGCCGGCTTGTCGGGGCCCCGCCGGCCGTACGCCGGTGCGGTACGCGACACACTACTGGGCGTGCGCATGCTCGACGGCCGCGGCGACGATCTTTCCTTTGGCGGCCGGGTCATGAAAAATGTCGCCGGCTTCGATGTTTCGCGCCTGATCGCCGGGTCGCTCGGCACGCTCGGCGTCATCCTCGAAGCATCGTTGAAGTGCCTCCCGAGCCCCAGCGCGGAGTCCACGATCGTGCAGGAAATGAGCGTCGAAGACTCGCTGCGGCGCTTCAATGAGTGGGGCGGCATGCCGTTGCCGATTTCGGGGACCTGCTGGTATCGTGGCCGCGCCTTCGTCCGGCTGTCTGGAGCCCAAAGCGCAGTGGCAGGCGCGGCGAGGCGCATCGGCGGCGAAGTTCTGCCCGATGCCGTCGCGTTCTGGACGGACGTGCGCGAGCAGCGACACCCCTTTTTCGAAGAACGCGACACGCCACTGTGGCGCGCGTCCGTACGCTCCACCGCCCCCCAGCCTCCGGTTGACGCACCGTTGATCGAATGGGGTGGCGCGTTGCGCTGGCTTTACGCAACAAACCCGGAAGACGGACGCTCCGTGCGCGCATGGGCCGCCGAAAACGGTGGACACGCGACATTGTTTCGCAGCGCCGACAAGTCCGAGGGAGTGTTTCAGCCGCTTCCCGCGCCGATGCTAATGCTGCACCAGCGGCTCAAGTCGGCGCTCGATCCGGTTGGCGTCTTCAATCCGCGCCGCATGTACGCAGCGTTCTGACGGCCATGGAAACGCGGCTCGCCGATTTCATCAAGGATACGCCCGATGGGCGTGAAGCCGATGCGATCCTGCGTGCCTGCGTACACTGCGGTTTTTGCACGGCGACATGCCCGACGTACCAGTTGCTCGGCGACGAACTCGATGGACCCCGCGGCCGCATCTACCTCATCAAACAGATGCTGGAAGGCGCCGACGTGACCGCGAGCACGCAATTGCATCTCGACCGCTGCCTTACCTGCCGCAGTTGCGAGACGACGTGCCCATCGGGAGTTCGTTACGGTCGGTTGGTCGACATCGGGCGCCAGGTTATCGAGCAAAAGGTCGAGCGCAGCGCGGGAGAACGCGTGCAACGGTGGCTGCTGCGCAAAGGCCTCACGCATCGCGGGCTGTTCGGCGCCGCGCTATTCGCCGGGCGCGTTGCGCGCCCGTTCTTGCCGCGGGCGCTTGCGGCAAAGGTGCCGGCACCGTCCCCTGGGAAATCCTGGCCGAAGCCGCGGCATGAGCGGCGCATGCTTGCGCTGCAAGGATGTGTGCAGCCGCTGCTCGCGCCGTCGATCGATGCCGCTCTGGCGCGCGCTCTCGACCGCATCGGCATCACGCTGGTGCGGGCTGGCGGCGGCTGCTGCGGTGCCATCAGCGAGCACCTGGGCGCTCACGATGAGGCGCTCGACTACGTCCGGCGCAACATCGATGCGTGGTGGCCCCACGTCGAGCGCGGCGCCGAGGCGATTCTTGCGTCAGCGAGCGGCTGCGGCGTTGTCGTCAAGGACTACGCCTATCTGTTGCGCGACGACCCGCGGTACGCCGACAAGGCGAAACGAATTTCCGAACTTGCGCGCGATCCGGTGGAAGTGATCGCTGCGGAATGGAAGCGTTTTGCGCCGATGGTGGCGATGGATCACGGGCCGCAACTCGTTGCCTTCCACGCCCCGTGCACGCTACAGCATGGGCAGCAGCTGACAGGCAGAGTCGAGGAGATTCTGGAGGCGATCGGACTCGAATTGACCGTCGTCAGGGACGGCCATTTGTGTTGCGGTTCGGCGGGAACGTACTCGATTCTGCAACCGGAGCTCGCGCAGCGGCTGAAAGCCAACAAGCTGGCCGCGCTCGAAGCGGGCGACCCCGGCGTCATCCTTACCGCAAATATCGGCTGCCTGACGCATCTCGCCAGTGGGGCGCGTCTGCCCGTGCGGCACTGGATCGAGCTGTTCGAAAGCCGCCTGCGCTCGGTCGGCCGCTGATCGACATGCCGACCGCCCTGACGCGCGCCGATTTCCCTCACTTCCTCGCGCTTCCAACACGCTGGATGGACAACGACATCTACGGGCACGTCAACAATGTCGTCTACTATTCCTACTTCGACACGGTGGTCAACGAACACCTCGTCCGCGCGGGCGGCCTCGACATTCGCCAGGGGCCGACGATCGGCCTTGTAGTCGAGACATGCTGCCGCTTTCATCGATCATTGTCATTTCCCGGGGTAGTCGATGCCGGGCTCCGCGTCGTGAAACTCGGCAACAGCTCCGTCAAGTACGAGATCGGCCTGTTCGCTGCAGACGAGAGCGAGCCCGCGGCGACCGGACACTTCGTTCATGTCTGGGTTGATCGTGTTACGAATCGTCCGACGACCGTACCGGAGAGGATTCGCGCCGCGCTCACACCTCTTGTCGTCCCTGCGGCATGAGTGCGACGGGCCGCCCCGAGCACGAATACCGCAGCGCGCAGCGCGGAGGTCCCATGAGTGCGACGGGCCGCCCCGAGCACGAATACCGCAACGCGCAGCGCGAAGATTTCGTATGAGCGCAGCGGCCGCTTTCGTCATTCAGGCCGCAGGCGTGGCGGCTCGATGAGCACGGCTGCGCCGCGTCGTTTTGGGTTGATTGCCGCTGCCGGAGAAAGTTCTCGCTTCGGCGGCGTGGAACCGAAGCAATACGCGCTGCTCGCCGGAGAGCCGGTACTCCGGCACACGATCCGCGCGCTCAACGAGTCGATCGCGCTCGACGCGGTGTTTGTAGCCCTCGCGCGAGACGACCGCCTTTACGAAGAGCGAATCGGTGAAGTGTCGGGCGTCGTACCGCTGTATTGTGGCGGCCCGACGCGCGCTGCTTCGGTCGCGAACGCCCTGGTCACGGTCGGCGAGCACGCCGCCGCGGAGGACTGGGTTCTGGTGCACGACGCCGCGCGACCCTGCGTGGACGTGACAACGTTGCAGCGGTTGCTCAACGAGCTGGAGAACGAACCCGTAGGCGGGTTGCTGGCGTTGCCGGTCGCCGATACGCTGAAGCGCGCCGAAGCCGGCGCTGGTCTGCGGGTGGCCGCAACTGAGGACCGTACCGGGATGTGGTGTGCGCAGACGCCGCAGATGTTTCGCTATGCGATATTGCAGCACGCGTTCAGGCAGGCCGACGGCAAGTCCATCACCGATGAGTCGCAGGCCGTCGAGGCACTTGGCGTCAACCCGCGCCTGGTCCTCGGCAGCGCGGCCAACATCAAGGTGACGTACCCCGAAGATCTCGAGCTGGCCGAAGCGATATTCGCACGCCGGAAAGCGCGATGACGCATCTTCGAACGCCACGCATCGGCAATGGTTTCGACGTACATGCGCTCGTTTCTGGCAGACGTCTGGTCCTCGGTGGCGTTAGCATCCCGTTCGAGCGCGGCCTCGAAGGTCATTCCGACGCGGACGTGCTGCTGCACGCAATATGCGACGCGATCCTAGGTGCCATCGGCGACGGCGACATCGGCCGCCACTTTCCGGATACGGATGCTGGGTACGAGGGCGCCGACAGCCGCGAGCTGCTGCGCCTGGTCTGGAAACGCGCACGTGCCGCAGGTTTTGTCCTCGGCAATGTGGACAGCACGGTCATTGCGCAAGCGCCGCGACTCGCATCGTACATTCCGCAGATGGTGGCCCACATTGCGGCGGACCTCGAGGCGACGACAGCCCAAGTCAACGTCAAGGCCACCACGACCGAAGGGTTGGGCTTTGCCGGGCGTGGTGAGGGCATCGCCGCGATGGCGAGCGTACTGCTGCTTATTCCGGGTTCTTGAGGTCGGCGACGGGCAGCGTCACGCGCGCCAGCGTGCCACCGCCTTCGCGAAGGCGGAGGTCGAAGGTGCCACCATGCATGCGCGCAATGCGCTCGACGATCGCCAGCCCGAGACCGGCGCCCGCGGCGCCGGTTCGCGCCGCCTCTCCCCGCGTGAACGGGCGCTTGAGGCGGTCGACCTGGTCGGGCGGAATTCCCGGGCCGCGATCCGAAATCTCGAGCACGATCGCCGCACCCACCCGTTTGGTCGTGACCTCGACCGGTTCCTTGCCATAGCGCAACGCGTTGTCGAGCAGGTTGCCGACAAGTCGTGACATGGCGGTCGGACGGATGGGTAGCGGTGGCAAGTCGCCGGCTGCAAAGGCAATATCGCGGCCGCCACGGCGATGCCGTTCGACCACAGGACCGATGACTTCATTGAGTCCGCGCAGTTCCGTTGCGGCGTCGCGGTCGCCGCGCGCGAAATCAAGAAACTGACCGATGATCCTGTCCATTTCCTCGATGTCGGACACCATGCCTGCCGCGCTCCGCTTCGTCGCGCATGCCAACTTCGATGCCGAGCCTCAATCGTGCAAGCGGCGTGCGCAGGTCGTGCGACACGCCCGCAAGCAACATGGCGCGATCCTCCTCGGCCTGCTGCAGATTGGTGAGCATGTGGTTGAAGCCGCGATTGAGACTGACGATCTCCGACGGCCCGGTTTCGGGCAACGGCGGCGGAGGTTTGCCTTCGCCGACGCGGGCGACCGCCTCGTTGAGCTGCCGCAGCGGGCGCGCCAGATAGCGTGCAAAGACGTAGGCGCTGGCGAGCAGCACGGCGAGCGCGATGAGGCTCCACTCCAATGCGCGCGAAGGCGTATCCTGACCCGGTCGCGGCAGGGGAAATCCCGCCCAGTACACGCGGTCGCCGGCTTGTAGCTTGATCCACAGCAATTGCAGGCGGGCCTGAATCCGGATCTCCGTTTCGGGTCCAAGTTCCGCCTGAAGGCGCTGCTGCAACTCTTCGAATCGCGGCCCTTGCGGCAGCCCGCGGAACGGGGGTGCCTGCTCCTGCGGAACGATGCGCGCCTGATAGGCCTCGCCGAAATGCGCGAGCGTCGCGCTCGTGCTGTCGGGATCGGCACTGGCGAGCGCGGCGCGCAATGCCTTCAGCTGCACGATCTTGGTGTCGTTGAATTGGCGTTCGAGCAACGCCGCGCGATCCTGCCGGAACAGGAAAATCGCAGTCGCCTGACTGATCAGCGTCACCAGTAACAGCAGCAACGCGAGCCGCCCGAACAACGAGCGCGGCCAGAGTTTCAAGCTCTCAGGCCCCGGCTCCGGCGCCGGTCACGGGCGCCTCGCTCGGCGATTCGTCCGGGACGAAAACATAACCGAAGCCCCACACGGTCTGGATGTAACGGGGGGCAGACGCGTCGGTTTCGATCAGCTTGCGCAGACGCGACACCTGGACGTCGATGGCGCGGTCGAAGACATCGTGGTCACGCCCGCGTGCCAGCAACATGAGTTTCTCACGCGCAAGCGGCAGGCGCGGATGCGTCGCGAGCACCTTGAGGAGGCCGAATTCGCCGGTGGTCAACGGGACGATCGTATCGTCGCGCAGCAGCGTGCGTGTAGTCAGGTCCAGCCGGTAGGGGCCGAAGCTGATCTTGCCCTCGAGCGCCGGTGCCCCCGGCGCCATGCGCTCGGTATGCCGGCGAAGCACGGCATGAATGCGCGCGACGAGTTCGCGAGGGTTGAAGGGCTTGGGCAGATAGTCGTCCGCACCCATCTCCAGTCCGACGATGCGATCGACGTCCTCGCCCTTGGCGGTCAGCATGATGACCGGCACCATTTCTCCCGCGCCGCGAAGCCGCCGGCAGACCGCGAGGCCGTCTTCGCCCGGCAGCATGAGGTCAAGCACCAGCAGGTGCGGCGGATCGCGCTGCAGCTTCTTGTCGAGGTCCCTGGCGTCGGCGAGCGCCTGGACCTGAAATCCCTGTTCGGTCAGGTAGCGGACGAGCAGGTCGCGCAGGCGCGCATCGTCGTCGATCACGAGAATCTTTGGCACGGTCGTCTTCATAATCCCATCCTAAACAGCTGGCCCAACGGTAACGCGCCGCTGTTGTCAGGAATTGTAACGCCCGCGCCAGCGGGCAACGAATGGTTACAACATCGATTTCGCTTGCGTTGCCGCATCGCGGACAATACGCCGTCAAGCGCCGCGAAGATTGCCCGCCGGCATCCAATGAAGCGTTACAAAACACCCGGTTCGGGCAATGCTTTGGCAATAGGCGGTGCGTATTGTGGACTCGTCGCCGCGCAGTGAGGCGCGGGTTCAATCTGAAAGGTACTTCATGAAGCGTTCGCAGATAAAGCAGTCCTTGCTGGCGATTGCCGCGGTCGCAGGCATCTCGGCATTCGCATTCCACGCGGTGGCGCAGGCGCCCACGCCGCATCACGGGCCCCGCGACCCGATAGGCATGATCGCCGGTCTCAAGGACCAACTCAATCTCAATACGTCGCAGCAACAGCAATGGGACAGCGTCATAGCGCAGGGGCAGGCGGCACGGCAGACGGCAAAAGCCGGCATGGCCCAGCTCAAGGCCGCGACGCAAGCCGAACTGGCCAACACCACACCTAATCTTGCGTCGCTCGCGGCGCAGGCCGATGCGATCCACCAACAGAACGCCGCCGCCTTCAAGAGCGTGCGTGATGCCTGGCTCGCACTGTATGCGACATTCAGTCCTGATCAGGTGGCCCTGGTGCGTGCCGCGATTACCGCCAGGCTCGCGCAAATGCAGCAGTGGCGGGCGAAATGGAGGCAATCCGCGCCGGCACCCGCACCCGCACCCGCGCAGTGAACATCGCGAGTACGCGCGGCGCATTCCGCCGGCCCGGGCGGCCGTATATGGCCGACGAACGGCGTTGCACCGTCAGCATCATGGAGCAACAATGCTATTGTCATAGTCGTTAGTTGGACTCAGGAGGGGCGATGGCCGTCGTCGTCCACTCCAACGTGCAACCGCAGACTGGGTTCACCCCCCCGACCTTAATCGGTCATCCCGAACCTGGTCTGTCCTCCGGCGCCCCCTCGCGGGGCGCTTTTTTTTCGTCTTGTTGCGTGGCTGAGGGGACTGTCGCCGATGACGTGGTCGCCGCGTGCAGCAGGCGCTCGGCAGTAACGCGCAGCAATTCGGGGACGACGGGCTTGAGCAGCACGTCGAGCCGAGAGGCGCCCATGGCGGTGATCGCTTCGGCCGAGGCATCGCCGCTGACCAGCATCGCCGGGATGGGCAGGCCCAATTCATCGCGCAGACGGCTCGATGACCGCGGTGCCGAGTTCGCCGCCTGCGAGCCGATAGTCCGCGATGATCAGGTCGGGATAGCGGCCCGCGTCGCCTAACGCGCCCATGATGTCGTCGGCGGACGCGGCGCCAACGACCATCGCGCCCCATTGCGCAAGGCAGGCGCGCATGCCATCGACCACAGCCGGTTCGTCGTCGATAACTGCAATCACGGCACCCGACAAGGGGCGCGATAGGTCGTCTCGGCCATCGTGATTTGGGACGGTGGCGGGCAACTCTCCCAAGGCGCGCGGTACCTCCAGCGAGAAACGCGATCCCCGCCCGGACACGGACAGTACCGCCAGCCGATGCTCCAGCAGCCGGGCGAGACGACGGACGATGGCCAACCCGAGGCCCATACCGTGTCGGGCACTGTCTCGCGCCGTGCCTGCCCGGTAGAACTCGTCGAAAATGCGATCGCGATCGATTGCCGCGATGCCGACTCCACTATCGACGACATCAATGCAGACCTGGGCGTTGCGGCGTCGCAACCCCACTACGACGCCGCCATTTTCGGTGTAGTGCAACGCGTTGCCGACAAGGTTGGCGAGGACGCGCTCGAGCAGGACCGCGTCGCTGTCGATCCACACCCGCGTGTGAACCATCGAGAGTCGCAGGCCACGACTTGCCGCGAGGGGTGCGAACTGTCGTTCGACGCGCGCGAACAGGGACGCCAACGCGAATGGTGCCCGCACCGGCGCAACCGCGCCCGCATCGAGCTTGGAAATGTCCATGAGCGCCGAGAAAAGCCGCTCCAGCGCTTCCACCGACAGGTTGATGCTACCGACGATGTCGCGCGCCTCCGGCTCGCGGACTTTTGCTGATAACGCCGCGGCCAGCAGGCCCATCGCATGCAGCGGCTGGCGCAGGTCGTGACTGGCGGTGGCCAGGAATCGGGTCTTGCCGCGATTGGCTTCCTCTGCATCCGCGCGCGCCGCATCGGCTGCCACCGTCTGCGCCTGCAATTCGCGGATCAGATCCAAGTTCTCGTACCGGATGGCCAAAGAGTCCAGCATCAGGTTGTTGAGGTTGTGGCCGAAGCGCAACACGAAAGCAAGCACCACGAGCATCACCGCGGCGAGGAATGCGTGCACCTGGTCGCCGCCGAATGCAATGCGCAGTATTAGGGGCACGAGAGCGGGGAGCACAAAACCGTAAAAAGACGGCTTGTATACCGCCGTCAGGTCGATGCCGCCGAGTACGACGCCGAACAGACAGACAATCAACAGTGCCTGATGCCCGACGTCGCCTGGCACGAACAGAACCACGCCGGCGGAACCCCACAACGCGCCGGCAATCGTCGAGCCCAACGCCCACGTCCGACCCCATCGCGAGCGCTCCATCGGTTCCGGCGCCACCGCCTGGTAACGCCGCACGAGCCGATAACGCCATCCTTGATTGGCGGCGATCGCGATCAACCACAATGCGAATACAAGCGGAGGCGCGGTTCCCCACATAACCAGCGTGAGGATCGACCCACCCAACAGCATCGACGCCGTGGTGCGTCGCCACTGGGTAAACAACGTGGCAATTTGATCGGCGCGCACTCGCGCGCCGAGCGACGGGTTGATCCGCCTCGAGTCGAGACCCGCGGGAAGCCGTATGGCCGCGACGGCCATAAACGTTACCGCACGCGTGCCGCGGGTGGCTCGAGACGCACGCCGCGGCGCGCCAATTCGATGACGACCTGGGTGCGTGTATGCACATTGAGCGCGCGTAGAATGGCGCTGACGTGCACTTTCACCGTGCCTTCGGACAGGCGCAGGTCGCGACAGATCAGCTTGTTGGGCTTGCCTTGCACGAGCAACTTCAAAACGTCAGCTTGACGCACGGTCAGGCCCAACTCCGATGGTTTGGCGGTGGGGCGGGGCACGATGCCGTCGAAGCCGGTGTTTTCAGTAGGCACGTACACGCCGCCCGCAAGCACGAGGCGCATGGCTGCCAGGAGCAGCTGCGCGTTGGCGGTCTTGGGAATGAATCCCATGGCACCCATGTCGAGCGCCGTTTCAATGGTCGCGCGATCGTGCGTTGCCGAAAGTACGAGCACCGGAATGCCTGGCCAGTCGCGTCGCAGTTCACGCAGGAAATCGAAGCCGTTGCATCCGGGCAGTGTGAGATCGAGCACAATCAGGTCGAGCGCAGGCGAGACCGCCAACACCGCGCGCGCAGCAATCGCCTCCTGCGCCTGAAAAAGCTCCAGCGCAGCATCGAGTTCCTCGAGCACGTGCCGCAGCGCGACCTGAATGAGCGGATGGTCGTCGACAATAAGAATTCTCATGCGCGTCCCCTTATCCCTTGACGCATAAGAAAAACAAGCCGCGATCGCAGCACAGGTTGCCGGAGCTTGCGCGCCTGCACCCGATATTGTTGCCGTTCGATCACTCGCCTGCAGTGAAGCACGAACATCTGGCGCAAACAACTGTAGGAAACGACAGGTACACTGCGACCGAAATGCAGGAACGATCGTTCGCGCGCGGGCGCCCGCTGCGCGCTTGCGATCGTCGCGAAACCTTGTCTTGAGCAATGAAGGCCTCGAACGCCCTGTTTCGCCGCTGCGATTTCTCCGGTAACGTAATCGCGTGTTATGGCCTCTCATCCCCGCGCAAGGCGAAGGTTCGCATCGAGCGCGCCGCTGGCGAATGGGCGGCGCTAGCCGCCTCGTGGGATTTGATATCAAGGCGGCCGACGCACGTAGCGCGGTAACCTAATGAGCGTCGTTCGCCGCCACGATCCGCGATTCACGACCGTCCCGCTGGTGCTCGATTCGCCGCACAGCGGTACCGCGTATCCGGAGGATTTCGATCACCTGCCTTCGCGTTCGATCGTGCGCCTGGCGGAGGACACGTACGTCGGGGAACTCTACGCGGCGGCACCGGATCTCGGTGCGACGCTGGTTGAGGCGCTGTTTCCGCGCGCATACATCGATCCCAATCGCCATGTCGCGGATATCGACCTTCAGCTGATGGCGGATGCCTGGCCAGGTCCGAGCACGCCGTCACGCAAGACCGCACAGGGCATCGGGCTGGTCTGGCGGCTGGCGCATGGCGGCGTGCCGATGTACGCGCGCAAGCTCTCTGCAGCGGAAGTGCAGCGGCGCATCGCCAACTACTACGAACCCTATCATCGAAGTGTGACCGCGGCGATCGACGAGCGGCACCGGGCATTCGGCGCGGTATGGCACCTCAACTGCCACTCGATGCCAGGCGTGGGCGATGTCATGTCGGACGATCCAGGTCGCGCACGTGGCGATTTCGTGTTGGGCGACCGCGATGGAACCACCTGCGAGCCGGAGTTCACTGCCTTCATCGCCACAAGGCTGGCCGAGATGGGCTACGCCGTTGCGATCAACGATCCGTACAAGGGTGTCGAACTTGTACGAAAGTTCGGCCGCCCGTCGGAACGTCGGCATAGCCTGCAAATCGAAATCAACCGCAAGCTCTACATGGACGAAGTGACGCTGGAAAAGATCGATGGCTTTGTCACACTGCAGGCAAATCTGAAGCGATTGGTGAAATTGGCAGGAGCATTCGTGCTACGGCGGCTCCGATGAGACCTGGCGCGGCGGTCCCCAAGTGGCCTAAAAGCCTGATTCTTCGCCATGTTGCGGCGCAGCGCGTTGACCCCACCCGCGGCCGCAGGGTAAAATTAGCAGGTTTGCACGGGGGTTACGCCCGCCGCGTCTGATTCGGGCACGCGGGGCTCAGGAAACAATGCGCGGCAAGCTCGTGGTCGGCAATTGGAAGATGAATGGCAACCTGCGGCAAAACGATTCGCTGCTGGCCGATGTGCGTGCGGGTTGGGCCGAGCGGGATAACCGCGGTATTGCGATTTGCGTTCCGTTTCCCTACCTTTGGCAGGCGCAGGCCGCACTGTCGGGCTCGCCGATTGGATGGGGCGCTCAGAACGTGAATGAGCATGCCGCTGGCGCGTTCACCGGTGAAGTGGCGGCGAGCATGGTTGCGGAGTTTGGTTGCCGGTATGCGATTGTCGGACACTCGGAGCGGCGCACTTTTTTCGGTGAAAGCGACGCGGTGGTCGCGGCGAAAGCGGTCGCGGCCATCGACGCTGGGTTGATCCCGGTGGTTTGCTTGGGTGAAACCCAGGCCGAACGTGCGGCGGGAAGCACGCAAGCCGTCGTATTGCGCCAGCTCGACGCGGTTTCGTCGCGATTGGGTGAACGCATCGGCAAGGCGGTCATCGCCTACGAGCCGGTTTGGGCCATTGGTACCGGCCTGAATGCGACGCCGGCGGAAGCGCAGGCCGTGCATAAGTTTCTACGCCAGCAACTTGGCGAAGCGGGAAAGGATGCCATGCTTCTCTACGGTGGCAGTGTGAAGGCGGGTAACGCAGGCAGTTTGTTCTCGATGCCCGATATAGATGGTGGCCTGATCGGCGGCGCATCGCTGAAGGCGGACGAATTTTTGGCGATTGCCGCTGCCTGAGTCTAATGAGGGCCGTGGCAGACGCTTGAGGGATTTGGAATGATCTGGGAATCGGTAGTTCTCGCACTACACGTTATCGTCGCGGTGACGCTGATCGGATTCGTGCTGTTGCAGCACGGCAAGGGCGCCGACATGGGCGCGGCGTTCGGAAGTGGATCGTCCGGCAGCCTCTTTGGCGCGGCAGGCTCGGCCAACTTCCTGTCGCGGACAACCGCCATTCTGGCGACCGTATTCTTTCTGTCGAGCCTCGCCCTGACCTATTTAGGCGCGAATCGGGCCGCGCCCAAGGACATTATGCAGCAGGGCGTGACACAGAAAGCGCCGGAAGCGCCCGCGAAGTCCTCGGAAATTCCGCAACCGGCTGTCCCGGCGACGGCGCCGACAGCGGCTCCGGCTCCAGCCAGCGCACCCGGTTCCAAAGCGGGAGACGTTCCGAAATAGGTGACGCAATACCTTCGATCTCTGGACCGTCGCTGCCCTCGGTCGGCACGGGCGGTCGCGATAGAGTTGCAGCAAGCTGGCGGGGCCGACGTGGTGAAATTGGTAGACACGCTGTCTTGAGGGGGCAGTGGCGTAAGCCGTGGGAGTTCGAGTCTCCCCGTCGGCACCAGGAAACGCGGAATACCCGGCGCCTGCGAGCGTCGGTGTTGTCGAAGCGGGCAGGCGGATGGCGGAGGGCGAAGACTTTCCGTCCGGAAACGGTTGAGGGGGATGGAGTCGTACATGCTGGAACAGTATTTTCCGGTCCTGCTCTTCATCGTCGTAGGCGCCGGCCTCGGTCTCGTTCTCCTCACGCTCGGCAGCCTTGTCGCTCCCGACCGCCCGGATCCCGAAAAACTCTCGCCTTACGAGTGCGGCTTCGAGGCCTTCGAAGACGCGCGCATGAAGTTCGACGTGCGCTATTACCTCGTCGCCATCCTGTTCATCCTGTTCGACCTGGAAATCGCGTTCCTGTTTCCCTGGGCCGTCGTGTTACCGGAGATTGGCCTATTCGGGTTCTGGTCGATGATGATCTTCCTCGGGATCCTGATCATCGGTTTCGTCTACGAATGGAAAAAAGGCGCACTCGAATGGGAATGAAGAACCGACTTGGAGATTCTCATGCCGATTGAAGGCATCCTCGAGAAAGGCTTCGTCACCACGTCGCTCGATGCGCTGATCAACTGGGCGCGCAACGGTTCGATGTGGCCCATGACCTTCGGCCTCGCCTGTTGCGCGGTGGAAATGATGCACGCCGGGGCTGCCCGATACGACCTGGACCGTTTTGGCGTCGTCTTCCGGCCCAGCCCGCGGCAATCCGATGTGATGATCGTCGCCGGCACACTGTGCAACAAGATGGCGCCGGCACTGCGTAAGGTCTACGACCAGATGGCCGAACCGCGTTGGGTCATTTCGATGGGTTCGTGTGCCAACGGTGGCGGCTATTACCACTACTCGTACTCCGTCGTGCGCGGCTGTGACCGCATCGTTCCTGTCGACATCTACGTTCCCGGTTGTCCGCCGACCGCGGAAGCCTTGCTCTACGGCATCCTGCAACTCCAGAACAAGATCTGGCGCACCAATACGATCGCGCGCTGATGAAGATCGATGCACTCGTCGCTGCGCTGCCAGCGGTACTCGGCGACAGGGTTCAAGGCGTCACGGTCGCGTTAGGCGAGGTCACCGTCGTCATTGACGCGGCTGGTGTGCTGGAAGCAATGCGCCTGTTGCGCGATCGGCCCGAACTGCGTTTCGAATCATTGGTCGACCTGTGCGGCGTCGACTATTCGGCGTACGGAGGCGGCGGTCGCGAAGGGCCGCGCTTTGCGGTGGTGTACCACCTTCTGTCTCTCGCGAACAACTGGCGGCTCCGCGTTCGCACATTCGCCCCGGACGATGAATTTCCCGTATTGCCGTCGCTCATCGACGTCTGGCCGGGCGTCAACTGGTTCGAGCGCGAAGCCTTCGATTTCTACGGGATCATGTTCACCGGACATCCGGACCTGCGACGCATCCTGACCGACTACGGATTCATCGGACACCCGTTCCGCAAGGATTTCCCGTTGTCGGGGCACGTGGAAATGCGTTACGACCCGGATCAGGGGCGCGTCATCTACCAACCGGTGACCATCGAGCCGCGTGAAATCGTACCGCGCATCATCCGCGAGAACGCGTACGCGGAAAGCGAAGGGTTCCGCAAGGGTTGATCACGTGGCGGAGATTCGAAATTACACCATGAACTTTGGGCCGCAACACCCTGCGGCGCACGGCGTGCTGCGCCTAGTGCTCGAGCTCGACGGCGAAGTCATCCAGCGCGCGGATCCGCACATCGGCCTCCTGCATCGTGCGACCGAGAAGCTCGCCGAGCACAAGACCTTCATCCAATCGTTGCCGTACATGGACCGCCTCGACTACGTTTCGATGATGGTCAACGAGCACGCGTACTGCATGGCGATCGAGAAGCTGCTCGACGTCGACGTGCCGATTCGCGCCCAGTACATCCGCGTGATGTTCGACGAGATCACGCGCATCCTCAATCATCTGCTGTGGCTGGGCGCGCATTCGCTCGACGTCGGCGCGATGACCACGTTCCTGTACTGCTTCCGCGAGCGCGAAGACCTGATGGACGTGTACGAGGCGGTGTCGGGCGCCCGGATGCACGCCGCATACTACCGCCCCGGTGGCGTCTATCGCGATCTACCCGAACAGATGCCGATCTACCAGGCTTCGCCTATCCACGACGCGAAATCAGTTGCCCGTATGAACGAAAACCGTCGCGGCAGTCTGCTCGACTTCATCGAAGACTTCACGCGGCGGTTTCCGGGCTACGTGGATGAATATGAAACGCTGCTCACCGACAACCGGATCTGGAAACAGCGCACGGTCGGCATCGGCGTAGTCACGGCGGAACGCGCGTTGGCGCTGGGCTTTACCGGCCCCATGCTTCGGGGTTCGGGCGTCGCCTGGGATTTGCGCAAAAAGCAGCCTTACGAAGTCTACGACCGCATGGACTTCGATATTCCAGTAGGCACCAAGGGCGACTGCTACGACCGCTATCTCGTGCGCGTGCATGAGATGCGCGAGTCCAACCGGATCATCCAGCAGTGCATTTCCTGGTTGCGCTCCAATCCAGGCCCGGTGATTACCGACAACCACAAGATAGCACCGCCGACGCGCGTCGAAATGAAGGAAAACATGGAGGAGCTGATCCATCACTTCAAGCTCTTCACCGAAGGCATGCACGTGCCGGCCGGCGAGGCCTACGCCGCCGTCGAGGCGCCCAAGGGCGAGTTCGGGATTTACATCATTTCGGACGGCGCCAACAAGCCGTATCGGCTGAAAATCCGCGCGCCGGGTTTCGCGCACCTTTCCGCGCTGGACGAAATGTCGCGCGGTCATATGATTGCGGACGTCGTGGCGATTATCGGGACGCAGGACATCGTGTTCGGCGAGGTAGACCGATGAGCGTGATTAACTCGCGGGTTATCAACATCGACGAGCTGAAGCTCGAACATTTCGCAAAGGGCGAGAAGTTCGAATGCGCCGCGGTGCGCGTCGGTCCGCTGCTCGGCGCGAAGGACCTCGGCTATTCGTACGATGTGGTGCCTCCGGGCAAGCGCTCGTGCCCATTCCACAGCCACCGCGGCGAAGAGGAGATGTTTTTTATCGTGAAGGGTACAGGCACGCTCCGCTACGGCAATGAAACTCGAAAGATTCGCGCAGGCGACTTCGTTTGCTGCCCGACCGGTGGCCCGGAAACGGCGCACCAGATCGTCAACGATACGGACGCCGAACTTGCGTATGTGTCCGTCAGCACCATGATGCCGGCGGAAGTCTGCGAATACCCGGATTCAAAGAAGGTCGGATCTTTCGGTGGCGGCCTGCGGCACATGACGCACACGAGCGCCCATGTGGATTACTGGGTCGACGAGATATGACGTGCTGAGCGCCGACGCCCTGAAACGCATCGATCGCGAGATCGCCAAGTATCCCCTCGACCGGAAGCAGTCGGCGGTGATGGCTGCGCTCGCGATCGCGCAGGACGAGAAGGGCTGGCTGGCCACGGCAACGATGGACTTCGTCGCGGAGTATCTCGGCATGCCGCCGATCGCGGTTTATGAGGTCGCGACGTTCTATGAGATGTACAACACCGCGCCGACCGGCAAGTACAAGATCACCATTTGCACCAACCTGCCCTGTGCTCTGCAGAGCGCGACGAAAGCCGCCGAACATCTCAAGCACCAACTCGGCGTCGGCTTCGGAGAAACTACGCCCGACGGCATGTTCACGCTGAAGGAGGGTGAGTGCATGGGGGCATGCGGCGATGCGCCGGTGCTGCTGGTCAACAACAAGCGGATGTGCAGCTGGATGCACCCCGACAAGCTCGATGGCCTGCTGGCGGAGCTTCGTGCGGAGGGCCGGCGATGAACGCGCCTGCGGAATTCCTCGACTACGGGCCCGACGCGATCATCCTCGCCGGTTTGACCGGCCGCAACTGGCGGCTGACGGATTACGTCGCGCGCGGTGGCTACGATGCGCTCAAGAAAATCCTCGCGGAGAAGATCTCGCCGGCGAACGTCATCGCCGAAGTCAAGAAATCCGGCCTGCGCGGACGCGGCGGCGCGGGCTTTCCCACGGGACTGAAGTGGAGCTTCATGCCGCAGCAGTTCCCGGGCGACAAATACCTGGTGTGCAACTCCGACGAAGGCGAGCCCGGCACGTTCAAGGATCGCGACATCATGCGTTACAACCCGCACATCCTGATCGAAGGGATGGCGATCGCGGCCTATGCGATGGGTTGCAAGCGCGCGTACAACTACGTTCACGGCGAGATCTGGGATACCTACGAGCGCTGCGAGGAGGCGCTCGAGGAGGCGTATCAGGCCGGGTTGCTCGGCAACAACATTCTCGGCAGCGACTTCAGCTTTCACCTGTACAACCACCACGGCTACGGTGCCTACATCTGCGGCGAGGAGACGGCGCTGCTCGAATCGCTGGAAGGCAAGAAGGGGCTGCCGCGCTTCAAACCGCCGTTTCCTGCGAGTTTCGGCCTCTACGGCAAGCCGACGACGATCAACAACACCGAGACTTTTGCGGCGGTGCCGTGGATCATCCTCAACGGCGGCGAGGCCTTCCTCAACCTCGGTCGTCCGAACAATGGCGGGACCAAAATCTTCTCGGTAACGGGCGACGTCGGGCGCCCGGGTAACTACGAAGTCAATCTCGGGACGCCGTTTGCCAGACTGCTCGAGATGGCAGGCGGCATGCGCGATGGCCGCAAGCTCAAGGCCTGCATTCCCGGCGGCTCGTCGATGCCGGTGCTGCCGGGCGAGATCATGATGGCCACCGACATGGACTACGACTCCATCGCCAAGGCGGGCTCGATGCTCGGCTCCGGCGCCGTCATCATCATGGACGACACGCGTTGCATGGTGCGCTCGCTGCTGCGGCTGTCGTATTTCTATTTCGAGGAGTCTTGCGGTCAGTGCACGCCATGCCGCGAAGGCACCGGCTGGCTGTGGCGCGTCGTCGATCGCATCGAGCACGGACAGGGCCGCAACGAGGACCTCGATCTCCTGACGTCCGTTTCGGACAACATCGCAGGGCGCACGATCTGTGCGCTGGGCGACGCCGCCGCATTGCCCGTCAAGAGCTTCATCAAGCATTTCCGCGACGAGTTCCAGCACCACATCGACCACAAGCAGTGTCTCGTTCCCAACTATGTCTGACGCAAGGCGGCGATGCTCAATCTCGAAGTAGACGGCAAGCCGGTGCAGGTGCCGCCTGGCAGCACGGTCATGGATGCCGCGCATCAACTCGGCGTCTACGTCCCGCATTTCTGCTGGCACAAGAAGCTTACGATTGCCGCGAACTGCCGCATGTGTCTGGTGCAGGTCGAAAAGGCGCCCAAGCCGCTGCCGGCGTGCGCAACCCCCGCGACCGAAGGCATGAAGGTGTGGACGCACTCCGAACTTGCCGTCACGGCGCAAAAAAGCGTGATGGAGTTCCTGCTGATCAACCATCCGCTCGACTGTCCGATTTGCGATCAGGGCGGTGAATGCCAGCTGCAGGATCTCGCGGTCGGCTACGGCGCGTCGAGCTCCCGCTACAACGAGCCGAAGCGCGTGGTCCTGAACAAGAATCTCGGACCGCTGATTTCCACCGACATGACGCGCTGCATCCACTGCACGCGCTGCGTTCGGTTCGGACAGGAAGTTGCAGGGGTCATGGAACTCGGCATGGCTGGCCGTGGCGAGCACGCCGAAATCATGACATTCGTCGGCAGGACGGTCGATTCGGAACTGTCGGGCAACATGATCGACCTGTGTCCGGTCGGCGCGCTGACCTCGAAGCCATTCCGCTACTCGGCACGCACCTGGGAGCTTTCGCGACGCAAGTCGATATCGCCGCACGACGGGGTCGGCAGCAATCTGGTCGTGCAGGTCAAGAACGAGCGCGTGATGCGCGTTGTGCCGCTAGAAAATAACGCGGTCAACGAATGCTGGATCTCGGACAAGGATCGTTTTTCGTACGAAGGCCTCAATTCCGACGATCGCCTGGCTCGGCCGCAGATGAAAATCCAAGGTGCATTGGCCGATACGGACTGGCAGACCGCGCTCGAGCGCGTAGTCGGTGAGCTCGCGCGTATCGTGCGGGAGCACGGACCCGGCGCGATCGGTATGCTTGCGTCGCCACACGCGACGCTCGAGGAACTCCATCTCGCGCAGAAACTGATGCGCGGCCTGGGTAGTGACAACATCGACTTCCGACTGCGACAGACGGATTTCACGGCCAGTGCAACGCCGTGGCTCGGCATGCCCATCACCGAGTTCGCCGCGCTCGACCGCGTACTCGTCGTCGGCAGTTTCCTGCGCAAGGATCACCCGCTGCTCTCGCAGCGACTGCGCCAGGCGACGAAGAAGAGCGCGCAGCTTTCCATTGTGCATTCCGCACACGACGAATTGCTGATGAAGGTCGCGCACGAGTCCATCGTCGCACCGTCCGCACTGCCGCGTGCTCTTGCCGAGATCGTCGTTGCCGCCGCCGCAGCATCCGGCAAAAGCGTTGACTCAGCGCTGGCAGGGATCGATCCTTCGGCGACCTCAAAAGCGATCGCGGCCAGTCTGCTGAGCGGCGAACGCAAAGGCGTCTTCCTCGGCAATTTCGCGCAGCAGCATCCCCGCAGTTCGCAACTCCATGCGCTCGCGCAGGCGCTCGCCGACATGACGGGTGCTCGCATCGGCTTTTTGACCGAGACCGCCAATGCGGTGGGCGGCCACGTCGCGCAGGCGTTGCCGCGTCAGGGCGGCCTCAATGCGCAGGCCATGCTCGCCACGCCGCGCAAGGCCTACGTGCTGCTCAACGTCGAGCCCGATCTCGACATGGCCAACCCTGCCATCACCGAGACTGCTCTTGCTGCTGCGGAGTTCATCGTGGCGCTGTCGCCATTTCAGTCGGCCGCGGCACGGCACGCCGACGTGCAGTTGCCGGTCGCACCGTTTACCGAGACGGCGGGTACATTTATCAACTGCGAGGGCCGTGCGCAGGCATTTGAAGGTGCCGCGCCTCCGCACGGCGAGACTCGACCGGCATGGAAGGTTCTGCGCGTATTGGGTTCCATGCTCGAACTGCCGGGATTCGATTTCGACAGCATCGACGCGGTGCGCGCCGAGTTGCCTGCAGCCGAAAACATCGCGGCGCTGCTTTCCAATGTAACGCGGGTGGCGATCGAGAAGCCGGCATCGTCGCCCACGGAGCTCGAACGCGTTGCGGACGTCCCCATTTACGCATGCGGACCCACTGGTTCGTCGTGCGCCATCCCTGCAGAAAACCAAAGATGCCCGACTGCCGGCGGCGCGCATCAATCCGGCGACGCTGGCCACGCTGCGCGTCGCCGAAGGTGGTGCGGTGCGCGTCCGGCAGGGCAGCGGTGAGGCGATTCTGCAAGTTGCCGTCGACTTGGGCGTCCCTGACGGCTGCGTGCGCATCGCTGCAGCGCATCCCGCGACGAGTATGCTGGGGCCGATGTTCGGCCCGATCGCCGTGGAGCCAGTGTAGTGGATGGAATGTTGACGCCTGTCGCGAGCTTTTTCGGACCCGCTTGGCCGGTGATCTGGACGCTGGCCAAGATCATCGCCATCGCGATTCCGCTGATTCTCAGCGTCGCCTACCTGACGCTCGCCGAGCGCAAGGTCATCGGTTGGATGCAGGTGCGCATCGGCCCCAATCGCGTCGGTCCGCTGGGCCTGCTGCAGCCGTTCGCCGATGTGTTCAAGCTCATCTTCAAGGAAATCGTCGTCCCCTCCGGCGCGAACCGCTATCTGTTTTTCATCGCGCCCGTGCTGTCGCTCGGCCCCGCGCTCGCCGCCTGGGCAGTGATACCCTTCGCCGACGGCATCGTACTGGCCAACATCAACGCCGGGTTGCTCTACATCCTGGCGATGACATCGGTCGGCGTCTACGGCGTAATCCTTGCCGGCTGGGCGTCGAATTCGAAGTACGCCTTCCTCGGCTGCCTTCGTTCCGCCGCACAGATCGTCAGTTACGAGATCGCCATGGGCTTTGCGCTGGTTGGCGTGCTGATGGTGGCGTCGAGTCTCAACATCAGCGACATCGTGCGCGGGCAGCAAGGCGGCGCGGCATATTGGTACATCTGGCCGCTGTTTCCGCTGTTTGTGGTGTATCTCGTCTCCGGCATCGCCGAAACCAACCGTCATCCGTTCGACGTCGCCGAGGGCGAATCGGAAATCGTCGCCGGCTTTCACGTCGAGTATTCGGGTGCCGCCTTCGCCGTGTTCTTCCTCGCCGAATACATGAACATGATCCTGATCTCGGCGCTCGCGTCGATCATGTTCTTCGGCGGGTGGCTGTCGCCGCTGCCGTGGCTGAACGATCTTCGGCTGTCGGAGACCGTTCCGCTGGTTGGCGGCATCGCCCCCTTTGGCGACGGCATCGGCTGGCTGCTGCTCAAGATATGCGCGGTGTTATTCGTTTTCCTGTGGATACGGGCGACGTTCCCGCGCTATCGTTACGACCAGATCATGCGCTTGGGTTGGAAAGTATTCATTCCGATCACCCTGATCTGGATCATTTTTCTCGGCGCGATGATGCAGACGCGCTGGGCCTACCTGTTTCACTAGGAGACGAGGATGTTGCGAAGAGTCCGCGATTTCTTCAACACCTACCTGCTCGTCGAGCTGTGGAAGGGGCTGCGCGTCACCGGCGGCAACATGTTCGCGCGCAAGGTGACCGTCCAGTTCCCGGAGGAGAAGACGCCGCAGAGCCCGCGCTTCCGCGGGCTCCACGCGCTGCGCCGTTATCCGAACGGCGAGGAGCGCTGCATCGCGTGCAAGCTTTGTGAAGCGGTTTGCCCGGCGCTGGCCATCACCATCGAGTCGGAGCAACGCGAGGACGGCACGCGCCGCACCACGCGTTACGACATCGACCTCACCAAGTGCATCTTCTGCGGTTTTTGCGAGGAGTCGTGCCCGGTCGATTCGATCGTCGAGACCCGCATCCTCGAGTACCACGGCGAAAAGCGCGGCGATCTGTATTACACGAAGGAAATGCTCCTTGCGGTCGGCGACCGCTACGAGGCGCAGATTGCCGCGGATCGCACGGATGACGCGAAGTTTCGCTGAGTACGCGATGCGATGACCTTCCAGACCGCAATTTTCTACATTTTTGCCGCGATCCTCGTGTTCGCGGCGCTGCGCGTCATCACCAGCCGCAATCCGGTGCACTCGGCACTGTGGCTGGTGCTGTCGTTCTTTACGGCAGCCGGTGTGTGGATGCTGTTGCGCGCCGAGTTTCTCGCCATCGTGCTGGTGCTCGTCTACGTCGGCGCCGTCATGGTGCTGTTTCTCTTCGTCGTGATGATGCTCGATGTCAACTTCGACAGACTGCGCGAGCGGTTTCGCAGTTACATTCCGGTTGGCGCCACGGTCGGGATCCTGGTCCTGGTTGAAATGACGCTGGTGCTGATCGGAGGCTACCTCGCGCCGGGCAGCGTGCCTGCGCCGGCGGCAGCCCCTGCCAACTTCAGCAACACGCGCGCGCTGGGCCTGCAGCTCTACACCGACTATGCCTATCCGCTGGAAATCGCGGCCGTGCTGCTGCTCGTCGCGATCATCGCGGCAATCGCCTTGACGCATCGAGAGCGGCGCGAAAGCAAATATCAGAACCCGTCCGCGCAGGTGAGAGTGCGGGCGAGCGACAGGCTGCGCATACTGCAGATGCCATCGGAGAAGCGCGAGCCCTGATCGTCGGGGCGAACCCATTCGGGGAAACAACAAACTTCGACGGCTGTCGTAACGGCCGGAGAGAAGCCGGGAGCAGCAAGTTGATGGTCGTTTCACAGCCGACGTTGGCGCACTATCTCGTGCTTGGCGCGATCCTGTTCGCGATCAGCGTGATCGGGATCTTCCTGAACCGTCGCAACGTGATCTTGATGCTGATGGCGATCGAGTTGATGCTGCTCGCGGTCAACCTCAATTTCATCGCGTTCTCGCACTTTCTCGACGACACCGCCGGCCAGATCTTCGTGTTCTTCATCCTGACGGTCGCTGCGGCGGAATCGGCGATCGGCCTCGCCATCCTGGTGCTGCTGTTCCGCAACGTCGGAACCATCGACGTCGAAGAGCTCGGAAGGCTCAAGGGCTGACATTGCGATGACGATGGTTCAGCTCTATCTGCTGGTCGCGCTTGCGCCGTTGGTCGGCGCGATCGTCGTCGGCCTATGGGGTCCCCGGCTTGGCCGGGCCGCCTCGCACTGGATTTGCATCGTCGGCGTGGCGATCTCGACCGTAGGCTCGGCCATCATCCTGCGCGACGTCCTGTCGGGAAATACCTACAACGGCGATCTGTATGTCTGGATGACGTCGGGCGGAATCAAGTTTGCGGTGGGATTCCTCATCGATCCGCTGACGGCGCTGATGCTGGTGGTGGTGACGTTCGTCTCGCTCATGGTGCACATCTACACCATCGGCTACATGGCCGACGACCCCGGCTACACGCGCTTTTTCTCGTACATCTCCCTGTTCACGTTCAGCATGCTCATGCTCGTGATGTCGAACAACTTCCTGCAGCTATTTTTTGGCTGGGAGGCGGTGGGGTTGGTGTCGTACTTGCTAATCGGGTTCTGGTACGAGCGGCCGACGGCCATCTACGCCAACCTCAAGGCATTTCTCGCCAACCGCGTGGGCGATTTCGGCTTCGCGCTGGGCATCGGCCTGATCGTCGCATTCATGGGGTCGCTCGACTACGCCAGCGTATTCGCAGCGGCGCCCAAGCTGACCGGCGTCACGATCAATCTGCTCGGGAGCGCGCAATGGTCGGTCATGACGGCGATCTGCATCGGACTGTTCGTCGGCGCGATGGGCAAGAGCGCGCAGGTACCGCTGCACGTGTGGCTGCCCGACTCGATGGAAGGCCCCACCCCGATCTCCGCCCTGATCCACGCGGCGACGATGGTGACGGCCGGAATCTTCATGGTCGCGCGCATGAGCCCGTTGTTCGAGTTGTCCGACACCGCGCTGTCGTTCGTGACAGTGATCGGCGCGACGACGGCGCTGTTCATGGCCGTGCTCGGCCTCGTGCAGAACGACATCAAACGCGTCGTGGCTTATTCGACGCTGTCGCAGCTCGGTTATATGACGGTCGCGCTCGGCGTGTCCGCCTACTCGGTGGCGATATTTCACCTTATGACCCATGCGTTTTTCAAGGCGCTGCTGTTCCTGGGTGCAGGCTCGGTCATTATCGCCATGCATCACGAGCAGGACATGCGCCGCATGGGTGGCCTCAGGAAATACATGCCGATCACGTATTGGACGATGGTGATCGGATCGCTGGCCCTCGCGGGCATCCCGCCCTTCGCGGGCTTCTTCTCGAAGGACGCCATCATCGAGGCTGTGCATCTGTCGAAGATACCAGGACATGGCTACGCGCTGTTTGCGGTAACGATCGGCGTGTTCCTGACCGCGCTGTATTCGTTCCGCCTGATCTTCATGACGTTCCATGGCGAGGAGCGTTTCCGGCACGTCGAGGCGGACCCCGAGCATGGCGATGATGGTCATGGGCATGACGACCACGACCACGCCGACCCGCACGAAAGCCCATGGGTGATCACGGTGCCACTGATTGCCCTTGCCATACTCTCCGTTTACGCGGGCGCCGCATACATCGGCAGTGTCGTGTTCGGACCGTACTTCGGCGATTCGATCATGATCGCGCAGGACCACACCGGGCTCGCCGAAATGCGCGAGGATTGGCACGGCGTGGTGGCCTTCGTCGTGAATGGCCTCACCGGCCTTCCGATCGACTTCGCGTTGGCCGGCATCGCTGCCGCATGGTACCTGTACATCAAACGCCCGGACCTGCCCGCCAAGATTGCGACCAGGTTCAGCGGGTTGTACACCTTGTTGATGAACAATTACTACTTCGACAAGTTCAACGACTGGTTCTTCGCCGGTGGTTTCCGCCGCGTGGGCAACTTCTTCTCGAACGTCGGTGATCGATCGATCATCGACGGTTTTTTTGTCAACGGCAGCGCGCGCGTGGTGGCGTCGGCCTCGGTCCTGCTGCGTCACCTGCAGACCGGCCGCGTGTATCACTACGCGTTTGCGATGATCCTCTCCGTATTCGTGTTGCTCACTTGGCTGGTGTGGCGATAGCAGGATGACCATGCTGCCCTACCTGAGTCTGGCGATATGGGTGCCGATTGTCGCGGGCGTGCTCGTGCTGGCGCTCCATCGCGATCGCGACGCCGCCGCCGCACGCTGGTTGGCACTGGTCGGCGCGGTGGCGTCATTCGCGGTCACGCTCCCGCTTTACGTCCATTTCACGCTCGGCACGCCCGAGATGCAGTTTGTCGAAGCCGTCGAATGGATTCCGCGCTTCAACGTCAATTACCTGTTGGGCGTAGACGGCATTTCGCTGCTTCTGGTGCTGCTGAACAGCTTCATCACGGTGCTGGTCGTTTGGGCGGGCTGGGAGGTGATCGAAAAGAAGGTGGCGCAGTACATGGCGTCGTTCCTGATCATGTCGGGCCTCACCAACGGCGTGTTCACCGCGCTCGACGGCGTGCTGTTCTACGTCTTCTTCGAGTCGATGCTGATCCCGCTGTACCTGATCATCGGCATCTGGGGTGGTCCGAACCGCGTGTATGCCGCGATCAAGTTCTTCCTGTACACGCTGCTCGGATCGCTGCTGATGCTGGTCGCGCTGATCTACCTGTACTCGATCAGCGGCGGGAGCTTCTCGATCCTCGAGTGGTATCAGCTGCCGCTGTCGTTGAACACCCAGGTCCTGCTGTTCATCGCCTTCTTCGCGGCTTTCGCGGTCAAGGTGCCGATGTGGCCCGTGCACACGTGGCTTCCCGACGCGCACGTCGAGGCCCCCACCGGTGGCTCGGTCGTGCTGGCGGCGATCACGCTGAAGGTCGGCGGCTACGGCTTCATCCGTTTTGTACTGCCGATCCTGCCCGATGCCAGCCATTACCTCGCCGGCTTCGTCATCACGCTGTCGTTGATCGCGGTAATCTACATCGGCTTTGTCGCGCTGGTCCAGCCGGACATGAAGAAGCTGATCGCGTACTCGTCGATCGCGCACATGGGCTTTGTCACGCTCGGCCTATTCCTGTTCAGCGAACTCGGGATCGAGGGCAGCATCGTGCAGATGATCTCGCACGGCTTCATATCGGCGGCGATGTTCCTGTGCGTCGGCGTGCTGTACGACCGCATGCACAGCCGGCAGATCGCCGACTATGGAGGCGTCGTGAACACGATGCCGAAATTCGCGGCGCTGACGATGGTGTTCGCCATGGCCAATGCCGGATTGCCGGGCACCAGCGGTTTCGTCGGTGAATTCATGGTGATCCTGGCGGCAGTCAAGGCCAATTTCTGGATCGGTTTTCTGGCTGCGACGACGCTGATCCTGGCCGCCGCGTTCACACTCTGGATGTACAAGCGCGTCTGGTACGGCGCGGTCGGCAATGCCAACGTCGCGGCGCTCAAGGACCTGTCCCGCCGCGAGTTCTGGCTGCTCGCGACGCTCATCGTTGCCGTGCTGGCGCTCGGCATCTATCCCAAGCCCTTCACCGACGTCATGCACGCGTCGGTCGCCGATCTGCTCGCCCACGTTGCGCAGAGCAAACTCTGATGGCGCTGCCCTTGATCACTGCTGCGAGTTTCGCGCCTGCGCTGCCGGAAATGACACTGCTCGTCTCCGCATGCGTGGTGCTCATCGCGGATCTGTTCATTCCCGAGGAGCGGCGCCATGTGTCGTATTGGCTGGCGCAGGCCGGCCTGCTTGCAACTGCGTGGCTGACGGTCCACGTTTTTCACGCCACGCCAATCCACACTTTCGGGGGCACATTCGTCGCGGACGCACTGGCAGACTTTCTCAAGCTTCTCAGCTGCCTCACGGTCATCGTGACGCTGGTCTATTCGCGCAACTATCTCGTGGCGCGCGGCCTGTTTCGGGGCGAAACGTTCGTGCTGATGATGTTCGCGCTACTCGGCATGATGGTCATGATCTCGGCCAGTAGCCTGCTCACGCTGTACCTCGGCCTCGAACTCATGTCGCTTGCGCTCTATGCCCTGGTCGCTCTGCAGCGCGATTCGAAGCCGGCCGTCGAGGCGGCGATGAAGTATTTTGTGCTTGGTGCGCTGGCCTCGGGTTTGCTGCTCTACGGCATGTCGATGGTCTACGGCGCCACGGGCTCGCTCGACCTCGATCGCATCGCCGTGGCGATATTCACGGGGCACGTCAACCGGCTCATCCTCGTCTTCGGTCTGGTGTTCCTGGTCTCGGCGATCGCTTTCAAGCTTGGCGCGGTTCCGTATCACATGTGGATCCCCGACGTGTACGAAGGCGCGCCAACGCCGATCACGCTGTTCATCGGTGCAGCGCCCAAGCTGGCGGCGTTCGCGTTCATGATGCGCCTGCTCGTCGGATCGCTGTCCGCGGTTGCGTTCGACTGGCAGGGCATGCTGCTGATTCTCTCGCTGCTGTCGATGATTCTCGGCAACGTAGTCGCCATCGCGCAAACCAGCATCAAGCGCATGCTCGCCTATTCGACCATCGCCAACATGGGCTTCATGCTCATGGGATTCCTGACGGCGGACCTCAACGGCTATAGCGCGGCGATGTTCTATACGGTCACCTACGTGCTGACCACGCTGGCGGGTTTCGGCATGGTGCTGCTGCTTTCGCGTGCCGGCTTCGAGGCGGACAAGCTCGACGACTTCAAGGGTCTGAACCAGCGCAGTCCATGGTTCGCGTTCCTGATGCTGCTGGTCATGTTCTCGCTCGCAGGCGTGCCGCCGACAGTCGGCTTCTATGCCAAATTCACGGTGTTCGAGGCGGCGATCGATGCCGGGCTGGTGTGGCTGGTCGTCATCGGCGTGCTCACATCTCTTGTGGGCGCGTTCTATTATCTGCGCGTGGTGAAGCTGATGTACTTCGACGAGCCCACCGACAGTGAGCCGATCGAAGCACGAGGCGACACGCAGGTGTTGCTGTCGGTGAACGGGCTTGCACTCCTGGGATTCGGGATATTTCCGCAGCCGATCATGGGCTGGTGCGTGGTGGTATTGACCTTCTCGTACTAGCGGGACCCGCGTGCGCTGTTGTGCTAAGCTCGTGCGAATTCCACGGTTGATTCCATGCGCGTCGGCCTATTCGTCACCTGCCTCGTCGACCTCATGCGCCCGTCGATCGGCTTCGCCGCGATCAAGCTGCTCGAAGCCGGCGGAGCGCAGGTGTTCGTGCCACCGACGCAAACCTGCTGCGGGCAGCCTGGCTACAACTCCGGCGATCGTGTCGGCGCCGCCGCGCTTGCGTCCAAAGTCGTCAGCGAGTTCGAGGGATGCGATTACCTGGTCGCGCCGTCGGGCTCGTGCAGCGGCATGATCCGCACGCACTACGCCGACCTGTTTCGCGACGATCCGGCCATGCTCCGCCGGGCCGAAGCACTCGGGTCCAAGACCCGCGAGCTCACTGACTTCCTGGTCAATGTCCTGAAGCTCGAGCAAGTGCCGGGGCAATTCGCCGGCAGGGTCACGTATCACGACTGTTGTGCCGGCCTGCGCGAGATGGATGTCAAGATGCAACCACGCGTGCTCCTGCAGAAGATGACCGGTGTCGCATTGACCGAAATGACCGATTGCGAGACCTGCTGCGGTTTTGGCGGAACGTTCTCGATCAAGTTCGGCGACATTTCCACCCGGATGGCGGACAACAAGTGCCAGCATATTATCGATACCGGCGCCGACGCGGTCGTCCTGGGCGATCTCGGGTGCGTGCTCAACATCGAAGGCCGGTTGCGCCGCCGGGGCGATACGAAGACGCGCGTGCTGCATATCGCTGAAGTCGCGGCGGGGATTGACCCATGACGTCCGCGTCGAAACGGAGGGATTGAGATGCACGTCGCGTCGATGCATTTTAAGGAACGCGCGCACGGTAGCCTCGATGACGCGCTGCTGCAGCAGAACCTGCTGAAGTTCCGTGGCAAGTTCGTCTCCAAGCGACGCGAGGCGATGACCGAGCTCGACGACCTCGACGGCACGCGCGATGCCGCGCAGGCGATCCGGCAGCGCGCACTGAACAATCTCGACACCTGGCTCCAGATCTTCGAGGCCAACGCGACCGCCCGTGGGGCGACGGTGCTATGGGCGGAGACGCCGGCGGACGTCAACCGCCATGTGCTTGAAATCGCCCGGCGCCACGCGGTGGCCAAGATCATCAAGTCGAAGTCGATGGTCAGCGAGGAGTCCGCGCTGGACCGCGCGATCGAGGCGGCGGGGCTCAAGGTCGTCGAGACCGATCTCGGCGAGTACATCCTGCAGATCAACGACTACGAGCCACCTTCGCACATCATCGGACCTGCCTTGCACAAGAGCAAGGAAGAGGTCGCCGACCTGTTCGCCAAGACGCACGGTACACCGCGCAAACTCGAGATCACCGACCTGTGCTTCGAGGCGCGACAGGTGCTGCGCACGCACTATCTCACCGCTGACATGGGCATTTCCGGCGGTAATTTCTTCGTAGCGGAAACAGGATCGGTGGTGCTGGTGACCAACGAGGGCAACGCGACGCTGACGACCACGTTACCGAAAGTGCACGTCGCCATCTCTGGAATTGAAAAAATCGTGCCGACGCTCGAAGACGTCGCGACGCTTTTGCGGCTGCTGCCGCGTTCCGCGACCGGCCAGTCGATTTCGAACTACGTCGATATCCTGACGGGCACCAAGGGCGCAGGAGAATTCCACGGCGCCGAGCACATGTACTTCATTCTCGTCGATGCCGGACGGTCGGGTGTCCTTGGCAGCGAAGTGAAGGAGGCGCTGCAGTGCATCCGCTGCGGTGCGTGCATGAACCACTGTCCGGTGTATCAGAACATCGGCGGACATTCCTATGGTTGGGTGTATCCCGGACCAATCGGCTCGATTCTGACGCCGTCGTACATCGGGCTCGAGAACGCGCTCGATCTGCCGCAGGCGTCCACATTGTGCAACCAATGCGGCGTTGTCTGCCCAGTGCGCATTCCGCTGCCGGATTTGCTGCGCAAGCTGCGCGAGCAGGAATTCGAGCGCTCGTTGCGGCCTTGGCATGAACGCGCCGGCGTTCGCGGTTGGGCGTGGCTGGCGTCACGGCCGCAACTGTACGCGCTGGCGACGCGCGTCGGCGCGCGCGTGCTCGGATGGCTCGGCAACAGGGATGGCATGATTCGGCGCATTCCGTTCGGTAGCGGTTGGAGCCAAGGCCGCGACATGCCTGCTCCGCCGGGTCGCACGTTCCGCGATCTTTATGCGAATCGCGGAGGCCCGCGTTGAACGCACCACGCGACCTGCAGAAAACCGCACCCCCACCGATCAGTCGGCGCGGGGAGAACCTTGGCACGGAGAACGCTTTCGTCGTGCTGGCGGAAGTCAACGCACTCGTTCGCCAGGGGCGTGACATCGTTTCCTTCTGCATCGGCCAGCCGGATTTTCCGACGCCGACGAATATCCAGGATGCCGCCGTGGTGGCCATCCGCGCGGGCAAGCACGGATACACGCCTTCCGCTGGCATCGACGAGCTGCGCGCGGCCGCGGCGCGTGACCTTGGGCAGCGGCGTGGTCTCGACATTCCGCCGGAGGACGTCGTCGTCGGCGCCGGCGCCAAGCCATTCATCGCATATGCCATTGCGTCGGTGACCGATTACGGCGCGGGTGACGAAGTCATCTATCCGGTTCCGGGATTCCCGATCTACGAATCGCAGATCATCGCCAATGGCGCGCTGCCGGTACCGATCTATTTGCGTGAGGCGCGCGATTTCGCCTTCGACCCGCATGAGCTCGAAGCCAACATCACAGCCAACACACGACTGCTGATCCTGAACTCGCCGCAAAATCCGACCGGTGGCATCCTCAGGCGGCCCGACCTCGAAGCGATTGCGGATATCCTCCGGCGGCATCCGCAGATCTGGGTCTTTGCCGATGAGATTTACTCGCGGCTGCTTTACGACGGTGAGTTCGTCTCGCTCGCCGCGCTGCCAGGCATGCTCGAGCGCACGATCATTTCCGACGGCGCATCCAAAACGTGGGCGATGACGGGTTGGCGCATCGGATACGTCGCCAACCGAACCTTGGCGCCGGTGTTCACGCGCTGGATCACCAACACCGATTCGTGTGCATCACAGATCAGCCAGTGGGCTGCGGTCGAGGCGATCAACGGCCCGCAGGCCGATGCCGCCGCGATGCGCGCGTCGTTCCTCGAGCGGCGCGATCTGATCGTCGGATTGCTCAATGCGGTGCCTGGCGTGAAGTGCAAGACGCCCGGCGGCGCGTTCTACGCGTGGCCCAATGTGACCGAGGCGTGCAAGCTCACGGGCTGCGCCGACTCCGAGGAGCTGCGCAAGCGCCTGCTTCACGAGGCCGGCGTGGCCGTGCTTGCCGACATCCATTTCGGGCGCCGCGTGCCGGGCGACGGACAGCACATCCGTTTTTCGTACGCCACCTCGCCTGATGCGATCCGTGCCGGTGTCGAGCGCATCGCGGGTTTCATCCAGAAGAATCGGCGCGAAGCCCCACACCGGGGGCGCCAGTGAGCGCCGAAGGGCCGCCCCAAGGCGCGAATTCCGCCCCCTCCGGGGGCAGCGCAGCGGCCGCCTTGGCCGTTGAAGCCGCAAGCGTGGGGGTCGTTTCGTGCGCCGAAGGGCCGCCCCAAGGCGCGAATTCCGCTCCCTGCGGGGGCAGCGCAGCGGCCGCCTTCGCCGTTGAAGCCGCAAGCGTGGGGGTTGTTTCGTGAGCGACGCCCGCGAAGTGATCCTTGGCCGCGTGCGCGCGGCGCTCGGAAAGACCGGTTCAGATGCTGCGCAGATCGCCGATGCCCGCGACTACATGGCTGCGCACGCACAGGGTCCTCGGCCCAGAATCGACGCGGATCTACGCGCCCGATTTCTGCAGCGTGCGACGGACATGGAAAACACCGTGGAAACCATCGCGGACCGCAGGGCAATACCCGCGGCGGTGGCACGTTACGTCAATGCGCTGAATTTGCCGCCGGCGCTCGCTGCGCAAAAGTCGCTGCGCGGCGTTTGCTGGCCGGAGTTTGCCGATCTCGACTGGGCGGGCTCGGGGTTGGCCATCGAGGCGCGACCTACGCTAGGCGACGATCGACTGGGCATCACCGGCGCCTTCTGCGCAATCGCCGAAACCGGCACGCTGGTCATGCTGGCAGGTGCTGCTTCGCCCACGGCGACTACGCTGCTGCCCGATACGCACATCGCCGTTCTTTCGGCCGATCGTATCGTGGCCGGTATGGAAGAAGCGTTTGCACTGATTCGCAGTGAACGCGGCAGCGTGCCGCGCGCGATCAACCTCATTTCCGGACCGTCGCGTACCGGCGACATCGAGCAGACAATCGTGCTCGGAGCGCACGGTCCGTATCGCGTTCACATTCTCGTGATCGGCCCTTGAACGGACCGCGTATTCGCGGTCAGGAATAGATCCAGGCAATGATCGCGAGCAGCGGCAGCATCACCACCGACGCATATCCGAAGTAGGCAAAGAAGCTCGGCATCTTCACGCCTCGGCTCTCGGCGATCGCCTTGATCATGAAATTCGGCGCATTGCCGACATAGGTCAGCGCGCCGAAATAGACCGCGCCCGCCGAAATCATGGCCAGCGTCATCTTGAGGGAGCCCATGAGAACTACGGGATCGCCACCGGCAAGATTGTAGAACACGAGATACGTCGGCGCGTTGTCGAGAAAGGCCGACAGGAATCCCGTCGTCCAGAAATACATCAGGTAGCGCGGCAGTCCGGTCGTTCTATCGGTAACCAGGTCGACGAGGCCGGCGAGCGGCCCCGCGGGTCCTGCGTGCAGCATGGCGATCACCGGAATGATGGTCAGGAAGATGCCAGCGAAGAGCTTGGCGACCTCGACAATCGGTTCCCATTGGAACGCGTTGGCTTCGCGCACCGGCTTTGGTGTCCACGCCAAGGACAGCAGCGCCAACGCCACCAGGATGAAGTCGCGCGTCAGGTCCTGGAGTTCGAGCGGCGTCCCGGCAATGTCGAACGCGATGCCGGGTTTCCATATTCCCGACAGCAACACGCCGGCGACCACACCTGCGATCAGCGCAAAGTTGAACGCGCCGTCGACACCGAGCGGCGTGTAAACCGTAGGTGGCGCTACGGTCTCTTGGCGCCAGAAGCGGCTGTCGAGCACGTAGAAGATCGTCAGCAATGCGCCGGCAAGGACGAGCGTGGGCAGCGCCAGTGCGCGCGTGGTCCAGAAAAAGTCGACGCCTTTGAGAAAACCGATGAACAGCGGCGGATCGCCCAATGGACTCAGCGCGCCGCCGACATTGCCAACGAGGATGATGAAGAACACCACGATGTGCACTTGACGCTGGCGCGCCTCGTTGGCCCGGAGCAGCGGCCGGATCAGCAGCATCGCAGCGCCCGTCGTACCCATGATGCTCGCGAGCAGCGAACCCACCGCAAGAATGCTCGTGTTGAGTGTCGGCGTGCCAAGGAGCGTGCCGCGAACGGCGATGCCTCCGGCGATGGTATAGAGCGCGAACAATAGGATGACGAAGGGCAGGTATTCCAGCAGGAGTGCATGAACCACCTGATGGAGCAGCTCGCCAGGGCCGAACGCAATCGTGAACGGCAGCAGGAAGGCGATGCCCCAGACCGCCGTGATCTTCCCGTAGTGGTGGTGCCAGAAATCCGCGGCAAAAAGCGGCCAGAGTGCGAGCGACAGCAGCACTCCGGCGAACGGCACGCCCCAGAGCAGCGACAATCCGACACCGGTAAAGGCGCCTTCGGTGGCCGCTTCTGCCAGGCATGGCAACGTGGCGGCGCCGAAGAGCAGCGCCGCATTCAGTAACATGCGCCGCATGCCATGGCTGCCGTTGCAAGTGCGAGCGCGCGGGGCGACCTTGGGACGGCAACGGCGCAGCAGCAGCGGCAAGGCGCAGAGATGGGCGCAGAACAAGCGGGCTCCAGGGGAACGCAGCGCTGCCACGGCGTCGATGACGTGCCGTGCGCGGGGCAATTGTGACGCTGATTGTAGCGTGCAGGCTGAACCGAGCCAACGACCGGCTGCTTCGCTGCAAAACGACCCATAGAATGGGAGTTGAACACCACAGGCCCGATCTTTGCTTGTCATGGTCTGTTTGGACACTTAGACTGCCGTAGCCGCTCGCTGGTCACTGGGTGCGGCGGGGGGCAAAACAGGCTGCATGGCGCTCACGCGATCACTGACAAGACTCGACCATCCGACGCTCCAAACCGTGGGCGAAGGAATGGAACGGGAGGTTCTGCTGGCGCTGTCACAGCGAAAGCTGAATGCGCTCGGCCTGCCCGTCTGCTACATCGACGCGCAGCAACGTTATCGCTTCGTTAACCGGGCCTTTCTCGACTGGACCGGCAAGCCGCAAGCCGAGGTCCTCGGCCGGGAAGTCGTCGAAGTCGACGGGCGGGAACTCTACCAGCTCTATCACGCCTACATCGAAGCCGCCCTGGCAGGCGAGCGCGTCAGCTTCGAACGCCAGCTGTCCTCGGTCAAGCGCAACGCGTTCTGGATCCGCGTCGACTACTATGCCGACCGCGGTCCGCGCGGCGATGTCCGTGGCGTATTGGCCACCTACACCGACGTCGACAATATCAAACGCCTCGAACTCGAGGCCGGCGAGCGCGAGCATCGGCTGCGCATCGTCACCGACAGCGTCGGCCTGCCGATTTACTATTTCGATCGCAGCCAGCGATTGCGCTTTGCCAACAAGCCCTACGGCGATTATATCGGCATCCCGGTCGATGACCTGATCGGCCAGCCGCTGAAGAATTTCGTCGCGCCGGACGCGCTTGCCGAAATGCAAAGTTACGTCGAGCGGGCGTTTGCGGGCGCCACGGTCAGCTACGAACGGCGGGAGCGTTCGGCGAATCGGGAGCTGCGCTGGGCGCGCGTCACGCTGTTTCCGGATCGCGAACCGGGGGGCAAGACTGGTGGCGCGTTCGTGGTCATCAACGACATCGAAGACGATATCCGCATCCGGGAGGCGCTGAAATCGCAGGAGGCACAGCTGCGGCTGTTCGCCGACAACATTCCCGGTCCGATCGCGTACCTCGACAAACGGCTCAATTACACGTTCGTCAATCAGGCGTTTGCGAACTGGGTGTGCCGCCCGCAGGATCAGATCTACGGCAAGACACCGTATGAAGTGATGCCGCACGACGTGAATTCGTTCCTACGGCCGATCATCAAGCGAGCGCAGGACGGCGAGAACGTTGAATACGAGCGCATTGGTGTAAGTGCCGATGGCCAGCGTCGATGGATGCACGGCCGAATCGCGCCGGACCTCGATGGCACCGGCACGGTGCGTGGCCTGTATTGTACGGAATACGACATCCACGATCTCAAGCTGACCGAGCAGGCGCTCGCGACGCGCGAGGGACAACTCCGGCTGTTCACCGACAACATTCCCGAGCCGGTCGTCTACGTCGACACGGATCGCAACTACACCTTCGTCAACGACGCCTTCCTGCGCCTTGTCGGGCTCGAACGCGAGGAAGTCATCGGCAAGTCGGCGAAGGACGTGGAGGGCGCCGAGGTATTCGAGTTCCAGCAGCCGTTCATCGATCGCGCGGCGCGCGGCGAGGACGTCACTTACGAGCGCGAGACCGAGGACGTTAACGGTCGCAAGCGCTGGTTGCGCAACAAGATCGTCCCGGACATGCGCTTCGACGCGACGATCAAGGGCTACTACATCGTCGGCCACGACATCACCGACCTCAAGGTCGCTCAGGACGCCCTGGCTGCGCGCGAATCTCAGTTGCGCGCGATCATGGATGGCGTCCCCGCGCCGGTGGCGTATATCGACCGCGACGAACGCTGCCAGTACGTCAACCGCACGTTCCTGCAGTATTTCGGGTTGACCGCCGAGCAGGTGGCGAGCATGCGCCTGCGCGACGTCGTCGGTCACGGTATCTATGCCAGCGCCCAGGCGATGCTATCGCGTGCGCTCGAAGGCGAGTCGACTTCCTTCGATCGGCTCGTGCCGGGCGCGGGCGGTGCGCGGCGCTGGATGACGATCCGCGTCGTGCCCGACGCGACTCCTTCCGGAGAAGTTCACGGCGCGTTCGTGCTGATGAACGACATCCACGGTCTGAAGCAGGCGCAGGAAGCTTTGCGCGCCAGCGAAGGCGAGCTGCGATTGATCATGGACAACGTTCCCGCGCGTGTGGCGTACATCGATCGCGAGTCACGCTTCCGGTTCCTGAACCGGCACAATGAAGAGTGGCTCTCGGAAAACCGGAAGGACCTGACCGGCCGCAAGATCGGCGAAGTCGTAGGCGAAGCACGTGCGGCACAGCTCGAGCCTTTGGTGACGCGCGTGTTCACGGGCGAGACGGTATCGACCGAACAGTTGCTGCTGCAACCCAACGGCGAGCAGCGCTGGGAATCGATTCACTACGCGCCCAACCGCGACGCCGAGGGCAACGTCATCGGCATTTACGCAGTGCACACCGATATTCACGACCAGAAGCGCAACGAAGAAGCGCTGCGCCGCGCCAATTGGATGCTTTCGTCACACATCAACAACACGCCTCTGGCGGTGCTGGAGTGGGACCGCGATTTCCGCCTGGTGCGCTGGTCGCCGCAGGCGGAGAATATTTTCGGATGGCGAGCGGAGGAAGTGCTCGGCATGCCAATCACCGGCAGCCAGCTCACGCACGAGGCGGATCGCGAGCAAGTGGTGACGCTGATCAGCAAGCTGATGTCCGGCGAAGAGCCGCGCGCGACGGGCCTCAATCGCAATTATCGCAAGGACGCCGAGACGATCTGGTGCGAGTGGTACCACTCGTGTCTGCTGGACGAGCAGGGCAATATCGTGTCGATCCTGTCCTTCGTCCAGGACGTGAGTTCGCGCATCCAGGCCGAAGAGCGCCTGCAATATCTCGCGACACGCGACGCGCTGACGGGCCTGCCCAATCGCCTGCTCCTGCAGGAGCGGCTGGGGCAGGCGATCGCGCAGGCCAAGCGCAACGGCCGGCGTGTCGGCGTGTTGTTCATCGACCTGGACCGGTTCAAGAACGTCAACGACACGCTGGGGCATCGCATCGGCGACGAGTTGCTCAAGCACGTCACCGCTTCCCTGTCCGAGACGCTGCGCGAGACCGATTTGCTGGCGCGGCTGGGCGGTGACGAGTTCATGGTCATCGTCGAGGAATTCGAGGATCCGGCGGTGCTCAATCGGGTGGCGCAGAAGCTGCAGGAGGCCATTGCGCAGCCGTTCGAGATCGAGGAACACGACATCTACGTGACATCGTCGATCGGCATCGCGGTGTATCCGGATGACAGCGACGATCCGGAGGGCCTGCTCAAGCACGCCGACGTCGCGATGTATCGCTCCAAGGAGCTCGGCCGCAATACCTATCAATTCTTCGACGCGGGCCTCGCGCAGCACCGGCTCAAGCAGCACACGCTGGAGAGCGCGCTGCGCACCGCAGTCAAGGAAGGCGCATTGCGGCTGCACTACCAGCCCGTTGTGCGCATCACGGACAAGAAGATCATCGGCGCGGAAGCGCTGCTGCGCTGGCATGACCCGGAGCACGGTGAGATCGCGCCTGCGACGTTCATTCCGCTGGCCGAGGAGTCGGGGCTGATTCACGTTTTGGGCGACTGGGTCCTGCGCACGGCGGCCGAGCAATGTGCGGCATGGCGCAAGGCGGGCCTGCCGCTGATGATGTCCGTCAACCTTTCCGGGCGTCAGTTCTATCGCGAGGACCTCGCCGATCGCATTTCCGAAATCGTCAGGGAGTCGGGTTGCGAGCCGTCATGGATGGAGCTCGAAGTGACGGAGTCGAGCCTTTTGCACGACCTCGAATCGATCAAGAAAGTGCTGCAACGTTTGCGCGAGGAAGGGTTTTCCGTAGCCATCGACGATTTCGGCACAGGTTATTCGAGTTTGTCGCACCTGAAGCACTTCCCGATCGACACGCTGAAGATCGACATCTCGTTCATCGCGGATCTCGAGACCGATCCGGGCGATGCCGCCATCACCGAAGCGATCATCGCACTGGCGCGCGGATTGGGACTGCGCGTGGTAGCTGAGGGTGTGGGGACTCAGGCACAGTTGGAATTCCTCGACGTGCACGGCTGCCACTGCTTCCAGGGATTCTGGGTCAGCAAGGCACTGCCGCCGCTGGAGTTCGTCGATTTCACCAAGGCGCGGCAGTAGCCTCGATACCGAGCACGCGCATGTCGCCGTTGACCCGCCGCGAATTTCTTCTGCGACTGTCCGCGCTCGGCGGGGGCATCACCGCGGCCTCGACGTTTGGCGCGCTCGCTGCGATGGCGGACACCGCAACACCGCTCGACATTGTCGTCGTCGGCGCGGGCCTGGCCGGCTTGTGCGCGGCCTACGAACTCGAAAAGCGCGGCCATCGCGTGACGATTCTGGAAGCCGATCAGCGCCACGTCGGAGGGCGCACGCGCACGCTGCGTTTCGCCGACGGCCTCTACGGTGAAGCGGGCGCGATGCGGATACCGACACGCCACGACATTACGCGCCACTACGTTGGCGAATTCAACTTGCCGCTGCGCAAGTTTGTCCTGTCGAATCCGCAGGCGTATTACTACCTACGTGGCGAGCGCCAGCGCATTGCGCACGTCGCCAAGCTCAACCGCCTGTACGCGATGCGCGATGACGAACGCAACAAGTCGCCGGACGACATGTGGGCGCAATCGGTCGGCAAGACCACGGCTGCTCTAACGCCACAGGAGCGCCGGGAACTTACCGGCGTGACGCTGACCAGCGATCGCGTGCGCCTGCTCGACCAGATGTCGCTCCAGCAGATATTCGAAGCCGCAGGTCTGTCCGACGAGGCCATCGAATTCCTGTCGGTGACGCAGGGCCAGGAGATGGAACTAACCACCGCCGCCACGGAAACGATTCGCGAGGAATTTCTCGAAGTGTGGTCGCAAGGATTCGACGAGATCGTTGGCGGCACGGATCGACTGGCGTCGACCTTTGCCTCGAAGTTGCGCTCCAAGCCGAAACTCGGCTGCGAAGTCGTGCGCCTGACACAGCAGCCGGATCGAAAGCGCGCGGCGGCGATCTATCGTGAACGCGGCGTCGAAAAGCGTGCTGAAGGCGATTTTGTCCTGTGCACTCTGCCCTTTCCCGTGCTGACGCGTATCGCCGCCGAGCCGGACTTCTCCGGACCGAAATGGCGGGCGATTCGCGAACTCAATTACGATTCTTCGACCAAGGTATTGGTGGTGTGCAATCGGCGCTTCTGGGAGACCGACGACGGCATCTTCGGTGGCGGCACCTATACCGATTTGCCGACGGGAACAACGTACTATCCATCGGACAACGCCGAAGCGAAGGATCCCCGGGTGTCGCAAGGCCCCGGTGTGATGCTCGCATCGTACTCATGGGGCGAGGCCGCGCGACGCCTGGCCAGCCTGCCGCATCCGGAGCGGGCGGCGGCAGTGCTGCAACAATTGTCGCGCGTGCATCCGCAATTGCGCCAACCCGGGGTCGTGCGCGAGACCGCGAGCTGGAGTTGGGACAATCACCCGTACAGCGGAGGCGCCTTCGCGTGGTTCATGCCGGGTCAGCATACCAAGCTCTACCCCTTCATGACCGCGCCGGAGGGACGCATCCATTTTGCCGGCGAGCACACATCGCTGGCGCACACGTGGATGCAGGGAGCACTTGATTCGGGTTTGCGCGCCGTGCAACAGATGCTCGCGGCTGCGCAACAGGTCTAGGTCGCTTCAGGTATCCGCGTCTACGCCCTAGGTAGCGTGGCAAGCCAATCCAGCAGCGGCTGCCCCACGGTTTTCCACTGGCGTTCCAGCATCATCATGTGCGCGAGCCCGGGCACGATGGTCGCCTCGACGCCGTACATCGTCGCCGTCGCCCGCACGTCGCGTGGGGTGGAGATCCGATCGTCGCTGGCACCGAGCACGAACGCGGACGTGGGGGTCACGGGTTTGCCGTCGTGCATACGCAACGTGAGATCCAGCAGTGCGCGGGCCGACTCGACGGTGAGGTGCATGACCGCCTCGGCGAGAACTTCCGGGGCGACATCGTTGCTGAAATACATCGGCCGCAGCGCCGCCAGCATGTCGCCGGCCAGATGCGGCGCGTCGAAGCGTTGCATGTTGACCAGGTATTCCGGCTGCCACGCCATGAGCCGGCTCGCGACGGGCGCCAGGCCGCCTGGGGGTATGGGCGCGATCAACGCCGCGGCGCGTACCGGCCGGGTGGCCATCAGGCGCTCGATGACGGCGGCGCCCATGGAATGGCCGATCAGTACAGGCGGCGAGGGCAGCGTGGCGGCGATACGTTCGACATCCGCGACATAGTCGTCCAACCCGGCGACGAATAGCGATTCGATGCCCCCGCTCGCGCCGTGTCCGCGCAGTGACAGCGCGTGCGCCGCATAGCCGCGCTCCGCGAACCACGGCAAGAAATAGGGCTCCCAGCACCATGCGTCGCAATAGCCGCCGTGCACGAACAGCAGCGGCGGCTTGCCGTTGCGCCGCGCGGGCAGCCGCGAACGAACTTCGAGTTTGAGTTCCGGTGGAAGCATTGCCTGAGACGTTGACTGGGCGCCGGCGATGACATGCTAAGATCGAATTCGCCGCCGGCTTGCGGCAATGCGCAGCGCACTACCCCTAAGACGCGCCATTTTACATGAACCGAGTCAGCAAACTCGACGTCGCGGCTCACGTCGACAAAATTTACGATCCGGACTGCCGAAGATGCGCGCGCCTTGCGCATTTTCTCGACGACGTGCGCGGCTTGCATCCGGGTTATTTCTGCCGCCCCGTGCCGCCGTTCGGTGACGCTCGCGCGGCACTCGTCATCGTCGGCCTGGCGCCGGGCATGCATGGCGCCAACGCGAGCGGGCGACCGTTCACCGGCGATCACGCGGGTTTGTTGCTCTATGCGACGCTGTTCAAGTTCGGCTTTGCCACGCGGCCAACGTCGTCGGGCGTCGACGATGGCCTGGAACTTGTCGGTGCAAGAATCACGAACGCGGTCAAGTGCCTGCCACCCGCGAACAAGCCGCTGCCGGCGGAGATCAGCAACTGCAACGCATATCTTGCGGCGGATCTTGCGCAACAGCGCGCGGGCACGGCGATACTCGCGCTCGGAACGATCGCGCATGAAGCGAGCTTGCGCGCAATGGGTGTTGCCCGGCGCGAATACCCCTTCGCGCACGGCGCGGAACACGTTCTGCCGCAAGGTGTGCGATTGTTCGACTGCTATCACTGCAGCCGCTACAACACCAATACCCGGCGACTCACTACGGCAATGTTCGAAGCAGTGTTCAAGCGAATCGTGGAGCACTTGAATCCGGAACGCGCGGCCCACATCATGAAATCATGACGTCCGCCCCGACAGAACGTGTCAACGCCCCGACGTTCGACGCGCGCGAGTTGCTCGCTTCCCTGCCGAACCGGCCGGGCGTCTACCGGATGCTCGACGGCTCCGGCGAGACTTTGTACGTCGGGAAGGCGCGCGACCTCAAGAAACGCGTGTCGAGCTACTTCCAGAAGACCGACCATCATCCGCGGACTGCGCTGATGGTGGCGCAGATCGCGAATGTCGAGACCACGGTCACGCGCTCGGAAGGTGAGGCGCTGCTGCTCGAGAACAACCTGATCAAGGCACACCAGCCGCGCTACAACGTCGTGTTTCGCGACGACAAGAGCTATCCCTATGTCTGCCTCACCGGCGAGACGTTTCCGCAATTGCGTTTTCACCGCGGCAAACTCGACAAGACGCATCGCTATTTCGGACCGTTCCCCAGCGCGGGCGCGGTGCGCGAGGGCATGGCCTTGCTGCAGAAGGTATTTCAGTTGCGCACCTGCGAGAACAGTGTCTTCGCCAATCGCTCGCGTCCGTGCATGCTCTACCAGATTCAGCGTTGCACGGGGCCTTGCGTTGGCCTGATCTCCGCCGAGGACTACCAGGAAGACGTGAATAACGCGACGCTGTTCCTGCAAGGCAAGGCTGGCGAGGTGGTCGAAGGTTTGCAACGACAGATGGAAGAAGCCGCAGCCATGCTCGAATTCGAACGGGCTGCGCGCGTGCGCGACAAGATCGCGCGGCTGACGCAGCTGCAGTCGCGGCAATTCGTCGAAAGCGCAACCGCGGGCGACATCGACGTCGTTGCGGGCGTGGCCGCGCTCGGTCTGACGGCGGTCAATCTGGTGATGATCCGCGGCGGGCGGCACGTAGGTGACCGCACGTTCTTCCCGCAACACGCCGACGGCGCAACGCTCGACGAAGTCGTGCCTGCGTTCCTGGTCCAGCACTACCTGGACCGGGCAGCGCCACCGACCATCATCGCGGAACAAAGCGGCGACGATCCCGTGCTCGCGGAAGTGCTGACGTCACAGTCGGGCCACAAGGTTGTGCTGGTGACGAACCCCGGCGGCGAGCGACGCGTATGGGTCACGATGGCGGTGCAGAATGCCGAACTCGCCATCGGCCAGAAGGTTGCCCAGAAGACCACCCAGGAAGATCGCCTCGCGGCGCTGCAGGAGGCGCTGGGAATGTCTTCGTCGATGCAGCGCATCGAATGCTTCGACGTCAGCCACACCATGGGCGAGGCCGCGGTCGCGAGTTGTGTCATCTTCGATCGCATGGCGATGCAGTCGGCCGAGTATCGACGATTCAACGTCAAGCCCGAGGTCGGGGGCGACGATTACGCCGCGCTGCGCGAAGCATTATCCCGGCGCGTCGCGCGGATTGTCGCCGGCGAGTATCCGGCGCCGGATCTGCTGGTCATCGATGGCGGCAAAGGCCAGGTAAGCGTTGCGGCGGACGTGCTGGCCGAGCAGGGGATGCACACCACCAGACTGATCGGTATCGCCAAAGGTCCCGAGCGCAAGCCTGGACTGGAGGAAATCGTTTTTCCGGAACGCGCGGCGCCGCTGCACTTGCCCTCTGATCATCCGGGCCTGCATCTGTTGCAGCAAATTCGCGACGAGGCGCATCGCTTCGCGATCCAGGGGCATCGCGCCCGGCGCGGCAAGGCACGGACGACGTCTTCACTGCAGGCGATCGGCGGGATCGGAGCCGCACGACGCAAGGCGCTGCTGGCGCACTTCGGCGGCTTGAAGGGCGTGCACGCGGCGAGCGTCGACGATCTTGCGCGCGTTCCGGGTATCAGCCGCGCGCTGGCTGCACGCATCTTTGCCGAATTGCACTAGCAGCCGGGCATTGCTCGCGGCAGAGTAGAATCTCGCTCAATCACCTGTCGCCTCCCGCTATCGAATGTCGTTCAATCTTCCCACCGCGCTTACCTGGCTACGGATCGTGTTGATCCCGGTGTTTGTGGGCGTCTACTATCTTCCCGCGACGTGGTTGTCGATGCCAGCGAAGAACTGGCTGGCGATGACCGTATTTACGTTGGCGGCCATTACGGACTGGGCCGATGGCTATCTTGCGCGCAGGCTCGGGCAGACGTCCGCTTTCGGGGCGTTTCTCGACCCCGTGGCGGACAAACTCATGGTCGCGGCCGCGCTTATCGTGCTTGTGCAACTCGATCGCGCCGACGCTTGGCTGGCCATTATCATCATCGGTCGTGAGATCGCGATCTCGGCGCTGCGCGAATGGATGGCGCAAATCGGGCAGTCGAAAAGCATCGCCGTCGCGTTCATCGGCAAGGTCAAGACCGGCGCGCAGATCACCGCGATCATTGCGCTGCTGCTTTATCAGCCGGTGATTCCGGGCATCAATACGATCTGGCTCGGCACGATCGCATTGTGGGTCGCCGCGATCCTCACGCTGTGGTCGATGTTCCATTACCTGCGGCTCGCCGCGCCCTATGTCCAGGAATTGTCTCCGCCGCCGCCGTCAGCCTCTGGCACGCGCAAGATTGACCCGAAGAGCCTCGACACGATAAAATAGTTGGCTGTTCCCTGATAGCTCAGTTGGTAGAGCGACGGACTGTTAATCCGCAGGTCCCTGGTTCGAGCCCAGGTCGGGGAGCCAATATCCATGCGCCTTTCGGCGGATCGGCCTTTAGCTTCGGTAATATTTTGGGCCCCTTTCGGTAATATTTTTGCCGATCTCGGGGCCTATTTGCCGTCCGCCGCCTGCACCTTGACCATCGGGCGCGAGGTCGGCGCCACCAGGTCCGGCAGCCGCGCCTTGATGTAGATCTCGGTGGTTTTGATGCTGGTATGGCCGAGCAGGTGCTGGATTTGTTCCAGCGGAACGCCGGCGCGGTACATGTCGGTGGCCGCCTTCCCCTTGAGGTCGTAAAGTCCAAAATCCTTCAGACCGCACTTCTTCACATAGCGGCGAAACATGCACGAAATCCCATCGTACGTATAGCGCTTGCCGTCGTCGCGATGCACGAAGGTCCGGTGTACCACGGGCTCCGCCAGGCACTCGTTGACGAGCTGCTCCAGTTCGCCGGTCAGTTCGATATCCAGTGACTTGCCGGTCTTCGCTTGCCGTACGCGCAGAATGCGGATTTCGCGCCCATCTTTTTCCGTGCGCTTAACGTTGGCCGGGCCGAAGCGGAGGCAATCCTCCGGACGCTGGCAACTCGCATAAATCAGCGTCATCATGCGCCGCACCGACGATACGGCAATGGCGAACACTGCGCCGGCTTCGGCGTCTTCAATCATGCGTTCGCGCGGTCGCTCGCGGTTGCGGTGCACCCCGCGGCATGGGTTGGCGTCGACCCAGCCCTGGACCATGGCTTTGGTAAAACAGTGCGACAGCAGCGCCTTCTCGCGATTGCCGCGCACAGCGGCACCATCCTCTTCGCGCTGCTCGAGATATTTGGCGACGTGCTTAGGACGCAGTCCCTTGAGCGGAATGTGCCCAAGGCCCGCCCTTAGATACACCGCTTCCTTGATGTTGTCGCTGTAGGTCCGCGCGGCTTTTTTCTTGGCGACGTGCACCAGGTACCAATCGATCAGTGCGCTGATCGTGCCGGCCTGGCTCGCTGGCTGCTTCAGCGATGCCCACTGTCTCATTGCCTCGGCGTAGTCGCGACCGAGTGATACGGGACTGCCAAAGCGAGGCACGTAGCGATAGGCGCCGTAGTGCAGATAAACCCTAGGCGGCAGATCGTGATTGGTCTTGATACTGCGGTGACGGCCCATTGAACTTGGCACTTTACGCCACGCTGCGCAGTCGTTGCAACGCGCTCAGGTTGACCTCAAATGCCGCGTGATCTGCGGCCGGATCCGCCCCTGGGGCAACGGTACCAATCATGTTCCGTTGGAATTCGTCCCGCGCGACAATCGGGTATCCATCGGAATCACGGGCGAACTTCCAACCCGCATGTGTCAGCCACCGGGCCTGCGCTGCCGGCTGGATGCGGCGCGTAAGTGCGTAGAGCTCCTCCCGGGTCAGGAGGATGGGATGAATCATTGCGTCAGTCATTGCAAGAAGAAGATGTTATAGCGACGGCGTATAGCGGCCCCCTGTATATCAGGCGTATTCGCGGTGTGCGACGCATCGTGTCTCGCGACAAATAGGTCGCCATTCAAGGTAGCGACATCGACGCAACCCGTACTGTCCAACAATTCGAACGGCGGGTCGCGTTAGAATGTTGGCATGGGTTCTGCACCGCCCCTACTGTCGTTTCTGCTGATGATTGCCGCGGGTTGGGTTCATCGACATCAACTGATCGTGATCGAGTTTCTCCAGGCCGAGAACCGCTTGCTCAAAGAACGACTGCGAGGAAAGCGAATCCGGTTCACCGACGCTGAGCGTGCTCTTCTGGCGCGCAAGGCCAAGGCGGTAGGGCGCAAAGCTCTGCTCGAACTCGACACCGTAGTTTCTCCGGATACCCTGTTGCGCTGGCATCGGCGCCTGGTTGCACAGAAGTGGAACTTTACCCATCGACGCGGCCCTGGTCGACCGGGGATCATGCGTCATATCTCCGAGTTGATCGTGCGCATGGCGCAGGACAATCCGAGCTGGGGCTATACGCGCATTCAAGGAGCGTTGGCCAATCTCAGTCACAAGGTTGGTCGCGGGACGATTGCCAACGTGTTGGAGCGCGATGGCATTGAGCCGTCTCCACTGCGCAGCAGACGAACGCCGTGGTCGACCTTTCTCAGAGCACATTGGAAGGCGCTGGCGGCGAGTGACTTCTTGACGGTGGAAGTGTGGACGGGTAGAGGTCTGGTCGACCATGATGGCTTTGCTATTGAGTTCTTCATCTGTATCTGTAAACATTGTCTATGTCACTACCATCTCTACCAAATCGGCGAATGCTTCAGATTGCTGCGGACGATGAATGCCAATGGGCACATTGCAAAGTGATCAGATCCATCAGAACCAGAACTCGACACTCCGATGATTGGGAGGAGTTCAGGTCACTGACAGCCAGTTGACGTATCCAGAACCAATGCCAGTCATTGTTTGCTCATGAATCGGAATGCCTCAATCCAGGTGATCTTCATCGGCAACAACAGTTTGCTGCCGCCGCGGCCCAACAACTGCCGCATCAGAGTCAAGATTGAGCGCCTCGAAAAACATTTATCCACTGAACGGTTGTCGGCTTGTATGTATTCTCGGGCCACGCTCATTACAACCCCTTCGCGTAACGCTACCTTCCACTACCACAACGGCTACGTGTTGATCAGGTTGCCAGAACGGTTTGTTGTACACACATGTTGTCACTGCTGGACGCTATCGCCGACAAGTCCTGCACACAAGGTCGAGAGTTGTTCATCTCGCTGTAGCGGCTCCAAAACACCGCCGCGGCCGGCGCTCACTGGCTTCCCGTTGCTTTTATCCATGAATGTCCAATCAGTTTTTCATCCATGTCTCCATCGTCCATTGTGCTGTCCAATACAAACATCAGAGGTGCCATTCAGCAAGTCCATCACCGCCGATGGCATGGCCAAAGTACGATGGCCTCGTTGCGCTTCAGTCGCCGTCATCGCCGCAACACGACCTTTACCTACAAGGGCCGCGCGGTCGACACGCGCCAAGTTGCCCGCGAACTCGGCGTCCGCTACGTGCTCGAGGGTAGCGTGCAGAAAGCTGGCAACGAATCCGGGTGACGGCGCAGCCGATCGAGGCCAACTCAGGGAACCATGTCTGGGCGGAAAAATATGACCGCGAGCTCGAAGACCTTTTCGTTGTTCAGGATGAGATAAACAGATGGTATCTTGGCGGCCTTGAAAACTGATTTGCTGCTTGCCGAAGCGAATCGATAAGCGTAAGCCGCCGCAAAGCCTTGACGCCTGGGTTTACACGGTCCGCGCCTGGCCGAAATGGCATTACATCACGCCCGAGAACTTCGTCGATGTCGTGGCGCTCGCCCGCCGAGCGATCGACCTGCAAACCGACTATGGGCCGGCCAATGCCATCCTGTCGGCGGCGCTCGGTTTCGGTTCCTTCGCTGCGTTCAGCGACGACCCCGAAGAGACGGGCCGCGAATCGCTGGGCGAGGCGCGCAAGGCGGTCGAACTCGAGCGACAACCCGGACGTTCTGCTGGCCGGGGCGCTCCACCTTTTTCTGGGCCTGCTCAAAAGATCTCACGGACCGCTTGAACCGCGGTGGAGCTGAACCCCAAACGCCATGGCGTGCGCCGCCTTCGGGGAATTCTCGCCCTTTCTGGTCGACCAGACGAGGGGGTCAAACCGATAGAGCGGCGATGCGGGCCAGTCCCCGCCATCCTCAGACCTACCTCTTCCAAGCCTGGCCTGGCCTTTGCCATTCCTTCGAGGGCGGTTTGACCAAGCCATCCAGTGGTCCGAACGTTCTTCGTGGGCGAAGCCGCCATGTGGAACCGCGGGTTAATATGGCGGCGGCGCTGCCGAAGCCGGGCGGCCAGAAGAAGCCGGGCGAGCAATCCGCAAGGCGCGCGAGCTCGGGCCCGAGACCATCTCTCGCAATCTTTCGACGCGCCTACGCCGACGCACACATGGCCGAAGTTCATTGACGGCGTGCGCAAAGCAGGGATGCCTGAGGAGTGAGCGAGACCCGCAAGCTCGCGGCGAAAAAGCAGCGCCGAGAGAACGCGCGGAAGCGGAGGGGCCTCCTCGTCGCTTGTCGACTGGCCGGTCTATCCGCGCTTTGGCTACCTGCGGACCTCAACGCGCTCCCGAAATAAGCCCATGCAGGGCAGCAATTTCCCTGAAAGGCTCCGGTTGGGGACCTACCAATGGCCGACCTTGTCGCGGGCGTCCCTGGCCAGGAGCGGGCCTCCTACGGCGGGCGCGGCGAGTGAACGGAGCAGCGGGAAACACTGGCGCAGGTAACTCGACCTGGATGTCGTTATTTTTTGGCCTGCGCCATTTCGTTTCGGCCTCGCTGGACCGCCGCCAGCATGACGCCGGGCCGAGGATGAGGGCAAGGCGGATACGTCGTCCGCCCACACCACCGCGCTCAACGGCTGACCGGGGCTGGCTGCGTGGCGGATCGCGGTGCTGAGATGTTGTGACTGCCAGATATGGACGGATGCTGGATCGCCCGGCTTGGGCAGTCCGTGCGGTTCTGATAGACTACTCCATCGCCCCGGCGACGACCGTCCTCAGAAGGGGGTCATTATGGCGCTCTCCCGCAGACAGTTCTTGGCCGGTCTCGCGGCCTGCCCGGCGTGCGCTGCAGCGGTTGGCGTCGCATGCGCCGAAGGCGCGCACTGGAGCTATGCCGATCCGCAGGATTGGGGCGCCGACGGGGTGTTCCGTGCTTGCTCCGTCGGCGGCGAGCAATCGCCGATTAACCTGACCGGCGGTGTCCGGGCCGAGATCGAGCCGCCAGCCGTGTCTTGGCGGGCCGAGGCGTTCAGCGTCGTCAACAACGGGCATACGATTCAGGCGAACGCCTCTCCCGGCGGCTTCGCCACGTCGGCAGGGCGCAAGTATGAGCTACAGCAATTCCATTTCCACGCCCCGAGCGAGCACACGCTGGACGGCAAGCGTTCGGCGATGGAGGCTCGCTCGTCCATACCGGCGAGGGCGGAAATCTCATGGTGATAGGCGTCTTCCTTGAGGGTGGAGGGCCGGATGCGTGCCCGGCATTGTCGGCGCTGATGGCGGCAGCGCCGAAGGACGAGGGGGAAGCTACGCTGAACTCGCCGATTGACCCGGCGTCGCTCCTGCCCAAGACCCGACACTTCTTCCGTTACGAGGGCTCGCTGACGACGCCGCCGTGCTCGGAGGTGGTGGAGTGGAGCGTCTTCGCCGCGCCGGTCGCGGTCGCCGAGAGCGGCATCGAGCGTTTCAAATCGTCGTTCCCGATGGACGCGCGACCATTGCAGCCGGTCCATCGACGAAATCTACTGACGAACTGACGTCTTTCGTGACCCAAGAAGTCATCATCCAGCTTCCAAGGATGAGGTCGCGGCTGAGGGGTCTGACCGGCGTATCTTGAGCCATCGCATGCCTCCATTGTCCTCAGCATCTCGCTGTTATCCTTCTAAGCGACGCGGTGACGATAGGCGTTCAGGAGAACACGATGCCTCCGTCCACGACGATTGACTGACCAGTGATGAACTCCGAATTCCGGGAGGCCAAAAAGCATGCCACACCAACGAGGTCTTCCGGCCTTGAGGGTCGCCCCAGCAGGGCTTGGGCAGCGGCCTGTTTGAAAAAGTCTCCTCGTTCTGCGTCAGTCTGGCGTTTTGGAAGCCTTGGTCGATCACCTTCCACATGTGCGTATCGACCACACCGGGACAGATTGCATTGACGCGTATTCGGTCCTTGGCCATCTCCTTGGCTCCGGCCTGAATCGATTCCAACAACCGCGAACTTCGATGCGCAGTACTGCATAAAGAAGCCGTATCCCTGTTTCCCGGCGATTGACGCTGTGTTCACAATCGAGCCGCCTGTGTCCTGCTTGCGCATCTGACGAAGGCCTCTTGCATGCCTAAGAGGACACCGAGAGCGTTGACTTCCATCATCGAACGAAAGTCATCCTCCGTGACATCCATAAAGGGCATGACCTTGACGATGCCCGCGTTGTTGAACATCGCATCGAGGCCACCGAACTCATCCACCGCAACATCGACAGCAGCGCGAACCGAATTCCGATCTCGGACATCAACCCTGACCGCCCGTGCGTTCGGACCATTTCGGCTGGCTGCTTCGCGGGCCGCTGCTTCGTCGATGTCCGCGAACACAACATGGGCCCCAGAAGCTGCCAGCCCTCCAGCGATGGCAGCTCCAATGCCCCTACCCGGCGCCGGTCACAATCGCGCGCAGCTGACCCAATGCGTCCGCCATTTGCGTCCTCCCGATTCGCCGGTTTTCCGGATGGGTGTTCCTATCGATTATCGCCCTAATTGTCGCGGGGCTGCGGTGTTAGCAACGGCAGCGGCAATCGCGATCCCGCTCCTAAACATGCTCCCCTCCCATCGGCTCGGCCTTCCGCTTTAGGAGTTCGACAAACCTCGCCTCAGCGGGCTGGATTATCTTCTCGTCGAGCGACGCGATTAGGCATCGACCGAAGAGTAGTGGATCGGCTCGAACACCCAGTCGCGATGCTTGCTCCACAAGTCCTGCAACATCGCGAACGGCTTCTCGCCCTCTTCGATGATGGGGCGGAACGGAACCATGATTTCCGGAACCGTCGCCTGAAGTTCGCGCGGCGCGGACTTTGGGTTGGTGATGTCGGCGATGACGCACCATGCTCGGCTATCCTCTATTCCCTCCCTCAGCGACGGTGTTATGCTCGGCACGGCGTGGATAGACCGGCCAGTCGACACGCAGGGGCTGCACTCCTGCTTCCACGTCTCCTCAGTGCAGCATGGAAGCGCAGCCATGCTCAAGCCAATGATCGATATTCCTGTCGCGTCTTTGCGATGCCCCCCAGAGGCTTGGCCGGACGACCCGAACGGCTGACACGGTCGCGGCGGCGTAGCGCCGTGGGCGAGACCCGAAAACTGGCCGCGATCTTGGTGTCCGACGTCGTCGGCTATTCGCGGCTGACGGGCGCCGACGAGGACCGGATTCTGGCGCGGCTGCGGGCGCTCCGAAGCGACCTGATCGATCCGACCATCGCCGTCCATCACGGGCGCGTCGTCAAGCGCACGGGCGACGGCAGCATCATCGAGTTCCGCAGCGTGGTCGACGCGGTGCACTGCGCCATCGAAGTCCAGAGCGCGATGGTCGAGCGCAACGCTGGGGTCGCGCCCGACAAGCGCATCGAATTTCGGATCGGCATCCATCTCGGCGACGTGGTCGAGGAGAGCGACGGCGACCTGATGGGCGACGGCGTCAATATCGCCGCGCGGCTGGAAGGCATCGCCGATCCCGGCGCGATCTGTCTCTCTGAGGAAGCCTACTGGCAGGTCAAGGGGCGGCTCGATCTCGCGGTCACCGATCTCGGCCCGACTCAACTCAAGAACATCGCCGAGCCGATCCGGGTCTATTCGCTCGACGTCGGCATGCCCGCGCTGGCGAAGCCCGTCGCCGACCCCAGCGCCCGAAAAATCCGCCCCGCCGCGCCTCTCGATCGTCGTTTTGCCGTTCGCCAATATCGGCGGCGACCCGGAGCAGGAGCATTTCGTCGACGGGGTCACGGAGAGCCTCACGACCGACCTCTCGCGGATACGCGGGCGCTGTCGTGATCGCCCGCAATACGGCCTTCACTTACAAAGGCAAGCCGCTCGATGTGAAGACGATCGGCCGCGAGTTGAACGTCCGCTATGTGCTCGAGGGCAGCGTCCAGCGCGGCGGAAACCGTATGCGGGTCAATGTGCAGCTCATCGACGCCGAAACGGGCAGTCATCTCTGGGCCGAGCGGTTCGATAAGCCGCTCGCCGATCTCTTCGACATGCAGGACGAAATCGTCGCGCGCCTCGCGAACGCGCTGAACGCCCAGCTTGTCGCCGCCGAGGCGCGACGCGCGGAAAAGGCTGCGAACCCCGAACTCGATGGACCTCTATTTTCAGGGTTTGGCTTGGCTCAATAAGGGTCGGACCCCTGAAAATGTTGCGCAAGCGCGCGGCTTTTTCGACCGCGCGCTCGCCGTCGATCCCAACAATGTCGACGCGCTCGTTGGATCGGCGAGCGCGGACAAGTCGAAGGCGCACATCTCTTTGTGACCGATCGCATGGCGGCCTTCGCGGCGGCCGAGGCGAAGTTGACCAAAGCCTTGTCCTCGGTCCCGGACCATGCCCGCGGCCATCGGTCTTGGGGTTTGTCGAGATAGTGACCAAGCGCGCGGCGGAGGGCATCGCCGAATGTGAGCACGCGCTGCAGCTGGATCGAAATCTCGCCGACGCCCATTTTGCTATTGGATTGGCTAAGGTTCTTGTAGGCCGCGCCGAAGAAACAGAGGCTCACATTGCCGAGGCTCTGCGCCTCAGTCCGCGCGATACGATGGCTTATATCTGGATGACTACCGCGGGCAGTGCAAAGCTCCACCTCGGCAGTTACGAGCAAGCGTCGCTTGGTTTCGGCGGGCGATCGAGGCCAATCGAAATAACCCGCCCGCATATTTAAACTTGGCCGCCGCCCTCGCGCAGCTTGGGCGGCTTGACGAAGCGCGTTCCGCAGTCAGGGCCGGTCTCGCGCTCAATCCGGCCTACACCGTCTCCCGCCGCCGAGCTTCCTGGACCGCACAGAGCGACGACCCGACGTATCTCGCCCAGCTTGGGCCCATTTTCGAAGGCCATGCGCAAGGCCGGAGTGCCGGAGGAATGAAGCAACTTTGAAGGCAGCCTGCGGGAGCGGGTGCGATGCTCGTCGCTTGTCGACTGGCCGGTCTATCGCGCTGGACGCACACTATGCGGGCGTCAAATGACGCGCAAACCTCGGACCACGTGGGGCTGCGGGGCCCAGCGTGATCACCTAGTTTAGGTGGCAGCGAAAGACAGACGATTGGCACGCAATAGCAAGCTCGGAGGCGACGGCGACGCTACAACGCTACCCCATTCACACCGCCGCATCCGCGTTGGACTGTGACGACGGTCGTCGGCCAAGCAGAGGAAACCGAAATGAGCTACGCCTGCGGGGTCCAAGCCGACTCGACCAGCGAACGGCGTGGCGCAGCCATGTCCTTCGCCACCCAAGATGAAGCCATCGCCTACATTGTCAGCCTCGGCTCGCACGATGAAGCCGTGGTCGAAAGCGGCGATCCGGCGGCTTCGCAAGCAATGTGGTCGAAGGGCTGATCTTCGGGTCCGCTGTCGCGCGGTCAGTCCCGCCACCAACCGCTGCAAGACTGCCACCCGGACAACTGGTTCGGGCGCATCGACGCCTATGTGCGCGGGCTGCGCCTTCAAACGGCGCGGCTTTTTCTTTTGGCGACAAAGCCGCTGGTGACATAGACGGCGTGATGTCGTGATCGATGATCATCAAGCGGCCCTGTTTAACCATTTGCGTACCGTTCCATCCGCTTCGCCTCATGTCCACCATCGGCGGCTAAAGTGCGTTTTCAACCGGCATACCGGTAGACGGCGGGCCAGAGGACCGCAGGAGCTGCTTCGTTTTCAGCGCGCAACGCCTGCCTCCCATGAGCCGCCAGCGCAAACTCACAAGGCCTTTCAACAACGCTAAGCGGAAGCCTCGTCGGACCGGGCGGGCCGTCCCTGAGTGAGCGTATCCGCGCGTGGCAGGTGGCGCTCAATGCAGCGGTTCGTCAAAACGGCCATCAGCAAGCTTCTGCGGCGCGTCGTTTCCGCCGCCGACCGGCACAGCCAAGAGGACCGCCATCAGCACCGCCGCCATCACTGCGGTGATCTTCAGCTTGGTGGACAGGGTCATATGCGGCCTCCCGGGAGCGAGACCGCCGCGTATACGCAGCTAGATGCTTCTGCTGTGACGCAGATCACGTTTCGAGCGGGCCGCTTATTGTGTTCGGCCCTAGGTAGTTTTCCTCAGTTCACATCGTTCACCCACTGCGCCACTAGTTGTGGGTGGAAAAACACTGGGGGCAGAGCGGATGAGAACGCGGTTATTTCTGGCGGCGGCGTTGCTCACATCCCCCGCCTACGCAGGCGACGAAGCTCAATCCAAATGCGCCTTCATGGTCACCACTATGGAAAGCTACGCCAACGAGCGGGCTCAGGAGGGGCCGGGACACGCCGCCGACTACGAGGCTCGCAAAGCGCGGATGAAGGCTTTTGTCGCCAACGAAAAACGTCCCGACATCTTGTGCGACAAGGACCTCTAGCACTTCCTGCGGGTCTTCATCGACACGGGCAACTGGTGGCAAATATAGCCGGCTAGCGCGGATCGAAGGAAAATCAGCGACCATGTTCATCCGCTGGGAACGTGCGTGAACATCCATTGCATTCCGGAACGTTAGGCCGTCCGCGAGGGGCAACGCATGACATCCGATCAGGAATTGTTGCGAAGGGTCTGGCTACTTACCGAAAGGTGATCGCCGCCAATTACATGGCCCACAAGCAAGTCCACAACTTGCTTCACGATATTCTCTTGAACGACGCGAAAGACGGTTTTGTCTTCGCCGACCTCGCCTGTGGCACTGCGCCCTTCTCTGCTGCGGCGCTCTCTGACACCGACGTTTCTCGCTATATCGGGATCGACATTTCAAAGCCCTCGCTGGATGTCGCAAAGGACGCCCTTTCGTCTGTGTCCTTTCCAGTCGAACTTCGCTGTCAGGATTTCGTCGAGGCAATTGAGTGTTGGGAGGGTCCGCTTGACGTGGTCTGGATCGGCCAGTCGCTCCACCATCTCCACGCGCCGGAGAAACGAGCCTTCATGAGAAACATCGAACGTCTTCTTCCGCGTGATGGCCTATTTCTGATCTGGGAACCGACCTGTCTCGAAAGTGAGGATCGCGAAGGCTGGATGGAACGGTTCCGCCAAATGCGACCTCAATGGTTAGCAATATCCGATGAAGAATTCGCTGCGTTCGATAGCCATCATCGCGCATCCGACTACGCCGAAACCTCGGCGACATGGAAAGGGATGGCCCGCGAGGCTGGCTTCGATAGCGCAGGAATTTTCACTGTGCCAAATCAGTTGGCGCGGGTTTACCTTTTCCGCCATTGAGCTCGAGGCGGAAATCATCCTCGGCCCCCGATGGCCGTGACCTGTCCCTTGGGATGCGCCCCGGTCCCCAGTATCCAGCCGATCTTCGCCGCCATCATGCTGCGGCGCTTGGGGGTCGCGATGCTGATGCTGCTGGCATTCCTGACGCCTGCGCTCGCAATGGCGCAGTCGCGCCTTGCACCACCGACGCATCGGGCAACATAGGTTACGACCCGGCTCAGGGAACGCCTTGTTGGGCGGCTAATAAGGGCTCGGCGGGATAGTGGGTAGGGAAAATCCCCGGCTACGTTGCCTAGTAACGATGGCGGCAATTGCGGTCCGCTCCTAGACATGCTCCCCTCCCATGGTGTCGGCCTTCCGCTTTAGGAGTTCGATAAACCTTCCGCAGTACGCCTCTACGGCGACCTCACTTGGGCGGCGTGTGTGAGGCTATGAAAGCGTCGACCCGCTGTTGCGCATCTCGCGTCGCTACTTCGTCGTAGGCCATATGATGTCCAAGATAGTCAATGCCCGGTTGATAGGTGAACAGTGCGTCGCACCGGATATACGACAACTTCAGTGTTCGGTCTCTTCATCGCCGTGCATAGCGCCGCTGGGGTCCGGTCGTCCTTATCGCCGATGAGGATGAGGGCTGGAGCCGAAAACTCAATGGCGAGGCAATGAGGGTAATACGCGATCACCCCCGCGATCTTGACCTCGTTCGACCCCGAACAGTTTTCGAGCCCACCGCCGACAGCGACGATGCCGCGCCAATCGAGTAGCCTTGCAAGAAGATGTGATTGGGGTCGATGTCGGGCAGAACAACTTCTCGATGACCTTTCACCGCCGCTACGGTGTCGTTGACGCCCCGGGACCGAAGACCGGAGCTCACCATCGTCCCGCTGTGACTCGGACTCATGATTCTCTGGTAGAGGCCATTGGAGCCGCATCCCGCGCACGCTGCGCGGCGTGAACGGATCGACGATCAAGGTGGCGACGCCTCTTGTTAGGTAATGGTTGATCGTGGCCCTTTCCAAACTTGCTTCTGGAGGGATGTTGAGTTCGGCGCAACCGCTCATGTAGACAACGGCGGGGAATGGCCCTGCGCCGTCGGGCTTGAACAGCGCGCCGGATATATTTTTGGTTGTCGGGTCGTCAACCGGAATTGGGATGACGTTCGTGTAACCGCCCCCAATCGGCGGCGCTGTTTGAGTGCCCGCTAGAGTTGAACCGCCAAGCGTTGCGCTGATCGCGATC
>CAVSYL010000013.1:0-381030 GCA_963732105.1 uncultured beta proteobacterium
TGGCGCTGTACAGCCTGCCGCTGCCGTGGGTGGCCGCGGAGCTGGGCTGGATTGTTGCGGAGTACGGCCGCCAACCCTGGGCGATCGGAAGGTTTCCTGCCCACGGCACTGGGCGTGTCGTCCGTTTCGACGGCGCAGGTGGCCACCAGTCTCGCGGGCTTCGTGCTTTTCTACACAGCGTTGGCAGTCGTGGACGTGATGTTGATGCGCAAATACATTCGCCGGGGGCCCGATGGGCTGGGCATGTGGCGACGGCCCGATCGTCATTCACGGCGCTGCTTCCGCGGCGATGGCCGACTAAACCGGCGGCGCCACGCAAACCATGTTCGATTACGAAACCCTGCGCGTGATCTGGTGGCTGTTGATGGGCATCGTCCTCATTGGTTTCGCGGTCATGGACGGCTTCGATCTGGGTGCGGGAGCCTTCGTACGCGTTCTCGCACACGACGACGACGAGCGCCGCGCGCTGATCGAGACATTCGAACCGTTCTGGGAGGGCGACCAGGTATGGTTCATCCTCGGCGGCGGTGCGGTCTTCGCCGCGTGGCCTTACTTGTACGCCGCGTCGTTCTCGGGTTTCTATTTCGCTATTCTGCTGCTCCTGCTGGCATTGATCATGCGGCCCGTGTCGCTCGGTTTCCGCAACAAGGTCGACGATCCGCGCTGGCGTGCCGTATGGGAGCGTTCCTCACGTTCACCGGCGTCGTGCCCGCGCTGCTCTTCGGCGTCGCGATCGGCAACCTTTTCCTCGGCGTTCCGTTGCGCTACGACGATACGATGCGCATCACGTACGAGGGGGGGTTGATCGGCTTGTTGCGGCCGTTTGCGCTGCTAGCAGGGCTCGTGTCGCTCGCGATGATCCTGATGCACGGCGCCACGTATCTTGTCTTGAAAGCCGACGCCGTGATCGGGCAACGCGCGCAGCGCGCGCTGAGTCTGCTCGCGCCGCTCTACGTCTTGTTGTACATCGCCGCCGGTGCGTGGCTGACCTTCGGTGTAACGGGCTTTCGCATCGACGGCCAGGTCATGACCGGTGGACCGTCGAATCCGCTGCTGAAGCAGGCGTCGATCGGTGGCAGTTGGCTCACCAATGGTCCGCTGGGCCGGTGGGCATGCGTCGCTGCTGCGGTTGCGATCGTGGCCGCGCTGCTTACTCCCTTGCTCGCGCGGCGTGGCGCACACGGGCGTGCTTTCCTCACGAGTTCAACTGCGATCGCAGGCACCGTGCTTTCGGCCGGTTTTGCGCTCTTCCCGTTCCTGATGCCATCGAGCCTCGATCCCCGCAGCAGCTTGACCGTATGGGACGCCTCGTCGAGCCACAGTCACGCTTGGGCTCATGCTCCTCGTCACGCTCGTGCTGCTTCCGATCGTGCTCGCCTATACAAGTTGGGTATTCGTGGTGATGCGCGGGCGGGTGTCGCTGGAGCACATCCGCAAGTCGCACGGCATGTATTGAACGAAGCACCGGTCAGGAAAGGACAACCTGCATGTGGTATTTCGCGTGGATACTCGGAATCGGCCTTGCGTGCAGCTTCGCGATTCTCAATGCCATGTGGTACGAAGTGGCGGCGGGTGAGGCGGCCAGAGAGGATCGCGAAGAAATCAAGTAGGGCATCGTGGTCTTGATAACTACCCCAAGCGCCGTACGGCGAGATACGCTGCGCCGCCTCGGGTCTACGCGCTCCCGTCAGCCATCGTTGAGCAACTACTGAAATTCTGGCAACGGTCGGGTGATCGTACGCATCGCCACGCGCAGGCGGTCAAGCACCCCGCTCCGCCTCATCCTTGACCGCAGGTAATTCTTGAATTGTTTTGACACACCTCTTTTGTAACATTTTGTTATGCACAACGGTCATGGAATATTATCCCTTGGCAAATGTGCGATACAAAAAAATCAGCGAACAAAGATTCAAAATAGGAGGCTAAATGAGGACATCAGGTAGCCTGTTTTTTGGGTTGCTCTTGGTCACAACATCGGCGTCGGCGGAGATCTTCAAGTGCGTCGAACCTAGTGGCCTCGTCAGGTACCAGAATTTCCCGTGTTGGATTGACTCCATTGGCTCGGTAGCCACACCGGGCCAGCCTTCCATCGCAGGCGCGACCGCCAGCGCGACCGCGGCGCCTACTGCGATTTCTCTCGACCGGCCCGCCGCGGCCACGCTACGGGCACATACGTTGAAGGCCGTCATCCCGACTGGGGAAGAGCCGAATGGGGAGGAGCCGTATTACGGCATGACCATGAGCGAGGTACAAGCGAACTGGGGTGACCCGAAGCGCACCAAGGAAATCAATGGCATCGAGATCTGGTATTACGACGGCCCTGGAGATTCCACGCGCGGCGTTGGCTTTGACCGCGCAGGTAGGGTCATGGGCATCGGCAGTGAAGACTGGCAGCCCACGCCTACCGCCCACTGACGCAGCACCGGCCCGGAGCTAGGCTAATGGCCGACCCTTTTTGTGCGGCAATCGGAACCGCATGTGTAGCACTAGAGGAGAGTAACCATGAATCGTAGGAGGAGCTTGTTCAAGTATCTTGCATTTTTTCTGTTTCTAATCGGCGTGTCCTTGGTGGACGCCCAAGTGACGCCGGGGCAGTTCGTTGTCGAACCCGCAACTCTGACCTCACTCGGATTTGAGTGGTATATCGGCCCGAACGACGACCCCTTGCGTCATGCGTACGTCACCGTCCAGTATAAAAAGCCGTCAGACCCCACCTGGAAACAAGGGATGAACCTGCTGCGTATCCAGAACGAGGTCAACGCCCAGGCGCCCGGGATCGGGACTTACACGGCTCCCAACATGTTTGCCGGAAGTGTCCTGGATCTGGAAGCCAATACGATGTACGAGGTTTCGCTAACGATGCACGATCCCGACGGCGTCAACGGACTTCCCATACAAAAGGCGGTCGTCGTCACGCGTCCTCAACCCCAGCCCTACGCGGGGGAAACGTCTACCACACGTACCCGCCCGACTGGGTGGGGCCGAAACTTACGCCGAACTTTATAGGGCTTCTGGGGACTTATTACACGGGGCAAGCCACCATACGCCATTAAATCAGGCACGTGCCGCGTGGTGCCGGGTGACACGATCATGGTCCATGCCGGGCACTACGGCCCTGGTACGCCCTATCAATATGAGAATGCGCCCGCTACGTCACCGAACAACACGGGCATGCCCTTCGAAAACACGATGTATTTGACCTGTAAGGGAACGGCAGACAAGCCGATTGCGATCGTCGCTGCTGGCGACGGTCCGGTGATTTTCGATGGCGGGAACGCGACGACGTTCCCTTTCCAAGGGCCGTCCCATATCTTCTTCGACGTCAGAGCAGCGGACTACAACTACTTCCAGGGCCTGACCATTCAGAATACCGATATCGCGTTCAAGGCCGGGGAAAAGGACATCATTGGCTCGGTAGGTCTAACAGTAAAAAATTGTACCTTCATCAACACCGGATTCAACGTTTGGACCGAGTTCGCAGGCTCGCGCAATTTCTACATTGCCGACAATACGATGATCGGCAGGGAGGACCCAGACCATTTCTATAGCTGGAGTGGATCGCCGTCGTCCGTACCGGGGACGCCATCGTGGCAGACCATTTGGAATCTGCCCGAGCTCCAGCCTCAGGTCACGCCGTACGTCGGCCCCATCGCCGGGTACCTCGCGATCAAGGTTTACGGCCAGGGACACGTGGTTGCTTACAATTACATCACCCGTTTCCACGATGGGTTTGATTTCGACACCCACAGCCTTCCGGAGGGCTACCCCGATCCGACCCAGGGCCCGTCCCTCGTAGCGCGCGCCAACATGCCCGTTGCCAACGATTTTTATAACAATGACGTCAACCATACGGACGACAATTGCCAGGAGACCGACGGGTCGATGCACAACATCCGTGTCGAGCGAAATCGTTGCACCAACAATGGCGGCCAATCGACGAGCTCGCAGCCCACTTATGCAGGACCGACCTACTTTATAAGGAACGTGACTTACAACTGTCCATCAAGCGCAATCAAATTTTCTGGCGCGGAGGGCTCGCTCTTCTACAACAATACCTTCACCTGCAAGATGTCGGCGAGCGCCGGGTCGAATTTTCAGTCGATCAACAATCTCTGGCTGAACCAAAATGCCGGGGAAAAGATGATTTCGATGTCGACCTACACCAACTATTCGGTGCTGGACTACAACGGCTACCGTCCCAACGATACCGTTCCGGGGATGGCGGCTCCAGCCTTTGCCCAATGGGCGCATCCCCCCTATAACCAGCTAGCGAACTACACGAGCTCGCAACTGATCACGGATACGTTCGCGACGTTGGCTGCGTTTCAGCAGAGCTCAGGGCAGGACACACACAGCAGACTGATCGATTGGAACGTGTTCACGAACGCCGCGCCCCCTGGGCCGCCCTACTGCATCACATCGCAGGGTTGTGACGGTTTAGTGTACGCGATGATGCTCTATCCTTCGCCAGCTCCGGGAACCGCAATAGACCTGACCCTTAGGCCAGGCTCGGCTGCGATCGATGCCGGCACCGTGATTCCCAACGTGACCGATGGCTTTACCGGTGCGGCCCCTGATCTTGGGGCATACGAATTCGGCAAGCCCATACCTCATTATGGCCCGAGGACGTACCCATTGACGGGCTCGGAAATTCAATATGATCAGTGACATTGCGGCATCTTCCATGGGTAATCGAGCCCGGACATAGAAATTCTAAGGAGAGTAGACATGACTTGCAAGACTAGGAGGGCGTTATACAAGTGTGCTGCGCCGTTCTTGTTTCTAATCGGCGCGTCCCTGGCGGACGCCCAAGTGACGCCGGGGCTGTTCGTCGTCGAGCCCGCCACCCTGACCTCACTCGGGTTCGAGTGGTATATCGGCGCGAAGGAGAGGACCCCGCGCGGCAATTCCTATCGTGACGGTACAGTACCGAAAGACCGGAACCAACACATGGATGCAGGGCATGAATCTGCTGCGCCTCCAGAACGAGGTCAACGGCACCTATGTGGCTCCCAACATGTTTGCCGGAAGTGTCCTGGATCTGGAAGCCAATACGAGCTACGACGTCCTGCTGACGATGAACGATCCCGACGGGGTCAACGGGGTTCCTACACAAATGGTGACCGTCACACGCGTCCTCAACCTCAACCCTACGCGGGGGGAAACGTCTACCACGTGTATCCAACATCGTTTACCGGGACGAAACTCACGCCGAATTTTCCGGGGCTGCTCCAGGCTTATTACATGGGCGCAAACAATGATGATGCCAACAAGGCTTACCCCTGCCGTGTGGTGCCTGGCGATACGATCATGGTCCATGCCGGAACCTATGGCCCGGGTACGCCCTATGATTATGTGAATACAACGACGGGTACAGGCATGCCCTTCGAAAACACGATGTATTTGACCTGTAAGGGAACGGCGGACAAGCCCATTGCGATCGTCGCCGCCGGTGACGGCCCGGTGATTTTCGATGGCGGGAATGCGACGACGTTCCCTTTCCAAGGGCCCTCCCACATCTTCTTCCAAGTCGAGGCAGCGGACTACAACTACTTCCAGGGCCTGACCATCCAGAATACCGATATCGCGTTCGAGGCGGGAAAAAAGGACATCACTGGCTCCTCGGGTCTGACGGTCAAAAATTGCACTTTCATCAACGTCGGCTTCGGCATTTGGACCGAGTTTGCAGGCTCGCGCAACTACTACATTGCCGACAATACGATGATCGGCAGGGAGGACCCGAACCATTTCTATAGCTGGAGCGGTTCCCCGTCGTCCGTACCGGGGACTCCATCGTGGCAGACCATCTGGAATCTGCCCGAGCTCCAGCCTCAGGTCACACCGTACGTCGGCCCGATCGCCGCGTACCTCGCGATCAAGGTTTACGGCCAGGGACACGTCGTTGCTTACAACTACATCACGCGTTTCCACGATGGGTTCGACTTCGACACCCACAGCATACCGGAAGGCTACCCAGATCCGACGCCGGGCCGTCCCTCATAGCGCGCGCCAACATGCCCGTGGCCAACGACTTCTATAACAACGACGTCAACCATACAGACGACAATTGCCAGGAGACCGACGGGTCGCTGCACAACATTCGTGTTGAGCGAAATCGTTGCACCAACAATGCCGGCCAATCGACGAGCTCGCAGCCTACCTATGCCGGACCGACCTACTTCATACGAAACGTGACTTACAATTGTCCGGACAGCGCAATCAAGTTCGCTGGCGCGGAGGGCTCGCTCTTCTACAACAATACCTTCACCTGCAAGATGTCGGCGAGCTCCGGGTCGAATTTTCAGGCGATCAATAATCTCGTCCTGAACCAGAACGCAGGTGAGAAGATTCTTTCCATGTCGACCTACACCAACTACTCGAAGCTCGACTACAACGGCTACCGTCCCAACGATACGGTCCCTGGGATGGCGTCTCCAGGCTTTGCCCAATGGACGCATCCCCCCTATACCCAGCTAGCGAACTACACGAGCTCGCAACTGATCACGGATACGTTCGCGACGTTGGCTGCGTTTCAGCAGAGTTCTGGGCAAGACACACACAGCAGACTGATCGATTGGAACGTGTTCACGAACGCCGCGCCCCCTGGTCCCCCTTACTGCATCACATCGCAGGGTTGTGACGGTTTAGTGTACGCGATGATGCTCTATCCTTCGCCGGCTCCGGGAACCGCCATAGACCTGACTCTCAGGCCAGGGTCGGCTGCAATCGATGCCGGCACCGTGATTCCCAACGTGACCGACGGGTTTACCGGTGCGGCCCCTGATCTTGGGGCATACGAATTCGGCAAGCCCATACCTCACTATGGCCCGAGGACGTACCCATTGACGGGCTCGGAAATTCAATATGATCCAATGTGATCAATGACCGGACACGATTCAATGACGACAACGGCAGCCTCGCTGCCGTTGTCGTCTTGCTTGAGCGCTGATCATCAGGTGTGACCGCGAGAAAGAAGGCAATCTACCGCTACGGTAGAGTCATCGGGATCGGCGACGAAGATTGGCAGCCTAGCCGTAATGCAGGCTAACTCGATAGTTGTGCGAAGGGCCGGGTCATTGCGTCTTCCTCGGTTCGAAGCGAGCATCATCTGCATTGAGCACTTCGGTCATAACCGGCCGGAAGCAGCAACTCGTCAGAATGTTCGAGTGGATGCACCATGCAAATCGTAACCCGTATCTTTGTTGGCTTAGTGCTAGTTGCGGCAATGGTAATTGCACTGCCTGGATGTGCGGATAAGCAGGTTGCTTCGAACGACGCGGGCGGCAAAAGTGAAACATTCGGTGCCGGCAAGATCAAGATAAGTGGCTACCTGGTCGATTTATTCTATGTCATCGACAACGATGTATTCCTCTGCACGCCCATTGAGGAACCAAGAACACTGGGGGTTGTGCTCGATGCGATCGGGTCGGCAGACCAAACGTGGAGTGTCAAGGCGACCTCATTGTCGAACGGCGCTCGAGCGGTGCGATATCCAATCTTTGCGGACGTCCGAACTGTAAACGGCGAACGCCAAGTGCTTATACCGGCTACCCTGAACGTGAAGGTTGATATCCCAGCAGGACAGGTACTGCATACCAAAGATCCGCTCGTTTTCGATATCACGGCTACGCGGTCGATCAAGGCCGGGGAATCCTTCTCGGTCCTTTTCATCAATGGAAAGAATGACACTCCGTCGATTCTCTCGGTCGAGACAGCAAATGGTGCCCCGTTTTTTACAGCTTTTTCGCACAGCGACAATCCGGATGCGCGGCGCGCTGCCATCGAAGCGTGGCGGATTGAAAGCGACCTTGCCCAGAAATAGCACGTCGCCCGCTGCCTTTGTTCCTTTGCGACGAACCTCCCTGATTTTCCCGGTAGCTCGTTGTCGTCGACACGACAGCGCGTCTTCCTGGCCATGCAGCTTGCCGCTCTCACGGATGCGACTCCAGATGGTCACCCCGCGCTGCTTCCGCCGGATCGGGCACACTGCCGCATGCTTAGGGTGGGCATTGCTATTGCAATTTATCGCGTCGCCTGCTTTCGCAACCGACACAGTGAACGTCTACTCGATCTGGCCCGAGAGCTGGACCAAGCCGCTGTTCGAGGATTTCGAAAAGGCCACCGGCATCAAGGTGAATTCTGTGCGCTTTTCGTCGCGCTGGGCACTTGCTCGCATTGTCATGGATAGGGACCATCCGCCTGTCGACGTGTTGTTCGGTGCCCCAGTCGAGTCACTCGCCGTTGGTGTCAAGGAGGGTATCTTCGAGTCGTACAAGCCGCCGTCCTTTGCGGTGTTGTCTGCGCGCTTTCGACAAGCGGACGGTCAATGGACCGCCATCGCGGACGATCCGTTGGTATTCATGACCAACAGCAACTTCATCAAGGAGAATAACCTGAAGGTGCCGGCATCTTGGAACGACCTGCTTGCGTTGCCCTACAGGAACATGCTGCGGATGGCAGATGCGCGCACGTCCGACGCGGCCGTCCTTCAGATATTCTCGGTTCTGGAGGTCAACCACCGCGACGAGAATAAGGCCTTCAGGTATTTGAAAAAGCTGCGGCCCAACGTGCAGCGATTTACCAAGATTGGCGACGATGGTGCGCTGCCTGTTGGACAGGGCGACGCGGGCGGTGGCATCTTCTTCATCAGCGATGCGTTGGATCTCAAGGCCAAAGGCTACGACGTCACGATCAGCTTGCCGAAGGAAGGCATCGGCACGGCGACCCAAGGCGTCGCGCTTATCAAGAACGCCAAGAATCCGGAGTTGGGCAAAAAGTTGATCGACTGGGCGACGTCGCCAGCAATGCAGAACAGCTTCGCCACGTACAGCGTCCACTACGTGCCTGTGCATCCGGATGCCGTTCTCGATCCGAGCCTCGGCGCGATCCTGAAGGGGGCGAAGATCTTTCCCGTAGACGCCAACTATGTGGGTGCGAATCGCAAACGGATCGTCGATCGCTGGGTCGTCGAAGTCCTGAACCGATAGTTTTGGCAAACGCGGTTGCATCTAGGCGCAATTTGGTGCGGATGCGCGTTCGGCGGAAGTACAACTATTGCTTCTGTCAGCCCTGAAAATGCTTCAGGCCGTGCAAGTCCAATATTGTCACGCCACGTCTATCAAGGAGCGCTTCATCGAGCAGTACGGGCTTCCGAAATTCACGATCGCCACGGGCTCGTCGGGTGGTTCCATCCAACAGCACTACATCGCGCAGAACTATCCGGGCCTTCTCGACGCCATCAGCCCAAACGCCTCGTTTTCCGACTTGGCTTCTATGGCCGCTGACGTGCTTGATTGTCAGGTCCTCATTAACTACTTCAATCAAAACACCAACCCTGCGGATTGGCCAGGCAATTGGCTGGAAAGGATCCTCGCCGACCATTCAAACCTCCCGTACGCAACCAAGGTCGTTCTAAACAAACCGGACTACCTGAAAGATGCGTGCTGGTATAACGGCGTGAAACATGAGGAACCCCTTACACTGGATCCGTCAGCGACGTGCAATCAGTTGATGCCGGTGTACGGGACGGTACGTCTCGCTGCCGGCGGCTCGCTTGGCGGCACCGCCCTCAAGTGCCAGCTGAAGCCGGTCACCGTGACTGACTACGCCGTGAGCTTCACTCCTGCGGAATTGGCTCGGTTGAATACCATCTTCCCGCAAGGGGTGTGCGATTGGAGCAAGCCAGGCGTGGTGGAGCAATTTCCTGCCGACACGTGGCTGCGGTTCCTGCCCGAGGCTGGCACGTGGGCGCGCATGGGCATTCAAGCTTCGGCAACAACTGATCCTGGTAGCGGATTGATCGCGCGGCGATATTCGCCGCGCGATCCTGTATTGGCGCTCGCCCAAGTAACTTAGCTATTGCACGGATCGGCTGACCCGAGGCCACAGAACGCGATGGCTCTTCTCGTTTAGCCAAGGTCACGGCCAATCTCGAGTGGGCTGCATCCACCGGTTGAATCCACGACCCACTGCGGACTTAACGCCGTCCGGTCCGAACGGCAGCGTAGTAGTTTTGCCCACGATGCTCGGCATCGCCGAGATGATCTGCCAGTCCCGGTCGCGTGAGGAACAGCGGGCCGGCTCGCCAAGTGCGCTTGTCAGTACGACAAGGTCGCGGATCGGGCTAGGGTTCGCCATAATAAGCCTCGACCGCGGGGTCTTGTATCATTTGGGTAATCCGTCCGAGTTTCCCGCATGCCACCTGCCGACAAGAAATCTCCCAACCGCTTCACGCCGTACCAGAAGTTTGTCGTAGCCTCGCTCGCCTTCCTGCAGTTCGCCGTGATCTTGGACTTCATGATCGTGGCGCCGCTGGGCGCGCTGGTGATGCCCGCGCTCGACATGTCTCCGCGCGATTTCGGGTTCATCGTGTCGGCCTATGCATTCAGCGCGGGTGCCAGCGGTCTGCTGGTGGCCGGCTTTGCCGACCGCTACGATCGCAAGAAGCTGCTGCTGTTTTTCTACACGGGCTTCGTGCTAGGGACGCTGTGGTGCGGCCTGGCCAACTCGTTCCATACGCTGCTGGCCGCGCGCATCGTCACCGGCATCTTCGGCGGCGTGATCGGCTCGGTCGTGATCGCCATTGCCACCGACCTGTTCGAGCCGGGCCAGCGTGGCCGCGTGATGGGCTTCATCCAGACAGCGTTTGCTGCGAGCCAGATCCTGGGACTGCCCGCGGGCATTTACCTGTCCAACCACTGGAACTGGCATGCGCCGTTCCTGGCAATGGTGGTGTTCGGCATCGTCGGCGGCCTGGTGGTCGCGTGGAAGCTGCAACCCGTGGTGGCGCATCTGAAGGAGCGGCAGGAACACAGCCCGTGGATGCACCTGTACCACACCGTGCGCGAACCGCGGCACTGGAGCGCGTTCGTCACCATGATGCTGCTGGCGACCGGTGGCTTCATGCTGATGCCGTTCGGCAGCGCCTTCATCGTCAACAACCTGGGCATCGCGATCACGAGCTTGCCGACGATCTATCTGATCACCGGCATGTTCACGATCTTCATCGGGCCGCTGGTGGGCAGGCTCGCCGACAAGCAGGGCAAGTACCCCGTGTTCCTGGCGGGCAGCATCCTATCCATCGTGATGGTGCTGATCTACACGCACCTGCCGCCGGTGTCGCTGGCCGTGGTGATCGTCGTCAACGTGGTGCTGTTCGTGGGGATCTTCTCGCGGATCATCCCGTTCCAGGCGCTGTCGACCTCGGTGCCCGAGATGACCAAGCGCGGGTCGTTCAATGCGCTGGGCGCGGCCATCCAGCAAGTTTCAGGTGGGATCGCTTCGGTGATCGCGGGCCACATCGTCACGATGTCGCCCGACGGCAAGCTTGAACATTTCCCCGTCGTCGGCTACGTCGTGGTGTGCGCCACGCTGACGGCAATGTTCACCACGTGGAAGGTGAAGCAGGGCATCGAGCGGCGCGCGGCCTTGGCACGGCCGGCTGCTGTGTAGCGCACCTGCGGCGACGTCGGCAAACGGCGTGCCGAAGGTCCTTCCGCGCTGTCCTTTCATGACTGGATCGCAACTCGACCGGGTTCAGTTCCTACCCGTCTCGGACTGCGATCAGTTCTTGGAATCCTTGGCGGGCTGTCTAAAATCGAGTTCCGATTGGAGCGCGAGATACACAGTCGTGACCCAGGCTGCGGTGGCCTGGGCCAATTCCTGCGGATCGATCTTGTCGAACGTGTCGTCGGCGGTGTGGTGTATGTCGAAATAGTCGATGCCGTTCTGCCGCAATGAGAATACTGGCACGCCGGCGTCGTGGAGTGGCGCGATGTCGTCACCGCCAAAGGTCGCGGGCTGGCGCGTCAGAAAGATCTCCAGCGGATTCAGGGCATCGGTGAGCGATTGCAGGAAAGGCGTGTTCGCCGCGCTTGCCGGCGCGAGAAACGTATAGACCCGCCGCGCGCCGAAATCGGCCTCGCTGGCCAACACGATGTGGGGAATCTCGTCGGCGTGCATCCTTGCGTAGGCCGGGCCGCTGTAATTCATTTCCTCCGCACCGAAGAGGACGACGCGCAACGTGCGCTTCGGGTGCGGTTTGAGTTGCGCGATGAGATGGGCCGCGCCGAGTACGATCGCGACGCCGGCACCGTCGTCAATGGCGCCCGTACCTAGGTCCCAGCTGTCGAGATGTGCGCCGATCAGCACGATCTCGTCGGGCCGCTCGCTACCACGCACCTCGCCCGAGACCGTCCACGATTGCGCGCGTTCATCGCTCGTCGGCGTGAGGACGAGCCTGATCCGGACCTTGCCGATCGCAGCCAACCGTGCGAGTTGCTGCGCGTCGGGCACGCTCAGAGCCGCGGCGGGAATTCGCTTGACGCCTTCCTGATAACGTGTGGCGCCCACATGTGCAAGACGATGATCGTCGGTTCCCAGTGAACGGTGGAGATAGGCGATCGCCCCACGTTTAGCTGCTTCGGATGGACCCGAGCCCCGGATCCGGATGGCGGCACCGTAATTCGAGCCGTCCATGACGCGCGGCATCGCCTCGGTCACGACCGCGATCATGCCGTCCAACGAACCGGGCGCCGCTGCCAGCAATTGCGAGTAAAGCGGAAAGACGACGATCTCGGCCTCGATGCCACCCGGCGGCGTGGCGACCGATCCACCCAACGCAGCGACCACGAGCCGTTGCGGCGAGGGCGCCGTCACTTCAGCCTCTTCCCGGCCACGGATCCAGGCGGTGATCGGAAAGCTCTCGCGATGTACGTTCTCGAAGCCCGCAGCGCGGAGCGTGCTCTCGGCGAGAAGCGACGCTCGCGTTTCGGCATCGGTGCCGGCAAGACGCTGCCCCACCGTCGTGGTGAGGGTTTCGACAAAGCGGTACCCAAAGGGGTCGGCAAGCGCCGCGTTGCGCAGCCTTTGCGCCGTGACGACGTCGGCATCCTGCGCGCTCGCCTGAAACATCGGCACGATCGCGAGCACGGATGCAAGTCCTGCACCCCAAATGAACGTGATGACGGTGCGAAGCATCGATCCTCCCCAGCCTGTCGTCCTGCTGCCTTCCTCAATGGCTAACATTCATCAAGTCAGGATGGTTCATATACTTCCCTGCTTGACCGATGCTGCGCGACCTGCTCATCACGCCGCCGGCGGTGGTTGCCTCTCGACTTGCGGCAACTCTGTGTCGATGCAGGCCCATCGCGGCGCCGACGACGTCCAGATCGTCATCGCAGGGTTGGCGAGATTCGGATCGTCGAAGGTGCCGACGCGGACGAAGATCAAATGAGGTCGCGCCTCTGCGTCACTGAAGAGTGGCGTCCCACAGGTCGGGCAGAAGCGCCGGTGCATTTGGTTGCCGCTGTCTGCGACGCTTGGATAGTCGCTGGTCTTGCCGATCACAGTGAACGCCTCTGTACGGAAGCAGGCGTTGACCGTTCCGCTGCCGCCACCGACATATTGACATTCCCTGCACCAGCACGCGCGCGTCACAACCGGTGCCGCCGAGCTTTCCCATCGAATTGACCCACAGAGGCATCGACCTGTGATCGCCATAGCGTCCTCCAGCCAATGAAAAAACCTTTGATCGCTGATAAGCATCCAGCGAAACTGATTGCGTCAAACGCGACCGATGCGCTTACTGTGCTGTGGCTTACGGAAAGAATAACGCAGAAACAGATGACGACTGCCGCGTCGCGCGTCGCTCAAGGTGCCCCACAAGGGATTGGCCGGTGCGAACGCCTTGCCCATGACCAAGCTAAGCCGTCTGTCGCCGTCGTCGCGCCCGGCAATTTGCGGGGCAAGGGTCAGAAATTGCTCGTCGACAAGGTGTGCTGCGTAAAAATCGCCAAGCAATCGCGGGCCGCCTTCAACGAGGACCAGCTTGCCGCGGGGTGCCGGACACACCGCGTCGAGAATGGCTCTCGCTGGGATTGCTCTCGCACCGCGATGAATTGCACGGATCTCGACCGCGTCCGGCACGTGCTGATTGCGCAGACGCCTTGCGCCCGCAGACGTCGTAACGATCAACGCGGGCACCTCGCTGGATGCGAACACAGGTAATCGCAGATCGATCTCACCGCTGCCGCTGACGATCACGTTCAGCGGGGTGCCGGATTTGCCCAGCGCTTGGCTCAGCCGCAAATAGTCATCCGCGAGCTCGGGAAAAATGGCTGCTGCCGTCCAGACGTGCCGACGGTCGGCGCTGAGCGTACCAGAGCCAATGATTATCACGTCGGCAATGGCGCGCAAAAGGCCCATCACCATGCGGTCCTGAGTGCTGAATCCGCTGATGTCCGCGCCGCTGGCGTGTCCCTTCACGTTAAGCGAGACGACGCCGTCCAGCGTGGTCACAAAATTGCTGAAAACATGTGGATGCGAGCGAGGCAGCGGCATACGCAAGCGGCCGTACAGGCGCGCCAATTTGCGAGGCAGCGGCAGCGTGGTGCCGCCCTTGGTTTCGAAGAGCGTTTCCAGCGGCGCGAGTGGCCCATGATCGGGGCGGGGCATTGTGTCAGGAGTCCTACGTTTCAGGTTGATTCATCTTTCGGATTGCGGTCTCTCATATTTGCCTCATGCTTTGCGAGATTATCCTCCGTAAATGCCGGATTGATCGGTGCCTCGGCCTGATGAAGACTCGGAACGACAACACTCGCGCGGCGCTTGGGTGCTCGCCTGCGATTGCGCGAACGTGTCAGTTTTTTGCGATGGCTGCTTGCAATGTCGTAATATTGCCTTATGAGCATTCCAATCCGCTACGAACTCTGTCGGCGATTCAACCGATCGTGGTCCGCAGACTAACGTTACTGAACCGATGATCACACTCTATTCCTACCCTGAGTTATTTGCCGTCGCTGACAACAACCCTTACGGGCTAAAGAGTTTTGCGTTTCTGAAGCTTGCGAACCTCGAGTTCAAGCACGAACATGTGTTCGATGCCAAATCTGCGCCACGTCAACAACTACCCTACATTGTCGACGACGACCAAACTGTTGGCGATAGCGACGCCATCATTGAGTATCTAACGGCCAAGTATGCGTTGACGATGGACAGCGGGCTCACTGATGCCCAGCGCACTACCCATCATTTTATAAGACGAACCTTGGATGACCTTTACTGGGTGATGTCGTATTCACGGTGGCGCGACCCACAGTTCTGGCCTTTGTTTCGAGATGAGATGCTGAGAAGACATCCCACCCTGACTCAGCAGGGCATGGATACGGCCCGCAATTACAACTTCAAGCGCTATGAGTATCAGGGCATTGGGCGCTACCAGCCTGACGAAGTCTATGCTCGTGGCCTTGCCGATCTGCAAGCATTGGCGAACGTGACGCCAGGGCATGGATTTTTGTTCGGACAAGAGCCTTCGAGCATTGACGCTGCTGTCTATGGATTTGTCGCCAATATCCTCTACTACGAAATCGATACGCCGCTCAAGCGCTTTGTTGCGTCTCGCGCGGCGCTGGTTCGACATGTCGATGCAGTGCACTCGAGAATGGGTAGCGCCGTTTCTACCGAGTGAATGTCAGCGTGGTTTGTGCGGCGCAGGTTTGGTCGACCGGCTTCGTCGGGTTGTCGAGGAAGGCCGCCATGATCGAGAGCGCGCACGTGGACTTGCCGAGGACCGAGTGGCCCGTGAAGGGAAACGCCACGACTGAGAGTTCTTCAGGTCCGGCGTGATCAGATCGACCCACTCGGGCGCGGTGGCGGCATCGAAGGTGCCTTCGAGGATCAGCACCGGCACGTCGCTCACGGTGGGGGCGCTCACCGCCGGCGCCGCCTTGCCGACGTTCCAGATCGGGCACTCGGTGAAAAGGCGTCCCTGTTTGGGCTGCACTTTCAGCACACGCTCCGGGAATCCGGGAAGCGCCGCCTTCGCTTTCGCCAACGTGGCCGCCTCGGTCGTGAGATTGGCGTGTCTCCGCGCAGAACACGGTGAGGGCGAGACCGAAGCCACCCAGTCCGACGAACTCATGCGGGCCACGCAACGCGAGATAGAACGCGGCGACCGCGCGGGAATCGCCGCGCGCCATGTCGGCGATCATCTTGGGAACGCCGGAGGCATCGCCGCGCTCGCTCGCCATGATCAAGGTATAGGCGAAGGCGAACCCGTCGATGTTGACCTCACCAATGATCCGGACTCGATCCTTGACCTGGGCGACAACTGGCGTCTTGTCGAGGCGATTCACGGTGGCCGTGAAGTCCGCTTCCAGGTTCGGGTAGGCGTGGCGCACGCGGGCTGGGCAGCACACGCCGCGAAGATCGCCTTGAACGAACTGGCCGGGGCCGACCACCACTTCTCGACGATATTGCTCGCGGCAGGCGACACCGAATCGAGGACCACGCTGCGGATGCCCTGCGGGTGATCGCGCAGGACGATCAGCGCGAGCTTCGATCCGTAGGAGACGCCGTAGACGTTCCAGCTGTCGATGCCGAGTGCCACGCGAAGGTCGGCGATGTCGGCGGCGTTCTCGGTGCTGTTGTAGGCAGCGAGATCGAGGCCGGCGGCGGCCAACTGGTCGCGACACTTCTTGATCGCCGCGGTGTCCGCGGCGGTGCGTCGATTCCGCCGCGAACGGAAGGCTGACCGAGTCGTAACATGAATTGCTCCCAGTCGGGACATGCCGAGGCGGGGATCGGCGCGGTGCGTGCCGCGCTGGTCGACGAAGATGACCTCGCGGTCGGCGTTGAGTCCGTGCTTGACCATGAACGCCACCTCGAACGAGCCGGCGCCGCCGGGACCGCCAGACAGGTAGACGATCGGATCGGGCTTGGGCGTCGCCGAGACAGCGGGTGCGCGCATCACGAAGATGCGGATACGGCGCCCGTCGGGCTTGGCCCGGTTCTCGAGCACGGTGAGGTAGCCACACTGAACACCTGACGGGAAATCGAGGTCGGGGAAGCCCGCGATGTTCGGTTGGGGACACGGTATCGTCTGGTAGGACGCCCCGCGAGCGGCCGCGCTCGGCGCGCGGTTCGAGTCCATCCCCGCGCATGCCGTTACCAGGCACACAGCGGCGAGCACGACGCAGTTCTTTGCTGGTCTTATCACCGTCGGCCTTCCATTACGTGTGTACGTTCTAGTCGCGAATCGCGCCGCTCGGCCCCGACGATTTCTGCTCCCCTCACAAAGCTCAAGGGCGAGGTGTGGAATTGCTCAGGACATCATACCCCTTGGTGGCGAGCGCACTCGTCCTCGTGAAATCGGTCTTCGGTGGCTTGCACCACGAGTATTCGCTTGCCACAGCATCGGCGAGCGCGTAAATGATCGATTGGGGCAGGGTGGCAATGGAACGAAGGATGGCGCGATCAATTGCGGAGCACAGCCTCTGGATGCCCGATGGCGGAAAAAAAGGATGACCGCATGAAGATCCGTGAGAATCGTTCGGCACAGCAATATTCGCGGTACTCGCTGTTGTTGGTGATGGTACTTGCGATCGGCTCTGCCGCTGCCCAGCAGGGCAATACGACCGTTGCGCAAGGTCTCAACCCCTGCATCGCGGGCCAATCTTGCTTCACTAATGTTACGGACATCCTGAACGGGCAACGACACCTGCTGCGGGTCGACGATCTAGTGATCGCCGGGCAGTTCGGTTCGACATTCGCAGGCGCGATCCTCAGTACCACGGACTCGACGATCACGACTGCGCGGGCATCGAGCCTCGCCGGAGTGGCCAATACCTGCCCGCTGGGCGCGCTTCCCACCTTGGCCAGCGCGCGCATGTTCAACTTGAACCACGACGTCAGCCTGAGCATGGGCACCGGTTGCGACGCGAATAATGATGTCTCCCAGCTGTTCGTCTATGTCGATCCCGACGCCAACTTACCCAAGCCACGCATCATGCGAGCAGCGTTCGGTGCGCCCATGAATTCTGCGGGATCTCCGACTCTTCCGTTCCGCCTGTTGTCGGTGGTCGGGGATTTTACCGGCGATGGATACGACGACGTGGCATTCGTAGGAATGTCGTCAGACTCCCAGCACATGTGGCCGGATGCGATCGTAGCCGCCGCTGTCGATACCGACACCCCAGGCAGAGGCTTGCGCAACGGAGGGCCGTCGGCCTTCAGTTTTCCGAGCGTGATTCCCCTGGCGGCGACTGCGATCGACATCGACGGCAGCGGGCACCGACAGATCGCGATTCTTGGCATCAACAGCGAGGGCGCAGGCTTCACCCCCGGCGGCCTGGGCCTGCAGTTCTACACGGTCGACTCCTCAAGCCTCCAAATCGTCATCCCCAACAATCCGCCCGATGGCCAGTTCACGCTGAACATCCCCGAGGGTCCGTCCGCCATCGTGACGAGTGCCTCGATCGTCACGGGACGTTTCGGCAATACCACCCACGACCAGCTGGCGCTCGCCTACGTGGTTCCGGGCGGCACAGTCAAGGTCATCACGCTGGATTTCGATGCCCAGGGCAATCTCACACAAAAGGCCACGGTCGACACCCACATATTGCTACAGAGTGCTACGCCACTCGTCGTGTTGAAGGCCGGCCATTTCGATTGGAGCGGGGCGTTCGATCAGGCGGCGCTGTTGGTCAGCCAGGGTGGCGTCGGAGGCAGCGAGGCGATGATCCTCACGTTCGATTCCGCGTTGAACCCGGTACTCGGCCCCGGTGCGCAGACGTCCGGCGCGTGTCAGTTCGACATGGCGGCCGGGAGCTTCGACCGGATGCAGCCGAACCCGGGCACGCCTCCGCCCGCGACCGTGAGAAATCCCAATCTGCAACTCGCGGTGCTTGCATCCGACTGCGGATCGAACGCGAGCGTATCGATCTATAACGTCGATCCCGCGAACCGGTTCGCTATTTCCGCGGGGACCACTTTTCCTCTACCTACGCAGCTCGCGCCCGGACCGTTGCTCCAGGGCGTGCTTGCCGCTTCGGACACCCAAGGCCGATCGCTTGCGCTGGGCGCGCCGGCCAAGGTCGTGGTCGCGCAGCGCAGCCAACCGTCGGTGGTGCTTGCGGCACCGCCGATGCACGTCGACTTCATCGCGCCCGCGCGTGTGCAAGTGCCGCAAGTGTTCAACGTCAGCGCCATTCCGGACGGCTATTTCAGTCAGTATCAAACGGACCAGTCGAACAGCAATCAATCGTCGACGCAGAGCACGACGAGTTGGTCCGCCGGCACCAGCGAGAGCCTTTCGGGCAAAGCCGTGTTCGGGATTCCTGGTCTCGATTCGGTGACCGTGCAGAACAAGTTCTCGGCGCAGCAGGCCTGGAAAGGCAACTCCGAGAAGGTGCACGGAACGACGCAGTCGACGGCCTTCGACGTGTCTCAGCAGACGGGATTCGGCGATCAGCTCTGGTACAAGGCATCCCGGCTCAACCTGTACATCTATCCCGTCATCGGCCAGACCGGGTGCCCCGCGGCGATACCGAATTGCGCGGACAGCCAGAAGGTCCCCCTTACGGTACAGTTTTCGGGCGTCGACGCCGTCTCCAATGAGACCGTTCCCGGCAACACCACCGAGTGGTACCAGCCTCCATGGGAGCCTGGCAACGCGCTGTCGTATCCCGGCAACTTCGCGCAGTTGCAAGCAATCGCGCCGGACATCGACCAGGTATCGACCGATTTGACCTGGGTGACCGATCAAAGCGCGTTCCTGGAAAAGACGACCTGGAACACGAATAGCATCGACAGCCAATCGACGAGTTTCGATCAGAACTATTCTTTCAACGATACGCTCTCTACCTCCGGCGCCACTGACGAAATTATCGTGCAGGCGTCGTTCAAGGCAAGCCTGAGCTTGAGCGGCAGCTTTGGCTTCAGCAACCTGCACACCTCCGTCACGACGCTGGGCAAATCGACGGGGATCGGGGTGCAGAAGCCGGGATCGTTCGCAAGTCCGACGGACTACCAATACTTCGTTACGCCGTACATCTTCGGCCAGAAGCGCCCGGGTGGCGTCGTCAACGACATTCCCCTGTCGACCGACGTCCAGACCTTCGGCATTCTACAGACCGCATTCGTCGTCGACCCTATTCGCGCCGATGCAGGCGGCTGGTGGAGGCAGGCATACAGCGTGGCGCCCGACGTCGCGCTCAATCACCCCACGCGCTGGAATGTGCGATTGTCGGATCAGGCGAACCCCAACAACGGTACGTGCCTCCTGATCAACCCATCGTCGTCGGATATCGATTGCGCGACGCTTTCTCCGTCTGATCCCACGAATCCATGGCTGAGTGAATTTCATAGCATGCGCGGCTTCTTCATCACAGGAGCCGAGGCCGGCGGCATGGGGCCGCAGCTCGAAACCGCTACTGCGGGCGACCAGCTTCTTCTTCAGGCGCGCGTCTATAATTTCAGCCTGGTTCCGATGCCTGCCGGCACCACCGTGCACACGCGCTTCTATGGCGTGCCATGGAATAACAACAACAATACGGCGAAAGGACCGAGCTTCCTTATCGGCGAAGCGATCACCGGGCCAATACCGCCGTTCAACACCGATAGCGCCAACCTCAACTGGCAGCTGGTGTCGATTCCACGACCGTTCGACACGACGTCATATGCCGATCAATATTTGACGTTCTGGGTGGTCGTGTGGATGGAAGATTCCAGCGGAAGGCTGGTGGCTGAATTGCCTGGCCACGGTCTGCGGACCATCCCCGGGCCCTTGACCAACTTTGGCGACGTCGCTGCGTTCGAGCAACAGTTCAGCAACAACGTTGGCTTCTACAAATCGGCGTTCTATGTCTTTCCGCCGCGGTCGCCTCCCACCCCGGTGGTCATACCAAGCGGTCCGGCATTCAAGATGGCCGTGCCAACGCTGTCCACCCAATACATTCGTCGCGGCGAGGCGGTGCAGGTCTATACCTTGGTCGCCGTGGGCAACACCGCGATCGACGGCGGCACGACGCTGTACTTCTACGATGGTGACCCCGCCGCCGGGGGCAAGGCCTTCGACGCCGAGCGGATCGTCTATATGCGCGCCCGCGACTATTACGCTGCGACGGTGTTCTTCCGTTCGAACACGTGTGGTGCGCATCAGCTCTTCGCGGTCGCAGCAAAGGGAACGGCGTTCGAGACAACCCGGGCGTCGCTTCCGTTGACCGTGGATTGTCCGTGACGGTGGCCGATGGATAGCAGGCTGATTACGTCGCAAGAGTCGCGAAGCTCGGTGACTCGGTACATGGCCATCGAGCACGATACCGGCGTTTGGTCAGCGGGCGTTTGCGTCGGCGGCGCCGTCTAGCCGACGCCGGTGTTGCGCTAGAACCGATACGCGAAGCCGATGGAAAGGGTCTGCGCCCAGAAATCAGTCGTATTGAAGTTGAAGGTTGGTTGCGCCGCGCCAACGAGCTTGGCCGGCGGATCGTTGCCGTAAGCCACCGTCTGGGTCGGATTGATGTTGCGGTTGATCTGCTCACCGGGACGCGCCACGTTGTTCGCGTAGAGAAACGAGTAGCCGACGTAGAGCGTCGCCTGGGGCGTGAGCCGGTAGCCCAGATTGAGCGCGACCTCCGGCACGACTGCGAACGTATTGTGCGAATGATCGCCCATGTTCGACGGGAGCGCGAAATACGCACCGGGAAAGATCTGCGTCGGCCCGTAGTTGTTGTAGTCGTTGGTCTCAAGGAAGCCGTTGACTGACACGCTCTGCTGCATCGTGCCGAGCGCCAACTTCCCGATCACGCTGCCGACCCACGGGCCCTGGTCGTACGCCGCACGCGCGCCGACCTGCAGGCCGTAGAAGCGGTTGCGCGCGTCGAACGCGTCGGTAGTATTCCAGACGTCGCTGGGGTTGGGCGGGTTGTTGGGGCTGCTGGTGGTGATCGTGTAGGACTCACGCAGCCGCAGGAAGCGGAACCCACCGAGGAGGTCGACTCGCCATGCGTCTTGCGACGGTATCGCCAATGTCACGTTGAACTCGCCGCCGCCCAAGTTGTTCGACAGCGTGGCCTGTGCGCTGCCGCGATATTCCGGCCAGTGGGAAATCTCGCTGACGTTCTCCTGTTTGCTCGTAACGTCGAAGAACGGCAGGTACAGGTCGACGGAACCCGGCTGGCCGGTGGAACTCACGCTGCTCGAAGTAGTGCGTGTGGGAATGTAGAAGCCGGTGAGCTCGACACCCATGCGGCTGTCAATGCTATAGGCACCCGTGATCTTGAAGCCAGCATTGGGATTGGTGTCGACCGAGCCGCCGCCCAGCAGAACGTTGACCCCGGGCGCGTCGAGATAGTTGTCGGTGATGATGGGCACCGGCGTTGGGCTCTTCTTGAACCAGGCGAACAGTGCCTCCACGCTCACCGACCAGCGACTGTCGTCGCCCATCGGTGCGGGCGCTCCCTGCGCCAGCGCCGCGCCGGTCGCCGTCGATGCCAACAATGTCACCAATGCAGCTCGCCGCATGGCGTCATTCCTCCCGTGGTGTCGACTTGGCGGGGAAGCTTACGCAACCCCGGACCCGTCTCATAGTGAATACAAGAACGCGCGTAGCTGGAGAATCTGTTGCGGGGTCAAGCCATTCAACCCGTCGATGACGCCCAGCTTCTTGATCGCCGGCCCATCGTGCAGAAAAGCCGCCTCGATCGCATCGCAAGCCCGCCCATCGTGCAGTAGAAAGTCACAGGCGGGATCCCCCGGATTCTTTGTATTCTTATGGGAGTCGGTCACGAAGCGGTTAAAGCGCAGTCCTTTCAATGCCGGCGTACGAATCAATTGCACGTAGTTTTGGAACGCCGGCAATACCACGCCGTTGCTATCTCTAATCGACTGGGTCGCATTACCGACCTGTGATAGATAGCCCATATCATGCATCAATAGATCTGTCCCGATGTAGGACAAAAAAGGACGAACTGTTTGTGCGATACGGGTCGCCAAACGGTCGCGAAAATCCTGAGTTAACATCGTATCGTCTGGATACGATTTCAATTTTGTTTATCACGTGACACGTGTCACACTTTGTTTGTCGAAAGATTTTCTCGCCAGCAATAACCTCCGGCAGGGAAACCTGAAACTCGGAGCGGGTTGGATTGCCGAGCCAGCGTGCATAATCGGCCATCCGTTGAACATCTAGTTCGGACAGATCCGCGTTACCGCTCGATTCCACACACGTCTTGTTGGCTGGACCGCAATCGGGAAACGCGTACCGGATCGGGAACATCGCCTTCTCGTTGGGATAGAGCTGCTTGTATCCTTCGCTCGTCGTCATATTCATTTCGACGAACGCAGCATTGGCGACCTGATCCTCCAGGGAGACGCGATCGCCCAGCCATCCGAATCGGCCGATATAGCAATCGGTCAGGCTGTTGGTCCGGCATTCCAGATGAACCTTGCCGTCAACGCCGTCGCGAGACCCCGCGTTCCAGAGAATCTCTCCGGCTATCGTCGTGCCAAGCGCGGCTATTTGACTGCTGCGAAAACCGAGGATGGCCTGGTTTGGAATCGCTTCCATCGCGCTCAGATTGCCGAGGCGTTTGCCATTGAGGAGCATAAATCCTACTGCACCGCCATCCATTGCGCCGTGTATGGCGGCGTCATTGATGTCGTCACAGGTTTGTCGGCCACGGTTGAGAGGTAGGGGGCGGTAATACAATTTGACACGACGAACTGGTCTGAAATGCTCCCACCTTCACCTGCCACGGTTGATAGGTTTTATTGAGTTCGGAATTGACGCGCGCCGTGTTCACAACCATTCGATTCGAATTTGCGGGTTCATAATTCCAGACATAGCTGTAACCCGGCGTGGTGACGTGAAAGCTGTCTCCGTAGAAGTTCATTACCTTGTTGCTGTAGTAGAGGTTCGCGGCTTGGACGGTCCTCGGTGGGTGCGCGATCAGGGCCGCCGGAAACGCCAGGGGTTCGGAGTAGACCGAGGAATCGACGCGGGTCGTATCACGTTGCAGATCAAAGAAGACTAGCTTCATGGGCCGTATTTGCCCGGTAAACGTATAGTCCTTGACCGGGTAGGGGTTGTACGCCGCTCCCGTCATGAACTCCTGCAAGTCCGCATCAAGCGTGCCCGCGGTATTGATCGGAATTCCACTGCCGTTACGCACGTGGCACCCGTCGCAGGTATTGTTATGAAAAGGAGACGGAGCCGTCTGCGCGGCAAAGGCTGCCGGGAACGTTCTGGCGGCGAACTTCTGATTGCCGTTGGCCGATGCTTCGTACATTTTCTGCGTACGGTATTCGTCGTGCCATAACACCTTCCCTCGGATGCCTTCCGCGAATTCCTCCGGATCCGACTCCATATGGTTGCTCATGAGCAACGTATGGTAGAACTCGACGTCGGTGTAATTGCGACCGGGAAATGCGTGCTTGACGTCGGCGACGTTGGCGATGGGCAGATACAGGCTGAAGATGCTCGCGTTATACACTTGCTCGTAGATACTGAGGCCACTGCCACTGCTGGGGTCTTTGTAAAATGAAACCGGCAGCTGCATACCGGGAACGCCAGCGAACAAGAAGGACGTCCTGCCGTATTGGTTCGCGATCATGCCTGCGCTCTTGATGTCCTGCCAAAAAGACGGCGGCCACTGCTCCAGATAGCCGTTGTGATGAAGCTCATAGTTGAGGCCGCACTGGCGAAGCCTCACTATGTTCGTCCCAGCCAGATCGCCGAGAGTGCACTGTCTCGGGTAAAGGTAAGTGCTAGCCCGACGCGTCGCGGTCTGTGAGCACTGCTTAGCGTCCGGAGGGTCGGGGAGGGGTGGGCCGGTCAAGCCCACGTCGTTGCAATCGTATTTTTCGCTATTAGGAACCTTTGGCGCCGTCTGCTGGTCCGCAAACGTTCCCAAGAAGGGATTGAGTACGGCCTGAGGGTACAGAAAGGTTTCCCAGGAAATTTGCGCCCCAGTCCAGGGAAAATGACGCTGAAGGTCAGCTTGACTGAAGTCGCTGGGAAAGCTTTTCAGAGCGCCATTGAACCACGCAAGCAGATTCGCGTTGTATTGCATGTACTGAAGGTTGGCCGGATTCGGCGGCACCTCACCCAGATCGAATGCTGCCATGGCTAGCGCGCAGATCGTCTCGCCCACCTTGCAGTGATTGGTTGGTGCAGGAGGATCAGCCGCTGGAAAAGCCGACCATGGCTGTGACCTCGGCCAGCCCGTCGCACCCCTGGAGTGTCGGGCAACGGATTGAAGCCGTTGTTCATCGGAGAAAGGTAGTCACCATAGCAAACGGGATCCTGGACATCGATAACACCCGACGCGAAAGTTGAATCGCAGTAGTGCGCCATATACCAGGCCATCTGGGGGGCGTAAGTGCTGCCGTCCGTGATGGTGTACCCGTTGTAATAGGTCCTCGTTTGGAGGCGTTGGAGGAACCAATCCATCGCTGACTGGAGGTTCCGTTCCAAAAGGACGCCGCTGTAGTTCAATAGCGGTGCCCGTGCTGCGAGTCCAGAAGCTGGACAACTGCAACATGCACTTCCGTGCATGGAAGGGCAGGATCCTGGCATTCCTTCGCTGCTTTGATTTTCGGGTCCTGTGGATCGTACGGTGTGTCGGTTCTGAAGGCGCCTAGAATGTTGTTGATTCCAATTTCAAGCATGCAGTGTTCTGGCGTCAGCTGGTGACTCGTACAAAAAGCTTTCTCTTGATCCCCCAGCGCCTCATAAGGGAGGACAAGCGCTTCATCGATTTCGTTGCCCGCATAGGTCCCGAGCTTTTGATGCCAAGGAATGTCTGAATACCATTCCATTACCGCCGGCGGACCGCTTGTGCCGGGCCAAAAGGGAGCGCGCTTGCTGGGCTCTTGAGCCGCCGCGACAAGAACAAAGGTTCCCACCGTCAAGATGGCAATCAAGCCGGTGATGGTTAGGCGTCTCATGAATTTTTCTCCCTTTGCCCTTATCGATCTGCGCTTATCATATTAAACCGCTCCGGCATTTTCGGGGCGTCCGGGTTGAGTCAGACCGCCATCGGCAGCTCTCGTTGAATGTTCGTACGCTGCCTCAAAGTCGGAAGGGTTTCGGGTCAACAAGAGAGCGAAACGACATGGCTCGACTGCTATCGGTGAACGTTGGGCTTCCGCGCGACATCGAGTGGAAAGGGCGCACGGTGCACACCGGAATTTGGAAGAATCCGGTGCTTGGCCGCTGTCGGGTTGGCCGGTTGAATTTGGACGGAGACGGTCAAGGCGACCTGTCCGGGCACGGAGGTGAGCAACGCGCCGTCTTCGTCTACCAGATCGAATCGTATCGCTATTGGCAGGAGCTGCTGAAGAGAACCGACTTCGTCCATGGACAGTTCGGCGAGAACTTCACGATCGAAGGATTGCCCGACGATGCCGTGTGCATCGGCGACCGCTATCAGATCGGCAGCGCGCTGTTCGAGGTTACGCAACCTCGCGTTACCTGCTATCGCGTCGGCATTCGGATGAACGAAGCCCGGATGCCGGCATTGCTGACATCCAGCGGGCGGCCCGGGTTCTACTTCCGCGTGCTGCAGGAAGGCGCGGTCGGCGCCGGCGACGAAATCGTGAAGGTGGGAGAGGCGAAAGAGCGAATGACCGTCGCGGAAATCAACGCGCTCCTCTATTCGCCGAATCACGCACACGATCGACTCGAGCGCGCATTGCGGATTGAGGCGCTTTCGCCCGGATGGCGCTCGTCGTTCGAGGCGCTACTGCAGAGCCAAACGACTGGCGCGGGGAGTGGTAACGCGGGACTTGCGCCAGCAGCCGCTGCGCATCCGGCTGCACCAGGATTTCGGCCGCTCGCGGTGAAGGCGATCGATGAGGAGGCTGCGGACGTGTTCTCGCTGACGATGCAGAGTCCGGATGGTCAGTCGCTGCAAGGAGCTTTGCCAGGCCAGTACGTGGTCTTGCGTCTTAAAAGGACCGCCGGCGCGCCGCCACTTTTTCGCAGCTATTCGCTCTCGGATTCTCCCGCCGCGGAACGCTATCGAATCAGCGTGAAGCTCGAACTGAACGGGGCGGCTGGAACTTACCTAAGAGACCATGTACAGGTGGGCGATGTTCTCGACGTCAGCTCGCCACGTGGCAGCTTCATTCTGCAGGCCGGCGAGCGGCCGGTGGTGCTGCTCAGCGCGGGAATCGGGGCGACTCCCGTTCTCGCGATGCTACACGCGCTGGCAGCCGCCCGCTCGACGCGGCAGGTCTTGTGGCTGCACGCGGCCCGCGATCGACAGCATCATCCATTCGCCGCCGAAGTCCGCCGTCTCATGCTCCCGCTTTCGGATGGGCGCAGCTATGTCTGTTACAGCAGGCCGGGGTCGCTCGACAAGATGGGTGAGGATTACGACGCTGCCGGCCACCTGTCGCGATCGGTTTTTGACGAGATTGGTGTCCCACGAGAGGCGGATGCCTACGTCTGCGGGCCGGCGCGCTTCATGGCCGAGATGAAAGAGACGCTCGTACATTTGGGTGTGGAGTCGGAGCGCATCCACGTCGAGATTTTCAACGGCAGTGAGTCGATGACCCCGGGTGTCGTCAGTGCACCGACGACACCTCCGCATCTGCCAAGCGACGACGCCGACACCGGTCCGCTGGTGTCGTTTGCGCGCAGTGGCATCGCCGCACATTGGAAGCCCTCGGCCTACCAGAGCATTTTGGAGTTGGCAGAGGCGTGTGACGTGCCCGTTCGCTGGTCGTGCCGCACCGGCGTCTGTCACAACTGCGAGAGTGGGTTGATCTTCGGATCCGTCGCCTATCAGCCTGACCCGCTCGATCCACCCGCAGAGGGAAATCTCCTGATCTGCTGCTCCCGCCCGCAGGGCGACGTCGTCATCGACCTCTAACGGTGCCGAAATAGTGGGGTCGCTTCGACGATGACCCTGCGGCGATACTCAGGCCTGCACCTCGAATCCGGAATCCGCGTCGAGGACGAAGCGATGTTGTGCGACAGCGTCGATCCAGGCGCAACATCGGACCAGACCACCGAACGAATAGAAATGAAGCCCGAGCGGTTCGAGGTTGTGCTCGCCGCGCGCACGCGCGATGGCTCGAACGGTGCTCTCAGGCCCGCGCTCGCCGACGAGTCCCGCCAGCAGCGCAGGCCGAGCGCCAAGTGCTCGGAGCGAGGGCCCGACGCCGCAGCGAAGGGCATATCTGAACAGCGTTTGCAGCCGGGCCGGCCCGGCGAGCCCGGCGACAATGCGCGTGCGCACGCCTCGCGCACGGAGCGCCGACAACCAGTCGAGAAATGGCGCCGGCTCGAAGAAGAACTGCGTTAGGAATGTGAGCTCGATGCCGGCATTCTCGGCGAATGCCACTTTCGCCTGCTCGGCCCGTCGTAGTTCGGCGTTCGGGACGCGTGGGTGTCCTTCCGGATGGCCCGCGACGGTGATCTGCCTGATGCCGTGCCGGGCCAACACACCGCAGTGCATGACGTCCAGCGATTCGGAGAACGGCCCGGCCGGGTCGCGACGATCGCCGGCGATCAGTAGCACCTGCCGCACCCGCGCATGCAAGACGAGGTCGGCGACAAGTTGCTCGAGCACCCGTTCGCTTGCCAGCTCGCGAACCGGCAAGTGCGGTACGGGCTCGAATCCGGCGGCGCGAATCGCGATGCAGCTGTCCAGCGTCTGACGCCAGGTCTGGTCCGGAATGTGGCTGACGTAGAGCAACGTTCCATCCGCGAGCAAATGCCGGCATGCTTCGAGGTACACACCGTCTCGCCAGGTCATTTCGACCGATGCGGATTGCACAAGCGCTGCGATTCCCCGGGTCTCGCGCTCGACCGCTCGCTGTACATCGCCCTCCGGCGACGCTTGCATCGCGCGTGTCATTGCGCAGTCCTGGCGTGGCAGGCGCGGGCGCTACGCGGCGAAGCGATGGCGCGAGATGACGTAGGATTCATTCTGAAACCATAGACTGCCGTGCTTCTGGAGCACCGCCCGCGTGGCTTCGAGATAACGGCCGTCGGCCATCACCGCCGCAAGCCGCTCGTCCTCGATCTGCGCGACATAGATCGCCGCATTCCACGCCGCCATCAGCGTCGAGGTCCCGATCGACGAGCTGATCTCCGACGGCAGCGAATGCATCTGATAACGGAACAGCGCTCGCTGATCGGAGTACGCATTGAAGTTGAGTCCCCGCGCTGCGGGGCCAAGCGCTTGTTTGCTCGCCTTCAGGAGTTGATGCCGATCCATCTGAAAGGGGTTTTCGCCCGGCCAGACCCGCTGGATGATTTCAAGGCCAGGGTCGCGGCCGAAGGAGTGAATGCCGACCAGCCGTCCCCCGGGCCCGAGTGCGCGCGCCAGTGGCGCCACGACCTTCGTCGCCTTGAATTCGAGCGGAGCGCGCGCCCGGTACGGTTGCGACGCAATCACCAAGTCGAAGTCGGCGCGCACGGTTCCCTGCTTGGGGCGGACGCTGTCGAGCAGCAGCCGATGATCGTCGCGGTAGATCGCGAGGACGACGGGACGCTCGTAGATCGGGTTGCCGCTGGTCGCGCTGATCTTCGCGGTCCAGTTCTCCGTCAGAAAGCCCTGCAAGTCGGTGATCTGACGCTCGAACTGGCCGGCGGTGCGTCCGGTGAGCGCGAGCTCGTGCCACACGAGGCCGCTCGCGGCCGCAAGCGTATTCGGCCGGAGCCACGGCGACTCCGAGTAGTGCATGTTGGTCATGACCAGCACCGTCGACGGATGCTCGTAGAATCGGTCCGGCATCTTCTCCAGCGCGAGTCGCACATCCTCGAGGCTGATCTCTTTCCCGACGATGTAGAACGGCACGGTCGGGAAGCGGTCGTGCATCGAGCGCATCAGGCGTGTCAGCACCGTGCCGTCGCCGACACCGGCGTCGAAGACGCGCAATGCCGGCGGCTGCGGCGTGATGTTGTCGAATTCCTGCTCGACGCGCTGTGCGACCAGCCGCTTCTCCGTGCAGGTGCTGACGAACAGCAGGTATTTCTGCCGATTGTCGTAGAAGCGGAAACGTGACAACGCACCGTTGTCGCCCGTCGTGGCCGACGACCTCGGGTCCCCTCGCACACCGGTGGCAGCGAGCATAGGCGCGCGCACGGCGGATCGGCTGCCGATCCGGTTCATGCCTTGTGCCGAGGCGGTGCCAATGCCACTGCCACCGTCACCGTGGTCGGTGACCGCGTTCGGCGGAAGTCCGCGCTCCGCGAGCGCCTGCTCGATGAAGCTGTGGATCCGATCGACCGTCAGCGTCGTGATGCGACTGCCATAACGCAGGCGGGAGACCAGCTTGCCGTCATTGACGACCCGCCGCCCGAAAGTGCTCTCCGCCATGCCGACGCGCTGACAAAAGGTTGCGATCTCCGCCAGAAGCTGATCGTTGGCGGCGTGGCGTTTCTGCGCGCCGGCCATCGGCCTTTGCAATGCCCTGTCCATGGCTTGCGGCCCGTTGGGCTGTCCCAGAGGGCATTAGAACAGGCAGTTCTGCCCAATACAAGAGTGGGCGCAGAAGTGGGACGCAGCCCACCATCTTGCTTCGCGATGGCAGCGATCGGTCAACTCCGACCGTACGGCCAAGTCGGCAAGCGCGGTCATTCGATCGCGCTATTGCTGGCCTGGTGCCTTCTTGAACTGAAGCGGCAATGGATAAAGCGCACAGCTGACATCAAGGCTGCTCGCAGGCTTGCGCGATAAAGTCCGCGACGATCCGTCGTGCGCAAGGAGAAAAGGCGCGGACGTTATGCCCGACCTCAGGGAACTCGATCCATTGCGCGTTGCTGCCGATGATCTCTCCGATGCTGCGGCTTTCGTGCGGTTCGGCAACCGGATCAATTGCGCCGGCCAGGATTAGCGTCGGCACGGTCGAGGAAGCTGGTATGAGCAACGGGGGACCAAGGGGCGACCAAGTATCACAGAGCCCGGACAGCTCGCTGCGCGCAAAGCTGTCGTCGGATGCGGGCGTAGCGTCGCGCAAATGTGGCCGGTCTCTGCATTCCACCGCGGCGTTGGTGGCAGCTTGGCGCGTGAGTGCGGCCTTATAGAGCTTTGCCGCGACCGAAGCCAACGGCTCGCGCGTGCCATTCTTGGCCCACATGATCACAAGTGGGATTGTCGGATAGACATTGCGGTAGTAGAGGAGGTTCGCTACGACCAGTTCGAATGCCGCGGGCGTCAAGACGAATCGTTCGTTCGGCCATTCGGAGCCAGGCGGGCGGGTCAACGTCAATGGATCTCGAGCGAGTCGCGCTTTCGCATCATCGTAGGCACGCGCTAAGCCGCCGGACACTCCAAAGCAGCTGGGATAGCTATCGCACAACGCGAAAAACGCCTTCCGCGCAGCCGCCACGCTTGTCGCGCGCGACGGACGCGGAGCATCCGGCGGATAGATCGAATCGAGGACCATTGATCGGACCGTCGCCGGCTGCAGCGCAGCAAGTGTCATAGCGACATCCGTACCGTAGGACTCGCCATACAGGTTCCAGCGCGCAATGTTTAACGCACGTCGCACGCTTTCGAAATCATCCGCCGTAACCCGAGTGCCAAAGTCTGAAAGATCGATGCCGCGCGACAATGCTTCGCGGCGACAGGCGTCGAAGGCCGCACGTCGGGCATCCGCTGCGGAAACGCCACCCTCCGCCAGCAAGAGAGTGGCGTCCAATAATTTCCGGTCCATGGTCGGACAAATCCGTGGCTCCGACTCCCCGGTGCCGCGCTGATCGATCAGCACCAGATCGCGTCCCGGCGCGTATGGTGTTTTCGCCTGTGCAGCGGCATAGACTGTTATCGGCTCGCCTGGGCCACCGTTAATGTAAACGACCGGGTCGGGTAACGCGGGCTTCTGCTCGCTGCCGATCACGACCACCGAAAGCGCGAAGCTCGGACCGTCAGGATGCGCGTAGTTACGTGGTACGCGCACGGTCCCGCACCGCATTCGCGCCGCTAGTGTCGCGTCGACATTGGGGATAGTGCAGGCGTGCTGCTCGAATTTTGGACTCGGCGCCGATGTAACCGTCGATGCCGGCGAGATTGTTTCGCACGATGTGATCAGCAGGAGAGGAAGCAACCACTCGGCGGGGCAAGCACGTACGGACATGTTCAGAATTGTACTGGCGCCAACGCAGCCTCCCAAGATCGTTGCATTCGCGCCGTGCGCTCGCGAGTGCCTGGCTATGCTGCGACCTTCTTGGTGACCGGTGCTCGTCGTCCACGACGGCGCACTGGACGCACCCTCTGAGACCGGGCAGGTGACCGTGCAGACTGAAATTTGGCCGGACGTCCGGGTCCTATCCCGAGACGATCGGGCCGGCCAACCGCAGCCTTTTCCGCGGCGAGTCATCGATCATCTGCCGAGGAAGCGGTTTTTGATTACCATGGCGGTTGGCAAATCGATTGTCCCCGCAGGGTTACCGCTGCGGGCGCACCTTACCCATGCTCAGCGAACGCCTTTTTGGTTCCCCGTTGCATCATGCCGACCCGTCGCGGCGGGTCAGCGCCGTGGCTAAATTGCCGCCAGAGTCGGACGAGCTCGCGGTGCTGCTCGCCACCGATCCGGCGCCGGAGGTGCGCATTGCTGCGGCGAACGGTTGCGGCAACCTCCGCGTACTCGCCGCCGCCTGGGAAAACGAGTCCGAGCCGGCCGTGCGTGCGGCGATCGCGGCGGCATTGGTCACCGTGCTCGCCGAAAGCCAGGACCACGCTCAAGCAACGGCATTGCTGGGCGCCGCGCAGTGCACGGATGGGATGCGCGCTGATGTGGCGCGTCGCGCTACTAATGTGGAGCGTCGCCGCAGCGCGATCGCTGCGATCCGCGAGGAGGCCCTGCTGGTCGAGCTCGCGCTGACTGCCGAACACGCAAGCACACGCATGGCAGCCGCGGAGCACGTTCGAACCCCGGACGGTCTGCGCAAGCTCGCCGACACCGCCAGGGACAAGGATCGCGGCGTGGCCCGGCTGGCTCGAAAACAGCTCGGTGCGATGGAGAATCATGAAGGCGACGCGGTTGAAGCAGATGCCATTTTGGCGCGACTCGAGGCACTACAGAGCGAACCCGGTCCGATCCTTACGAGCGTGATCGAGCTCAATCGTCGCTGGCAAGCGTTGAACCTCGGCGACGACCCGGCGCGTCTCGCGCGTTGCCATGCGGCCCGCCGGACGCTACAGGCGCGCTTCGATCGCGAACACGCAGCTCAGCAGGCACGCACGCAGTTCGAGCACAGGCTGAGCGAATGGCTGGGAAGAGCGGAGCCGCCGGTCACGTCCGGCGAATTGGACGTGCGACGCAGGGAGGTTGAGGCGCTGGGAGTACAGGGGGAGGAGTACGCAGAGACCTCGGTACTGTCGCGGCTCGATGAGGCGAAGCGTCGCATCGAGGCGTGGGCGGAGGACCTCCAGGCACGCGCAGGCGCCGAAGCGCTCGTCATCGAAGCCGAGCAGCTTGCTTTGGGCACGTCCATTGATGACGCGAACCTGCCGGAACGGTGGCAGGCGTTGGACCGAAGCATCCGCACGTCTGCGCTCACGCGGCGTTTCGAAGCAGCCCTGGTCGTGATCGGTCAAGGCAGGCTTGCGCAGGTGCGAGCCGCAGAGCAGGAAACCAATTCTTCGCGGCAGCACCTGCACATGCTCTTGCACAGCGCGGAACAGGCACTCGCTTCCGGTCAATTGCAGACTGCGCGCGGGGCCGCCGACGAGATCAGGACGCGCAGACCCAGTGCCGGTGTGTTGCCGAAGCCGACCCTACAACGCTTGAGCCGTCTTACGCAGCAACTGAAGGCGCTCGAAGGCTGGGAATCGTTCGGGCAGCACCAGGCCCGCATTCAACTCTGCGAGCGCGCCGAAACTGCCGCCACGCTCACGTTGGATGCGCCGCACCTTGCTGCCGAAGTACAGAAACTGCGCAAGGAATGGAACGCGCTCGACCAGCTGCAAGGCACCGTACCCAAGCCGCTGTCCGAACGCTTCGACCACGCCTGCGCAAAAGCTTATGCACCCGCCGCCCGGTATTTTGCGGAGCAGGCGGCACTGCAAAAGCAACTACGTAAGCAGCGCGAGGCATTCATCGCGGCTGCCGCGGCGCAGGCGCTGACGTTGCTGGTTGAGCCGCGCGACTGGCGCGCGATCGAGCGCTGGCTGCGCGAAACCGACGGTCGCTGGCACGATGGCGCTCTAGGTAGCATGGACCCAAAGTCATGGAGAAGTCTTGACGCACGGCTCAAGGATGCACTTGCGCCATTGCGCGATGCGTTGTCCACTGCGCGGGGCCACGCGAAGGTGCGCCGCTTAGCCTTGATCGAGGAGGCCATCGCGTTGGCAGCGCAGGCGCTGGAGCGCGATGCACCGGCGAAGGTCAAGAATATCCAAGCCCAATGGCAGGCCCAGGCGAAGCAACTGGCACTGACTCAACGCGACGAGCGCGCGCTGTGGGAGCAATTTCGCGCCGCGTGTGACGCAGTATTTCGAGCACGTGAGGCTAAGAGCCAGCAGGAGGACTCGCTCAAGCGCGAAGCACGCGCCGCCTTAGAAAACATCTGTGTGCAGCTCGAGCAACTCGCGTCGGCGACGGACAAGCCAAGAGCAAGACCTGCGCCAGGGGCTGCGCGATCTCGAGGACGCAATGGACGCGCAGGGCGCGTACATCCGGTTCCGCATTGCGCGGTCTGGAATCCCGCTTCACGAACGCAAAGATGGCAGTTGACGCAGCGCTGTCAGCGCGTGCCCGCAGCCGCAAAGCGGATGTGTGGCGAACCCTGGCGGCGAAGGAGCGCCTTTGCGAGGAACTGGACCGCCGTCTGCATTCGGGCGAAGGTAACGCGGACGCGGCGGCGGTGCATGCGCAGTGGACCGCGTTAACGGCACTCCCGGCCGCATGGGAAAAAGCGATGGTCGGCCGGCGTGACGAGGCGCTGCGCGCGATCGCCGATGAAGCGGCCGCTGCCGCACACGTAATTCGGATCGATCGCGGTGGAGCAAGCCGCGGCGAGGTACTGCTCGAACTGGAGTTGCTGTTGGGTCTAGAGTGTCCGCCGGAGCTTCAGACGCAGCGACGCGCGCTGCAGCTCAAACGGCTTCGTGACCGCTTTCAGGGCGCCGCGCCGAGCGGCGCCGACACTGCTGGCGAGCGTCTGCTCGCCTGGTGCGCACAGCCGGGTATCGCTGACGATAGCGATCGGCGCCGTTGCGAACGCGTGTTCTCGGCGATCGAGCACAAGCGCTGAGGGGGGATCGGGAAGGGCGCGGAACCAACGGCCCGGAACTGGCGCCGCGAAAACCGGTCTGATCGGTTGAGCTGGCGTGTGGCGCGGCCGCTGCGCTAACTCTTTAGCCACAACGACCAAGGATGAGCCCGTGCGCGGGGCGTCGCAGCGCAATTGGACCGACCCCGCCTTCTGGAGTCAACGATGACGACAAAGAACTTGGCCTCCTCCGAGGTACTGGCCGGCACTGGTTTGAGACCGAATCACGCCGGTCAGTTCGTGGAACGAATGTTTTCTGGATTCGGGCACGTAAGCGACGTCCCGCCTGCGCAGGTGCAGCGACCCTCGGAAGCGCCGTACCGTCCGCTGCGTCAATCGAAAGCCTGGTCCGGCGCAACCTATCGCTTGCAAAGTCAAACCACTGCGCTGCGGGTACAAGCCAACTCCCCTGCGACCGACGTGATGACGGACCTGAGCCGAGTCGTAGCAATAACGATTGCCGCTGGCACAAGTATCGATGAAGCGCACCAGGCAATGATCACGCATGGTGTTCGCGCACTGTTTGTCGTCGATGACGCAAGATTCGTTCTGGGAATCGTTACAGCTAACGACATTTTGGGGGAAAAACCGATTCAAATCGCGCAAGACCGAGGCGTGCGACATGTCGAGGTCCTTGTGAGTGAGGTCATGACGCCTGCAAACCTGCTCGAAGCGATGGAGTTACAGGACGTGCGGCAGGTTCGCGTTGGCGACATTGTCGAAACCCTGAAGCGCTCCGGCCGCCAGCACGCGCTGGTGATCGAATCTGGGTCTGCGGACGCGACGTCGGCGACGCTCACGGTGCGAGGTATTTTTTCACTGACGCAAATTGCGCGGCAGCTTGGGCTTCCACCCCAGAGCGGGCGTGACGTCGCGCGTACCTTTGCCGAGATCGAAGCTGCGATCGGTGCATGAGGCGATGCCCCGGTAAAACATCGCAGCATAAACTCAGGGTTGACGAGGCTGGCTTATCTGGCCTAGCGTACGGCAATAGTCGTCGCTATGGAGACGTGACAATGATGAAGCCGGCAAAGAACACGATTTGCCTTTGGTACGATCGCGACGCCGAGGACGCGGCGCGGTTTTACGCCAAAACCTTTCCCGATTCGTCTGTCGGCGCGGTGCATCGCGCACCGGGAGACTTTCCGTCGGGGAAGAAAGGGGACGTGCTGACCGTCGAATTTACCGTGATGGGCGTCCCGTGCCTCGGGCTCAACGGCGGGCCTGCATTCAAGCACAACGAAGCGTTCTCGTTTCAGGTCGCAACCGTTGACCAAGCGGAAACGGATCGCTACTGGAGCGCGATCATCGGCAACGGCGGCCAGGAGAGCGCGTGCGGCTGGTGCAAGGACAAATGGGGATTGTCCTGGCAGATTACGCCGATCGCGCTGACGCAGGCGATCACCGATCTCGATCCCGTTTCCGCTAAGCGCGCGTTCGATGCGATGATGCAGATGAAGAAAATCGACGTCGCCGCAATCGAGGCGGCGCGTCGAGGCTGAGATTGCCGTCCACTTTCGCCAAACGACTGTGGCGGCTCTAAAGCGGACTCTTGCGGCTTACCGGTGCGCCGTCCCATGGCGCTCGACGGGCACTGACCATGGGTCTATGCTCGGCGAATGACTTGGCAACACATCCGCATCTCGCGGTTCGGTGGTCCGGAAGTCCTGCAGATGACGGAGGAGCCTACGATCCCCGATCCGTCTCGTGGGGAGATTCGTATCAAGGTACTCGCCGCCGGCACCGGCTTTACGGATACCATGATTCGGCGCGGCCGTTACCCGGACTTTAAGGGGCCGCTGCCATTCACTCCAGGCTACGAAATCGTGGGCGTCGTCGAGAAGATTGGTTCCGGCGTAACTGCGCCGATCGAGGGCCAGATGGTCGCTGATTTATGTGTCGTCGGCGGCTATGCCCAGTATGCAATCCGCCCGGCCGAGTTTGTCGTGCCGATCCCGGACGGCGTGGATCCCGCCGAAGCAGTGTGCATTCCTCTTGCCTATCTCACCGCGTTGCAGATGCTTACGCGCTATCGGAGTCTTCCGAGAGGCGCTACGATCTTGGTCATTGGCGCATCGGGCACGGTCGGCACGGCATTGCTCGATCTGGCGCGTCATCTCGGACTCAAGGCGATCGGCACCTGTTCCTCTGCGAACCTGCCGGTGGTGGAGCACTTCGGTGCGGCGGCGATCGACTATCGCGCAGGTGACTTCGTCACTTCCGTGCGCCGACTGACTGCCGACCGTCCGCGCGGCCCCGGCGTTGATGCCGCCTTCGATGCGATCGGTGGCGCGCACTTCGGCCGCTCGTTCGCATGCCTCGCGCCGGAAGGGTTGCTCGTTGGTTACGGGTCGCAAACCATGGCGGTCGGTCGCGAAAGCCTGGCTGCCGCGGGACTCGGCTTGGCCCGACTCAAGCTGTGGAGCGCATTCAGCTTCCTTCTTCGCGGGCGTCGCGCGGTCTTCTACAGCATCACGGCACGCCGATCGACTCACGCGGAGGAATTCAAGTCCGACATGGCGACGCTGTTCGAGTTATTGCGCGCAGGCGTCATTCATCCGGTCGTGATCGACCGACTGCCGCTCGCGGCCGCGAGCGAGGTCCACGCCCGCATCGACAGGGGCGGACTTGGCGGCAAAATCGTGCTACTGCCCTGGTCTGCAGCATGACGTCGCTACCGCTCGCTGACGGCGCGCAGCTTCGGTGAACTGACCACGCGCTGCTGCGATCCTGTTGTCGGGCTCGGGCTCATTCGCAGAAAGCGTGCCCACCACTGGCGCACGCGGTCGTCGTGGGCGATGCTCGGCGCGCGCAGATCGAGGCCGACCGGTCGACCCCAGTCCTTCCGGATCGCGTCCAGAAGGTCTTGCTGTTGTTTCTGCGTCCGCCCCCAGGGGTAACCAGGACCGGGTTTTTGCCGGGTGTAGCTGCCGATGGTGACGAGTGCAGTCGTTCGCGCGGGATAGGTGGCGGCGAACAGCGCGCACATCACACCACCCTCCGAATACCCACAAAGCGCTGCGCGCTCGGACCCGACAGCAGCCATCACCGCGCGCACGTCGTCCATCCGCGTCTCGAGGTCCGGCAACGTGCCCGGCGGGTCCGAGGGCCCCGTCCCGCGTTTGTCGAACAGAATCAGCCGCGAGAAGGAGGCCAGACGCTGCAGAAATCGTGCGACCGCGGGTTCGTCCCAGAAGAGCTCGATGTTCGACATCCAGCCGGGAACTAGAATCAGATCGCGCGGCCCATCGCCTAGGATGTGGTAGGCGATGCTGACTTCTTCGCTTTTGGCATAGCGCGTCTCGGGGCTCACGACAACGATGATCGTTTTCCGCGCCAACCGTTGCAAGCGAGGTGTCCGTCGCAGAGATGGCAGCGCCATGATCCGCATTGAGTCGGATGCGCCGCGCTCATACGGCGGCGCTCCAGGTCACGCGATATTGCATGGCATCCGCCCGCGAAACGACTCAGAGGACGTACTTGGCCAACGGTGGGATAATATCGCCATGAACGCGCCACAACAGACGTCTCCCCGCCGTCGCTTGCAAGAGCTTCTGGCGATAGCCGAGAGTCGGCGCACTGACGCCCAGTGGGATGAGATCCACGGACTGGAAATTGAGCTCTCCTCCGCCAATCGGGAGCAACCCCTGAACTTGGGCGCTCAGAGAAGGCCTCCGGCATCCGCCCCCAGTCAGCATGGGCGCCGGGGCGGCGGGCATGACAAGAAGCCATTGCAGAAGACACGCAAGACACCCAAGCAGAAACAGCTCTAGCGGTTGGCCTTTCATACTTCGGCGTCAGTTCGGGCGGCGCAGCGGATTCGCGTTGCTGCCGAGGTAAGAAAGCCTGTGAAGGGATCCGTCGGTGCCGGATTCAAAGTGGATTACGTCTTTCAAATCTCTGCCGACGCGCGCAATCTAGCAATGGGCTTACATTCGTGGTCCCTAACCCAGGAATGCAGAGAGACCCGTATGAGACTTCCGACGCGACGTTCCTTTTCTGCGGTCGCGTCGTTGCTCCTGATGGTGCTCGGCGCGACCAGCCAGGTGCAAGCGGCGCCCATGCATAACATCGTCCTCGTGCATGGTGCGTTTGTCACCGGAGCGGGATGGCAACCCGTCTACGATATTCTTGTACGGGACGGTTATCAGGTGTCGATCGCCCAGCACCCGCTGACCTCCGTCAGCGATGACCTTGCGGCGGTCAAGGGGGTGCTGGCGATGCAAGACGGGCCGACGATCCTCGTTGGCCACAGTTATGGCGGCGCGATCATCACCGTAGCCGGCAATGACTCGCACCTCGTGGGGCTTGTCTATATCGCGGCGCATGCGCTGGACGAAGGCGAAACCGAGGCTGAGAATGGCAAGCGTTTCCCCAATGCCACCAAAGCCATCAAAAAAACCGACGATGGTTTCCTCTATCTGGACCCCGCCTTTTATCGCGCCGACTTTGCGGCGGATCTACCTGAAAGCCAGGCGGCCGTCGCCAACTACGTCACCGCGCGGTTCGGCGCGAAGCCTTCGGCGATCACGGTCGAGGAAGTGGCCAAACTTCGCGCCGCCCAGTAGGCCGCAGGAGCGCCGATGCCGCGGTGCGCCCGCTTACTCGCAGCGTCGCCTGCCTGGTTAACGCAGGCGCGTCGACGATGTCCAGCGCGGCGTTTGCAGCGAGCGGGAATCCCGGCGACACGAGCGCGCAATCGAGAAAACGTACCATGACGATCTCCATCGGAGCATCTGCGCTTTATTGTAACGCTGCTTCGCGGCTCGGCGATGGTGCTTGCATTCGCCTTGCTTTCGGCGTGCGGCACGCTGCCGCCGCATGTCGAGCGGCCGTTTTCACCGGCGCAACAACCATCCGCCGACAGTCCTCTCGTCCGCATCGCGCAGGACTCCAGCCCTGCGCCGAGCCTGACGGGGTTCCGGCTCATGCCGCTCGGATTTTACTCGCTCGATGCCAGGATCCAGCTTGCCCGCAGGGCGCGCTACTCGCTCGACGTCCAGTACTACCAGATTCAAGACGATCGCACCGGCCGCCTGTTCATGCGCAACTTGCGTGATGCCGCGTTGCGTGGCGTGCGAGTGCGGTTGTTGGTGGACGATCTGTACACGGTGGGCGGCGACCCGATGTTTCGCGGTCTGGCGGCGTTCCCGAACGTCGAGGTACGCCTGTTCAATCCATTCTGCTGCGCACGACAGAGCATCTTTAGCAAATACGCTGCTTCGCTCGGAGACTTCAGACGGCTCAATCACCGGATGCACAACAAGCTGTTCATCGCCGACGGCGCAATCGCCGTCATGGGCGGCCGCAATATTGCCGACGAATACTTCACGCGCAGCGCGACGAGTAATTTCGTCGACATGGACGTGTTCTTGGTGGGGCCCGTCGTTCGCCAGCTCTCCGGCATCTTCGACGTTTACTGGAACAGCCGGGAGGTCTATCCGGTGGAGGCTATTCTCGGCGAATCCCCGGACCGCGAAGAGGCGCGACGGAGCTTCGACCATCTGGTCGGTGATGGCGAGCAAATGATGTCGGTTAACGTGCCGCCATTCGATATTCTTGGTTATGGCCCGATAAGCGATGACCTCGACGCAGGCCGCCTCGGGCTCGTTTGGGGTAAAGCGGTTGCATTTGCCGATCAACCCGCCAAGGTGATGGCGACGTCGGACGAGATGGCCCGATCGATGAGCGTGCAAATGAGCATCATGGATCGGGTCATGATCTCCAAGAGCGAGGTCGTCATCACGTCCCCGTATTTCATTCCGGGGTCGATGGGCGTGAAAGAATTCGAGGACTTGAGAAAGCGCGATGTCAAGGTTGTTATCCTCACCAACTCGCTGGCAGCGAACGACGAGCCGCTGGTACATACGGGATACGCACGTTACCGGGTGGAATTGCTGCGCTCCGGCGTCGACCTCTACGAGCTCAGCCCTACGCGGATCCGCAAGAACGAGCGACTGGCGCTTCCGGGCTCGTCGCTTGGCCGTCTGCACGCCAAGACGGCCGTGATCGATCAGTCGACGGTTTACATCGGATCGATGAATCTCGATCCGAGATCCGAGAGCACGAACACCGAACTCGGCATGCTCGCCGATTGCCCGGAACTGGCGAAGGAGGTCATCCGTGTGATCAATATCAGCAAGCTGCAGAGCTCGTATCGATTGCGATTTGCCCCTGATGGACAAAGTCTGCAATGGCTGGCAACCGATGATCGGGGAGAGGTCGTGCTTTCGGTTGAGCCCGAGGTCACACCGGCCATGCGCCTTGAGCAAATGTTGCTCGGTCCGTTTGTGCCCGAACAGTTGCTGTAGCTGCGTGCATTTCCAGGAATACGCCCGTCACACCTGAATAAAGGCCAGCAGGTCCGCGTTGATCGTGTCGGCCTCAGTCGTGGGCATGCCGTGCGGAAAGCCCTTGTAGGTTTTCATGGTGCCTTTTTTCAGCAGCTTCGCGGAGAGCGGCCCGGCGGCGACGTACGGCACGATCTGGTCGTCTTCGCTGTGCATCACCAACACCGGCACGTTGATCTTCTTGAGGTCTTCGGTGAAATCGGTTTGCGAGAAGGCGACGATGCCATCGTAATGTGCCTTGGCGCCGCCCATCATGCCTTGCCGCCACCAGTTCGATATCACCCCCGGCGAGGGCTTCGCGCCGGGCCGGTTGTAGCCATAGAACGGACCGGCTGGCACGTCATGGTAGAACTGCGCACGATTGGCCGCGAGCGCCACCTGGTAGTCGTCGAATACCTTTTTGGGCAGGCCGTTCGGATTGGCGTCCGTCTTCAGCATCAGCGGTGGCACCGCGCTGATGATTGCCGCTTTGGACACGCGGCTTTCGCCATGCCGCGCGAGGTAATGCACGACCTCGCCGCCACCGGTAGAGTGGCCGACGTGGATTGCGTTCCTCAAGTCCAGATGCGTGGTCACCGCTGCGAGGTCGTCAGCGTAGTGGTCCATATCATGACCGTCCGCAACCTGCGTCGAGCGTCCGTGCCCACGCCGGTCATGCGCGATCACGCGATAGCCTCTACTCAGGAAGAACAGCATCTGCGCGTCCCAATCATCGGCCGACAACGGCCAGCCATGGCTAAATACGATGGGCTGACCCTTGCCCCAGTCCTTGTAGAAGATCTCAACGCCGTCCTTGGTGGTGATCGTGCTCATGAGCAATCTCCTTCGCGGTTGATTGGTTGTGTTGCGAGAAATGGTTTCGGGCGCAGGCTGCGACGAATAGTTGCCGATGTGACTCAGACTTTGCGCTTCCTTAGACCCATATCATTGCTTGCGAACGGTCGTAGCCGTTCTCGCGCTTCTGCAGCGACGGGGTTCCCGACCGCTGTGTTCCGCTGATTTTGGCAATGCCGCCAGCGCTCGACGTCGGACCTCGTGGCAGCATCCTGAGGCCAGACATTCACAATGATACCCTTGGGGTACTACCGGTAGCCGGGTAAACTCCACAGCGCATGGAGACGCTACGCATCTTGTTCGAGGAATACGGATTGCTGCTTGTATTCGGAGCGGTGTTGGTGGAGCAGGTGGGACCACCGCTTCCGTCAGGGCCGCTCCTGATCGTTGCCGGTGCGCTTGCCAACGAAGGGCGCTTGTCCGCGTGGCCGGTGGCTGCCGTGGCGTGGGGTGCAGGCATGCTCGGCAAAGTCGTACTGTATGTCGTGGGCAGTCACTACGGCAGGCAGGCGATGCACTCCCTGTGCCGGCTGGCCGTGACACCGAATTCCAGCATGGGGAAGGCCGACAGCCATTTCAAGCGCTGGGGTGCGCCGCTGCTGGTCGTCGCCGAGTTTATCCCGGGCATCCGGACGCTTGCACCCTCGTTGGCAGGGGCAGAGAAGGTTCGGCCCATTCCGTTTCTACTGTACAGCGCACTCGGCGCGGTGCTGTGGACGGCGTTGTATGTCGGCATCGGGCTCGTTTTTCGCAAGCAAATCGATCGCGCCCTGGCCTTGATCGAGCAGACAGGCAAGATCGCGGCGGGACTTGCGGTAGCCGCACTTGCCGCATATTTCGCCGTTAGATGGTGGCGGCGACGAACGCTGATCGATCGCTACCCGATCAGTCGACGCGCGAGAGCGATGAACTGATCGACCTCGGCCTTTGTCCCGTCGAAGCGGGTCACCAGGCGAATGACGCCGCCGCGACGGCGCGCGAAGCGGACGCCGGCTGCGGCCAGGGCCGCGATCGCCGGCTCTGGCATTGCGACGAACACTAGGTTGGCCTCGACCGGCGCGATCAGGCGCACGCCCGGTATCTCGGCCAGTTCACGGCCGAGCCTTGATGCGAGTTCGTTCGCATGCAAGGCGAGACGCAGAAAGAGGCCGCCCTCGACGTACGCAATGAGCTGCGCGGCGGGGAAGCGCATCTTCGACCAAGTCTGCCCGGCCCGCCGCAACCGGTACGACAGCGGCTCGACGAGTTCCGGGTTGAACACGACGATGGCGTCGGCGATCATCGCGCCGTTTTTGGTAGCGCCGAAGGAAAGAATATCCACGCCTGAGCGCCACGTCATCGCGGCCGCGCTGCATCCCAGCGTCACCAGAGCGTTGGCAAATCGCGCACCGTCCATATGGAAGCGGATGCCTTCATCGCGCGCGAGCGCGCCGATGGCGGCGATCTCCTCGCGGCTATACACGGTGCCGTATTCGCTCGCCTGCGTGATGGAGGCGGCGTCCGGCTGCGGCCGATTGCGTATGCCACGCTCGGCGCGCAGTAGCGCCGCTGCGAGCGTCGGCGGCTCCAGCTTGCCATTGGCGCCGGGAAGCGCGATCAGCTTGGCCCCGCCGGAGAAAGCTTCCGTCGCGCCGCCTTCGGCCGTGTGGATGTGCGCCTCCTCGTGGCAGTAGATGGCACCGTAGGGGCGAGCGCAAGTGGCAAGCGACAGGGCGTTGGCAGCGGTGCCGGTGGACACCGGAAACACTGTCACAGCGGTCTCGAACAGGTCGGAGAACTTCCGGTTCAACAACGCGCTGTATTCGTCGTCGCCGTAGGAGGCCGCGAGCCCTTGATTGGCCGCATCGAGCGCGCGCAATATCTCGGGTGCGACGGTGGCCACGTTGTCGCTGCGGAAGTTGGGCGCATTCGATGAAGTCACGCCGGGACTGTTGTTCATGTCGGGGTTCCTGCCGTTGCTATAGGATCGTGCCGTCGTGGCGCCGAACGCGCCGGTGGATCAGAAGCAGGGGAACGGCGGTGAAAAGGATCAGGATCGCGGCGGCGGCCGAGGCGGAGCCTGCGCCTTCGCCGCCTTCCAGAAAGTGGTACATCCGCACGGTCATCGTCGACCAGCGGCTGGTATAGAGGACGATGGTCGAGCTGAGTTCTGACGCCGCTGTGATCCATACCAGGATCATGCCCCCGACCAACCCGCTCGCCATCAGTGGAATGGTCAGCGTGACGAAGGTTCGCACCGGCGACACGCCGAGATTGATCGAGGCTTCCTCGAGGCTGGGCTCGATCTGGTGCACGATCGCCGACGACGAACGGATGCAGAAGGGCAACTTGCGCACGACGTAGGCGATAACCAGGATCAGCCATCCGCCGGTAAGGATCAGCACGCCGCTGTTGAAGGCGATGATCAGGCCGATCGCGAGCACCGTGCCTGAGACGGCGAACGGGACCATGCCGATCGTGTCGAGCGCCGTCGACAGTACGCTGCGATGGCGCGTGACGATGTAGCCGATGGGTGCGCCTAGAACTGTCGCGACGATGGCTGTGACGGTCGCGAGGAACAGCGTGTTGTACAGCGGGCGGAATGAGCCTTCGAGCAGCATCGAATAGTTGCTCAACCCGAGATTCCACGTGAGCACAGGGCCGCGAAAACGCAGGAACGAGATGAACAGGACGGCCAGGAACGGCAGCAGGGACAGTACCACGATGCCCCAACTGAAGATCGTGGCGAGCAAGCGCAAGCCCGTCGACAGTGGCAGTGGCGGTGGGGCGGCGCGGGCGTTCGTCGCGAAGCGGCGTTTGTTCAGGTAGCGGCGCTGGACGAGCAACACCACCGCCGTGCAGGCCACGAGCAGCACGCTGAGCGCGCCAGCGGCCGCGGGATTGTTGTCGGCTTCACCGGCGAACAGCTTGAAGATGTCCACCGCGAGGAAGGGGCGATCCTCCGCCAGGACGACAGGGACGCCGAAATTCTCCAGCGCTTCGATGAACACAAGGAGTGCGCCGGCCAGCACGGCCGGCATCGCCACGGGCAGCAACACCGTGCGGAACGCATGCAGGCGCGAACCGCCAAGGTTGCGCGCAGCCTCCTCGATCGAGATGTCGATCGCCCTGAAGCCTGCAATGGCGGGCATCAGCACATAGGGATACAGCGTCAACATGAAAACGATCGTGATCCCCGTCAACCCGTAAATGGGACCCATCGGAATGCCGATGCCGCGCAGACCCATGGTGACGACGCCGGCATGACCGAAGAGGAGCACCAGCGCGTAAGCGGCAACGAACGATGGCAACACCAACGGTAGCGTGGCCAGTGTCAATAGCACCGCCTTGCCGGGCATGTCGACGCGGGCCAGGCAGAACGCGAGTGGGGTGCCGATCAGCGTTGCGCCGACCGTCGCGAAGGCAGCGGCGAGCAGGCTGTTGGATACGCTGTTGACGTAATACGTGCTCGCGAAAATCTGTGCGTAGTTCGCGAGCGTGAACGTCCCGGTTCCGTTCACCTTGAGACTCGCTTCGAGAACCAGGCTGAGCGGATAAAGCAGGAACAGCACGAGAAGGGCGAGTGCGCCAAAGACGATGGCGTAGTAAAAGCTCTTCATGCGGCCGGGTAAACGGTGATCTGCGCCGGATCGTAGGCGAACGTCAACGCGACGCCCGCTGTAGCTGAGATCGGAGTGCTGCCGAGTGTCGAGACGCGAATCTGCGTGCCGTCGGGCAACGCCGCGTGCAGCCTCTGAATCTGCCCCAGGAACTCGCGCAACACGAACTTCGCGCGCAGCGCCGGGCCTGCGGTATCTTCTATCAGCCACAGTGCTTCCGGCCGAATCGACAGAAACAGTTTCTGGCCGGGCTTGGCCACGTGACCATGCACCGAGATGGTGGTTCCACACGACGCGACTGCGGTCCTCTGGCCATCAAAGTTACCCGCGACCCCAGAAAGCATGTTCGTCCCGCCCAAGAACTCGGCGACGAATGCGGTCTGCGGTCGTAGGTAGATTTCTTCGGGCGACCCGATCTGCTCGATTTTTCCGGCGCGCAGAACGGCGATCCGATCCGAGATCGCCAGCGCCTCCTCCTGGTCGTGTGTCACGTAGACAGCAGTAAGGCCGAGCGATTGCTGCAACTGGCGGATCTCCACCCGCATCTGGGTCCGCAGTTGCGCGTCGAGGTTAGACAACGGCTCATCGAACAGCAGCACTGCCGGTTCGATGACGAGCACGCGGGCGATCGCGACGCGCTGCAATTGGCCGCCCGATAGCTGATGCGGCCAGCGCGCTCCGTAACCACCCAGGCGCACCCGTTCGAGCGCCTTCTCTACCCGTGCGGAAATGTCGGCAGGCTTGACTTTGCGAGCACGCAGACCGTAGGCAACATTGCCTTCCACCGTGAGGTTGGGAAAGATCGCATAGTTCTGGAAGACCATGCCGGTGTTGCGACGATGTGCTGGCAGGGTATCGATGCGTCTATCGTCGAACCAGATGCTGCCTGATTCGACCTCGGCAAACCCGGCGATCAGTCGCAGGAGTGTGGTCTTGCCGCATCCCGACGGCCCGAGAAGGGTGAATAGCTTGCCCTCTTCGATCGTCGCTGAAACGTTGTCGACGGCGCGGACGCCGCCGAAACTGCGGCTGACGCTGTCGAGACGGATCGTCGTCATGACAAGACGAACCTGCACACGGCGCGGCTCGGGGCGGCCCGTCGCCTCGCCGTCGACGCTCCCATCTTCAGCGCGTTTCCTGGATGATCGCCTTGATGCGGTTCAGCGTCGCGCTGCGATCCTCGTCCCACTTCACGTCGTTGTAGGGCAGGACCTTGATCTTGGAAAGCGCCGGCATGCCGCCGGGCATCGTGGAAAGATCGATGTCCTGCCGGGCGGGACGACGGAAGGTCGCCTTGAGCAACATTTCCTGCGTCGACTTGCTGGCGAGATAATCGATCAGCGCGCGAGCGGCATCCTGATCGGGCGCGCCTTTGATGATGCCAGCGCCTTCGGCAAGCGCAGCCGTCCCTTCGGTCGGATAGCTCACCCTGACCGGTGCGCCGTTTTGCGCCCAAAGGTAACCGGCATACTCGAGCGAGATGCCCAACGGATACTCGCCGCTGCCGTTGCCATCGAAGACGAGCGTCGACCGATTGAGCACCCTCGTATTGGCGACCAGCGAGGAGAGCTTGTTCCAGCCGGCGTCGTTGTCACCCCAGTAGCTAAGCAGGACTGTCGCTGCAGCATAGGAAAAGCCGGAGTTCGCCGGGTCGGTATAGGCGATCTTGCCCTTCCATTTCGGGTCGAGAAGATCTTGCCAGGTCTTCGGGCCGCTCGCGGCGTCGATCGACTTTGTATTCTGGTTGATGGTCACGATCTGCAGATTGGTACCAATCCAGAGATCGTTCGGGTCGCGGTATTCCGCCGGCACGGCGTCACGGCCTTTCGCGGCATACGGTTGGAAAAACTTGGTGTTCTGCTTCAGCAACGCAGAACTCACACCCCAGACGACATCGCCTTGCGGATTTGCCGCCTCCGAGGCAACGCGACGAAAGAGCACGCCCGAACCTGTGGAGACGACATTGACGGTGATGCCCGTGTCCTTCTTGAATCCGTCGGCGACGAGCTTGTTAACCGTGTCGTCGTTGGCCGAATAAAGCACAACTTGCGTGTCGGCAATTGCAGGCGCGGATGCAGCTGCCGCCGCTGCCACCAGTAGCGCCGCGATCCATGAAACTGCATGTTTCATTGTCATCTCCTGGTGCATCCCGAGTTGTTCTATCGATGTGGCGCGCGGGACGGGACAGCCCGGCACGACGGAGCGTGCACCGGGCGTTGCTGGGTCCGCCGCAATCACCGAGCCCAGTGTACTGATCCCATTCGTTGCAGTAAATGGCTTAGCGTGGAGCGGACTCTGAATGAAGTGCGTCGACGGCCATCGTTACCCGCGACGATTGGTAGGACCCATCACGCACGCGCGACACGTCCGAAACACATTGCCGTGAAGTGTTCGGCAACGAACAGACGAGTGCGCGTTCCAATGCTCAAATACATCTTGCTCGCAACGCCCTGCACGGTGTGAGCGACTAACCGGAGTCCTAAATGTATATTGGCGGCGGCATGCTTTTGTTGATTATTCTTTTGCTGGTGTTTGTGTTGTGAACATTTCCCAGAGTCAGCGCGCCACCGTGCTCGGAAGATCGTCAAGGTTCCAACGCGAATCCAAGGTGGCGACTGGCAACCGGCAACCGGCAGATCCAGGGACTACGGCGTCCCTGTCTGGCTCACGAGGAAGCCGAGTGCCAAATGTCGATTGCTGGGTTCGTGGCTGAACATCGGCTGCGCGATACCGATGACGCCTAAACTCGACACAATTACGGCGGAGTCCTACACGCGAGCGAGCAGTGCGCCGATGGGCAAACCCAAGGCCTGGCGGTAGCCTTGCTGTGACGCATTTGGCGTCCTAACGGAGGGCATCATGAACCGAAAGCAAGTGCCGAGTACCGCCAAGAACGCCGCCGGCGAAGCCCAACAGCGGGTTGGAGAACTGACTGGCAACAAGACCGATCGGACAATAGGGTCGGCGAAGAAAATCACCGGCGGTTTATGGGATAAACCGGCTACGCTCGATCAAACCCTCGAGAAGATTGACCGGAAGGCTCGGTAACCCGGACGTTCCGCCAGTCGAAAGGCTTATAGGCAGGACGGACCATGAGTTACATCGACGGTAACCTTCTTGAAGGAGAGCGCGTCGTCTATCGCACCCGTCTCCATTGGCTGCTCTTCGCCGTGCCGGTGCTGTTCACGATTGTCGTATTGCTGCCAGTCGCATGGTTTCTCGCCAACGGAACCGGGAGTCGCTTCGGCTGGATTCCACTAGGCTTCGCCTTACTCGTGTTGCTTGCCGCATTTGTCAAGCGGTATAGCTCCGACTTTGCCGTAACAAGCAAACGCGTGATGATGAAAACGGGCGTATTCAGTACCCGTTCCATCGAGCTTCTGCTGAGCAAGATCGAAGCGATTGTCGTCAATCAAAGTTTCGCAGGCAGAATCTTCGATTACGGGGACATCGTAGTAACAGGCAGCGGCGGGACGAAGGAAGCATTTTCGAATATTCAGGGGCCGCTGGAATTCCGCCGTGCAGTGCAGTCGGTTACAGACGCGCAGACATCGTCCAAGGAAATCGGTGACCAACGCCCGGTCAAAACGCGTTGACACTTACTAGAGGCTGCCACCCGATATCCACGCGGGCTCGGCCGTGGCACACTAGGCGTGGGTATCCCTCGGAAGCGCGTCGATGAAAGACAAGACGGTCGCCATTCTTGAAAGCCGGGCGCGAGATCAGATTGCCGACCTGGTCCGCAAGCATGGAGGCACACCTTTCGTGGCGCCGGCGCTGGCTGAAATCCCGGATGTTGAGCCTGCGCATATTCGTGAATTGATCGACGATTGGAGTATTGCGCCGCCCGAGATATTCATCTTTCAGACAGGCGTCGGAACGCGAGCATTGTTTCAGGCGACCGATGCCCTGGGACTTACGGATTCCTTCTTGCGGCTCCTCAATGGTGCGCAGGTGGTCGTGCGTGGCCCCAAACCCACGGCGGCTCTGCGATCGCGCAAGGTGCGCATCGATCTCGCTGCGAACGACCCTTTCACCACCCGCGAGGTGCTTGCCGAACTTGCGAGTCTCTCGTTAGCGGGAAAACATGTGGTGGTACAACGCTATGGCGAGACCAACGCCGAACTGCAGGCAGCGCTCGCAGCTAAAGGCGCGCAAGTTGTCGAGATCAAGACTTACCGCTGGGGGCTGCCAGACGACATCGCGCCTCTGCAACAGCTGATTCACGCGCTCGATCGGGATGAGATCGACCTCGTCGCGTTTACCAGTGCATCGCAGGCGGTCAATCTTTTCACCGTTGCGCAGCAGGGCAGCAAGGAAGCTTCGCTGCGACAAGGCCTCGGTCGAACGTTGGTGGCTTCAATTGGTCCGGTGTGCAGCGCGACGTTGCGCAAGCTCTCGGTCAGGGTGGATCTGGAAGCTCAGCCGCCCAAACTCGGCCCGTTCATTGATGCGATCAAAGCAGCCTTGGCCCGTCCAGGTCGCCTGGACAAGTCCTAAGCTCCCGCCTTCGACGAATTAGCCTTGAGCATTCGAGCATGCACGTCGGATTGATTGTCGGCATCGGGCCCGCTGCCAGCGACTATTACTATCGATATCTGATCTCTGCGTTAGCGCGGGCTGGTCAGGATCTTGACCTGACGATGGCTCATGCAGACACCAGAACGCTGCTGCGAAACCTGGCCGAAGGGAACGTCGAGGCTCAGGTCGACGTCTACCGCCATTTGACTGAAAGATTGCAGCGGTCCGGGATCGAACGAATCGCGGTTACATCGGTTGCAGGCCATTTCTGCATCGATGCGTTCGAGGAGGTATCGCCGGTTCCCGTGATCAACCTGCTCGACGTGGTCAAGCTCGAGGTGAGACGGCGTGGCTTCAAGAGAATCGGCCTGCTTGGAACCCGCGTGGTCATGGAAACACGCTTCTATGGTGTTCTCGATGACGTGGAAGTCATTGCTCCGGTGAACGACCTGCTCGAGGTCCACGAAGCCTACGTGTCGATGGCCAGCGCTGGGATTGCGACTCCTGGACAGCGAGAGGTTTTCATGCAGGCGGGAGACGCTTTGACCCGTACCCACGGATGTGAGTCGATCATGCTTGCCGGTACGGATCTGGCACTGGTCTTCGAGAAGGGCGTCGACCCCGGTTTCGAAACCTTGGACTGCGCAGAAACCCATGCCGCGGCCATCGCCAAGGCAGCGATGACCAGGTAGTACGCCCCAACAACCTGCTACCGTGTCGCGGCCCGAGTGGCATCGACAGCCGCTCCTGGCCAAGGTCCGTTCGAACCGACGCGATACAGGATTGGCACAGCCTCGACACAGGCGGATAGCGTGTCGGGCATTTTTACATCTTCTTCTCATCGGCAAAGCAGGTGCACGCGCTCGCGCTGCCAAGATCTTGTTACCACGCCGGAATATTTCTTGGGTGCATTTTGTGCTTCACAATTGCGTTGGTGGCGGCAGTTGCGCTCGGCGACGGGGAATAGCGCCAATCAAATCTATTGTGACGGTTTGATGACAATAAGGTGACCCCAAATGCTCTGCGGTCGCTCCGCCTAAACCCATTTCGGCCCACGCTCGGCAAGACCCAACCAGGAGACGTTTCAACTGTGAATTACTCTGTCAACCGGCGCGCCGATCGGCCGCATCGCGGAACGATCATTCGGTCCATTCCATTTGCCATTCCTTTACTGATGGCGGTCGGCACCACCTCCGGTGCGTCATTTACGATCAGCAGCGCGAGCACGACGGCGCAGACGCTCGGTGCCGGCGCCGGGCAAACCGGAACGATCACGGCGACAGGTGCGCTGACGGTGAGCGGGGGCACCGTTGCGGTGACTATTTCCGGCAACAACGCAACGCTGACGAATCTCGGCATCCTTCAACAGACCGGCACCGGTCGCGCGATCCGGGACAACACCGGCGTGACGGGGCTGACGATCACCAATGGCAGCGTAACCAATTCGACCGCGCTGATGCAGACGGCAGACGCGGACGTCATTCAAATGAACGTGGCCAACGGGAGCGTGACGCTGCACAACTATGGCTTGATGAGTTCGCTGAACGCGTCCGGCGGGGGCTCCCAGGCGGTCGACTTTTCGGCGATCACGTCCGGGGCGAACGTTATCAATAACTACGCTACCGGAATCATGCAGGCAGTGGAAGCCGATGCGGTCCGGCCGGGTGTGAACGGCGTCGTCTACAACGCGGGATTGATGAAATCCATATCGACGACGGGGAGCAGCAGCGACGGCGTCGACGCCCAAAGCAACACGGGAGTGCAGGTCACGAACGATACGACCGGCGTCATCGAAGGAGCTCGTCACGGCATCACTGGCGGCGCGGCAACCGCCACCGTCACCTTCACCACGAGCGTCACCAACGATTTCGGCGGCATCATCAAGGGCGACAACGGCTCGGGCATCAACCTCGACGGATTTAACGCCAACCAGACTGCGACGATCATCAACAACGGCACAATCACCGGCAACGGCCACGACTTCTCCGGCAATCTCGTCAGCCGTGATGGCGACGGCATCGACGTGGATGGCGTCGTGAGCATCACCAACACGGGGATCATCCGTTCGATCAACGCTTTCAGTATTCCGGCCGACGGGGTCGGTTTCAGCGAAGGCATCACCGTCGGCGGCGGTACGATCATCAATTCTGGCACCATCGAAGGACTCGTCGCGGCCGGCAACACCAACGCCGTGGGCCGGGGCATTACTCTTGCCGGTAATGACATCACCTCGGGGCCTCTGGCAGGAACGCGCGAAGCCATTTATGCCAACGCCACGATAACCAATCAGTCCGGTGGCTTGATCCGGGGTCAGAGCGATTCCGCCATTGCGGTGGATGGTCCTGCCAGTGGCTTCACTGTCGTCATCAACAACAATGCCGGTGCCACCATTCGCGGCGGTGGATCGTCCACGCTTTTAACTGCAGCCATCCGCACCGGTGCGGACAATGACACCATCAACAATGCCGGCATGATCGATGGTTCCAGCGACGGCCTGGCAATCAACATGGGCGCCGGCAATAACACGCTGAAAATCACGGGCGGCTCCATCCTCGGCAGCATCGATGGCGGCGTCGGCGGCACGAACGCGATGATCGTCGACGTCGGCGCCGCAAACCGCTTTACGCTTTCCGGGTCGGTGTCGGATTTCAACACGGTCGAGGTCAAGAGTGGCGCGCTAAGCCTGGGTGCGTCGAACGAATTCGACAGCCTGGAAAACCTGATCCTCAGCGGAGGTACGTTCGACCTGAACAACTTCTCCGAAGGCGCCGCCGGGATGGCCGGCATCGGCAATTTCTTTCTTTCCGCCAACTCGACGTTGGATTTCGGCGATCTGGGGCTTGGTTCGAACATGGTCGCCTTTGGCGGAGTCGGCACGCACGTCGTCGGCACGTTGCTGCAAGTGGCCGATTACGATTTCGGCTCAGACCATTTGTTCTTTACGGGCTCCGCGAGCGACTTCATCAGCCAATACGCGCAGACCGATGTCTGTTTCGACGACCGGTGCGGCTACAGAACGATCAGCTCCAATGGCTATTTTGAAGTGCTCCAGGTCCCGGAACCGATGACGCTTTCTCTGGTGGTGGTGGGGCTCGCCGGGCTTGGCTACCGCCGTCGCACGCAGGTCCAGCGATTGGGGGCCTAGATATCGGCCGTCTGTGCATTCTTGCGTTCCAGCGTGGTGTGCATCTCGTGGCCCAACCCGCACCCACGGCCGCCGTTTTTCCTTGGTGCGCCAAAGCGGAGGGCGCTACCTGCTCGTCGGCAAGTGTCCCCTTGACTATTGGCGGACGCAGATCCAATATACCGAACGCGTGTGGTGGACTTGGTGGAACACCGCTAAGTCCGCCGGCGTTCAGAGCGCGCGATACTGGGTCGTATATCTGATGAACAAAGTGCCCTAGTTTTCCGGCACCATCGATCGAACACAAAAGAACGTCGCGGGCTGGCAATGATCGTTCGTCTGCGAACGGGTCGCATCGCCGCAGAGCAACACTATTTTGGAGGAGGAGAAAATGCATCGTAAGGTCACGTCCGCGTTGCTGTTCGGGTTGTGTCTGCTCGGCGTAGCGCCAGTCTTCGCTCAAGCGGTTGCGAACGGTGTCACTCCTGGCCAGTTCGTCATCGAGCCGGCAACGCTGCAGAACCTGGGGTTCGAGTGGTACATCGCGGGCGATGCCAATCGAAACGCGAGTGTCTCAATCCTGTATCACAAGGCGTCCGACACCACCGGCGTATGGAAGTCCGGCATGAATATGCTGCGCATCCAAAACGAGGTCAATGACCAGGGCGCGGGCGGTGTGTATACCGCACCCAACATGTTTGCCGGAAGCATCCTCGATCTCGATCCGGATACGGACTATCAAGTCATCCTCACGATGCACGATCCGGACGGAGTCGTCGGCAATCCGTATCAAAAGATTACGGTTCACACGCGGCCGGTGCCGACGCCTTTCGTGGGCGGCAACGTTTATCACGTGTATCCGCTGAACTTCAGCGGCACCAAGATTCAGCCCGCGTTCACGGGCCTGCTGGCGGCCTATTATCTGTGCGCGTCCAATGGCGACGGCAACAAGGCCTGTACGGCGCGTGTGGTACCGGGCGATACGATCATGGTCCACGCCGGCACCTATCTCGATGATCCGTGGCACTACAGCTTCGCCGGCCTGGGCACGCCGTTCGACGCGACCTACTACCTGACGGCGAAGGGCACCGCCGCCAAGCCGATCTCGATCATCGCTGCGGGCGACGGTCCGGTCATCTTCGACGGTGGCGGCCATCACAACCTGTTCAACGTCATGGCGGCCGACTACAACCTGTTCCAGGGTCTCACGGTGCAGAACACCGACATCGCGTTTTGGGCGGGCATCAAGGACATCGTCGGCTCGGTGGGTCTGAGCATCATCGGCTGCACGATGCAGAACATCGGCTTCGGCGTCTGGACCGAGTATGCGGGCTCAGGCAACTACTACATTGCCGACAACACGCTCATCGGCAAGGAGGAACCGACGCTGCTCTTCGGCTGGTTCGGCGGCCCTTCGACGGTCGCCGGCGTGCCAAGCTGGCAGACGATCTGGAGTTCGTTCCCGAACCGGCCGACGACCTATCCGGCACCGATCTTTTCCTACATCGGCATCAAGCTCTATGGCTCCGGCAACGTGGTCGCCTATAACTCCGTTTTCGGTTTCCACGACGGCATCGACATCGACACCCACGGTCTGCCCGAGGGCTATCCCGATTCGACCGCAGGGCCGTCGCTGGTGCAGCGCGCCAACATGCCGGTGGCCAACGACTTCTACAACAACATCGTCAACCACACGGCCGACAACTGTTTCGAGACCGATGGCTCGATGCACAACATGCGCGCCATGCGCAACCTCTGCTTCAACAACGCCGGTCAGGTCACGAGCAGCCAACCGACCTTTGCGGGGCCCACCTACTTCATCCGCAACGTGTCGTATAACTGCTGGATCGGTGCCATCAAGTGGTCGCATGCCGAGGGCTCGCTCTATTACAACAACACCTTTACCTGCCGCTTGGGGGGGCTGACGTCGGGAGGCAGCAACCAGGGGTCGAACGCGCAGTTCTATAACAACCTGGTGCTGGGCCACAATCCTGGTGAAATCCTGGTCGAGTTGGGCACCTTCACCAACTACACCGCACTCGACTACAACGGCTACCGGCCCAACGATGGCGCGACGAACAACTTCGAGTACAACTCGCCGCCGTTCGGGGTAGCCGCCGATTACAACACCGCGCATCTGGTGACGCGGCTGTATCCGACGCTGGCTGCCTACCAGGCGGGGACGGGCCAGGATCTGCACAGCATTCTGATCGATTGGAATGTCTTCAACAATGCACCGCCGCCGAGCTTTACCGACTACACCGCCGTCTACGCCACCAGCTACGCCGATCTGACGCTGCGACCGGGTTCAGCCGCGATCGATCGCGGGATCGTGATTCCGAACGTCACGGACGGCTACACCGGAGGCGCGCCTGACCTTGGTGCCTACGAATTCGGGGCGCCTGTGCCGCACTACGGCCCACGGATCTAAGGTCGCGGGATGATATCGAAGCCCTCGTCCGCAAGCCTGAGGATGCTGAGTTCCTCGCAAGTCAGGGCAAGCGATCGAGGGCAAAGCGAAAAGTCTCTATTTGGAGGAGTGCAGCAATGAATTCCCGTAGGCATTTGTTCAAGGCGGTATTTCCGATCTTTGCCAGTCTGCTGGGCTTGACGTCCGCGCTGGCCCAAACAACCAACGCTGTGACGCCGGGCCAGTTCGTCATCGAGCCGGCAACGCTGCAGAACCTGGGGTTCGAGTGGTACATCGACGGCGACGCCAATCGAAACGCGAGCGTCTCTGTCCAATATCGCAAGGCGTCCGACACTTCCGGCGCATGGAATCAGGGCATGAATCTGCTGCGCATCCAGAACGAGGTCAACGACCAGGGCACGGGCGGTGTGTATACCGCGCCCAACATGTTTGCCGGAAGCGTCCTCGATCTCGTTCCGGACACGGACTATCAAGTCATGCTGACGATGCAGGACCCCGATGGGGTCAACGGCAATCCGTCGCAGACTGTCACGGTTCACACCCGGCCGGTGCCGACGCCTTTCGTGGGCGGGAACGTTTATCACGTGTATCCGCTGAACTTCAGCGGCCCCAAGATTCAGCCCGCGTTCACGGGCCTGCTGGCGGCCTATTATCTGTGCGCGTCGAACGGCGACGGCAACAAGGCCTGCACGGCGCGCGTGGTACCGGGCGATACGATCATGGTCCACGCCGGCACCTATCTCGATGATCCGTGGCACTACAGCTTCGCCGGCCTGGGCACGCCGTTCGACGCGACCTACTACCTGACGGCGAAGGGCACCGCCGCCAAGCCGATCTCGATCATCGCTGCGGGCGACGGTCCGGTCATCTTCGACGGCGGCGGCAACCACAACCTGTTCAACGTCATGGCGGCCAACTACAACCTGTTCCAGGGTCTCACGGTGCAGAACACCGACATCGCGTTCCTCGGGGGTGTCAAGGATGTCGTCGGCTCGGTGGGTCTGAGCATCATCGGCTGCACGATGCAGAACATCGGCTTCGGCGTCTGGACCGAGTATGCGGGCTCGGCCAACTACTACATTGCCGACAACACGCTCATCGGCAAGGAGGAACCGACGCTGCTCTTCGGCTGGTTCGGCGGCCCTTCGACGGTCGCCGGCGTGCCAAGCTGGCAGACGATCTGGAGTTCGTTCCCGAACCGGCCGACGACCTATCCGGCACCGATCTTTTCCTACATCGGCATCAAGCTCTATGGCTCCGGCAACGTGGTCGCCTATAACTCCGTTTTCGGTTTCCACGACGGCATCGACATCGACACCCACGGTCTGCCCGAGGGCTATCCCGATTCGACCGCAGGGCCGTCGCTGGTGCAGCGCGCCAACATGCCGGTGGCCAACGACTTCTACAACAACATCGTCAACCACACGGCCGACAACTGTTTCGAGACCGATGGCTCGATGCACAACATGCGCGCCATGCGCAACCTCTGCTTCAACAACGCCGGTCAGGTCACGAGCAGCCAACCGACCTTTGCGGGGCCCACCTACTTCATCCGCAACGTGTCGTATAACTGCTGGATCGGTGCCATCAAGTGGTCGCATGCCGAGGGCTCGCTCTATTACAACAACACCTTTACCTGCCGCTTGGGGGGGCTGACGTCGGGAGGCAGCAACCAGGGGTCGAACGCGCAGTTCTATAACAACCTGGTGCTGGGCCACAATCCTGGTGAAATCCTGGTCGAGTTGGGCACCTTCACCAACTACACCGCACTCGACTACAACGGCTACCGGCCCAACGATGGCGCGACGAACAACTTCGAGTACAACTCGCCGCCGTTCGGGGTAGCCGCCGATTACAACACCGCGCATCTGGTGACGCGGCTGTATCCGACGCTGGCTGCCTACCAGGCGGGGACGGGCCAGGATCTGCACAGCATTCTGATCGATTGGAATGTCTTCAACAATGCACCGCCGCCGAGCTTTACCAACTACACGGCGGTTTACAGCACTGCGGGCATTGATCTCACGCTGGCGTCGGGTTCAGCCGCGATCGATCGCGGGATCGTGATTCCGAACGTCACGGACGGCTACACCGGAGGCGCGCCTGACCTTGGTGCCTACGAATTCGGGGCGCCTGTGCCGCACTACGGCCCACGGATCTAAGGTCGCTGGATGATGTCTCGAAGCCCTCGCGCTGGTGCGCGAGGGCTTCAACGTTCTTCGGCCCGCAGCGCGCTCACGCGGCGAGGACGGCGAGCCGTCGTCGCCATCATCGTTGTGGCGCTGCAGAGTACCGCAGGTTCCGCCCCTATCACCTACAAGATCGATCCAGAGCACACGTTTCCGAGCTTCGAAGCCACCCATCGGGGTCTTTCGATCTGGCGCGGCCGATTCGATCAAACCAGAGGCACGATCAAGCTTGATCAGACTGCCGCGGTTGGCACGGTCGATGTAACGATCGACGCGCGCAGCGTCGATTTCGGACTGGACACAATGAATGAAGTTGCGAAGAGCGGCGATTGGCTCGATGTGGGGCGATATCCGGAAGCGTTCTATCGCGGACAACTCGCCACCTTTGTGAACGGCGAACCCACAGAGGTCACGGGAGACTTCACGCTGCGCGGGGTGACCAAGCCGCTAAAGTTGAAGATCAATTCCTTCAAGTGCCTGCTTGACGACCAGCTGAAACGCAAGATCTGTGGCGCCGACGCCTTGGGGCAAATCAGTCGCGTCGACTTCGGCGTCAATCCTGACAAGCGTGTCGAACCCGACATGAACGTTACTCTTCGCATTCAAGTCGAAGCGATCGAAACCGACTAGTTGTGGTTTTGGTGGGACGCCACGATGTCAATTTCGCCTAACCCACTAGGGGTGGACGACGACCAGCACCGCAGAGGCGTCGGTCCTGCCGCTGTTCCTTATCGCGTGCGCCTGGTCGGCGAAGTAGCGCGCGGTATCACCGGGCTTGAGCACTCTCGTCGTGTCACCCGCCGTCAATTCGATGGTGCCGCGCTGAACGGTCAGATGTTCTCTGGTCCCCGGCTCATGGGCACGGGAGACGAGCGCCCCGCCGACGTTGAATACAAGTTCATACCACTCGAAGCGACCTCCCAGTTCGATAGGACCCAGTATGCGCAGCGAATATTTCGCATTCGGATTCACGAGGGAGGGAGTTTCGTGGGGGCCCGATACCGATATTTGTTCGAGCGTTCGCTCTCCCTTGGTCAACAGGCGATCGAGGCCGATATCGAGCGCATTGGCCAGCCGCCACGCCACGGCGATCGTCGGGTTGGCCTTATCGCGCTCGATCTCGGACAACATGGACTTCGACACGCCCGCAATGCGCGAGAATTGATCGAGCGTCAAATTGCGCTCGGTTCGCAGCCGTTGAACCGTAGCGCCGAGGCGCGGGGGGCTCGAGGCCCCGTCTTTCCCGGTGCCCGCGGCTTCGTTGCGACGGCGGCGGTTTTTCGGTGAAACAGTCTGCATCGCAAAGGACCAGGATTATCGGCATTCGGTATATCGAACGTTGAACCTACATACGGAACAGCGTACAATATACTGAATAAACAGAATCATTCTCCAGTTCATCCTACCAGATCGTCGGCACTCCAAGTGTTCCTGCCCACAATTGGACGGATCGATGCCCACTGATGCCCGCGACGGCTTCTACGCCGCGATCGAATCCAAGCTCGGTTCCCTGCGCGCCGACGGCCTGTACAAGACAGAACGGATCCTGGATTCGCGTCAGGGTCCGGAAGTCGTTTGCGACGACGGCGTGCGCCGGATCAATCTGTGTGCAAACAATTATCTGGGCCTGTCTGGGAGCGAGGATCTCGTCGAAACCGCCAAGGTGACCCTGGATCGATTTGGTTACGGCTTGTCGTCGGTCCGTTTCATTTGCGGCACGCAAATTCCGCATAAGCAGCTCGAAATGCGGCTGTCCGAGTTTCTTGCAGTTGAAGACGCAATCCTCTATGCCGCGGCCTTCGACGCCAACGGCGGCCTATTCGAACCGTTGTTCGATGAGCAGGATGCGATCATTTCGGATGAGCTCAATCACGCATCGATCATCGACGGCATACGTCTTTGCAAAGCCGCTCGATTTCGCTATCGCCACAATGATCTTCAGGATCTCGAGCGCCAACTGATCGCGGCGAGCAATCATCGTTACCGCATCGTCGTTACCGACGGCGTGTTCTCCATGGATGGGACCATTGCCCGACTGGATGCGATCTGTGCCCTTGCCGACCGCTTCGAGGCCATGGTCATGGTCGATGACAGCCACGCGACGGGCGTATTGGGCAATAGCGGTCGCGGCACCCACGAGCATCACGACGTCATCGGGCGGGTCGACATCATTACTGGAACATTGGGGAAGGCGTTGGGCGGCGCGATGGGTGGATTTACCGCAGGACGGCGCAGCGTCATCGAGCTGTTACGCCAACGTTCGCGGCCGTACTTGTTTTCCAACAGCCTTGCGCCGGTCATCGCGGGCACGTCGATTGCTGCGCTGCATCTGCTGGCCTCCTCGACGGACCGGCGCGATCGGCTGCATCGGAATACTGCCTATTTTCGCCAGCGCATCGAAGAGCTCGGATTCACCATCAAACCAGGCACACATCCGATTGTGCCGGTCATGCTGTTCGACGCGGTCGTCGTGCAGCAATTCGCCGCTCGACTCTACGAGCTTGGTGTCATCGCGACTGGATTCTTCTACCCGGTGGTGCCTCACGGCCAAGCGCGCATTCGAGTCCAGCTATCGGCAGTGCACACGCAATCCATGCTGGACAGGGCACTCGACGCATTCGCGCGGACAAAGGCTGAACTCGGGCTGGCCGCGCGATGAATCCAACGCGAATTCTGGTGACTGGATCGAACGGCCAGATCGGCAGCGAGCTGGTCGACGCCCTGGCTGACTGCCACGGCGATGGATGCGTCGTCGCGAGTGATATTGCGGCGCCGCGCGGCTCGTCGAGAACCCGTTTCGAACGCCTCGATGTCATGGATGTGCGCCGGCTCGCCGAAGTCGTTGAGCGTTACCGAATTACGCAGATCTGGCACCTCGCGGCATTTCTTTCCGCAACCGGAGAGAAGGCGCCGCTGAAGGCATGGTCGCTCAACACCGGCGGTCTGCTGAATGTCCTTGAAGTGGCGCGCGAAAAGAAATTGGATCGCATCTTCTGGCCTTCCTCGATCGCGGCGTTCGGCCCGAGCACGCCGAGGTCCAACGCGCCGCAGCAAACGGTGATGGACCCGAGAACGATGTACGGCATCAGCAAGGTATCCGGCGAGCATTTGTGCGCATACTTTCACGCGCATTTCGGTGTCGACGTACGCAGCGTTCGCTACCCCGGAGTGGTCAGTTACAAGACGCCACCCGGCGGCGGAACGACGGACTATGCCGTCGAGATTTTTCAGTCCGCCCGACGCGGCGTCATCTACGAGTCATTTCTCGGGCCGAACTCGACACTGCCCATGATCTACATGCCCGACGCCATTCGAGCGGCGCTCGAGCTGATGAGTGCAGACCGCGCTCAGCTGCGAGTGCGAACTTCGTACAATCTGGCCGGGATGAGTTTCAGCCCAGCGGAACTCGCCGACCAGATTCGCCATCATGTGCCCGGGTTCAAGGTTCGCTACCGTCCCGATTTCAGGCAGGCGATCGCCGATAGCTGGCCGCAGTCGATTGACGATGTCGCGGCACGCCGTGACTGGGGCTGGCGCGCGGCGTTTGGTCTCGCCGACATGGTCGCAGATATGCTGGCGCACATACCGTTGGAATGGCCGACGACGGGGCCACAAGCGACTGCTGCGTAGTTCAAGGCACCAATACCGCGGCACCCTCGAACTTGCCCGCACGCAAGTCGGCGAGCGCGTCATTGGCCTGGGTGAGCGTGTAACGCGTGGTCCGGGTAGTAATGCCGATTGCCGGCGCCAGGTGCAGGAAGTCGAGGCCATCCTGCCGCGTCAGATTGGCGACCGACACGACCTGCCGTTCCTCCCACAACAGCGCGTACGGAAAGCTGGGGATATCGCTCATATGAATGCCGGCGCACACAACGCGGCCGCCCTTGCGCACTGCCTTGAGCGCCAACGGCACAAGGTCGCCAACGGTTGCATAGATGATCGCCGCATCCAGTGCGACCGGTGGCATCTCGTCGGAGCCGCCGGCCCACGTCACGCCGAGGCGGCGCGCAAAGTTCTGCGTCGCCCCATCTCCTGGCCGCGTGAAAGCGTAGACCGAGCGTCCCTGCCACTGCGCCACCTGCGCGACGATGTGCGCCGCAGCGCCGAAACCGTAAAGGCCAAGCGCTTCGCCAGCGCCCGCAATCGTCAGCGATCGCCAACCAATCAAACCCGCGCATAGCAACGGGGCAAGCGCGACATCATCGCCGGTTTCGTCGAGCGGAAACGCGAAGCGCGCATTGGCTATTGCCGCCGTGGCAAACCCTCCATCGCGCGTGTAACCGGTGAAGAGGGGACGGTCGCACAGATTTTCCTTCTCGGTTGTGCAATAGGGGCAGACTCCGCACGTATAGCCCAGCCAGGGAATGCCGATGCGTTCGCCGATTGCGAGCCCTGTCACGCCCGTGCCGAGCGCGTCGATGCGGCCTACGATCTCGTGACCGGGAATGATCGGCACGCGTTGCGCGGGGAGTTCGCCGTCGACGACGTGCAAATCCGTTCGGCACACACCGCAGGCGGCAACCTTGACGCGAATCTCCCCGGGACCGGGATGTCGATCGACGAGTTCGGTCCATTCGAGCGGGCCGCCGACTTTCTTCAGGACCATGGCATGCATCGCGTCTCCGATCGTCCGAATTCATTGCGACAACGGCGAACCCCGATTCGTTCGCAGCGTGCGCCGCAAACACGACGCGAGCACTTGTCGCACGGACGCGCTATAGCCCGAGTTCGATCCTGGCATTTTGCGGAGAGAGCAGGGACGTGGCCGTGCGCTCGCCTGAACGCAGCACCAGGATGCCGCGATGCGAAGGGTCGAGCGCGAAGAACAACCGATAGTCGAGCGTGATGCGCTTGGGTGCGCCCGCGCAGACGATGTCGAAAAACAGGGCGGCGTACGCGCCGTCAGCGTGGCCGTCGACCCATTGCCGGGTCGGGCGCACCGTGCACGGCTTGCCGTTGTCGCTGACTTGCAGATACGAATAGGCGTATTTATCAATGGCGCTCTGGTGCATGCGCAACTCGGACCAGGTAATGCTGCCATCGCCATCGTCGTCCAGCCCGAGCACGAAATGCAGATCGCGCAGTGCGATATCCCATTGCGCGCGTATCACCGTGTTGCCTCCCGGGCCGGCGCCGCTCTGTGACGTCGAGCGTCAGGTAAGCGTCGCTCGCCGAATGCGCGCTCGCAGCAACGGCCGCCAGTGCCGCGAACAGGGCAACGAGCGCATTCAGCAATCCAGGGCGGCGCGAATTCATGGTTCGTGCGGCCTCGCGCCAAGTTGCGCCCGCAACTGTCGTGCGAGGGGTTCGATGACTGGGTCCTGCAATCGGGTCTGCTCCAGGAAGGCGAGCACGGGTACCGCCGCCTGCGGTTGGTTGGCGGCCTGCGCCGCCTCGAGCAGAACGCGCGCGTCCCCCGGCGCGCGTTGCACCCGCCAGTTGCGCTGCGCCAGATCGAGCGCCGTCTTCGGATCGTGCTGCAGATGCAGCGCGAACCGTGCCTGTTCGCGCCCGTAGTAGTCGCTTCCCCGCTGGGCCAGTGCCTCGAAACGTGCCGCCATGATCCAGGTGTAGCGGGGCAGTTCCGGACTGCGCAGCGCGGCGTGCGCCAGCGCCAGGCGCAGGAAGGCGGTATCCGACTGGGAATAGTCGCCGAGGAGGTCCAGGACTTCCTTGGGTCGATCGCGGTCGAGCAGGAAATCGGCGTACGCAACCAGAAGAAAATTGTCGCCGGGCGCCTGCGCGAGCGCGTTGCGATAGTGCGCTTCGGCGTCGCTCCAATGGCCGAGCCGCTCTGCGCTTTCCGCGAGCAACCCTTGCACCCAGGCGTTGAAGGGCGCTGCTAACCGAGGTGCGTCGTTCTCGACGATGACCAGGAAGCCGATGCCCTGTTCCGCCTGTCCCAGGTAGGCGCGCAGGTTGCCCGAGCACGCCAGGCCGAGGATGAAGCCGCCGTGCGTGGTCACCTGGCCGCAATCGGCGCCGGCCGCGGTGTAGTTCCCCTGGACCATGTCGAGCGTCGCCAGCGTCAGCCACGCCTGGGCGTCTCGCGGCGCGCGCTTGAGCGCCTGAAGCAGCAGCTCGCGGGCATCCGCGAATTGATGGCGATACTGAAGGATGGTCGCTTGCAGGACCAGCACCGCTGCCGGAGGTGGCGCCTTCGCCATCCACGGCGCAATCACCGCTTCGGCATAGCCGGCATAGTGGGCGTCGCCGACTGTGCTGTCCGAACGCGATATAGGCTCTGTGCCAGCTCCAGCGCCGTGTGCAGATCGGTTGGATCGGCATTGAAGCTCGTGTGCAACTGCGTCATTTCCCGCACCTTGGGATCGGACGCGGCGGGTACCTGTTGCAGGACTTCGGCGTCCATGCTGGGCACGTAGGGGGCGCGAAACGGGGCGTCGGGTGCGCGCACAACGTCTGCCGGCCCAGCCGGGTGCGCGGCGGGCGCAAGCGCGGCGCAGGCGACCAGCAACAAAGAGCGGCCTGCCAGTGATCGTACCAAAGCGCGACGCAAAATCATCGATTCGGTGGGCAAGGAAAGTCCAAGCAGCGTTGCTACGATACAGAGTCGCCTAGGGCGGGTGGTGATCCATACTGCAGTTACGGGCAAACGGCGGATCCGGATGCATGCCGGCGCCCGGTGCATCCGTTCCGCCCGCGTACGCGTACATAGGGCTTAGACATACCCAAACCTCGTCGAGAATGAGCGCCCCCGTGACCGAGTACGTCTATAGCCGTCGGCAACCGACCGTCGGCAGCACGCGACTGTCGTTCTCCGCGGACGAATGGATGCGTCTCGCCGGATTGTACGGTTTCATCGGGCTTCTGCATGTCGTCGGCTGGGGACTCTACCTCCACTACGCCACCGACTATCCGGCGCTCGTCGGCCTCGGTTTCGTCGCCTACATGTTCGGCCTGCGCCACGCCTTCGACGCCGACCACATTGCGGCGATCGACGACACGGTGCGCTACCTGCTGCAGAAAGGGAAAAAGCCGCTGGGGATCGGTTTCTTCTTTTCACTCGGTCATTCGACCATCGTGCTGTGCCTTGCGGTCGCGATCGCTTTCGCCGCTTCGGCGATCGCGCAGGAACTGCCGGCGCTCAAGAACATCGGCGGGATTCTCGGGGCCAGCGTGTCCGGCATCTTTCTATGGGTCATCGGCATCTTGAATCTGCTGGTGCTGGTCGACATCCTCGGGGTCTGGAAACAAGCCAAGGCCGGCACGCACGACCATCACCATCTCGAGGAGCTGCTGTCGAAGCGCGGCCTCGTCAATCGCCTGTTCGGCGGCCGCGTGCAAAAGTTCCTCAACCACAGCTGGCAGATGTATCCGCTGGGATTGCTGTTCGGGCTCGGATTCGACACCGCCTCCGAAGTCGGGCTGCTGGCGATGACGGCCGGCGCGTCGGCCGGCAACCTGCCGATTCCCGCCGTGCTGGCGCTGCCGATACTGTTCGCCGCGGGCATGTCGCTGATGGACACCACCGACGGCGTGCTCATGTCGAAGGCCTACAACTGGGCATTCCTGAACCCGCTACGGAAAATCTTCTACAACATCACGACGACCAGCCTGTCCGATTGTCGTCGCACTGGTGATCGGCACGATCGAGCTGCTGCAGGTCCTTATCCATATGCTCGATCTGCGCAGTCCGTTCTTTGACTTCATCGGCGGCCTCGACTTCGGCGTGCTTGGCTACGTCATCGTCGGCCTCTTCCTCGCGGCCTGGGGCCTTTCCGTGGCGCTGTGGAAGTTCGGGCGGATGGAAGCGCGTTACGGCGCCAACGGCGGCCTGCACAGTCATCCGCACCGCCACGGCGGCGGCACGCTGCATTCGCACAAGCACGTTCACTAACCACGTCCACTGGCCGTTCGTCATCCATTGATGCCAACGACTTCGCCGCGCGCCACCGCATCCGCCTCGACCCCCGTTCTCAGGCAACACGTCCGGCTGTGCGATGCGCGCGTGATGTTCGCACGGCTGCGGCGAACCGTTCGGGCTGTGCTGGTCCTCGCCCTTGCCGCGCTCGCGACCGGGTCCGCCGTCAGTCGCGCGGATACCGTCGCCAGCCTGCTGGGCAATTTCACGATCAATCAATACTGCGGCCTCCGTCTATCCGATCATGCGGTCATCGTTCACTACACGATCGTCCTTGGCCAACTGCCGGCGTTGCGCGAGTTACACGCCGCTGACACCGATGGCGACGGGGTCACCACGCAGGCGGAACGCGATGCCTACGCGGCGCGCTTGGCGCCGGGCTTGGCGGAGCAGTTGCAGCTTACCGTCGACGGGATATCGATTCCGCTGCAGGCCGTACGGTGGAGCACCAGCCTGCCGACGGAGCAAGGCGGCTTCTCGCTGCGCCTGGATGTCGACTACACGGGCGCGCTGCCGCGGGACTCCGCGCAGGGTGAACACATGCTCGCGTTCGCCAACCAGAACTACGCCGGACGCTTCGGCTGGCAAGAGATCGTGGTCGAATCGGTGCCTGCAATCAAGGTGTTTGCCACCGATGCCTTCAATACCTCGCTCACCGCCGGCCTGACCGACGCCGTGACCGCAATGCCAGCGACAGGACCGCTGAATGAGCGCGCGGTAAAGTTGCGCTTTACCCACGGCGCTGCGCCAGCGGGAGCGCAGTTGCTGCAAGCGCGCCCCGGCACCGTGTCCTTGCAGGTGGCGGCGCAAGCACCAGCACCCGCGGCGAGTGGCGCTTGGTTGCAGCGCCAGACGCGCCGGCTGATCGACTCGATTTCAACCCAGGTCGTGCCGTTTCACGTCGCGGTTGTCGCGCTGCTTGCTGCGCTGCTCCTCGGTGCGCTGCACGCGTTGTCGCCGGGTCATGGCAAGACCGTCGTCGGCGCGTATCTCATCGGCTCGCGTGCGACGCCACGGCACGCGCTGTTTCTCGGGTTGACCGTGACGATCACCCACACGCTCGGCGTATTCGCGCTGGGTTTCGCCACCCTGTTCGCGTCGCGCTACGTCATGCCCGAGCGCTTGTTCCCGGTGCTGGGTCTGCTGTCCGGGCTGATCGTCCTGGGCATGGGCGTCGTCTTGCTGGTCCAGCGCTGGCCGATGGTACGCGCGTTGCTGACGCGACGGTCTGTCCCAGCAGAAGCAACGCGACCGCCATCGACCACCGCGTACACCTTTCGCCCCGTCGAACAGGCGCCATCCGGCTACCACCGGCGCAGTTTCGTCATCGCCTATGCGAGCGGCGAGCGTCACCACGTCGGTGCGCACCACGACCGCGACGGACATCACCATTCGCACGACCATACCGGCACTCGTGACGGCGCAGTCACGCATTCCCACGGCGGGCGAATGCACTCGCACCTGCCGCCAGGCGCCGCCGGCGAGAAAGTCACTTGGCGGAGTCTGCTTGCGCTCGGCATTTCCGGCGGGATTGTCCCGTGCCCATCCGCGATGGTACTTCTGCTGGCGGCGATTGCCTTGAACAAGGTCGGCTATGGGCTGCTGCTCGTGGTCGCATTCAGTGTCGGCCTCGCCATGACGCTGATCGCCATCGGCATGACATTGCTGTACGCGCGCAATCGCATTCCTCGCCTCGCGGCGGGCGCCTCGTGGCCGCGGTGGCTGCCGGTATTGAGTGCCGCGGCCATCGTGGTCATTGGCATGCTCCTGTCTTACGCCGCACTGACCGGCGGTCCGGTCTAGAAAACTAAGGCCCTGCGTCGCACGCACCGGCCCCAGGGCGCGTTGCGCCCCCGTCCGCGCTCATCCAAAACACTGCCTTCTACGTATTGTATTGAGCAGTGTGGAAAAAAATCCCGATCGGGCGACGGGGAGACCGCATGGACACATCCTGACAAGCCGGGCCGCTCAAGCGCAAACGATGGACCTGCGACGAAGCGAGGTCGAGCACGGTCCGCAATTCAATCCAATCATGGAGATGGAAAATGAAACGCGCATCCACGTTAATTGTTCCTTTGCTGGCGTCAATCGCATTGGCATGGACCGTGACCGCCCAGGCGGCGAGTCACCGGGAGGCACCGTTGATCGCTTTGGATCCTTCCGCCGACAACACCGATGTGTACGCCTTTGTCAGCTACGACGCCGCCAACATCGCACGCGCCCCTGCCGATCGGAAGGTCACTTTCATTCTCAACGTAAACCCGGGACAGGATCCGGGCGATGGGCCCAACTACTTCAACTTCGATGACCAGGTGCTCTATACCGTCAACATCGACAATAACCAGGACGGCAATGCCGGGGACGTCGTCTACCAGTTTCGTTTCACGACCCAAGACCGACCCATCGGCGGTCCCGGCGGGTTGACGTCACCCGTGCCTTATCTCGGCAATCCGCATATCACCGCATTGGGTGGGTTGCTGCAGGGAATTACCGCGCTCGACGGGCCAGGATCCGAAGGGCTGACGCGCCGCCAGTCCTATACGGTAACCGAGGTACGCGGTGGGGTCAGCACACCGCTATTCAGCGGCTCGATGTTGATCGCGGTGCCCTCCAACGCGGGACCCGCGACGATGCCCAACTATCCGGCGCTCGCTGCGCAGGGCGTCTACACCGACCCGGCCACAGGCATCCGCGTGTTCGCCGGACAGCGAGCCGAGACGTTCTACATCGATCTCGGCGCCGTCTTCGATACGCTGAATCTGCGCCGCTATCCACCTCTGCTCACCGGACCGGGAGAGGACAGCGACAATGTCAATGCGTTTGGCGTGAACCGCTTCAGCGGTTTCAACATCAGCACCATCGCCCTCGAGGTACCAATCACCCGCATCACCAGCGATGGTAAACCTGCGGCCACAACAGCGAACCCCGTGATCGGAATGTACGCCAGCACCGCTCGCCAGCAGACGAGAGCGTTGGGTGGGCCGGGTATGGGCACGGTCAGTACCGGTCCTTGGGTGCAGATATCCAGGATGGGCAATCCTCTGGTGAATGAGCTCATCATCAACACCCCAAATAAAGACGCCTGGAACGCGGCGGCGCCGGCAAGCGAAGCGCTGTTTCAGTCTTCGTACACGAATCCGGTCATCGCTACGGCGCTAAACCTGGTTTATGGCTTCCCTATTGTCCCGATCAATGGTTCACCGGCATCGAATCGGACCGACCTGATGAGCATCCTGCTTAAGTACCCGGGTCAGGCGCTGGATGGATCGAACTGCGGCAGCCCATGCTCGGAACTGCTGCGGCTCGATCTGCGGGTTCCTCCCACAGCGCCGGAGAATCAGAGCCGCCTTGGCTCCGCGTTGAGTGCCGACCCCGCGGGCTGGCCGAATGGCCGGCGCCCGAATGACGATGTCACTGATATCGCGATTCGCGTGGTTGGGGGGACCAATTACATCGCCAACAAAGCCGGTGATGGCGTCAACTTTCCGGCCGGAGTTCCCGGTGTGATCGGGGTCGACATCACGTCCAACAGCATCGCCAAGAACTTCCCGTTCCTGCCCACACCGTACGATGGCAAGAACCGGCGGCACATCGACTGCAATGAGAAGCCGCAGTCCAACCCGTGCGGCGCGTTGGTGCCGTGATCGACGCCAGCGAAAGATAGAAGAATTCGAGGCCCGGGTAACACCCGGGCTTTTTTTGAGTACGGCGCCCAAGACTCGGGCCCTGAGGCTTGGTGCCGAGGACTAACAGGTCAGCAAGAGATGCCTACGGAAGCTCGCTCGGGCAAAGGTTTGAGGTTGCTCTTTGGTCGCGGGGACAACGACCAGGTTTTGCTGCGGCGGCCCTTGAGCTCCTGCTCGGCCAGCGTTCGGGCGTCTACGCGAGCCCGCGCAAAGTGTGCAACATAGAACGGAACTACCGACGGTCCGGCGCGAAGAGATGCACGACGATGTCCCACCCGGCGTGGAGAAGGGCGCCCCAGGAGCCGCCCAGCGGCAATAAATCGTCCTCAATGTGACGTCCAGCGTTAGCACTAGGCGGCAGCAGCATCCAGTACATGACACACCTCCCCTATGAGCTCATCGGTTCTGGGCGGAACATACCGCTCAGGGAGCTACGAACATGCATCGAACGTGCCAGCGCCCATGCGTCAGGGATTTCTTTACTCAGGCGGCATCGCTTCACCCCTGCTAAAACGACGCTGCATCGGACGTCTGGAGCCAAATTCGCGCGTCAGGAACGCGCTCGCGACATCCATCCGGACATGGGTGCCGCAAGTGAACACGTCGACGGCCGCGTAGCGGGCCTCGGGCCAGATGTGTATAGCCAGATGCGATTCCGCGATGACGACGACACCCGAAATGCCCCAGGGCGCGAACTTGTGGAATACCGTCTCGACGATCGTGGCCCCGGCCGCGCGAGCCGCGTCGACGAGCGTCTTCTTGACCCAGTCGATGTCATCCAGAGTGGTGACCTCACACTCATACAAGTCGAGCAGGACCTGCGAGCCGACCATGGAATGCAACGGCGATTGCACCGGCCTGACATGCTCCAACGTCTGGTGCTTCATGACAGTTGTCCGATACCTGGATCTGCAGCGCCGCAATTCATTGCTTCTTGTCCTTCGCCCGATTCGATTTCTTCCTCTTCTTTTTCCCCAGGTGGCCGACCAGTCTTCACGCTTTCGACCGCAGCCACCACCTGTGCCAGGTCCTCGTCGGAGATTCGCCCTAGGACGTGCAGACCGGCGCGAAGCAATTCACTCTTTTTGATCGCAAATCCAAGGCCAATGCACCGATCCTTGAGAACCCCGATCCGCGCGTAGTCGATGGCCGGCATGGTGAAGCTGTCGCGAATGACCTTGGTCACGGCACTTCCGTCGTCGGTACGCGCTGGACTCGGGCCACTCGGCTGTTGTGGTGGCGACGCCATCGACGCCAGGCGAAGACGGCGTGGGGTCTGGCAAGCGGCTCTTTGATGCCGCGACGGATTTTGCCGGTCTTTTGGTCAATCGATAGCTCCTTGCTGGCGGAAACCTGGGCGCAGCAGCACGCCTGGTAGCGCACTATATACGGTATATACAGTATATTCAACTGTTGCTCCGGCGGCGGTTCACGCCAAGAACGAATTGGCGGCCTGGGCACGTCATCGGTGGGCTCGGCATCGTGCGGCTGTAACAATCGAAACGTCGCGCTAGGCTAGACTCGCAACTTTGCTTACCGGGGAACCGACACGATGGCCAGCATCAAGAAGAAATTCGATCTCGGCAAAAGCGGCACGATCACGTGTCATGTCTCGGAGGACGCGAAGCGACTCCTGATCGATTTCGACGTCGACAAGACAGGCTTGACCAAGACCGGTGTTAACGGATTGATCGACGCGCTCAAGATCATCCGCGAAAAAATGGTGCGCTAAGGCAAGGGCCACTGACCGCGTCTGCCTGGACGCCGGCAACAGGGCAGATCGTCGACGACGACAAATTTCCGCACGGCCGTCACATTTCTGTAAGACGCGCGGCCTATGCTCATGGCGTCTACGTCCGTCTGCGGGATAAGGTCGTGCAAGCACACCCGGTCTTGTTTGAAATGCTTGCGCCCAGTCAGCAAGGGCCGGTATACGTTCGGCTGGCCGGTGATGCAAAGGCTGTCAAGATTGGCAGCGAATTCAATCTAAACGCCGCGCAGGTTCAGGCGTGGATCGCGATCCTCGAGGCGGCAAAGGACCAAATGCGGGTTCCGGGCTGAGGCGTGGCCCCGACGCGGAAACCGTGAACGATACCGTTGCATCGATTGGCGCCCCGCAACCCGTCCTCGAGCGGGACGGCCTGCTGGCGAACGCGTGGCAGGACCGCGACATGGGCTGGCTGGCATTCAACCAGCGCGTCCTGCACGAGGCGATCGATGAGCGCACACCGTTACTCGAGCGTCTGAAATTCCTGGGCATCGCCACGTCGAACCTCGACGAGTTCTTCATGAAGCGCGTCAGTATGTTGCGAGCGCGCGCCACCGATCGCGAGGATCCTCTTAGCAATCCGGGCGACGTCGGGCCGAGGCTGGCGCGCATCCGCGCTGCGGTCATCGACATGCTCGACCAGCAGGCACGGTGCTACGCCGACGTGTTGTTGCCGGCGCTCCGGCAGCACGGCATCGTCATTGCCGGCTGGGATCAGCTTTCCCCAGCGCAACGCGACGAAGCCGGCCGCTACTTCGACACGAATGTCTCGGCCGCTCTGACACCCCTCGGACTCGATTCGGCGCATCCGTTTCCGTTCATGTCGAATCTGTCGACCAACTGGGCTTTCGTCATTCGACCCGATGAGTCACCTGAAACGAGCATGGTGCGCGTCAAGATTCCGTCCGAGTTGCCCGCGTGGTTCGCCCTCAAGACCGATGTGCCGCGGGAAGGGCGCGTGTTCCTTTCCATGGAAGAGTTGATCCGCCACCAGGCGCCCAAACTGATTCCGGGCATGACGATCGTCTCGGCGACCTTGTTCCGGATTCTGCGCAACGCGGACATGGCGCTGGACGAGGACGACAGCGACGACCTGCGCGATCGTATTGCCGATGCGCTGCGCGAGCGCCGGTTCAACCCGGTGGTACGCGTCGACTTCGCCCGCGGTGCCGATATGGTCGTGCGCCGCGCACTCATGGAACGCTTTGCATTATCGGAAGAGGACGTGTTCGAAGTCTCGGGGCTGCTGGACTATCCGGACTTGTTTCAGATTGCCGGCCTCGATGTGCCGGATCTGAAGGACGCGCCGTGGTTGCCGCAGTTCCCCATTCGACTCAATCCACCGGATGGCGACATATTCGCGGCGATCGACGCCGGGGATATCCTGCTGCACCACCCCTACGAGAGCTTTGATGCGAGCGTGGAGCGCTTCATCGCGGAAGCCGCCGATGACCCGCGGACCCTGGCGATCAAGATGACCGTGTATCGAATAGGCGATGACACGCCATTCGTTCGGGCGCTTATCCGCGCGGCCGAGGCCGGCAAGCAGGTTGCATGCGTCATCGAAATCAAGGCGCGCTTCGACGAGGCTCGCAATCTGCATTGGGCCAGGGAACTGGAAAACGCTGGGGCACATGTCACCTATGGCGTCATGAATCTCAAGACGCACACCAAGATCGCGCTCGTTGTGCAGAAGCGCGGCCCGAATCTGCGTTGCTATGCCCACATCGCAACTGGCAACTATCACGCCAAAACTGCCCGTCTCTATGCGGATGTCGGTCTATTGACCAGCAATCCCGTGATTACCGCGGACGTCGTGAATCTGATTCACTACCTCACCGGGCACTCAAAGGGGCCGCGCCTCGAGAAGCTGCTCGTCGCACCGATCAACATGCGGGAGCGCTTTCTGCAGATGATCGAACGCGAAACGGCAAACAAGCGTGCAGGCTTTCCAGCGCGCATCATTGCGAAGTTGAATCAGATCGACGATCTCGAGATCAGCATCGCCTTGGCGAGCGCGTCGCAGGCCGGCGTCCCTATCGACTTGATCGTTCGCGGATTCTGCTGTCTGCGCGGGGGTATCACTGGGTGGACCGAGAATTTGCGTGTTCGATCCATTGTTGGCCGGTTTCTGGAACATTCGCGGATCTTCTATTTCGCCAATGGGCGAGACGACCCGGTCGATGGTGACTTCTACATCGGGTCCGCCGACTGGATGTTTCGCAACCTTTCACGGCGAGTCGAGGCGGCAACGCCTATCGAAGAGCCGACGCTGCGCGCGCAGCTGTGGGAAATATTGCAGGCTTGCCTCGAGGATTCCCGGCAAGCGTGGGAAATGCAACCCGACGGCGCCTACGTGCAGCGGACCCCGCCACAAGGCGCCGCGGGCGTCGCCGGGCTAGGCTTGCACGCGTGGTTGTCGCAGCGAGCCATACAACGCGCCGGATAAAGATTGTTGAACAGCAGGCGTACTGGAAGCGCGTGCGAACGATCTAGAAAACTTTCGAAAACAGAAAATACAGCACGCCCGAAAGCAGGATGGCGACGGGGAGCGTCAATACCCAGGCCATAATAAGATTTCTGATCGTCGCCATCTGCAGCCCCGACTTGTTGGCGGCCATCGTGCCGGCGACGCCGGAAGACAGAACGTGCGTCGTCGATACCGGCAGCCCATACATGTCAGCGGCGCCGATCGTCAGCATCGCCACCAGTTCCGCCGACGCGCCTTGCGCATAGGTCAGATGGCTCTTGCCGATCTTTTCGCCGACGGTGACGACGATGCGTTTCCAACCGACCATCGTGCCCAGGCCCAAGGCGATCGCGACCGAGACTTTGACCCAGAGCGGAATGAACTTGGTCGATTCATCGAGCGAGGTCCTGAAGGCCACCAGATTCTTGACCGCATCCTCGTTAAGATTGGTGTCCGGCAACTTGACGATGAACCGAATCGCTTCGGAAGCCAGATACATCTCATTGCGAACGTTTTTCACAGTCTCGGTCGGGATCTTGGTCATGCTGCCATATCTCGCGACTTGATCGACGATGTCGCTGCTCAGTTGCGCCAGCGCGGGTATTGTGTCCGGGGCAACCTTGCGCGTACGGACGAAGTCGGTGACAGCTGCGGCGGGGTTGGCCGGCGCGGCGACGCCGTTTGAAGCATCTTTTAGCGAAGCCACCGTGACCGTGCCAATGGCCCGAAACTTGGTCACGTCGCTGTCCGGCATCGCCCGGTTCAATGCGTAGGCGGCTGGGACGACCCCAATCAGGATGAGCATGATGAGGCCCATGCCCTTTTGGCCGTCGTTCGATCCGTGCGCGAAGCTGACGCCGGTGCACGTCAGTACCAGGATGCTGCGAATCCACCACGGCGGAGGCTTGTTGCCTTGTGGCGCCCGATAGAGGCTCGGATTCTTGATCAATGCCTTGAGCAGCAGCAGCAACAGTGCCGCACATACAAATCCGACCAGCGGCGACAACAGCAGCGAATATCCAATCTTCGTCGCCTGGTCCCAGTCGACTCCGCTGGTCCCGTCAGCCGCGTGCATCAATTGATTGGCCAAACCGACACCGATGATCGACCCGATCAGCGTGTGTGAACTGGATGCGGGCAAGCCGAGATACCACGTTCCGAGATTCCAGATGATCGCTGCGATGAGCAATGCGAACACCATGGCGTAGCCGGCGCTGCTGCCGACCTGCAGGATGAGTTCGACCGGGAGCAGGGACACGATACCGAAGGCCACGGCCCCACTCGAGAACAGCACGCCGAGGAAATTCCAGGTTCCGGACCACGCTACCGCGAAGTTGGCGGGTAGCGAGTGCGTGTAAATGACGGTCGCTACGGCATTGGCCGTATCGTGGAAGCCGTTGACGAACTCGAAGCCGAGGGCGATGAGCAGCGCAATGCCGAGGAGCAGAAACTGCACCAACGTGGTGGTGCGAACCTGGGCCTCGGCCACGTCGGCATAGAGACTGTAGATCGCGTACAGGATACCTGCGGCGAACACCCCGACGAAGAGCACCTTGGTGCCAATATTTCGCCCTGCGTCCAGGTTGGGCCCCGATGGGGTAGCCAGTTGGGGACGGATTGCCGCATTCGCCATGTGAGTCGCTCCGGTAAGGATATGGGCGTGGCGCGATTCGCCTCCCCCAGCGCCGCATTGTGCGAAATTGACATGACCGTTTTGTGACAGAAATATGTCGCGTCGACATCGAACGACCAGTGCAAAGCGACGTTTTGGCGTGGGCCGCTACCAGCGAATGGTTGCGCCAACCAGATATTGATTGTCGGGCGCGCTGCGGTTCAGGCCGCGTTGATAGCCAGCATCGAGATCCACGGACCGCGTGACCGAATAAATAAGCCCCGCAAGCATGGCAACGGGCCACTGGGTATTCGACTTGAGCGGGTTCTGATCGGCAACAACATCGAGTCCGACCTGCCATTTCGGTCGCGGCGTCCAAAGCGCGGCGGTGGAGAAATGCGCGAGCCAGGCCCGGCCATCACTGATCGCTGCGTTTCGAATCGCGCCGACGCTGGCCTGAATCTGCAGCGTTTCGGTGGACCGCATCGCGATCAAGTAGGCATAAGGCGTTGGCTGTCCCGCGTCGAGGTCGCGATTCCCATTGCCAACGGGGAGACCTGTTCCCATTGTCACGGCGCCGGTCCATTCACCTTGCTCAAAGAACCGCCACTTCAAGCCCGCAAAAATGTCACCGAATCCGGATGCACGCTGCGGGTCGGCACCATTGTTGAAATTGACGTCGTAATTTGGCCGAAGTTGAACATCGACCGTGTCATCGACGCCATATGACAGCTGCGGCGCAAATTGAAATGCGGACAGCGTCGATACATCGTTCGACGTGCGCGTAAATTGAGCTCCCAGCTGAAGCTCGAAATTGCCGCGACCTTGGGTTGCCGTATCGTCCGTGACGAAGGGATGCGCGGCCCACGCGAGTCCTGCGCAAGTAAACAGTATGATACCGCCGAACACACGTCGCGATTGAGCCATCGATTGTTCGTTGCCCGGGGAGGCTTTGAGGCGGGATCCGCAGGTGCTCGTCACTCACGGACGTTAGGCAATCGCGGAGACGGTTTTATTACACCGCTCTCCGCGCTTAGCGCAGCGCACATTCAAAGGAATGATTCTACCGACCGCCAAAGCTATTGGCTTTGATTCGCAATTCGTCGATTGCGCGAAGCAGGTTCGCGCGATCGGCAGGAGCAACCGCCGGTTCTGATACGGGCGAAACCTGGTCGAGGGTCTCCTCCCACTCATCGTAATACGCCATCACCCCGCTCAGCGTGCCTTTTTGCAGCCGCACCGCGTTCAGGGCGGTTCGATAGTCCCCTTCCACAGCATTCTTCGCGTTGGCTTTGCACCGATTGACGGCTCGCTCGTTCGATGCAGCGGTGCCGGCCGAAATCGCGGTATCAGGAAGCGGCATCAACAGTCCCGCAACTGCCGCACAGCGTTCCAGCTTGCTCTGCGCCTCCAGAGTAAACGTAGTGACCGGCCCCGCCCTCTCGAAATGCGACGACGTGCTTACGCAGGCGTGCAACAGAAGCGCGCACACGGCGGCGACCCAGCAGGTGCTGCGATGCGCTGATGGCTCTCTCTGAGACATTGGCGAGAGGTTGGAAGTGAATTGCGGCAACGTAGCCAGGCTGAGGAGGACTCTCATCCCTGGTCCGAACGTAGCAGCATTGTAGCAATGTTGGATCGGCGGCCATTCGCGCCTCAATGAATTGCCTGGCGGGGCCGAACGTTCCCATCGTCACGCAATGGAGACAGCGATGGGCGGCGCCCACATTGTCGCGTTTACTCAAGGCGAGCTCGTCAACAGCGCTGCTGACACCACCAGTGGTCGCTGCGGACCGACGCCCGGTCAATGGTTGTCGGGGCGCCGCAAGACGAAGCAAAACGATACCCCGCAGTCGCGGGGTATCGTTTTCATCGTGCTGGAGCCATTCCTTATCTACGCGGCCTGGCGGCCTTCAGTCGCAGCGATTCAATTCGCTTCTGCTATTTCCGTATGCAACTCGACGTGCTTCTTGCTTGCATGGTTTGCGTGTTCGTAGGCATGAATCGCGTGACCGTGCGCGACGTGTGCGTGATGGGCGGCAGCTTCGTGATTGCCTTCTTGCACTTGCTCCGCGGCGGTCCGATGGTGCTCCGCTGCCTTCTCGTGATGGTCCGCAGCGAGTTCGTGAAGTTTTCTTAACTCTTTCATGTTGAATCCTCAGTGAGTGGTACAGGGATGGATGCGGCGCCGTCGGTGGCGCCGTTGCAAACAATAGCGCCGGCCCATGGCGAATTGATGACCCGCAGGTCTTCTGCCCGCGGTCATATTCGTGTAAGAAGCGTCGGCTATGCTGCGATTTGCGTGCTTCCGTTCGCAACCGACGTCATGCTAGATCACACGGTCCTATTCGAAATGCTCGCGCCCAGTCAGGAAGGGCCGGTGTACGTTCGGTTGGTTCCCGATGCCAAGCTCGTCAAGATTGGCGGCGAGTTCAATCTGAATGTCGCGCAGGTGGAAGCATGGATCGCCGTACTAAAAGCGATGAAGGAGCACATGCGGCGGTCGGGCTAACGCCGACTTCAGCGACTTGACGCACAAGCGCAATACTTTCGCCCTAGCGTTTTGTGATTGGTCATGTTTGGAGCGGGTGCCATGATGGTGTCGAGCTGGGTACTTTGTCTCGCTTTTGTAACCGGATGTGTCGCAGGAATTCGGATTTGCCTGTGGTATCGCAACCGCGGCCCGAGCTCTCGAGCAAACAGGGCGTCACAGGTATTGGGGGATCGACGCGGGGCAGGGTACTAAAAATGATTGCGACGCTCGTCAACCTTGTCATTGACGGATAGCGAACCGCGCCCCCAAGGCTTACGGCTTCTTCGCCTTCTTTGTTTTTCCCGTAGTGGTCTTTCTCGCGGACGCTTTGTCCGCGGCTTCGTTCGTGCTGCGCAGCATGACATGTGCCGCGATGATCATTGCGCCCTCCGGGTCATTCGATAATCGCGCTCGCTGTTGCCATGAAGCAGCGCTCAATGTAGTTGCGCGAGGTAGTTGCGCGAGCCTTTGTGAGTGGAGTATCGTGCCTTTTACTTTCCCCGGACAAAGCGGCCGACGCAAGGCCCATTGGAGAGTCCCATGACTTTTCGAAGCCGTACCCACAAGTTGCTATCCATCCTGCTCCCGATAGGGGCGCTGGGAATCTCAGCCGCGCTGGCTTCAGCGCACGCCAAGCCGGTAACGGCAGCGGACAGCGGCAGCGCTTCACAAGACACTGCAATGGGTGTCGCCGAGAGGCTCCAAGCGATTCGGACCAGTGTTTCCACGCTCGAGGGCGAAACCTCCGGCTATACAATCGATGATCCCAGGATTGTTTTGGCCCAATGGGTCAACGTCGGCGGAGGAGGGCTTGGCTGGCGTAACGGTGGTTGGGTTAACGCCGGCCCGTGGCGTAATGGCGGGTGGGGTAATGCCGTCCCGTGGCGGAACGGCGGGTGGGGTAACGTTGGCCCGTGGCGCAACGGCGGGTGGCGCAACAATTGGGGCAACGGAGGCTGGCACAATTTCTGGCGTAATTGGTGAGATCGGAAGCAGTACATCTGGATGATGCCGTGCTCGGGGCTGCGACAGAAAGTGTCCCCCGGATAGAATCCGTCGTCGTCCAGCCGACGCCGTTTTGCAACATCAATTGCAGCTACTGCTACCTGCCGCATCGGAATGTAAAGACGGTGATGGAGCAGGGCACCATTTCTGCGCTATTTCAAAAAATCTTTGCTTCCGGCTGGTCGAATCCGCAACTGACAGTCATCTGGCACGCGGGCGAGCCACTGGTTTTGCCGATCGCGTTCTATGAAGCCGCGTTCGAAACGATCGAGTCGTTGCGACCCTCAACGGTGGAGCTGCGACATGCCATTCAAACGAACGGCATGCTCATTACGCCTGCGTGGTGCGAACTTTTCCGCAAATGGCGCGTCGGGGTGGGCGTCAGTATCGATGGGCCGCAGCGCCTGCACGACGCGCATCGGGTGACGCGGTCGGGGCGCGGCACGTTCGATCGGACTGTCGCCGGCATCCGTCTTTTGCGGCGCGAAAACGTTCCTTTCCATGTGATCTCCGTGCTCTCGAACGACAGCATGGAGGCGCCCGACGAAATGCTGGACTTCTATCTCGGCGAGGGGATCGAGGACATCTGTTTCAATGTCGAAGAGTCCGAGGGCGACCATGTCTCGGGGCTGCTTCGCGCGGGTGATCCGCAGAGTCGGTTTCGCGCGTTCCTGGATCGGTTCTGGACACAGTCGCGCCAGCACCCGGGGATTCGCTTCATCCGCGAGATCGACGACATGCTGCCGCGGATTTTTCGTCCGGACGGCAGCCAGATGGGCAACGCGCAAGTCGAGCCGTTCGGCATGGTGAATGTTGACTGCCACGGCAACGTCTCGAGCTTTTCGCCCGAGCTCCTGGGTTACAAAAATGCCGATTACAACGACTTCATCATCGGCAACATCAACCGCGATTCCCTCGAGCAGATGAGACGGAGCGGGCCAATGATGGCCATGACCCGGGATATTGCCGCGGGCGTCGCGGCGTGCCGCGAGGAATGTGAATATTTTTCCGTATGCGGCGGTGGTTCGCCGGTGAACAAGCTGTCGGAAAACGGGACCTTTTGCAGTAGCCGAACCTCGTTTTGCAGCCTCGTTCAGATGGTGCCCACCGACCTCATTCTGGATGCATTGGATCGCCTCGAGCAGAGCATGGACGACAATACGGCGCCGCTTTCTGGCCTTGCCGCCGTTACCGCGCTCGCCAGTCAGAGGAACCAGAGCGTGCCGCGGGATGGAGCAAACTGACGCGTCGAAGTGCCGGGCTATCAAGCGAATGCGCCCGACCGCCAAAGATGTTGAACTCCCGGAGAATATGATGATGAAGCGATCCAGTGTTGCCGGCCTTACCTTCCTCGTTGCGTGCGTGACAGTAATAGTCGGAGGTTCCGCGCTCGCCCAAACGGACAGCAGCAAGGCACGCTCGCAAGCGGTCTATCCGCGGCCGGAGACCCCCGCGAAGGAAGGTACGGCACCTTCTCAACCGCCGCCGGGCGCGGGTGCAGAAGACGCATCCGCGCGATGGGAACCGGTGCTGATGGTAACGAGTGTCGAGGTGATCCGGAGCACCCACGGTCACGAGCTCGACATTGTTCGCGTGCGTGGGCTGACGAGCACAGACGGTTGGGACGATCCGCAGTTGGTACCGATTACCAAAGGAACTCCGCCGGATGGCGTGTTGGATTTGCTGTTGGTGGCGGAGGCGCCGTCCAATGCGATGGATCCGACGGGTTTTTCGACGGTCGACGCCGTTTTTGTGGTTGAACCGCAGCATCCCTACAAGGGTATTCGCGTCCATGGCGCGACCAATCGTGTCGCGTTGCAAGCGCTGCCCGGCTATGCAGAGGTCACTCCCATTCGCAATGATTGCGCCCAATGCGTCGGAAAATACTTCGTGGCGAAAGGTGCCCCCGTACCCGCCGGCAGGAGCGCCGCGGACGTCGTCAACGAGGCTGATCTGCCGTCGACGTTGCGCGTGATCAAGGACTCCGAGGGCATCGGCAAATTGGAGGTGAATCCGAACCGTCTCACGCTGCTGTTGGACGACGACGGCAGGATCGAAATCGCCATTTGGGACTAGTTTCCACGACCGTGTACCGCGAGCGGGGTGACGACAGCCGCAACGGGCGCTATGTCGGCGTGCTTGACCACGTTGCGCGAACCCAGTCGTAACAGGTCAGCGGGGGCAGGCCGGACGTGCGCACGCACAACAGCATGGCCGGCTGCACAGACGTTCTTCGATACACATTCAATTCGGCTCAGCTGCCCGAATTCCTACCAAACCACGTGCGGCCGCGCCGGATATGACGATCGGGTTGTCGGTCCACAAGGATATCCACAAAATTTGTGGATAAGTTCAGCGTTCGCATTTGCGCAGTTCAATAGGGCAAGCTTCCGCATTCCTCCACTCCGGACCGCACGACGCTGGCAACAGTGTTTCCAGGCTAGGCTTGCTGCAACCTGACCGCAGTCCCGTCCGCAGTCTGCGTTGGGTTCGCGTTCGTAACTGCGTTTTGCGTACCATCCGAAACGATGCCAGCTTCGCTCGACACCACACCACCCGAGTCCACTGCGTCGACGGTAAAGAAGTATTTACCTTGGGTTGTCGCAACTGCGCTGTTCATGGAGCAGCTCGACTCGACCATCGTCAATACCGCGATTCCGTCGATGGCAGCGAGTCTGGGTGTGGCACCGCTCAGTCTCAAGGCCGTCGTAACCAGTTACATCCTCAGCCTGGCCGTAGGCATCCCCGTCAGCGGCTGGATTGCAGATCGCTACGGCACGCGCCGCGTGTTCGCGCTTGCAGTTGCGATTTTCACAGTCTCATCGGTGCTCTGCGGATTATCGGTCAACGTCCCGATGCTGGTGGCCGCGCGAATTCTGCAGGGGCTTGGAGCTGCGATGATGACACCGGTTGGCCGTCTGGCGATTATCCGTACTTTTGCGAAATCAGAACTGCTGGTGGCGATGAACTTCGTCATTATCCCTGCGCTGATTGGGCCGCTTCTTGGGCCGACGATCGGAGGGTTGATCGTGCATTGGCTATCCTGGCGTGAGATCTTCTTTGTCAACGTGCCAATGGGCGTCGCGGCGCTGCTGATCATCTATCGCCACATGCCTGACTATCGCGAAGGCACGTTGCGACCATTGGACGTTGTCGGCCTCGTCCTCTTCGGCGCCGGCACCGCGCTGCTGTCGTGGCTACTTGAAATATTCGGCGAGCACAGCATCGACGTTACGTCGGCCGGCGTACTCTTCCTGCTGTCGATGAGCTTGCTGGCAGCTTACGGCTGGCACGCGCGCAATCTAGCCTATCCGCTGCTTCGCCTTTCGCTGTTCAAGGTGCGGACGTTCCGGGTATCAGTCGTCGGTGGTTTCATCACACGACTAGGGATCGGCGGCATGCCGTTCCTGCTGCCGCTGCTCTATCAGCTCGGACTCGGGCTGCCACCGTGGGAATCCGGCCTGCTCATGATGCCGACTGCGGCTGCGGCAATGGGGATGAAATTTCTCAGCGCATGGATCCTGCGCCGCTACGGATTCCGCCAGATATTGATCGTGAACACGGTCTTGCTGGGGCTTACCATCTGCATGTTCTCGCTGGTGACGCCGAGCACGCCATTGGTGATTCTTGTGCTCCTGGGGTTGACGCAGGGGTTTTTCAACTCGCTGCAATTCTCGAGCGTAAATTCCATGGCCTATGCGGACGTTGAGCCCGCCGAATCGAGCATGGCCACCTCCATCGCCAGTACCTGCCAGCAGATGTCGTTGAGTTTCGGCCTCGCGTGCGGCTCGCTGATTGCTGGCTGGTTTCTCGGTGATATGCCACAGACCGATCAGCAGGCCGTAACGATGGCGCTACATCACACGCTTCTGACGGTGGGTGGTCTGACGGTACTGTCCTCGCTCTCGTTCTGGACATTGCGCCCCGGCGATGGGGACAATGTCAGTCGAGCAAACGAGCCTGCCGGGAGCGTTTTGCGTTGACCTCGCAGTATCGTAGACAGCGCGCCGCCTCCGCACCGGAAACGCCAGTGAATTCTGCAGAACGATTCGCCGCACGCAAGTTAGGCCTGTGGTCCAGGCGGTTCCTTGGTCGAATCTCCATTCGCTGGGACCACGTCCATATGACGTCGCGCATGCTTGTGGTTGCGCTCGCGAGCGGCTCGGCGCAGATCGCGGCGCAAGCAACAACGGGTGGTGCCGAGGCTGGCCTTGGTGGCAGCTCTCCGCTTGCCGTGACCTTGCCCGGCGCGCCGACCATCGGTATCGCCGCCGTGGGAAACAATCAACTGACGATTGGATTCACAGCCCCTGCGTTCACTGGAGGGGCATTGATTACCAGCTACAACGTGGTTTGCGATCCGGGAGAAATCAGCGTGGCGGGATCTGCGCCGCCGATTGTTGTCAGCGGTCTTGCTAACGACACATCGTACAGTTGCACGGTTCGGGCGACCAACGTCGCCGGCACCAGTGCGCCGTCGACCCCCATCGCCGCCATTCCCAGGAGCCCGGCGGTCACCGCGTTTGCTGGTTCAACCGCCAATGGCGCACGGACGGTTACGCTATCGATGCACGGTGGCGGCCCGAGCTGCCGGCTGAAGACGGTAAGCCTGGACGCACCCTCGGCTGAACCTCCAGCCGGCGTATCGTTTCCGCAAGGCGTTATAAAATTTGTAGCTGCCGATTGCACTCCCGGATCTATCTTGAATTTTGCGCTGACCTTATCCGCGCCTTTGCCGCCAGGTGCTAAATATTGGAATTACGGCCGTACGAAGACCGATCACTCGCCGCACTGGTACACCTTGCCGGCGCAGATTGACGGCAGCACCATCACTTATCGCATTGCCGATGGAGGGGTCGGCGACGACGATCTTGCCGTCAACGGCATCGTCGCCGGTGCAGGCGGTCTGGGCATCGGCACAGCCGGGGCCCCGTCTACGCCATTTGGACTGACGGCCACTGCGGGCAATGGCAGTGTGAGCCTGCGGTGGCATGCCGTCGCGTCCGCCACTGGTTACACCGTCAAGCGCGCCACCGCGCGAGCAGGCCCGTACATCAACGTGGCAACCGCGTTGGCAAGCAATGCCTTCACTGACAAGGCCATCGCCAACGACACCACGTATTTCTATGCGGTAAGCGCGCAGAATAGTGACGGCGAGAGCGCCGACTCGGCGCAAGTGCGGGTTACTCCTTTCGCGCCGACCAGATGTGGCGTCGAGCCGACGACGGAGCCGCAGACAATTCCATGTCCACCTGACATGGCCGGGACGTACGTCGAGCAGGAGGTTTATGTTTGCGATGGCACGCAATGGCGATCGACCGGCAGGCGGGTAACGGAGAGCACGTGTACGCCGCTGAATGCTGGTTCGGCGCCTGCGCCAACGAACTAGGGCGCTGCCAAGCTTTGCGCTATCTCGTGCGTTGGTGTCCGCTCCTCGCGGTGCATAATGCGCTCTGCGCTTGATCGTGGGTTGGCGCGCGCCGATGGTCGTGTCAAATGGTCATGTTTTCTAGAGGGATTTCGCAATGTCTGGCAAGGTCGTTGGGCAGAATTCGATGGTTCGCATTCGTCGGCTTGTCGTGTGCTGCGTTGCACTGGCAACCGGGTGCGCGACGGCGGCCATCGCAGGGACCGCAGAGGATTTGGTCGATGCAGCGGCTCGTGGGGATGCGATCGCTGTCCGTGGGCTCCTGCATCGGGGCGTCGCCGTAGATTCGAAGAACAATGCTGGCGCAACGGCGCTGATTCTGGCTTCGCAGAACGGTCACCGCGACGTGGTGAAGACACTGCTCGACAACGGGGCCAAGGTCAATGGCACGACGAGCAATGGTGCGACATCGTTGATCGCGGCGTCCTTCAACGGCCACTCTCAGGTAGTACAAACGCTGCTCGCCAAGGGTGCCAAGGTCAATGCCAGCGATTCCGACGGCAGGACCGCGCTGACCGCGGCATCCTTGAACGGCCACGCCGAGGTTGTGCAGGTACTCCTGAGCAAAGGTGCCATGGTCAACGCCAGGACGAAGAACGGCGCGACCGCGCTTATGGCGGCTTCCGAGAATGGCCATCTCGAAGTCGCGCGGGCGCTGCTCGCCAAGGGCGCCGAGATCAATGTCAAAGACTCCAACGGCCAAACCGCGCTGATTGCGGCCTCATTCAATGGTCATGGCGAGGTCGTGCAGGCACTCCTCGACAAAGGGGCGGAGGTCAATGCGAAGACGAACAGCGGCACGACCGCGCTGATCATGGCGTCCGAACACGGCGACATCGAGGTGATTCAGGCGTTGTTGGCCAAGGGGGCCGAAGTCAACGCCGAGACGGGCGATGGCGCGACCGCGCTGATGATGGCCGCGCAGAACGGTCACGGCGAAGTGCTGCGGACGCTGCTCGACAAGGGAGCCGAGGTCGATGCAAAGACGAGCGATGGCGCGACCGCACTGATGGCGGCTGCCTACAACGGCCACCTGGAAGTGGTGCACACGCTGCTCGACAAAGGGGCCGCGGTCAATGCCGAGACGAGCGAAGGTCTAACGGCACTGGACGCGGCGACGCGTGGAGGACACGACGATGTCAAAGCCTTATTGGTTCAGGTGGGCGCCAAACCATAGGTGCATAAGGATCAGTGGGAGCAATGCATAAGGATCAGTGTCGATTCTTGACGCCATTGCCGCCGCGCTCCTATGATGCCAGCCTCGGCAGTTTTCCAGGAGAAGATCCAATGAGATTTCTAAACGTCTCGGTCTCCGTTATCTTCGTCGCATTGATCGAAGCCGCGTGTACACCCGCGCAGTTGGAACATCCCGCCGCCGCGCCCACGAATGTCCCTGCAACAATCGTCGGTGACATCGAATGGAGCCAATCAGTTTGGAATCTGCCGCTGGATTCCGCCGGAAATCCGGATCCGGCCAAGGTCGACGCTCAGCTCACCATCACCGCGTGTGAACAAACCCCGGCGCAAGCCGGTCAATTTTTTGCTTCTTGCCGTACCGTCGGGACGGGGCACATTACCTCCGTCCGAGCGAAGACCTTGCCGACCGCATCTTCCGCCAATGCGCCGTCATCAACGGTCTTTGCGGCGCGCTACCAGATACCCGTTGTCGGTTTGTCGGCTGCCGAGTCAGTCTCGGTCAACGTTCAGCCGGGTGCTGCCTTCCAGGCCCCGCCCGATAAGAACAGCCTTACATACGTTATTCCAACCGATAGAAGCACGATGCCTCTCAGCGGCGGTGAACACGTCGTGCTTAACTGGAATATCGAGATCGTCCCGAACGTCTGCGACGACTGAAGCACCGGGAATATCCACAAAAAAACGGTGGCCAGTGGCCACCGCATGATGAGTCATTTCGCTTGGGTGACCGTTCAGCCAGTCCTGCGGCGAACGAAGCCCATGCCGGCAAGCCCAAGCAGCAACATCGCCCAAGTCGCCGGCTCGGGTACGCTGACGTTGTCCACGTTCAGCGGAAAGCCGCCGAGATTGCTTAGCTCGATCGACAGCGTCGTCGATGCGCTGGTCGCCTTGGTCTGAAGGAAGATATTCGTGTAACCCTGCGGTCCTATGTTCGCGTTGTCATAAATTACGTTTCCCCCCCACAGTATCTCAAGTTCACCTAGGCCGCCCCCAAAATTGGCGAAGCCCAAGGAGACGTTGTAGACATGACCTGGCAGTGTTGACAGGGTTTGCGAGAGAACGGTCGGAACGACGGGGTCGAATCCATCGTTGAAACCCATGCCATAAAAGGAGTTGTTGCCACTCTGTGCGTCCGCGGGCGAGGTATCGATGCCGAAGTCGATGCCCTCACCGAAAGGATCCAGAAAGTCAGTCACGGTCCACGGAGGATTGGTCGCAACCGTCGAGCCGGCTTCAAACCCGCCGTTGACGACGAGGTTGGCTGACGCGATTGAAGCGGAACAAGCGGCGATCGCCATCGCGATTGCCGCGGCAAAGGTTCCCTTAGTGATCATTGTCGTGCCCTCCGAACTTGAGAATATCCGAAACAAAGGTAACAGCTGCGTTGAGCAAGATTTGAGCCGAAGAGAACTTATATAGCGCTTTCAATTTGTTATGAACATCTAATCCAGCGGCTTAATGAAAAGTGTAAATAATATCGACATTCCCAGATTCCAATGCATTTGCTCGTGCGGAGAAAACCAGGCGCATTCTTTGTAATGTTCTGTAACAGTTCTGGCTTTCATGTGAATCATCGAATGCGCAAAGTAGCAATGCGCGCGCGGTTCGAAAACCCGAAGTGGCGCTCGCCGCTCGGGCTGTAGCATTTCACACGCAATTTTCCATGCCGCACATGCGGAGCGAGACGGACTCGCGCGCTGGATGTTGCACCGCACGCAGCTTAAAGCCGCTCTACGCCGCGGCACAGCATCGCGCGCACAGGTGCCGGGCGCGGGCATCAATCTTGTGCCGCGACGTCGACGAAGGCGCAATCACGCGGCGTCGTCGCGATCGGCCCGTCGCAGGACCGCGGACGCTGAAGCGTAACTTATTGTTCGATCCACATTGCGTACTACGAATTTCGCGACTACTATCATGCGGCAGTCAGATTCCAATTAATTACGGTGAGGCCACGCGACGGCCTCTCCGCGCAGTCGATCTCGGTAACGTACCGTCGATACGTTTAATTTCACATAAGGAGGACATGTCATGAACCGCGGGAGATTGCTCTCAAAGTGTCTATTGGTCGTTCTGTGTATTTATTCGTCGTTGGCGGTGTCTGCAGTAAGTACCTCCGCGCTGATCGCTGCCCGAAATAAATTCTTTGGAGCCGAGAACGTAAATCAACTTACCGGCGCGATGAGGACTGACAAGGTCATCGTCTCCTGGGTCGGGAACGCGACCGATCTCGTGTCGCTTGCGGGACGAGTCATTCTGCTTGATACGTACATCAATCGGCCCGAGTTGCCGACCACGCCAATCGATACGCGTCGAAGCCCGGTCCTGCCTCAGGATTTGATCAATGCCAAGCCGGAAGCGATCTTCCTCGGGCATGGCCACGGCGATCACGCTGACCATGCGGCGTACATTTCGAAGATGTTGAACGACATTCCGATCTATTCCACGCCGGAAACCTGTGATGTGATGCAACAGGATGTAGCCAGAATGTTCGCGGATCCCAACACCAACAACAACGGCGGTGTTCCGAGTCCAGGAACACTCATCCCCAACGGCAATCCGGCCAATTGCATCGGCGTCGTGCCGCGCGGCTCAACCCCTGGGGAGTACGTGCTGTCGGGACCCAACACGGGCCAGACGACGGTCGAGAAAATAAACCAGCTGGAGCCACTCGCTTGCATACTGGTGTTCAAGCACATCCATTCTGGAACGGCCGCTGTTGACCCGACCATCAGTCATTTCCCGATCCAGAATGTCGCCGATCCGCGCGACGCAGGAAGGGTTTTCACCACGCCGGCGACGACGTATGTGGCGATGTACCCCACGGGCACGTCCTACACAATACCCGGAGTCAACAACGGGTCAGGGACGCCCAACTATGCGGCAGCGGTGCCGGGTCAGCAGAATACGGAGACGTCGGGCTTCGGTGGCACGGCCGGGCCCTACAGTCTGTTCTACCAATTCGTGTTGCGCAGCGGCTATAACTTCAGCTTGGTCTGGCACAACACCACGGGCCCATTGAAGGAGGGCGTTGGCGTCGATCCCGGCCTGACCACGAATACCGCCGGGAACGCGCAATCCCAGGCGATCGGCGCGGCATTGTTCAAGATCATGGACAACCTGCCGCCCACTGACGTCGAACTGGGCTCGGTCGCGACCCTCGGTCTGGCGAACAATGGTTTGCGCGACGCGATCATGTACAACCAGCACCTCCTGCCGAAGGTCTTCATTCCTCTGCACATGACCGATGTCGACGTTGCGAGCTCGTCGCCTGAGTTCAAGATTGGCTGGACTCAGTATGCTGCGGCCCTGGGATTCCCGCCGAGCCAGCAGCCCGAGTTACACTGGTTGGTTGACCCGATCGATTTCTTCAAACCGCAAGTGTTTGCGCCTGCCGATGCGCGTTGGTTCAATCCGAACAAGGCGAGCGTGATCAAGTCCAGTCCTTGCGCGTCGTAAGCAACGGCTGCGTGCGATGGAAGGATCGTGAGGATCTTCCGTCGCACGTCCGTGGTTAGACTGCGTTGTCGCATCGGTTCTGTCGGCTGACGCGCCGACAAGCCGATGCCGGCGACGGCTAACAATCTTCACCTGACTTCCTGCGCGCCTTCGGGCTCTCGCCCGGTCGCCTGATTCAGGCGTCACGACGACTCTCCGACTCGGCGGCTCGCTCTGCGTGCAACCGCTCGATACGGACGAGATCTTCCGCAAGATCGCGTTTCGTGGGCCCGCGTACCCAGCTGTGGCCAACAACGCCTTTCCTGTCTAAAACGCTACCGTTGGTTTGCTGATCGTTTCATCGACGCAAGATGCAAGGCAAGATGGCGTTTTTATGGGAGCCGGAATATGTCGAATAACTGCGCGCTGAATTCGTTGCCATGTGGCAGGCCCTCCGAGACCCATTCGAGGGTCAGAGCGCAGTTGTCAACCGAACAATTGGAGTGCCTCAGTCGTTGCGCGGCGGGCATTTCGCTGCGTTTCGAGGCGTGGGAAATCGTTAACGTGCTCGTTGCCGGCGGCTACGTCGAGCAACAAGTCGCGGGTGTTATAGCAATAACGCCTTTGGGCAAAGAGTGTCTGCGATCGCACGCAAGTACACCCACTCTTCCCTTCATCGGGCCAAAATAGGGTTTACGCGCCAGGTCTATTGAAACCGATTCCAAGATCTGGAATTTGATCTCTCGCTCCGAGCGCGATCTCGCCAAGATTCAGGGAGCGATGTAAGCGTAGCCTTTGGCTTGGTAAGCCATGAGCGATATGAAGCCGTTGCCGACAACGCGGATCTGGGGCAGGACAAGTTCGGTTTTGGTTCCCTGTTCCCGCGCTGCGACGGCACACTGCTCGAATCCATCGACACCGGGCGCGCCACTCATTTCCTTGATCCGGGTGGCGACCTTCGCAGCCATAGCGCGATCTTCCGGCTTGATTTTCTCCTCGTCCGTCTGTACCAGCCTTGTCGCGGGTCCGCGGAATGCCAGGATGAAATGCGGCGTGACTCCTTGGCGGATCAACGATTGACGGGTTTCATCGATGACGTCGAGCCGGCTCAGGAGCAGCTTGGCGTCGCCTTCCTTGATGTCAAACGCGACCTTCACCTCCTTGAGCCCGGTCAGGGACATTTGATCGTCGGCAGCCTTGACGCCTGTCGAGCAAAACAGCAACGCCGCCAAAGCGATTGGCCCAAGCATCTGCGGCAGGCGAATGAAAGCAGTGCGCATGTCTATATCCTCAAAGGGGTTAATTGGACCGAACGCGGCGAACGGCAAGCGGGTGTCTATTCGACGAACGGTCCGCAGACTGAATCGTATCCGCATCGTGCGTCGCGAGCAATTATCGGATCACCATCGCGTTCCACGATAGTGAACAGGAGCAGCGCCAGCGGCGCTAGCATCACGTCGGCAGTGCCGTGTATGCACGCCAGAAGTAGATCGCCATCAGCAGCCCATAAGCAACCGCCGAACCGATGCCGACGTTGCGGTTGAGCCGCGCGGCTCGTGCTGGCTCGTCGCCTCTGATCAGCCGGTCGCACCGGATCGATACGACTATGTAGATCAGCAATATCGCAAACGACGAGATCACGGCGACGTTGACGAGGCGTGCCGTGACATTCGTCTCGGTGAGCGAATTGACGATGTACTTGTTGCCGACGGCGGCAAACGTCGCCGACGTCGCGAGCGTCGTACGTACCTGGAGCATGTTCGGCGGGACGAAATAGGCGAGCAGGCACAAGAGCACGCAAACGATGAAGCCAATGAAGTAATCGACGGCGGCGCGCCAGCTATTCCTCTCGGCGACGACTTCGGCGACGAGCGTTGAGTAGCGAGCATCGGTGCGCTCGGTGAGGCCGAACGACGTCGGGTACGTCTTGCGGTACTCGCGCAATCGGAAGCCGGATAATCGCCAGACCGGCGAGAACACGTCGGGATCGAGCATGCTGGCGTCGCGATCCATCTCGTAGACGAGGTAGTCCTCCTCAAATGGCGATTCGATCGCAATCTCCAGCCGGTGGCGGTCGAACGGAAACGCGCTGGTGTCGAACGTTTCGTTGATCACCGCGTCGACGCGCGCGACGGCATAGTTCTCGCCGTTGCCGAGCTTGCGTTGATCCTCGCGCGTCACGGTCATCGAACGGGCGCCGACAACGTGGAGGTTCGCGAGCGGATCGAAAGCGTCGCCGCGCCATCGAAACCAGACCTCGAACGTCGGATGGAACGTGAACTTCGCGAAATCGAGCTCCTGGACGGAGAACAGATAGATCCCAATCTTTACCGGCCCGATGGGCGACGTGCCGGGTGCCGGCACGCGGCCGGGCGGCAAGGCCTGCGGTGGCGGCGCGGATTGCGCGGGAAGGTGACTCGCAGCATCCGGTGCAGGTGCCTGCGCAAGCGCCGCGGGCGGGCCCGCGCCCAAGAGCGATGCAATCGTCAGAATGCGGACAACGCTACGCAGTACCGCCGTCGGTGATTGCACCTTTGCTTGCCTTCGAATCGCGCCCCCCGCATTTTGCCATCAATTCACCCGTGCATCGTGCGTCTGATCGACGCGGACGTTCAGTCGGGGTTAGGCGCTCGTTGCGTCCCACCCGATGCGTTGCGTATGCTGCTGCGCTCGATGAGCTCGAAGGCGCCCATGCCAAGCAGCATGGCGACGACAAACACGCAGGATTTCAGATAGCCCGCGCCAAGCGTGACGATCGCAGGTCCGGGACAGAATCCGGCGAGTCCCCAGCCGATGCCGAACAGAACGCTGCCAGCGACGAGTCGGACATCGACGGTCCGTGCAGTCGGCAATTGCATCGGCAGGCCCAATGCGCTTTTGGTTCGTCGACGTGCAAGCGCGAACGCGACTCCGCCGACGGCCACCGCACCGGCCATCACCAAAGCCAAGGATGGATCCCACTTTCCGGTAATGTCGAGGAAGCCCAAGATCTTTGCCGGATTCGTCATGCCGGAGACAATTAGACCGAGTCCGAATACTAAACCGGCGACGAAGGCGGCGACCAAGGCCATGGCGTGCTCAGGTGCCGATCACGTGGCGCACGACGTAGACCGTAATCAATCCTGCGGCCATGAACGAAAGCGTCGCGACCAGCGAACGCGGCGACAGGCGCGACAGTCCGCAGACGCCATGGCCGCTGGTGCAGCCGCCCGCATAACGTGTGCCGATGCCGACCACAAATCCGGCTACGATCAAGATGGAATAGCTGGCGTCGATCGTGGCGGAGGTTTGCAACGCAACGGTCTCGGCGGCCAGGGACGCGAGCAGAAGTCCGGTGACGAACGCCAGCCGCCAGGCGACATCGCCGGCCCGCGGGTGAAGCATCCCGCCCACGATCCCGCTGATTCCCGCCACCCGACCGTTGACGAGCACGAGCAGCGCAGCGGCGACGCCGATGACGACTCCGCCGATGGTGGCTGGCCAAGGGGTGAACGCGTTCCAGTCGATGGTCATGGAGTACAGGGTGAGACGGGATATGCGCGGGCCGCACGGCACGCGTGCGCAAATGATATACGGGATTTTCGGCTCGGTTGCCAGCGGACCTGTGCAGTGCGAACCTATCGCGCCCGCAGACTTCGCCTCAGCGCTCCCGCAAGAGCCTGAAGAGCTATCTATGTCTGCGGAATGAAGTTACCCTCGTCGCGGAGAGGGCAACCGCGAAAGCCCTCGAGTCATTTTCGCGAGACGGCGGAGGGAGGCATATCTTTGGGCAGAGTACAAACCATCGTTGTAGTCGCCGCGGCGTATCTCGCACTCGGCGTGTTCGCCGCCTATTTCGCGTACTCGGATCAGGACGCTTGGGGCGTCTGGCCCGCCAGCGGCTTCGCCCTGGGACTGCTGTTTGTCCGCCCGCGGTCCAACTGGGCACCGGTGCTTGCCGGTGCCTTCCTCGGGGCGCTCATCTTTGAACCGCTGGTCGGTTCGTCGCTGCCCAATGCGCTGGGGTACGCGGTGATCGAAGTGCTCGTGACGTTCGCCGGAGGCGCGGTCGCTGCGCAGCTTTCGCCGCCGCCGCTTCGTTTCGTGTCGCCGCGCGATGTGGGCGCCGTCGTTGCGGGGGCAGCCGTGCTCGCCCTGACGGGGGCAGTGATCATCAGCCTGTGGGGCGACCTTGCAGGAAGCCCTGATGCATGGCGCACTTTCCGTGTGTGGCTGGTTGGAAACTTCGTCGGCATGCTCCTGATCGCGCCGTTGGTCGCGTCATGGGCGCAGTTCCGGCTCAAGCGCTCGGGTGGTTTGACAATGTCGTCGTTCGCCGGCGGAGCGGCGGCGTGCGCGCTCTTCCTGATCTGCCTGTACGTGCTGTTTTCGGCTCATCCCGAAAGCCCCTTCCTGCGCTCTCTCTCGGTTGGCCTTACCTATCTGCCGTTCGTGTTTTTCGTCCTGGTCGCGCTACTGTGGGGCACGCGAGGCGCGACGCTGGCAGCGCTGATCGGCGCACTGATTGCGATCGCGCAGACCATGCGCGGCCTCGGCCCCTTCATCGACCGCGACGGCCTCTTCGGCGACAGCGCGCTCAATGCGCAGGGTTACGCCGCGGCGCTGGCGATGACCGGTCTGTTGGTGGCCACGCTCGTGGAGGGCCAGCGCCTGGCGGCGTCGCGAGCGCGCGAATGGAAAACTCGCTTCGAGGCCGCGATCGGCGCGCATGGACTGATCGCCTACGAATGGGCGCCAGAGTCTGGCGAGTTGGTGCTCAGCGGCGACACGACCCATCTGATCGGGTTGGCAGCGCAGAAGATCGCCACGCTCGCCGATTGGCTTGCCTGCGTAGCGCCGCAGGATCGGGACGCAGTCGCTGCGCGCTTTGGCGAACGCGGCGCCGGAGGCGCGGCGGACACCATGCGCTATGCCGTGTTCGGACCTTCCGGTACCAGCACGGTGATCGACGAAGCGCGCGCGATTCACGACCACGATGGCGACCTGCACCGCATCGTCGGCATCCTCCGCGTAACTCCTGCAGTCGCATGAGAGCAGCAACAGCGCCGGACGCGGCGTTCCTCATCCATGGCCTCGGCGGTACGCAGTACGACCTCGGGTCGATGCACAAGCGGCTCAAGAACGCCGGCTTGGTAACCTACTCGCTGACGCTCCCGGGCCACGGGACGAAGGCGGAGGACCTCGCCAGCGTCGCTGCCGAGGATTGGGTCGAAGCGGTCGTCGCCAAATACCGCGAGATCCGCGATGACCATCCAACCGTGCACCTGATGGGTATGTGCATGGGCTCGCTGCTCGCAGCGTTGCTCGCGGCGCGCGAGCGTCACGTCAAGGGCAATCTGATCATGCTCGCGCCTCCCGTCTACATCGACGGCTGGGCCACGCCGTGGTATCGGTTCCTGCGACCCGTGCTGTATGCCGTCCCAGGCTTGCCGCGACGGATGAAAATCGAAGAGGAAGACCCGTTCGGCATCAAGAACGAGCAGCTGCGCGCGATCGTCAAAGCCAAGTTTGAGCGCGGCGAAAATTTCCATTACCGGTGGGTGCCTTTGGAATGCATCCGCCAGGTCGATCGTTTGCGTGCGATGGTGATGAAGGCCGCTTCGCATATCCCATGCCCCACGCTGGTCGTGCACGCGCGTGAAGACGAACTCACCAGCCTGCGTTCGGCGGACTTCATGGTGAAGGCCATCGGCGGTGGACGAGCCCGCATGGTCATCCTCGAAGACAGCTATCACATGATCTGCGTCGACAACGACCGTGAGATCGTTGCCAAGAACGTGCTCGAGTTTCTCGGCGCCGCGTTGCCGGGTGCGGGCTCGGCGCTTGCCAATGAGCCACGTATGAATGTCGACGAGCTGACCGCGGCGCTCAAAGACGTGCTCGCAAAGCTCGGGGCCGGGGAGCTGACCAATCTGCGCGAACTGTCGATCCCGGATCTTTCCTGGGTGCATCCAGGCGCCAACGCAGTATCGGGTGTGCACGTCGGCAAAGCCTTTGGCATCTTCGCCAGCAGGTTCGGCGCGCTGGGGAACGCCCGCTTCACTGCGTTCGGCACGCCGGTTTTCAATCGCGGCGTAGTGCTGGTGCCCGCGCAGCTCGTGGCGAGCAACGATTCGGCTCGCCTCGAATCGCCCGGCGCGCTTCTGCTCGCCTTTCACGCCGGAAAACTTCTGGAGGCGCGCTGGTTCGCGGACCAGGTCGAGCTCGAGGATGCATTCTTCGGAGAGGCGCCGGCGCCTGACAACGCGGCCATCGCGCTCGATGCGGCATTCGTCGCGGCGACGGTGGAAGCCAAGGCGCTGACCAAGCCCCCCGAGAACGCGACGCTCCTCGATCTCTACGCGCTCTACAAGCAGGCTGATGCCGGGGACGTCGCCGGCGATCGTCCCAGCGTGCTCGACGTCGTCGGGCGAGCGAAGTACGACGCGTGGGCCAAGCGCAAAGGCGTTTCCCGCGAAGAGGCGATGCAGGCGTATGTCGCGCTGGTAGGCCAGCTCAAGGCGCAGGAAGTGCCAGCCTGAGTCGCGTGGCGCGAATCAGCTGCCGAGATCCGCCGCGAGCCTTTTGAAATCCGCCGACCCCAGCAAGAGCTTGCGCGCTACTGCGCGCAGGCGATCGACCGTCGCCGGGTCGAGCGTCAACGCCGTTGGAATGCTCTGGAAGCCATTGCGCTCGTCTTCGTCCGCGATCGCCTGCAGGGACACATCGATGAAATAGAATTGGGGGCCCGACTCGCCCGCGGCACCGCGCGGCAGCGGACGCCGCTTCCTCACTTCGTCGCGCCAGACGTCGAAACTCGATCTGAGTTGCTCGGCCACCTCGAACGAATGCGCGCGCCCAGGCAACTTGAGTGCGTTCAGCGTTTGGAAGAAGTTCGGCGTATCGGCGCTTTGATCGATCGCAAAATTGGGATCGGTCTCGGCGTTCACCGAGATGAATACCACGTGGGTAACGTCATGATAGCCGAGCGCGTCGACCAGCTCGAAGAAGCCGCCCTGCTCGACGGCGAAATCGCCGGCAACGCGCAAGCCAAGGTTGTCGATCAACCCACCATCGACCAGATGGACGTGCGGACGTCGCGAGCGATCTAGGTAGGTGCGCGCTTCCTCGAGGCGGACGCTGCGCGTGCGTGCTGACGGGTCGTTGCTCGCGGCGATCCCCGGGATCGACACCGGACCACACGTGCCGGCGTAGCTTTCGATGGTAATCGCGCTGAAGAAGGGCGGCAGCGCCGCGGACGCAGCGACCGCGCGTCCGAGCGATAAGCTGCCGAGGTCCGAGCACAGCAGATCGAACTGTGCTTGCGTGAAGGGGAACCGGGCGCCCGTCGCCAGAGCGGCGGCGTTGATGACCACAAACGGTCGCATGCTGCCGCGGGCCAGATCGGCGTACGTTGCGCCGTCGAACAATTCGCGATCGAGGTACTCGGCGAGGACTTCTCCACGTGAAAACTGCGACTGGGCGAGCCGCGGCAGATTGGCGAGGAGCTCAGCGCGGAGCTGGCGTTCTACGTCGCGCTTCAGGAATTTGGCTTCGAAATCGCGGAAGAGTCCTTCCCGATGAACGGCGTAGTAGGCGGCTACGATGCTGCCGCCGGAAACGGCGTTGATGACATCGACCTCGTCGAGCAGCCTCCGGCTCCGGCCGCCCATCCTGAGCTTCACGTCGCGCAGCGCTTCCATCGTTCCGTAGGCGAGCGCCGCCGCGCGGGCGCCTCCGCCCGACAACGTCAGGATGACCAGCACATCGCCCGGGTTGTCGGGATCGGCCTTGACGCGCTGAAGCCTGTATCCCTTGTTGAGATCCTGGCTTGTGATCGGCGCGTTGACCGGAGGATGGGCGTCGCAACCGACAAGCGCGATCGCGCAGAGAAGGACCAGCGACAGCCACCGGGTGCGGAGTATCCCGCCAAGTTCTGAGAGCATGACGGCGAGTCGCTTGTTCTGAAGCGGTTGGCGAGTATACAACGTTGACGTTGATGTCATCCCGCCAAGAGGAACGGCTGACACTACGCCGCATCGATCAATGCCAGCTTGAACGCATCCTCATCTCCCAGGGCCGCGCCTTCAGTTAGGAGTCGCGCGCGCTCGACGACTGATAGGCCTTCGGCCAGCAGGGGCTCGAGGCGGTGATGGAGCATTGGCGCGACGATGCTCACGTTCTCGCCACTGCGCGCCTGGATGGCGCCGTCGAACCCCGCGACACGTGCAGCGGCGTCCAGCCGTCCGTGAAGCGCGTTGAGTAGCGCGAGAGGCAACAACAGCCGATGATGGTCACCTTCTCGCGATAGTCGTGGATACGCGTTGCGCGCTGCCACGAGTCCTTCCGCTGGCCGATTCAGCATGATCAACGCGATCATCTCGCTGAAATGGAGATGGCCCGCACCGGCGTCGGCGTCCAGTTCATGAAGACGGGCAATTGCCGCGCGCGCGTGCTCGAGCGCCTCCTGCGGACGACCAAGCAGCGATTCCATGAACGTGGCATTGGATGTGGCGTATAGCGCAGCGACTTCGATGCCATCGTCGCTGCAGATCGCGACCTGTCGCTGCGCGCACGCGAGCGCGTCCTCGATCCGCCCCTGGCGGGCGAACCAGAAACAGCGGGCGAATTGGAGCTTGGCGCGCTGGCGTGCCGGCCATTCGGGACGTTCGAGGCGCGCCGCGTCCTGAATCTGCACTTCCATTTCCGCGATGGTCGCGAAGCGTGTGCCCTGCACGGCAGCGAAGGTCAGTGCCTCGAACCAGCGCTGATCGTCGCCGAGCTCGCGATACAACGCGGCGGCGCGCACGGCGGCCTGGTAGCTCTCGCGACGGATCGAATAGACGCCGAGCTTGGCAATCGTGAGCCAGAACCGCGCCGCCGCGGTCGTTGACACGCCGGCATCGACGTGCGGGCGCAACGCGAGGCAGCGTGCGAGGCCTTCGGCCAGATGAGACGAAGACCACCAGACGCTGTACGACGCGCCGGCCAGCGCCACGGCCAGCGAGCCGTCCGCGGCCGCATCCGTCCATTCGAGCGCGGCCCGCAGGTTGTCGAGTTCGACCTTCGCTGCAGGCACCACCCCGGTTGCGCGCCAGCGCCATTCGTAGTGCTCGAACGGCTCCAGCAATGCAAGCACGGCGTGTGCATGGCGCCGGAGACTCGCTTGCATTTCTGCCGCTTCGGCAAGCCGCTCCAGCGCATAGGCGCGAGTGGTCTCCAGCATCCGGTAGCGCGGGATAGGATCGCCCACTGCCAGCACCAGCGACTTGTCCACCAGCGCGCCGAGATGATCGAGCGTCGTCCATGGATCGATACGCTCGTCGCTCGCTACGTGCTGGGCCGCCTCCAGGGTGAAGCCGCCCGCGAATACGCCGAGGCGCCGGAACACTGCCTGCTCGTCGAGCGTGAGCAGCGCGTGGCTCCATTCCAGCGTCGCGCGCAACGTCTGATGGCGACGGAGAACTACGCGCGCGCCGCCGGTCAACAGGTTGAAGCGTTCATGCAAGCGCGCGCGCAGTCCTTCGACGCCGAGCAACGGGAGCCGTGCGGCCGCGAGCTCGATCGCGAGTGGGATGCCATCCAGGCGCCGACAGATCTCGATCACCGTCGGTAAATTAGCCGCGGTCAGCCTGAAGCGCGGGTCGACGGCCTGCGCGCGCGCTGCGAACAACTCGACCGCACCGGACCCGGACGCGCCGTCCGCGGCAACGGGATCGGTAACCGCAAGCCCGCTCAGACGATAGACATGCTCGTCGGTGGCCCTGAGCGTTTCCTGGCTCGTCACGAGGATGCTCACGCGCGGCGCACCTGCTGTCACGGTGTCGACGAGCGCGGTCACGGCGTCAGCCAGATGCTCGCAATTGTCGAGTACCAGCAGAGCACGCTGCGGGGCGAGTTGCGTTCGCAGCGCGAGCGCTGGTTGCTGTTCGCTCGCGAGCTGCACCCCCATGGCCTGGGCCACGGCCGAGGGCACGAGGGCGCCGTCGGCCAGCGCAGCGAGCTCGACCCACCAGACGCCATCCGGATACTCGGTTGCGGCGTCCGTCGCGATTCGATTTGCGACTGCTTGGGCGACTCGCGTCTTGCCGATGCCGCCGGAGCCCGTGATTGTCACTACCGGATGTTCTCGCAGCAACGCCGCGATCGCCGCAGAATCGTCCGCGCGGCCATACAACACCGGTAGCCGCGAAGGTAAATTGGTGCGTGTTTTCAGATGCGTGCGTTTCATCAACCTCATCAGGTACCAGCACGCGATTGTCGACGAGCGACGCGACGGGCGCCGCGCACGTTACGGGCAGGTTGAATCGATAGCCGCGCCCCGGGATGGTCGCAAGCGCGCTCTGGCCGAGGATCTTGCGCAGCGTGGAAACCTGCACCTGCAGGTTGTTCTCCTCCACGACGACGCCCGGCCACACGGTGGCGAGGAGATCATCCTTCGCGATTAGCGTGGCCGGGCGATCCACGAATGCAGCCAGCAGATCGAACGCGCGAGCACCAATTGCGACAGGCGTGCCGTCCGCGAGCAGAGTGCGCTCGCTGGGACGCAATTCGAAGCGCCCGAAGCGGCGGGGTATGGAGGGCGAGGCGAACTCGGGAGCGTTACGCATGTTCGGCTACAATCCGGATGTGGAGGAGTCTAACGCTGTGCGACTTCAGCGCGTCGGTACGCGTCGGTCAGATGCTGCCGTAAGGAACGATCGGACGCATGCATTCCGCTCGGAGCCGAAGCCAAATCGCGGCAGACGCGCTCCGCTTGCGCTTCATTCCGGAAACCTCCGGGATGACTTGGAGGGAGCTTGCCACGTGCGGGGCGCTTCTGTCCTTTGGCGGCCCCTAAACGTTCTGAAATGTGTCTTAAATGGCGCCCACTTGTTCTGATGGGTCCATTCCCGACACATTGGTGACACCTTTGCGGCGAAGGAACTTCGCCTCTTCCGGGTTGACCGGTATCGTGATCGAAGAACCCTGACCTTGCCGGCAACTCGATGGGCGGGGCAATTGCATCGCTATATGCCAGCCGCTATTCCGGCACAAGTGCGCAGCCGCGCTTTCATTGGCTCGCCGCTGGGCGTTATCGGTTGGACCGACGCAATGCACAACGCAATTTTTCGGGGTATCAATCCTTCATTCCAATCAATGTGCGACAGCGCGACCTCGAGTTGCGGCTGCTTTTCGTGACGCCTCCGTCGATCAGTGATGCGGAGAAGCGCGACATCGTCGCGATGTATGTCGCCAATAATCGTCACTACGTGCAAGTGTGGAACATTGTGAATCTCTACGACGACGTCCTTTGGCGGCGGCCCATTCCCAAACTCCCGACGTTGATCATTTGGGGTATTGACGACCGAATCTTTGGTGTCAATTGGCGCACAGCGCCTTCAGCGCGCGGCCCCAGGAAGCGAGCTTCACGAGTTACCGCATGCCGCCCATTTACTGCAGGTCGAAAGCGCTGCCGAGGTCGCGCCGATATACGTGAACTTCCTTGGATGCCAGGCTACGGTTACGCTCCAAAAATGAATTGTCGCGCTTCGAACCGGAGTCGTGGGACGGGAGAGTTTTGCAGCTCCGCTCGCTTCCTGGCATCGGCGCGCGCGTATGCTTAGCGACACCTGACCCGGAGGATGCCTGCGAGCTTTGGGATTCCCGTTCGGCGTCACGAACGCGAGTTGCAGGCAACGCGAGCCGCAACTAGCAGTCGAGGTCCTCGGCCTGCACTGGTTGCCGAGGCCCTGAAGCGTGCAGCAGCGCGAAAAGCAAAGTGGTCGCCCCGACGCCAGCGAAGAACGCCGCAACGAGCCACAGTGTCAACATAGACTTGCCTCCCAGTCAGACTTAAGCAATATCCGTACGCGCGCAGTTTGATTCTTCCAATTCAAAGCGTTACGGTTTCCTGACACTACCGCTAGCGCGTCTGTTGTAAACAGATTCGACAGCTCTAGCTATCATGAACCATGCGGGTGCCTGCGACGAGGCCGGCGGCCGTCCGAACGTCGGAGAAGCCGCTGCCGACCAGCAGGTCCAAGCGAGGACAATCCCTGCGCAAATTCCCAATGCGCATTCGCTCTTGCTTCGAATTCGCCTACCCGCATCTTGAATCGGCTTGACGCGCCCTAAACTGAAGCACCATGGACCCTCAAGCCTCCGCAGGCGCACCGTCTGACCGTGCCTCTTCGCAAGGCTCGCCCGAGAGTGAGAACCTGCGCGTCGTCTGTCCGCACTGCGACACCGCCAACCGCGTGCCCCGTGCGCGCATCGACGAGTCCGCAAAATGCGGCAGCTGCAAACAGCTGCTGCTTGGCGGGCAGCCGTTCGCGCTGACCAAGGCGAATTTCGATCGCCAGGTGGCGGCGAGCGAGTTGCCGTTGGTGGTCGATTTCTGGGCGCCATGGTGCGGGCCGTGCCAAATGATGGCGCCGGCATACGAGCAAGCCGCCGCGCGCCTTGCGCCGGGCGTGCGCCTGGCGAAGCTCGATACGGAAGCCGAGCCGGAGATTGCCACGCGCTTCGGTATCCGCAGCATACCGACCGTGATCGCTTTCAAGAACGGCCACGAAGTCGCGCGACGCTCGGGCGCAAGCGACGTTACCGGGCTGCTGCAGTGGATCAAGGCGAATGTCTGACATGACCACCCGCCATGTCATCGCGTAATCCGACCGACTGGATGTGGGCACAGGCGGTTGAGCTGCTCGACCAGGCCGGCCGCATGCATCGGCAGTTTTTCCGGCTGAGCGCCTCGGAGAGCTCGCGGGCGGTCTGGGAACCGCCCGTGGACATGTTCGAGGACGAGCGGGAAATCGTCATCGTCGTGGCGCTGCCGGGTGTAGCGGCGGATCGGGTGGAGGTGACGCGCGAGTCCGGAGCACTGCTGGTGCGGGCCGAATGCCCGTTGCCCCTCTTCGGACCGCGCCACGTGGTGCGGCAGCTCGAAATTCCCTACGGCTACTTCGAGCGGCGCATCACGCTGCCGGACGTGCGGCTGGAAACGGGACCGGGCGAGATCCTGAACGGCTGCCTGGTATTGAAGTTGCGCAAGACAGGCTGACACCACCATGAACGAAGAAACTTTGTCAAAAAGCGATCCAGTCACCGCCGACGCCGGCGTGGGCATCGAAGCTCCTGCGGCCGCGGAACAGCCATCGCGGCAAACCACAACGCGTCCCGTGCCCGAAGACGCGCTGATCATCTTGCCGGTGCGCAAAATCGTGTTGTTCCCCGGCATGGTGATTCCGCTCACGGTGGGTCGCGAGCGTTCGCGGGCGGCCGCCCAGGAGGCCGCGCGTCTGCAGCGCCCGCTGGGTGTCCTGCTGCAAAGCAAGCTTGAAGTCGAAGACCCGAGCCCCGACGACCTGCACTGGGTCGGCACGTCGGCCAACGTGCTGCGATACATCACCGCGCCCGACGGCTCGCACTACGCCATCTGCAAAGGATTGAAGCGCTTTCGGGTGCTGCAGTTCCTGGAGGGCTATCCGTTCGCGGTTGCCCGCGTGCAGTTCATCGAGGATCCCGACCACGTCGACGTGGACATCGAAGGCCGTGCGCGAAGCCTCAAGGAACGCGCCGTCGAGATTCTGCAACTGCTGCCGCAAGTACCGGAAGAAATGGTAGGTGCCTTGCAGGCCGTGGAAGGGCCCGCACAATTGGCCGACTTTATCGCCGGGCTGATGGACATCAGCGCCGAGGAGAAGCAGGCGCTGCTGGAGACGTTCGACCTGAAGGCGCGCCTCGACAAGCTGCTCGAGTTACTGTCACACCGCATCGAGGTGCTGAAAGTGTCGCGCGAGATCGATGAGCGCACGCGGGAATCGATCGGCGACACCAACCGCAAGCACCTGCTGCGCGAACAGATGCGCACCATCCAGAAGGAGCTTGGTGAGGGCGACGAAGGCGCGGCGGAGATCGCCGAGCTCGATAAGGCGATCACGCGCGGCGCGCATGCCCGAGGACGTCGAAAAGCAGGCGCGCAAGGAACTCAAGCGCCTCGAGCACATGCCCGAAGCCGCCGGCGAGTACTCGATGATCCGCACCTACCTCGACTGGCTGATCGAGTTGCCGTGGGCGGCGGACCCGCCGACCCCGATCGACATCGTCGAGGCGCGGCGCGTGCTCGACGAGGATCACTACGGGCTCGAGAAAATCAAGCGCCGTATCCTCGAGTTTCTCGCGGTGCGCAAGCTCAATCCGTCGGGCAAGAGCCCAATCCTATGCTTCGTAGGCCCGCCCGGCGTAGGTAAGACTTCGCTCGGGCAGAGCATCGCCAAAGCGACCGGACGCAAATTCGCGCGGGTAAGCCTCGGCGGAGTGCACGACGAAGCGGAGATTCGTGGCCACCGGCGCACGTACATCGGCTCGCTGCCGGGCAATATCATCCAGAACCTGCGCAAGGTCGGCACCCGCAACTGCGTGATGATGCTCGACGAAGTCGACAAGCTCGGCGCGGGCGGTTTTCATGGCGACCCGTCGTCGGCGCTGCTCGAAGTGCTCGATCCGGAGCAGAACTCGACCTTCCGCGACAACTATCTTGCGGTGCCATTCGACCTGTCCGGCGTGATGTTCGTTTGCACCGCGAATATGCTCGACACCATACCGGGCCCGTTGCGCGACCGCATGGAGATCATCCAGCTTCCGGGCTACACAGCTCAGGAAAAGCTGCAGATCGCGCGCCGCTACCTCGTCCCGCGGCAACTCGCCGCCACCGGGCTAAGCGCCGAGCAATGCGAGATCAGCGACGACGCGTTGCTTTCGATCGTCGAAGACTATACGCGCGAAGCGGGTGTGCGCAACCTCGAGCGCGAAATCGGCAATGTGTTCCGCAATGTCGCGGTGCGCGTTGCGGAAGGCAGCACAACGCAAGTCAGGATCGGCCCCGACGATCTCGTGGCCATCCTCGGTTCGCGCAAGTTCGAGGCGGAAATTGCGATGGTGAGCGGCGTTCCAGGTGTCGCGACCGGGCTCGCCTGGACGCCAGTGGGCGGCGATATCCTGTTCGTCGAGGCCGCGCGCACGCCCGGCTCGGGCAAACTGATCCTCACCGGTCAACTCGGCGAAGTGATGAAGGAGAGCGCTCAGGCCGCGTTGTCGCTGGTCAAGGCGCGCTCGGGCGAGCTGGGCATCCCGGCGGAGTTGCTCGAGAAGTCCGACATTCACATTCATGTGCCGGCAGGTGCGACTCCGAAGGATGGGCCAAGCGCGGGCGTTGCGATGTTCCTTGCCTTGACGTCGTTGTTGACGGGCCGGCCGGTTCGCAGCGAAGTCGCGATGACCGGTGAAGTCAGCCTACGCGGACTCGTTCTTCCTATTGGCGGCGTGAAGGAGAAGGTGCTTGCTGCTCTGCGCGCCGGCATCACGACGGTCATGCTGCCCGCGCGCAATCGCCGTGACTTGGAGGAAATTCCCGCGGATGCCCGCGAAAGGCTCAACTTCGTGTGGATGGAGCGCGTAGACGACGCGATCGCGTCCGCGCTATCTCCAACGCCGTAAGCAAAGCTGTCTTGCGGCTCGACCTACCGTCTCAAGTTGCTTATTTGCCGCGGCCGCGCGGCCGACTTTTCGTCTTGGGCGATCGCGTCGTCGCCGCGGCATCTTCACCTTTAGACCTGCTCCTTCCGATTGCCTCAGCTTTGGCCATTTCATCGGCCTCAGCCTGTGACTTCGGCTCGGCATCGCGTGCCGCCTGGTCGACGCGACCGGACTTCGCGAAGGCGGCTTCCTCATCGTCAAATTTCTTGGCCGAGGCGTAATCGCCTTCACCTTGTACTTTGCCCATGTCTTACCTCTCAATTGTCGTCTGTAGCGAATTCATTCCGCTGCCTACGTACCGAATCGTGTTTGCGAAACCGTTGCATCGCTATAGGCCAGACGATGATTCTCGTGTAGGACAAATTGGGATGACCTGCGGCGAACAGTGAGTCGCTTCACTTCTTGATCTGGCTTCCGACGACGCCTCCAACCCCGGCGCCAATCGCTGTGTCTTCGCCACGCTCAGGGGCGCCCCTTGAGATCGCCCGTTCGCGCGTAGGCTGGCCACCCTTCCAAACGGGAGGATAATGAATGTCCGCACATCAACGGCCGGGTGCGACCGTCTCGGTGCAGCCATGGTCCGATTTAGATGACCGTTTCGCAGATTGTCGGGTGCGTCGCGCTTTCGGTTGCCACGGCGTTGACTGCTGCAACGCCGGCCCCTGTTGTCGTGCTGTCGATCGATGGCGCGATCGGGCCGGCTACCGCCGATTACCTGCATCGTGGATTGACCGCCGCGAGCAAGGACGGCGCTCAGCTGGTCGTGTTGACGCTCGACACGCCGGGTGGCCTCGACACGTCGATGCGACTGATCGTGCGCGACATACTCGCGTCGCCGGTGCCTGTCGCTGCGTTCGTGGGACCGTCCGGGGCGCGCGCGGCGAGCGCGGGCACGTTCATTCTCTACGCCAGCCACATCGCGGCCATGGCTCCTGGCACCAATCTCGGCGCCGCGTCGCCAGTGCAAATTGGATTGGGGTCACCGGCGCCCGAAGCCCCGGGAGCCCTCGAGAAGTCGAAGGAACCGACGCCAAAGGATGTGCACGAGCGCAAGGCATTTTCCGATGCAGCGGCGTATATCCGCAGCCTTGCGCAGCTGCGCGGGCGCAATGCGGAGTGGGGCGAGAAGGCGGTTCTCGAAGCGGCGAGCTTGTCGGCGAACGAAGCACGCGAACAGAAGGTGGTTGACCTGATCGCGGTCGACGTCCCCGCACTGTTGCAGCAAGTCGAAGGCCGGAAGATCGACGCGGCCGGCACCGATCGCGTGCTGCATACTGCCGGCGCGCCAGTCGTCGTCTGGACCCCGGACTGGCACGACCGCATACTGTCGGTATTCACCAACCCCAGCATCGCGCTAATCCTGATGCTGGTCGGCATCTACGGACTATTCTTCGAATTCACCAATCCCGGCTTCGTCTTGCCGGGCGTTGCCGGTGCCGTATGCTTGCTGCTGGCGGCTTATGCATTTCACCTGCTTCCGGTGAACTACGCAGGGCTTGCTTTGATCGTTGTCGGCATGGGATTCATCGTTGCCGAAGTCTTTGTGCCAGCCTACGGCTCTCTCGGTGTCGGTGGCGTTATCGCTTTTGCGGCGGGTGCGCTGATGTTGATCGACACTGACGCCGGCGGTTTCGGCATCCCGTGGCCGTTGGTCGCATTCCTGGCGTTGGTCACCGTTGCGTTCCTTTTTGTCGTGGTGCGGATGGCGCTGCAGTCTCGCCGGGCGCCGATCGTGAGCGGCTTGATGACGATGGTTGGAGCCGACGGCGAGATGCTGGAAGTCTCCGGAGAGACCGGCTGGGCGAGCATTCGTGGCGAGACGTGGAAGGTTCGGACCGCGGGACACCTGGCGCGCGGGCAAAGCATTCGCGTGGTCGCTGTCGACGGCATGATGCCGCACGTGGCTGCTGCGAAAGGAGAATGAGATGGCAATCGCTTTTCCCTTGATCGTCCTGATCCTCTTCACGCTGGTCGTTGCGTCGTCGCTGCGCATCCTGCGCGAGTACCAGCGCGGTGTCGTGTTCCAGCTTGGGCGGTTCTGGCGTGTGAAGGGGCCGGGGCTCGTGATTCTCGTGCCCGGCATGCAGCAGATGGTCAGGGTGGACCTGCGCACCGTGGTGTTCGAGGTGCCGACCCAGGACGTGATCTCGCGCGACAACGTGTCCGTGAAAGTCAGCGCGGTCGTCTATCTTCGCGTCATCGACCCGGAAAAGGCGATCATCCAGGTAGAAAATTATCTCAATGCGACGAGCCAATTGGCACAGACGACGTTGCGATCGGTCTTGGGCAAGCACGAGCTCGACGACATGCTGGCGGGGCGCGAAAAACTGAACCTCGACATCCAACAGGCGCTCGATGCGCAGACCAACTCGTGGGGAATCAAGGTTTCCAACGTCGAGATGAAACAGGTCGACCTGACCGAATCGATGATTCGCGCCATCGCGCGGCAGGCGGAAGCGGAACGCGAGCGGCGCGCCAAGGTGATCCACGCCGAGGGCGAGTTGCAGGCTTCGGAAAAGCTGTACCAGGCCGCCAAGGTGCTGGCGCAGGAGCCGCAGGCCATCCAGCTACGCTATCTGGAAACGCTGACGGTGATCGGCGCCGACAAGAACACGACGATCGTGTTTCCGCTGCCGATGGATATCATCACACCCCTGCTGAACGCGTTGCCTAAGCGCCGCGATGCGCCCCCGAGCGGGTGACGCGGTCGCGATTTTGCCAAATCCCAGTCAGTCTAACGCTGCGGTTCTCGTGCTCGACAGTGCGACCGCCGCCGGAACTGCTCAGGCAATCGTCGCGGGTGGCCCCGCGTTGACAATCTCCGGCGAAGGCGGTTGGTAGGTCAAGAACTCGCTTATAGGTTGCAGCTCATCGACCCGTTCGCACACCGCGTTTATCGCCATGACGATAGGTACCCCAAGCAAGAGTCCCCAAATACCCCACAGCCAACCCCACACCAGCAATGCGACAAACACGACGACCGCCTTGATCTTGCCGATCTTTTGTGTCAACCACGGTACAAGCAGGAGGCCGACAACCCCAATGCTGCAGAGCACGCTTGCCACGACGATGACGACTTGGCGAACGCTATCGAACTGGACAAACGCTACCAACGCGGTCACGGCCACAAAAGCGGTCGGCCCGACATAGGGTACAAGATGGAGCAGTCCACCGACGCAGCCCCAGACGACCGCGTCCTTGAGACCCATCGACGCGAAAATTGCCCAGGTTGCCACGCCGAGGAGCACGCTCGTGCCCAGCTGGACCAGCAGGTAACGCTGAATTTGCGTGTCAATTTCGTCGAGTATTTGTACGGTGATTTTTTTCTTGGTAAGCGTGTCACCGCTGACGCGAACCAATGTCCTTCGAAAGGCGTCCCCGGTCACCAACAAGAAATACACCAGGCAGACCACGACGAAGAATTGTCCGGCCCCGGTGATAACGCTTGCGGTGCCCATAAGCATATAGTCGTTGAACTTGAAATTCGAGTCTGCGGACACGGGCGCAGGCGGCGAAAGTGCTGGCGAGGGGGGCGACGATTTAGTCGCTTCATTGGCCGCTCGTTCCAGCTCGGTCGCTGCCTTCTTCATTTTGTCCACGGCGCTGGTCGCATCATTGGGGCTTCCGCGCAGAGCGCGCGTTAACTTTTGTACTGCGCGCGGCACGATGTCCAATACATCTAACGCCTGTGGCTGGAGCACGGCGAGTCCATAGCCGATGGCGAGCAAAATTAAACCGATCGTCAACGCGGCGCCGACGACCTTCGGTACCCTTAGCCGCTTTTCAATCCAGCGTACGACAGGAGTCAACGCATAGCTGAATACCATTGCCGTGACGATCGGAATGAGCACCGGACTCGCCCATCGGACAAAGAACACCATCCCGAGTGCCGCGAGAATGGCGAGCGAGGCGCTTCTTACATCGACTGGTTCGCCCATGACCGTGGCGAGCGGAGCGCTTTTGAACTCCGCTACCACGGCCGGCCTTCGCTTTGCGTTTGCCATCCCTGACATTCTCTAGAGAACGTAACCTGGCGTGCGCGCCAAAGCTTTAGCGCGTATTTTTGTCTGCCTTGCCCATCGTCTCTTCGACATTCCCTACACCTTTCTGCAATTTCCCTTCCACCTGTTTCGCGACGCCCTTTGCTTGTTGGGTTTTGTTACCCGTGAGTTCGCCGACCTTCTGTTGAACTTTTCCCGCGACATCCTTTGCAGTACCTTTGACTTGATCCCGGTTCATGAAGGGCTCCTAGATAGCGCGGCCGAATCCGCGTAATGCACGATACGGTGCGCTCTATTCGACCGATGTAGTCCAACAGCTGATTCGTTTGTAGGACCCGGTTGGAGGCATTGCATGAATGCCTGTGGATCATCGCAAGTGCGAGTTATCTTGTGCCCTGGTGACTAAGCGCTAGATCACGGCCACTTTGGACTCGCGACCTCGACCCGAAGGACGGGTCCTCCGAGAAACAGCGGAGCTTCCGCTTTGACGACCGTCGGTGCGTCTCCGCCGAGAACCCACACGTGCGAGTCCGGCGGTTGCATGCCAACCAGCGGCGCGACGACGCCAGCAATGCCACCAATATTTACATGCACAACGTAACGCGTCGCCTTGAGCTTGAGGTCGCCGATCGAGAAATCGTCCTCGCCCTCGGCCTTGATTTCAAGCTTCACCAGGCGCGGCTGGGGTGTCGCGGCAACTAAAGAGAGCGTAGTAAGGGGGCCCCGCGGAACGTTTCGCAGCAACGTGAATAACAACCCGTTGGCAACGTCCGCAGGCAAGGTCAGTCGCTCGTTCAACGCTGTTTCTTTGCCACCGGTATCGGCATAGCGGACCTTCACCAGTCCACTTACCCCATCGATCGTGACGTCGATGGGCTGGGAGAACGTCGGACCCTTCTGTACCAAGTGATCGCTCAGAAGCCGGAACGTTCCTCGCTGCGAGAATACAGTGCTCTCGTCCTGGACAGACTTATCCTTGAAGCGATATACGAGCCGAAGCGAAACACGATCGCCGCGGACAACCTGGCTCAATTCGCCTACCCCGACCAGGTCTCCGTGCAGCGTGCGAAGATCGAGAAAGCCGTGCGTCACACCTTCTGTGTAACGTACCGGCAGCGGGTCGGCGCACAAACTTCCCTGCCGCAAAAGGAGCAAGACGCCAAACACCGCCACCCGCAAGCCTCGCGACACGATATGCAAAGCGGCTCTCCGACGTTCCAGCCACGGCAATCCACGTCCTGAGTGCGGCGATACGCCGTTTGGTTGGCGCGGGTATCGCGGCGAATTCAGTTAAAGTCACCGTCCCGCGGAAGTCCCTGTTCGAGAATAAACTGTTCCACGGAAAATCGAGATTCGACCTCGTCGTACAGTTCACTCGCGCGTCGAAGTCCATGGGTATTCCAGTTGCCGCCCTGGATCCGGGGAGGTGACTTGCTCGAGTCTGAAGAATGCAAGCCGTGCCGGTTGGGGTTGTTGCTCATAGCGTTCTCCTCGATTCGCAGGTTGAGGCTAGAGCTTGCCGTTGGCGGCCTGTGCGGGCAATCGGACAGCGGCCGATTGTGGCATAGGATAAACAAACAATTGCGTAGGCAATCGACTGACGTCGTTGCCTTCGGCGAATTGTCGCTCCTGCACGCGAATCAGTGTCTGTCGACACGCAGTACGACCGCTCTACAGACCATCAATGAGCGGTGGCCGCGTCGTATGCCGACTGGGCTTTCTGACATTCCTGCTTCATCAATGCCAGAAAGCGCTCGTATTCCGAGGTTTTGTCCAGGAAATCGTCGGCACCCGACGCCAAGCACGCCTGCCTGTATTCGGATGTCGCGTAGTTGGTCAGCACGATGATCACTGGGGACATTGCGAGTGACTGCGCTCGCACCTTGCGCACCACTCCAATCCCAGACCCCTGCTTCAGTTGGATATCGGTCACGATCACAGTCGGCCGAAGCTGGTCGATGGACATTACGGCTTCATTCTCGGACTCCGCAACCCCCACTACGGTGCAGTTCCCGAGCAACGATACGTCCCGCATCATTCGCTCGCGAATCAATGCGGAATCCTCTACGATGAACACGCCAACGTTTGCTTGCATATCATGATTCCTTTGGCCTTCAGCCTATCAACTGTCATGCGGGGCGGCTATCAGACGGCGCCTCAATTCGTTGTAGGAGCACGATAGGTCCATGACGCGGCAGGGCTGGCTCGCGAGCGTCGGTCCGCAGGCCGGCCGGAATTGTAGGACATCCACTGATTGTGGCGCTGCCGGCAGATCGCTATATTGTGATGAAGTGAGAATCCAAGGAGGCACAGCATGCCCAGCCGAATCAGCGCAAGTGATGAGCAAGCACTATTATTGGCCGACATTCTCCATGGAGTTCCGGACAAGCTTTCCAGGGTGCAATCCGCATTGAAACCGGTCGCACAGGGCAAACACTCCGTGATGTCGGTCAACGAGAGATTGGTCGTGGCGCAAGCTTGTACCACGCTTCAGTTCGCGATCGCAGACATCCTGTGCGTGGTGACTTTTGTAACCGAAGCACTCAAAACCGACGCATCGAAGGAATTTGTCGACTTGGCCCGTCAGCAGCGAGCAGCGACCCAGAATAAGCGCAGCGACGCGCACTAGAAAAGGCGCGTGATGCCGGTTATGACGTTTCGCTCTGTGGGTCCATAATTGCAGGAGAATTGGCGCAGGAGAATCCGTTGGCTTCGACTTCAGGTCCCGGCGATAGGCGACGACCGCAACCGCTAAACCAGCAACTGCCGGCAACGGCGAAATGGGCGTCGGCGCTTCCCCCGGAAGTGCGACTCCCGTATTGCTGCAGACGATTCCACGAATTGCGAACGTCATCGCCCGTTTATGGCAGGACGACGCTGGGCTACGCCTATATCTGGACGAACTGTTGACCGACAATCGCGGCGGCCGCCGCGGATTTCCGCCCGACGTTCAGCTCGAACTCATACTACTTCGCGAGTACCGCAATAGTCGTCATTCGTGGGAATCTAATTCCGCGCAATGACGACCCGCGTCGAGCACGTAGGTTAGGACATCGTCGCCACCGATGAAGGCGCCGTGATCCGCGACGCGGCGTGCGAATTTCATCCTACTGTCAATAATTTACAGAATAATCAAGCGTTCCCACGAGGCGCCTGCAATTCTATCGCCCAGGTAGGCCTTGGGCTTGCCGCGCTGCGCCCCCATATCCCAGACCATGCCGCGAGTCACTACTGCTCTAATTGGCGCCAACGTCGCGATGTTCCTGCTGCAGCTGGTTGCGCCGGGCATCATGTTGCCGCTTGCCTTGTGGCCGGTTGGTGCTGCGCCTGCGGGTATCAGCGCGAGCTTTGCGCCGTGGCAGCTTGTTACTTATGGATTTCTGCATGGCGGCCTGTCGCATCTCGCCTTCAACATGTTCGGCCTCTATATGTTCGGTACGGCCATCGAACAGGTGCTTGGTGGCGGGCGCTACCTCACGTACTACTTCGTCTGTATCATTTCCGCCGCTGTGTCCCACCTGATTTTTGCGGTCATCACCGGCGCCTATTATCCGATCCTCGGCGCATCAGGTGGGGTGTTCGGTCTACTGCTCGCGTACGCCTACTATTTTCCGAACAATCGCATACAGCTGATCTTTCTACCGATTCCCATCCGCGCTTGGGTGTTTGTTGTCATCTATGGCCTCCTGGAGCTGTTCCTGGGAGTCACGGGTACGCAGGCAGGTGTCGCGCACTTTGCGCACTTGGGCGGCTTGATCGGGGGGTTCGCGTTGCTTACCTTCTGGCGCGGGGGCCGTCGCGGAAGATCCGTGACGTAACGCCTACAGGATCCGCTTTCCGATGCGGCGAAATACCGACATTACCGTGCCCAATACCCGGGATGAAATACCCAGCGACCATTGACGTTGACCCACGCCTCGGGAACGTAGTGGTATCCATGTCGGGCGCCCGCCCAGTGGCCCTTAACCCACACATGGCTAACACCGTTCCACCGCCAATAGCCGGGAATCCAGACGTAGCCTTTTCGAGGCGGCGGCACCGGCTCGACGAGGACCGCCGGCGGCGGCGTGCCGATGGAAATGTCAACGGAAGCAGCCAGCACTGCGCTTGACGGGGCCACGGCCAGCGAGCCGGCAATTAGCCACGCTACGAGGATAGGCCTGGAGCTCATGGCCACGTTGCCAGCGGTGCTCGCGCCGCTATCGAGCACGGGTATGGCAGACATAGCGCGCCAAAATTCGGCGCTGTTTTTCCCGGATTTGCGCCGTAACCCGGTCATGATCCACGGCGGCGGCGGCGACGGACTGGATCGCGTCGCCGGCCGCCTTTCGGTGCGCTTCATACGGCGCACCACTGATGACGGTGTTGGCAGAGCTATTGCCCTGCGCGGGTACCTCCAATGCCCAAGATATCCAGCCCATCTGTGTTCCCTCCACCGTCAGCAATCCCGTTGCTGAACTTTGCCTGGCACGCTCTTTTGGTCCCTGCGACTCGAGCGCGATTCATTGTTTGCTTCATGCGGGCGAGCGCATGCAAGCAACATACTGCGCAGTATGTTTTGCAAGTATCGGTAGGTGTCTGAATTTGGTGTAGGACGAACCGAAAGGGCTTCGGAAACGTGGCGCACCGTGCGATCGGCGTGCATATCGATAGGCTTCTTCGCGCTGTCACTGGGGGCGCCCGCAAGTAGAACAATCACGATCGAAAATCGGTTGCCTAAGCCTATAGCCAATGACCATAAAAATGCGCCTGGGGATTTCCTGTTTGTCCTACAAGAGATTCAGATTGCGTCCGATAGCCGAACGCAGGGTAAGCGACACAATCGTACCGCTTGCCGCGATGCACTATGTAGATTGGCGCCACGGCGCCATGACGGTCGGCGGCCGGTACTTGGCGTCGTTCCGCTTCAACACTAGCTAGCCGCTCTACCACGTGCGGCGCGAGAAGCGTGGCGTTTACCGATGGGAGGCAGATGGCAGCAGTCAACAGGGCTACCGAGGCAGTGCGTTATATCGTGCTGCGGAAATTGTCGTCTGGCCTGCGCCATAAGATGCTCGGCGGCTTGCAAGCAGTTCAGTTCGCCGCTGAACTCTGCTCGCGAATGCTCCAGTCGGGACGCGATGCTGCAGAGATAGATGTCGAACTTCGCAAGGTCGCCACGCAAGCGATCGAAGTGACGACCACGTGCCGATCGTTGGTCGACTGGCTGCGGCCCAACGAATCGTCCACCTCCGCATTCGGCGAGACGCTCGACTATTGCATGAAGCTGACCGGCGACGATTGGATGCTACGGGGTATCGCGGCAACGGTTCAGGTATCTGCGCCGGCTGCAGTGGCGATCGTACCGCGCCAAGCGGTTTGCGAGTTGGTGTCGGCCTCGTTGCTTGCGCTAATCGATATGCACAGCACGGCGCTGGACTTCGAACTCGATGCCGAAATTGTCGATGCCCAGATTGGGTTGAATGTCAAAGCACGTGCATCGACACGCCAGGCAGTGCTTCCGCCCATTGTCATCGGTGACAAGCTCGATTGGGACGACGTGGCGTTGCTCGCCGAGGCGCACGGAGTGAATTGCATATGCCGCCCCGAACAAGCCTCGATCACTCTGCGCTTCGCCCAGAATGCCGATGCCATCGCGACCCCGCTCGACCGAACGACGCCAAGGTAGCCACCGTGAAAGCCCCAAATTTGATCGTGGAGAAAAAGCCGCGCCGACCGCCGGGAAACCACCCCGACGGAGCGGCGGCGGAGCCCACGGATTCCCTGGATCGCCGCATGCTGCTGGCGGCTCTTCACGCGGTTGCAGACGGTAATTTCTCGGTGCGGTTGCCTGACCACTGGACCGGCCTCGACGGAAAAATCTCGGATCGCTTCAATGAGATCGTCGCGTCGAACCAACAGATGGCGCAGGAACTCGCTCGCGTCGGCGAGGTCGTCGGCAAGCAGGGTAAGACCCAGCAGCGGGTGCGGTTTCCGCGCGCGATCGCCGCGTGGGGCGAGATGCAAGTATCGGTCAACACGTTGATCGACGACCTGGTCCGCCCGACGACGGAAGTGACGCGTGCCGTGACCGCGGTCGCGCAAGGCAATTTGCTTGAAACGATGCGCCTCGATGTCGAAGGGCGGCCACTCGAGGGCGAATTCCTGCGCTCGGCGACGATTGTCAACACGATGATCAAGCAGTTGGGCGTATTCACGTCGGAGGTCACGCGCGTTGCACGCGAAGTCGGCACGGACGGGAAACTCGGGGGGCAGGCCCAAGTACCCGAAGTCAGCGGTGTCTGGAAGGATCTCACGGAAAGCGTCAACCTGATGGCGAGTAACCTGACTGCACAGGTTCGCAACATTTCCGACGTGACGATCGCCGTCGCGAGCGGCGATTTGTCGCGCAAAATCACGGTCGATGTCCGCGGTGAGATCCTGCAGCTCAAGGAAGCCATCAACACGATGGTCGACCAGCTTCGCTCCTTTGCTTCCGAGGTGACGCGTGTCGCGCGAGAGGTCGGGACTGACGGCCGTCTCGGCGGTCAGGCCGTGGTGCCGGGCGTGGCCGGTACGTGGAAGGACCTGACGGACAACGTCAACCTGCTGGCTGCGAACCTGACCACGCAGGTGCGCAACATTGCCGAAGTGACCACGGCGGTGGCGCGCGGCGATCTGTCGCGCAAGATCACGGTAGACGTGAGCGGCGAAGTGCTGGAGCTGAAGAACACCATTAACACCATGGTTGACCAGCTTAACGCATTCGCTTCGGAAGTCACGCGTGTCGCGCGTGAGGTTGGCACCGAAGGCAAGCTGGGTGGCCAGGCGCAGGTCCCTGGCGTTGGCGGAACTTGGAAGGACCTGACCGACAACGTCAACTTCATGGCGAGCAATCTTACCGGACAGGTACGCAACATCGCCGAGGTGGCGACTGCGATCGCCACCGGCGATCTGTCCAAGAAGATCACGGTCAACGTAAGCGGCGAAATCCTGCAACTTAAGGAAACGCTGAACACGATGGTGGATCAGCTCAACGCCTTCGCTTCCGAAGTCTCGCGTGTCGCACGCGAGGTCGGAACCGACGGCCGTCTCGGCGGCCAGGCAATGGTGCCAGGGGTCGCTGGTACGTGGAAAGACCTGACCGACAACGTCAATCTGCTCGCCGCCAACCTGACTACGCAAGTGCGCAACATCGCCGAAGTGACGACGGCGGTGGCACGCGGGGATCTGTCGCGCAAAATCACGGTGGACGTGAGCGGTGAAGTTCTCGAGCTCAAGGATACGATCAACACCATGGTCGACCAGCTCAACGCATTCGCCTCGGAAGTCACCCGTGTGGCGCGCGAAGTTGGCACCGAAGGCAAGCTCGGCGGACAGGCGCAAGTGCCGGGCGTGGCGGGGACCTGGAAGGACCTGACCGACAGCGTCAACTCAATGGCCAGCAACCTGACTGCGCAGGTGCGCAACATTGCGGAAGTGGCCACTGCGGTTGCACGCGGCGATCTTTCGCGCAAGATCGCCGTCGACGTCAAGGGCGAGATCCTGGAGCTCAAGAACACCCTGAATACGATGGTGGACCAACTCAATGCCTTCGCCGGTGAAGTGACGCGCGTGGCGCGCGAAGTTGGTACCGATGGGCGCTTGGGCGGACAGGCCGTTGTCCCCGGCGTGGCGGGGACGTGGAAGGATCTGACCGACAACGTCAATATGCTCGCGGCCAATCTGACCACTCAGGTGCGCAATATTGCGGATGTCACGACGGCGATCGCCAACGGCGACCTCTCGAAGAAGATCGCCGTCGACGTCAGCGGCGAAGTGCTGGAGCTGAAGAACACCATTAACACCATGGTCGACCAGCTCAACGCGTTCGCCTCGGAAGTTACGCGAGTTGCGCGCGAGGTGGGTTCCGAGGGCAAGCTCGGCGGCCAGGCGCAGGTACCGGGCGTGGCGGGGACATGGAAGGGGTTGACCGACAGTGTCAATTCCATGGCGGGCAATCTCACCGCGCAGGTTCGCAACATTGCCGAGGTCACCACCGCGGTCGCACGGGGCGATCTTTCGCGCAAAATCACGGTCGACGTGAAGGGTGAGATCCTCGAGCTCAAGAACACCATCAATACGATGGTCGATCAACTCAATGCGTTCGCATCCGAAGTCACGCGCGTGGCACGCGAGGTCGGTACCGAGGGCAAGCTCGGTGGCCAGGCGCAGGTCCCCGGGGTTGGTGGCACGTGGAAGGACCTGACCGATAACGTGAACTTCATGGCCAGCAACCTGACTGCGCAAGTGCGTGGCATTGCCGAGGTGGCGACGGCCATCGCCGGTGGCGACTTGTCGCGCAAGATCACGGTCGACGTGCGCGGCGAGATCCTGCTGGTCAAGGAAACAATGAACACCATGGTGGAGCAGCTTCGCGCGTTCGCGTCGGAAGTGATCCGCGTGGCGCGCGAGGTAGGCACCGAGGGCAAGCTGGGCGGACAAGCCGTTGTGCCTGGCGTGGCAGGCACCTGGAAGGATCTGACTGACAACGTCAATCTGCTCGCGGCGAATCTCACCACGCAGGTACGCAATATCGCGGAAGTGACCACGGCGGTCGCCCGGGGCGACTTGTCGCGCAAGATCACGGTGGATGTCAGCGGCGAAATCCTCGAACTCAAGAATACGATCAACACGATGGTCGACCAGTTGAACGCGTTCGCCTCGGAGGTGACGCGTGTGGCGCGCGAAGTCGGCACCGAAGGCAAGCTTGGAGGCCAGGCCCAGGTTCCCGGCGTTGGCGGTACGTGGAAGGATCTAACCGACACGGTCAACGTCATGGCCGCCAATTTGACTGAACAGGTGCGAGGCATCGTCAAGGTCGTGACTGCCGTGGCGGAAGGCGACCTCAAGCAGCACCTGTTCGTTCAGTCCAAAGGTGAGGTTGCCGCGCTCGCCGACACCATCAACGACATGACCAAGACCCTTGCGATCTTCGCCGACCAGGTGACGTCGGTCGCACGCGAAGTCGGTGTGGAAGGGCGTCTTGGCGGCCAGGCCAACGTGCCCGGAGCGTCGGGCACCTGGAAGGACCTTACCGGCAACGTCAATCTGCTTGCAGCCAACCTGACCAATCAAGTGCGCGCTATCGCCGAGGTCGCAACCGCGGTCACCAAAGGCGACCTCACGCGGTCGATCCAAGTGGAGGCCCGCGGAGAAGTTGCGGACCTGAAAGACAACATCAATACGATGATCGACAACCTGCGCCTGACGACTGACCGCAACACGGAGCAGGACTGGCTGAAGACCAACCTGGCGCGGTTCACCGGCATGTTGCAGGGGCAGCGTGACCTTGCGACCGTCGGACGCTTGCTGTTGTCCGAACTGGCGCCGCTCGTCAACGCGCACCAGGGGCTGATCTACCAAATGGCGGAGGACGGGGGCATTCACCTGAAAATGCTGGCGAGTTACGCCAACGCTGTGGACGATCCCTACCCGACCAGGATCGCGTTGGGCGAGGGCTTCATCGGCCAGTGCGCCCTGGATCAGCGTCGCATCATGCTCACGAACGTGCCGGAAGATACGATCTCGGTCGGCCCAGTATTCTTCAACGCCTTGCCGCGAAGCGTGGCGGTGTTTCCAGTGATATTCGAAGGCAATATCAAGGCGGTGCTTGCGCTCGCATCGTTGAACGAGTTCGATCCGTCACACCTCGCCTTCCTTGAGCAGCTGACCGCCAACATCGGCATCGTCCTGAACAGCATCGAGGTCACCATGCAGACCGAGGCGCTGCTGAAACAGTCGCAGACGCTGGCCGCGGAACTCCAGTCACAGCAGACCGAGCTGCAGCAAACCAACGACCAGCTGGGACAGAAGGCGCAGCAACTCGCGGAGCAAAACGCCGAAGTCGAACGCAAGAATCGGGAGATCGAGCAGGCGCGGCGCGCGCTGGAGGAAAAAGCAACCGAATTGGCGCTGACTTCGAAGTACAAGTCTGAATTTTTGGCGAACATGTCGCACGAGTTGCGAACGCCGCTCAACAGCATTCTCATTCTTGCGCAGCAACTGGGCGACAACCCCGACCACAATTTGACGCCCAAGCAGGTCGAATTCGCGCGCACCGTTCACGGTGCGGGCACGGACTTGTTGAACCTGATTACCGACATTCTCGACTTGTCAAAGATCGAGTCCGGCACGGTGACCGTCGACGCCGAAGAACTCATATTTACCGACATCGTTGCGACGGTCAGCCGCGCGTTCCATCTCGAGGCCGAACGCCGGAAGCTGGACTTCGACGTTCAGATTGGCGCCACGCTGCCGCCGCGGGTTGTGACCGATTCCAAGCGCCTGCAACAGGTGCTCAAGAACCTCCTTTCCAACGCCTTCAAATTCACCTCGTACGGAGGGGTAGAGTTAAAGGTCGATGTCGCGACGGGCGGATGGAGCAAGGAACATCCCATTCTCCGCACTGCGGAAACGGTGGTGTCGTTCCGTGTGGCTGACACCGGTATCGGTATTCAGCCCGACAAGCAGAAGCTCATCTTCGAGGCATTCCAGCAGGCGGACGCTGGCACCAGCCGAAAATACGGTGGCACCGGCCTGGGGTTGGCGATCAGTCGCGAGCTGGCAACCCTGCTCGGCGGTGAAATCACGCTGCAGAGCGTTCCTGGCAAGGGAAGTACTTTTACGCTGTTCCTGCCGTTGCATTACGTTGGCCCGCTGGAACATACGGACACAAAAGGTCGCGATGCCGACCGCCGCGCGCATGCATCCTTCCCGGCGGTCCGAAGTGCGGAGCCTGCGCCGGTGCCTATCCCGGACGACCGCGAGAGCATCCTCCCGGGCGAGCCCGTGATGCTCATCGTCGAGGACGACCCGAGCTACGCGCGCATCATCGTCGATCTCGCCCGCGGCAATGGCTTCAAGGTCCTGGTCGCGACCCGTGGCGCAGATGCACTCGATCTCGTGCGGCGATACAAGCCAACCGCGGTATCTCTCGACGTGTTCTTGCCAGACATGCTCGGTTGGACGGTGCTGAGCCAATTGAAGCGCGATGCCACGACGCGGCACATTCCGGTTCAGGTCGTGACGCTGGACGAGGACAGGCAGCACGGACTGGCGCGCGGTGCGTTTGCGTTTGTGACCAAGCCCGCCACGACAGATGGACTCAACAGCGCGCTGTCGCGGATCAAGGCTTTCTCGGCGCCCAGGCGCAAGCGGCTCCTGGTCGTGGACGACAACGAGGTCGAGCGTGAAAGCATCTCCGCGCTGCTCGCCCATGATGACGTCGATATTACGACTGCAGGAACTGGCACGGCAGCGCTGGTCGCGCTCAACGAGCAAGCCTATGACTGTGCGGTGCTCGACCTGCGGCTGCCGGACATTTCCGGGTTCGAGGTTCTGGAAAGGATTCGCGACGAGCCGAACCTCAAAGAGCTTCCCGTGGTGGTCTTCACCGGCAAGGAACTGTCGCGCGAAGAGGACGCGAGGCTCAAGGCGCTCGCGCGAAGCGTCGTCGTCAAAGGTGTCGAATCGCCTGATAGGTTGCTGGACGAAACCGCGTTGTTCCTGCATCGCGTGGTGGGCGATCTGCCCGAAGAGAAACGACGGATGCTCGAACGGCTGCACAGTTCGGACGAAGACCTCATTGGAAAGCAAGTTCTCGTGGTGGACGATGATGTTCGCAATATTTTTGCACTGAGCAGCGTTCTGGAACGTCGCGGCATGAGAGTGCTCAGCGCGCAAACCGGACACGAGGCCATTGCCAAACTCGATGATGCCAAACCCGATGTCGTGCTGATGGACATCATGATGCCCGAGATGGATGGATACCAGACCATGCGCGAAATCCGACAGAAAGCCACCTATCAGCGCCTGCCGATCATCGCGTTGACCGCGAAGGCAATGAAGGGCGATCGCGAAAAATGCCTGGAGGCGGGTGCATCGGATTACCTTGCCAAGCCCGTGAACACCGAACAGCTCCTGTCGGCACTTCGAATGTGGCTGCACCGGTAGCGTCAACCCGGGTGGCTCAGGCAATGGAGTCGGTCAACATCCTGATGGTCGATGACCAGCCGGCCAAGCTGCTGGCGTACGAGGCCATGCTTGACGAGTTGGGCGAAAATCTGATCAAGGCGAATACTGCGCGGGAAGCACTTGCGTATCTCCTGCAAGACGATATCGCCGTCGTCCTGATGGACGTGAGCATGCCGGACATTGACGGCTTCGAGCTCGCGGCGATGATTCGCCAGCATCCCAGGTGCCAGCGGACGCCGATCATCTTCGTCTCCGCGATACACATGTCGGACATCGATCAGGTCAAGGGTTACGAGACCGGCGCGGTCGACTATGTCTCGGTCCCCGTGATCCCGCAGATACTTCGGGCGAAGATCCGCGTGTTCATAGAATTACACCGAAAAACCGTCGAGCTCAAGCGGCTCAACGACGAACTCGAGGAGCGTGTGCGCGCGCGCACCAATGATCTTGAAGCGTCGCTTCTGCGATTGCGAGAAAGCGAGACCACGCTTCGGCTGCAAGGGGAGGCGCTCGCGGAGGCCGATCGGCGAAAGGACGAGTTTCTTGCCATGCTTGCGCACGAGTTGCGCAATCCGCTTGCGCCAATCCGCAATGCCGTCGAACTGTTGCGCCAAAGCGGCAACACGAAGAGTCAACTGGAGTGGATTCGCAATATCGTCGACCGGCAAGTCACGCACCTTGTGCGCCTCGTGGACGATCTGCTCGACGCCAGCAGAATTACCCGTGGCAAGATGACACTTGCGCCCAGTGTCGTCGAGTTGAATCGACTCATCGCCGATGCAGTGGAGTCGACGCGTGCGCTTGCAGCGCAGGATCATCAGTTCGTCCTCACACTTCCGTCCGCGCCGATCTATGTCGACGCCGATTCCGTACGCTTGACCCAGGTCTTTGTAAATTTACTGGGTAATGCCATCAAATTCACGCCGAAAGGTGGGGAAATATCTCTGCGCGTCGAGAACCAAGCGGATCATGTCGACGTACAAATCAAGGACACGGGCCAGGGCATTGCGGCTGAGGATCTCACGCATGTATTCGAGATGTTCTATCAAGGTGCGGGTTCGACCCACGGTGACAAGGCCGGTCTGGGCCTGGGGCTGACGCTGGTCCAGAAACTGGTGCAAATGCATGGCGGAACGGTATCCGCGCATAGCACGGGGCCGGGCATGGGCAGCGAATTCTCAGTTCGGTTGCCAGTGGTTGCCGCCGTTGAGCAGGCTGTAGCATCGGCCACGCACGCTGCGCCGCGGAGGGAAAATGCCAGACGGCGAATTCTGGTGGTCGACGACAATCGTGATGCGGTTGAATCGCTGGCGGAGCTGTTGCGGCTGGACGGCAACGATGTCGAGGTAGCGTTCGATGGCGAGGCGGCAATCAAGGTCGCCTCAAGGTTCCAGCCGGATGTCGTCCTGCTGGACATAGGCATGCCGGTTGTCGATGGGTACACGGCGGCGAAAACAATCCGCCGCGAGTCGAACGGGCGCGGCATGCTCCTGGTTGCCATGACAGGCTGGGGCCAGCCGGACGACAAACGCCGCGCTTTCGAAGCAGGCTTCGACGCGCATCTCGTCAAGCCGATATCGATCGATTCGCTACTGAATCTGCTTTCGTCGACTGATTCAGCCGCCCTGCCTAATCAGTGACAGGGAGGTTTGCCCAGGCGGCAACCGTCATTCCATAGCCGAACCACGGTCTCGTCGACTCGTTACGCCGGCGCCTGCATTGGGCGGAGGAGGGGATTCCAAGCTCTACCTGCCGCGTCGGCAAATGTGCCTGGACGATGGTGCAATTGGTCGAGACTCCCTCGCTTGAGCTGTTGGTATGAACAAAGGTGACCCGAACCTCGGTGATTACAACGGACGTATCCGATTTGATAGCGCCGATAATATCCGCGAGCAAGGGGGCGGCCGCGTCACATAATTGACGTTCCGCTTTCGCGTAGTTCGCAAAGTCTTTGACCTCGTGTGTCATTGAATAGCCTTCTCCAACGATGGTGGCGATCTGACAGCGCTCCTTGCATTGAAAATACATTTCTGCGTTGTTGGCCACAAGTGCTGAATGGCCCTACTGAGATAGGGCACGGTAGGGCCTATATGCCCTTCCGCTAAATCACTAACCACGCTCTAATGCCGTTAGGGCCGACCAGAAAGAGCACTAATGAGGAAAATTGCAACTAGCAGCAATATCTCAACTGCCGCGGCAAACGCGAAGGTTCGACGGCGAGTGCTGGCAAAGGCCGCCACCGGCATTCAGGGACTCGACGAAATAACGGTTGGCGGCTTGCCTCGCGGCCGCACCACGTTGATTTGCGGCAGTGCCGGGTGCGGCAAGACTATGTTGGCGATGGAGTTTCTTGTCCGTGGCGCCCAGCAGTATGGCGAGCCAGGGGTATTCGTGTCATTTGAGGAAAATGCTGAGGAGCTCGCGCAGAACGTCGCTTCCATGGGCTTCGATCTTGCAGCACTTGCAGCGCGTAAGAAATTGTCTATCGATCACGTGCGTGTCGTACGCAGCGAAATAGAAGAAACGGGAGACTTCGATCTCGAGGGACTGTTTATCCGTCTGGGCCTGGCCGTCGACGCCATCGACGCCAAGCGCGTTGTATTGGATACCCTGGAGGCGCTATTCGGCGGCTTCACCAATGTCGGGATACTTCGCGCGGAACTGCGACGATTGTTTGACTGGCTGAAACAACGAGGGCTAACCGCCGTCATTACCGGCGAACGCGGGGACGGCACGCTGACGAGGCACGGACTCGAAGAATACGTCTCCGATTGTGTGATCTTGCTGGATCACCGAGTTGTCAACCAACTTTCTGCCCGCCGACTGCGAATCGTGAAGTATCGGGGCACGGCACACGGCTCTGACGAATATCCATTTCTGATCGGTGAAAAGGGCATTTCTGTCGTTCCAATTACATCGATCAGCTTGAATCACCACGCCTCAAACGAAGTAGTTTCCAGCGGTGTTCCTTCCTTGGATGGGATGCTGGGTGTCGGCGGGTTCTATCGTGCGAGCACGATTCTAGTGTCCGGTGCATCAGGAACCGGCAAAAGCAGCATCGCAGGTCATTTCGTGGAGGAGGCCGGTCGACGCGGGGAAAGGTCGCTGTATATTGCACTGGAAGAATCCCAAAGCGAGATTGTGCGAAATATGCGATCCATCGGCATCAAGTTAGCCCCGCTGCTGGCCAGGGGAACCTTGCGATTTCATGTGTCGCGGCCCACTGCCTGCGGACTGGAAATGCACCTTGCGTCAATACACCAGAGCGTCGTCGACGTTCGTCCACGCGTCGTTGTCGTCGATTCGGTCACCAGCTTGCTATCCATGGGGTCTGCGACGGAGGTCACGTCGATGATTGTACGGCTGGTCGACTTCCTGAAAATGAACAATGTCACGCTATTTATGACGGCCCTGATCAATGCCGAAGAGGAATCCGAAGGCACCGGCGTAAATATCTCTTCGCTCGTCGACACGTGGCTGACATTGAGCAACGCGAGCAATAACGGCGTGCGCCTGCGCACGCTTGCCGTGGTCAAGGCTCGTGGCATGGGGCATTCAAATCAGACCCACGAAGTGGTGATATCTGAAAATGGCGTTGAGATCGAGCATCGCGCCGTTTCCCGGCAGGCGCAATGAGAACGCAAAAAGTCGACAAACGCCCTGATGCGGCATCGATCAACTACATGCTCTATCTATACGTTGCAGGCGAGACCCCCAAGTCGGTGGTGGCATTCGCGAATCTGAAGCACATCTGCGAAAAGCACTTGGACGGTAAATATCGCATCAAGGTCATCGATCTGATGAAGAACCCAAAACTTGCCCGCGATCACGAAATTCTGGCGGTGCCCACGCTCGTACGGCAATTGCCTACTCCAATGCGCAAAATCATCGGCGATTTGTCAAACACGGAACGCGTTCTCGTCGGCCTCGACATCAAGTCCGACAGATGACCATGAGAACAAACTCAGACAAGCCAAAACGCCGCCGCGGCGCAGTCGGTCGCCGGAGCCCAGGTTTGGCAGTGGAAGCGGGGTCGCGCTCAGGGGCTGAAAAAGGACGACGGATTCTGTCGGCCGAAGCCGCGGAAACGCTCGATGCAATTCGCGCCGGTCAAATTGATGCGCTGGTGATTCAAGGCGATGATGCGGACAAACTCTACGCGGTGCGCAGTTTTGTCGAAATAGAGAGAACTGAAGCTGAGCTTCAAAATATTGGTGCGGCCCGCGAGCGCTCTGAAGCGCAACTCAAGGCTATCGAAGAAGAAAGGGAGCTACTATTTCAAGACATGCACGACGGGTGTATTCAATCGATCTACGCAGCGGTACTGAATTTGGAGACCTCACTGCGTGTGATTGACAAGAAGCCCGACGAGGCAAGGCGACTGATTGGCGATGCCACCGTCAGCCTGGACCTGGTCGTTCAAGAACTCCGGTCGTTTATTACGGGGCACCGCTTGCAAATCGCCGCTGACAAAAGTCTACGGGCGGAAATCGAGAAGGCAGCTGAGAGCGCACGTAACCATGGCCTGGCGTTTACCGTGGATATAGACGAAAGCATCACGGGAGCCTTGACTTCTGAACAGGCGCTGCATTTGCTACAAATCGCAAGGGAAGGAATAAGCAACGCGACGCGCCATGCAAGGGCTAGAACTGGTCGCATATCCTTACAGCAACGGGACGGGGCGATCATTTTCGAGCTGAGCGACGATGGCAGCGGATTTGTTGCAGCAAGCGTCAACAAGCTCGGCCTTGGATTGCATCACATTGAAGCCCGGGCCCGGAAGTTGGGCGGCACGGCACGAGTGAGTTCGTCACCCGGTCAAGGAACGAGAATCACGGTGCAGATGGCAAAGGTCGCCGGAAAAGTACAGAGGGAAACGCAGCGCGTCTCGGAGTAAAAATGAAACAAAAAATAAGGCTAATGCTCGTTGACGATCATGAAGTCGTCAGACTTGGCCTGAGGACTCTGTTCGGTCAAATGGAGCAGATCGACGTCGTCGCCGAGGCAGCTAGCGTTGCAGCTGCAATAGAAGAGGCGGCGCACCATCTCCCGGACGTGGTGCTGATGGATCTCCGACTTCCGGATGGGACGGGAGTTGAAGCGTGCCGTGAGATTCTGTCGGCAAATCCACGTACGCGAGTTCTGTTCTTGACATCGTATTCCGACGAAGATGCTGTCGTGTCCACGATTCTCGCCGGAGCTGCCGGCTATCTTCTCAAAGAGGCTGGCTCGCAGGCGCTCTTGAACGCAATATCCTTGATCAATGATGGCCAGTCGATTCTGGATCCCAAGGTGACGAACGGCGTGCTCCGCCGGATGTCGATGATGCACGGCAAGGCAGCGACGAAGAACACTGGCAAAGATGTGTTATCGCCACAGGAACAGCGGATCCTTGCGTTGGTCGTCAAGGGGAAGACCAACAAGGAAATTGCCAAGGCGCTAAGTCTCAGCGATAAGACCGTCAAGAATTATCTTAGCAACGCCTTCCAAAAACTCAATGTCGGCCGACGATCCCAGGCAGCGGCGATCTATGAGCAGGGCATTGACGGTACGTAATTCGACATCGATCAAGATCGGCATGCTCGCGCTCGCGAGTTTACCAACCGCGCGGTTGCGCAATATTTACTCGGCATCGCCGCGAACAACCGATGGCTGTGATTGACGTTCCACCGTTGCAGCCAGGACTGGTGCCATCGCCACGTTCACCTCGATATGGTGCGTTCGATGATCATCGATGAGGGTCACGTGGGGCCTTGTCTGGGCGATGCCATCATGCCATACCCGTATCTCCTTCGGTCCTGCACCTATTCCCAAATCCTGCCGTAGCAGGATGTGGTACCACGTGTCCGCGAAACGGTAGCGGATTTCGCAGGAAGGCCAAGTTCGAGGAAGACACGGTGCGAACCGGAGCCGGTCTCCTTCTCGATGAACGCCTAACAACGATTCCAGGATCAATTGGTACATCCAACCGGCCGAACCCGTGTACCAACTCCAGCCGCCACGGCCCGTATGAGGCGCGAGCGCGTATACATCGGCCGCGACGACGTAAGGCTCGACGCGATAGCGCGCGATGGCCGAGGATGAGTCGCCATGATTGATCGGAATAATGAGGCGAAGAATATCCCAGGCATGTTCCGCATCGCCCAATGCGGCGAACGCCATGGCCGCCCAGATCGCGCCGTGCGTGTACTGGCCACCATTCTCGCGAACGCCTGGTACGTAGCCTCGAATGTATCCGGGGTCCATTACTCCGGCGTCGAATGGAGGATCGAGCAGCTGTACCAAGCCGGCTTCGCGCTTGACCAGTCGTTGGTTCATCGCGTCCATTGCCGCAAGGGCGCGCTCCGTAGAACCCGCGCCAGAGAGCACCGACCAGCTTTGCGCCACCGAATCGATCTTGCACTCCTCGCTCGACGCAGAGCCCAGTGGTGTTCCATCGTCATAAAAGGCGCGCAGATACCAGCCGCCATCCCACGCGTGTTGCTCGATATTCGCGCGCAACATGTGCGGCCTGCGCATGACAGCGCTGTGCAAAAACGGCGTCGCCGTGCCGATCGGCAACGCTGCTGAATTGGATCAGGACCTGATAGAGAAAAAATCCAAGCCACACACTTTCGCCGCGTCCGTGCGCGCCGACGTTATTCATACCGTCGTTCCAGTCGCCCGAGCCAATCAACGGCAATCCGTGTACGCCAAACACTAGCGCCCGTTCGACCGCGCGGACACAGTGCTGGTAGAGGCTGCCGTGTTCGCGCGAGCGCACGGGAAGATCGTAGTAGGATTCTTCGTCGTTGCCCAAGGAGCGACCCTCGAGGAAAGGCACTTGCTCCGTTAGGACATCCCAGTCGTCGGTAGAGTTTATGTAGCGGCATGTAACAAGCGCGAGCCAGAGAAAATCATCGGAGCAGCGCGACCGAACGCCCCTGCCCAGGGGCGGATGCCACCAGTGCTGCACATCGCCTTCCAGAAACTGCCTCGACGCGGCGCGTAACAGATGTTCACGAACCAGGTCTGGTGCTGCATGTACCAGCGCCATGGTGTCTTGAAGCTGATCGCGGAAGCCGTAGGCGCCTCCAGACTGGTAGTAGCCCGTGCGCCCCCAAAGCCGGCACGATATCGTTTGGTAGAGCAGCCATCCGTTGGCAAGCAGATCTGTCGACGGTTCGGGCGTCGTAATTTGAACTGCTCCCAGCGTGCGCTTCCAGTAGGCCTTGACCATCTCAAGCGCGCCGCGTGCAGTACCTCCCTTGCGATGCTGGAGCACCATCCGACTCGCATCTTCAGCCCCGCGCCCGACTCCCATTCGGAAGATGATTTCCCGCGATTGATTGGCGGCGAGCTCGAACGGAATCTGAATTGCAGCGCACGGATCCATTGCCGCGCCGACCTTGCCCGAAAGGCGCACGCGGCCAAGCGCGGCTGGATCACGCAGCGAACCGTTGCGGCCGATGAATTCGCTGCGATCGCCGCTTATGGTGCGGGTGACGTCGTCAACATCGAAGAAAGCGACATTATCCGAAAATTCGGGATGATATGCATTGCGTGCAAACACCGCGCCGCTCCCCGGATCGATCTCGGTGACCACGTGCATCGTGGTCTTGGGCCGCAAATCCCCGAGCACCCATTCGACATAGCCCGTGGCAGAAAGCTGCCGCGCGCGATCCGACGTATTGCGGACTCTTAGCACGCTGAACCGTATCGCGGTGTCCGGAGCCACGAAGACGCTGAGTTCGGTGCTTATGGCGTCCTCGGTATGTTCAAACACGCTGTAGCCGAATCCATGACGGCAGACGTACGGGCCGACACCGCAACGCGGTAGCGGCGTGGGCGACCAGAAGTGACCGGTCTCCTCGTCGCGAATGTAGAAAGCCTCGCCGCTGGCGTCGGTGACAGGGTCGTTGTGCCATGGCGTGAGGCGATACTCGTGCGCGTTCTCGCTCCATGTGTAGACCGGACCGTTTTCCGACACGACGCAACCGAAGTACGGGTTCGCAATGATATTCACCCAAGGTGCAGGCGTCGTCTTGCCGCGCGCCGTGTCGATGATGTATTCGCTGCCATCTTCGCTGAATCCGCCCAAGCCATTGTCCATTCGTCGCGCTGGATGCGGCGCATCGGGCTGTGCTCGCGGCTCCGGACTGCGCTCCCGCGTCGCGATCAGACGAGGAATGACGGACTCCGCCGGCAGCGGTCGTCTGACTTGTTCTGCGAGCGTGCCGTGGCCATCGGTGAAGATCGCGCGCGCAACCGATTGCAGCAGCGCGCGGTCCTCGGCACTGATCTGCTCCCCGGCACGCAGAAAAATGCCGCCCGGCCGGTCGATCACGTTCGCATCGACCCCGGCAGCGATCATCCCCATGATCTGGTCGTGCAGGAGTTGTCGGTAGCCACCGCGTTCTTCGTTCCAGATCACGAGATCGACAATCAGGCCCTTCAACCGCCAGTACGCATGCGCCTGTACAAGCTGGCGTACGAGCTCGATATTGCTCGGGTCCTTGATTTGCAAGAGCACGATAGGAAGGTCACCGGAAATTGCATAGCCCCACAAACTGGATTGGCCACGCCGATTGCGCATGATGATGCCCGGGTCGGCGCGCAGCGACGCGTTGGCATACATGATCGAACCCGTAAGGCGTCCGTACAACTGGGCGTCCGCGTCAGTAATGTTGAGTTGCCGGAGCATCACGTGACTGTGCGTCCAGGCCATCTCCAGCGCGCGATCGGCCAGCCGGCGATCCTGGTATTTTTCGATGAGCGACTCGCACGCCGCCCGGTCGTGGCCGATCCCGGTGACCATGTCGACGACAACCGTTTGTTCTGGTTCCAAGCTGATTCGCTGTCGAATGGCGACGATGGGATCAAGAACCGAGCCTTGCGTGCCAGACAGCGTCCGCAGTTCGCGAATTGCATACGGATCCGCCACCGAGTTTCCGCGCCCTATGAAGCGCGCCCGATCGGTTTCAAACGACGCTTCGCCGGTGGTGCCCCCATGCACGGCCATCATGTGGAGCAGACTCGGTAGATGCTCGTCGCGCGCGCGTGGGCGGCGAGTGCACAGAATCGCCTGGCGTCCCGGGATGATTTCGGTCTGAACAAATAGATTGGAAAACGCCGGATGAAGCGCGTCGGCCGCGGCAGAGGTTAAGACCACTTCCGCGTAACTCGTGACGTGAAGAGACTGCCGGGACGTTCCATGATTGGAAAGTCGCATCCGGCGCAGCTCGATGTCGTCCTCCGGGGAAACGACGATCTCCATGTGCGTTTCAATATCGCCGTCGCGCCGACGAAACTCCACTCGCGATTCGGTGAACTTCGCTTCAAATGAGTCGGCGGCGACACAAGTGGGGGCGTAGGTAGGCGACCAAAGCTTGCCAGTCGCCGCGTCACGCAAGTAACAGAACGTGCCCCATGCATCGCAGGTCGAATCTTCTCGCCAGCGCGTGACCGCAAAATCCTTCCAGCGGCTCGAACCGCCCCCCGAATTGGTGACCATGACGTGGTAGCGGCCGTTGGATAGCAGTTGCACGGCAGGCACGCGCGTTGCCGGTGTCATGATCAGGCGCACGGGAGGCTCGGGCATGTCCGGCGTCGGGCGCAAATCGAGGAGCGCGGGATTGTTTGAATAGAGTGCTCGCGTGTTCGGAATGCGCTCCTGCAGGAGGAGCAGTGTTGCCTGCAGGTTCGGGTCTGAGACGAAGCGCCGTTGCATGGGCTGCTCGAGGAGCACACTCGCGAGTGATAGCAGCGTCATGCCTTGGTGATGTGACATGAATGAACGAACGACGGCTCGCGACTCGCCGCGATGCAAGCGGGCGGGGGTGTAGTCGATCGCTTCGTAAAAGCCGAATCTCCCGAGACAACCTTCTGCAGCAAGCTGCTGTAGATTGCGACACGCTTCGCGAGGGGCCACCATGAGCGCCAGTGCGCTCGCGTACGGCGCCACCACAAGTTCCTCGGCAAGACCGCGTTGCAGGCCCAGACCCGGCACACCGAATGCGCGGTATTGGTAGGTCAGCGTGGCATCTACGACGTTGTACCCGGATTCCGATATGCCCCAGGGCACGCCGCGCTGTGCGCCGTAACGGATTTGACGTTTGACGGCTGCGCGCATGGTTTGATCAAGCAGCGTGTTTTCGTAGGTCGGCATAACCAGCAGCGGCATCAAATACTCGAACATCGAGCCGCTCCACGACAGAAGGACCGGCTCACCGGCGCTGTGGGTAAGAATGCGTCCGAGCGCAAACCAGCTCTCTTGCGGCAGGGCACCTTGTGCGATGCCGACGAAAGACGACAAGCGAGCTTCCGATGCAAGCAGGTCGTAGAAACCTAGATCGCGTCGGGTGTCGGTAACGTTGTAGCCGATGGCCATCAGATAACGCGACGGGTCATACAACAAGTCGTAATCGATTGTCGTAAATTGATCGATTCGAGACATCAGTTCGTCGATCGTGGAGATGCGCTCCATCGCGGCTGCCGAACCCTGCTGGACAAGTGCGGCGACGGATGTCAGCCATGCTCGCTCCTGTGGGAGGCCGGCAGAGGAAATGGCTTCGCCGATGAGCGGCGACAGTCGTGATGAGAGTGAGGCGACGTCCTGCAGCGTCGGTAGCGCTTCAAGGTCGGCCAGCCACGCATACTGAACCGGAGGTGGCGCCAACGAATGCCAAGGCGCCAGCAGCGCGAGGTCGGCCTGCGCCTCGCGACAATGCCGGTTGAGTGCCGCAAGCCAGATTGTCGCCTCATGGCCCGACGGAAGATCTGCGTTGGCCACACTTTCCGCGACGCGCACTGCCAACTTCTCGACAAGGTCGAGCGCGGCCGCAGTTGGGCGAAGAGAATCGACACGAACTCGACCGCTTTCCGCTCGCAACTCGTCAAGACCGCTCAAGCGCTGGTCACTGCTTGCGGCAAGCACTGCCAAAGTGTCTTCGAAGCCGTCGAGCCAGTGCTTTGCAAATATTCGTTGCTGCGTCAATTCGGACAGTCCGGCGCGCAAAGTAAGCAAATGGCCGACAAGATTGCCGCTGTCCACGGTCGAAACGTAACGGGGGCGCAGGGGCTCCAGCGTCTGTGTGTCATACCAGTTGAAAAAGTGGCCCAGGTGACGTTGCATTCGACCCATCGTCGTGAATGCAAAACGGGTTCGTTCAACCAGTTGCCCAGCAGACAAATATCCAAAATCGTAGGCAGCGAGATTGGCGAGAAGTGCGAGCCCCATGTTGGTGGGCGACGTGCGATGGGCAACGACCACGTCCGGGTTTTCCTGCAAATTGTCCGGCGGAAGCCAATGGTCGTCATTACCTATGACGTTCTCGAAGAATCCCCAGGTACGGCGCGCCAACATACGCAGAAACACGGTCTGCGCAGGCGCGAGGCGCGGCTTCGAAGGCAGCAGCGGCCGACTGAGCCACCAGGCAATGAGAGGTGAAATGCCCCATAGTGCCAATATTGGTGCCGCGGTCCATATCGCCTCTGGGTTCACGCGGACGATGACGAAGGCCATCACGGCGGCTGCTGCTGGCGCCGCCCACATCGAGTGGTAGGAACTTGCGAGTGTGCCTGTATCGCCATGTTCTACTTCGCGGGTGGGCGTCCATTGCAGCAGCTTGCGACGCGTGACCAGCGTACGCAGACTGGTGCGCACGATCGCGTCCAACGTCGCGTACGATTCGTAAGGCAGGCAGGCGACGGCGAAGCCGATCTGCGCCATGCGCTGCAGCGCCGCGCGGCATGTCGAGCGCAGATGCGCGACTAAATAGCTGTCGGCCGTCTTGGCAACCAGATCGGCGGCCGAGGAAATCAACGCCGGGAGTGCGATGATCCCGATCACGACGACGGTCCAGAATCGCGCTGGCGGCAGCAACGTCCACCCCAGGCACAACAACGTCGTGAGCGCCACGGGGCTGAGGCTGCGACGCAGGTTGTCGAGGATCTTCCACTGCGACAGCATCGATAGCACGTTCGGCTCGCTGCGTCCGCCGGGCCCGGGAACGCGTCGCAACAGCCAGCTTGCTATTTGCCAGTCGCCTCTTATCCACCGGTGGCGGCGACGCGTATCGACCAGATAGGAGGTCGGATCGTCTTCATAGAGTTGCGTCTCGCTCACCAGTCCAGACCGTGCATAGCACCCTTCGAGCAGGTCGTGGCTCAGGATGCGGTTTTCGGGAAGACGTGCGCCAAGCGCAAATTCGAAGGCGTCGACATCATAGATGCCCTTGCCAATGAAGGAGCCCTCGCCGAACAGGTCCTGGTAGACGTCGGAAACAGCGCGTGTATAGGGGTCGAGGCCCACCTCGCCACCCTGTAGCTGCGCATAGAGGGACCGCTCGGACGCTGCGAAGGTCGCGCTGACGCGCGGCTGGAGGATGCCGTAACCTTCGACAATGCGGCGCGTCTTGACATCGTGGCGAGGACGATTGAGCGGATGCGCAAGGGTCGCAACGAGCTGGCGGGCGGCATCCCGCGGCAGCTGCGTGTCTGTATCTAGAGTGATGACATATTTCACCACGCGCAGGTTTTCTGTGCGCCCCACGATGAGCGCAAAGCGATCGGCGGCATCGCCCCGAAGCAACGCATTGAGATCAGCAAGTTTGCCGCGCTTACGCTCGAAACCCATCCAGACCCGCTCGCGATCGTTGTAACGTCGCGGTCGATGCAGAAGATAGAACAGATCACGGCCACCATCACCGTACCTGACGTTAAGATCGTTGATGCCCTCGGCGGCCAATTTGAGCAGCGCGTCGTCGGAGGGCATAACCGCTTGGGGCGCGTCCACGAAATCGGTCAGCAGTGCAAATTGAAGATTCGGATCGCGGTTGGCCAGATACCGTATCTCTATGCGTTCGAGCAGATCGTGAATACCTGCTGCGCTGGACAAAAGTGTCGGCACAACCACCAGTGTTTTTGCGTCGGCCGGAATCCCGTCGCGAAAGTCCATGCGAGGCAATGCTCGAGGGCGAATCAGAAGCGTTGCCACGCGGTTTACGAGTTGCAGGGCGAGCTGGCTCGTACAAATGATCAGCAACGCAAAGGACAGAACGACCAACCAGGTGGGGGCGCCTTGATCCAGCACGCGGCCAAGCAGAGCGCATGCGAACAAACCAGTGAGCGTGGCGATCGCACCCAGATACACCGCCAGCGCTGCACGAGGATGACCGCGGCGTGACGAATATCGGCTCCACGGACTCGGAATAGCAACACGCTGAAGCGCGGACCGACCGCGACCGACCAGATAGAAGCCGACGTGCGCGTCCCGCCTGTCCTGGTCACCCGTCGCGGCGGCGCGCGCGAGTTGCAGCGTGGCGCGGGCCACGTCGACTTCTGACAAGTGGCTTCGTTTGGCAATCGCCTCGATCACGTGGCGGTAATCGTCTCTGGTATGGAAGTCCATGCGCGCGTACACGCCAGCAGGGTCGTCGCAGAGTATTTGATTGGAGATGCTCGTCACTTCCACGAACTCGCGCCAATCCATTACCGTCAGTAAGCGCAGGCTCCCAATGCTGTTCGCAATGGAGACCTGGTCTGCCGCCTGATGTTGGCTTTCTGCCTGCACCATCTGCTTGATGGTGAGGCCCGATTCAGCAAGCCACTGCTCGACCCAAGTCAATGCGAGCGCAACCGCGGGACTTTGCCCCTGTAGGCGTCGTGCCAGCTCAGCCACGAATGCGCTGCTCGTCGGCGGAGTCGAGCGGGCCATGTCGGCGATGACGAGAACCAGATTCTTCGGATCGCGCTCGACGATCAACGTCATCTGGTCCGCCCAATGCCCCGCAGTGTTGCTGTCGGTGCCCGCAGTGGCGATATGCGCGGCTACACGGCGCAGATTTTCTATCAGCGCCAACCGCAGCATGATCGGGATGGCCCACAGCTCGCCGAGGGTGAGTGGGGTCACCCGCTGGTACGCGGTGATGAATCGCTTGAGGTTGTCAGGATCCAACTGCCCGTCGCCGTGCGCGACGAGCTCGAGTGCGATATCGTAGACTCTCGGCAGCCTGGCCGAAGTGCCACTGCGCAGCGTGGGTAGTTGGGAGCTGTAGCCGCGGGGGAGGTGCCTCCGTGCCGTTCGAATCTGTTCTTCGATGAGATAGAAGTTATCGAGGAGCCATTCGGCCCCTGGCGTGATAGGTCGCTCCGATTTGATCGCCTCGGTGAGTTGCGCGCAGGCGTCAAGCAATACGTTCTCGTTTCGAGCGAGCCGTGTCAGAAGCTTGTTGCGCGCGTGCTCCGCACCCAGCCTATGTGCGCTCGCCAGCGCCATACCGTGCTGTTCCATCTGATCGGCGCTGAACAACTCCGATCGAAGCGGTGCTTCAGGGCTCACTGCCGCCAAGACCTTGCCACGATGGCGTTCGCGGAGCAGAAAGATGAATCTCTGAAGGCGTTGTTGAAGTTGCATATTGGACGAAGGAGATAAATCGACCTCGTTGCTCCGCGCGACAGATCAACGCGCGGGCCACCGCTTGGACGAGTGCTGGCAATGCCCGGGTTATGTTATCAGGTGCTACGTCGCCGTGCGGCGGCAACCAGCCGCAGCGAATCCGGCGGGGTTTTGGCGCGCGAATGGAAGCGTCACGGCTCAACTGTACGCGGCAGTCTTGCAAAGTTCTGGCAATCAGCGCCGTCCGAAAATGTTGTAGGACGAACGGAGGTTGAACACCTTCGCCGCTGCAATGCAAACGGCCGCCTTGAGGGCGGCCGTAATGGGTCGACAACGACCGATCTGAGCGGGGTTATCCGCTTATGCCGAGGGCACTCAACGTAGGGCTGTCGAGAGTACCGGTCTCCGAGAGGCCATTCTTTGCCTGGAAGCGACGAAGGGCGTTCTGCGTATTCGGGCCAAATCGACCGTCCACCGTGCCTACGTCGTAACCTTGCCCGTTGAGCGCGGCTTGAGCCTTGCGCACCGTGTTATCCGCCGTCGGCGTAGTCGAACCGTGGGTGTTGTTGATGACGTGGCCGTTGGCATCCGTGCCCTGGTGACCGACGTAGCCGCCAATGCCTGCACCTACGACGGCCCCGACGGGACCACCTACCACTGCGCCGGCGACAGCGCCGGTCCCTGCGCCGATCGCAGTCGCCTTATCCTTTCCGGTCATCCCTTGCGAGGATTGGGTGGTTGTCGACGTGTCAGTGCCCGAAGTCGTGGTGTCAGCCCCATAGGCGCTCGACAGAGCTAGCGCCAATGAAAGGGCGGTTGTGCAACCTATCGCGCGTTTCATGCTCATCGTATTCTCCATTTTGAAAGTGGAACGGGAATCTTCGCTGACGTCCCGGTAGGCAGATTAGCGAATGCCGAACAGGATTGTTATCGGAGGAAGGATGATTGGTTTGTAGGATTTCGAGCAATCGTTCGCAGCCGCAGTTTGGGCTACGTTCTCGGTTTCGCCGGAGATCTACGCGTGTAGGTGCACAGCGGTGGTCGTCTCTTTAAATGGAAGCATGAACCGAAGGCTTAGGAGTATTGTCTATGGGTCCTATAGAGTGATTCCGCGGCGATCGATGGCAAGGGGGATTTGGTGTTGGTGAAATTACTCTCCAACGGGAGCTACCACGTGATGGTGACGGCCGAGGGGACCGGCTACAGCCGCTGGCGCGACTTCGCGGTAACACGTTGGCGTGATGACGCCGTGACCGACCAGTCAGGGACGTTCATCTACCTGCGCGACGGCGAAAGCGGACGAGTATGGTCAGCGACAGCTCGCCCGGCGCTCTCGGAAGGCGTTGCTCAATTCGATGGCGATCTCGACGCGGTCCGGTTTTCGTGTGTTGATAACGAGTTCGACGCGAATGTCACGGTGGCGGTAGGAAGCGCGGACGATGTCGAGCTGCGCAGACTATGCGTCACGAATGTTTCTGCGCGGCCGAGAACGCTGAGCGTAACCAGCTTTGCGGAAATCGCACTCGCGGTACCTGCGACCGACGCCGCGCATCCGGCATTCAGCAAGCTCTTCGTCGAGACCGAAATCGACGGCGAGCTCGACGCAATTTTCGCAACTCGTCGGCCGAGTACTCCGGACGAGGCGCGGCTATGGTTCTTTCACGAAGCGGTCGTGCACGGTGCCGCGGGTACTGTTTCCTTCGAAACGGATCGCATGCATTTCATCGGCCGCGGTCGGGATTTGTCAGTGCCTGAAGCGCTGCAACACCACCGCCCGCTCTTGGGCCATGTCGGCCCGGTACTCGACGCCATCGCCGCGATCCAGGTGCCCCTCGTGCTCGGCGCTGGCGATTCGTACACGATCGACTGGTTCAGCGGCATCGCCGCTTCCCGGCCTGAATGTAATGCCCTTGCGCGCAGATGTCGTGACCCGAGGGGCGCGGTCCAACTACTCGAGGGCGCGGGCAAATATCGCCACGACCTCTTGGCGCGCATTGGCGCATCCGAATCCGACGGCCGCATCTATGAACGCTTGGCCGAAGCGGTCGTCTACGCCAACGCCGGCCCACGCGCCGACAAAGCAGAAATTGCCAAGAATAGACGCGGCCAGTCTGAACTCTGGCGCTTCGGCATTTCTGGGGACGATCCAGTCGTTCTGTTGCAATTGTCCCGCGCGGAAGACCTCGGTGTTGCAAAACAAATGGTGCAGGCCCATGCATTCTGGCGCTCAAACGGCATCAGGTCGGAGCTCGTCATCGCGATTGGTTCGGAGCATCCCGGCGGCCCGTCGTTGCGGGAAGCACTGAACGGAATGATCGCCGGCGGTCCTGATGCCGAGGCTGTCGGCAAACCAGGCGGTATTTTTCTGCTCGACGATCCCACGCTCGACGATGGGGACCGTACGCTCCTAAAGAGTGTTGCCCGTGTCGCCGTCATCGCCTCTGCGGGCGGTCTGGCCGAACAAGTCGAGCGCTGGGCGGGTCGCGCAATCGCCCAGCGGCGGCCACTTCTGGCCGCTTCGCGTTTATCCGCAGAGGCGCCGTCGCAGGGTGCCGTTGTCTCGACCTCGTCGGAAAGCGGCAGGCACGAATGCTTCAGCGGCGACCATGCCTTCTCGAGCGACTTGCGCGAGTACGTGATGGTGGTATCCGCCGACCGGATGACGCCCGCGCCTTGGACGAATGTCATCGCGAATCCCGAATTCGGAACCTTGGTGTCGGAAAGCGGCAGCGCGACAACCTGGAGCGAGAACGCCCACGAATTTCGACTCACGCCCTGGTCGAACGATCCGGTAAGCGACGCAAACACGGAGTGCTTCTATATCCGCGACGAAGCCACCGGCCACTATTGGTCGCCAACGTTGCTGCCGACGCGCAGTGCGATTCCCTACCGGGTGCGCCACGGCTTCGGCTACAGCGTATTCGAACACGTGGAAAATGGGATCGAATCCGTGCAGCAGGTCTATGTCGCAATCGATGCGCCGATCAAATTCTCGGTCATCCTGCTGCGCAATCTTTCTGGCGTCGCGCGTCGCATCAGCATTACCGGCTATCTGGATTGGGTGCTGGGCGACGAGCGCACCAAAACGCAGACACAGATCGTGACTGAACTCGATGATGACACGGGCGCCATCTTCGCCCGCAACTCGTACAATACCGATTTTGCGAATCGCGTATCCTTCTTTGATGTCGAGGGTGAGGATCGCAGCGCGTGCGGCGATCGGCGTGACTTCTTCGGTATCCGTGGCACGCTGGCGGCACCGGCCGCGCTCGCCGAAATGCGGCTCTCCGGTCGGGTTGGCGCGGCGCTCGATCCGGCCGCCGCGTTGCGTGTGGCGTTCGACATTCCCGCGGGAGCAGAGCGTACGGTTGTGTTTCGCCTTGGCGCCGCCAAGAATACGCTTGAGGCACGCGACCTCGTGCGTCGCTGGCGTGGTGTCGACGCTGCACGTGTCGCTCTCGATGCGGTACACGCCCATTGGCATCAGACGCTTGATGTGCTGCACGTGCAAACGCCGGACGCGGCGATCAACGCGCTTGCCAATGGATGGCTGCTCTACCAGGTCATTGGCTCCCGACTTTGGGGCCGCACAGCGTTCTATCAATCGAGTGGTGCGTTCGGCTTTCGCGATCAACTCCAGGACGTGATGGCGCTCGTCCATGCGCGTCCCGGACTTGTTCGGGAGCACCTCCTGCGTGCGGCGTCGCGCCAGTTTGTGGAAGGCGATGTGCAACACTGGTGGCATCCACCTTCGGGGAAGGGCATTCGCACCCGCTGCTCCGACGACTACCTGTGGCTTCCGTTGGTGACCAGTCGCTATGTGACCGTCACCGACGACGTCGGCGTGCTCGACGAGCCGTGTTCATTTGTGGAAAGCCCCGCGTTGAACGCAGGCGAACAATCCCGCTACGAGCGACCCCAGGTATCCACGCAGACCGCCAGCCTCTACGACCATTGCCAACGGGCAATACGGCATGGCGTGCGTTACGGAGAGCACGGACTGCCGCTGATGGGCGCCGGCGACTGGAACGACGGCATGAACCTTGTCGGCGCTGGCGGAAAAGGGGAAAGCGTCTGGCTGGCTTTCTTTTTCATTTTGGTCATCCGTCGGTTCGCTCCCATCGCGCGCCGACGCGGGGATATCGCCTTCTCCGATTGGTGCGACGCTGAGGCCTTGATGCTGGCTGGGCGTGTCGAGGCCAGCGCATGGGATGGCAACTGGTACAAGCGCGCATGGTTCGACGACGGCACGCCACTTGGCTCGGCGGTCAACGCGGAGTGCCAGATCGATTCCATCGCCCAGAGTTGGTCGGTGCTCTCCGGGGCAGCTTCCAGCATTCGTGCAAACGCTGCGATGACATCGCTGTACAACCGTCTCGTCCATCCCGACACGCGCATCGTGCAGCTGCTCGACCCACCGTTCGATACCTCGCAGCCTTCCCCTGGCTATATCCAGGGCTATGTGCGTGGCGTGCGCGAGAACGGCGGTCAGTACACACATGCTGCGGTGTGGGCCGCGCTTGCGTTCGCCGTGTTGGGGGATGGCGAGCGCGCGTGGGAGCTCTTCGGGTTGCTCAATCCCGTGCGTCACGTGTTGGACGAAGCGGCCGCGGCGACATACAAGGTCGAACCGTACGTCGTCGCCGCTGACGTCTATGCTTTTTTCCCCCACGTCGGACGCGGCGGCTGGACTTGGTACACCGGCTCGGCAGGCTGGATGTATCAGTTGCTCGTGCAGTCGCTGCTCGGCTTCCGACGCGAGGGGAACCAATTCAAGATGGAGCCTCTCCTACCCCGCGACTGGGAGAAATTTGATCTGCGCTTCCACTTTGGCGAATCGACGTACAAAATCACGTGCCAACGAGCCAAATCACCTGCTGAAGCGCGCGTCACTGTCGACGGCACGGCCGCGTCGGACGGGTGGATCTTGATGCAGAGCGACGGCAATACACACGCCGTTGTGGTCGATGTCTGGAGAGAACCGCAGCCATTGGCGGCCTGATTGCCACGCAAGGATCAACGATGCAACTTGGAATGATCGGTCTGGGCCGCATGGGCGCGAGCATGGTGCGACGCCTTCTCAACAAAGGTCACGAATGCGTGGTCTTCGATAGGCAAGGTTCGGCGGTGACCGAGTTGCAGAAAGAAGGTGCGATCGGCGCGACGTCGCTCACTGACATGCTCGCGCAGATGACCAAGCCGCGCGCGATGTGGTTGATGGTTCCCGCCGCGGTGGTCGATGAGGTGCTCGACCAGCTTGCAGCGCACCTCGATCCGGGGGACATCGTCATCGATGGCGGCAACTCTTACTACCGGGACGACATCCGCCGCGCCGCGAAAGTCGGTGCGGCAGGTCATCATTACGTTGATGTTGGCACCAGCGGCGGTATCGCCGGACAGGATCGTGGCTACTGCCTGATGATTGGCGGAGACGCGGAGACTGTCGCGCACCTGACGCCGATCTTTGCCGCGCTCGCTCCCGGCGTCGACGCTGCCGCGCGCACGCCCGGTCGCAGCGGCAAAGTCGAGAGTGCCGAGCAGGGCTTCCTGCATTGCGGACCCCACGGGGCCGGCCACTTCGTCAAGATGGTGCACAACGGCATCGAGTACGGGGTCATGGCGGCGTATGCTGAAGGCCTCAACATTCTTCGTCGCGCCAACGTCGGCAGGACGGCACGAGCCGTTGACGCCGAAACGACGCCATTGCGCAATCCCGAGTTCTATCGCTACGACATGAACCTGTCGGATATCGCCGAGGTATGGCGCCGTGGCAGCGTGATCGGCTCATGGCTGCTCGACCTGACCGCCAACGCCCTGCGTGCTGATGCGACGTTGACAAGCTATAGCGGGCATGTCTCAGATTCGGGCGAAGGGCGATGGACAATCGAGGCGGCGATCGAGGAAGGCGTGCCTGCGCATGTATTGAGCGCGGCGTTGTATGAACGTTTCGCGTCCCGCGGCGAAGCGGATTTCGCTAGTCAGGTCCTCTCGGCGATGCGGCACGAATTCGGCGGTCACGTCGAAAAAACCGACGGGGCGCAGTGAGCCCTGACGCGAACGCCGCACGGGGCAAGGACGCGCCGTACTCCGACGCGCTGGTCATCTTCGGCTTTACCGGAGACCTGGCCACGAAACAGATTTTTCCTGCGCTGTATCGGATGGTCAAGAGTGGAGTCTTGGCCGTGCCTGTGATCGGCGTCGCCTCATCGAGTCTCAGCGCAGAGCAAATGCGCCAGCGCGTTCGCGACAGCGTTGAACACCATGGTGCGATCGACGACCCTGCAGCACTCGAGCGGCTACTCGCGCTGCTGCGTTACGTGAGCGGCGACTACAAACAGCGCACCACGTTCGAAGCCCTGAAGGTCGCGCTCGGCGACGCGCAGCGGCCGGCGCATTACCTCGCGATTCCGCCATCGCTGTTCGAAACCGTGATCAAATACCTCGGCGCGGTGGGGTTGGCGAAAGATGCGCGCGTCATCGTCGAAAAGCCTTTCGGGCGCGATCTTGCCTCGGCTATTGAGCTCGGCGCCGTGGCGCAGTCAGTCTTCCCCGAGTCGTCGATCTTTCGAATCGATCATTACCTCGGGAAAGAAGCGATCATGAACCTTCTTTATTTCCGCTTCGCCAATTCATTTCTCGAGCCAATCTGGAATCGCAATCATGTCGCCAGCGTGCAAGTGACGCTGGCGGAGGATTTCGGCATCGGCCTTCGTGGCGGTTTCTACGAAAGTGCAGGGTGCCTTCGCGACGTGATCCAGAACCACCTGTTTCAGATCGTTGCCTTGCTGGCGATGGAGCCACCCTCGGGCAAGGGCTTCGCGGCGATGCAAAGCGAAAAAGCCGCGGTGTTTCACGGCATGCGCCCGGTGGGTGTCGACGATGTCGTGCGTGGCCAGTACAGCGGCTATCGCGCCGAGAAAGACGTCGCGGCTGATTCCGACGTGGAGACTTTTTGTGCGCTGCGTCTGCACATCGATTCCTGGCGCTGGGCTGGCGTGCCATGGTACTTGCGTTCCGGCAAACTGCTGCCGACAAGCGCGGCGGAGGTTCTCGTGCAACTGCAGCCTCCGCCCCAGACGCTGTTCGACGACTCGCCCTCCCCCACTGAACGCGCCAACTATGTTCGTTTCAAGTTGCAGCCGCTGTCTGCGATTGCGCTCGCCGCACGCGTCAAGCAGCCGGGTAAGGGCTTCGTCGGCGATCAGCGAGAACTATATCTGTGCGAAGAAGCGTTGAGCGAGGATTCGCCCTACGAGCGCTTGCTCGGTGATGCGATGGCCGGAGACGGCGCGCTGTTCACGAGCCAGGACGCCGTTGAGGCTGCCTGGGCAGTGGTTGATCCAGTCCTCGTTGCTCATCACGCCGCACTTCCGTACGCGCCGGGCACGTGGGGACCCGCCGCGGCCGATGCATTGATCGCAGCGGACGGCGGTTGGCACAACCCGACTGCTCAAGACGACTCCGTACCTTGCGTGTGATCGGGGTACTGCCATGACGCCTGCCATCGTCTTTTTTCTCGATGTCGACAATACGCTGCTCGACAACGACCGTATCATTGCCGACCTGCATCGTCACCTGGACAAAGAGTTCGGAGCATCCAGTGCCGACCACTACTGGGTGGCTCTCGAAAAGCTTCGCGCTGAACTCGGCTACGTTGACTACATTGCTGCTCTGCAGCGCTACCGGGCGGAGGTTGATTACAGCGGCACGCGCGACCATCGCATGCTGCTCATGTCGAGCTTTCTGGTCGACTACCCATTCGCCGATCGGCTGTATCCGGGTGCGCTTCAGGTCATCGATCACCTTGGCACGCTAGGACGGACCGTCATTCTTTCGGACGGCGACGTCGTGTTCCAGCCGCGCAAGATCCAGCGTTCCGGCTTGTGGAATGCCGTGGATGGACGCGTGCTCATCTACATCCACAAGGAGCAAATGCTCGAGCAGGTGCAGCGTTTCTACCCGAGTTCCCACTATGTCATGGTCGACGACAAGGTTCGCATCCTGGCGGCCATGAAGGCGATCATGGGTGACCGGCTGGTCACGGTATTTGCGCGCCAGGGCCACTACGCCGAAGACGTCGCGACCCTCGCCAACTATCCAGCGGCTGACCATACCATCGAGCACATCAACGACCTGCTCGCGTTCGATGTCAGGAAGCTGCTCGGTACCGCAATGAAGGAGAAAACATGAACCCGAACCTGCAGAAGCTTCATGCCATCGGCCAGAGTCTCTGGGTCGATAACATCACCCGCGAGATGCTCGGCGACGGCACCCTGGCACGCTACATTGCGGAATTTTCGGTGACCGGGCTGACTTCGAATCCGACGATCTTCGAGCATGCCATCAGCGAAAGTAACTCGTACGATGAGCAGATTGCCGAATTGTCGCGCCAGGGCGGCTCCGGTGAAGCTCTTTTCTTCGAGCTCGCTCTCAGGGATCTGCGGCGTGCAGCCGACCTGTTCCGCCCGGCATACAATGCGTCACGAGGTATCGATGGGTGGGTTTCGCTCGAGGTGTCGCCGGACATCGTCAACGATACGACCGCGACCACCGCTGCGGCGGCCCGGCTGCACGCCGCTGCCGCGCGAACGAATCTCTATATCAAGATTCCCGGCACGCAAGCAGGGGTCGGTGCGATCGAGGCGTCCATATTCGCAGGCATACCGATCAACGTCACGCTGCTGTTTTCACGCGAGCAGTATCTGGCTGCGGCAGAAGCCTACCTGCGGGGCATCGAGCGCCGCCTCGCCGCCGGGATGGACCCGAAAGTCGAATCGGTGGCGTCGCTTTTCGTAAGTCGCTGGGACGTGGCGGTCAAGGACGCGGTGCCCGCGGAATACCACAATCGACTTGGCATTGCGATCTCGAAGCGGACGTACAAGGCTTACTGCGACTTGTTCGCTTCAACGCGTTGGCAAAAGCTCGCCGCTGCCGGCGCACACCCGCAGCGGCTGCTGTGGGCAAGCACGGGGACGAAGGATCCGGCTGCGCGCGATACGCTTTACCTCGAGGCGCTCGCCGCACCTAATACTATTGCCACGATTCCCGACAAGACACTGAAGGCCTTTGCTGATCACGGACACGTCGAGGCCGTACTCCAGCCGGACGGCGGCGACGCGGAAGCGGTCATCGCCGAATTTCGAAAGCTCGGCATCGACGACGACGCGTTGGCATCCCGGTTGCAAAAGGAAGGCGCCGACTCGTTTGAGAAGTCCTGGCAGAGTCTGCTCTCCGGTATCGCGGCCAAGAGCGTGGGCCTGGTCGGAGCGGCCACCAAGTGAATCCCCCGGTTTCCGGCGTGGCCCCGGGCCAGCGTGGCACGCTAACCAACGCTGCAAGTTGGCGGGCGCTTGCCGCGCATCACGCAAAGATTGCCACGCTGCAGCTGCGCGATCTTTTCGCCACTGACGCGGCTCGTGGCGAGCGACTCGTCCTCGAGGCTGCCGGCCTTTACCTCGATTACTCGAAGAATCGCGTCACCGATGAGACGATGATGTTGCTGTCCGCGCTGGCGGCGGAGTGCTCTGTGCGCGAGCGGATTGCGGGGATGTTTCGCGGCGATGTCATCAACACGACCGAACATCGATCGGTGTTGCACGTGGCGTTACGGGCACCCGCTGGCCACTCGTTGAGGGTAGATGGTGTCGACGTCGTGGCCGAGGTGCAAAGGGTGCTCGAACGCATGGCCACGTTTGCCGAAGCGGTGCGTAGCGGCCGCTGGCTCGGTCACACGGGCAAGCGCATTCGGAATATCGTCAATATCGGCATCGGCGGGTCCGACCTCGGTCCGGTCATGGCGTACGAGGCGCTGCGCTTCTATAGCGACCGCGCATTGAGGCTGCGCTTCGTTTCCAACATCGATCCGACCGACCTGGTCGAAGCGACGCGCGACCTCGACGCGGCCGAGACGCTGTTCATCGTCTCGTCCAAGACCTTCACGACGCTGGAAACGTTGACCAACGCCTATGCTGCGCGCGACTGGATCGTAGGCCACCTCGGCAGCGCAGCGGCGGTGGCGAAGCATTTTGTTGCCGTCTCGACCAACGTCGAGGGGGTGACCAAATTCGGCATCGCGGCGGAAAATATGTTTGGCTTCTGGGATTGGGTGGGCGGCCGCTACTCGATGGACTCGGCCATCGGACTATCCACGATGGTCGCGATCGGTGAGCAGCAGTTTCGCGACATGTTGGCCGGCTTTCATGAGATGGACGAGCACTTTCGTACGTCGCCGGTCGAGCGCAACATGCCGGCGCTTCTTGGCCTGCTGGCGATTTGGAACAACAACTTCCTGGGCGCGGCCACGCTGGCGGTGTTGCCGTACGATCAGTACCTCAAGCGCCTGCCGGCGTATCTGCAGCAGCTGACGATGGAAAGCAACGGCAAGCATGTGACGCTCGCCGGGACCGAGGTGGCAGTGCAGACGGCTCCGATTCTATGGGGCGAGCCCGGCACCAATGGGCAGCACTCTTTCTATCAGTTGCTACACCAGGGCACGCGCCTCGTGCCGTGCGATTTCATTGGTTTCTGCCAAGGCTTGAACCCGCTGGGCCAACAGCATGATCTGCTCATGGCCAACCTGTTCGCGCAGACGGAGGCGCTGGCTTTCGGCAAGACCGCCGACGAGGTGACTGCCGAAGGCACGCCAGCTGAGCTTGTGCCGCATCGTGTCTTCGAAGGTAATCGTCCCACCAACACGTTGTTGGCCGACCGCCTGACGCCCAAGACGCTGGGTGCGCTTATAGCGCTCTACGAGCACAGTACTTTCGTGCAGGGTGTGATCTGGAACATTGACTCCTTCGACCAGTGGGGCGTCGAGTTAGGCAAGGTGCTCGCGCAGCATTCCTTCACCGAGCTCGAAAGTGTGGCGGAACCCACGCTGGCGCACGACAGCTCGACCAACACGCTGATCCGCCGCTATCGACGATTGCGCACCGAGCCTGCCGGGCAGCCATAGCGAAATCATGGACTCCCACATCAATGCTCTCGCCGGCAAGCCGGCCCCAGTAGCGTCGCTCGTTGACATCGCCAAGCTCGTGACCGCGTACTACACGGAGATACCGGACCCTTCGGTACCTGCCCAGCGCGTCGCATTCGGAACGTCCGGCCACCGCGGCTCGTCGTTCTCGTTATCGTTCAATGAACGGCATGTCCTCGCGATCACACAAGCAATCTGCAACTATCGCGCAAAACAGGGCATCAATGGCCCGCTCTTTCTCGGCATTGATACGCATGCCCTTTCCGAGCCGGCATGCGCCAGCGCGACCGAGGTGCTGGCCGCCAACGGCGTCGACACAATGCTCGCGACCAATGACGAATACACGCCAACGCCTGCCGTTTCGCACGCGATCCTGGAGTACAACCGTGGCCGGACGACAGGATTGGCCGATGGCATCGTCGTCACCCCGTCGCACAACCCGCCCGACAACGGCGGATTCAAATACAACCCGCCGAACGGGGGCCCGGCTGACACCGAAGTCACCGGATGGATCGAGGCCAGCGCGAACCATTTCCTCGAAGCTTCCATGCAAGGCGTCAAACGTATCCCGTTCGGTGTCGCGCTGCGCGCACCGACGACGCATCGGCATGATTACCTCGACCATTACGTCGCCGCACTCGACACCGTCATAGACTTCGAAGCGATTCGAAGTGCCGGCGTGCGCATCGGCGTTGATCCGCTCGGAGGGGCCGGCGTGCATTACTGGGCGCGTATCGCCGAGCGCTACAAACTCGACCTGACGGTCGTGAGCGATGTAGTCGACGCGACGTTTCGCTTCATGACGCTGGACTGGGACGGCCAGATTCGCATGGATCCGTCGTCGCCGTACGCGATGCAGCGGCTGCTCGAGATCAAAGATCGTTTCGATATCGCGTTCGCGTGTGATACCGACCACGACCGCCACGGCATCGTCACGTCGCAGGCCGGACTGCTTGCTCCGAATCATTACCTCGCAGTCGCCATCGACTACCTGTTCCAGCACCGGCCACAGTGGGCCGCCACGACCGCAGTCGGTAAGACAGTGGTCAGCACCAGTCTCATCGACTTTGTGACGAAGCGTCTTGGCCGCAACTTGTACGAAGTGCCAGTCGGCTTCAAGTGGTTCGCGGATGGCTTGCTGCAGGGATCGCTCGGTTTCTGCGGCGAGGAAAGTGCTGGCGCCTCGTTCCTGCGCCGCGACGGTAAGGTTTGGACCACCGATAAGGACGGCCTTGCGCCGGCACTTCTTTCGGCGGAGATTGTGGCACGATGCGGTCGGGACCCGGCTCAACTCTACGGTGGGCTCGCGCAGGAATTCGGCAATCCGCTCACCGATCGCATCGATGCACCCGCCACTTTAGAGCAAAAGAGGCAACTTGCCGCGCTCACTCCTGATCAGCTCGGTGCGACCGAACTCGCCGGCGAAAAGATCGACAGCGTGCTCGGTAAGGCGCCGGGCAATGGCGCTCCAATTGGAGGCATCAAAGTCATTGCGAAGAGCGGCTGGTTCGCCGCCAGACCCTCGGGTACTGAAGACATCTACAAAATCTATGCCGAGAGTTTTGCGGGCGCCGACCACTTGCAGCGCATCTTGAAGGAAGCCCAAGCGATCGTCGACCGTGCCATCGCGGCGCCGGCCGGGACGGGCGGCGGCGAAGTCTCGGCAAAAGGAGGTCACTGAATATGGACAGCAAGTTGCTCATCGATACTGCAAAGGCGCTGGTCGCGGGCGACCGCGGCCTGCTCGCGATGGATGAGAGCACGGGCACGTGCAACAAGCGCTTCGCAAAACTCGGCATTCCGCAGACCGTGGAAGCTCGCCGAGCCTATCGCGACATGATCGTGACCACGCCGCGACTCGGTGATTGCATCAGCGGCGCCATTCTCTTCGACGAGACGATCCGCCAGCAGACGTTGCGCGGTCTTCCCTTCACGCGTGCACTCGAGGACGCCGGAATCATTCCAGGGATCAAGGTCGACGAGGGTGCGAAAGCCCTCGCTGCTCACCCGGACGAGCTTGTCACCGAGGGCCTCGATGGTTTACGCGAGCGGCTGATCGACTATGTAGCCATGGGGGCGCGCTTCGCCAAATGGCGTGGTGTCATTACTGTCAGCGATCGCCTGCCGAGCCTGGGCTGCGTCGACGCGAATGCCCACGCGCTCGCCCGCTATGCCGGTCTCTGCCAGGAAGCCGGGCTGGTTCCCGTCGTTGAACCCGAAGTCCTCATGGACGGCGATCACACGCTTGAGCGATGCGCTATCGTGACGCATGACGTCCTGCGCGCGATTTTCGATCAGCTCAATCGCCAGCGCGTGATGCTCGAGGGCATGCTTCTCAAACCCAACATGGCGTTGCCAGGTCTCGCCAGCAGCGATCAACGTACCGTCGATGAGGTCGCGGATGCGACCGTCCAGTGCTTCCTGCGCACGGTGCCTGCGGCGGTACCCGGTATCGCCTTTCTTTCCGGCGGCCAGACGCCCGAGCTCGCCTCGGCGCGGTTGAATGCGATGAACGTGAGGTTCCGGACGCGCATGCCGTGGGCGCTCGCGTTCTCGTTTTCACGCGCCATTCAGCAACCCGCGCTCGAGGTCTGGCATGGCGACGCCGCGAATGTTTCCGCGGCCCAAAAAGCACTCTTTCATCGCGCTGACTGCAATCGTGCGGCGCGCCGTGGGGACTACGACACCGCCGCCGACGCACCACGGCAAGCATGAACAGCAAGGGAGCAATTCCGATGCCCGATTCTCTCGATCAGCAATGCGTCGATACCCTTCGCTTTCTCGCGGTCGACATGGTGCAAAAGGCGAACAGCGGCCATCCAGGTTTGCCGCTTGGCGCCGCACCCATGGCGTATGCGCTGTGGACGTGGCATCTCAAGCACAATCCGGCCAGCCCGCTCTGGCCTAACCGCGATCGTTTCGTACTCTCGGCGGGCCACGGTTCAGCGCTGCTCTACGGTTTGCTCCATGTGACGGGCTATGACCTGTCGCTCGATGACATCAAGCAGTTTCGCCAGTGGGGCAGCAAGACGCCGGGCCACCCGGAGCGCGGTCATACGGCCGGCGTTGAAGTCACTACCGGGCCGCTCGGTCAGGGCTTCGCCAATGCAGTCGGGATGGCGATCGCTGAGGCGCAACTGGCCGCACTTTACAACCGCGAAGATCATCACGTCGTCGATCACCGCACTTGGGCGATCGTCAGCGACGGCGATCTCATGGAAGGCGTGGCCTCGGAGGCCGCATCGCTGGCCGGCCACTTGAAGCTCGGCAAGTTGATCTGCCTGTACGACGACAATTCAGTGACGTTGTCCGCGGGCACGGACATGACCTTTTCCGAGGATCGCGCGAAGCGCTTCGAAGCGTACGGCTGGCAGACAATCCGCGTCAGCGACGGAAATGACTTGAACGCGGTTAACGCGGCGCTGGACAGCGCGCGCGCCGATAAGACGCGGCCCTCGCTGATCCTCGTGCGAACGCACCTTGGTTTTGGCTCACCCGAACAGGACAGCTTCAAGGCGCACGGTTCGCCGCTCGGCGTTGCCGACGTCAAGAAGACCAAAGAGAAATTGGGCTGGCCAACTGAACCGTCCTTCTACGAGCCGGAACCGGCATTGGCCAGGTTTCGCGAGGCGCTCGAGCGCGGGGTGCGTGCCGAGTCGGAATGGACCGCGCGAATGGAGGCGTATGCGCGCGCATTTCCCGACCTCGCAAAGGAACTTCGATTGCGGCTGAATGCGGAACTGCCAACCGGCTGGAATGCCGACATTCCGGTTTTCCCGGCCGATGTAAAGGGTATGGCGACACGTGTCGCCGGGGGTAAGGTGATGAACGCGATTGCGCCAAAGCTACCCGCGCTCGCGGGAGGCTCGGCCGACCTTGACCCTTCGACCTATACTGCATTGAAGGGGCAGGGCGACTTCAACCCGTCTTTCGTGCCCGGAGAAGACGGCGAAGGCTCGGATTCGAGCGGCTGGAGTTTTGCCGGTCGCAATATCCATTTCGGCGTTCGCGAACACGCCATGGGCGCCATCGCCAACGGCATGGCGGCGCACGGCGGCTTCATTGCGTTTGGCTCGACTTTTCTCATCTTCTCTGACTACATGCGGCCGCCGATTCGCCTTGCCGCACTCATGGGGTTGCACGTCGTGTATGTATTCACGCACGACAGTCTCGCACTCGGGGAAGACGGTCCGACGCACCAACCTATCGAGCAGCTCGCCAGCCTGCGCGCCGTTCCGGGGCTCAGCGTCATCCGACCTGGCGACGCCAACGAAGTGGCTGTTGCGTGGCAGGTTGCGGTGGAACTTCGAGATCGACCCGTAGCACTTGCCCTGACCCGGCAGGATGTCGCAACCATCGACCGAGGACAATACGGTAGCGCTGAGGGATTGCGCCGCGGAGGCTATATCCTCAGCGAAGCGACCAATGGGCGACCCGCGCTGATCCTTATCGCGAGCGGCTCCGAAGTCAGCCTTATCGTCGCGGCGGCCGAGCGCCTTCGCGGGGATGGCGTCGCCGTACGCTGCGTCTCTTTGCCAAGCTGGGATCTCTTTGATGCTCAACCCGGGAGCTATCGTGATGCAGTGCTTCCGCCGGACGTCAAGGCTCGGCTTGCAGTCGAACTCGGCGTCACGCAAGGGTGGCACCGCTACGTCGGAGATTTCGGCGACACCCTCGGCATCGACCGATTCGGCGCCTCGGCGCCCGCCGGCGTGCTTCTCCGCGAATACGGCTTCACGGTCGACAACGTGGTGGCGCGCGCCAGAAAGCTGTTGGGCGCCTAAACCGACGCACCACTCACACGTAACCTGAGAAGCACCGACAGTGCGGCGCTTCAGTCAGGCGATTGATGGGCGCTAGTTCGGCTTGGCCTTATTAGCGGTGGTCTCGACTGCACTGCCCGTCGCTTCAACGTCCTTACCCACGCCTGCAACGGTATTGCACCCCGCCAACGCGACAACGGCAGCGGCTGCGATCAACGCTATGATGTTTTTCATCGGTATTCCCCTATTCAGCTGCGGCTGGGTTTCTAATGCGCCGCCAGTACTTGTTTAAAGGACCTTCATGACTACGAGGACAACCAAGACCACGACTATTAGGCCGGTAAAACCGCTGGGACCGTAGCCCCATTCGCGGCTATACGGCCATGTAGGCAGAGCGCCTATTAGCGCGAGTATCAATACGATCAGCAGTATGGTTCCAAGGCCCATGTATGTATCCCGTCATTTAATAGATTTATTCAGCGCTGCAGACGCGCATCGGATTGTCTATGCGCGGCCGATGCGTCCTACGAGGTATCCCACTGCAAGGGCACCTGCTACCGCGATAATCGGGTTGGCGCGTATCGACGTCGCTGCGGAGTCTGTCAGCTGCGCCTGCAATTCTTTTGCCTGACCTGCCAGGTTCGACGCTGCGCCCGCGACCGTCTTCGTGGCAGACGCGGCGCTGTTCACGGCGCCATGGGCGGATTCACTCAGCTTGTCTACCTGCACGGTCGCCTTGTTGGCGACGTCATCCGTAGCCTGATGGGCTACGGCGGCGGCGGAATCAATTTTTGCGTTAACTGGATTTGCGTTGGCTGCATTCGGATTGCTTCCCAACATTGAGCCTGATGACATGGTTCGGTCCATTTCAATTCCTCTCGGGAGGTCCAGTCGGTACCGTCTGGATGGGGCTATCTTCCGCGACGCGTTGATCCGACGGTATAAGACAAACGACTATTCTCTTGTAGGAGGAACAGCGCGGAACGGAATGGTGACTATGCAACGTTGACGCGGACCTGCTGAGCGCGCCGAAACGCTGGTTGGATGTGACCACTGGCCACGGACAATTCGGTGGCTAAGCCGGACTACCCGAGCCACCCGCCGGAAAAGCCAGCGGCTTTAAGGCCATTGGCAATGTAGGCGCAACCGCGCATCAAATTCCAAATGAGTCCGGTTCGATAGTTCTCAATCATGAGCACTGTTGGGCCTTCATTGACCCCGAAATGATAAGGCGAGACCCAACCGATCCGGTCATTCGCGTTTCTCTGAAAAGCGGGGTTGAACGATGCCTTGAAGCCGTACGGAGTGCGCGCGTGTACGTGCAGCGCGCTCAGGTTGCTTATCGTAGGAATGACAATCTGCGGAGCGAAAGGCAAGGAGGCGACAACCGCCCACGGCGCAACCGTGCCATCGTCGGGTCCGTACGGTGCGCCACGGGCGACGTAGTCGTAAAAATTCCGTTCGACATCGCCGACCTTCCTCGTGACGAATCCCGGTCCGTCGCTGGCGGTAATTCCCCAGCAGAGCGGTCCGAAATGCTTGAAGCCAAATGGATTGCGAATCGCATATTGCTGCTGAATCAACGTCGCGCGACGACTGTTCTCAAAATAGTCAGAACCGCGGTCACGCATGAATTGATCTTGGATGGCGCGAAAATCGATCCAGATATGCGACATCTGGTGGACGAACAGCGGACCCGCATACAGATAGTCGATATCGTAAACGTTGGTCCATTCGTAGGTTCGGCACCATGCGTCATAGGACTGCTTTGCGATCGGATGCGTCGGAGAGCCGAGCGCGAGCACGTACAGTATGAGCGCTTCGTCATACCCTTCCCAGCGATGGGGAAGAAAGCCATCCTCAGGGCGCCAGCCATGACAGATCGTATCGCCATGCGCCAGCATCCACTCCCAGTCGACACGTTCGTAGATTGAGCGTGCAAGATCGCGAATGCGTCGTTCATCGTCTCTGGTGCCATCGAAGTACGCGGCAGCCAGCAAGACGCCCGCGACGAGCAGGGCGGTGTCGATGCTGGAAAGCTCGCATTGCCACGCGCGCCTCCCAGTCTGCATATTCAGGAAATGATAATAAAAGCCCTTGTAGCCGGTCGCTTCCGGCGAATCACTTTGTTCGCTCGCCATCAGGAATTGCAACATGACCAGCGTCCTCTGAATCGCTTGGTCACGCGTCATGAACTTTCGTTGGATCCCAACCGGATAACTCGAAAGCGCTAACCCCATCGCGGCAATGCTCGCCGGCCAGTCGTCTGCGGTCTTGTCAAGAACGAGCCCATTCGCTTCGTTCACTTCGTTGACAAAATAATTAAACGAGTTGTGTTGAAGCGCTCGCAACGTCCGAGCGTCTAGAGAATCTCCATCGGATGCGTCGTGCACTGTCAGATCACCCATTCAGACTGTTACGCATTGATAACCTGCTCCGAACCGCTGGCGCATTGCTCATCGACTACGGGGCTCGATTTCCCGTCAGCACTCGATATCGCGCCATGTGCCGAATGGCGTCTTTCGGCTTGCTGAGCTTTTCGCACAGCAGCGCCAGGTTGTAGTGACCATCGGCCAAGGCCGGGTCGGCGCGCAACGCCGCCGTGTACGCCTCCATTGCCTCGGTCCACCGCTTCATGTCATCGAGCAGCACACCGAGATTGAAGAGCAGGATGGAATCGTCGCCGCAGGCTTTGATCGCCTCGCGGTAAACGCTCTCGGCCTTGGCCAGATGCTTGGTCTCGTGCAGCAGGCGGCCCAGGTTGATGTAGGCGTCAACGAACATGCGATCGGCGACGATGGCATGTTCGTACGCTGCCAGTGCCGCATCGACGTCTTCGCGCTCCAGCATCACCGCTTGGTCGAACCACGCTTCCGCCCCACGCGACTCGTCGTCGGGATCGCTGCGCTCAATCACGCTCAACGAGCCGTCCGCCGGATCGCCATCGAATCCCAGCAGATACTGGCCGGAGTCCGCCTGCCAACGGCTGCCGCCTTCGCGCACGACCACGCGGTCGGCGACAGCGCCGATGTTGAGTCCGGACAGCGGCATCGCGTCCGGCAGATGGCGGCGCAACTCGCGCATCGAGCGCATGATCCGGCGCGGCGGGACGCTCGGCATCGGCCAGCGCTTGCGCGGTGCGCAGCACAATCAGGTCCTGAAAGGAGAACAGCCATGCGCCGCGCGGTCCGCGCGCGGGCGTGACGAAGCCGGCGGCGATCAACGATCGGAGCGTGCTGCGCGACAGGCGCAGCAGCTTTTCGACATCCCGGACGCCGTAGGAGTGCACGGCTTCCGTGCGTTCCCGGATATCGCTTATTTCTTGGCCGCCTTGCGCGCGACCGGCACCGGTGCGGCAGCCTGTTGTGCACGCTTGGCGGGCTTGCGCGCGACCGGCTCAGGCTCGGCGGCCGCCGGTTTGGTGGAGGCCGCGCGCGCGGGTGCCTTCTTCTCGAGGCTGGCACGCAACGCTTCCATCAAGTCGATGACTTGCGCGCCGCCGCCTTCGGGGGCTTCCGACATCGTGATCTCGTGACCCTCGACCTTCTTCTCCACGGCCGCCTGCACGCGCGCTGCGACTTCGTCAGTGTATTGCGAAGGGTCGAACGTAGCGGATGTCTGTTGCTCGATCAACTGTTGCGCGAGCTTCAGTTCCGCGGGCTTCACGTCGGTCTTTGGGATTTCCAGGTCCTTCATCGCCCGCACTTCGCCGGCGTAGAGAAGCTGCTGCATGACGAGGCCGTCCTCGACCGGGCGGATCATCACGATGTACTGCTTGCCACGTGCGGCCCAGCGGCCGAGCGCGCAACGGTTGGATTCGCGCAGCGCCGCTGCCAGCAGCGCATACGGCTTGGCGCCACCCTTGTCCGGAGCGAGGTAATAGGCCTTGTCGAAATACACCGGGTCCACCGCTTCGAGCGGCACGAATTCGGTGATCTCGGCCATATGCGTGCCAGCCTCTTCCATCGCCTTCAATTCTTCCGGTGTAAACATCACGTACTGGTCCTTGGCGAATTCGTAACCCTTGACGATCTCCTCGCGTGGCACGACCACTTCTTCCTTGATGCAGATGTACTGCTGCTTCAGCCTCGAGCCGCAGGTTTTGTGCAGCATATTGAATGAAACAGCCTTGCTCGCCTCGGTAGCTGAATAGAGCTTCACCGGGATGGAAACCAGCCCGAACGAGACTGTCAAACTGGCAATCGATCGTGCAGCCATGTTGGCTCCTGCCTATGCGGCGTGGGGGTGCAAACTGAGTGCAAACAAACTGCAAACTGAATGCGAACTTTGAAATATCTCAATCTTTTCCATAATTTGCAAGCATCACTTCGAGGTTTTCGCTAACGCTGCCTCCAAGTTTTGCTTCTTTTGCAACGCGTCCCGCCAGCGGTCCCCGAGTCGGGTCAGACGCTCAGGGGCGTTGGCGACCGTGAAGTCGAGCGGATGCGCGCCGGCCAGCTCATCCCAGGTCAGCGGCATCGAGACCGGCGCGCCGGGCACGCCCCGCGGCGAATACGCGACGTTCAGCGTCTTGCCGCGCACGTTCATGTTGTAGTCCATGAAGATCTTGCCGGTACGCTTTGGAATGCTCCACTCCAGCGTGATGTCCTTGGGGTGCATGCGCTGCAGATGCCGGCCGACCAGTTCCGACACGTGGCGCGCGGCATCGAAGTCTATCGTGCGCCGGATCGGAACGAAGACGTGCAGGCCGGTCTTGCCCGAGGTCTTGACGATCGCTTCCAGCGACATGCTCTGCAGCAAATCGCGCAGCCAGAACGCGACCTCCTTGCCCTTCTCGAACGCAATTTTGTTCAGCTCTGGCTCTGCGCCTTTGGCTTCCTTGCCGGAATAGATGTACGGATCGAGGTCGAACAGCACGTAGTCGGGGTAGTTGAGGACCGACGCCTCCAGCGCTTCGAGCGAGCTCGCGTAGTCGGCGCTGTTCGAAACGGCATCGGCGCCCAACTTTGCCCGCGAATGCCACACGTGGAACTCGAGCGTGCCCGATTGCGCAAGCCATAGCAGGGTCGGCAGGTTGTTGCACAACAGGTAGTCGTGCTGCTCCTCCTTGCTGCTCGAGAACACGGTGATGGACTCGACGAAATCCGGCCGCTCCTGGTCCCAGTGTTTCTGGAAAAACCGCTGACCGCCGATGCCGTCGGGCATGCGGATCATCGTCAGCGGTCGATCGGCCAGGTGCGGCAGCATGTAGGGCGACACTTGCGCAAGGTAGGTCAACAGATCGCGCTTGGTGAACGCGGGAAGATTTTGCGCCGGATCGGCCGGCCAGTAGACGCGGTCGAGGTGGGTGAGACGGATGCGGTGCATGCCCACCGCCAGCGTGAACGCCGTCTTGGCGCTCGCGAGCTGCTTCACGACGTCGTCAGTCGGGCCACTGGACGAGTCCGCCGCCGCGGAGTCTGCGTCTGCACGTCGCACGGACGATGGGGCGATGTCGTCGCGAAGGCGCAGGAAGATTGGCGCGCGCAAGTGACCGTCCTCTGTCCAGTTCTGGAAGCTCACTTCCGCCACCGCTTCCGGCTCGACCCAGGTCGTCGGTCCGTTGAGTTCCGGGATCTCCGCGAAGGGACTTGCCTTTCGCTGCAACGGCTCCAGCCGGTCCTTGATCTGCTTCAGCGCGCGCTCGTCGAAGCCCGAGCCGACGTGCGACGCGTAGCGCAGCGTTGCCTTGGGTTGATCGCTCATTTGGTTACTCATTTGGCTTGCTTCCCAGTAGCCGACCAGGATGGCGCCAAGCGGCGCGCGCGAGCCCTTGCCCCTGGTGTAACCGCCGATGACGAAATCCGCAGTTTGCGTCGGCTTGACCTTCAACCATGATAGCGACCGGCGGCCGTCCTCGTAACGACTTTGCTTGCGCTTGCCGACCACGCCTTCGAAGCCACTGGCGAGCGCCGCGGCGCTGAGCGCAACGCCGTCCTCATGCGCGTGCACCCGTTGCACCAGCGGCGACGGCAACAGGCATTGAGCAAGATAGCGACGCCGATCCGAATACGGCGACGTGCGCAGATCGATGCCCGCGAAGTACGGCAGGTCGAAGCAGAAGAAGACCACCGGCAACGTCTTGTCGGCCGCGGCGATCTCGCGCTCCATCTTCAGTCCTGCGCGATCCTGCAACGCCGCGAACGACGGCTTGCCATTGGCGTCGAAGGCGACGATTTCGCCGTCGAGGATCATTCCGCTCACGGACTGTTGGGCGAGTTCCGCCACCAGGCGCGGAAACTTGGCCGAAAGGTCGAGTCCGCGCCGCGAGCGCAGCCTGACTCCTTGTTCGTCGATGAACACCAGCACGCGATAGCCGTCGAGCTTGGGCTCCCACATCCACTCGGCGCGGTGGAAGGGTTCTTCGCCAGCCTCGGCGAGCATCGGACTCATTTTCGAGGGCATCGGCTCGACCTTGCCTGCAGGTGCGAGTTCCGCGGCGGAAATGCGCTGGACCGGCAGAAACTTGAGCTCCGCGACGGTCTTCCCCGATAGCACCGAGTGATTCTGCTGCGTGACGTCGGTCGTCGTCGCGAACCGGTCCTTGTGCTTGATCATCAGCCACTGATTTTTCTCCTTGGTGCGCACCAGCGCGAAGGAGCCTTTCAGCTTCTCGCCGCGCAGCAGGATGCTGAGCTTGCCCTTCTCGAGTCCCAAGCGGACCTCGCGCTCGGCCTGCGCGCGATCGTGGAAGTACGTCGCGCCGCCTTCGTCCGGTGAGTAGACGCCGCAATCCCAGACGATCACTTCGCCCGCGCCGTATTGCCCGGCGGGAATGACGCCTTCGAACGACCCGTAGTCGTACGGGTGGTCCTCCACGTGCACGGCCAGGCGCTTTTCGTTACGATCGAGGGATGGACCCTTGGGCACGGCCCAGGACAGCAGCACCCCATCGCATTCGAGCCGGAAGTCGTAGTGCAGCCGCGTGGCCGAGTGCTGCTGGACGACGAACAGCAGCGGACCTCCGCCCGTGGCGGGAAGCGCCGGCGGCGGTTCAGGCGTGGCCGTGAAGGTCCGCTTCGCCGAGTATTCTTTGAGGACGTTCTTCGCCATTCGGGAATGATACTGACGGAGGTTCCCAGTCATGACAACTGCAAAGCTGCTGGCCGGCGCGAGTGGCTATTCCTTCAAGGAGTGGAAAGGCGTCTTCTATCCGGAGGACGTCAAGGCGGAGGAGATGCTTGCGTTCTACTCGGCGCGCCTGCCTACGGTCGAGATCAACAATACGTTCTACCGAATGCCCAAGACGTCGGTGCTCGAAAATTGGGCGGCGGCGGTGCCGAATGACTTCCGGTTCTCGATCAAGGCATCGCAGCGGATCACGCACATGTCGCGCCTGCGCGCGGAAACCGCCGCCGAGCCCGTGGGCTATCTGTACAAGAACCTGGCGGCGCTCGGCCCCAAGCGCGGGCCGGTGCTGTTCCAGCTGCCGCCCAACATGAAGAAAGATCTCGCGCGTCTTAACGAATTCTTGAGCCTGCTGCCGGCGGGCCATAACGCAACCTTCGAGTTTCGCCACGACACGTGGTTCGAGGACGATGTCTATGCAGCGCTCAAAGGCGCCGGCGCGGCGCTGTGCCTGTCCGAGCGTGAGGACAGCGCGCCGCCGCCGCTCGTGGAGACGGCGCCCTGGGGCTATGTCCGGCTGCGGCTCGAGACCTACTCCGATGCCGATTTGCAGACGTGGGCACACAAGCTTCTGGCGACTCCGTGGCGCGAAACCTATGTGTATTTCATGCACGAGCCCACCGCCCCGGGATATGCCAAGGCGCTGATGACCTTCGCGACATGACTGCCAAACAGACAACTGCAGCAGGCGCCGCCCAGTCGGTGACGATCGTCGTCGACGACGCCACCAGCGTCTCGGGCTTGCTGCAGGTTCTGCCAAAGGCACACGCGTGCTACATCATGGCGCACGGGGCCGGCGCGGGCATGATGCATCCGTTCATGGCGAGCTTCGCCGACGATCTTGCCGAGCGCGGCATTGGCACGCTGCGTTATCAGTTTCCGTACATGGAGCGCGGCTCGAAGCGACCGGACACGCCCAAACTCGCACAGGCGACGGTTCGGGCGGCAGTGGCGGAAGCACGACGTCTGGTACCTGGACTCGCCCTGTTCGCTGGTGGCAAGTCCTTCGGCGGCCGCATGACGTCGCAAGCCCAAGCGGCAGCACCGTTACCGGACGTCCGCGGCCTGGCGTTCGTCGGCTTTCCGCTGCATGCGCCGGGTAAGCCAGGCGACGAGCGCGGGGCGCACCTGTTCGACGTGCATGTTCCGATGCTGTTCCTGCAGGGAACGCGCGACGAATTCGCCGAACTGAGCCTGCTGAAGGCGCTGGTCAAGAAGCTTGGCGCGCGGGCGACACTCACGCTGTTCGAAGACGCCGACCATTCGTTCCACGTACCCGCTCGCTCGGGAAAGAAGGATGCGCAAATTCGGGCGGAAATGGCAGATTCGCTGGCCGCGTGGGCGGTCAAGCTGGTGTAGTCGCATGGCCCACTCCGTTGCCCATCCGCGAACCGCATTGCTCGCCGGCGCCACCGGACTCGTCGGTCGCGCGCTCCTGTCCCTGCTGCTTGCCAGCAAACATTACCGCAGCGTGGATGTCCTGTTGCGCCGCATGCCATCGGACCTCGAGGCCAACGCAAAGCTGAAGATTCACCAAGTCGACTTCGCACGGCTGCCCTCATCGTTCCCGACAGTCGATGATGTGTTTATCGCGCTGGGCACCACCATCAAAATAGCAGGCTCGGAGGCAGCCTTTCGCCAAGTGGACTTTGACTTTGTTGTGAATACAGCACGAGCTGCGAGGGCGGCGGGTGCGACGCGATTGGCCGTCGTGTCGGCGCTTGGCGCCAATGCAATGTCGCGCGTCTTCTACAACCGCGTGAAAGGCGAGATGCAGGCCGCTATCGCGCAGCTCGGCTACACCTCCGTGGTGATCGCGCAACCATCATTGCTGTTGGGTGATCGAGCCGCCTTCGGACAACCGCCGCGGGGCGGGGAAATATGGGCGGAACGGTTGCTGGTGCCACTCGGCAGGATCCTGCCCAAGAAGATTCGACCAATATCGGCTCGGGCTGTGGCGGCCGCACTGCTGGCCGCCATTCTCGACGCGAATCCCGGCGTTCGTGTCCTCAAGTCCGGAGCAATGCAAGCGTATGAGCAACGCTAACGCGTCCCACGCCGACCCTTCCGAATGACATCGAAATCAGACCTTGATGACCATCTCCGGCACAATGGCCGCAACATTCGCTGCCCCCATTTGCTGCATCGTCGCAGATAACTCTTCGCGCAGAATTTCCAGAACGCGTTCCACCCCTGGCTGCCCAAACGCGCCCAACCCCCAGAGATAGGGACGGCCGATGCACACTCCGGACGCCCCCATCGCCAAGGCCTTGACGATGTCGGTCCCGCGGCGCACGCCACTGTCGAATAGGATCGGCACCTTGCCTTTAGCCACCCTCGCCACCTCCGGCAAGCACTCGATGGCGCCTCGTCCGCTATCCTCGCTTCGGCCGCCATGGTTTGAAACGTGGATACCGTCGACGCCATATTTGAGGCATAACTCGGCGTCCTCTTCAGTGAGGATGCCTTTGATGATCAGCTTCATCTTGGTTGTATCGCGCATTTTCGAAATGAAGTCCCAGGTCATGTTGGACGACTGCATGCTGGCGACCTTGGACATGTCGATGCCGTCGTAGATGGGTCTTTCGCTGGCGCTACCTATCCCCGAGGTATGGCAGGCCGCGCAGGTTCGCGTATCCAGCCGCCGCAGGCGGAAAAAGGTTTCCTGATTGCGGCCACCGTTACGGTCTACCGTGATCTCCAGCACCGGGCAGCCTGCGCGCTCAACCCGACGCACCGCCTGTTGCGCAACTTCCAGGCTGGAGGTGGCGTAGAGTTGGAACCACACTTCACCTTGGCGCGCCGCAATCACATCTTCGATGGATGACCCGGCAGCACTGGCGAGTACGTTCAAGTGGCCTCCAGACCGCGCAGCGCGGGCCACGGCGATTTCGCCGTCCGGATCGTAAGCCCTGTTGCCGCCGGTTGCCCCAATGATGATGGGCGTCTTCCAGCGCGTGCCGAACAGCGTGACAGACATGTCGATCCTGCTGACATCGCGCAAACGGCGCGGCCGCAGCGCATATTTGAGGAACGCCTGCCGGTTCGCGCGCAAGGTCACTTCGTCGTCGATGCCAGACGCCATGTAGCCGAAGTGCGCCGGCGGCACCTTCTTGAAGGCGACGGGTTCGAAATCGAAGACGTTAACTGCATCCTTGGGAGTGTTGATCAGGTCGATGGTCGTGGTTGCCGGCCAGGTCATCGGATCAGGCCGTCTCGCCATGTCCTGTGCGAAGAGCTGCGCTCCAACCGGCAGCGTCAGAAGGGGGCTGGCGGATAACCATTGAAGGAAACGACGACGTTGTCTCTCTTGGCCAGCAGATGCAGTCATATCGCCTCCGGCTTTCCCGTTGTCGGTCATTCTCGCCCGGGATCAGCACCAAAGTGTCAGTCAGCGACCAGCGAAAAGAACTCTATCAGGTCGGCTTGCGCGTTAGCTGGATATCTGCTCGTGGCGGAGAGCACACACCTGTATGGCATCGCCTTAGGGCTTGGACACTGCTTGCTACAGCTTAGGGCAGAGCCTACTATCTTTAGGCGCCTCGCTGCCGAGCCGTCGAACAGTCTTGACGCAGGTCGGTTCATCAAGGAGGAAAGCGATGTCCTCTCCGACTTCACCCAATGTCGGGCACATAAAACTACGCAAAGGAGGAGCAGTCATGGCAAATGTACGTCGTTTCGTTGGCCGTACTGGTCATATCGTGCGTTGCGTCCATGAGCGCGGTAGCTGCGCCCGCGAGCGTCGAGATGACATGGATGTCGATCGCCAACTGGTACTTCCACATCGGCGATATGCGCATCATCATGGATGCGTACATCACGCGCGTTCCGGGACCACCGTTTTTTGTCGCGCCGCCGGCCTATCCTAATGACTTGTACGCGTACACGCGGCAGCCATACGGTGTCGATCTGGCGTCAATCACCCGCGTGCGCGATGCCGTGCTCGGTAACACCAAGCTGGATTATCTCCTCGCCGGGCACAGTCACTTCGATCACACGTGGGATACGCCAACGTGGGCGAAGCTGACCGGCGCCCCGATGATCGGTGGCGTCTCGTCGTGTTTCCAGGCGTTTGCACAAGGTGTCCCGGCAACGCAATGTCGCAGTGTCAGCGGAGGTGAAAAGATTGTCCTTGGCGATGGCATCACGGTGCGCGTCGTCCGCTTCAATCACAGCGGGGATGCGTCGAATCCGATTCAGCACTTTGCGCGCGAGCTCTACCAACCGCCTGTTTTGGATCCCGCCACCGGTGGCCTTCGCGCGGGAGTTGGCGAAGACTATCCAAATGGCGGCGGCAATCGAGCTTTTCTATTTACCGTGGACACCACCGACGGTCCGGTTAGTTTCTTCGTTCAAAACTCAGGCCAGCGCATTCGACCTCGACAAGGACATCATCGTCGACGGCGTCAGTTATGGCGCACCGCTCAAGAATCTCGCCGCCGCGCTGGCTGATGCCGGTCTCAAGCAGGTAGACGTGTGGATCGGTACCGGTGGTCTCGCCGGTTGCTCAACTCATCGTTCCGGTACTGCATCCGAAGGTCTATATTCCCAACCACTGGGACGGGTTATTCAATTCTTTCTGGAAAGGAATGCCATACCCATTCAAGGATGACGAACTGACGGCTTATCTTGATACCCAGAAGGTCGCTCTTTTGCCGGAGAAACAGTACTTCGATACCTATCGTGCTCACGCGCAAAGGCGTGACAACGGTTGCGAACCACGACGTAAAGCAGGCTCTCGGATTTGCCGATGTGCAGGGGTTTGACAAGGCGATGCTGGATGCGGTCTCGCACGTCGCTTCGACGAGCGAAGGTGATGACTGCGGCGAAGGCTTCAAAGCCATCAACGCATGGACAAACCATCTGGCCCAGAATCCGTCCGCCCATCTGTCCTGGCTGTACCCACGCTGACTTCGTGTGGGCGATTTGCCCAGCTGCTTCCAGGCACGGCGATAGCGAGCGGCGATTCGCGGCGCCTAGGCGCAATACTCTTCACTTAATGATCCTGATGGCTTTTTTGATGTTGATTGATGCGAGGGGCTTCGCGTGACGCGGTCGCAGCGGGAAGTTACTCATCTTGCGCTTGACCCCGCGCGGATGCCGGCGGCCGCGGCTGGAGACGACCCGATCTTGGAGCAGCTCGTCGAGCACGCGCTCATGAAATGTTTTGCGCAGCTGAGGGGGGAATAGCGTTGAAGGTGGCGAGTTTGCGTCGGACCACGCGCACGGCATGTAGAAACGATAGGTGGTCGGGATCGGTATCCGCTTTGAGGGCCGCCTCGTGCATCAAACCGCGAATGGCAAAGTGCGCCATCATCAAGCCGTAGAACTCCTGCCGGACCAAGTCGGGGGTTTTGCTGCGCAGGACGATCTTGGCGCCGCGCAGGTGGGTCTTCAGTTCGGCCAGCGCGGTTTCGATCTCCCAACGCTCGTGATAGAGGGCGGCCAGTTCAGTGGCTGGCGCGTGCTTCGGATCGAGCAGACTGGTCAGCAGCCGATAGATCGGTTCGGCCTCGGTCACCCCTTGCAGACGGTACTCGATGACGCGCACGGTCACGCCATTGCGGTGGTGTCGACGATCGGCCTGCCGAGGCGTAGATCCGGCTCAGATAGGAACCGTCGACCAGAGGTTGTTCGTGTGGCAAGCGGGCGTTGATCTTGAGCCGCCACAGCAGCTGCGCCCCCGTACTGCGCGCCTGGACCCACAACGCGAAACCGAAGAAATTCCGATCGGCCAGACACAGCATCCCCTGGCGCAAGGCGCGCAGTACGGTCTTGGCCAACGTGATCTCGCCGGTGGCATAGGGCCCCATCTGGGTGCTAAACAGCACATGGGTGCCATTCTCGACCAGCGACACAAAGCGCAGTTGCGGAAAGGCGCTCACTCCGCGGCTCGCTCCCGGGCGACCGAAGGCCGCGTCATTGGCGCTCTCGTCGGCCACCTCCAAGGTGCTGCCGTCCACACTCACCAGGCGCAGGCCGTGGTACCACGCCCCCTTGGTGGCAGCCACGGCAATCGGTGTCACCACCTCGTCGTGCAACCGCCGCAGCACCTCCCACCCCAGGCGCGTGCGCGCCTGCGAGATGCCGGCGTTGCTGGCGACCTTGAGCGTCACCGCCGGATCGAGCAGCCACTGCACGCCTTCGAGCAGGCAACGCAATACTTCGCGGTAGGACGACTGCATGTACAGCGCCAAGGCAATGGCGTAGTAGACCACCACATGAGCGGGCAAGTCCCGCTCCCGCTGACTGGCTTTGCCGGTGGCCGCCAGCACGGCGCGCACTCGCTTCAACGGAAAGGTCTTGGTGATTACACCGAGGCTGATGTAGTCGGTGATCCGGCTACCCTCGGGCAGTGCCGCCACCGTGCGCGCCATCGCCAGCTCTCCTGTCGTGGAAAGCTATGAGCATAGCGCGCTTAGGTTCTTAAGTGAAGAGTATTGCGCCTAGGCGGGATGAATCATGTCGCGTGCGTAGGCCAAACCGATGCCATAACCACCGCCATAATTCTCTACGATTTCGCGTGCGCCATCGCGCTATTTTTTGACTTTGCTATCCAACCAGCTTCGCACTGCGGCGAGCGTCTTTTCCACGTGCTTCGATGGATTCAAGCTCATGTATTGGAACACGACAGTGTCGTTGGGAGCGATCACATAGGAAATGCGGTTGGCGTATTCGGGTCGCGTCTGCATCACGGCGTCGAATGACTTCATGATCGTCTGCGTCGCATCCGAGGCAACGGGAAACTTGCTCTGACAAACCTGGACTGAAAATTTGGTCAATGTTTCTATATCGTCTCCGGAGACGCCGATTACCGATGCACCGAGCGCCTTGAACTGTTCCGTGGCATCGGCGAAATCGTGCGCTTCAATGGAGCAACCCTCGGAATACGCCGCAGGAAAAAAGTAGAGGACGACTGGCCCGTTCTTCAGGGAGTCGGCCAGCGAGAAGTTATAGACTGTTCCTCCGAGTGCGGCCTGTGCGACGAACGCAGGTGCGGTGTCGCCGATGTCCAGCGCGGCGTGAGCGGGCAGGGTGAGGCCAAGCGAGAGCAGCGCGCAAGCAAGAAAGCGTGCCATGGCGATTTCCATCCGAACAGTAGCGTTAATTGTATCGCGACATCGCGGCTGCGTCGCGTTACTCGTGTCAGTGTTGTTACCGGTTTGCAGCGCGCTTACAACACGGGTCGATCGACCTGGGCTGAGACGGTAGATCGCGGGTGCATTCCAATACGGACTGTCACGTTAAACCCACCGCCGCCATTTGAACCAGAGAATCGGGACGACCGCGCTGAGTACGATTAACGCGAGGCCATATTCGTAACCCCATGCCCAGTTCAGCTCCGGCATGTTCCTGAAATTCATTCCATAGATGCTGGCCACGAGCGTCGGAGGAATGCCCACGACCGAGATAACGGTCAAGACCTGGAAAATGTCATTTTGCTTGGTGTTGATAAATCCAAGTACCGCGTCCAGGAGGAACTGTACCTTGTCAGAAAGATGCGTTTCGTATTCGGTTAGGGAGACCAGGTCGCTTTGAGGTGTTCCAAGGTGCGTTATCACTGCTCGGGGAATCCAGTCCCGCTCCCGGCCGGACACGTAGGTCACGATTCGTTGCAGGCCAAGCACGGTGGCGCGAATTCGCGAAAGGCGCTCACCAGCAGTCCCAACCCGAGTGAGAATGTCGCGCAGTTCATCATTGGATTTCGTCGCATGCCGGCTCCCGTCGATGCGGTTTGAAAATATGGCACTCGAGATCGCATCGAGATCCCTGGCGGTCTCTTCTAGCAAGTCAGCGCTGAGATCAACCATTTCATCGATGAGCTCGCTGAAGACATCGATGCCCGTGCGTCGGCCTTTGTCGTTCGACACTCTTTCCGCGACGGACTCGAACGAGCGCAGGGGCGCGTAGCGCACGGTTACCAGGACGGCGTTCGACAAGACAAAGCCCAAGGGCGAAGGCGCTGAATCAGGCGAGGCGGCGCGGGAGACCGCCGGCATATTCAAGAACAGGACGCCATTTTTTTCTGAAACGCGACTGGACAACTCGACCTCGCTCAGTTCTTCGCGTGATGGAAGTTCAAGTCCGTATTCGCGTTCGACTTTGGTTCTTTCTTCCGCCGTCGGATTGAATAGGTCGATCCACGCTACGCCAGGCGGCACTGATCCGTCCTGCGATTTACTTGCTGGGTAGGTCGTAAGCATGCTGTCCTGGCGTGTAATGTCCGTTAGGGGTCTGGAAGGAGCCGCGTCCCTGATCAGCATCAGGCTCCCTTCGCACTGTGTCGGCCTTCGCGCGAAGCTGATTTCCATGCTGATAACAACTCGCTCACGCGAGCGGGCGACAAGCCCGCTTTCAACGTTGCTTGTCGATCCGCCGGTTGCCGCTTGAACCAGTCAAGCGTGTTCTCGGCGGTGATCGCAAGGGGGCGGAAGGCTAGTCCAGCCGCAACGGCCCTGCGAATGCTGCGCTTTGCAAACCCGGCGGTGTCGCCTTCACCAGGGACCCATACCGGCATATCACTCCACGGGGCAACCTTCTCGCCTTCAAGGAATTCTCGTGGTACCCACGTGATCCGTGCGTCAGAGTGAATTGCTGCCGCAATGCCGGTTAACATCGCACGCATGTGCATGGGGCTTTCTGGTCCGGTCGCGTTAAATGTTCCGAACGTGCGCGATTCGGTCATCCGGATTGTCCATTCCGCCAGGTCGCGGACATCAATAATCTGCACCGGATCGGACCCGTCGCCAGGCGCCAGGACTTCGCCCCCTCGCGAGAGGCAGACAGGCCAGTACGTAAAGCGATCGCTCTGGTCGCCCGGTCCCACGATCAGGCCGGGACGGATAATTGTGGTCATTTCCGGAAATTGTTTCTTTGCTTCCTGTTCACTAGCCGCTTTGAGAGGTCCATAGAGTTCGCCAACGTTCGCGCGGAATGAGTCCACGGTCTCGGACATCACGTCCATGCCGCAATATCTCGCGAGACCGGCGGACTCGTCGGCTGATTGGCCGTTCTCGGCATATACCGACACCGTTGAAATGAAAACATACTGTTGAACGTTGCCATGCAAGATGCGGCCGGCGTCGCGCACCCAAAACGGAAGCGTGGTGGGATTGTCGATGCACGCGTCCCATTCGCGCCCCGCCAGTGCCTTCAAATCGCCCGTGTTTCGATCGCCGATCAATTCTTCGACGGGTCCGGGCCATCCCGAGGGCGCTCTACCCCGGTTGAAAAGCGTCACGGCATGCCCGCGCGCCAGTGCATATCGTACTTGGTGCGGTCCGATAAAGCCCGTGCCGCCAAGAATCAAAATGCGCAATTGCTTCGCGGGACGATTTGTCACTGTGGAACAGCGCTACCGAATCAGGCTTTGATGATGCGCTTTTTCGCGACGACGAGCCAGATGATCGCTCTGAACGTAGCAACCGCGATAATCTTGCACGAGCGTGCTGCGTACGGTCTCGTTGTCCATCGCATTCCTTTCCTTCAGCGAGCGCTTGCGCCCTCGTCGGCATACTCGTCATGGCGGCGCCACCAGATCCCTTCCTCGTTCCGTCCCTTGGGTGCACGGTCGAGCCACTGGTACATGCCCCAGAGGCCGTCCAGTCCGCGCGCGTAGGCGGAATAGGTGTGGTACACGACGCCATCCTCAAGTGCGAACGCGCTCACGCCCGGTCTCTCGCGGATGTAGGTGGCGACATCGGTTCCGGTCGTGGCGGCGATCTCGGCAACTGGACCCTCGTTGCCGCGCAACTGCCAGGCCCCTTCGCGCCGGTAGTTGTAGTCGATGCCGCCCTCCCGCTGTTGCTTCTCCGTAAACCAGACGTTGAAGTCGACGTTGAAGTCGCTGCCCAACGACGATGCCCAGGGAAACGTCCACCCCATCCGCCGCTTGTACATCTGCAGCTTGTCGAGCGGTGCTCGCGACACCGCCATGAGCATCACGTCGTGGTGCGCAAGATGGACGGCAAAGCCATTGAAGCCGTCCGCGATCGACGAGCACGACGGGCACCCCGCCTTGTAGTCGGGCCCGAACATGAAGTGGTAGATCAGAAGTTGCGAGCGCCCTCGAAAGAGATCTGTCAGCGAGGCGCTTCCGTCGTCGGTATCGAAGTGATACGGCTTATCGATCCGAACCCACGGCAGCACCTGACGTCGCCGCGCGAGTTCGTCGCTGCGCCGCGTGAGTTCCTTCTCCGCTTCGAGCAGCTCCAGCCTGGCAGCAAGCCACTCCTTACGTGACGCGGTTTTGTGGTCGGTCATCATTTGCTCTCCTGATTCACGTGTTCCAGTGGTAGTCATCATTGCCGTTTCGGACGGCGCACGGCACGGACCTTTCCGCTCGATCCGCCACCGCAATAGAAAAGGTTTGCCCCGTCGGACTCCATGCCGCTGACGGCGACGCCGGGCGGCATCTCCAGGCGCTCGAGCACGGCGCCGTTCTTCGGATCGATGCGGCGGATGTCGCTCTCGTCGTCTTCCCAAGTGCCGTGCCACAACTCGCCGTCGACCCAGGTCACGCCGGTGACGAAGCGGTTGGACTCGATGGTGCGCAAAATGGTGCCCGTCGCGGGATCGATCCGGTGGATCTTGCGCTCGCGGTATTGTCCCACCCACAGGCTGCCCTCGGCCCACGCGAGTCCCGAGTCGCCCCCCTTGCCCGGCGACGGGATCGACGCCACGACGTCGCCCGTGACAGGGTCGATCTTGTCGATGCGCGCTTCGGCGATCTGGTAGAGGTGCGTGCCGTCAAATGCGGTCCCGGCGTCGCTTGCGCATTCGAGCGTGCGCGCGATCTGGCCGCTCGCGGCGTCGAAGGCGATCAGATTGGGTCCGGTCGCGGCCCAGACACGGTGGCCGTCGTGGGTGACGCCATTGATTCGGTCGGCGCTGGGGAAGGGTCCGTACTCACGCACGATCTCCGCTGCGCGCGTCGGCGCTTGCGCTTTCGTCTTGCTTGTGCTGCCTTGAGCTCGAGTCATCGATTGGCTCCTTAAGGTGCGCTGTAGTGGCGCGGTGGCGCCAATCTACCCGAGGTCCAGCGCGACCGGGAGTAACAAGCTCGTCGTGAATCCGGCCAGCGTCGGCGACAGCCAGCGCTGCGCGCGAGCGCGTCCGATGGAGCGCACGCGGCCCGCGGCTTCCAGTTCGACGAGCGCGCGCTGGACTGTGCGTTGACTGGCACCGAGGGCCAGTGCGAGGGCCGACGTGGACCAGGCGCGCCGTCGGCGAGCAACGCCAGCAGCGACGCCTCGTCGCCATCGATGGGCGGGGCCAAGACGACGACGGAGCGCTCGCCCCTGGGTATGAGTGCGAAGCCGCGTTCGCTGGCCTCGATGCGGGCAAGCGGCGCGGCCAGTGCGCGCAATCGGCCGATTTCGACACGCAGACGCGCTCTGTGCGACTCGTCGGGGCGGCGGGCGGCAAACGCGCGCGCGATCAGATCATTCCGATCGACATCGCCAGGCCAGGCCTGGGCGAGAGGCGCGCCAAGGCGAACAGTACCAGCCGGCGGGCGAGCGGACGCCAGATGGCACCAGCGCGCAATCCGCGGCGGCAGGCATCCACCACCAGCGCGTCCGAGGCGAGGAGCGCTTCGACCTCGTCCAGGCGCAGTGGCTGATCGTGGCCCGCGTGGACGCGCCGAGCGGCGGGACGATCGAGCGCGGCGCGCGCCTCCGCCACCTCGGCCAGGAGCGCGGCACCCGCGCGCGTTCCGCGGCATCAAAGGCGCGGTCAAGCGCAGCCTTCGCCGGCGCCGTGCGCAAGGAACGCAGCGCCAGTTCGGCTGCTGCCAGCTCGGCCACGGCCAGCAGGGTGGCAATCGCGGCCCGCGCCGCCCAGAGAACGGCCGCCACGCTCACTGTACGCCTCCCCCCCCCCCCCCCGCCCTCCTCCTCCCCCCCGGTGTTCGCTGCCCCCCAGGGGCGGTCCGTCGGCTCGCGAGCGGCCCAGGGCCGACTGATGCCAAGGCGGAGGCGGCCTCGTCGAGGCGGCCAAGCAGGAGCAGCCGGCGCACCGCGATCAGGCGTGCGTGCAGCGCATTGGCGCGATCGCCGCGCGCTTCGAGCGTGGTCGACGCGGCCGCCAGCGCGCGTGGCGAGCCACGCAGGTCACGCATCGCGAGGGCGACCTCGGCCTCCGCAACGACACAGCGCGCGCGCGCCAGCTCTTCGTGACCGCCAAAGCCACGAGCGGCGCGCCGGAGGAGCTCCCGGGCGCGCGCGTGCTCGCCGAGTTGGGCCATCGCGATGCCACGCAGCGCGAGCGCCGGCGGGTCCTCGCGCAGGCCGACGCGCTTAAGGGCGCCGAGCGCGTCACCGACAACGAGCGCGCGGGCGGCGGCGGCGATCAGTCAGTCCATCGCAACAGGTTATCTCACCTGACGTCGCTGAGCCGCTGGCGCAGCCCTGAACCCAGGATCTATTTTGTGAATCGACGTTCGATCTGTTGTACGAGAAGAGATCGTGCCGCTACGTCGATCGCGGCATCCCCCAACGGCGCTGCTGACGAGAACAGCGCGCCGCTATGTGTTGCTCATGCTTCCGGGTGTGGCGCGCGACGCCGTGCGCGGGCTGCTGGATTGCCTTCGCGGGTCAGCGCCTGGCCCTCGGTCCAGGATGAGCAGAGCCGCTGCGCTTCGACGGTTTCGGCTGCAGACATTCGGCGTGCGATTCTTTCGCGGCGCATCACGGCAAATGCAGTACCTTCGTTGCCGGGTCTGGCCGCGATATTGGACCATGCGTAGGCAAGGACCGTGTCTTGCGGCACGCCCCGACCGCTTTCGTACAATCCGCTAAGCATGAACTGCGCTGGCATATAGCCCTGTACCGCCGCTTTTTGATACCACTCTGCAGCCTTCGCCAAATTTGCGGTAACACCGTCGCCCGCTTGATACGCCACGCCAAGCCAGGCTTAAGCGATGGCATCCCCTGTACTGCCGCTCTCTTGGTCCACTCGAAGGCCTTGCCCGCGTCTTTGGGAGCACCTTCGCCGAGGCGATACCTTTGGCCAAGGCTGTACTGGGCGCTTGCGAGTCCCTGTGTCGCGGCCTTCTGCAACCACGCGTCAGCCTTGGCGTCGTCCTTCGGAACCGCGTTCGCGCGGTCTGTCACCGACAAACCCGTATTCCATAAAGCAAGCTCCGCGTAGCAGAGCAAGTGCGTATTGGGCGTCGGCATTACCCAGCGCCGCCGCCTTTTGATACCAGTCGATCGCTTTCGCCGCATCCTTGGAGACGCCGTCGCCACCCTTGAGATAGATCGCGCCAAGATCGCTTTGGGCCCTTGCGTCGCCGCTTTCGGCGCGCTTGGTCAGACTCGCTATGTTCTGCTCTGGCCGTGTCGCCGACGCGCTCGGTTGGTCCGTGCTGGGTAGCGCTTCATCACAAATCGTAGTAAGCAGGCCCAGTGACAACAATCCAGTGAACAATAGTCGTGGCTTCATCAATGCTCCTCTCGCCGGCACTGACGATCAAAGACATAAAGTGACCGAGTGCGGCATTCGCGGCGACCCCAAGATCAATCCGGGTCTACTGGCAACCACGTAGCAATTACCCTGCCACGCGTACCACATCGACCGTTGCGCCCACCACGTTTATCGGGTGAGCGCCGCGAGAAGAGGAAAAGCGAGAGACCGGGATCAGCGAAGGATTTGTCCATCCTTGCCGATGACCGTCAGCTCGACGGGGTTTGAAGCGGCGTGATCGGTCGGGGAGAAGCTCACGCGAAACCCGCCGAAGTCCTCGTCGTGCATGGTTTCCAACGCGGCAATGAACTTCTCGCGCGTCAGATCGCGGCCCGCACTGGCGCAACCCCTCAACCAGAATGCGCGCCGACAGATAGCTCTCCAGCGTCAGAAACGAGTAGTCGCTCTTGCCGGTTGGCGCCGTCATCACCGTCTGATATTCCTTGACGATGGGGGATGCCTAGGTTCCAGGGAAACGGAACGACCTGCGACACGCCGATGCCACGCGCGTCGTTGCCCAGCTCTTTGGCCAGCGCGGTGGTGCCCACGATCGAAAGATTCATGAATTGGGCGTACTGCGCCGCGCGCATGCCACGAACGAACGCCGCGCTCGCCTTGTAGCTCGCGTACATGACCACGACTTGGGGTTGGATGCGCGCGATGGCGGTCACCGCGTTGATGACATCGCTGCTATTGGGCTCTACTGCTCCCACGGTGGCAATGGCCAGCTTGTATTTCTTCGCCGCTTCCTCCGCCGCCGCTCGTCCTTCCTTGCCATAGCCGTCATTTTGATAAAACACGCCGATCCGGTTGATACTGATGTTGCTCAGTTGTTTGAAAATCGCGTCGGTCTCGTCGGCGTAGCTGGCGCGGACGTGAAACAGGTAGCGGTTGAACGGTTCGCGCAGCGATTGGGCCCCCGAAAACGTCGCAAACAGCGGCACATGCGCGGGGGTAAAGATCTTGGCCGCGGCATTGGTGTGGGCGGTCCCGCGCAAGCCGAACAGCGCGAACACGTGATCCTGGTCGATCAGCGTCTTGACGTTGGCGACGGTCCGGTCGACTTCGTACCCGTCGTCGAGCGTCTTGAGCACGATGGTCCGGCCATTGACGCCGCCGTGCTGATTCACGTATTTGAAATAGGCGGCGGCACCGGCCTGCATCTCCTGCCCGAGCGGCCCCGTCGGCCCGCTCAAACTTACCGATTGGCCGATCAGGATCGTCGTCGCCGTAACGCCTGTAAGCGCGCCCGCCATCGACCACGGCAGCAATACGAGCACAGAGAGCGCAGCAACCCTGGTCCTCCACCATGTTTTATGCCGCCCCCTGTTCATTCGCCTTGTGGCTCGACCCGGCCGGTCGCCCGGGCGTCGTCCGCTACAACTGTGGTCAACAAGTTTACTATGAAGAAAAGCGCCCGAGAGATTACCCGACCGCCACAGTCCAGACGAAACGTATAACGCTCAAAATTTTGCCCGCTCCTTTGCAGCGGGTCCAAGAACCACTGCGTAGGTGAAGGCGGGATCTGCACTGGCTCGCAACCTGAGCATCGAGATTTCCCTACTTCGGATCAACCGTCGATGCGCGACCGCCGCGCGATTGTCGTCTCGAGGTTGATGATCGACCGAAGCCATGCCTGCCATTCGATCGGCATGTTGGTGGGCTTCGTGCTTCTCGGCGTGAGCCTAACGGTCACGAGTGATCGTTTCATCGGCGCCAATGTGGTGTCGTGCATACTTTCGACACTAGAGGTTCAGTGCGTGGTGAGATCGCCCATCGGTTGACCGCCTGCTTGCGAACGACCTACGGCTATCGGCCCTGAGCCGTCTGCGGTCCTGTCATATTGCTGTAACGGCACGGAGTAAGTATAGAAGTCCGCGCCATTTGGGAGGGCCCGATGTCTGTCCGATGCGAAGGCGACTGCAAGGTGATGGAGCAGCTGGGTGAAAGGCAGGACTTCGAGTCTGAGCTGAGTCGCATTCTCGGCTTGAGCTGATGAAGCGTTCACCATTGTTATTCGACGGGCACAAGCCAGAGAAGGTGGTACGACCTGGCTTGACAACTATTCCGTGTGCGTTACCAACCTCATCACTAAGCGCAGCAACATCTATTGGGGTGGCCCAAGGGAGCAATGGGTGTCCCAATTTTCGGCAGACGTCGTCGGTGGTCTCTATGGATCACCGGATTGGCGCTCCGCCGCAGCGCGCCCCGCGCGCAAGGGTTTGCGCCCGCGGCTGGTGTCAGGAGGCACTCCGCGTTCTTGAGCACGCTCGGAACATAATACAATCAAGCCGCGGCAGCAACGCGGATCGGGACAAGGTTGGACGCGACTTGCTGCGTTGCCGCAGCCCACGTGTATTGGCGCGCATAGCGATGCACCGCTGAGCGATCGAGATCGAGTGCCCCTATCGCGGCGTCCCGCAAGTTCTCCGAAAGAATCCCCTATGGACGGCTCGCGCACGACGTCGATCGGACCCGAGACGGGGTATGCCGCCACAGGTGTGCCGCAAGCCATCGCCTCGACGAGAACCAAGCCGAACGTGTCGGTTCGACTAGGAAATACGAACGCGTCCGCCTGCTGATAGTAGTAGGTGAGTCGGCCCCGTGCTTCACCCCATGAAACACGGTCTTGGGGATACTTGTCCTCGAGGCCGGCGCGCGCCGGCCCGTCGCCAACCACCCATTTGGTTCCCGGCAAGTCGAGCTCGAGAAAATCCCCAATACTCTTCTCGATGGCGACCCGGCCTGCGTAGAGAAATATGGGTCGCCCCGGCAGGGCCAACCGTTCCGCCGGCGCAAATACGTCAGGGTCGACCCCCCGCGACCAGAATGCAAGATTGGCAAAGCCACGCTCCTTGAGGCGCCGAACCATTTCGGCAGTCGGTACCATAACCGCCGCGGCGGGATCGTGAAACGAACGCATCATGCGATACGTCAGGTTGAGCGGCAGTCGGCATCTTGCGTGGATGAACTCGGGAAACTGCGTGTGGTAGGCGGTCGTAAATGGATAGCCGGTAGCGACGCAATGTCGTCGTGCGGCGATTCCCAGGGGCGCTTCGGTCTCGATATGGATCGCGTCGGGTTCGAATTCTTCGATCATCCGGCTGACGCGTGGACCGGGCGCGAGGGCCAGGCGGATTTCCGGATACGTGGGACACGGCATGGTGCGAAAGCCGTCGGGCGTGATCAGACCGATCTCATTGCCCGTGGCTTCGAGCTCCCGCACCGTATTTCTGAACGGTGGTCACGACGCCGTTAACTTGCGGTGACCAGGCGTCGGTGATGATCAGAATGCGCATCGATAATTTCCTTGTCGAATGACTTCGGTGTTGTAGCGTCCATGACTTCGTGCCAACGCAGAATTCTTAGTTCGCCATCCAAGGTTTCCACCAAAGCCGATAGGCTTTCGACCCAATCGCCGTCGTTGCAATAGAGGATGCCGTCGATGTCGCGAATTTCGGCCTTGTGGATATGGCCGCAGACCACGCCGTCGAATCGGCGCGAACGCGCTTCGGCGGCGACCGCTTCCTCGAAGGCCACGATGTAGCTAACGGCGTTCTTCACCTTGTGCTTGAGAAATTGCGCGAGCGACCAGTAACGGCAGTCCCAATCGTGCGCGCATCGCGTTGAACCAGTGAGTTCAGGCGAAGGGTCAGCGTATAAAGCCAGTCGCCCAGGTAAGCGAGCCACTTGGCGTATTGCACCACGCCGTCGAAAAGGTCGCCATGGATCACCAGAAGCCGCAATCCGCGGGCAGTGTGATGAACCGCCTCGTCGCGGATCAGGATGTCGCCGAATGCGAGATCGAGAAAATGACGCACGGCCTCGTCGTGGTTGCCCGGAATGTAGATGACCTGGGTGCCCTTGCGCGCCTTACGCAGGACCTTCTGGATCACATCGTTGTGCGATTGTTGCCAGTACCAGCGTCGCCGCAATTGCCAGCCGTCGATGATGTCCCCGACCAGATAGAGATAGTCAGATTCGGTGTGGCGCAGGAAATCGAGCAATTGCGCGGCCTGGCAACCCGGCGTGCCAAGGTGCATATCGGAAATCCAGATTGCCCGGAACCGCATTGATGGTGGGAGTTCCGGGTTCATCGATGCTCGCTCGCTGCGCGCTAGACAGCTTCGCGACGGCGGCGGAAATGTCGCCCGAGCACAGCCTTGATGTCGCGCCGGATCGGTTCGGAAAGTTGTTGCATTCGCATGCGCGGACACATTGATTCCTGCATAAATAATGTCCTATACTTGTGGTTAGTTGTGCGGAGGTGATCTATCCGACCGCAGGGCAGCCCAGAAGAATTGCAACGAAGAAGCGCGAACGGGCCGTCGAACTGCTCTAGCCAGGGTCTGTACACAGGCCGAAATCGCACGCATGCTCGAGGTGGAGCCGCGCAGCGTACGGCGCTGGAAGCACGATCTTCGTGTTGGCGGTAAGGCTAGCGCTGAAGGCGGTGCCCGCCGAGGTTTGGATGGCCGCCCAAACTTTCTCCCAGCGCGAGCGCCAGCGATTGGAAAAACAACTGCTCAAGGGCGCGCAGGCGGCCGGATTCCTGTACCGATCTGTGGACCTGTCCCCGGGTGGCCGAGCACATCCAGCGCACCTTTGGGGTTCGCTATCACGTCGATCACATCGGACGGCTGCTGCACCGGATTGAACTGGAGTCCGCATAAAGCCCGCGCGCAAGGCTGTCGAGCGCGACGAAGAGGGCATCCGCCAGTGGGTGAAGCAGACCTGGACGAGGGATTAAAAAAAAGCGCATGCCGGCTGAAGGCCTGGTTGGTGTTGCTGGACGAAAGCGGCTTTCATGCTCGCGCCCCTGGTGCGGCGCAGTTGGGCGCCTTCGTGGACAGACGCCGGTGCTCTATCAACGTGGCTGTTACCACCAGAAGGTCTCTGCCATTGCCGCCCTTGTGCATCTCTCCCGAGCGCGATCGGGTGCGCCTGCTATTTCTGCCTCTATCCGAGCCGTGATGTCGATTCCCCACGGGTGATCGCATTTTTTTTCATGAAGGGGCTGTGATCGTGAACTGGGCAACCGACGGGTGTCTTGTCTGGGACCGGCTGAATGCGCACCGCGCCAAGACCACTGCCGCCTGGCTGGCCACCGTCCCCCGACTGCACACCTTCTTCTTTCCACTCATATGCTCCTGAACTCAATCCGGTCGAATATATCTGTGGTCTCTGGTCGAAGATGTAACCCCCTGGCCAACAACGCGCCATTCACGAAGATGGACCTAACTGTGCAGCTAGCTTACAATTCGAACCTCGCTCTCTGCAAAAACCATGAAAACCTGCTGCGCTCCTTTATCCGACACAGCCGCTTTCTTTGCGTCTCAAATAGGATATTACTTATGCAGGAATCAATAGCTGGCCAATGCGAAGTGCCTGTGACGGCGAGGTGGCGAAATTGTGACAAGCGTCGAGGCGGTCGTTCGTCAGTCCTCTCCAAGCAGCGTGACGCAGTGCAGTGTCACGACCCTGTCATGCCGAGGACTTTCAGATGCAATGTGCTGACGATAGTCTTGCGCGGGATCGTAGTGATGCGGGCGGAGTCGATGCTATGCAATGCAGATGCAGTTACTCGGGGACGCGGTGAGATGGGCGTGGACGCCGCCGACGATTCTGAAAGTCCGCACAAGGGCCAACGTGGCGTGCGCCGGATTTTCAATGCGTTTTTCTATTCGCTGTCAGGGCTTCGTCTCGCCTTTGACCACGAAAGCGCATTCCGGCAGGAAATATTCATCGCCGTGGTCCTCATTCCGCTGGCGTGTATTGCGCCGGTCACGGCAGCAGAACGCGTGCTGCTCATCGGCTCGGTGGTCCTGCTGTTAATCGTCGAGTTGCTCAATTCCAGCGTCGAGGCGGCGATCGATCGAATCGGCCTCGACACGCATCGGCTGTCGAAGCGCGCGAAAGACCTCGGCAGTGCAGCCGTCTTTCTTGCACTCGTATTCGTGGCGATTACATGGGTGGCAATCGCAGGACCGTCGGCGCTCGAGCTATTTCGGGTATCAACAATGCGGCGGTAACGCACCGCCCGTCGATGCGCCTGACACGGCCTCAGTGATGCGCTGGTCGCTAACGTTACGCATGCTTAATCCCCTATAATCTCGTCTGCAGGCTCACGCTTGTCGGAAGTGGGCACGGTCCAATGAGTGTCCAATGAGTGTCCAGTGCCGACTGCAAGTCGGCATATCCCGCACCGGAGCACGCGAACGCGCTGCGCTCCGCGGCGGTCAACAGGCCTCGTGAACGAAGCTGTGTCTCGGTGCCACAGACGAGAACCTTGGCCCCGCGCACAAAGGCGGAAACTGGCTATCGAACTGATCGAGTCGGTTTATCGGTAGCGGTCATCGACAATGGAAACTAACGGCGACCAGTCGTCACTCGTCAAGGACGGCGGCGAGCACGTGCGCGAGGTGGCCAACGCCATCTATCGTGCGGAATCGCGCCGCGTATTCGCCACATTGGTCCGACTGCTTGGCGACTTCGACCTCGCCGAGGAGGCGCTGCACGACGCTTTCCGCGCGGCGCTCGAGCAATGGCCGATCGAGGGCGTTCCCGCGAATCCGCGCGCGTGGCTCGTGTCGGCCGGTCGTTTCAAGGCGATCGATGGCATCCGCCGACGTTCCCGGTTCGATTCGATGGAGGATGTTGCCGAGCAGGTGGATGCCGTCATCGATGAGACCGTGCCATGGGACCGCGACGCCATCGAGGACGACCGCTTGCGGCTCATCTTCACCTGCTGTCACCCGTCGCTGGCAGCCGAAGCGCAAGTGGCGCTTACCTTGCGCGAAGTCTGCGGCCTGACGACCGAAGAGATCGCGCAGGCCTTTCTCAGCGCCGCGCCGACCTTGGCCCAGCGCATCGTGCGCGCGAAGGCAAAGATCCGTGACGCCCGTATCCCTTACCAGGTCCCGGAGCCTGAAGAACTTGCCGCGCGACTGGACAGCGTCCTGCGCGTGATCTATCTCGTTTTCAACGAGGGTTACTCGGCATCTTCGGGTCAGTCGCTGACGCGAGTCGATCTGTCTGGCGAGGCGATACGGCTCGGGCGGCTGCTCGTCGAATTGTTGCCGGAGCCTGAGGCGATCGGATTGCTGGCATTGATGCTGCTGCAAGAGTCGCGACGGCCCGCGCGCAGCTCGCCGGCCGGCGAGTTGGTTCTGCTCAACGACCAGGACCGCTCACTCTGGAACCGGGATCAAATTACGGAGGGATCGGCGCTGGTGACAAGAGCGCTCGCGTCACGGCGCGCCGGTCCCTACTCAATCCAGGCGGCGATCGCAGCGGTACATGCCGAGGCAGTCAGTGCCGATGCCACGGACTGGGGCGAGATCGCAGGCCTCTACGACGTGCTGCTCCAGATCGAGCCGTCGCCGGTGGTCGAGCTCAACCGCGCGGTCGCAATCGCCATGCGCGATGGTCCGGCCTCTGGGCTCACCCTGATCGAGGCCATCCTTGCGCGCGGCGATTTGAAGGGTTACCACTTGGCCCATGCCGCGCGCGCGGACTTGTGCCGGCGATTGGGCAAGACCACCCAGGCACGCGCTGCGTACAAACGCGCGATCGCGCTTGCCCGGCAGGAGCCCGAGCGCCGGTTCCTCGAGCGTCGGTTGGCCGAGCTGCAGGACTGAACCGCCCTGAGGCGGGACCGATCGAAGAGGAGGTGAACTCTTGTCGCTTTAAATTGGGTCGCGTGTCGATTTCGAGCTTGCCCGTTCGACTAGTTGATGAGGCCCAATGAATCCTGGGCTCGGTCAAAGGCAGGCAGGAGCGACCCATGCAAATCGTGATGAACTGGTTGGGTATAGTGCGGAAATTTGGGCAGAAGGTGGGCCCTTATCTCATGTTGGAAATGCTGTTGCCGGGCGGCACGCTGTTGGCGCTGCTGCTATTCCTGTGGCAGCGTAGAAGGCGCGACATCAGATGGGCTGGCCAGCGGGTGGTCCTCGTTGTGATGCGCACGCTGGCTGGTGCCCTCGAACAGCGCTGCCTGGTGCCTGCGCCGATCAGATTGGCCACTCGGGTCCCGAAATCGGGTCCGATCGAGCGACGGTAGTCAAGGGACCGCCCATGGAGCCCGAAATCGACGTGAAAGCCGGAGTTGCCGACAGGCCAACGGCGTTGCCGGACTGGGGAGCGCACCACGTGGGCCCGGCTGAACCTGGGGCCTTGCGACGGCGGAACGATGAGGCGCGTGTCGGGATACAACCGCACGCCACGATACGTGTCGCGTATCGCTATGGCGCCTCGCCGGCGCGACGCGTTCGACGCCTGGCTCGACCCCGAGGTCGCGGGCAGGTGGTTGTTCGCGACTGCGTCGCAGCCGATGGCGCACGTTGAAATCGATGGCCGCGTGGGTGGCTCGTTCTGCTTTGTCGAGCAGCCGCAAGCCGGCAGGATCATCCGGTACACCGGCCAATATATCGAGATCGACCCGGACCGCCGCCTGGCATTCACGCTTTCAATGGAACCACACCCCGATGTCGTCACTCGCGTGGCGGTAGCGATCGCTCCTCTTGCGCAGGGCTGCATGCTCAAACTGACCCACGAAAATGTCCCAACGGAGCACGCGAGCTATGTCGAGGGCCGCTGGACCGGCATCCTCTACGGCCTTGGCGTGACACTCGATTCGGTACTCGCGATGTTCCACCTCGAACAGGAGTGAGCCATGAAGTACTTATGCCTTGTGTACCTCGATGAGAAGAAGCTGGAGACCGTTGCCGACCACGAGTGCAAGGCCTGCGTGGATGCGCTCCGGCAGAGCGGCCACCACATTGCCGCGGAAGCCCTGCAATCGGTTCATACGGCAACAACCGTGCGCATCCGCAATGGCAAAATGGCGGTCACCGACGGTCCCTTTGCCGAGACCAAGGAGCAACTCGCCGGGTTCTACCTCATCGACGCCAAGGACCTGAATGAGGCCATCCAGTTGGCCGCAAGGATCCCACCGGCACGCGTGGGGAGTGTCGAGGTGCGCCCGATCAGGGAATTGTCCCTTTGAAGACACGAGTCGACATTTTCAAAAAATAGGTAACGATGCTGTCGACTTTGTGGTTTCCTGATCGACTAGTGAGTAGAGCCCGGGTTAGCCGGTCGAATCCAACCGCACGCCCGTCTCTATCTTGAAACCTAACGGAGATGCAACCATGCGATTCATGATGATTGTCAAGCACGCCGAGAACCAGGGGCCGCCACCGCAGGCGCTGATGGATGCCATTACGAAACTCGTCGAAGAGGAAGCCAAAGCCGGCACGATGCTCGGGAACGGCGGCCTCGGGCCCACTGCGCAAGGTGCTCGGGTCCGGCTTTCCGGGGGGAAGGTGACCGTTACCGACGGGCCCTTCACCGAGACCAAGGAGATTGTCGGCGGCTACGCGCAGTTCGAATTGAAATCGAAGGAGGAGGCGGTGAAATCCGCGGTCCTCTTCATGGAACTGCACAAGAAACACTGGCCGGGCTGGGAGGGCGAGACCGAGGTTCGTCAGATGTTCGATCCACCAGGCTGCGCCCCCAAATAAGTGACGGAGATTTCGCCATGCGATTCATGGTCATTGTCAAAGCCACGAAGGACTCCGAAGCCGGTGTCCTTCCGGATGAAAAACTCCTTGCGGAGATGGGGAAGTACAACGAAGAGCTGGTGAAGGCCGGCGTGATGCTTGCGGGCGAAGGACTGCAGCCAAGTTCGAAGGGCGCGCGCATCAGATTTTCCGGGCCGAAACGGACCGTTGTCGATGGTCCGTTCGCCGAGACGAAGGAGCTGATCGCCGGCTTCTGGATTTGGCGGGTGAAGTCGAAGGAGGAGGCGATCGATTGGGTCAAACGCTGCCCCAACCCCTTCCCAGGCGACTCAGAGATCGAGATTCGACAAGTGTTCGAGGCGCAGGACTTCGGTGCCGAGTTCACGCCCGAGCTGAGAGAGCAGGAGGAGCGCCTGCGCGCGCAAATGGCCACGATGAAGTAACGTGGTGCATGCCGGGGCCTCGCGATGCAGACTCAGCCACTCGCCAACTTGCCGATGTAAGCGGGCCAGCAAACCATGCTTGACGAACAACAAGGAGACGCATGATGTCCAATCCCCATGGCAGTTTCATCTGGTACGAATTGATGTCCTCGGATCCCGACGCATCCAAGGAATTCTACGACGACGTGGTGGGCTGGAACATCGGCCCGAAGCCCGTCGGCGACATGGACTACCGCATGATCGCGGCACCCGACGGCAATGTCGGTGGCGTCCTGCGCCTGACCGATGAGTTGCGCCAGCACGGCGCCCGGCCCGTCTGGCTCGCGTACTTCGGCGTCGACGATGTGGATGCCATCGTGACCAAGATCGTCGCGGCCGGCGGCAAAGTCTTGATGCCCGCATGGAACATACCTGACGTCGGCCGTATCGCGATGGTCACCGACCCGCAGGGTATCCCGTTTTACGTGATGCGCGGCGCGAGTGACGGCACCAGCACCGCCTTCGGGCGGACGACGATGGGCCACGTCAGCTGGAACGAGCTGAGAACGCCCGATCAGGCCGCGGCGCTCGCTTTTTACGGCTCGATCTTCGGCATCGTGAAATCGGGTGCCATGCCAATGGGGGAGATGGGAGACTATACTTTTCTCCAGCACGGCGATGTTGGCATCGGCGCGATGATGACCAATCCTCCGGGCGGCAGTCCGCCGGGATGGGGTTTCTATTTCCGCGTTCCCGATATTGAATCTTCCAAAAGCCGAATCGCCGAGAGGGGTGGTAGAGTCACGCAAGGGCCGATGGAGGTTCCTGGCGGCGAGATGGTGCTGAACGCCGTGGATCCCTCTGGCGCCGCTTTTGGCCTTGTCGCGCCGGGCAAATAGGCCGAGAGAGCCATACATCGGCGGTCGAGTCCGCCGGCGGGAGGGTCGACACTTTTTACGGCGACCTAAAATAGGGCTGGCTGTGTTATGACACCGTACACGATGCCCGCCACGTCCGTTCGTAATAGCGCCCCCGATCGGTTTCGGGTCCCCGAGCTCGCGCAGATGGCTCGCGACGGCACGAAGATCGCGATGCTGACTGCATACGACGCGAGCTTCGCCGCGCTCGCCGAGCGCGCCGGAATCGATGTCCTGCTCGTCGGGGACTCGCTCGGCATGGTGATCCAGGGACACGAGTCGACGCTGCCGGTAACACTGGCCGATGTGCTCTACCACACGCGTTGCGTCGCGGCAGGCTGTCACCGGCCGCTGGTGATCGCGGACTTGCCCTTTGGCAGCTACCAGCAAGGCCCCGAGCAGGCCTATGCGGCCTCGGTCGAGTCATTGCAGGCAGGCGCGCAGATGGTCAAGCTAGAGGGCGGCGCATGGCTTGCGCCAACGGTTGCTTTCCTGAACACCCGCGGCATCCCGGTGTGTGGTCACATTGGCTTGCAGCCGCAATCGGTTAATGCGCTCGGGGGATATCGCGTTCAAGGCAAGACCGAGGATACCGCCGCCACGCTGCTAGCGGACGCCAGCGCGCTGGTCGCGGCCGGCGTTGCGCTGCTCGTCGTCGAATGCGTTCCGCAATCGCTCGGAGCGGCCCTGACGCAAGCAGCGGGCGTGCCGGTCATCGGTATCGGCGCCGGTCCAGGCTGTTCCGGGCAAGTGCTCGTGCTCCATGACGCGATTGGAATTCAGGTCGGTCGTCCTGCGCGCTTCGTTCGCAATTTCATGGCGGGATGTGACAGCGTCGAAGCGGCGATCGCGGCGTACACCGCTGCCGTGAAGAATGGTTCGTTCCCGGGCCCGGAACACTGTTACTGAGAAAATTCCCTGCGCGACGCCGAGTGCTGCCGCGCCCGTCAATGGCAACGTCGATCTGCGGGCGCCGTATGCAAATTGTCAGAACCGCCGCTGAATTGTCGCAGCAACTCGCTGGCGTCGATCGCGTCGCTTTCGTGCCGACGATGGGCAATTTGCACGAGGGCCATCTGGCGTTGATGAACATCGCGCGCAAGCACGGGGACGCAGTCGTGGCCAGTATATTTGTCAATCGCCTGCAGTTCGGGCCCAACGAAGATTTCGACCGCTACCCGCGAACCTTCGACGCCGATCAGTCGATGCTCGAACGTGTAGGCGTCGACATACTGTTCGCGCCGCTCGAACAGGAGATGTATCCGACACCGCAGGTCTATCAGGTACATCCGCCAGTCCTGGCCGAGGAACTTGAGGGCTCGTTTCGTCCCGGATTCTTTCAGGGCGTGTGCACCGTCGTGCTCAAGCTGTTCAACCTCGTTCGGCCGGACGTCGCGGTATTCGGCAAGAAGGATCGCCAGCAACTCAAGATTGTCCGGGGAATGGTCCAGCAGTTCAATCTTCCGATCCAGATCGTGCCAGCGGAGACCATCCGCGCCGACGATGGACTTGCGCTGTCCTCGCGCAATAGTTACCTGTCGCCAACGGAGCGTGCCGAGGCGCCGAATTTGTACCGCGTCTTGCGCCACATCACCGAGCAAATTGCCTCTGGGCGCCACGATTACGCGAACCTCGAGTCTGCGGGCCGCGCCGAGCTCGCGCGTCGCGGCTGGAAAGTCGATTACGTTGCGATACGCCATGGTCTTGCGTTGCGCATTCCGCACCCGGAAGGTTACGACCATCCGAATTTGCTGATTGTGCTTGCCGCGGCGACGCTGGGTACGACCCGTCTCATTGACAATATCGACGTGACTCCCGATCAAGGCGAGGACTGAGCGATCCGTACGCCAATGGTTCTGTCAGAGTCAGGCGCGCGGGTTCGCGCAGAAAGCCGGATCAGAGGTAGAAAGACCATGGTACGCGGCCGACCAAACTTCGCCTTCATTCTTTCGCTCGCCTTCGGCTGGAGCCTGTTGGACGCAACGCCGCTTCATGATGCCGCACGCGTGGGTGACGTTGCCCAGGCGGGTGCCATCATCATGGACGATCCATCCTCGCTCAATGTCAAGGACCTATACGGTTTCACGCCGCTCTCGATTGCCGCCCAGGAAGGTTATGTTGAAGTGGTGAGCCTGTTAGTGGAAAAGGGCGCGGCAATTGAAGCCAGGGCCAACTATCGTGGTGCGCCGGCGTCGACCGCCGCGTTCTACTCGAATCCCGCGACAATGAAGGTATTGGCGGTAAAAGGCTTGGTGGAACCCATCGGTGCCACGCCGCTCTATATCGCTGCAAAGGAAGGACACCTTGCAGTCGCGAAACTGCTGCTGGAGAAAGGGGCATCGATTGACGCCAAGGCCGAAGATGGCTGTACGCCGCTATGGATCGCCGCTTTCTACGGCCATGCTGACGTCGTAACACTGCTGCTGGAGCAGGGCGCGGCAGTGGAAGGCAAGCACAAAGATGGCGTTACACCGCTCGCAATGGCGGCGCAGCAAGGGCATCTGGAGGTGGTGCGGCAGCTGCTGCAGAAGGGCGCCGTGGTCGATGCGAAAGACACCGACGGCATCACCCCGCTCGCGAGGGCCGCGCAGAATCGGGACCGCCTTCTGGCAACGCACCTGGAAGTGATGAGGTTCCTCATAGTCAAGGGCGCGAACCCCAATACACTGGGTTTCCCCGCTATGGGGGATGGAAAGACCGCATTCCAGCTTGCCGAAGACCACGGAGACACGGAAATTGCCGAACTGCTGTGGGACGCGATCGCCAAACGTTCGTCGCTCCCATTAGTCATGAGGCGATATTCGCAGTCGATCAAAGAACAGCTTAGTATGTATGCTCTCCACGAAATTGGCAGCTGCTTGCACATGCGAGGTACGGCGACTTGGACAAAATCAACATTCAGTTCACTTTGTTTTCCGCGTTCTACTCGCCACTCATTTCGACGATGTCGGGTGGATTCCTCAAGGCGGAAGGTCTGGATCCGGCGTGGTCGATTGCGCCAGCCGAACGGCTCGGCACTTGCGGCGTTGGAAGATGGCTCCGCACACGTCGTTCAATCGGCCCTGAGCCAGGGGTTCACGTCACTGAATAAGGGGGAGACGCCGGCCGCAGTCCATTTCGCCCAGGTCAATGAGATGGACGGGTTCTTCCTAACCGGACGCGAGGCGGATCCTGCCTTCACCTGGGACAAGCTGGAAGGCGCCGAAGTCGTCATGTTCAAGGGCGGCCAGCCGATCGCCATGTTCAAGTACGCCTGTCACAAGGCAGGCATCGATTTCAATAAAATAAAACCGATCTGCCCCGGTGGCGCCGCCGAAATCGACCAAGCTTTTCGTCACGGCAAGGGGCGGTACGTTCAGCAGCAGGGGCCGTTCCCGCAGCAATTGCAAGCCGATGGCGTCGGACATATTGTGGCGCAAGTCGGCAAACAGATCGGACCATGCGGATTTTCCAGCCTTGCGGCGACCCGTGACTGGCTTGAAACTGATATGGCGAAGGCGTTCATGCGCGCCTACAAAAAGACCCGGATCTACATGAACGAGACGCCGGCCACCGAGATTGCCACGGCGGAGAAGCCGTATTTTCCCAATATCGATCAAAACGCACTCGCCGATTGCATCGCAACGTATCAGCAGCTTGGCTGCTGGACGCCGCATGTGGAAATTACGCACGCGGCTTACGAAAAAACGCTGGATGTCTTCGAATACGTTGGCTTGGCGAAGCAACGCTATCGCTACGAACAAGTCTGTACTGCGCCGCCGGCAACGGATTGAGCCTGGACCCAATCGCTATTTCATCACTGGATCACATTCGCGCGCAGAGGTAGCGATCGCGGATTCGTGAGCGCAGTCCATTTGTGGTCTTCATCGTTGTCGGGCACAAGCGCTTCACCAAAGTGTCGCGTCTCTTTACATACTGACACTGGCGCTTTGCGGCGCGCCATAGAACAGGTGATATGACAATGGCTTGCGTATCCGGGCCTGCTTCTTGCGTCTATATCTCAAACGCAAAAGGTTTCTTCGTTGCCCTGTACAGATCGTGTTGTGATCGTGTGGAAACACCCGCGCGAGCAATACTGGACGCCTGTCCAATGCAACCGAATGCGCGTTTTGTACGAGGAGAATGCGGTAGCGACTACTTAGGAGAATGAAATGGGTACTACTTCAATCATGAATATGGCGGCGGCAACTCTTGCAGGTGCGATGGTGTTTGCGGCGCCTGCTTCTGCGACGACCATAAATATCACTGATGTGGAAGTGCCATATTCGGAGAGTGTTACGCTCAACGGCGGCACGCTCGGCGGTCCGGATGCGATAGGTATCGCTGGACAAATCGTGCTAACGACAAACTTCGGCACCTTGGGCACCTGGTGCGTAGATCTGTTTCACACCATCAACATCGGTGGAAGTTATACCTACATGACAGGCCCACTATTGACGGACAACAGTGGCAGTAGTCCCGCAACTTCCAATCCGCTCACTTCCACGCAAATCAACCAGATCGAAGCTCTTGCGGCGTATGGCAACGGGGTGATGCTCAGCTCGCCGTCGAACCCATTCTCCGCGGCACTTCAAGCGGCAATCTGGGACGTCGAGTACGGCACGACCGCAACGGGTTCAGCGGCATTCACCACCGATCTTGCCGCGATTGATGCATTGCTGCCAAGCTTGCCAGTTGTTCCGGGCGTTCAGCTATATGACCAAGACAGCCAGGGAGTGTTTCAAGCGCAGGGATTGTTCACGATACCTCCGCCTCTGCTCAACGTTCCTGAGCCCGCCACCGTCGCTCTGCTCGTTACCGGACTGGCCGGACTGGGATTCTCGCGCCGCAAGCAGTAGTACGGTTGCATCATCAGGGGCCTCGCTTTCGCGGGGCCGCCTGGTCCGCTCGCGGGAGCGACCACGAATCTGAGGTTCCCGTCGTGATGTCCGCAATACGGTCGATCAGTTGCGCGCACCGACATTGCCAACCAGCTGAGTCAGTATTTGGTGAGCTATTGCCACACGCTCATCGATCGGATAGTTCTTGTTTGCGAGGATAACGATCCCCATCAGCTTTTCGGGGACGAAAGCGACATACGCCCCGAACCCGTTGGTCGTTCCGGTTTTATTGATGAAGACGTCCTGGCGAGGTTCCTGGGGTGGCGTTATCGGAGTTACCGGTGTCGCGTCGAAGATCATTGCAGGGGAGTTGCCCATCAGCAGTGTCTTGAGATCGACTGGATAGGAATACTGTTCCCATATCAGATCCTGCGTCATGTCTCCCACCTTGAAGTAGCCGGTGTGCGTATCCGTGATCGCACGCTGGAGCTTCGCATTCAACCTGACTGAATTCATATTCGCCGCCAGAAAGCGAATGATGTCGGTGGCAGTGCTCTTGACACCGTACGCTTCGGAGGACAGGACCGCGTTGGCCATTCTTATCGGCGCATCGTCCTGCGTGTAGCCTTGGGCGTAGTTCGCCATTTTGGCCTTAGGAACGTTGATATAAGTGCTCGTCATGCCGAGCGCGGGAAACAGGCGTTCTTCCATCAGGGCCGTAAAATCTTGATGCATGCTTTTCGCCGCTATCAGGCCAAGCAGCCCAATGCTGGGATTGGCATAGGTTCTATAGGTTCCCGGCGCATAGCTTGGCTGCCAATCCGCGAAATATTTCATCAATTGATCGATGTTCTTGATGTTCCCAGGGACCTGCAATGGCATCCCGCCGGGCGTGTGCGTGGCCAGAGTCAGCAGGCTTACATCATCGAATTTGCTCCCTCGCAACGACGGCAGGTACTTGCTGGGCTTGTCTGAAAATGAAAGGTGCCCGCTGACCTGTGCATACGATGCCAGGGTCGCTGTGAACGTCTTGCTAATCGATCCGAGTTCGAACAGGGTGTGGTGCCCGACCGGCTTGCGAGTTTCAACGGAAGCTACGCCATAATCGAATACGTAGGGTCTTCCTGAGACTATTAGCCCGACAGCCATGCCGGGAACGCCGTATGTATTCATGACAGGCAGGATCGCGTTGTCCACAACGCGTTTGACGCTATCTTGTGCAATATCCGCTGCGTGGGCGAGAGCGATGGACGTGCAGGTGGCAAGAAGAGCCGCCATCACCACGCTTGAGACGCTTGATTTCATCTCTTCGATTTCCTTATTCCAATCGCGGAATCGATCTCATACACCCGATCGTCCTCACGCGTGCGGGGCCGCGCGCTGCCGGGAGTTCATGGGGTTGATCAGCCGCCCGGATAACGAAGCATAACGCTGGTTACAGATTCGAACGATAGATAGCTACGTGCAGCGGTCGGCGTGCGCCCGACAATGGCCGGTACAATTTCATACCTGCGAATGGCGCGCCTCCGTTTTCGGCGCGCAGCCTTGCCAAGCATCATCAGCGCGTTCTCGGCGCGTCACTTCAAGATGAAATCGACCCGTGAGCGCTACCACGGGGCGGAGTCGCTTCGCCTACCGTGTCAGGCGGGACAACTGTCGCCTCGGTTGGTGAGTACCCCCAGTAAAGCGACTACCAGGAGCGCCTGGAACATCGGATCGAACGGGCCGCGCGACACAGGTGCAATGCCGGCGCAGCCACCGCCCGAACTCTGCGAGCTGGCGTTCGGCGTCAGGAGCGCCGCAAAGCAGCCACCGATTCCTGACGCCAATGATCCTTGTACGAGAATTTTGCCACTGTCGTTGACGTTATCGGCGACCACTGCCGTCGACGAATTTGGGATTTCTCACCACCATCATGTGGGATGGGCGTGAGCCCACAGTGGCGCAACAATCGATCGACGCCACACTCATTCATGCGCAGGGCAGCGCTGCTCCGACCGCTGCGACAGCAGCAGATCATCAATTTTGAATCGGGCGTTTTCACCGCGCAGACCTTCGACAACAACGCGAGAGACCTTACGGCCGCTGGGGCAAATGGCGGTCCCGATACGCTGCCGGATCTGCTCGCTGTTTTTTCGCTGGCATCAATGATCCCTTGGCGGCCAATCCGCAGGGCTTGCCGTTCACATCACAAATCTTCGATCTGTACCAAGCCTGGAGCGGACTCAAGGGAAACGGGGACGTGAGTGCGTCTCGCCAGGCGGTCGTCCGCGGCGAGACCCTGTTCACCAACACTCCCATCACCATCACCGGCGTTGCAGGAATCAATGACCTGCCTGGCCTGACAACGGTTTCCGGATTTTGCGGAACCTGTCATGACTCTCCGAACGTGGGCAACCATTCAGTCAAGTTACCAATCAATATCGGGATCGCCAATGCGGGCCCCAACAATGACAATCCCGGGCTGGACATCGGCGATCTACCGGTGTTCACTTGTCATGCTTGTCAGGGCCGAATGTCGGCAAGACCTACACCGTTACCGATCCGGGCCGAGCACTGATTTCCGGCAAATGCGCCGACATCGGCAAGGTGAAGGGGGTACCGATTTTGCGTGGGCTGGCGGGGCGGGCGCCGTACTTCCACAATGGCTCGGCCGCAACGCTGCTCGATGCGGTGAATTTCTACAACCTGCGCTTCAACCTTGGGCTGACCGCTGCGCAAATGAGCGACTTGGCGGCGTTCCTTCAAACCCTATAGGGGCGGGCGTGTCGACGCCGACGGGATCGCACGCCAGTGGTTTTTCCACTGGATGCGCTCGCCGTACGAGCAATCGAGTAATCGCAACCCGCCGCGCTCGCGCGGGCTCCGAACCCTCTGATTGATGGCGGTGCTCGCCGACGTTATCGGATTCGGCTTGCAGTCAGGATTCAGGCGCGCGATAGTGTACGCAGGATTACGTCAGCAAGATTTCAGTGCCGGGCGGAGGAGAGCGCAATCGGAATTTTGCGCGCGTTCGTCACGACACTCGCGCATAAGGAGCCACTGTCATGTCCGGAATGTCGACTCCACTCGCCCAACCTGATCTGAATAAAGCTATCCAATACGCTCTATTGGTCAAAGTTGCCGAGGCCGTTTCTCCAAACGCGACTGTCTATAAACCGGGCGATACGATCAACGTCGCCTATGCCACCATCAATCTGGACTACACGGTGGTGACGACGTTCTACGCCAACGATCTGGCGACGGATCTAAGCCCCCTGCGCGCCAATCAGATCGTATCGTTCGGCTTTGTCGCGCAAGATGCCGCAGGCAACGTTGTGGTCGCCATTCGCGGCACGGATGGCATCCTGGAGTGGGCGCAAGACGGCAAATTCCTGGCAGTGCCGTGTCCTTGTCTCCCGGGGGCCGGTCGCACGGAGGACGGCTTCACTGCCGTTTATGAGTCTCTGCGGATCGCCCAAGATTCGAGCTCAACGCGGTTAGTGGATGCATTGCCTGCACTGACGTATCCCGGGGCGGTCACGTCGATGACAATATGCGGCCATAGCCTGGGTGCCGCGATTGCGACATTGCTGGCTCTCGACGTGGCGGCCAATACGAAGTTTACCCGCCCGACGGCCTACACGTATGCAAGCCCGCGTACCGGAGATCCGTCGTTCGTGGATACCTACAATCAGCTTGTGCCCAATACATACCGCTTCGCGAACCGGTTTGACATTGTCCCCAAGTTGCCTTTGCCGCCGGAGTATTCACACGTTGTTGGCCTTTACGATTTGAATCCAATGCTGAAGGTGAAGTTCGACATTTTGTGTGAGCACCACCTCACAACCTATTTGTATCTCATGTCGCTTCTCTCAGGCGGACCCGTTCTTCCCCTCGATGGTGACTGTCAACCTGGTCTCTGATCGTCATACAAGCTTAGGCAATGTTGGGTGTCACGATGGGTTGACATGCGCCAAGGCGTGCGAAAATAATGGTTGGGTATTGCAAAGCCAAGCGTCGAAAGGAGAATGGAATGCCCACGCAGGACGTTGACAGTCAGCGCACCGCCTCCATGGAGCAGCGCGTCGACGCGATTGCGGCCGCTCTCGACGAGCGCGGAATGAAGGCCACAGAAGCCATCGAGGAGCTGAGCCACCTCGCGCAGGAGCAATGGATACCCCAAAACGGTGCGCGGGTCGTCGCTCGGGCATGGATCGACGCCGCCTTTCGTGAGCGTCTGCTCACGAACGGACGGGCCGCTGTCGCCGAGCTCGGCCTCTCGCTGCCAAAGCATCATCGGCACCTCGTCGTGCTGGAGAACACGCCGACTGTTCAGAACGTCATTTGCTGTACGTTGTGTTCGTGCACGGCGTTCTCGATTATCGGGTTGCCACCGGACTGGTACAAAGACTTGGAATATCGCTCGCGGGTTGTTCGCGAGTCGCGTACGGTGTTGAAGGAAATGGGACTCGATCTGCCGCCGGAAGTAGAAATTCGTGTGTGGGACACGACCGCGGATACCCGGTACATGGTGCTGCCGGAGCAGCCACCCCATACCGTCGGCTGGACTGAGGAGCAACTCGCCGGAGTTGTAACCCGCGATGCAATGATTGGTGTGGCGCGTCTCTAGGCGGAGCTAACGGACATGGACGGCATGCACGACATGGGCGGCAGGCAGGGCTTCGGCGTCGTTCGCTACACGCTCAACGCGCCGGCGTTTCACGAAGCCTGGGAGTTGCGCGCCAATTCGCTTTATGCCTTCGCGGTGCGACGCGGTATCTTCAACATGGACGAATACCGTCACGCGATCGAGCGCATGGAACCGCGACATTACCTCTCGGCCAGCTACTACGAACGGTCGCTGACCGGCCTCGCCACACTGTGCGTAGAGAAGGGCGTCGTGAGTCGCGAGGAACTGGAGCGGCGAGCGAAAGGCGTCTTTCCCCTTGCGGGGCCGAGCGCGACCGGGCGCACGAACCTGCCTGTCGGCGAACGCCTCAAGCCTGGCGATCGCGTTCGGGTGCGACTCGACTACGTGCCGGGTCACGTGCGAATGCCCGGTTATATTCGCGGGAAGAGCGGCGTGGTGTTGAGCGAGTCACCTGCCTATCCGTTTCCGGATGCCCATGCCCACGGCGTCGACGCCTTGGATGAGCCAACGTTCGACGTGCGTTTTCGAAGCGAAGACCTGTGGCCGAATTCGGCTGACGCCGCGTTCGTCCACGTCGGCGTGTTCCAAAGCTACCTCGAACGTGTCGGCTAGCGGCAATCGACAGGGGAACCTGAATTAGACTTCCGCCCCGCGCTGCTTGTAGCCCGCAACGCATGCCGCCGGCGCCCTCGGCGACGGATCGCCCGCTTGATGTTTGCCTGGCAGGTCGATCGCGCTCGCTGCATCCGTCAATTGCCGAGATTGGGCGCTGCGCATAGACTGCCCTCACTATTGTGAAGGGGGGCCATGTCGACAGCGTCAATCGAACTCGCCAAACACGTCCTGATGGTGTTCGGCATCATTCTCGCAGTGGGTGCAGTGAGCGCCATGCTCGCCCGGAAATTGAAAGTGCCGGACGTCGTCGTTTTTCTTGTTCTGGGCACACTGCTGGGTCCTGGCGCGATCGGCATCATCGATGTCAAGGCCGACTCGGCGCTTAATCAGCTCGTGCTGATTTTTGGCTCTTGCTACATTCTTTTCGACGGCGGGGCCTCGCTGCGTCTCAAGGTACTGAAGGAAGTCTGGATTACCATCGTGATCCTCGCGGTCGCAGGCGTCGTGATTACCGCTGCGATCACCGGACTCGCTGCCTACTACTTACTCGGGGTTCCCTTCATCGTCGCGTTGCTGCTGGCTTCCACAATCGCGTCCACCGATCCCGCAACGCTCGTGCCGGTTTTCCGCCAGGTGAAGATCAAGGACCGCGTAGCGCAGACGGTCATGTCCGAATCGGCTTTTAACGATGCCACCGGTGCCATCCTTACCTTCGCGGTGCTCGGTGTCGCGATGGGGCAGGGCGAGTTTTCGATTTCGGCATCGCTTGTTGGCCTATTCAAGCAAGCATCGATCGGCCTCATTGCCGGCGTCGTCCTGGGCTATCTTGCGGGGATGCTGATCGCCCACGAAAAATTGGGCTTTCTGCAGGAATATGCACCGGTGGTATCGCTCATGGCCGTGATCGGGGCTTACCTGGGCGCCGATGGTCTGGAGGCGAGCGGATTCATGGCTGTATTCGTGTTCGGCATCATGATCGGCAACAAGGACGCGTTCGGATTTGCGATGGAGGAAGGCGAGCAAGACAAGTTGAACGAGTTCGTTCTCACGACGGCCCTGATCATGCGCATGTTCATATTCATTCTTCTGGGAACGCAAGTCGATTTTGCGCTGATGAACAAGTACCTGGTTGGCGGTATCGCCGTGGTCGCCGTGTTCATGCTGGTGGCGCGGCCGGTGACGGTTTTTATCTGCGCGCTGCCGGACCGACGCGCGAAATGGACGTTCAACGAACTGCTGTTCATGTGCTGGACGCGTGAGACGGGAGTCATCCCGGGAGCGCTGGCGGGCTTGCTCATGGGCATGGGCGCGCCGGGAGCGAAGCTGATTGCCTCCGTCACCTTTCTCGCTATCCTGATGACTATCCTGATCCAGGCGACGACGACACGCTGGTTGGCTGGAAAACTCGACTTGTTGGTGGTCGAGTAGGTCGACGCGATCAATACCCCGCGCGCTGCCCGCCGGCGGTCGCGCGCCGAATCTTTACTTCGGGCTTGAGGCTCACGGTCCAGGCGACTTCCGCGCGTTGACCGCGCAGCGCGTCGACCTTCTTGCGTGTGCTGTCCTCGGCGACGACGAGTTGCGGATGCCACACGCGCACGACGTAGCCGCGCGCCGGCACGTCCGTCAGTACCGCCTTGCCCTCCGCATTCGTCTTCGCGAAATACGGCGACTCCGACACGTACACGTAGCCGACCATCCAGTCGTGGATGTTGCAGCCGAGAATCACGACGCCCGGTTTGTCGAATACGACTGCCTGCGGGACTCCCGCATAGAGCGGAAGTTCGAACCGCTTGGCAAGGGAAAACGAGTACACCTGGTGGCGCACGCTGTCGCGATTGGGAAAGGTAACCGCCGTGCCGACCAGCACGGCTTGGACCTTGGGCAAGAATTCCTTGTCAACCTGGTCGACAATATCTTCGGTGGGCGGGCGGGCAGCCGGAGGTTGCCGTCGGCGGGGACGGCGATGACCACGGCATCGGCGACGGGCTCTGCCGTCGCTCGTCGGTAACGGTGGCTGCAATCTCGGCGTTCTGCGCCTGCGCGAGCGGCGCCATGAACGACAACCATGACAGCGAGGTAGCGTACGAGCATGTTCGGTATCCCTAAAAGCGATAGTCGAAGGTCAGGAAGACAGCGTTGGTTGTGTAGTCGAGGCCCTGCGCGGCGCGCGTGAAGCCGTAGTGGTAGGCAAGGTCAAGCGACGATTGGACGGACAGGGCGTAACTTGCGGTCAAGTTACCGCTCCAGGTCGTGCCGCGCAAGCGATAGGCGAACAGGTTCGGGTCGCCCCACACCGGATCCTGGGCGATGGCCGACGAGGCTAAAAAGATCGCTAAGCCTTGTTGCGATGTCGACTCGACATCGCCGCGGCGTACACCGGCCCTCGTGTCGAAATAAAGCTCGTTGGTCGGAGCGTATCCGGCGCGCAGAAAGGCGCCCTGTCCCCGCAAGGTCGAATACGCTACCCGGAGATGCCAGGAACGACGGATTCCCCATGATTATCGTAACGACGCTCGAAGAACAGGCCCGCCGATGCGTCGAACTGCTCGTTGAAGCGCTTGCCAGACTCGGCGCGCACGTCTAACCGGGCACTCGTACGCAAATCGTCGCGATAGTTATCGTAGGAGCGCGTCAACCGAAGGCGAGCGAGGCCCAGGGCGCCGAATAACCGAGCGCCGAATTTGTGGCGATACGCAGCGGTGCCGCCGACGACCAGATTGGTAAGACCGTTGTATCGATCGAACAATTCGCCGCGACCATACAGCGTGAAAGTCACGCCATCGCTGCCGGTGAAGGGAACGAAGTTGGTCAGCGATCGACGTTCGCCAGTGACGGCGCCCGCTGCGCGTTTGTCGGCGGCAGCTTGCGCGCGGGTCAGGTTGTCATCGTAGAACGCACCGGCGGAGGCGCCGAATATCCCAATCTGCGCGCGCGGGTACGCAGGCCAGCGCAACCAACAGTCCCAGCGGCGAAGCCGGCGCGAGCGCTCGTGGCACGGTGCCGACGGCGGATGAAGGGCGGAACGTTTGGTCGAGATTGGCATGCGCGGGCAAAGAACTTGCTAAGGATGGCGTAAGGCACAGCACGAGTCATGCCGGAGGGCCGCTGTCGGCGCACGCTGGCAGTGTGTCGGATGTGTACAGGTAAGCATCTGATTCAGATGGAGTTTCAAGATGTGTATCGCCTGTTATCCACGACTTGTTTATTGCTGCGCGACGTCGCGCGCGGGCGCTGGATCGGTCACGCAGCGGCCGATTGCGGCAATTCGCGACACGCACTGCGACGTCCGAATAATGAATTTCCCTTGATTCCCTACCGATCGCTCCGGCTTAGCCTGCAGGCGCGCATCCTGGCGTTGTTTCTTGCGCTGATGGTCGTGTTGCAGATCGGCGGCTCCGTATTGGTCAACACGGTAGGAACGACAGCCGCGCGCACGACGATCGGAGACGAGCTCATCGCTGGCGAGCAAGTGTTCTTGCGCTCGCTGCAGCAGGAAGAGGTCCGTCTGATCCAGGGCGCGCGGCTGCTGGCTGCCGACTATGCCTTCCGCGAAGCCGATCGCCACCGGCGACCGCGATACGATCGTCTCCGTGCTCGGCAATCACGGCAAGCGAATCGATGCCGACCTCACAATGTTGATCGGGCTCGATGGAAAGGTTATTGCCGATACTCTCGGCGACGCAGCGAAGACGGCGTTCCCGCATCTCCAAGTTACTGGCGGCAGCAGAATCCGACCATGAGGCCAGCGCGATCGTGCTGCTGCACGATAGCTCTACCAGGTTGTCCTGGTACCGGTGCTCGCGCCATTGCCTGTTGCCTGGGTGGCCATTGGATTCAGGGTCGACGACGCGCTCGCCGGAATCCTGCGTGGGCCCATGCGGTTTCATGTATCGCTGTTCAGCCGGCAGGCACCGGGCGGTTGGCAATTGCAGGCCAGCACGCTCGATGCTACGCGAGCGCGAGCAGGCGCTTGCACGACGTAGCGGTCGATCGATTCGCGGCCGTCGACGCAAACGGCAACGCCGTGTACGACGCGGTGGCCTTGACACGCGTATTGCGGCTTTCCACCGGCTCAGGCCATGCCGTCATCGCGTTGCTCCAGGAGCCGCTGGATGCCGCGATGGAACCGTTTTACCGCCTGCAGCACCAGCTTTGGTTCATGTCACTGCTCGCGATCATCGTTTCGTTCATCGTCAGCTGGCTGATTGCCCGCGGAATCGTGCGGCCGGTACATGGCTTGGTCGCAGTCGCACGTCGAATCGCGGCAGGCGATTACGCGGCCCTTCCGCCTCCCTCGCGCAACGACGAAATCGGCGATCTCGCCTCCGCCGTGCGGACGATGGGTCAGGACATCGCGTCGCGCGAAACACGCATCCTGGACCTCGCTTATCGTGACCCGCTCACTGATTTGCCCAATCGCGCGCAGTTTGCAGAGCGATTGGAAGTCGGCGCTAGGCGACCGTGCCCGCGATCGGGTCGGTGGCGGTGCTGCTGATGGATCTCGATCACTTCAAGTACGTCAACGACACGCTCGGTCACGAAATCGGCGACATACTATTGCGCGAAGTCGGAAAGCGTCTGCGCGAGGCCGTCAAACGTCCAGGGTGCACGGTGGCGCGGTTGGGCGGAGACGAATTCGCCATTCTGCTGCCAGGCGAATGGTCAACGGGCGCGCAGCGCATCGGTGCTGCGCTATTGCATACGCTCGAGCAGCCAATGAGCGCTCGAGGGCCATGTCGTCGACGTGCGTGCGAGCGTGGGCATTGCCGCGTGCCCGGAGCACGGCCACGAAAGCTCGACGCTGATGCGCCAGGCGGACATCGCGATGTATGCTGCCAAGCGCAACAATCGAGGTATCGTCGTATGGGACGAAAAATACAACCAGCAAGGTCACGATCGTCTATCGCTGATGAGCGATTTGCGCAAGGCTGTCGATGGCAACGAGCTGACGCTTGATGTATCAACCGAAGGTATCTTTGGCCGGTGGTCAAGAGCACCACGTCGAAGCGCTGGTGCGCTGGAACCATCCGATTCGCGGCGTCGTGCCCCCGATCGATTTTATTCCATTCGCGGAACAGACTGGTTACATCCGGGCCATAACGCAATGGGTGTTGGCGCACGCCATAGAGCAGTGCGCAACGTGGCGGGCTGAGGGCCTTCCAATCAACGTGTCGATCAATTTGTCCGCGCGCGACGTGATGGACGACACGCTGCCCGATCGGGTGGTCGCGCTTTTGCAGGTGTACGGCTGTGCGGCGAAGTGGATTGTCCTAGAGCTCACCGAGAGCGCGATTCTCGATGACCCTGGCCATGCGGTGGAAAACTTGAGGCGCTTGAGTGCCCTCGGCTGCAGACTTTCCATCGATGACTACGGTACCGGCTATTCTTCGCTCGCTTATTTGCGCCGGCTACCGCTCGACGAACTCAAGATCGACAAATCCTTCGTGATGGAGATGGTGCGCGACGCCAGCGACCACGTCATCGTGCGCTCGACGATCGACCTCGCTCACAACATGGGGTTGGCCGTCGTCGCCGAAGGCGTGGAGGACGAGGCCACGCTGGAGCGGTTGCGCGCACTGGGTTGCGACATGGTTCAGGGCTACTTCATGAGTCGCCCGCTGGCCGCGGATCTCGTTGTTTCATGGATGAACGATCACGTGTCGAGGCGCGGCAAAGAGGGCACCGGGTTGCGTCGCGTCGTATGACCATTGCGCGCTGTGAAACCTAAATCACCTGGCCTAATTGCTACTCACTTGTCGCGAACGTCGTCGGTGGTCGGTCGGTCTTGATTCGTGTGCCGCCCTGTTTGAATCCAGCACTATTGCGGAAGATGTTCGGCTTGCGATAGATGGCGAGAATGACGCAGCCTTCCGCGCTGTGAGTTTCGTGCATCGATCCGGGTGTCCGCCAGACGTATTCGCCGGCGCGGGCGATGCCGTCGTGGTCCGAGAATGAACCTGAAATTACCCACGACTGCTCGATCTCGGGGTGCTTGTGAAACGGTAGCGTGGTTCCTGGCTGCCAGCGCAGCAGGCAAGTCATCTCGCCGGCTTCCTTGTTTTCATACAGCACCTTGATTTCGACACCTTCGAACTGCGACGGTTTCCACTCCATCGCGTCAGGCTTGACGTAAGTCGAGCCGTTCGGCGTCGGCTTCACTTTCCCGCTCAAACGCTCGGAATATCCACGTGATGCCTGCGATGTTTGTTTAGCTGTGCTCATATCGTGCCTCCTTTCCAAAACAGACGTGCAGGGGTTCTTTCAATGTCTGCGTGGCGCAAACGAGTCGGAGCATAAGCCGCGTTTGCCAGGTTTCATACGGAATTAGGCAGAGAAGCTGTGGTTGCGCGAATAACCAGGTCGGTCGGAAGCTCGATGTAGTGCGCATGCTTGGTCGCCGGGAGCTCGCCTGCGCACTGACGAAGCAGAAGATCCACGGCGATACGTCCCGCCGATTCCATTGGCATGGACACCGTCGTAAGCGCCGGCGCGCACATTGCGGCATAGAGAAGATCGTCGAATCCAACGACACTCATCTGCTCCGGCACGCGGATGCCACGTTCACGCAGACGGCTGAGAACCCCGAGCGCCATCAAGTCATTGAATGCCAGGATGGCAGTGACGCCTTCCTCGATCGCGAGGTCCGTCCCCTGAATGCCGCCTTCGAACTTGGGTTCGAACGGACCAAGCTCAAGGAGTTCGATCGAACGCGACTTTGCCTCGGCGAATAGCCCGCGGCGCTTCTCGCGGTTCGACCAGGCGTTGCGCGGGCCACCCAGGAAAGCGCAGCGACGATGGCCCAATGCGAACAGATGAGCGACAACCCGGCGCATCCCAGTCGCCATATCCATGACGACAGCCGGTATTGCCCCGAGTTGTCGGTTGACCAGAACGAGTGTCGTCGTTTGCGCTAGCCGGGCCAGCTGGATATCGGATGTGAATGGGGCGCATATGATTATCCCATCCACTTGATTGGCCATGACGTTGACCAGATTTTCCTCGGCGGCTGGGTCTTCTTCGCTGTCCGCGAGCAAGACTGCGTAACCGGCTTGGTGGGCCCGTGCCTGGACGCCGCGCAAGATGTTCGGATAAAAAGGATTGGCCAGGTCGGGCACGACAATGCCGATGTTGCCGGTCTTGCCGGTAATCAGGCTCCTCGCGGCGGGATTGGGGCGATAGGAAAGATGTTTGGCCGCCGCCAGGACCCGCTCGCGTGTTACTTCGCGAACGAGTTCCGGCGTTGCCAGCGCCCGCGATACCGTCGCCACCGAGACCTTGGCGCGACGCGCCACGTCGTGAATCGTTACTGCCATGCTTCCCCTGCTCGTCCAGATCCAGCAGCTCAGGGTGAACGGCGCTGCGCGTCTGGAGAGGTTGATTAGAAATCGTTTTCAGGAATCTTAGCATGCTGGACAGTGGCGGGCGCGTTGGGGACCTATCGCCCCAGACTCGGCGCGCGCCTTATGCTGGGGTGGCCCCGACGCCTATAGCACTGGGGCCGCGGACGGTTCGTCAATTCAACGCTCGAGCGATTTCCTCGGTCGCCATTTGTGCGTCCGGAACCAGGCCGCGCATCTGCAGGAACCCGTGCACCATGCCCGCGTAGCACGTGTAGCGTGCCGCGACGCCCGCAGCCTCCAGGCGCTCGGCATACGCTTTCGATTCGTCTCGCAAGGTGTCGTATTCGGCCGCGATAATCAGCGCAGCCGGCAGGCCGGAGAGGTCTTCAGCATAGAGTGGCGACACGCGCGAGTCCGTCGGGTCGCACTGATCAGCGCAATAGGTTTCGTAATACCACGCCAAGTCATCGCGAGGCACGAGGCATTCGGTGGGCGGTAAAGCAATGGACGGAAACGAAAGCGTGAAGTCGACCACGGGTTGCAGCAATACCTGATAACGAATCGCGACGCGGGGATCAGACCGCAAGCGCAGACATGTGACTGCGGCCAGATTCCCACCCGCGCTTTCGCCGCACACGACAACGGGACCCGAGGCGGCGCCGAGTTCCGTGGCGTGAGCGCCCGCCCAGACGGTCGCGGCGACGGCATCATCGAGCGCTGCGGGGAAATGGTGCTCCGGCGCCAGACGGTAATCAATCGATAGCACCAGGTGTCGCGTGACGCGGGCAAGATTGCGGCAGAATGCATCGCTCTCCTCGATGCCGCCTTTCACGTAGCCCCCTCCGTGGAAATACAGCATGATCGGACGTCGATCGGCGCCGTCTGGCGCATATGCGCGCGCCGGAATCGGGGCGTCCACGGCGGAAATCGTCACGTCCTCGATGCGACGTAGCGACGACGGGCTCGCCGGTGATGGCGGGCGTCCACAGATTGCGGAATGCCTGCCGCACCTCGGCAATCGGAAGCGCCCACTGCGGCGCGTGGGTATGCGCCAGCTTGGTTAGGATGAGTTGCTTCAATGCCGGGTTGAGTGCCATCGTGTTTTGACGATAAGTTCGTTGGGTATCGCTGGTTGCGGACCGCACCGATACGGGATTTCCTTCTATGCGCTTGCCCGGTCCACGCCACGGAGGGAAAGTTCTGTCGCTCGATGACAGCTCACGTAGTGGTTGGGGCCGATCTCTTCCAGCGCCGGGGACTTTTCCCTGCAGACGGCTTGAGCATACTTGCAACGGGGATGGAAATGGCAACCCGAAGGGGTATTGGCGGGGTCGGCCACTTCGCCCTGGAGGATGATCCGATCGGAACGAAGGCGCGGATCCGGTTTGGGGACTGCCGACAGGAGCGCCTCGGTATACGGATGCTTCGGACTGGCGAACAGTTCTTCGGTAGGCGCGGTCTCCACAATCCTGCCGACGTACATCACCGCGACGCGCTCGCTGATGTGCTTGACGACACTGAGATCGTGCGCGACGAACAGATAAGTAAGCCCGAGTCTTTCCTGAAGTTCGAGCAGGAGATTCAGGATCTGTGCCTGAACCGATACGTCCAGAGCGGAAACGGGTTCGTCGGCAACGACCAAACGGGGATTCAAGGCAAGGGCCCGGGCAATGCCGATGCGTTGACGCTGGCCACCGGAAAAGGCATGCGGATACCGGCGCATGTATTCCGGCCGCAGGCCCACGAGCCGCAACAACTCCACCACCCTATCGGCTCTTTCTTGCGCGCTGCCGACGCCGTGGACGAGCAGAGGCTCGCCTACGATATCCAGCAGGGTCATGCGCGGGTTCAGGGAAGAGAACGGGTCCTGAAAGATCATCTGCATTTGACGCCGAAGGGAGCGAAGCCTGCTCTTCGGAACGGTCGCCACATCCACGACTTCACCGTTGTCCGACAGGAGGACTTGGCCGGCCGTCGGAGTCAATGGCCCTCAGAATGCAGCGGGAAGTCGTCGTTTTTCCGCAACCGCTTTCGCCGACCAACGACAGTGTCTCGCCCCGATTCACGACAAAGCTCACACCGTCCACCGCCTTCACAAGGCCGACGGTCTTTTGGAGGAGCCCTCTGCGAATGGGAAAATATTTCTTGAGTCCTTTGACGTCGAGGAGCACGGACTGGCTTGAACCGGCATCGCCGCTCGTCATTCTCGCCCTCTCATTGGTAGAGAAAGCAGCTTACCGTTCGTCCCTCGCCGACAGCCTGAAGGCGCGGGGTCTCGGTGTCGCAGCGGCCGGCAATCGCGGCTACGCAACGCGGATGGAAGGGGCAACCCTTCGGCCGGTTGAATGGATGGGGAATCGACCCGCTGATGGTTGGAAGCTTTAACCGCGGCGCGGACTCGATGCTTGGAATGGATTGCAGCAGGGCCTTCGTATACGGGTGCTTCGGGTCGTGGAAGATGTCATCGACATTGCCTTGCTCGACCACCCGACCCAGGTACATGACCACCACGTCGTCGGCCATCTCCGCGACCACGCCGAGGTTGTGGGTGATGAGCATAATGGCCATTCCCCGTTCCCGCTGAAGCTTGCGCAGCAGATCCAGAATCTGTGCCTGCGTGGTGACGTCCAACGCTGTCGTGGGCTCGTCGGCAATAAGCAGGCGTGGATCGCAGGAAAGCGCCACCGCGATCATCGCCCGCTGGCGGAGCCCACCGCTCAATTCGAAGGAATACTCGTCGATGCGGCGCTCCGGCTTGGGGATGCCGACGCTGTGCAATGCGTCGATTCCCCGCCGCCGCGCCTCCTTCTTGCTGACCGGATTGTGGAGCAGGACCGCCTCGATGAGCTGCGCGCCAATCGTATGCACGGGCGAAAACGAGGTCATAGGCTCCTGAAAGACCAGACCGATGTCTCCCCCCCGAATCGAACGCATCTCCCGTCCGTTGGGTTCGAGCTTGACCAGATCGGTTTGCGATCCGTCAGCGCGGGTCAGAATGATCTCGCCGTCCACGATGCGACCGGGGCGATCGACGATCCGCAGAATCGATTGCGCCGTCACGCTTTTTCCGCAGCCGCTTTCGCCGACGATGCCGAGCGTCTTTCCCGGCGACACGTCGAACGAAGCACCGTCGACGGCCAGGGTAGTTCCCTCGTCCTGGAAAAAACTGGTCCTCAAGTTCCTGACCGAAAGCAGCGGCTTCGTGTCGTTACGGAGCGGAGCGAGCGTCGGGCGATGGTTCATGTCAGTCGGGAAGGGCCGCCCCGACCGACTGACCAGCCCCCCGGGGGGCAGCGAGCGGAGGGAGCGTGGGGGATGTCTCATCACAGGTAAGGGTCGGCCGCGTCGCGTATCCCGTCGCCCATGAAATTAAACGCGAGGACCGCGATGATCACGGCCACGGACGGGAGAAGAAGCCACGGAGAAATGACCAGAGCTTGAATGTTCTGGGCGTCCTGCAGCAGCACGCCCCAGCTTATCGCGGGCGGCCGCAAGCCCAGCCCCAGGAAACTCAACGACGTCTCGCTGATGATGATCGCGGGGATCGCCAGGGTCGTCGCCGCGATGATGTGACTGATGAACGAAGGCACCATGTGGCGAAAGATGATCCGCGCCTTGCTGCAACCGAGGAGTTCGGCCGCCATCACGAAATCCTCCTGCTTGAGAGAGATGAACCGTCCGCGGACGACCCGGGCGAGTTCGGTCCAGCCGATCAAGGAAATGATGATGGTGATGGCGAAGTAAACCTGCACGACGCTCCAATCGGCGGGTAGGGCGGCGGCCAGTCCCATCCAGAGGGGAATCGTCGGAATCGAACGCAGGATCTCGATGATGCGCTGGATGACCGTATCGATTGCGCCGCCGAAATAGCCGGAGATGCCCCCGAGGATGACGCCGAGCACCAGGCTAAGGGCGACACTGACCAGACCGATCGTCATCGACGTGCGCGTTGCGAACATGAGCCGCGACCAGAGGTCGCGTCCGTGCGTGTCCGTACCCATGAGGAACAGCGACTCTCCTGGCTTGGCGCCTTCCACTGCAAACAGATGGCGATCGGTCGGGATGAACCCAAGCAGCAGCCAGGGTTCTCCCCGGCCGAAGAAGGTGACCGGTATCTTGTTGCTCGTGTCGGGAACATAGACACGCTTGAACGTGAGCGGGTCGCGCGTTCCTTTCAATCCGTAGACAAACGGACTGAAGCGCCCGTCGTCGATCCAGTGGATCGGCTGCGGCGCCATCAGCGATCGCTGGGCTTCCGACTCCGTTGGATCCACGTAGGCGAAAAAATCGGCGAACAGCGCGACCACATAAAACGCGATCAGGACGATGGTCCCGCCAACAGCGAGCTTGTGCTTCCTGAACCGCCACCATATGAGCTGCCATTGCGTGGCGACGGCGATACGATCTTCGGCGACGTCTCCCGCGACCGCCACAGCACCGTGTCCGGCGGCAAGTTCCGCCATCACTCCCTCCCGAAGCGGATCCTGGGGTCGACCCACATGAGCAGCAGGTCCGAGATGAACGTGCCGATGACGGTCATGACGCCGAGCAGCAGGATGATGGTTCCGGCCAGAAACATGTCCTGGGCGATCAGCGCCTTGAGCAGCAATGGACCGACCGTCGGCAGGCTCAATACGAGCGACACGATAATGCTGCCGGACACCACGTAGGGAAGGAGATAGCCGATGGTGCTGACAAATGGATTGAGCGCCACTCGAACCGGATAGCGCATGACGACGCGGTATTCCGAAAGTCCCCGCGCCCGCGCCGTCATGACGTACGGCTTCCTCAATTCGTCGAGCAGGTTCGAGCGCATGATGCGAATCAGCTGCGCGGTTCCAGCGACGCCGAGCACGATGGCCGGGATCGGCAGGTGCTTGGTGAGATCCCAGACCTTCGCCATGCTCCAGGGCGCTTCGATGAAATCGGGCGAAAACAGGCCGCCCACATTTGCGCCGAAGTACGCGAAGCCGACGTACATCACCACCAGCGCCAGTAGGAATCCGGGGATGGCGAGCCCGATGAAACCGATGAACGTGAACGCATAATCCAGTAACGAATAGGGGTAGACCGCGGAGTAGATGCCAATGGGCAATGCAATGCCCCAGGTGAATATGATCGCCGCCACGGAGATAACCATGGTCAACGCGAGACGGTCGCCGATGACATCGGACACGGGGCGTCCCCACTCCATCGCCATGCCGAAATTTCCCTGAAGGATGAGACTCATCCACTTGCCGTATTGAACCGCCATGGACTTGTCCAGGCCGAGCTGTTCGCGCAATGCCTTCGCTTCACCTTCGGAAACCGCGCTACCCGATGCCGACATCGAGGCGATGTACGAGGTGACGTAGTCGCCGGGCGGCAGGTGGATGATCATGAAGGACAGCACGGATATGGCCCAGACTGTCAGCACCGCCAGCAGCAAGCGACGAACGATGTAAGCGAGCATGGTCTCTCCGTAGCGTCATTCCCGCCCGTGTTGGCTCAACTAGCTCGTCGTCCCCGCGAAAGCGGGGACCCAAGTGTCGTAGGTCCAGTTGCCACTGGATTCCCGCCTTCCCGGGAATGACGGACCGTGCGTGGCGGCTCTTACCTCACTTGAAGTAGAACGTGATCGGCATCGATGAATTCGGAGTCCGGACATGCTGCGCGTTCACTTGGCGTTCGGGAACGTTGCCCATGTTGTTCTTCACGATGCGCACGCCCATGACAGCCGGTGATTGGCCGACCGTGCCGATGCTCCACATCTGTTCGACGGCGATCCGCCAGATCTCTTTCGCATTCTTGACGCGAGTCTCTTCCGACGCGCCGAACGCTTCGCGGAAAAGATCGAACGCCCGGAGCATTTCGGGATCGTCCGGCTTCTTGCCTGCGGTGCCCCGCGACGCGTACCACCTGGCGAACGCCATTCCCATGTGGGCTTCGGCGGCGTCCACCGGGATCGCATGGCGCGGGAACAGATAGATCATTTCCGAGCCGTCGTTCGCCCAGGTGATCATCTGATTTTCATTGTTGTTGTCCCGAGTGAAAGCCAGATTCCGTTCCAGCTCCTTGACATCAAGGTCGATGCCGATCTTCTTCCATTGCTGCTTGATCATTTCGCCGACCGGCGTATATGGAACGAACTGACCGCCGACCGTGACCAGTTCCAGGCGCAGCCGCCCCTTCCCATCGGTACGCATGCGATAGCCTTCGGCATCCTTCTTGGTCAGGCCGACCTTGTCGAGCAGCTCATTGGCCTGCTTCAGGTCAAGCGTCGCATATTTCTTGTTCCACTCGGGACCCGGGCTATAGACGGTATCGGGCGCCGGTGCAATCGATCCGGGGGTTCCCACACCGAGCCAGAACGCTTCATTGAGTTGGTCGCGGTCGATGCCGAGCGAGAGCGCGTGACGGAAATCCTTGTTCTTCAGGAATTTTGCGATCTCGGGATCGCCTTCGTAGGCGTTGCCGATGTGAATGGTCGCGTCTGATCCGTTGAGTGCCGGGTCGAGGTGAACGGTGTAGTTGCCTTTCTTCGCGTTCTCAAGAAAGACTGGAAGCTTGGCCAAACCCATGTGCCGTTCCTGGATATCGTATTCGCCGGCGATTGCTCGCAGGTTGGCGACTTCGGTGTTTTCGGCCAGCGTCATCGTGATCCGGTCGATGTAGGGAAGTTGGTTACCTGCGGTGTCGACCGCCCAGAAATAAGGATTGCGCTCCATCGACCACGTCGGCGTGTTGATCGGCGACACGGTCTTCCACGGCGTCATCACCGGCAGTTCGTTATTCAGCGCCCAGCTGTACCGGTTCTTGAGCAGAGATACCCAGCTGTCGAAGCCGAGATCCTTGGCCTTCTTGGTGACCGCCTCCTCCGACGAATACTTGGGCAGGAACTGCTTCAGGTAATGGGCCGGCGCATAGGCGCCGCCAAAGTTCTGGAAACCCCCGCGCGTCGCGAAGCCGGCGCCGATGGCGGTGCTGCCCGCTAGCTGGGAGACGAAGAAAGGATAGGGCTCAGGAAACTCGAAGGCGACCGTGTAGTCGTCGATCTTCTTCATCACCCCGTCTTTGCCATTGATCTGGAACTCGAAGAACGGCGTAGGGTTGATGTTCTTGTTGAGATAGATCTCGTTGTACCAGAACATGAAATCGTTCGCGGTGAACGGCGTGCCGTCCGACCATCGGGAACCCTTGCGCAGGTAGATCGTCGTCGTCTTGCCGTCGTCGCTGACCTTCCAGTCGCGGGCGAGGCTGGGGATGATCTTGTTGCCGGTGTAGTCGAAGGTCAGGATCTTGTCGAGTGAATTGATCCGGTTGCCGTTCTCGTGGTCGCCGGGGCCCGTGAACGCTCTGCGCCAGTTGCCGCCGTATTTGCCGATTTCATGCAGGGGCTTCACGACGAACAGTTGGGAAGGCTCGGGCAGACGCTTGTCGACAGGCGGCAGCGTTCCCGCTTTCACCTGTGCGTCGAGAATCGGCGCTTCCTTGAAGGTTTTCGGAAAGACCTTGGGATCCAGGATGATCTCCGGGCCTTCCAGCTTTCCGATCAGCGACGAGCCGATCTTTGCGGGAGCGGGCGCCGCCGATTGCGCGACCGCCGCCCCCGATGCCATCGCGAGGGCTGCGCTGAGTGCAAGAGCCGCCAGCACACGTGCCGAGCGCATCGAATTCATACGATCCTCCTAGTGCTTTGTTCGGTCGGTAACCAAGAGGCCCCCCGCTCAAAGCGGGTCGGGCATTCCTGTGCTATCGCCGTGGATGGAGTTTGCCACAGATCGGGGCCGCCCAAGCAACGCCCGACTCAGCCCCAACTCACCCTCGTGCCGGCCTCACGACATTGACGCAAGGCCTGCCATCGGCGAGACGACCGATGTTGTCCGCGATCGTCTGCTTGCGCCGATTGATCGTGCCGGTTGTCCAGCCCGACATGTGCGGCGTCATCACGACGTTCGGCAGTTCGTGGAACGGGAGCGCCGAGGGCAGCATCCTGGGCTGCGTGGAGGAGGGATACTGATACCAGGTGTCGATCACGGCGCCAGCGATGCGACGGTCCTCGAGCGCCTCGTACAGCGATCGCTCATCGATCGCAGGGCCTCGACCGACATTCAGTATGACCGCAGTCGAGCGCATCGCCGCAAAGGACTCGGCGTTGACGATGCCAGCGGTCTCGGGATTCGACGGCACCGAGACCACAAAGAAATCTGCCGAACTCCAGAATTCGCTCGAGGTGGTTTAAGCCAAACGAGCGATCGACCAGCGAGGATGTGGGCACGGCGCTGCGATTGGCCACGTGAACCTTCATCTCGAAGGCCTTCGCTCGGGCGGCGATCGCCTTTCCTATATGCCCGAATCCGAGCAGTCCAATGGTCTTTTCCGCGAGCTCGCCGTGTACGCGCTCGGGCGAGCCCGCCGTGTAGGTCCAATCGCCCTGTCGTAGATGCCGGTCGGCCTCGGCGAGGGGCACATGCCGTTCGAGCAGCGCCGCCATCACATATTCCGCGATCGCGTGTTCGTGGCCGAAGCAATTGCAAACAACGGCCGAATCGGGGATCGCGTCAAGATCCAAGGCGTCATAGCCCGCGCCAGGCACGTGAAAAAGCCGCAGCCGTTCTGGCCGCGGCAGGTTGCCCGAAAACCTGGCGCCGACAATGACATCCGCGGCGGCATAGGTCTGCGCATGCGCCGGATCGGTCAGTGCGTCGGGTAACACCGAGATCTGTGCCGCCGCGCCAACGAGCCGTTGGAAATCGTGGCTGAACGATCCGGCGTTCTCTCCGTGAAACACGATGCGCATGGCTGTCGAATATCAATATCGGTGCTGACTCCGGTCAACTTCTGACCGACCTGAATCAGTATACTGAGTATTGCTCGCGCAAACGCGACGCTTCACCTTGGCGACGTTTCAGAGATCCTTCATTGACAATCCACCTTCATAGACAAATGGATCCTTGATGAAGATCACTGCCTTTGAGACATTGCGGACCGAAGAGTTCTCGAACGTGCTGTGGGTCCGTGTGCATACCGACAGTGGCACGATCGGCCTTGGCGAAACGTTTTACGGCGCGGGAGCGGTCGAAGCACACATTCACGAAACACTGGCCGATCGCTTGCTCGGGCGAAATCCGCTGCACATCGAAGCACTCAATAAAGAGATGGTCAGCCTGCCGATGGCGCAATCGTCTACAGGGGCGGAATATCGGGCCGCGTCAGCGATCGACATCGCCCTATGGGACATCTTCGGCAAGGTCTGTGGTCAGCCGGTTCATCAAATGCTTGGTGGTCTCTGCCGAGACAAGTTACGCATATACAACACCTGCGCGGGCTATCGCTACGTGCGCTCCAAGAACATTCGCCCGGTCTCCAACTGGAATCTGGGTCAGGGCGAGGGCCCGTTCGAGGACCTCGACGCGTTCATGAATCGCGCGGACGCGCTGGCGGAGAGTCTGCTGGAAAGCGGCATCAGCGCCATGAAAATCTGGCCGTTCGATCCTGCGGCTCAGGAAAACAGCGGCCTCTATATCTCCGCTGCGCAGATGAAAAAAGCGATCGAGCCGTTCGAGAAGGTTCGCAAGGCAGTCGGCGATCGGATGGACATCATGGTTGAATTCCATTCGCTGTGGAACCTGCCCGCGGCAAAAAAAATCGCGAAGGCGCTCGAACCGTATGCACCGATGTGGTACGAGGATCCGATCAGGATGAATTCGCCGCAGGCACTCGCCGAATATGCGCGCTCGACGGACGTGTGGGTTTGCGCGAGCGAAACGCTCGGCTCGCGCTGGCCCTACAAGGACTTGCTCGAGAAGGATGCGCTGCATGTCGCCATGGTCGACTTGTGCTGGACGGGCGGACTCACGGAAGGGCGCAAGATCGCGTCGCTGGCCGAAACCTGGCACCGCCCTTTTGCGCCGCACGATTGCATCGGCCCGGTAGGATTCGTCGCGGCGGTGCACATGTCCTTCAGCCAACCGAATACCCTGATCCAGGAATCGGTCCGCGCGTTTTATCGCGGCTGGTACAACGAACTCGTTACTGTCGTGCCGCGCATCGAAAACGGTTACGTCTACCCGATGGAAGGTCCCGGGCTGGGTGTCGAATTGCAGCCCGCCGTATTCAAGCGCCAGGATCTGACGGTCCGGCGCACGGGCGCCTGATCCGCTGGTCCTCGCAATCTCTTGTTAAAATGCGTTCCGCGGTTCCCGATGCGCGCGCGTCCGGAACCGCGCGCTTTTCGCCTGTCACTCAATCCAACAACGCTCGACCCGTTCGTGTCACGGAAACTCGCTTACGAAATCTGTCGCCTCGCGTGGCCCGTATTGATCGCGCAACTGGCCGTGATGGCCTATGCGGTCATCGACACGATGATGGCGGGCCGCTTCGCCACTGACGATCTCGCCGCGGTGGGTATCGGGGCGTCGATCTATTTCAGCGTCTTCGTGGCGCTCATGGGTGTGCTCCTGGCGGTTTCGCCGACCGTTGCTCAACTCCTGGGCGCTGGACGTTACGGTGAAATCGGAGAACAAGTGCGCCAGGCGATGTGGCTGACGCTCGCGCTTGCTCTCGTATCGATCCTGCTGTTCCGTTACCCGGAGCCGCTACTGGCCATGAGCAAGGCGCCACCCGTGGTCGCAGCCAAGGTGCGGACCTACCTCGCGATCGTCGCGTGGGGCGCGCCGGCGGGACTGGCGTTTCGTCTGTTCGCGAGCTACACCACGGCAGTTTCGCTTCCGCGGGTGATGATGGCGTTGAATCTTTTGGGACTGATGCTGAAAGTGCCTCTGGCATGGGTCTTCACCTTCGGCCATCTGGGCGCACCGGCCATGGGATCAGCAGGTTGCGCGCTGTCGACCACGCTCGTGAACTGGATCATCTGTATCCTTGCCTGGGTCTGGTGCGGACGCTCGCCGGCCTACCGGCGACATGGCGTCTTCTCGCGCTGGTCCTGGCCGCGATGGAGGGACCAGTGGCACTTGGCGGCGCTCGGCGTCCCGATCGGAATGACTTTTCTCGTGGACGTGACCGCCTTCACATTCATGGCGCTGTTCATCGCGCGACTGGGAGCGGTCAATTCGGCTGCACACCAGATCGCTGCCAACGTGGCGGCCGTCATGTACATGCTGCCCTTGGCGATGGGTAATGCGGTCGGGGTGCTGGTGGGACAAGCCATCGGTGCGAGAAAGTTTGCCCTGGCCAGGTCCACAGGCGTCACCGGCATCGTGCTTGCATTGGCCCTTGCCACGATCTCGGGAGCGACACTCGTGCTTGGCGCGGCCGTCGTAGCGGCCACCTACACTACCGATCGAAGCGTGCAAGCGGTCGCCGCGACGCTGCTCGCATTGGTGGCGGGGTATCACGTGTTCGATGCGCTGCAGGCCGTGACCGTGAGCGCCCTGCGCGGATACAAACGCGCCGTCGTGCCGTTGCTTATCAACGCCGGCGGATTGTGGGGCGTGGGACTTGCGGGAGGCTATGTGATCGGCTTGACCGATCGCCTCGACCTGTCCGCCGTGGGACTCGCCACGCCCTTGGGCGTGCCTGGATTCTGGGCAGCGGCGACCGCGGGGATGCTCGTGGCCGACGTGGGCATCCTGATCTATTTCCTCGTGCAGAGCGCTCCCCGGCACGCGCGCGCACGAGCGGGCGTTGCCGAGCTGGCGGTGAAATGAAGAGGTGTATTGTCACTCCTGCGCAACACGTGTCAGGAGGTGATCGAGAGTGATGGATCGACGGAGATTCGTTGGCGGCGCGGCAGGTGGGCTTCTTGCGTGGCCGTTCATCTCGCGGGCGCAGCAACCGACGATGCCAGTGATTGGCTACCTTAATGGTGCATCGGCCTCGGAATTCCCACATTTGCTCGCTTCGTTCCGCAAAGGGCTGATCGAAACCGGCTATACCGAAGGCCGGAACGTTACGATCGAATACCGCTATGCGGACGGTCAATATGAGCGCCTACCGGCGCTGGCGGCCGACCTTGTCGGCCGTCGAGTCAATGCGATTGTCGCGACCGCCGGCACGCCCACGATTCGTGCTGCAAAAGCTGCGACGTCAGCCATTCCGATCGTGTTCGTGATCGGTGGCGACCCCGTGACTTTCGGCATCGTCGCCAGCCTGAACCGACCTGGCGGCAATATCACCGGCCTGACGCTGCTTGGCAGCGAGGTCGTGGCAAAGCGTCTCGGACTGCTGTTGGAGCTGATGCCCACGGCCACTGTTATTGGCGTGCTTGCCAATCCAAGCAACCCGATCAGCGAGCCGCAGCTCAAGGAGCTGCAGGCCGCCGTGCGCGCTTTAGACCGCAAACTTCTCGTCTTGAAAGCGAGCACGGAAAGCGACTTCGCGATCGCCTTCGCAACCATCGATCAGCAGAATGTCGATGCTCTGCTGGTTACCGCCGATCCATTCTTCGACGATCGGCGTGCGCAACTTGTTTCACTTACCGCGAAACATAAGATACCAGCGTCTTACGTCCGCCGCGATTTTGTGACGGACGGCGGACTCATGAGCTACGGCGCCGATGTTACCGATGCGTTTCGTCAGGCAGGTGTCTACACGGGGCGCATTCTCAAAGGGGAGAAACCTGCAGATCTCCCGGTTCTTCAGCCGACCAAGTTTGAACTGGTGGTTAACGTCAAGACGGCCAAGTCGCTTGGACTGACGGTCCCACAGTCGTTGCTGCTGCGGGCCGATGAGGTCATCGAATGATGGATCGTTTCCGGTCGTCGCTAGCCGCGCTAGTCGATCCCGTTGTGTGACCCGCGGACTTGCACCGCCGAGACCGCCCCGGCATGATCTGCGCATGGACGTCTCCGACGCGATCAAGGCATTCGTGACCTTACTGGCGCTGGTCAATCCGGTTGGCGTCGTGCCGATTTACGTCAGCCTCGTGGCGGATCGCGATCCAAGTGAACAGGCAGCAATCGCGCGCACAGCCGCATTTGCCGTGGCGGCAATCATCGCCATATCCGCGGTCGCCGGCGCAGCGATCCTCGGCGTCTTTGGTATCGAGGTGGCCGCGTTCCGCGCCGCGGGCGGAATCATCCTGGTTGTCATGGGACTGGGTATGCTGCGCGGGGGACCACAAGCGGAGCGGAGCACACCCGCTGAACACCGGGACGCCCAGGACAGGGCCAACATCGCCGTCGTGCCGCTGGCGATACCGTTGCTTGCAGGACCGGGAACCATTGCGACGACGCTCGTCTACGCAAGTCACGCGCGTGGTCCGATCGACTATGGGGTTTTGATTGGCAGCGCCGTCGTTATCGGCCTTGTCACGTGGTTGTGTCTCGCCACGGCACAGCGCCTCTCGCGGCGACTGGGGAAAAGCGGCGTCGGCGTCGCGACGCGCATCTTCGGTTTGCTGCTGGTGGCGATGGGCGTCGAGTTCGTTGCCGTCGGAGCGCGTACCCTGTGGCCGGGCCTTGCACGAGGTTGATTTACGCACCTAACCTTATGCACCGCAGGAGTATCCTTGAACGTTGTTCACGGCGATGCTTTTTCGTCGATCGTCAGAGACGGTGATGGCCTCGGTTTTCGCCCCGATAAGATGGCGCCGGGACCCGATGGCGATCACTCGAGCAGGTGAAGGAGGAAGCAATGCAAATCACAGGCATGCTTTACGGGGCGAAGCTTCTCAAGTTCGCAGGTTTCCCCACATCCGAAGTGCTCGGACCCTCTGCGAGCGAGGAAGAGATCAAGGCGCTGATCGAGCGCCACGGCTCGGTCTTCGTGAAGCCCGTCTTCAAGGGCGGCGTCGGCAAGAAGGGCAAGGCGGGCCTGCTCGGCAGGGCCAAGGATCTGCGCACCGCGCTCATGGAAAAGGAGCGGCTTTACTTCGTCGAGCATCGGGTCGGCAACGTGGTCGCCAAGGCCAACGGCGTGACCTTCGAGGGCGCCGTACCGGCGGAGCACGAGGTGTACTTCTCAATTTCGGATTCGACTCACTTTCGTGCACCGACCATGACGCTCACGCACCATGGAGGCATGGACATCGAGGAGCTCGACAAGGACCAGGTCGCACAGATCCCGTTCGATTCGTTGACCGGCCTCAAGGCTTTCGTCGTCGCTAACGCGCTCACGGCGCTGAAGGCTCCCACGCCAATCATCTCGCCGCTCGTGCAGCATCTGCCGAAACTGTGGGAGCTTTATCACGACTTCGGCATGACCACGCTGGAACTCAATCCGATCCGCATGCGCCCGGATCGCGGCGGCCGCCTCACGCCGGTGGCGTGCGACTTCAAGTGCGGCTTTGATCGCGACGATCCGCGTTGGCAACGGCTCGACCTTCCCGCCCATCTGTTTGCGGTGGATTACTCCGACTTCGAGCAGGAGATCAATCAACTGCGGACGTATCAAGGGCAGAGCGACGTCTATGTCATCAACGCGACGGGGACCATCCTCGCGCCGACGTTCGGCGGCGGCGCCAACTCCCTGGTGTCGGAGATGCTCGGCGACGACGCGATCATCTCCTCGGACTTTGGGGGCAATCCGCCCTACGAGAAGATGAAACAGGTGGCCCAGATCTGTTTCAAACACTGGCTCAGCCAGAGCAACGTGCTGTTCATCATCGGCGGCAAATCCAACAACACCGACATCTTTGAAACGATGCGCGCGATGTCCGATGCGTTGCGTGAGCATTTCAGCAAGCACGGCCCGACGCCGCTCTACGTGGTCATCGGCCGCGGTGGCCCCAACCTGGTGCGCGGAATGGGCGCCATGCGCGACACGCTGGAAGGGCTGGGACTTCCTTACCGCATCTTTGGCTTTGACTCGGACATGAGCGAAGTGATCCTGCACGCGAAGGCGGTCGATGCGTGGATGAAGGCGGGTGGGCGGGCACAGCTGGCGGCCAAGCTGAAGATCACCGAAGCCGCCGCGTAGCGCGCGCAGATGTCACCGGGGTTGGATAGGCGTCAGGAGTAACGGCAGGAGGATCGCGATGAACAAGCGTGGTGTCGGTGATTTCAAGTACTACGTCGGGATCAGTTCACTCGCCCAAGTGGCGACGCGCGAAGATCGCGTCTGCGTGCTCAACATTCTGGGCGGCGAGTCGAGCGACGTCACGCCAGTTGGACATCGAGTATTCCGGAGGCAACGTCGTATTCGGCACCGCGCCTGGCAAGCGGGGCCAGGTACTGGAGACCAAGCTTGGGCCGGTGCCTGTCTTCAACAACGTACTTGAAGGCCTTGCTGCGGGGCACCGCTTCAACTGTGGCGTGGTCTATCTGCCCCCTTCGGCGGCACGCGACGGCGTGGCCGAGCTCATCCGTGTCAACCCGGACCTGAAAAAGATCTTCATCGTCACCGAGAAGCTCTCCGTGCGCGACTCGCGCGAGATCCGCGCCATGGGGCAAGCCAACAGCATCGACATCTTCGGCGGCAACAGTCTTGGCGTGGCTGACTCCTGGAACCGCGTGCGCATCGGCGGCGCACTCGGTGGCGACAGTCCCGAGGAGGCGCTTGCGCAGGGGCTCGATTGCCATATTCTCCAATTCCGGCAATTTCACGACGACGATCGCCACGTATTTGCGCATGGCCGGCTGGGGTACGACTACGCTCATTTCAAGCGGCAAGGATGTCTACATTCACTTCGCCGCGCCGGAATTCGCGTTCGCGCTCGCCAACGATGCCCGCAGCAAAGCTGCGGTGCTCTACGTCGAGCCCGGTGGCTATTACGAGCTCGATGCAGATTTCACCAAACCGATCGTCGCGTGTGTGGTCGGACGCTGGAAGATCAAACTGACGCGCGCGGTCGGTCATGCGGGCGCGATGTCGGGCGGCGGTGATGATGCGCTTTCCAAAGAGCGCTGGTTCATGGACAAGCTGGGCGTGGATGGCATCTTCACGCCCGACAAACCGATCGTTTCCGCGCGCGGTGCGTTGGTGACTAATATCGCGCACATTCCGGCGGCGATGACGGCGGTAATGCGCGAAAACGCGACCCGCACCGACTTCGCGCCTGAAGGCAGCCTGGCGCTCAAGCCTTGGTTCGCGTCGAACCAGGGGCTGACGTTACCGCCTGTGCTCGACCTTCGCGTTCGTCGAGGCCATGCCGCCGTACAACGAACAGATCGCGCAGCTCAATCGGCAAATTGGCAACGTACCGCCGCGGCAGAACATGAAGGATGCCTCCGGCGCGTCGCAGATGGACGCGCAGACGCAGGTGACGAGCCTCTACAATGTGACAATGCTCGAGGCAGCACAGCATCCGATCGAATCGCATATTGCGCTGGCGTTGCTGCACGAGATCGGCGACAGCAACGACCATTCGCTGCTGAATGTCGCCATCGGCGCCGGAATCAACTTGTACGGCACCCCGGAGTTGGCGGCAGCCGAAGCCGCGCGCGCGACGGGAAACGCGCCCAATACCGTCCTCGCCGCCGCCGCCGCAATCGTCGGACCTGGGCGTGCCGAGGGCGCCCATGCCGCGGCGCATTTGCTGATCGACCTATTCGCAGCCGCCAAGCTGGTCGACGCGCTGGACGACAACTTTGATCTCGCCAAGGTATCCAACGATCCGGGCATTCGCGCCAAATTGACTAGCGACAAGCGCGACCCGCGGGCGGAGGCGATGATCGCCGGTCTCGAGGCGCGCGGAGCCAAGTCGGTGTTCGTGCGTTTCCTGCGTGGCCTGGGCGGCCATCCGACCGCCGATGGCGTGCTCGCGGCGATCACAACGACGCTCGCGTGGGGGCCGCTGATGCGCAAGCGCATTTCGCGCGTCAGCGCCGAGAATCTTCCATGGTGGATGCGGCTGTTCGCGACGCTGATCGGGGCGTCGGTCGACGCTTCGCGGCACGAGCCGGAGCGATTCTGCGGTATCGCCAATACGGAAATGATCGGTCGGCGATCGCTAACGGAGATCGCCTGCGCAGCGCTGCTGGGACTGGAGCCCACTGCGTCCGACCTGTTCTCGTTCCAGACTTTGGTCGGATTGTTGCTCACCAACGGTCCCGGAGCGATCACGGCGCAGGGTGCCAAAGGCGCGGTGTCGTCCGACGGTCCGGAAACACCATCGCGGATCCAGCTCAACAAGGCGCTGATCGGTTTCCTCACGCACTCTGGCTTTGCGCATGGCGGCAACGGTTACGAAGGAGTCGCTTTTCTGATCGAGCGCTTTCGCGGCGTCGACCTGCGAGACCCGGGTCAACGCGAGAATGGTCTCGACCTCGCAGCCATGGCGACGACATTCGCGCGAGAATATGGCGCGCAGAGAGCGTCAAACAAAGAACTGGGCGCAACCGAAGGTCAGGCGATTCCGTGCATCAATCATCCGGTGTTCAAGGGCAAGCCGGTCAACATCGATCCGCGAGAAGAGTTCGTCCGCAAGCTATTTGAGGCGCGCGGCGAATATAACGTGTTTCACGACTTCTACCGTGCATTGGTGCAGGCACTGTTCGACGAGGGCGCGACCCGCAACGTGTTCTGCGTCAATGTCGACGCGTTGATCGCGGCGCTTCTGCTCAAGATGCTCTGGCAACGGTATCGCGCGGGAACACTGCCGGCACAGGCGCTGGAGACCGCAGCGTTCACGGTTTTTCTTTATGGGCGCATGATCGGTTGCGCTGCGGAAATCGAAGACCACCTCAATCGCGGCCGCAATATGGATACCAGGACACCGCAATCGACGTGCCGCTTCGTGGCCTGAACGCGGCGCGGGCGGCGTGATCAGCACAAAAGCAGTTTCAGTGAAGGAGGAAGGTTATGACAGCAGCGACACTCGCGATGGGAACAAAAGCTCCATCGAAAATCGGAGCGGTGCTTCGTGTGACGAGCGGAAACTTTCTCGAGCAGTTCGATTTCTTCCTTTTCGGTTTCTACGCGACGTACATCGCCAAGGCATTCTTCCCGGCACAAAGCGAATTTGCCTCGCTGATGTTGACCTTCGGCGCGTTCGCCGCGGGATTTCTTATGCGTCCGCTGGGTGCCATTGTCCTTGGCGCCTATATCGACAAGGTCGGGCGCCGCAAGGGACTCATCGTGACCTTGTCGATCATGGCCACCGGGACGATCCTCATCGCATTCGTACCGGGCTACGCAACCATCGGCTTGGCCGCGCCGCTGTTGGTTCTGACGGGCCGTTTGCTGCAGGGCTTCTCCGCCGGCGCCGAACTCGGTGGCGTTTCAGTCTATCTTGCCGAAATGGCGACGCCCGGGCCACAAGGGGTTCTATACCAGTTGGCAATCGGCAAGCCAGCAAGTCGCCATCGTCATTGCCGCCGGCCTGGGCTTTGCGCCTCAATCTCTGGATGGCGCCGGGCGACATCAATGCTTGGGGCTGGCGCATTCCGTTTTTTGTCGGCTGCGCCATCGTCCCCTTCATCTTCATCCTCCGACGCTCGCTTCTCGAGACCGAAGAATTCAAGGCACGAACGCATCACCCTACGACCCGTGAAGTATTTCGATCCATGGCCGAGAACTGGTCGGTCATCGTTCAGGGAATGTTGCTCGTTGCCATGACGACGACAACGTTCTATCTGATCACGGTCTATACGCCGACCTTTGGCAAGACCGTGTTGAAACTCAGCTCCGCAGACAGCCTCATCGTGACTTTTTGCGTCGGCATCTCGAATTTCTGCTGGCTGCCGATTGGAGGCGCACTTTCGGATCGCATCGGCCGTCGCCCGATCCTGCTGGCAATTACCATTCTGGCGATTTTCACCACTTATCCCGCGCTCTCATGGCTCACGGCGGCGCCGGACTTTGAGCGCATGCTGCTCGTGCTGCTCTATTTTTCGTTCTTCTTCGGCATCTACAACGGCGCCATGATCGCCGCGCTGACCGAGGTCATGCCGGTCCAGGTGCGTGTCGCCGGATTTTCGCTCGCCTACAGTCTCGCGACGGCCGTGTTCGGCGGAATGACGCCAGTGATTTCGACGTACTTGATCGAAACGACGGGCGACAAGGCTGCGCCCGCCTACTGGATGAGCATTGCGGCGGTCTGCGGTTTGGTCGGCACCGTACTGCTATATCGCAGGAAGGACTGGATTCGGCCGGCCTGACTTCCGCAATCTCCGATTGAGCGGCGGAGTGAACTTCGCGCGGTAACATGGGCTGCGCACCGCCTCGCGGCCAGGCACAGTCAAATGCCTCGAGACTGACGCCACCGAGATGTTCGTCCCCTGCGCCAGGCGCTGCCGGGCGTCGATTTCAATCACAACGATTGCCTGCACGCTGGCCCAACGGGCGATGGGAATCTATACTTGAAACCGCAGCGGCGATTTCCTTTTTCCCCATTGATTGGCAACCATGTTCGAATCTGTTCAGAAACGCGCAGCGGTCATCGCGCGCGATGGACTCAAGGTCCGGCGACTCATCGTCAGCTGCAAAAAGCTGCTGTCTGAACGAGGCGAGGCCGCCGGCGTTTCGCTGGCGAGAATCACCCTGGATTTGTACCGGGAACTGGACGACAAGGATCGGGCTCGATTCTTCTCGGCCCTGCTCGCCGAGTTCTCGCCCGATCCAAAGCGCGTACTGGACGCTTCCAAGGCGTACGCCGGGGACCCGTCGGCCGCGAATCTGGCACAGCTCAGCATCGTCGCGGAGCCGCCGCGCCAGGAACTGCTGCGGCGGCTTAACCGGGCACCGGGAGGCACGGCGACGATTCTGCGTATGCGCGAGCGACTGCTCGAACTGAAGCGCGACCAGACCGAGCTCGAGGCTGTCGATTGGGACCTCCGGCACTTGCTGTCGTCGTGGTTCAATCCGGGCTTCCTGCAGATCGTGCGCGTGGATTGGCATACGCCGGCTTATCTGCTGGAGCAGATTATCGTGCACGAGGCGGTGCACGAAATTCGAGGTTGGAACGACCTGCGACGACGCCTCGAGGTCGATGGCCGGTGTTTTGCCTTCTTTCATCCGGCGCTGCCCGACGAGCCGCTGATTTTCGTCGAGGTGGCATTGATGGACCGGATGGCCGACGCGGTGCCACCGCTGCTCGACGCGCAATCCACCTCCACCGATCCAAGCCGGGCGACGACCGCAGTTTTCTATTCGATCAGCAACTGCCAGCCCGGCCTGCGCGGCATTTCCCTTGGCAACTTTCTCATCAAGAACGTCGTCGACGTGCTGTCGCGCGAGTTTCCGCGGCTCAAGGTGTTTTGCACGCTGTCACCCATCCCTGGTTTTGTCACTTGGCTCAGCGCACAGCTCAGGACCCGCGATACCGAGCAATCCAAGCCGTTGGCGCAGGCGCTGGCGGTCGTCGCCGCGGAACTCGGCAACGACGTCGCCAAGATCGCGAGCGACCCGGATAGCGCGGTCAAGCGCCTCGAGTCACTGAAGCAGCCGCTAACGCAACTATGCGCTACCTACCTGCTGCTTCGCGCCGACGGCGGCGAAACCGCGCAGGACCTGGTGGCAAGATTTCATCTCAATAATGGCGCCAAGCTGGAGCGGATTAACTGGTTGGCGGACACCTCGAAAAGGGCGCTCCGGGAGTCGCTCGGGCTGATGGTCAATTACCTCTACGAGCCGCGGGCGATCGATGGTAACCACCAGCAATTCGTCCACGGCAAGATCGTCGCCTCGCGGCGCGTGCGCAGTTTGGCGCTGTCGAAGTAAAGAATTGTGACAATTTGTGTGCTCCAACTGTCGACGTAGTTTACAACTGCGCCAACGTGGGCCAAGTGCATGTTCCGTAAGGCATTGATCATAAACCGAGATGCAGCAATGGCATGAATCATGCGTACTGGTATACCGTATTCAGACAATTTCTGAGAAGACTGCGGCAGCCACATAGAAGCTGAAATCAGTTGTCTGAATCCGATTGTAGCGTTGCTCCGCCAGTGGCACAGTTCAACGTATAAAAAGTTTCGACTGGCGCAGTGGGTAAGGCTTGGGGCGTGGTGAGAGTTCCGCGAAGGCTGGCGTGTTCAGCCGCTGCGAGGGTTGTCCCGACGCCGGACTATCGAACAAATCTAATAGGAGGAGTTACGGTGAATAAAGGTCTAATCACGGCGGCGGCGGCAATTCTCGGCCTGTCAGGTTCGTTGCCAGCGAGCGCCAGTTTGTTCAATTTCACCGGCCCGTTTGCGCCCGCAAACTGGACCACGACCATCACCGGCACCGTGGATGGCGGCGGTGCCGAGAACGGCAACGTCAACACGTCCGGTGCACCGCCCTCGATCACGATCAACGGTGGCGACGATCCCAGTTTTGTGACGGGCTGTCCGGGCGGGGTGACTGGCGTCGCCGGTCCGTGTGACATTGCCTTTACGATTGCCCATTCGCCGATCACGTATACGTTCACCTGGTCGTACACGACCAACGACATCACGCCGCAGTATGACCAATTCGGCGTCATCGTTGATGGCGTGATGACGGAACTGGTGGCTAACGCCGGGCCGCTGACGCAAAGCGGCACGTTCAGCGTGAGGGCCAATTCGACGTTCGGGTGGTATATCAATTGCACCGACTGTGTCGGCGGTAACGCGTCCGCGACGATTACCAATTTTGGCGTACCGGAGCCGGCGACGCTGGCATTGGTCGGGTTGGGATTGCTGGGGCTCCGGCGCGGTCGCCGGCAGCTCGACGCGTAGTCAACGTAGCGTTCGCACTATGCGACATGCGGCTTCGGTCGCCAGCGTTTTGCAATGCCGGCTTGGCTGGTGCCGGCGGTTGACGCCGCGCAGTGGTCGACCGGCTCGACGCGGGTGGCCGATCCCGCGTCTCCGCATCGATTCGCCTCTTGAACTCAAGTCACGGGTTGATTTGCCAACCCGTGACTTGCTGTTCGGTCGATAATTCAGGCAATATTTTTCCACAGAGAGAAAACGTCACGAGGCGCGGGTCACTGCATCATTGAAGTGACCACGTCGACATGGGCGCAGGTCTGTGCCGATGAAGCAATCCACGCTGACAGCAATCTCGCACTCAAGGCAACACCAAGAGCAGCATTTATCAAAGCAAGTAAGGAGGAGTGAAAAAATGCGTACGAAGACGATAAAAGTATTTCGTAGTTCAGCGTGGCTCGGCGTTGCTGTTGCCGCCGCGCTGGTATGTGCACTGCCCGCGCAAGCGCGGGTGACGAAGATCATTCTGGGTTCACCGAGTCCACTGGCCTACAACCCCGCGGTTCCGGGTGCGCCGGCGATCGATCAGATTTCCGGCCAGGCGTTCGGCGAACTTGATCCCACGGACACGCATAACTCCATCATCACCGACATCACCAATGCGCCGACGGTGCTAAACGCCCATGGCGTGCCCGTTGTCCAGTACGTGGCGACGTTCGTATTGACCAAGCCGCATGACATGACGCAAGCCAGCGGCTTCATGTGGCATGACGTGCCGAATCGCGCCAGCTCCATCACCATCGTGGGGGCCGAAAGGGCCCTCGGTGACGTCGGCCTGGCGAGCGCGTGGCAGGCCGACAATGCCGGTGCAACTTCTGTGCAAACCGTAGGCACCCCTGGCGCGGTGAACACACAACATTGGGTGCAGGTCCCGATGGCGACGAATTCCAACGGCACGCCGATCACCGGCAATGTACTCGGACGTATCGTCAATCGCACGGGTCCCGCGTCCGAGCCGCTTAACGTCATGGGCAATCCCATCCCTTATCTGCCCGCGACGCTCGATACGACCCAGGCGACGCTGGTCACGCACACACACGAAACCATCAACGGTGTCATTTCGATCGGCTCGACCATTCCCAGCACCGATTGGTCGTTCGCCCACTGCACCGACTGGAACCACCAGACGCCGCAGGACATCAACCCGGCCCACTTGCCGCCTGCTCCTGCCGCCACGCCGCCAATCCTGCCTGTCCATATCTGTCTGAAGAACGGCTTCGACCCGACGCTGCTCTATCAGGTGATCTACCCGGCGCAGAACGCCTGGGTGCTTGGTGTGGGCATAGCCGCATTCCGCGATGTCAACTCGTTCTTCAGATATCAGACTGCCGACGACTTTGGTACCGCGAATCCGCTCGTGGTGAACGGCGCTAACCCGATCAAGTGGGCGGTCGTCCGGGGTGTATCTCAGTCCGGCAACTTCACGCGAGCCTTTATCCACCTCGGATTCAACCAGGACGAGTCCAATCGCATCGTGCACGAAGGCGCGTGGCCGATCATCGCCGGCCGGCGCGTTGCATCGGGCATGCGCTGGGGACAACCTGACGGCGTGCTCGAGCTTTATCAGACCGGTTCCGAAGGCCCGCAATGGTGGACCGACTGGCCCGACACCGTGCGCGCCAACCCGGCGGGCAGCCTTCTCGACCGTTGCAACAAGACGACGCCCAACACCTGTCCTAAAGTCTTCGAGCACTTTGGCGGCTCCGAGGTATTCGCTTTGAAGATGACCATGGAGTGGGTCGGTTCGTCGGCCAATGCGGACATCCCACTGCCGCGGACCAATCGTCGCTATTACGTCGGCAGCACGACGCACGGCGGCGGCAGCGGCAGCTACAACATTCCCGCGACCGTGAACGGGGTCAGCTGTCCGGGGAACAATTGGGGCACGGGCCTTTACGGCGCCAACCCGGTTTCCGAGGTCGATCTGGTGAACGTGTTGCGTCTGGCCATGCGCAACTGGCTCATGCACGGCACCAATCCGCCGACGAGCCTGTATCCGACCTTGTCGGGAGGCAACCTGGTCGACCCGACCCAGGCCGCCATGGGATTCCCGTCAGACGTTCCGGGTGTACCGCCGTCGATCTTCGACCCGGCGAACTTCGTGAATCCGGTGTTCGACTACAACTGGGGCCCGAACTTCAATCAAGTCGATCAGACCGGCGTCCCGTCGAATCTTCCACCGTCGCTCACTCCCGTGATCGCGATGAAGGTTCCGAAGGTTGACGCCGACGGCAACGAGCTCGGCGGGATACCCAACGTGATGCGTGACGCGCCGTTTGCTACCTACCTGGGATGGAACGTCACCAGCGCCGGGTTCCACGCGGGTCAGGTATGCAACTACATCGGCGGGATGATCCCGTTTGCCAACAGCCAGGCGCAGCGCCTCGCCAATGGCGATCCGCGCCCGTCGCTGCAGGAGCGTTATGGCAGCCATACCGGGTACGTCAATGCGGTGATTGCCGCAGCGAACAACGCGGCGTGCAAGGGTTACCTGAATGCTGGGCCGACGGCTGCGGGTATGGGAGCCACATGCAGTCAACCATCCCTGCCAATCGGGACGAGCGACGACTGGGCGGCCGAAGTCAATGCCGCTACGGCGAGCAACATCTGCGCCTTTGGCGCCGCCAAGCAAAGTTGCGATCCGGCGACACCGTAGTTGCAATTGCAGAACGTCACGCTGCGCGAAAGTTGGTGCGCAGCGTGACGGATTGACCGAATGTCTCCGCGCGGGTCGTGCCCGTGCTACAAATCCATAGGTAAACGCGTGGGGTGGTCCGGATTCCGGGCCACCCCACGATCACTTTCGCCACGGCGGACTGCCGCACGTATCAGTCTCTCATTCCGGCGAATGCCCCGACACCTCGGCGCCAGCGGAACGGTCCAATCGCCGATGAAAGAGCAGGGACACCGCCGCGATTGCGCTAACAACGATGAACGCGGGCGGGAAATCGGCGGCGACGATCGACGCGTGACCTTGCGCAAGGCTCGAGAGCTCGAGTGCATACGCACCGATCGCGATGCCAAGACTCTGCGACAGCCGCTGCGCCATGCTGGCGATGCTCGTCGCCTGGCTCATGTTTTCGCGCGTGGTTTCCGCAAACGAGAGCGCCTGCAATCCAGTAAATTGCAGCGAGCGCAGACATCCGGACACGAGCAGTACGAGCACGATCACGACATGTGGCGTCGTCGCATCGAACAACGCGCAGATTGCCACGCTGATCGACGCCAGGAGTGCGTTCACCGAAAGCACCCGGCGGAAACCCCAGCGCTTCAGGATCCTCACCGTCAGCGTTTTCATGAACATTGCGCCGATCGCCGTCGCGCAGGTCAGCAGCCCCGACTGCAGCGAATTGAGGCCAAAGCCAAGTTGGAGCAGCAGCGGCAGCAAAAATGGCGTCGCGCCGACGCCGATGCGAAAAATGCTGCCGGCGGCGACGCCGTTGAAGAACGTCGGATTCCGGAACAGCCTTAGATCGAGCGACGGATGCTTTACGCGGCGAGCGTGCCGGACGTAAGCGAGGAGAACGAGGCTACCCCCGACGATGCAGCCGGCCGTCACCCAACTGGACAGCAAATGCCCACCCAGCGCCGACAAACCCAACATCAGCACCGACAGGCCGATACCGGACAAGGTGAATCCGCGCCAATCGAACGGAGGCACCACCTGCTCGCGCAGATTGGGGATGTAGCGATGCACGAGGACCAGGCCGATAAGCCCGATCGGTAAGTTGATGATAAAGATCCAGCGCCATTGGAAATACAGGGTGATCGCGCCGCCAAGCGCCGGCCCGATGACCGGTCCCATCAACGCCGGAATCGTGAGGTAATTGAGCGCGGCAACGTACTCGTTTCTGGGCACCACCCGCATCAGGACGAGGCGCCCTACGGGCACCATCATTGCGCCGCCTATCCCTTGGAGGAACCGGGAAACGATGAAAGCCGGCAGGCTGTTCGAGATGGCACAGAGCAGCGAACCGACGATGAAAACCACGATCGCGGTCGTGAATACGGAGCGCGACCCATAACGATCGGCGACCCAGCCACTGCTTGGAATGAAGACGGCGAGGCTCACCAGATAGGACGTCAGCGCGAGCTTGAGGGCAAGCGGGTTCTCTCCGATGTCGGCAGCGATGGCCGGTAGGGACGTGGTGATCACCGTCGAGTCCATGTTCTCCATGAACAGGGCGGACGCGACGATGAGCGGGATGAGGGTGGTGCGTCGCAAGCGGGGAAGGGACGATGATGGTGGCGAGCGAACTTGACGTTTACTCTGCGATTGTTCCTATGAATTTCGCGCGGGGACGGATCAGGAAACCCGCCAATCGTTGCTCGGAGATATGCGCGACCCAGCCTGCGACGCGGCCGAGGGTATAGATGCCACCAGCGGCGCCGGGCGGCAGCCGCAAAGTGGTCGTCAGCAACGCCAACGCAAGTTCGAAGCGCGGATGCTGCTTGTGGCGGCCCTGCATGGTGTCGATGTAGTCGAATATCATGCGCAGTCGCGCCGAGCGTGTTCCGGAATTACGGATCATCTGCAACAGCCACCGACCTCGTGGGTCCCCGTTCGGGTAGAGGGGATGATTGAATCCGAACTTCGCTGTGGCGTCGGCACCGAATGGCGCTGCACCGGATCGGGATACCGGCGCACGCAACGCCTCGGGACCGCGCACGAATTGCTCCAGACGATCGCAGCCCTGAGCGATCCGCTCTCCCGCATTGGTGCAGATCGCCGCGGCGACGCAGCGGTGCAGGTTGGTTTCGCTGGAAGCCGCAACGCGAGCGACAAATGTCGCTGGATTGAGCTCGTGGTCCGCCGATAGAACGAGTGCCGCATTCAGCGCATGTGTCACGGCGGGGCTCGGCGTGACGCCAAGGCTCCGTGCGACGGATTCCGCGACGGATTCACCGGCGCGCGGCGCGCGGTAGCCGTGGGGATTGGTGAGAAATCCGAAGCACCCGCTCAATAACAGGATCAACTGCCGCGCGGCGAGTATCGGCGTCGCGCCCGCCGTGGTCTGTTTGAGCCCGCTTCCCCGTGCCATGCCGGCCGCTATGGTCACCAGCGCAAAGGCATCGTGCAGATCGACGGACGCTCGGCTGCGACCGAGTTCGCCCGCGACGTTGCGAACAGTATTCGGCACGGAATTGAGGCGCCATGGACGAAACTCGAGCAGCCGTCCGCTCCAAAGCAGTTCCGCGACGACCTCGAACTCGACCCCCGCATCGGCAAGCGCGACGGCGCCGCGGGCACGATAGATGGGACCCTCCGCGGAAATAGCCGTGATCGAGGTCGGGACGATCGGCTCACCGTAGCGCATCGCCCCGCCAGCCAGGATACCTGCAGCGGCGCGCGCATTGCTGCGGCCTTGGACCCTATCGACGTCCTCCCGGAGATAGAGACTGGGTCTGCGCCCGCGGTCGGCGATGCGCCGGATCCATCCTCGACTGACGTAGGTGTACAGCGTGGCAGGCTTGACCGTCAGGATTCGCAACGCTTCGCTGCGCGTCACGTAGGCGGCGTCGGCTTCTATCGGTTTCGCGCATCGTGCATCTCCCCGCGGTGCATGCCCGTCAGTGCGACCACGCTTCCATGGACGCAGTTTAGCGGGACCACGAGAGCTTGCGAAGCCCTGCGAATATCGATTTATCAATCGAGATTGATCGACTACAGCAACGGGCCTAGCATTTTGCGTTCGAAGATCAAAAAGAGAGCGCGACACAAATCGCTCGTCAGGTCCTCTGGTGAACCTCGATGCCCGAAGCCCTCAATCCGGAGTTGGTCATGCTGCTCCGCGTCGAAACCGCGACGGCCGCGGCCGCGGACATCCGTCAATTTGAGCTCGTGTCTCCCGATGGCGCGGACCTGCCCGAGTTCACGCCGGGAGCGCATTTGCTGGTGCAAGCGCCGAGTCGGATGACGCGACGTTACTCGATCAGCAACCCACCTCAGGAGCGGCAGCATTACGTCATCGCCGTCAAGCGCGAGGCAAACGGTCGCGGCGGTTCGATCAGCATGGTCGACGGCATCAGCGAAGGCGATCTCCTGCACGTCTCCATGCCGCGCAACGACTTCGAACTCAAGGAACGCGCGCCGAGTTACCTGTTCATCGCCGGAGGGATCGGTATCACCCCGATCCGTTCGATGATTCATCACGTGAGGAACGCCGGCGACAAGCCGTTCAAGGTCTACTACTTGAGCCGCGAGCCCGGGATGACCGCGTTTCGCGAGGAACTCGCCGCCCCCGAGTTTCGCGGCAAGGTCGTGATCCACCACGACTATGGGGATCCGGACAATTCGCTCGACCTCTGGCCGGCGCTCGAGAAGCCCAATGGGGCGCACATCTATTGCTGCGGCCCCAAGGGACTCATGGACGCGGTCCGCGACATGACCGGCCACTGGCCGACGTCGGCGGTGCATTTCGAGGATTTCGGCGGCGGCAAGGCGGCGCGCGCCGCCGACGACAAGCCGCTCACCGTGCGGTTCGGCATGGACGGCGTACCGATCGAAGTTCCTGTCGGCGTATCCATCCTCGAAGCACTCCGCTCCAGGGGCCACCGCATCCGAAGTTCATGCGAAAGCGGTACCTGCGGCACATGCCGGATGAAGCTCGTGGCGGGCGACGCAGATCACCGCGACCTGGTCCTCACGGATTCCGAGCGACTGCGCGAGATCATCGTCTGCGTATCGCGCGCGCATTCGCCTGAGCTGACGGTCGCGCTCTGACAAGCCTTGAATGCGGATGCCCGACCCATGGCCGATCGGAAGCTGCGTTTGGGAGTTGCCGGGCTCGGACGCGGGTTCATGTTGATGCTGCCCACGTTCAGGGGGCATCCGCGCGTCGAGCTCGTCGCTGCCGCCGCGCCGCGCGCCGAGTCGCGAGCGCAGTTCCTGAAGGATTTCGGCGGCGCGACCTATCCGACCGTCGAGGCCATGTGCGAGGACCCCGACATCGATGCCATCTATCTCGCGACGCCGCACCAGCTCCATGCGGAGCAGGTCGTGGCCGCGGCGCGCTGTGGCAAGCACGTGCTGGTGGAAAAGCCGATGGCAGTGACGATGGACGAGTGCGCGATCATGATCGACGCCGCGCGACGTGCGGACGTGCAGCTGATCGTCGGCCACAGCCACAGCTTCGATGCGCCATACCTGCGCACGCGCGAGCATATCGCTGCCGGAACCTATGGACCCGTGCAGATGATCCATGCGCTCAACTACACCGATTTCCTCTATCGTCCGCGCCGACCGGAAGAACTCGATACCGCGAAGGGCGGTGGCGTGGTCTTTAGCCAGGGTGCGCACCAGGTCGACATCGTGCGGCTACTGGGCGGCGGCCGGGCGCGGAGCGTTCGTGCGCGGACCGGCGCATGGGACCCGGGCCGCCCGACCGAAGGTGCCTACAGCGCGATGCTGACGTTCGAGGACGGCCCGTTCGCCTCGATGACCTATAGTGGCTACGCGCATTTCGATTCCGACGAGCTCGGAGGCTGGATCGGTGAAATGGGCGCACCGAAGGATCCGGCGAAGTATGGTGCGGCGCGCGCGATGCTGCGCGGGGTCGACTCCGCCGAGGCAGAGGCCGCACTGAAGAGCACCCGAACCTACGGCGCCACGCAGGCCGCCGCGCCGAAACCCGTGGGTCACAATCATTTCGGCACCATCATCGCATCGTGCGCCGGCGCCGATCTGCGGCCCATGCCGACCGGCGTGATGATCTATGACGATACACACGCGTGGCTCGATGCGCTGCCGCCACCGATCGTTCCGCGTGCCGAAGTCATCGACGAGCTCTACGACGCCGTCGTCCACGGCATTCCCGCGATTCATTCGGGCGAGTGGGCGATGGCCACGCTCGAGGTGTGCCTTGCCATTCTCGAATCGGCGCGGAAGGACAAGGAGCTGCGACTTGCCCACCAGGTCGAGGTATCGCGACGATGATTCAAGACCGCCTCTGTTGCGCTATCTCGACTGACGTCGACTCAACATCATCCGCCAAAGGACGCCTCTGATGCTCACCTACGAAGAAAACGACTTGCTCTGTCGCGTCGTCGGCGATGCGCCGATGGGGCAGCTCATGCGCCGGCACTGGCAACCCGCGTGCCTGATCGAAGAAGTCAGCGAGCCCGACGGCGCGCCGGTCAGGGCGCGGCTGTTCGGCGAGGATCTGGTCGTGTTCCGCGACTCCGACGGCAACGTCGGCTTGCTGGGCGAATTCTGCCCGCATCGCGGTGCATCGCTTGTGTTAGGCCGCAACGAAGAGTGCGGCCTGCGCTGCCTGTATCACGGATGGAAAATGGACGTGAACGGCAATGTGCTGGAGATGGTATCCGAGCCCGCGGCGAGCGGCATGATCGAGAAGGTCAAGCAAAAGGCGTATCCGACCAGGGAATGGGCAGGCTTCGTGTGGACGTACATGGGCCCCAAGGAGACGATGCCGCAATTCCGTCCACCCGTCTGGGCGCCCACCGCCGATACGCGCGTGAGCGTTGCCAAAGCGATCCTTCCCTGCAACTGGGCGCAAGTGCTGGAAGGAGCCATCGATTCGGCGCACAGCTCCAGCCTGCATTCGTCGGACATGGTGCCGGCCAAGGTGGATGGCGCACGCGCGACCGACAAGGCGTGGCTGCGTCCCTCGACCGACAAGGCGCCGCGTCTGCAGATGGAGCGCACCGCTTATGGGTTTCGCTACGCGGCGCTGCGGCGGCCGATCACCAACGGCGCCACGCACGACTACATCCGCTCGAGCGTGTTCGTGGCGCCGGCGACGGCGCTGATCCCGCCCAACGATCGCTATAACGTGGCGAACATCAACGTGCCGGTCGACGACACGAACACGGCGTTCTATTTCATCGCCTGGGGTCATCCGGCCAACACGCCCGACACCGAGTCGTGGCGCACGTTTCTCTGCCAGCGCGTCGGTATCGACCTCGACAGCAACTACAAGCCGCTGCGCAATCTCGACAACAACTTCTGGCAGGACCGGCAGCTCATGAAGACGGGCAACTTCACGGGAATCACCGGTTTTCCGAACCAGGATATTGCGATGTGGGTCACGATGGGTCCGATCGCCGACCGCACCAACGACCGCCTGGGCGCCTCCGATCTCGCCATCGTCGAGTTTCGCAAGCAGATGGTCGACGCCGTGCGTGCTTTCCAAGCGGGCATGCCTGCGATCGGCACCGGCGCGGACACCATACCCGCGAAGGTGTGCGCGTTCCAGGCCATCGTCCCCAAGACCACCGACTGGCACAACTACGACGTCAAGCCGGTGTGGGAGACGCCGGGGTCGGTGCTCCGACGCCACCTACGAGGTCTGATCAGAATGTGGCAGGAGGCAGTCATGTCCAAATTGAGACTTTCGCTCGCGTGCTGGAACTACGACCGAACGCGCAGCCTGATGGATGGCTCGGTACAGCCGGACGGCATCGATCTTACTTACCTCAACCTCCCGGTCGAGGAGACATTCTTTCGCATGATCCGGAACCGGGAGTTCGACGTTGCGGAGATGTCGCTATCGTCGTACACCGTGTCGATGTTTCGGGAGCCGCGACCCTTCGTCGCCATTCCCATCTTTCCCTCACGGTTCTTCCGGCACTCGTCCATCTACGTCAATAGTAATTCTGGCATACGCGCCCCGAGGGACCTGATCGGGAAGCGCGTCGGGACGCCGGAGTTCCAGATGACCGCGCCGGTATGGATCCGCGGCATCCTTTCAGACCACTACGGCGTGCCGGTCGACAGCGTCACCTATTGCACCGGTGGCGAAGAGGAACCTGGCCGCTCGGAAAAGCAGAAGCTGGAGCTGCCGCCGAGCATCAAGATTCAACCGATCGGCGAGACGCAAACGCTTTCGCAGATGCTGGTCGACGGAGACATCGACGCCCTGCACACCGCGCGCATGCCGTCAACATTCCTTACCCATCCCGACAGGGTGCGTCGGCTGTTTCCCGACTACGAGCAGGTCGAGCAGCAGTATTTTCGCGATACCGCGATCTTTCCGATCATGCACACGGTGGTGATCAGGCGCGAGGTCTACGAGGAAAATCGCTGGATCGCGCAAGCGCTATATAAAGCCTTCGTAGAGGCGCAGCGCCACACCTACGCGGATCTGTACGTCACGGCGGCCCTGAAGGCGATGCTGCCATGGCTGACGGCACACGTCGAAGAGACCCGCGCGCTCATGGGCGAGAATTATTGGCCGTACGGATTCGGGCCCAACCGCAAGGCGCTTTCGACCTTCCTGCGCTATCACCACGAGTGCGGACTCTCCAAGCACTTGCTGGAGCCGGAGGAACTGTTCGCCCCCGAAGCCATGGAGTCGTTCAAGATCTGACCACGATTGCTGCCGCATCGCGAACGGCAGACGTTCGCGCTCGCGCCATTCAGCGAAGAACGCCGGTTCGCTCGCGCTGATAGCTATTGAGCGCCAACTACTCCTTATTGAGATAGTGCTTTTCCAAGAATTCGGATCTGAAATTTTGGGGCGGAGTAGGAATGTCTGGCCGACCCTGAGGCGTAAAGTCCATGAGATTCCAATACGGCCACACCGTGTCTACATGATTCCCCGACAGTTCAGTGCCCCAGAAATGAAAGATCTTTCCTTCCTGCCGCCTGAATACATGCATCACCGGCCATTGCATATCATCGGAGTCTCCCTGGCATTTGTAATCGGCTTGATAGGCAGAGTCCGATCCGGAAACCAGCGCAATCTGCGACCATCCACGTTGTTTGGCCCACGCATTGATTCGCTCGGCTGGGGCTTTGGCAATGGCGACAAACGCGGCGTCTCGAGTGACCTGATACCAGGTTCGATCAAACCCATCGACCAGCGACGTACAGGAAGGGCAGGGATTGTCCCAACTCGGACCGTACATGAATGAGTAAAGGAGGAGGGTGTTTTTGTCCGCAAAGAGCTCGGAGAATTTCACGCTCTTCCCTACTTTCCCATCGTTGGCCCATTGGAAGACGTAGTCCTCTTTCAACTGCCCGCCGGGAGGGAGATTGCGGCGTCTTTCCGCCACAGATTTTACTTTGTCAACGAGCTCTTGTTCGTCTTTAAGCAATGATTCGCGCGCATCGCGATACTCTCTGCTTTCGTTTGGATAACGTAGTTCACTCATGTTCGACTCCTTTTTGAAATTAGTATTCTAGGATGGTCTCCCGGTGACTGCTCGAATGCCAAGGGATTCTTGCCAGAATTCTAGAACCGTAAGGAATACGGTGCGGCAGACGCGCTATGGAAATCACCGCTGTTTGCCGAATTCGGCTTGATCGTCGATGCTAGTGGTGGAAGGCCAGCCGTGCGCACATCTGATTTGATCGCTATTCTTCTCGGCGGATTCGTCGCCGGCACAATCGACATTGGCGCCGCCGCGCTGATCAACGTCGCTAGCCAGTTCGCTAGCCCATTCTCATTCTCCATTTCATTGCGGGTGGACTTCTAGGAAAGGCGGCGCTCGCCGGCGGCGCCTCCGCCGCCATTCTGGGGCTTGCGTTGCAGTGGGTAATGTCGCTGATCATCGCCATGGTGTATGTCGTCGCGACTCGCTGGCTTCCGATCCTGCGGCGCCGCTGGATTGTTGGCGGCCTTGCCTACGGGGCCGTCATCTTCTTCGTCATGAATTATATTGTCGTACCACTTTCAGCATGGGCGACATGGCCTCACTTCACCGCCGCGAAGTTCCTGGAAAACATGGTAGCCATGTTGCTGTTCGGTCTGATCGTCGCCTTTTTCGCTCAGCGTTCCGCTGGTGATGCGAGCTAACCGCGGCACGGACGCGGCGGCCGAATGATGGTCTAAGATGTCGCAGTCTCGCGCTCGCTTGATCAGCGCGTTGCCGAATCGCGCCCATCTGCCGTCCTGGCGAGGCGTCGTGACTGGATCAACGCGGTGACGTGCAACATGAAGAAAATCGGGACGAAAAACGCCGGGATCAGCACCAGCGGCAACTGCGCCATCGGGGCGGTCGTGACCTCGCCGACCGCCCCCACGGCAAGCAGCGAGCTCGCCGTTCCGGTGCCGATGGCGTCGAACAGGTCCAGAATTCCGAGCGCGTTCCATGCGACGAACCCTTTGCTTGCCGCGAACTGCGGCCGGCGTGCGAGCGCTTGCATCACCCACGGCGCCGTGAGGCCGATCGCGATGTCGCCGAGGCCTGCGGGCCATGCGAACGTTCCGGGCAAGACGCCGTAGGTGTAAAGAGCGATGAAGCCCAGGCCGGCGAAGCGCCACGCCTGGATCGCGGTCACGAGTCGGAGATCGAGCCCGAGGACGAAGGCGCGGAATGCGTGGGAAAGCCGATACCCCCCGAAAAAGAGGGCGATCGGAACGGCAAAGCCGACGAAGATCGCTAGCGGTGGCGTTCCGGGCGCTCCTACGAACGTGCCACGGGCGCCGAGCAGTACAACGAGCGCGAACCAAACTGCAAGCGCTCCGGCGACAAGCTTGTTCGCACTCGGGGTCAGCGGCGGTTCTGGACGGGCAATGCGTGACACTACGGCGTTCGACATGGCGTCTCTCCTTTCGCTAAGGACCTTCGCTAATACACTTGCAGTTTGCAAGTGAGTCGCCACCGTAGCATAATGACTTGCACATTGCAAGTTACTCGAAAGCCCGACCCGAACGCCGAATGCGCGCCAGCTCAGCAAAGCCAAAGAAAAACCGCAGGTCTGATTGCCCGGTCGCGGGAACGCTCGATGTCGTCGGCGACAAGTGGTCGTTGCTCGTCGTTCGCGACATCCTCCACGGCAAGCGCACGTACGGTGAGCTGTGCGCCTCGCCCGAGGGCATCCCGACCAATATCCTCGCCGAACGCCTGAAACGCCTCGAGGAGGCCGGAATCATCGAGCGGGCCGCTTATCAGCAGCGTCCTGCGCGTTACGCTTACACGCTCACCGCAAAAGGAAAGGAACTGGGCGGCGTTCTACTCGCGCTCGTCGGGTGGGGAGAGCGCCACATCCCAGGCACGCGCACACTTGACGAGATCACGCTCGCTGCGGCGGCGCGCAAGTCGGCGCCATCACGCGGGGGGCGCGGCTCCGGTTAGTGGCCCGGACCACGGTTGAGGCATTGCAAGAGATGAGGGTAGACACACGGGAGGATGCCGGGACTCAGGAGGAAAATATGACGGAATCATTGCCTCTGATCGCTTTTAGCGCTAGCCTGAACGGCCCATCCTCGTTATAGGCCATCGCCATGTCCATTTGGAAAGACACTGCGTCCCAGTTGACAGCCACGCCTGCGCCCGATGCGAAGAAGCCGGTCCGGTACGAAGCACTGTCGACGCCCGAACCCATCCCCAGCCCTGTTGCGCCTCCGCTCCGCGGCGACGCTGTGCCTTCCGGCAAGGAATCGGTGATTGCCGCCGAGATCACCATCGAAGGCAAGATCGAAGGCGGCGGAAACGTGCGCATCGCAGGCAAGTTCAAAGGCGATGTCAACGTCCAGGGTGATCTTACGCTCGAGGCCGGCGCCAAGCTGACCGGCGCGGTGCGCGCCCATACGGTCACGATCGCCGGCGAGCTCGAAGGCAATGTCGAGCAGGCCACGCGCGTGGATTTGCTGCAGACCGGTGTGGTGATCGGCGACCTGAAGGCCGGTGCGTTGGCGGTTGCGCCCGGAGCCCGCATGCGCGGTCACGCCGAGTTCGGCTGGGAAGATGACAAGAGCACCAAAGCCGGCAAGTACAGCAACGGTCACAGGGTGGAGAGCGGCGCCGCCTCATGAGCAGCGTGCGTCCGGGCAATCCCGGGGCGACCCGCGAATGCCCGCACTGCCGGGAGACCATCCTCGAAAGCGCAGTCTTGTGTCCGGCTTGCCGGCACTATCTGCGCTTCGATACCGGCGCCGAGGTGCCGCAGGTGCCCGCGCTCACGCCGCTGCGCATCGAAGGCAGCATCCGGCATCCCGCCGAGGGCGACCCTTGGGAATACACCGTCGTCGTGTCGATTCGCAACGATCGCGGCGAAGAAATTGCCCATAAACTCATCGGCGTGGGTGCGATGAATCCTAACGAGCAGCGCACCTTCACGATGTCGGTCGAGGCCGTGTCGGCCAAGGCGAAGGGCCCTGCGAAAGGCGGCACGCGACACTGAGTACGGGTTGATTCCGCGCGTTACGCGCAGAGCGCGCGGCGAAATGCCGGCGCTCACTGACCGAACGAAATCGGATTCGTACCTCTCAGCGTTGCTCCAGCACGGGCGAAGCGATCTTGGCGAGCACCTGCTCGAGGTTGCTCACGCTGCGATCGACGTTGCCGAGTTTGTCCAAACCGAATAGTCCAATCCGAAAGGTCTGGAAGTCCGCGGGTTCGTCGCATTGCAACGGCACGCCGGCCGCGGCTTGCAGTCCCAGGTCCAGGAATTTCTTGACGTTCTGCAGGTCCTTGTCGTCGGTGTAACTCACCACGACGGTGGGCGACTGAAAGCCTTCGGCTGCAACGCTTGCGAAACCGTGGCGCGCCAGTAGCGCCCGAACCTTGTTGCCCAATACCTGCTGTGCGGCGCGCGTAGTCTCGAATCCCACTCGCTCAGTTTCTTTCATCGTATCGCGCAATCTCGTCAGCGAATCGGTACCCAGTGTCGCGTGATACGCATGGCCGCCTTTTTCGTACGCCTCCATGATCGACAACCACTTGCGCAGATCGCACGCGAAGCTGGTGCTGGTCGTGCTGTCTATCGCGGTGCGCGCGCGTTGACTCAGCATGACCAGCGCGAAGCCCGGCGTACTGCTCCAGCCTTTTTGCGGCGCGCTGATCAACACGTCGACGCCGCAGGTCTCCATGTCGACCCACAACGCGCCCGACGCGACGCAGTCGAGGACAAACAGCCCACCTGCCTCGTGGACGGCATCGCCGACGGCGCGCAAATACGCATCGGGGAGAATGATTCCCGAGGCGGTCTCGACGTGCGGCGCGAACACCACGTCCGGTCGAATTTCGCGGATCGAGGCGATGACTTCGTCAATCGGGGCCGGCGCAAACGGCGCGTGCTTTCCCGAGCCAACCCGGCGCGCCTTCAGCACGGTCGACTCCGCCGGGATCTTTCCGGCTTCGAAAATCTGCGTCCACCGATAGCTGAACCAGCCGTTGCGGATGACCAGGCACTTCTTGCCGGTGGCGAATTGCCGAGCGACAGCTTCCATGCCGTAGGTGCCACCACCGGGCACGACGACCGCAGAATGCGCGTTGTAGACGTGCTTGAGAATGCCCGAAATATCGCACATGACGCGCTGAAAGCGCTTCGACATGTGATTGAGCGAGCGATCGGTGAAAACCACCGAATATTCGAGCAGGCCGTCGGGATCGACGTCTGGGAGAAGACCGGACATGTTGTCTCCTGGAAAAATTGGCAAGTCGCGAGGTCGAAGCAAGCTTAGCACGACCGGTCCCGTTCCGACCTGTTCATAGGCTGTTCGGACGCCGAGTGTTTCCCTGGTTCCCGTGCGTCGCCGGTCAGGCGTGTTTGCCGGACCGCAAGCGCGGTGTAAAGTGCAACTCCTCTCGATCCGGTGAGTGTCCCGTCATGCCCGAGAAACAAAAGCCAATCCAAGCGTTGGATGGTCGCCTGTGTGGTTTTGAGCGGTGGCGTGCTTGTCGCGGCACCAAGCGCATCGGCAACGCTGGCCGCCAAGGTAAAGGTCACCACGCAAGCGGATCTGCCGCGGTCCAGTTACGCGATCGACGGGTTGGCGTCGGAGTTCGTCGAGGCCCCAAACGCACGGTTTAATCCATTCGCTGCCAAGGTTCGCTCGGACATCGAGCACATCCTTGCCGATTTCGAAATTGAAGACAAATCGACCATGCGGAAATTGCTAGGCGCAAAGCTGGATCTTCAGGAACTCGATGGCGAATACAAGGCGGGCCTGCAGACCGTGGAGTTATTGCGCGCCTTGGAGGACAAACCTTCGCGCAAACTGACGAGCGGGCTTTTCGTCCGCGCCAGGCTCCAGGCGGCGCTGGACACCGGCGCTACCAGCGGTCCTGCGTACGTACAGGCGTTTAGCAAGCGCTATCAGCAGTCGATCGACGAACTGCCGTGGGACATTGTCGAGGACGACGTCAGATCGTCATTTGCATTTTCGCGCGTCAACACCCGGGCTGCGACGCTGGGCAACGTCAAGACCGAGCTCGATCCCGCGGCAACCAAGTCGGGCGCTATCGACAATCTCGAAGCCTGGGCGTTGATTGCGGCGCGCAATAACTTGAAATCGGCGATTCCCCTCAGCCCCGAACGCGGCAACGTCTTGCATAAATACATCGCTTCGCACGAAGTTATCAAGCCTGACATCTGGTCCGCGCGCGAGGCGACATTGACGGCGGATCAGCGCTTGACGCCCGTCCTGGTAGGCGTCTGGGATTCGGGGGTCGACGTCTCGCTTTTTCCAGGTCAACTATTTGATGATCCCGATCCGACCGCCAGCGGTCGTCACGGACTTGCGTTCGATGACGTTGGGAATCCTTCTACCGATTGGTTGTATCCATTGACCGCGGAACAGCGGAAGGCCTACCCGGAATATCGCGATCAGATAAAGGGAATCCTCGATCTTCAGAACGGCATCGATTCAGCGGAAGCTGCGACGGTGCAGAAAAAATTCAGTACGCTCTCGCCGGAGCAGATGCATGAAATGACGGAGCTGAACAAGGTCATCGGCTTCTACATTCACGGCACGCACTGTGCCGGTATCGCGGTACGCGGCAATCCCGCCGCACGGCTCGTCGTTGCGCGTTTCAACGATCAACTTCCGGATCTGCCGTTTGCGCCGACCGAGGAATGGGCACGACGCCTCGGCGGCGCATTCCAGCAGATGGCGGATTATTTCCGCACGCGCCACGTTCGGGTCGTCAACATGAGCTGGACCGACGATGCGCCAGAATTCGAAACCTGGCTTTCCAAGACGGGTGGTGGCGCTGATCCGGAGCAGAGGAAAAAGCGCGCAGCCGCGCTGTTTGCCATGTGGCGCGAGGCGATCGCAAACGCGATCAAATCCGCGCCCGAAACGCTATTCGTCAGCGCGGCGGGAAACTCGGACAGCAACGTCGCGTTCATCGAAGACGTGCCGGCGTCACTGAAACTGCCCAACCTCATCACGGTGGGCGCCGTGAATCAGGCCGGGGATGAAACGTCATTCACGAGTCATGGGGACGCGGTACTTGTTTACGCCAGCGGTTACTGGGTCGACAGCTTGGTCCCCGGCGGAACCCGGCTCAAGCTCTCGGGAACCTCGATGGCGGCGCCGAACGTCGTAAATCTGGCGGCCAAGCTATTCGCGCTTGACCCGTCTCTTTCTCCCGGGCAAGTCATCGCGCTGATAAAGCGGGGCGCGACCACAAGTCCGGACGGGCGCCGCCACTTGATCGATGAAAACCGCTCGATCGCATTGCTCAAGGCTGGGGGTTGACGACCGAAACCTCGCTTGAAACTTGATTCGCGCTTGCAACGCGGCGCTTGCGAGGCTGGTCAATTCCCCGCAAGCGTCAGGCGAGAGGCTTCTCTTTCGGCGCCGGGATTGAGTTTCAGCGCGCGCGAACCGCCGAGTTTGGCGGCGAGGTGGTCCGCCACGGTGACAGGCTCGTACAGCGGAGGATGATCGGGGTCCTGGCAGCTCGGCAGGCAGGCAATGACGGCGTCGGCATTGCCGTCGTGAAAAAAAGCGGCGGAGCGCCGGCGAGTGACCTGGCCGTTGGCGTCGATGGGCGGCAATACGCGATGCATGGTGGACAGCCAGCGATGATTGGTCCAGCGCGCGAGCAGGTCGCCGAGATTGACAAGCAGGCCCCCGGGCACCGGCACGGCGTCGTGCCAGCGCCCCGCCGGGTCGAGAATCTGCAGCCCGGGTGTCACCCTGTCGGCCCATAGCACGGTTACGATGCCGTAGTCGGTGTGGGCGCCCATGCCCATCTGATCGTCGGCGGCGCGTGACGCACCCGCCGGCATCGAGTAGTGATTCAAGCGCATCACGTCCAGCGAATGGTCCTGAAACGCCATAAAGTAATTTTCAGGAAGACCGAGAGCGAGCTCGAAGATGCGCGTGAGATCCCGCGCGAGCGCGCCGGCATGCGCAAACCACGTCTCCACCTTGGCCCGAAATCCGGCAGGCTGATCCGGCCACAGATTTTCCGGGTAGTGCATGGGGTCGAGGTTCAGTCCGGGATAAGCCGAGGCCGGCGTGCCGACATTGAACGCTTCGAACAGGTCGGCGGCGGTGGCTACGCCCAGACTGTAGCTCAGGCGTTCGCTCAGGGGACCCGAATAGCCGCGATTGATCTCGACTGAAGGCGGCGCGCCACTTCGCCTTTTCGGCCGCCGACAAGCCGAAGAATCCGTCGATCGCCTCGGTCAGGCCCGCGACCACTGCCGCGGGGATGCCGTGTCCGACGATTTGCATGAAGCCCACTTCGCCTGCCGCCCGGTCGACCTGCGCCGCGATCGCGCGACGCACTGGATCGTCGCCGGATTTAAATCCGCTGATGTCGATGACCGGAATGTTCATTTCAAGATGCCGACTTCATTTGGGCGCGGTGCCTTCGATGCCTTCGACGTACCAGTTGATCGACATGTATTCGTTGTTCGGCATGGTCGCCCCGCGGGCACCCTGAGCTTGCCCGTATTGTCTTTCAGCGGGCCCATGAAAATTTCGAAGCTTCCATCCGCAATCGCCTGCTTTTTCGCATCCACCAGCTTGACGACGTCGGCGGGGACGACCGGATTCATGGGCGCCATCACCACCATTTTTTCCTTCAGGCCCCAGCGCGTCTGGCGATTGCCGGTCCATGTGCCATCGAGGACCTTGTTGGTCTCCTGAATATAATAGCCACTCCAGTCCTCCGTGCTCGCCGTCAGGTGCGCTTTGGGGCCGTACTTCGACATGTCGGAGTCGAGCGCAAACGCATAGACACCCTTGGCCTCGGCGGCCTGGATGGCGGCGGGCGAATCAGTATTTTGGGAGAGCACATCGACGCCCTGGGCGATCAACGTCTCGGCGGCGAGCCGTTCCTTGCTCGGGTCGTACCACGTATCCACCCACACAACCTTAAGCTTGACCTTCGGGTTGACGCTCTGCGCGCCGAGTGTGAACGCGTCGGCGTCGCGAATGACGTCGGGAATGGGAAACGAGCCGATGAAGCCAAGGGTGTTGGTCTTGGTCATCTTGCCGGCGACGATGCCCAGCAGATAAAACCCCTGCTCGAATTTCGGCTGATAGGTCACCACGTTTGCGGCAGTCTTGAAGCCATTGACATGCTCAAATTTTACGTCCGGAAAAAGCTTTGCAACGCGCAGCACCGATTCCATGTAGCCGAATGAAGCCGCGAAGATCAGCTTGTTGCCGTCGGCCGCCAGCTGGCGCAACACTCTTTCAGCGTCGGCGGTTTCGGGAACGTTCTCGACGTAGGTGGTCTTGATTTTCGACCCGAGTGCTTTTTCGAGGGCCAAACGGCCCTGGTCGTGTTGGTAGGTCCAGCCACCGTCGCCGATGGGTCCGAGATAGACAAACGCAACTTTCAATGGATCGGCGGCGTTGGCGCAGACGCCGAGGCATAACAGCATGGCTGCAGAAACGGTCGTCGCCAGCCAGCGCAGATTTGCAATGCGTTTCATGAAATCCTCCTCTTCGTGATGGACCCAAATTTGGGTATTGCAACGCTCGATGAAACCCTTTTCATGTAGACCCTTGATTGTTCGTCGACCTCGATACGCTGTCGTAGCGCGCGATCATCGAGCAGGGTCGCCACCGGAATACTTGCTTGCGCACTGTTTTGGGATGGGCGCGAGTAGACGAGTGCGTGCCAACATTGAGCGTGTTACCCGTTCAGCATCAATGTGTTACTGCCAGGAAAGCAAGTTGCTCGCCAAGTTTGGAATTCGATTTGATCGAATTAAGCAAGGTATATGCCGCACCGCAGCAGGGCGGCCGCGCTGCGGCTGGTCCCTAGCCTTTGGGAGCAAGGGATCGGCGGCGGAACGCATCAGCGCGTCGCTGCGCGCAGATCGCTTCGCGGTAGACCGGGTGATGCCGTCAGCGGCACGCAATGAGAAAGAAACGGCGAAACGGGAACAGCGTTACGCCATCGGCGCCAGGTGGGTACGCGATCGCAACATGGTGGCGATATTCGGCCTCGAACGTTGGCGCTTCGTCCGGGGAAAGTGCCGAGAGCCATGCACCCACGAACGAACCCTTGGCGAATTCCGCGACTGGATTGTCGCCGGTCAGTTGCTGGACATACTCCGTGAACCATAAGTCCAAGCGCGATGCCCGATGCCGCATCAGCGAATAGTATTCATGAGCATCGAGAATCGGCCGGCGGCGTACCAGACCTTGCAAGCGGTCCCGCCAACGCGGACTTTCGGCAATGCTGTAGCCGATTTGATGCGACGGCGCCATGTGTTGCGCCGGCATCTGTACGGCCAGTACTCCGCCAGGTCGTAGATGCGAAAACAACCGCGGGAATAGTGTTGCGTGGTCGTCCAGCCACTGCAGCGCCGCATTCGACACGATGAGATCTACAGGTGCCTGCGGCGTCCACCTGGCGAGGTCAGTCAATTCAAAGGTGACGTCCGGCATCGCCTTGCGGGCCTGCTCGAGCATCGGCCGGGAGTTGTCGACGCCCACAATCTGCGCGTCAGGCCAACGTGTGCGCAGTAGTGACGTGACGGTCCCGGTTCCGCAACCCAGGTCGACGATATGCTGCGGTTCGCTCAGTGTGACCCGAGCGAGCAGGTCGTGTGCCGGTTGCAGACGCTCGCCACTGAACTTTAGATACTGTTGAGGATTCCAAGCCATAGTCGAAAGGGTAAATTGGACGCTGCGTATGGATTTTCTGTTGGCGCATCAACGCTACGCCATCAACTCGGCGGAATCTACGGGATGTCCCCGCTGGATCGACGATTGCGGTGCGACACGCGCATCGTGGAATAAAGCGGCACGACGCAGGTGTTTACACCCCACGTGGTCTGTATCAGTCACGGCGAACCGCGGCGGCTGGCTTATTGGCGCAGCATACCGAAAAGTCCAGAAAATCCAACCCCGCGTCGGGCGACTACACAAATGCTCGCGGGCGGGCTTAGAATGATGTTATGAGTATCGGACGTCGATAATGCGCAGGCGCTACTTCCTGGCGGCATTGCCGGCATTCCTCTTGGGCACGATGGGGACGCAGCTGGCGCATGCCGATATCTATACTTGGCTCGACGCCAACGGGTCGATCAATGTCAGCAATATGACGCCTCCCGATGGCGCGCATGTGACCAATGTCATGCATGAAAGCGCACCGAGAGTCGCGCCCCCTGCGGACGCCATGCGTCAGGCAGATGTGCAGGCCCTCGCCCAGCGGGTCCAGCAGTTGGAGGGCGAACTGGCGATGGCGCAGTACCAACAGCCACCGCCTCAGGCGTACGCGGTCATGCAGCCGCCGCCCGTGGTGCAGTACTTCGTCGACGCATCGTCGCCACAAGTCCAATACAACAGTGCGGGACCAACCGGCTGCGATTCCGGATGGGGCGACTGCGGCAACTACTGGTGGAATACCGGCTTTTTTCCCGCGGGCGTCGTATTCCTGCAGGCGCCGCGGTTCAAACGGTTCCCCCCAATGCGCGAACGGCCCATGGTAAAACCACAGATGCAGGGCGGCGGAGGTTTTCGCCGGGGCTAGCAGTGCGGGAGTTGCCGGCCTGCGGTACTGCTCGGCCGCTGGCCAGCGCAAGTGCGCCGTTGCAATTGCATAGGGCGCTTCCTGCCGATGCGCGTGCACCGCCGCGTATAGCTCCCAGCGTCGCATGGAATTTCTCCTTCGTTTTCCAGCCAGTTGGCTAAGCGTGGAGCGGATTTGCCTGATCGCGTAATGGCCCGGGGCACGGATGCGTCAGGTCAAGTCGGGCGGGATTACACTGAAAACGCTGTCAAACGTCATGGCGGGAATCGTGCGGGATCCACTTCTGCAGTGCGTACTTGTAACCGGCGGCGCCGGCTTTTTGGGATCGCATCTTTGCGAGCAGCTCGTGGCGCAAGGCCACGACGTGCTTTGCGTCGATAATTTCTTCACCGGAACCCGGGCCAACATTCGCGGACTTCTGGATCACCATAATTTCGAGATGCTGCGGCACGATGTGACGTTTCCCCTGTACATCGAGACCGGTCAAATTTACAACCTGGCCTGCCCGGCGTCGCCGGTTCACTATCAATTCGACCCGGTGCAGACCACCAAGACAAGTGTGCACGGCGCGATCAACATGCTCGGACTTGCGCGGCGGACCAAGGCGAGGATCCTGCAGGCGTCCACTAGCGAGGTTTACGGGGATCCGAATGTCCATCCACAAACCGAGGACTATTGGGGCAACGTCAATCCCATCGGGACGCGCGCGTGCTACGACGAGGGTAAACGATGCGCGGAAACATTATTCTTCGACTACCACCGGCAACACGAACTTTCGATCAAGGTGGCGCGCATCTTCAACACCTACGGGCCGCGCATGCACCCGAACGACGGACGGGTCGTCTCGTCTTTTATCGTCCACGCACTTCGGAATGAGCCGATCGCTGTCTTCGGGCAGGGTACGCAGACGCGATCCTTCTGCTACGTTGACGACCTCGTGTCCGGCCTGCTGGCGTTGATGAATTCGCCGCCGGAATTTACCGGACCCGTCAACCTCGGTAACCCTGTAGAGACGCGCATCATCGACTTGGCCGAGACGATCATCAAGCTGACCAATTCCCGATCGCGAATCGTGTCGAAGCCCTTGCCGAGTGACGATCCGAAGCAGCGGCAACCGAACATTTCACTTGCCCGGGACAAATTGAAATGGGCCCCGAAGACCGACCTCCTCGACGGCATTGGGCAGGACGATCGCGTATTTCGACGATCTGCTCGGAGTAGCACGCTAGACCCAAGCGGTCGATGGGATCTATTTTCCGGCCGCCCATTCTTGCCCGATTTGCAGGCTGCGGCGTCGACGGAATAAACCGGAACTCAGGCTTTGCCGACAGGAAGGTCGTAGTCGCGCCCGCCCCAACGTGTCGGTTTGCGCAATTCCAGGTCGTGCGCGGCCTCGCTGAGCAAGTTCGCCGTCAGCCACGCGCCGAGGATGTGCAATGGACCTATCCACTTTGGCGCGCGCGCCATGACGCATATCCGCACGAGCGTTCCGACCCAGACCAGCAGTGCAAGCAGCCAGAGCGCCAACATCGCCCACCCCATCTGCGCATCGCGCGTGACAATCAGTGCGCCCGCGAGCCCCGCCGCCAACATCCACACGGGCACGATCGTGCCAAGCCAACGCGTGCGGCTCGCCGAACGCGACAAGCGGCGAGGCTTGCGGTCGGCGGCCTCGATATAGATGCGCTTCCAGCCGCGTCGGAACTGCGACCAATCGCCGTACATGCGACAGTGGAGCAGCCCAGCGGCCAGGAACACGCCCGGACTGCGCCCTTCAGCGTCGACAAGGCGTGCAAGCGCGAGATCTTCCAGCAAGGCACTCTTGACGGCCGCATGTCCGCCGACGGCCTCATACGCGTCCCGCCGGAAGAGCATGAATTGCCCGTTGGCAAAGGCGCGCCGGTCGCGGGACGCATTGGCAAGCGTCAATGGATACTGGCGCATGAGTTCGAACGTCGCCGCGACCTGCACCGTGCGTTCGAACCACGAGTCGTAAGTGAGCGTGCTCAGGAGGCTCAGGAAGTCGAGATTGCGGTGGCGCATCATCGCCAGGGAAGAAGCGATGCAACCCGGCGAGAAAACCGTGTCCGCATCGGCAAAGAGAAGGTACTCCGCGTCCCGCGCGCCCTGGGCGGTGGTCACGCCCATGTGCACCGCGTGAACCTTGCCGGCCCAGTCGCCAGGGCACGCGTCGATTTCGACGATCTCGAAGCGCCCGTCACCGTCGATTTCCGCGCGAGCAATCGCCGCGGTGTCGTCGGTGCATCGATCGAGGGCAAGCACGACGCGCAGTTGCGCATGCGTCTCCGCGCGCAGTGACCTGATAAGTCCGGCGATGACGCGCGCTTCGTTATAGGCCGGCACGACGACGCACACGCGCGCAGTGGGCGGATCTGCCTCGGCGAGGCGCAGACCGAAACGCAGCGTCGGAATGTCGCGCACCATGTGCTCGACCTGTATCAGGACATGGGTCCACAGCACAATCGTAGCGACCGGGCCCAGGCAGAGCACCAGGGCAACGGTTTGCAACAGCCAAGGCGGTATCGTCACGGCGATTATCGGCAGGCGGGCGCGGAGGGCGAAAGCCGCACATTTTACCCGACGTCAGGTCGATGCACGGTCAGCGTATCGACGGAGACCTTTAGGGAGAAAAGTTGGCAGCTCGCCTCGCGTCGCCGGTGAGTTGCAGGATGTGCAGGCCGGTATTGGCGCGGTCGACGATGTAGATGTAACCCCGATCGTCGACTTCGACGTTGTTGGTCTGGATCGCCGTCTTGCAGCGCTCCTTGCCGTCCACCTTGACGCAGCGAGGCGTGGTCTTGTCGGTAGTCGCAGGAATGTAGTAGCCAATCTCGACCGGCCTGAAAGGATCGCGGATGTCCACAGCGCGAACGCCGGCGTTGAAATGCGCGAGGAACACCACGCGTTTGTAGTAGATCGGCGTCATGCTCTCGTTGGACGAATGCGTGCCGAAGCGTCCGCCCCGGCTGCAGAAATTGCCGCTCGCCTCGGGCACGGTGAAATTCGATACGATCTGTGGCTTGGCTTCGACGGTGACATCGGCGATCCAGGCCATCTGCCTTGCCTCTGCACACTCGTTGACGAGCGATTCGTTGACGATCAGCACGTAATCGCGCTTGGCGTCGCGGTCGTTCGCGAATTCGGGGTCTGTGAGTGCGAGCATCGGAAACGTGGTGTGCGCTCCGGTTTTGGGTGAAAGTTCGAGCTTTCCCACCTGGGGATACAGCAGGTTTTCGTTGGTCGGCGCGGCGGGGCCGGTGAGCAGCTTGTCGCGGTCGACGATCTGCAGCACGCCGTTCTTGTTGGTGCCGTAGCCGAAGTAGACACGGTTGCCCGCGGGGCCGGTGGAAATCGCGCCATGCAACTCTTCCGGAATCGGGCCGGTCGCATCGGGCTGCTGGCCAGGCATGCCGAAGTTGCGGATGAATATCGGGTTGGCCGGGTCGCTCAGGTCGTAGACCTGTGTCATGCGCCGCGTGCGCCATGCCGGCAGCCCCGGAAACGAGATACGCGATGCCGGTGTCGCACTCCCAGAAATTCTTGTGCGTGCCCTTGAGGCCCCCGATCTGGCTGAGGCGCTTCGGCGCGCTCGGGTCAGTCACATCCCACACCTCGTGCGCGGAGTTGCCGAATACGCGAAGCATGTAGAACTTGTTCGGGTCGCCCTTGGACAGCCCTTTGCCAGAACAGATGCGCACCATCTGCGCGCCGCCGCTCTCGTCGAGGCCTTCCTCGCCGGGAATGTGGTACAGATATTTCGGCGCCTTCGGGTCGGTGACGTCGATGATGGACGTGCCGTTGAACTCCGGCTGGCCGGTCAGCGGATTCAACGGCTTGGGCACGGCTGCCGTGCCGCCATGGTGTCCGATATAGGCGATCCAGCGCCCGTTCTGATTCTGAATCACCGGCTGATAGGCACTTCGCGCCTGAAGATCGTTGAAGCCGACGAGCTCCATGTTTTTCGCGTCGGCGGCGTTTTGCGCGAACGCCGCAGGTGCGAACGTAGCGATGATAACCGCACATACAAGAACGACCCGTTTCGGCCAGGCGCCCGACCCCGGTATCGGGTCCGGCGCCGCAGGATTAGCAGCAGCGTGGGCCGCTCTTGCCATACTTGCGATCGATCGACTGGGCGAAGAAGTCCCGGCGCGACAGCAGGGGTTCGCCCGGGTGCTTGGCCGCCATGTGCGCCGTATAGCGTTCGTAATCGGGAATGCCGAACATCTGCCGACACCCTTGGCGCAACGTGCGTGCATAATCGCGCAACCTGGGCCGCGGCGCATCGCCGGCGACATGCGCCGCCGGCTTCTTCGGCATGAGTCGTCTTCATGCCAAGGCCACCGTGCCGCCCGCCACCGGCGGAATCTCGTGCGCCGTCGGCTTGGCCTGCTTCAGCGCCTGCATGCAGATCTTGACCGTGAAGACGCACATCGCCAGCACCAGCAGAACAAAAAATCCGCAGACCACAGCGTCGAGATAATTGTTGAACGCGACGCGCTGCATTTCCTCGATCGACTTGGCCGGTGCGAGCACATTGCCCTCTGCGGCGGCTTCGCTGAATTTCCGCGCAAGCGCAACGAAGCCGATGCGCGGATCGCTGTGGAAGATCTTCTGAACGCCGGCGGTCAAGGTCGTGATCAGCAGCCACGTCGTCGGCAACAGGGTGACCCAGACGTAGCGCTCACGCTTCATCTTCACCAGCACGCTGGTGCACAACAACAGCGCAATGCCGGCGAGCATCTGATTGCCGACGCCGAACAGTTGCCAGAGCGTGTTGATGCCGCCAAGCGGATCGATCACGCCCTGATACAGGAAATAACCCCACATCGCGACGCACAGACCCGTTCCGACCAGGTTCGCGGGCAGGAATTCGGTATTGCCCATCGGCTTGTACACGTGGCCGAACATGTCCTGAATCATGAAGCGGCCGACGCGCGTGCCCGCGTCCACCGCCGTCAGGATGAACAGCGCCTCGAACAGGATGGCGAAGTGGTACCAGAACGCTTCCATGGTCTTGCCGCCCAGCGCCTTCGCGAGTATCTGCGCCATTCCCACGGCGAGCGTCGGCGCGCCGCCGGCGCGCGACAGGATCGAATTTTCCCCGATGTCGACCGCGGTCTGGTTGATCATGTCCGGAGTGATGGTAAAGCCCCAGCTGGAAATGACCTGCGCCGCGTTCGCCGCGGTCGTACCGATGATCGCGGACGGCGCGTTCATGGCGAAGTAGATGCCCGGGTCGAGGACGCAGGCCGCGGTCAGCGCCATGATCGCCACGAACGACTCCATGAGCATGCCGCCGAAACCGATCAGGCGCGTCTGCGATTCCTTTTCGACCATCTTGGGCGTCGTTCCCGACGAAATAAGCGCATGGAAACCCGATACGGACCCGCATGCGATCGTGATGAACAGGAACGGAAACAACGCTCCGGAGAATACCGGCCCCGTGCCGTCGATGAAGCGCGTGGTCGCGGGCATGGCCAGCGGTGGCGCAACGTAGTAGATACCGATGGCCAACGCCACGATCGTGCCGATCTTGAGGAAGGTGCTGAGATAGTCGCGCGGCGCCAACATCAGCCACACCGGCAGACTGGAGGCAATCCCGCCGTACAGGATCAGCGCCCACGCAAGCTGCGTGCCGCTGAGCGTGAACATCGGGCCCAGCACCGGGTCGTTGGCCACGGTCTCGCCCGTAGATGAGCGACGCCAGCAGCAACACGACGCCGATGACCGAGGCTTCGCCGACACGCCCCGGACGGACGATCCGCATGTAAACACCCATGATCAAGGCGATCGGTATCGTTGCCGCGATGGTGAACAGGCCCCAGGGGCTGCCCGTGAGAGCCTTGACGACCACCAGGCTCAGGACGGCCAGGATGATGATCATGATCGCCAGCACGCCGACAAGCGCGAGCGAACCGGGGATCGGACCCAGCTCCATCTTGATCATCTCGCCGAGCGATTTGCCATCACGGCGAACCGACACGAACAGCACGATGAAATCCTGGACCGCCCCGGCGAGCACCACGCCGACGAGAATCCACAGGGTGCCCGGCAGAAACCCCATCTGCGCCGCCAGTACCGGGCCGACGAGCGGACCTGCGCCAGCGATCGCCGCGAAATGGTGGCCGAACAGCACCCACTTGTTGGTCGGAACATAATCCATACCGTCGTTGTGCCGCTCGGCGGGGGTCTGCCGCGTGTCATCGAGCTGCAGCACGCGATCGGCGATGAACTTGCTGTAGAAGCGGTAGGCGATGAGATAAACGCTGATTGCCGCGGTGACCAGCCAAACCGCGCTGACGGTCTCGCCGCGATTGAGTGCAAGGGCCGCAAAGGAAAATGCACCGATGATGGCGACGGCGGGCCACAGCAGCATGGACATGGTCTTGTTCATGGCGTTTTCTCCTCCTTCGGTCTCGACGCTGGAAAGAACATTCCAGCGGCTACAGCACAAAGCACCAGGCGGGCCCTGTCGATCAGGGTCTTTCGGCAATCTGCAGCGACGCTTTCGAATTGTGAAATCATGGTATGCCTGCATGTGGGCGTACGCAAGACATCGGCCGGCATCGCGTTTTGCGACTGGACCATCGCCGTGGCTTAACACCAGCTTGCAACACGTCGATGAACATTCGGACGGCGGCCGGCGATGTTTGGCCGGTTTGGCCGTATGCCACAATGGCGGCGAGGCGATTAGTCTTTCCACGTCGGCTTTTCAAGTCATTGATTTCTTGGTTCCAGTGCCGCAACAATCACGCCTTGAAAAGACCCGGGGGAGTTGCGATGGCAGACGCCGTTCCGACTTGAATTGAAATCGATGCGCGAACAGTGTTCCGAGGCGGAGTGGCAGACCCGCGTCGACCTCGCGGCGTGCTATCGCCTCGTCGCGCACTACGGCATGTCGGACATGATCGCCAACCACATCTCCGCGCGTGTGCCAGGCGAGGGCGATGCGTTTCTCATCAACGCCTACGGCATGCTGTACGAGGAAATCACGGCATCGAGCCTGATCAAGGTCGACCACGATGGCAAGATCCTCGGCACGCCGGATTTCGGACCGCTCAAGTATGGCGTGAACAAGGCCGGCTATGTCGTGCACAGCGCGGTGCACGCGGCGCGGCCCGAGGTGGCCTGTGTGATCCATACGCATACGGCGGCGACGATGGCGGTCTCCGCGCTCGAGTGCGGTTTGCTGCCGATGACGCAGACCGCAATGCGGTTCCTGAAGATCGGTTACCACGACTATTGCGGTGTCGTCCTGAAGCTCGACGAGCAGGCTTCGCTCGTTCGCGACCTGGGCAGCGGCGAAGCGCTGATCCTGCGCAATCACGGCGCACTGGTCGTCGGTCGCACGATTGGTGAAGCATTCAACTGGACACACCGCCTCGAACTTGCGTGCCGGTCGCAGCTCGCGGCGATGGCGTGCAACAGCAAACTCGTCCACGTGCCGCAAGCCGTGCTCGAGGAGACCTGGAGCAACTATCAGCCGCAGACGCGCAGACCGTACGGCGTCATGGAATGGCCCGCACTCTTGCGTAAGCTCGATCGAATGGATCCGGGGTACCGGGATTGATCTTGGCGGGGGGAGCAACATGCATGCAGCAGAACGCGGCGATGAACGTGCAACGATCGCGGAGACGATGCGTGCGTGTCGTCTGCTGTCTCGCGGCAATGTGGCAGGCGAGCATGCCCTTCGTCGCGCACGCGCAGCAGTATCCGGCCAGGCCCGTACGCATCGTGGTGGCATTCACGGCCGGCGGTACCACCGACATCCTCGCGCGCAGCGTCGGCCAGCAGCTATCCGAGCGATTGAAACAACCATTCGTGGTCGAGAACAAGCCGGGCGCCGGCGGCAACATCGGCACCGAATTCGTCGCGCGATCCGCGCCGGACGGCTATACGCTGATTGTCGACTCGGTCGGACCGATTGCGGTCAACCCCACGCTCTACCAGAGCCTGAATTACAATCCGCTGACGGATTTGGTGCCGATCGTGCAGATTGCCGACGTGCCGAACGTGCTCGTGGTGCATCCTTCGCTCGGCGTGAAGAATTTCGAGGAGTTCGTTGCGTACGCGAAAGCCAATCCCGGCAAGTTGAATTACGGCTCCACCGGTATCGGCACCTCATCGCACCTGTCAGCGTACATGCTGGGCAAGCGGGAGAACATCGAAGTGACGCATGTCCCCTACAAGGGCGCCGATGCGCTGATTGACCTGTTGGCAGGCCGGCTGCAGTTCATGTTCGCGACGATCCCGTCGGTCATCCAACAAATTCGGAGTGGCAAGCTGATCGCCATCGCCATGAGCAGCGCCAAGCGTTCGCGCTCGTTGCCGGACGTGCCTACCGTGATCGAGAGCGGTTTGCCCGGTTTCGAGGCCGGCTCATGGTTTGGCATTTTTGCGCCCCGCGGCACGCCTGAGCCGGTTATCGCCCAGCTTAACAAGACCGTGAACGAGATCCTGGTCATTCCGTCGATCGAGAAGCAGATGATTGCACAGGGCGCAGATCCTGTCGGCGGAACTCCGGCCGAGTTCGGCCAATTCGTGCAGCGCGAATACGAAAAATGGAAACTGGTCGTGCGCGAGTCGGGCGCCACGGTCGAGTGACGGCACGAACTTCGCGGTCCCGGACGATCTGTCATTGAATCGAGGTAGCGGATGATTGCTTTCAGTTGCGCGGACGTTCTCGCGGGCAAGGCGCCCAAGGATGTACCCGTCACGGTCAAGGGCTGGGTGCGCACGCGGCGCGATTCAAAGGCCGGCATTTCTTTCGTGCACGTGTCCGATGGTTCCTGTTTCCATCCGGTGCAGGTGGTCGCGCCCAGCACGCTGTCGAACTACACCGACGAAATACTCCGTCTGACGGCGGGTTGCGCCGTCGAGGCGACCGGAATCATCGTTCCTTCACCCGCAAAGGGCCAGCCGTTCGAAATGCAGGCGAGCGCGGTCAAGGTCATCGGCTGGGTCGAGGATCCCGACTCTTATCCGATCCAGCCAAAGCCGCATACCCTCGAATTCCTGCGCGAGGTCGCGCACCTGCGTCCGCGCACCAACGTCATCGGCGCGGTAACGCGAGTGCGCCATACGATCGCGAAATCGATCCATCGGTTCTTCGACGACAGCGGCTTTCTCTGGGTCAACACGCCGATCATCACGGCGTCGGACGCGGAAGGCGCGGGTGAACTATTTCGCGTCTCGACGCTGGATCTGATGAATCTGCCGCGTACTTCCGACGGCAAGATCGACTTTGCCGCAGGATTTCTTCGGGCGCGAAGCGTTTCTCACGGTCTCCGGACAACTCAACGTCGAGGCGTATTGCCTGGCGCTGTCCAAGGTTTACACCTTTGGTCCGACGTTTCGCGCCGAGAATTCCAATACCAGCCGGCATCTGGCGGAGTTCTGGATGATCGAACCCGAAATCGCGTTCGCGAATCTGGCCGACAACGCCACGCTGGCGGAAGCGCTGGTCAAGCACGTCTTCAAGACCGTGCTTGCCGAGCGAGCCGACGACATGGCATTTTTCGAAGAGCGTATCGAGAAAGGCGTCATCGCCAAGTTGCAGGGCATCGTCGATTCGGAGTTCGTGCGCATGGACTATACCGAAGCGATCCGCATCCTGGAGCAGTCCAAGCAGACGTTCGAGTTCCCGGTGAAGTGGGGCATCGACCTGCAATCGGAGCACGAACGCTATCTCGCGGAGAAGCACACGAACAAGCCGGTGATCCTGATGAACTACCCGAAACAGATCAAGGCATTCTACATGCGGCTCAACGACGACGACGAGACGGTGGCGGCGATGGACGTGCTCGCACCGGGCATCGGCGAGATCATCGGCGGAAGTCAGCGCGAAGAGCGTCTTGATGTGCTCGATGCGCGTATGGTCGAGGCCGGAATGGACAAGGACCACTACGCTTGGTATCGCGACCTGCGTCGCTATGGCACGGTGCCGCACGCGGGGTTCGGCCTGGGCTTCGAACGCACGGTGGCCTACGTGACGGGGCTCAACAATGTGCGTGACGTCATTCCGTTTCCACGAACACCGGGTAACGCACGCTATTGACGTGTGCGATGTACGGAATGTCGCACCGCGATCGCCTCGCGATGCGTCCTGTATCCGTGTTGCACGGGACCTTACTTTGGCGCTGCGCCGGCCGCCTGGCGTGCCGCGTCCCAGCAGTTGGCGCCACCTTGGCAACGCTTCATCGCCGCGAGCATCGCGGCTAGCGTGGTTTGCTCGACCGCCGGCAGCGACGAGTAGGTGTTGCGCAACTCCTGTGGATCGGTGACGCGGTCGTGATATTCCCTTTCGCCATCGGCGTATTCGACATAAACCGAGGTTTGCGACCGAATCGCTTCGTAGGTCGTCGGATTGCCGCTGCGAGGAGAAGGCGCATCCGGATCCGTCGGGTCCTGATGCGGCCCCCGGTGCTCGACCAGCGCCAAGGTGCGCCACTGCGGTGCGTGCTGGCCATGCAGAAGCGAAACGAGGCTGTGGCCATCGACGTTTGCGGGCGCTGATGCGCCACCCAACTCCGTGAACGTTGAACACAGATCGACGTTCTCGACGATCTCGTCACGGGTGAGTCCCGCGGGAACGCCCGGTCCGGTGACGACCAGCGGCACGTGAATGTCGGTATCGAAGGCGGTCATCTTTCCCGGCATCAGGCGATGCTCGCCCATGTGATAACCATTGTCCGAACTGAACACGAAGTACGTATTGTCCGTCGCACCGATCGCTGCCACCGTCGCCTGCAATTCGCCGATCATCGTGTCGATCGCGAGCACTGACTGGGCACGCTTGCGGAAATCGGTGTCGATGCGCTCGATGTCGGTGTCGGACAGTTGCGGATGCGTGCTAAGCCATTTCGCGGCCTCGGCGTCGGGGGCGGCATTGAACGCGGGCGTGCGGGGCGCGCGCACCCCCGGCAACGCGGCGGCATCGCGCGGCGCGGGCGTGTATGGGGCATGCGGCGCGAATGTCGCGATCTCCATGAAGAAGGGTTGGCCATTCGATTGCTTGATGAAGCGTATCGCGAGGCCGGAGAGAACGTCGGTCAGGTAGTCCGCCGGTTTGTCGCCGTAGGGAACCACCTGGCGGTCCTGATTGAGGCTGTATCGAAAGCCCGCATAGCCATTACCCGCGACCGCCCACGTCGTCCAGCCGGGGGCAGGGGGATGCTGCGCCGGCAAGTAGCCATTCAGATATTTGCCGAACATCGCGGTCCGATAGCCGGCAGCAGAAAGCGCAGCGGCAAAGGTCGCCTGCTCGTGTCCGCGGTTACGAAACGCGAGGTAGCCGCCGTCCTTGCCAGTGTTCCGGAAAATGCCCGTGTTGTGGGGGAAGCGTCCGGTGAAGATCGACGACCGCGACGGGCAGCACAGCGAATCGGTCACGAAATAGTTGGCGAACGTCGCTCCGTCGCGTTGCATCGCGAGTACGTGCGGCATGTACTGCACGAGGTTCCACGCGAGATCATCGGTGAGCACGAAAATGATGTTCGGACGCGTGCCCGGAGCGATCGGCGGGGGCGCCGCCACGCTTTGGGCCGTCACTGCGTCTGCGCGCTGGGCCTTCGCTTGCCCGAATTCGGGATGGGCACTCCTGCACGCCGCCACAACCTGTGCGTCGACCGATGGCAATGGCATGCCGCGATTTCGAGCGGCCGGCTTGCCCTGCATGATGGGGTCGATGCAATCGATGCGTATGCCATCGCCCTTGGTAGCGCCTCCCTCGACGAACCCGGCATCTCTGCATGCCGCGACGATTTGTTCGCAAGGCCCCTGTCGCGGTGCGGCCTGAGCCCACCACGCCGTGCCGCATCCTGCGACAAGCGCCAACAGAGTCGCGATGCGCATCAATTCGCGTGCGTCCAGTGCCCGTCCATCCGAATGCCGTTGGCCCAGCGGCCTACTGCGTCGAGGTGATTGTCGACGACCCGCCCGTCCATCGCGCCGGTCAGTGGCTTGTCGTCTTTCGCGTTCCAGCCATCCAGCGTCAGTTTCACGGAGCCCTCTGGCGCAAAGGAAGCCTGCAGATGCACAGGCTTGCCGGTCAGGCGTCGTGCCCAGGTGGCAGTGCCGATGCCGTTCTCCACCTTGAGGCGAGCGATCCAGCAAATTTTCTTGTTGGGATCGTCGGGAAAATTGCATACGTGGCCATCATAAGTTCCTTCGTATCGACTGATCGCGCCCGGCGCCGCCTGGGTCGATGGCGCCGCCGGAACTGCTGCATGTGCAATGGTGGCCACGTTGGTAGGATGCCGGTGATTGAACCGTGGCGGGCTGCACGGCCTTGGGCGGCGCAACGCCAGCCTTCGCCTGCTTGCTGGCTTCGCGCTTTTCGGCTTCGCGCTTCTCGGCTTCGCGCTCGGCCGCCTGGTTTCGGGCCCCCGTATCGCGCCGCGACTGCTCGTCCGCGACGCGCCGGGCGTCTTCAGCCGCCTGCTTTTCTGCCGTCAATTGGGCGATGACTTTGCTCTGTTCGAGACGCTTTGCCGCGATGTCGTTATAGAGCCAGTAGCCAGCGGCAGCGACGGCTAGAGTGACGACCGCGGCCGCCGCGCCAACGCGTGGGAGTTTTCGCTTCGATAGCGACGGCTTCGTTGGCAGCGGGCCGCTTTCACCATCGGTGATCGTGAACGTGCGTATTGGCTGCCCGATGTTTTTGAAGGTCTGGTCGGAGAGTTGCCTCATCCGCAACGAAAGCTTGTTCTGGATCTGATCGTAGACGCTGCCCGAGATGCAGATACCGCCGGGCTCCGCGATTGTCTGAATGCGCGCAGCCACGTTGACGCCGTCGCCCAGAAGGTCGCCGTCCTGCACTACGACGTCGCCGAGATTGATACCCATGCGGAACAGCATCTTTCGTCCCGGCGGCAGCTGCTCGTTGCGGGTGTGAAGGGCCGACTGGATTTCGGTCGCACAGCGAACGGCTTCAACGGCGCTTGGAAATTCGGCGAGGATCATATCGCCGGCGGTATTGAAGACACGACCACGGTGCTGTCGCAGCAGACCGTCGAAGATGGCGCGATGGCCGCGCAGCGTCTGCACCGTCGCTTCCTCGTCTTCGCCCATCATGCGGCTGTAGCCGGCAACGTCAGCCGCAAGGATGGTGGCGAGGCGGCGTTCGACGGCGGAGCGTTCGTTGTCGGGGGGGTCAGCTGCGCTGGCCATGAATGGGCTCCAGATCGCCAGATCCCGCGCCGGGCGCGATCCGCCCGGGCCTTACGCGATCTACGGGACATTCTAGGCCAAATTCACCGACAGTTGACATCACTGCGGGCGCTGTACTGCATCGCGAGCGCCGAGCTATCGATGAGGCCTCGATGAGGCGGAGCTGGACAGCCTCGTTAGCGACCGCGATCGTTGCCCGTTCACGTCGATCCGTGCATGATTGCGACCGAGCCGGCGGTCCATTCCAAGTCCGGCATCGGGGGCATCGTGGAACCGTTGAACGTCAAGCGTCGCCTGACTTGCATTCTCGCTGCCGATGCTGTCGGGTACAGCAGCCAGATGGGGAACGACGAGGAAGGCACGATACGTGTGCTGTCCGCACACCGGGCCGTCATCGACGGAATCATTGCCTTTCACGGCGGCCGCATCATGAGCACCGCGGGCGATTCGGTGCTCGCTGAATTCACAAGCGCCGTCGAAGCCGTGCGCTGCGCGGTCGAAATCCAGGAGGCGCTCAAGACGCGCAACGACGCGCTTCCGGCCAGCAGCCAGATGCAGTTTCGCGTCGGGGTCAATCTCGGCGACGTGGTCGTGAAAAACGACGATCTGCTCGGCGATGGCGTCAATGTCGCCGCGCGGCTTGAAACCATTGCCGAACCCGGGGGCATCTGCATTTCGTCGAGCGTCTATGATCAGATCACGGGCAAGCTGGATCTTGGCTTCCAGGACATGGGCGAGCACGCACTCAAGAATATCTCCCGGCCGATCCGCGTGTATCGCGTGTCCGGCACGTCCGTGCCTGGGCGCCCTGCACCCTCCACGCTGTCCGCGCCACCGGCATCGAGACGGATCCCGTGGGGACTCGGCACCGTTGTTGTGGCCGCAATCGCGGCCGTCGCTGGCTGGCAGACGGGATGGTTGCATGTTGGTCCCGACAACATCTCGACCAAGCCCGTGACGGCTGCCGGCGCTCCCGCGCAAACGAACCCCGCAGCGGACGCCGAGACCCTCCGGCTGCGTTCCGAAGCCGAGGCGCTGAAACGCCAGGCGGAGGCTGAGCTTGCGCGCTTGCGCATCGAAGAGGACGCGCGCCGCGCCGCGAGCCAGAAAGCCGACTCCGAGGCAGCAGCCAGGCGGATTCGTGCGCAAGCCGAGGCCGACGCGGCACGGATTCGAAGCGATGCCGAGCAGACCGCGGCACGTACGAGAGCCGACGCCGAGATGCAAGCGGCAAAGGCGGCTCAGTCGGTGCGAAAAACGGACGCCAAATCCGCAGGGATGGCAATCGCGGCCGCGAAGCCTGCACCCGCTGCGGAGAAGGCCGCGGCCGGCTCGGGTGCGGTGGCGAGTGCCGCAAGGTTCGACGGCGCATGGAACGTCACCGTCGACTGCGCGAGCACCCCGGACGGGGCATTGGGGTACAGGTTTGATTTTGTCGCGCAGGTCAAAGACGGCTTTCTACGCGGCGACCACGGTGTCGAGGGTAATTCCGGCTGGCTAAGACTTGAGGGGACGATTCAACCCGATGGCAGTTCAAAGCTCGAAGCGCGCGGGCTGACGGGTGATCCCAAGACCAGCATCAACGGAGTGGCGCGGGGTTTGCCCCTTGGATATCACGTCGCCGCGCAGTTCGACGCATCGAGTGGGACGGGCAAGCGCCTCGAACTTCGGACCTGCAATCTGCATTTCGCCAAGCGATAAGGATCCGTTCAGGAGCCGGCGATATCTACACCAGCTCCTTGGTCTTGAATCGCCACAAGGCCAGCAGCAGCATGATGATCACGAAATCCAATGCGTACAGGCTCAGCAAAGCAACATCTGTCCAAGCGACGGTCGTGCCCTGCAGAACGTCGAAAAAAACGCCGAAGTCGGTGTAGCTCGGCAAGATGAAATATAGAGGATTCGGCGGCGCATAGAGACCGTTGCCGGAAAAGAACGCCAGCACGCCGGCAATCAGCGGATGCACGAAAAGTGACAGCAGCATGGCGACCGAGCCGAGCATGAGGTGCTGGCAGAACATCAGCCAGGGCGCCCACTTGATCGCCGGATTGAGGTCAAATCCTTGCGTATGTCCGAAGGCAATTATGGCCACACCCGTGATCAGCGCGTAACTGGCCATGACGGCCACGCCGCCCAGGTATTTTCCCAGCAGGAACTGCGTGCGCGATACCGGTTTGGATAGTGTCAGGCGAATCGTGCCACGTCGAATTTCCGAGGCAACCGCGGTGCCGAATATGAACAACGCCACGATGCTGCCGCCGAACGACGTGACGCCATAAAAGCCCGCCTGAAATGGCGAGGACACCGACGCCATCCGTTCACGCAGTCTTTGTCGGTCGGCTTCGCTCATTGCTTCGCCCCCTCTTGACTGCCCCGCGATTTGCTCTTTCGTGAACGATTCGCTGATGCTGTTGCGGGTCGCATTCATGAGTACGGAGAACGCGATGGTTACCGCCAGCGATGCGAGCATCAGGGCAACGAGAAGGCGCTGATGGATCAATTCCCGTATCGCGTCGCCGGCAATCAGCAGTATCGTCTTCACGTGACCGTTTCCTGTTTGATCGTGGACAGGAAGATCTCGTCCAGCGATTGCTTTTCGTTTTCTCTGCGCAGAATCGCCACATTGCGCTCGTTCAGCAGTCCTTCGACGCTCGCGCGCGTCGCGTCATCCGGGCAGCGGATCGTCACCTGACCCCCGAACCAGGTCACTTCGGCCTGCGTCGCCACGAGCGCCTCGATCATGTCGACCGGAACGCGCTCGACGACAAGACGCGTGCTTCCTCCGGACGACAGCTCTTGCAATGTGCCGACGCGTTTCAGCGCACCGTTTTCGAGGATGGCCACCCGATCGCAGACCGATTCGACTTCCGACAGGATGTGCGAACTGATCAGGATCGTCTTGCCGCGCCGCTTGAGTCCGAGCAGCAGCTCTCGAAACTGGATTCGACCGACCGGATCGAGGCTCGCGGTCGGTTCATCGAGGATCAGCAGATCGGGATCATGCAGCATGGCCTGGGCAACACCAATCCGCTGCGCCATTCCCTTGGAATACCTGGAGACCTGCTTTTCAGCCGCGTCTTCGAGATCGACCAATTTCAGCGCCGAGGTAATCCGACTTGCCCGTTCGGCGCGCGGGACGCCGCACAAGGCGGCGTAGAAGTTCAGCAACGATCTGCCTCGATAATACGTGTGCAGGTTGACGGACTCGGGCAGGTACCCCAGTCGCCGATGCACGTCCGTATCCGTCACGGGACGGTCGAACAGGTAGGCCGCGCCGCTCGTCGGGCGGATGAGATTGAGCAGCAGGTGAATCGTGGTGGTCTTGCCGGCGCCGTTGGGCCCCAGGAGTCCAAAGACTTCACCCTCCCGGACTTCAAGGTTCAACGCCCTGACCGCGGATGTCTCGCTCTTGCCAAGTGACGTTCGGTAAGTCTTGCTCAGATTCTCGATGCGGACGGCGGCCATGCAGGATCAATCCTTGGCGGAGGGTTGGCTTGGCACACGGCGTCGCATGAATTCCGTGGCGGGTTCGCGCGATTGGCCCGCACCAAGTTTGTTCAAGGCATCCGCGCGCTGATGCATGACCACCTTCACCTCGTAGTGGATGGCGACGCTGGCCAGTGCGAATAACGTCCCTGCAATCAACCAACGCAATTTGGGGCGTTTCATCGGGTACGTAATCGCCTAAGTGGAGAAAAGGACCGGAGCGGCGCCAATTCTACCTGACGATTCGAGCCGCACTGATCGTGGGAGTGTCGCCACGGGTGTAATCTACGTGATCGAGAATGGCCACGGATGTGAAATGCTGCAAATACGCTGTCCATAACGAGATCAAATCAATATCAGGGGGTTACCGTGAAATCACGCACTCGACCATTGCAATGCTTGGCAGCGGCATGCGCGCTTGCCGCGACGACAATGTTGTACGCCCAGAAGGGGCCGATCCCGATCGTGGGCCTGGTCGAACTTTCCGGCACCGGAGCGACGTCGGGCACCAATTTCGACAATGGCGCCAAGCTGGCGGTCAAGGAAATCAATGCTGCTGGGGGCATTCTGGGTCGACAAATCAACTACACGTCCTCAGACACCCAGTCGCAGCCGCAGATCGCCAAGGCCCTCGCGCAGCGGGCGATCGACCAGGAAGCCTACGTGGTGATGGGGCCCGTATTTTCGGGATCGATCATGGTCAGCATGGTCGAAACAAAGCGCGCCGGCATTCCAAATTTCACCGGCGGCGAGGCGGCATCGATCACGCAGCAGGGCAATCCTTACATTTTTCGCACGTCGTTCACGCAATCGACCGCAATGCCGAAAGTGGCACGCTATATCAAGGACGTCATCAAAGCCAATTCGGTCGCTGTCATCTGGGTGAACAACGATTTCGGCAAAGGCGGTCGTGATGTGATCGTGAAGGAGCTGGAAGGCAGAGGCATCAAGGTGGTCGCCGATGTCTCTACGGATCCCGGGCAACTTGATTTTTCCGGCGCGGTGCTGAAGGTCAAGCAGTCGGGCGCGGACGCGGTGTTCGTTTACACCAACGAAGAGGAATCCGCACGCGCCTTGCGTGAGTTCAAGAAGCAGGGCTACGACAAGCCGGTCGTTGGCGAGACGACGCTGACCAGTCAGAAGGTGGTCGAACTTGCCGGTGACGCCGCCAATGGTGCCATCGCGCACGTCGGGCTCACCGCTGACGCGCCGCAAGCCACGATCAAAGCTTTCGACGAGAAGTTCCAGAAGGAATTCAAGTACAAATCGGACCACAACGGCCTCAAAGGCTACAGTGCCATCTATATCGTCAAGGCCGTGACCGAGAAGAATGGCAACTTCGATCAGAAGGCATTCGCGAACACGATGCATGGCATCAAGATTTCGGCCAAGGACCACCCCGGCGTGCTGCTCGACGTCACCTTCGACCAGAACGGCGATCTCGATCGCGAAAGCTACATGACGCAGATCGTCAACGGCAAACAGCAAATCATCGCCACCTTGCCGCCAGCATCGGCCAAGTAATTCCTACCCACGTTTTCTCGCGCGACCAGCGAAACGGCGCACCCGGGGATCGGGCTTGAGGTGCGCCGTGGTTATAATCGCAGCTCAGCAGCCCCCGATGCGTGTACTGCATTTCCCGCCACGGTGCGATTGATGAAATGGATTCGCAAGGATTGGATTTATTTCCTGTTCCGACGTCCGTTGGTCACCTTCGTACTTCTCGGGGTGTTTTTCCTGTTGTTCGGCTTGACGTCGCTCAATTTGTTTTTCCTGCTCAAGGCGAATCTCAACCTGTTTCTCGAGTACGGACTGATGGTGATCGACGACGGCGCATTGGAGCAGTTGATGGAACTGCTGGGTTCGGTCTATTTAAGCATGCTGTTCTGGGTGCTGTTCCGGCTCTGCGAGCGAATCCTCATCGAGCGCATGACAAGGAAGCGCTTCGGCGAAAGGTGGGCGAATCGGGAGTAGCGGGACACCCGCGTCCGCGTAGCTCAGGGCGCCCGGCAATCGACGGGCAGAAACACCGAGGGAATGTTGGTCTTGTTTTCACCCTTGACGGCCATTTGAGGCGGCCAAGCCGCGTTACCGCAAATCCACGTCACCGGCACGACGGGTGCATCGTCGACGACGGCCGGGCGGATGGAAAGGATCTTGCCTTTCAGCGCGCCGCTCGCATTGTTGCCGAAGGTCATGTTGATGACACCATTGGCAATCGTTACAGAGCTGATCTGGTTGTTGACGATCTTCTCGGCAACGGGCAGGCCCGCTGCCGCATTGTCGGCCGGAAACGTCTGCGTGGCGGCCCACGCTGCCTCGAGCGGCGGCCTCACGGCGGTCAGCAGCGGCGGATAGGCCTGCGTAACCTGATCGCGGACGATCCGCTCCTGCAGCCCAGGAACCGCCATGAGTGCGAGAACGCCGATGATGGCAACGACGACCAGCGCCTCGATCATGGTGAAACCGCGACTATCGTTCACTCTAAGGCCTGATCGATGTCGCCGACAAGGTCGTCGACGTGCTCGATTCCGATCGACAGCCGCACCAGATCGGTGGGGCACAGCGTGTCCGGACCTTCGACGCTGGCGCGGTGCTCAGCGAGACTCTCGACGGAGCCGAGCGACGTCGCCTGCTTGAAAACGCGCAGTCTGTTGGTGAACGCTTTTGCGGCATCTTCGCCGGCGTGCAGCCGCAGCGACATCATCCCGCCGAAGCCACCGCGCATCTGTTTCGCGGCGACGGTGTAACCCGGATGCGTCGGCAACCCCGGATAGAGCACGTGCGACAGCTTCGCATGTCCGTGGAATCGCTGCGCGATCGAAAGCGCGTTTTCGCATGCTGCCGCGACGCGCAGATGCAGCGTGCGCATCCCGCGTAACAGTAGCCACGCTTCGAACGGCCCAAGCACCGCGCCACTGCCGCCGCGAATATAACGCAGGCGTTGCCACATGTCGTCGTCCTGCGCCGTGGCGAGAACGCCCGCGATGACGTCGGAGTGGCCGTTGAGATATTTGGTCGCGGAATGCATCACGATGTGCGCGCCGAATTCGATCGGCCTTGTCAGCAGCGGTGTCGCAGAGGTCGAGTCGACCGCGACGATGGCGCCGATCTCGCGCGCCAGGGAGCACGCCGCGGCGATGTCGGTGAGCTCCCAGGTCGGATTCGCGGGCGTCTCGATCCAGATCAGCCGGGGTCGTTGCACCCGCGATTTCGCGGCGAGGTCGTCGATCGACGCGTTGTCATAGAATGCGACCGTCAATCCGCGCGGGGCGGCAAACGCGAGCAACCATTTGCGCAGCGCCCAGTACATGTTGCGCGGAACGAGTGCGCAATCGCCGGGGTCAAGCGCTTGAAACACGGCCGCTGCCGCGGCCTGGCCCGAGGCGAACACCATAGCGGCGGCTGCGCGTTCCAGCGATGCGAGCAGCGCTTCGACCTGATCGTAACTGGGATTGTCGGCGCGCGAATAGACGCGTCCTCCGGGATACGTGCCGTCCGCGCCGCGCTCGTAGGTTGTCGACACGTAGACAGGCGGAACAATGTCGCGATACGGCGCCGCAACGCGCCCCATGCCCTGGGCGGCGAGCGTCTCGGCGTGCAATGCACTCTTGTTCGACGCCATTGTCATTGTTTCAACGCGCCAGGAAAGCCAAGAAGACACTATGCCCGCAGTCGGAACGTGCGGCAACTTGCGCGCGCGGTCGACATCGGCAAGGTGCTGCTATAACATCGCTGAACGCCCAGCCACGCAAGAGCATGGACGAACCTCCCGCCCACATCGGTGCGTCGATCGACGAGATCGACACGCCCGCGCTCATCGTCGATCTCGATGCCTTCGAGCAGAATCTCGAACGCATGGCCGCGTTCGCGAGGTCGGCGGGCGTGCGCTTGCGACCGCATGCGAAGACGCACAAGTGCCCGACGATCGCGCTGCGGCAGATCGCGGCGGGAGCGGTCGGACAGTGCTGCCAGAAGGTCGGCGAGGCGGAGGCGCTCGTACGCGGTGGCGTGCGCGATGTTCTGGTCAGCAACGAGATCGTCGATCCACACAAGTTGCGCCGTCTCGCCGCGTTGGCGAAGGACGCGACCATCTCTCTGTGTTTCGACGCTGCGGAGCAGGTTGATGCAGCGTCGCGCGCCGCTTGCGCGGCGGGCGTCGAGTTGGGTGGGCTCGTCGAGATCGAAGTGGGTATGCAACGCTGCGGCGTCGCCGCAGGCCAACCGGCAGCGGACCTGGCACGTCGCATCGCGGCGGCGCCGGGGTTGCGCTTCCTGGGCCTGCAGGCCTATCACGGTGCCGCTCAGCACCTTCCGACGCACGCCGAGCGCGAGCGCGCGATTGCGGGTGCGGCGCAGGCGGTGCGCTCGACCGTCGCCGCACTGCAGAAAGCGGGACTGGTCTGCGAACTCGTGAGCGGCGCTGGCACCGGCACGTACCGCATCGAAGGCCTCAGCGGCGTCTGGAACGAATTGCAGGCGGGGTCGTATTTGTTCATGGACACGGAATACGCCCGGATCGGCGACGATCATGACGGTCGATACACCGGTTTTGCGCACAGCCTCTTCGTGCTCGCGACGGTGATGAGCGTGCCGACTGCGGATCGCGCGATCGTCGACGCCGGACTGAAATCCTATAGCGCTGAAAAGGGACCGCCGTGGGTACACGGCCGGGATGATATCCAGGTGACGGGAGTCTCGGACGAGCATGGACGCCTGCAACTCGGCCCCGGCGCGGCGCGATTGCGCATCGGTGACAAGCTGATGCTGATACCCGGACATTGCGATCCGACGATCAATCTGCACGATGAGTACGTTGCGGTTCGACATGGTCGCGTCGAAGCCTTGTGGCCGATCACGGCACGCGGCGCCAGCCGTTGAGGAACCCAGCTGGTAGAATCCTCGCGTAGCCAATTCGCCGGATGCGCAAGCAAACCATGGATCAAGAGCACCTGCCTGTCCCTTCGAATCCGCTCGGAATGGAGGGGGTCGAATTCATCGAATACACGACCCGGGAGCCGCTCGCGCTCGGCGCGCTCCTGGAACAGTTCGGATTTCAGCCGGTCGCCCGGCACCGTTCCCGCGAGGTCATGCTTTACCGCCAGGGCCCCATGAATGTCATCGTCGACGCGCATCCGGAGACAGTGCGCGAATCCTCGCGCGGTGGCGCGCCGTCCGTCGGCGCGGTCGCGTTCCGCGTGCGCGATGCGGCCTTTGCGCACCGGCGGGCGCTGGAGTTGGGTGCGTGGGACATGCCGACGCGTGCGGCTGCGATGGAGTTGAACATCCCCGGCATCCACGGCGTAGGCGACAGCTTGATCTACTTCGTCGAGCGCCACGAAGGGCTGTCGATCTACGATGTGGACTTCGTGCCCATTCCCGGCGCGGATCGTTCGCCGCCAGCGCTGGCGAACATGCACTGGTTCGGGCTCGTGCAGGCGGTGCAAGCGGATCGTCGCGCGGATTGGGTGGACTTCTATCGCACGTTGCTGGGCTTTGAACCGCTGCCCCGTGGCGAGTATTTCGGTGTGCTGCCGAAGGGTACGCTGCTGAAAAGTCCGGACGGCAGTTTCTATTTCCAGCTGGTGGAACCCCCGCCTGGCGCCGATTTTGTCGAGTGGAACGAAACGCTGCTGCGCGTGGGGCTCGGCGCGCCTGACGTACTTGCAGCCGTGCGCGCGCTCGAAGCACGTGGCATCGTGTTCGTGGACCGCGAGCCCGTGCGGCCATCGGAAAAGGGTGCCCTCACGCAGATCTATCTGGGCGGATTCTCCGCCGAACTCGTGGTGAGCGCCGTGCCGGGTTCCGCCCACTGAGAGTTGCGCAGTGAAATTCGAAGATTTCGGCATGGATGCGATTACGCTCGCAGGGCCAATCGAGGTCAAGCTGCGCGCGGTCAAGGACGCGGGTTTCACGCAGATCATGCTCTCGCCGCGCGACCTCGTCGGTCATCCCGCCGGTGAAACCGCCGCGATCGATGCGGTGCGCAACAGCGGCCTGCGCGTTACGGCGCTGCAGGTCCTGCGCGATTTCGAAGGCCTGTCCGGATCGCTCCACGCGTACAAGGTCGACGTGGCCAAGTCGATGCTGGAACTTGCCCGCGACGTCGGCGCACCGCTGATTCTCGCCTGTTCGAGTACGTCGGCGCACGCGGTCGGAGATTTCGATGCGCAGGTGGCCGATCTGCGCAAACTGGCGATGCTTGCGATTCCTCTCGGCATTCGCGTCGCCTTCAAGGCGCTGTCGTGGGGGAGGGTGGTCGACGACCTGTCGCAGGCATGGGCGCTGGTCGAGGCGGCCGACCGCGCGAATCTTGGCGTTGCCGTCGATTCATTTCACATGCTGGCGCGAGACACGCCGCTCGCAGCGCTCGAGGAAGTGAACGCGGCGAAGCTTTTTTCCGTGCAGCTTTCCGATTTCATGTGGAGTGCGCCGGCCACCGCGGAAGAGCGCCGTGAAACCGCGCGACACGCGCGCGTGTTTCCCGGCGAGGGCGCGCACAGCGAGGCGCTCGGCGACCTGATCCGCGCCATCGACGAGCTCGGCTACGACGGCGACTACAGCTTCGAAGTATTCAACGACGATTACGCGCAGATGCCGCTGGCGTTGGTCGCGCAGCGCGCGAAGCGTTCCGTGCAATGGATCATCGACCACGTGTCACGGCGCAGTTTGCCGGTGCGCCGCCATTCCGGGTGACGCGTCTTTTGCGCCGACGCTAGCGCGTCTCGATGGCGTGACTGGTCCGCGCCTCGGCGGGGGCGCCGGATCCTGACTGAACAATCGTGTCCCAGCTGTAGTCGGTGCCACGGGCCAGGGTTTCCTCGGCATTTTGCAAGCGTTCGCGCAGCAGGTCGGCGGTCGCCGCGGCGGGCAAGGGACGGCCAAGCATGTACCCCTGCACGGTCGTGCAGCCGAGACCGAGCAGGAAGTCGATCTGAGCCTGCGTCTCCACGCCTTCGGCGACGACGGCGAGCTGCAGGCTTTCTGCCATCGCCATGACCGCCTTGATGATGGCGCCGTCGTTTTCCTGCTGACCGACGTCGCGGGTGAACGACTGATCAAGCTTGAGCTTGTCGACGGGCAGTCGGCGCAGATAAGCGAGCGAGGAGTAGCCGGTGCCGAAGTCGTCGATGGCGATCTTGACGCCCATCGCGCGTAGCGCTTTGAGGGTGTTCAGCGTGGCGTCGAAGTCGTGCATCAGCATCGACTCGGTAACTTCCAGCTCGAGGTAGTCGAGTGGCACGCCCACGACGCGGGCACTCTCCTGCACGCGTTCGGCGAGCGCGGGATCGTCGAACTGCACGCTCGACAGATTTACCGCGATCGAGACTGCGGGAAGGCCCTGTTCCAGCCATGCATTGTGCTGGATCAGCGCCGTGACCATGACCCATTCCCAGATATCCATGATCATGCCCGCCTCTTCCGCCACACCGATGAAATGGCCGGGCGTGAGCAGGCCAAGTGTCGGATGGTTCCAGCGGATCAGCGCTTCGATGCCGACGATCACGCCGGTGCGGACTTCGATCTGCGGCTGGTAGTACAGCTCGAACTGGCCGCCTTCGAGCGCCTTGCGCAAATCGTGCTCGAGCGATAAGCGCTCGGCAGACGCCGCGCGCATCGACTCTCGATAAAAGAAGAAACGATTCCGCCCCTCGCCCTTGGCATGATACATCGCGACGTCCGCGTTCTTTAGCAGCGCATCGAGATCCTCGCCGTCGCGCGGGTAAAGCACGATGCCGATCGAGGCGGAGACGAAGAGCTCCTGCGTGCCGATGACGATCGGCTGCGCCAGCGTTGCCAGCAATCTGCTGGCTGCATGCGACGCTTCCTGCTCCGAGCTGACACCGTTAAGGAGGACAATGAATTCGTCGCCGCCCTGGCGGCACACGTCGCGCTCGATCGCCTTGATGTGCGTCATCCCAGCCATGTCGTCCTGGCGCAGACTGCGCGTGAGGCGCTGCGCGATGATGCGCAGCAGATCGTCGCCGACCGCGTGACCCAGCGTGTCGTTGATCCGCTTGAAATGGTCGAGGTCGAGAAACATGATTGCAAACGGTTTGCTGTCGCGCTTCGCAACGTCGAGCGTCTCGGCGAGCTTTTCGTGAAAGCGCGAGCGATTTGGCAGCTCGGTGAGGACGTCGAAATAGGCCAGGCGATGAATTTGCTGGATCGCGCGCGTGCGCTCGGTCGCATCCTGGATCGTGCCCGCCACGCCGACAATGCGTCCGGCGTCGTCAGGCAGGCCTTCACCCAGAAGGTGTACGTGCCGAAGCTCGCCGTCCTTCGCGCCGATGCGAAGATCCATGCCTTCCGTTGCCGCGCCGCGCGCGAGCTTGATGAGCCAACGACGGAACGCGCGCCGGTCATCGTCGTGTATCAGCGCCTGGATCGACGCGGGACGAGGGTTAAACGACGATTCGTCGACGCCAAGAATGCGATAGACCTCAGCGGAACATACGACGGCGTCGGAGCAGCGATCCCATTCCCAGCCGCCGACTCGGGCCATTCGTTGCGCTCGTGTGAGTTGCCGCGCGAGCGTGCGCTGGTTGCTGGCGTCGAGTTCGGCTGCGGCGCAGGCAGCCTTGAGCTTTTGCACTCGTCGCGCGACGCGGCGGTGTACGCTTTCCATGCTCCGCTGCAGGCCTTCCAGTCCGGGCGAATGCGCTTCGCTCCGCGCGGTTTTCTCGTCGCTCACGCCAAACAGTTGCAGCGTTGCGCGCATGCTGGCGATCGAGCGCGCCCAGCGCCGTCCAAGGAGCGTCAGTGCAGCGCACGACAAAACCAGCGAGACGAGCGCGAATCCTGGCCCGCTCAACGAGCCGGTATAGAGCAGCGGCAGGACCAGCGCATGCGCAAGCACTACCGCCGACGCAGCTTGCGCGGAAAAGCTGCAAATGAATGCCGGGCGCAGACGACCTGCTCCGCCGCCTGAAGACCTCGATCTCCTGCTTTCCGGACTGGCTGCCTCGCCCACTGCCATCCCTCGTCGTGTCTCGGCGCCGCGTCCGAATTTCGATCGGATCGTGGCGCACGCTACGTTCCGCCATGAGTCATGCGTGGTGGTAAGGCTGCAAGGTTCGTGCCAGCAGGTGTGGCCAAGGATGCGGCCTTGAATCGGTCCTGGGACGCCGAATTTCGTCACTCGCGGCCGTTTTATGCTGCGACGGACGACGCCACCGCACGCCGGTCGTGGCGGCCTAGTCTGGGACAGCACCATGTCGGTAGGCGTAGTGGTATGGTGCTTGCCGCGGGCGCGAGAAGCCCGCCTCGGGGAGGCAACATGGCCGCTTTCAAACGTGCGATTTTGATATTACTGTTGGTCGCGACGAGTACGGCGACGGCGGAAGTCAGCGAAATCAGTGTCGCGCAGCAATACGGGGTCAGCTTTCTGCCGCTGATGGTGATGGAGCGCGACAGGCTGGTCGAGAAGTACGCCAAGGCCGAAGGCCTGGGCGAGATCAAGGTGAACTGGGTCAGCGTCGCGGGGCCGAGCGTGATGAACGACGGCGTGATCAGTGGTGCAATCCAGTTCATCGCCGTCGGCGCGCCCTCATTGATCACGCTCTGGGATAAAACCAAGGCCAATGTGCAGGTCAAGGGCATGTCGGCCATGACGACGTATCCGTTGTATCTCAATGTGCGCAATCCCGACGTGAAGTCGATCAAGGATTTCACGGACAAGGACAAGATCGCGGTCCCGTCGATCAAGGTGTCGACGCAGGCGATCATGCTGCAAATGGCGGCCGCCAAGCTCTATGGCGATGCGAACTACGCCAAGCTCGACGCGTACACGGTTGGCCTGTCGCATCCGGATGCCATGCTTGCGCTCACCAATAACGTCGGTGGCGTGGACGCGCACTTCGCGACCTCGCCGTTTCATGAGCAGGAGATCAAGATCCCTGGCGTGCGCACGCTGACGACCAACTACGAAATCCTCGGCGGACCGGCGACAGCGCTCGTGATCGCCGCCTCCGCGAGGTTTCGCGAAGCGAATCCCAAGGTCTACAAGGCGTTCTACGGTGCGCTGAATGAGGCCATCAATAGCATCAACCGCGACAAGCGCGCCGCGGCGAAGGTTTACCTCGAGCAGGCGAAGGACACCAAGAACAGCGTCGACGACATTTACGCGATGATCAATGCCGCCGATTACGCCTATACGCTGACGCCGCAGAAAGTCGGTCAAACCGCGGACTTCATGTACAAGATCGGGACGATCAAGACCAAGCCCGCGTCCTGGAAGGACTTGTTCTTTCCCGAGGTGCAGGACCTCCCGGGTGACTGAACGGTGAGCGGCACCGTACGCATCGGCAGCGGCGCAGGCTTTTCAGGCGATCGTCTGGAGCCCGCGGTCGTTCTTGCCGAGCATGGCAACATCGCGTATCTCGGACTCGAATGCCTTGCCGAGCGAACGATTGCGCTGGGGCAACTGCAGCGGCGCCGGGATGCCGGCAGCGGCTACGATCCGTTGCTCGAGCGGCGGATGGAACTGTTGTTGCCGGTGCTCAAGCGCAGGCGCGTGCGGCTGATCAGCAATTTCGGCTCCGCGAATCCAGTCGCGGCGGGTGAGCGCATTCTCGCGATCGCCCAGCGTTTGCGCGTGCCGATCAAGGTTGCCGTGGTTTCGGGCGACGACGTCTTCGATCGCATCGCCCCGCGCGCGGTCGCTTTGGAAACGGGAGGGCCGCTGGCGGATTTCGGCCGCCTGATCTCCGCCAACGCCTATCTTGGCGCCGAAGCGCTGATGCCGGCATTGCGGTCGAATGCGGACGTCATCGTCACGGGCCGGGTCGCGGACCCATCGCTTTTCGTCGCACCGATCGCGCATCATTTCGGGTGGTCGCTCGACGATCTCGACCGCATGGCCCGCGCGACGGTCGTGGGCCACCTGCTCGAATGCGCCGCGCAAGTGTGCGGCGGTTATTTTGCGGACCCTGGCGTGAAGGACGTGCCGGACCTTGCGCACATCGGTTTTCCGATTGCCGAGGTCGATGCGCAAGGCAATGCGATGTTGAGCAAAGTGGCCGGGACCGGCGGGACTTATCAGCTTGGCTACGGTCAAGGAGCAGTTGCTGCTACGAGGTGACGGACCCGAGTGCGTACGTCACGCCGGATGTCACGGCGGATTTCACCAAGGTCAGGCTGCATGAAGGCGCCACGGGCTCGATTCACGTCGATGGTGCCGTCGCCCGCGGCCGTTCACCGACGCTGAAGGTAAGTGTGGGCTACCTCGCCGGATACGTAGGCGAAGGCGAGATCGGCTATGGCGGTCATAACGCGTTGGCGCGGGCGCAACTTGCCGGCAGGATCATCGAGGAACGCATTGGTGGATCGTTCCGCGAATTGCGCATCGACCTGGTCGGCAGCACGTCGTTGCACGGGAGGTCGTTCGACGCCGACGAACATCCGTACGAGATACGCCTGCGGGTCGCCGCGCGCGCGGACTCCGCCGATGACGCCGCCAGGGTCGGCGAGGAAGTCGAGGCGCTCTACCTGAACGGGCCTGCCGGTGGCGGCGGTGCGAGGAAATACGTCAGGGAACAGGTCGGCATCGCGTCCACGCTGATCGATCGCAAGGAAGTGAATACGAGCGTTGCGTTTTTGGAGTGGACCGGTGAGCCGACGACTGTATGACGTTGCGCACTGTCGCGCGGGCGACAAGGGCAACACGTCGATCCTGTCGCTGATTGCGTATCGCGCCGACGATTATCCGCTGCTGGTCGAGCGCGCCACGGTTGACGCGGTCGCGAGCCATTTGCACGGTATCGTCCTGGGCGAGATAACCCGCTTCGAATTGCCGCACTTGTGGGCACTGCAATTTGTGTGCGACCGCGCGCTGAGTGGTGGCGTGACGACGTCGCTCGGGCTCGATGCCCATGGCAAGTCGCTGAGCTACGCGTTGCTGGAAATGCAGATCTAGGTGCTAGCGAGCAGCATTCCCAGTTCACGCGCCGCGGCCTGCAAATGGGGCAGGAACTGTTGCTCCATCTGTTTGGAACTCGCGCGCGACGCCTGGGCACCGATGTTGACCGCGGCGACCGCCTTGCCGCGACCGTCCAGCACCGGAACCGCGATCGAGCGCAGCCCGACTTCCAGCTCCTGGTCGACGATCGAAAAGCCGTTTTGCCGGACTGCATCGAGCGCCTTCTGCAGCTTGTCGCGCGTAGTCAGGGTGTGTTGCGTGTACGGAATGAACCTGACGCGTCCGAAGTAAGCCGTGAGTTCGGCGGGCGAAAGGCTCGCCAGCAGCACGCGTCCCATCGACGTGCAGTAGGCGGGGAGACGGCTACCGATCGACAGGTCGACCGACATGATGCGGCTCGTTGCTGCCGAGCGCGCGACGTAGAGAATTTCGTCTTCTTCCAGAATCGTCACGGAGCACGATTCGTGGACCGCCGCGGCAACGCGGTCGAGCAGCGGCTGTGCCGATGCCGATAGCGGTGTGGAAGACAGGTAGGCATGGCCGAGCGTGAGTATCTTCGGACTCAGCGAGAAGTCGCGGCCCTCGACACTGACGTAGCCAAGACGCGCCAGCGTATGCAGGCAGCGGCGGACGGCGGCGCGCGGAATGCCCGTTTGGTGGCTCACCTGGGCGATCGACAGGTTCTTGCGGTGCTGGGAAAATGCCCGGATCACGGCAAGTCCGCGGGCGAGCGACGTCATGAAGTTCGGATCGCCGTCGGCAGCGTCGACAGACGGCGCACTGACCGCAGGCGGTTTGCGCGCGCGGCGCCGATTTTGCGGGTGTCGTCTGTGAATTGTTGGCCATTCGAGGCTTCTCCGCGACGATGCCGATACATCGCAGTATAGCCGTTCGGGCGATTAACGAACATAAAATCGTTGATCGCCCTTGACAAGCTGCATTGGAACAACCAAAATCTGTCCAATAAACGAACATTGGTGCGTTTATCGCCCAAACGGTGCGGCGATGCAGGTGCCGGCGAGGTGTCCGGAAATCGCGCACGCGCTTGCCAAGCCAGGAGGAGTGGCAGTGATCGACAAGACAGTTGCTTCGGCGGAGATCGCCGTCGCCGATATCTTCGACGGCGCGACCGTGATGATTGGGGGGTTCGGCACCGCCGGCATGCCCTCCGAATTGATCGACGCGCTGATCGCGCGCGGTGCGCGAGAACTGACCATCGTCAACAACAATGCGGGTAATGCCGACATCGGTCTTGCCGCACTGCTCAAGGCCGAGCGCGTGCGCAAGATCATCTGCTCGTTCCCGCGCCAGACGGACTCGTATGTTTTCGACGCCCTGTATCGCGCAGGAAAGATCGAGCTGGAACTCGTGCCGCAAGGCAATCTGGCGGTGCGCATCCAGGCGGCAGGCGCGGGTCTCGGCGCAATCTTCACGCCGACGGGTTACGGGACGCTGCTTGCAGAAGGCAAGGAAACCCGCTCGATCGACGGCCGCAACTATGTTCTCGAGATGCCGATTCGCGCCGACTTCGCGCTGATCAAGGCCGATCGCGGCGACCGCTGGGGCAACCTGGTCTATCGCAAGACCGCGCGCAATTTCGGCCCGATCATGGCGGCTGCCGCGAGCACCACGATTGCCCAGGTGCGCGAAATCGTTCCACTGGGCGGACTCGATCCCGAGGCCATCGTCACGCCCGGCATATTCGTCAAGCGTGTGGTGCGGATCGCCGCGACGCAAGCGGCTGCCGCCTGAAGCGAGGAGCGACCATGAAACGACTCACCCGCGATCAAATGGCGCAGCGTGTCGCGCGCGACATTCCTGAAGGCGCGTATGTCAATCTCGGCATCGGCTTGCCGACGATCGTGGCCAATCATCTGCCCAAGGACCGCGAGATTTTCCTGCAGAGCGAGAATGGGTTGCTGGGCATGGGCCCGGCACCCGCGCCTGGGCAGGAAGACCCCGACCTGATCAACGCCGGCAAGCAACCGGTCACGCTGCTGACCGGCGGCGCGTACTTCCACCACGGCGACTCGTTCGCGATGATGCGCGGCGGTCACCTCGACATCTGCGTGCTTGGCGCATTTCAAGTCTCCACGACCGGCGATCTGGCCAACTGGCACACCGGCGCGCCGGACGCGATTCCGGCGGTGGGCGGTGCAATGGATCTCGCGATCGGAGCGAAGCGGGTATGCGTCATGATGGAGCACCAGACCAAGGGTGGCGAATCCAAGATCGTACCGAAATGTACCTATCCGCTCACCGGCATCGGCTGCGTGCATCGCATCTACACCGATCTTGCTGTCATCGACGTCACGCCCAAGGGCCTCGAGGTGATCGAGGTCATCGACGGCCTGCCCTTCGAGGAACTCGGAAGACTGACGGGCGTTCCGCTCATCAGAACTCGCGCGCCCGCGACGGCCTAATTCGGAGCTCTCGATGCAAGAAGCCTTTATCTGCGACGCGCTGCGCACCCCGATCGGCCGCTACGGCGGCGCGCTGGCGAGCGTGCGTCCCGACGACCTCGCCGCGATTCCGCTGCGCGCACTGATCGAACGCAACCCCGCCGTCGACTGGTCCGCCGTCGACGACGTGATCTACGGTTGCGCCAATCAGGCGGGCGAGGACAACCGCAATGTCGCGCGCATGGCGCTGCTGCTGGCGGGGCTGCCGGTCGACGTCCCCGGCACGACCGTGAATCGCCTGTGCGGATCGAGCATGGACGCGATCGGCATCGCGGCGCGAGCGATCAAGAGCGGCGAGACGGCGCTCATGATTGCCGGCGGCGTCGAAAGCATGTCGCGCGCACCCTTCGTGATGGGCAAGGCCGAATCCGCCTATGCGCGCACTGCGAAGATCGAGGACACGACGATCGGCTGGCGCTTCGTCAACCCGTTGATGAAGGCGAAGTACGGTATCGATTCGATGCCCGAGACCGCCGAAAACGTGGCGGTCGAATTCAAGGTCTCGCGCGCTGATCAGGACGCTTTCGCGCTGCGCAGCCAGCAGCGCGCGGCCGATGCCATCGCCGCCGGCCGGCTGGCGCAGGAGATCGTTCCGGTGTCGATCGCGCAGAAGAAAGGCGATCCGGTCATCGTCGCGCGCGACGAACATCCGCGTGCGACAACGCTGGAATCGCTCGGCAAGCTCAAAGGCGTCGTCAAGCCCGAGGGCACCGTGACCGCGGGTAATGCTTCGGGCGTCAACGATGGCGCCTGCGCGACGCTGATCGCGTCCGCCGACGCCGCCAAGAAATTCGGGCTCACGCCGAAGGCGCGCATCATCGCTACCGCCGTCGCTGGCGTCGCACCGCGCATCATGGGCTTCGGTCCCGCGCCGGCGATGCGCAAGGTGCTCGCGAAGGCGCAACTCAAGCTGGCCGACATCGACGTCATCGAGCTCAACGAGGCATTCGCCTCGCAGGCGCTCGCCGTGCTGCGCGATCACGGCATCGCCGACGACGCGTCCTTCGTCAATCCCAACGGCGGCGCCATCGCGCTCGGCCATCCTCTGGGAGCCAGCGGCGCGCGGCTCGTGACGACCGCCATGTACCAGTTGCATCGCACCGGCGGTCGCTACGCGTTGTGCACGATGTGCATCGGCGTCGGGCAGGGCATCGCCATGATCATCGAACGCATCTGAGCAACGCGGGAAGGAAGCCACCATGACCGACGTCGTCGGCTATCGCCGGCCGTACTTCAACACCCAGCCGGATTACCTGTATCCGCCGTACAGGTCGACAATCAAGCGCTCGCCGACCAAGCCGCTGGTTATGTTGCCGCATACGCTGTCCGAGGTGACCGGACCCGTGTTCGGCATGGACGACGTCAAGCCCGGCGACAGCGACCTGACGCACCAGCACGATGGCGAGCCGCTGGGGGAGCGCATTGTCGTATCGGGCCGCTTGCAGGACGAGAACAGCAAACCGATCGCCAACGCGCTGATCGAACTCTGGCAGTGCAATTCGGCCGGGCGCTATCGCCACGTCGTCGACGACCACGACGCGCCGCTGGATCCCAACTTCACCGGCTGGGGCCGGGTGCTCACCGACGCCGATGGCAATTACCGCTTCCTGACAATCAAGCCGGGTGCGTATCCCTGGCGCAATCACTACAACGCCTGGCGGCCTGCTCATCTGCATTTCTCGATATTTGGCGTCGGCCTCGTGCAGCGACTGGTCACGCAAATGTATTTTCCGGGTGATCCGCTGCTCTCGTACGACCCGATGTACAACAGCGTGACGGACCCCAAGGCGCGCGAGCGCCTGATATCGAACTTCGACTGGGAACGCACGATTCCCGACATTGCGCTGGCGTATCGTTTCGATATCGTCCTGCGCGGCCGCGACGAAACGCCGATGGACACCAGACGGAGTTGAGCCAGCATGAGCCTTCTGACCACCGCCTCACAGACTGTGGGGCCGTATCTCAAGATCGGCTTCGCCACGCTGGGAAGCAATGCGATCGCGTCGGTCAATGCCACGGGTGAACGCGTCGCGATCCACGGACGGCTGTTCGATGGGGACGGCAAGCCGGTCAATGACGGCGCGCTCGAAATCTGGCAGGCCGACGCACACGGTAAATATGCAAGTCCCGCGGATACGCAGGACGCACGCGTGGAGGCGGGCTTCCGCGGTTTCGGCCGCGTGCTGACCGGTGGCGACGGAGAATTCCAGTTCACCACCATCAAACCGGGCCGTGTTCCCGGCCCTGGCGGGGCACTGCAGGCGCCACACCTGGCGCTCGTCATCTTCATGCGCGGTAGCTTGCGACACCTTCTTACCCGTATTTATTTTCCGGACGATCCCGCTAATGCGGAGGATCCGATCCTCAAGCTCGTTCCCGCGGGCCGCAGGGCCACGCTTATCGCGAAGGCGACGGCGCCGGCGACGTTCGAGTGGAACATCCACATGCAGGGTGCGAACGAAACCGTGTTCTTCGATTTCTGAGCGCGCAGTATATCCAATGTCGAAGCGGGCGCTAATTTACGGCGGCCGTCGTGGATTTTCTTGGTCGATAAGGAACAGCAACGATGGACGAGCGCGAACGCTTTGATGCAGGGATGAAGGTCCGTCGGGCCGTGCTGGGCGATACGCACGTCGATCGAACGCTGACCCAGCGCACCGATTTCAACGGCGAGTTCCAGGACCTGATTACGCGCTACGCATGGGGCGAGATCTGGACGCGTCCCGGGCTGCCGCGACACACCCGCAGCCTGCTGACGCTCGCCATGATGATCGCGCTCAACCGCGCCGAGGAATTCAAGCTGCACGTGCGCGCCGCGTCCAACAATGGAGTGACGCGCGACCAGATCAAGGAAGTCATCATGCAGGCCGCAATCTACTGCGGAGTGCCGGCATCGAACACCGCCTTTCACTTGGCAGAAGAGGTTTTTGCGCAAATGGAGCCGCCCGTCTCCTAGGCAACCCGGCGAGCGAATCATGCGCAGGATTCGAACTCAGGTCGGGATCGTTGGCGCCGGCCCGGCCGGGCTGCTGCTTTCGCATCTTCTGCACCTCGATGGGATCGACTCGGTGATCGTGGAGAATCGCAGTCGCGATTATGTCGAACATCGCGTACGTGCTGGCGTGCTTGAGCAAGGCAGTGTGGATCTCCTCAACGAGGCTGGAGTCGGCGAACGCATGCGTCGGGAAGGTCTGATCCATCACGGCATCGAACTGCGTTTCGGTGGCCAGGGTCATCGCATCGACTTTCCTTCGCTCACGGGCGGCCGTTCGATCACGGTCTACGGACAACAGGAAGTGGTGAAGGACTTGATCGCGGCTCGGCTCGCGGCAAGAGGACAAATCCTGTTCGACGCCACCAACGTCGCTGTCCACAATGTCGAGGCGGACGCGCCGCGCATCACCTTTCGCGAAGGTGGAGAGGTTGGCGAGCTGACATGCGACGTTCTTGCCGGCTGTGATGGTTTTCACGGCATCTGCCGACAGGCCATTCCCGCCAATGTCGTGTCGGTGTTCGAACGCGTATATCCGTTTGCATGGCTGGGCATTCTGGCGCAGGCCGCGCCAACACATGACGAGCTTATCTACGCGTATCACGAGCGCGGGTTCGCGCTATACAGCATGCGATCGCCGGAGGTTACGCGGCTGTACCTGCAAGTGGCGCCAGAGGAGGACGTCGCGAGCTGGCCCGACGATCGCATCTGGCAGGAACTCCACGTGCGGCTCGAAACCGACGACGGCTGGGCACTGCGCGAAGGACCCGTGCTCGAAAAGGGTGTCACCGGCATGCGCAGTTTCGTCGCCGAACCGATGCAATACGGCAGGCTCTTTCTCGCCGGCGATGCGGCGCACATCGTGCCACCGACCGGCGCTAAAGGCATGAACCTCGCGGTGGCGGATGTGCGCGCGCTGGCTCGGGCGCTCGGTCCGTATTTCAAATCCGGGAGCGCCGACCTGCTCGACGCGTATTCTGCAACCTGCCTCAAGCGCGTATGGCGCGCCGAACATTTTTCGTGGTGGATGACGTCGATGCTGCACCGATTTCCGGCCGACGACGTGTTCCAGCATCGGCTGCAGCGCTCGCAACTCGACTACGTCGTCAGCTCGCAGCCAGCCGCGGCATCGCTGGCGGAAAACTATGTCGGGTTGCCATTTGCCTGAGGTGCCGCCGGGTTATTTCGTTGTGGCGCAAATGAAATCGCACTTAGGCGGTGCCCCATACGGTTCTTGCGACGTCGACTACGAGACGCAGTTTGGCCGCCTGCGCCTCGCGCGCAATCGCGTTGCCGTGTACCGTGCTCGAAAAACCGCATTGCGGCGAGAGACAAAGCTGGTCAAGCGGAATGACCTTGGCGGCTTCGTCGATCTTGCGCTTCAATCCGTCAGTGGTCTCGAGAGTATCGAGCTTGGTCGTCACCAGGCCGAGCACGACCGTCTTGCCCTTTGGCACGAAGCGAAGCGGCGCGAAATCACCCGAGCGGGCATCGTCGTACTCGAGGAAATAGCCGTCGACCGCAAGCTCGTTGAACAGGACTTCGGCGACCGGTTCGTACCCGCCTTCGGCCACCCACGCGCTCTTGAAGTTGCCGCGGCACAGATGCACGCAGACCGCCATGTCGGCGGGGCGATCGGCGATCGCCGCGTTGATGAGGCGCGCATAGCGGCGTGGCAGTTCGTTGGGGTCGTCGCCACGCTTGCGCGCGCCCTCGCGCATCTTCTCGTCGCAAAGATACGCGAGATTGGTGTCGTCGAGCTGGAGGTAGCGGCAGCCCGCGTCCGCAAGCGCACGGATTTCGGCGCGGTAGGCCGCTGCGACGTCGGCGAAGAACAGTTCCATGTCGGGATACGCGGTGCGATTGATCGCTTCGCGGCCGCCGCGAAAATGCAGCATCGTCGGCGACGGGATGGTCACCTTGGGCGTGTGTCGCGTTACCGATTGCAGGAACTTGAAATCCGCCACCTGAATGGGTTTGACGTGGCGTACTGGGGCGGTCACATGCATCACTGGCGGAGCGAAATCGACGTTGCCCGCGGCGCTGTGGAAGGCTACCGAGATGCCACCCTTGGTTTCGACACCCGCGAGCTGCTCGAGAAAGTCGATGTGGAAGTACGTGCGCCGGAATTCTCCGTCGGTGATGCCCTCCAGGCCCAAGTTCTTCCTGGTAGTGGACGATGTCGCGAATGGCCGCATCCTCGACCTCGCGCAAAGCGGCGGCAGGGATCTCCCCACGTTTATGCCGGTCACGCGCGTCGAGCAATGCCTGCGGGCGCAGGAAACTGCCGACATGATCGGCGCGAAACGGCGGGCGGGTACGAACGGACATCGAAGTATCTCCTGGCAGTGGCAGAGTCGTGCAGTATTCGGCGGGTCGCCGGCAAAGCGGTTATCATGCCCCGGATCGCCGGCTTTGGGAATGCGTGTGCAGCCGCGCCGGCTCGAAGCGATGTTACAACCCGTGGCGCGCTAATGGCGCGTCATCAAGGAGGAAAACATGAAGCGCCCCATCCACACCAATCGCCGCCGTTTTTTGACGAACCTGGCGGCAACTGCAGCAGCGATGTCGGTTCCTCGACTCGCTTTCGCCGCCGATCCGCTGAAAATAGGGTTGATCCTGCCGTTGACGGGTCCGTTCGCGTCGACCGGCAAGCAGATCGAAGCTGCGGCTCGCCTCTACATTGCGCGCAACGGCGACACGGTGGCCGGGCGCAAGATGGAACTGATCGTCAAAGATGACGCGGGCGCGCCCGATGCCACCAAGCGCATCGCTCAGGAGCTGATCTTGCAGGATCACGTGAACGTCCTGGCGGGGTTCGGCCTCACGCCGCTCGCAATGGCTGCCGCCCCGGTGGCCACTGAAGCGAAGGTGCCGATGATCGTGATGGCTGCCGCAACGTCGATCATTCCCACGCGCTCGCCGTACATCGTGCGCTCGGGGTTCGCGCTGCCGCAAGTCACCGCGCCCATGGCCGATTGGGCGCGAAGAACAAGATCAAGCGCGTCGTCACGCTGGTGACCGACTACGGCCCCGGCATCGACGCCGAGAAGACCTTCGTCAAGCGTTTCACCGAAGCCGGTGGTACGGTGGTCGAGTCGATCCGCGCGCCGCTGCAGAATCCGGATTTCGCGCCGTTCCTGCAGCGCGTCAAGGATGCGAAGCCGGATGCGCTATTCGTTTTCGTTCCTTCTGGCCAGGGCACTGCGGTGATGAAGCAATTCCAGGACCGCGGCCTGGCCGCTGCAGGCATTGCGCTGATCGGTACGGGCGACGTCGTCGACGACGATATTCTGGACGCGATCGGCGCGCCGGCGCTCGGCGTGGTCACCTCCTTCCACTATTCCGCCGCGCATCCGTCGGCGGAGAACAAGGCCTACGTCGACGCCTTCATGAAGGCCAACAACGGCATGCGCCCCAATTTCCATTCGGTCGGCGGCTACGACGGCATGCACCTCATCTACGAAGCAGTGAAGAAGACCGGTGGCAGCAGCGACGGCACGATGCTCGTCGACGCGATGAAGGGCATGACGTGGATGAGTCCGCGGGGCCAGGTGACCATCGATCCCGCCACGCGCGACGTCGTGCAGACCGTTTACATCCGCAAGGTGGAAATGAAAGACGGTCACTACTGGAGCATCGAGTTCGACAAGGTCGACAACGTGAAGGATCCAGGGGTCTAGGCGCGAGAAGCCCGATGGTTTCGCGTCTGCGCGGCGAGCCGGACGGAAGGCGATGATCGGCAACTTCATCGGCGTGCTCTTCGACGGCATCGCCTACGGCAGTCTGCTGTTCGTCATCAGCATCGGCCTGTCGGTGACGATGGGTCTGATGAACTTCGTCAATCTCGCGCACGGCGCCTTCGCGATGGTCGGCGGCTACGCGTGCGTGGTGGCGATGACGCGGCTCGGCGTGCCGTTTCTCGCGACGCTGCCGATCGCGTTTGTCATTTCCGCCGCGGTCGGCATCGTCCTCGAACGCACGCTCTATCGACGGCTGTACAAGGCCACGCACCTCGACCAGGTACTGTTCAGCATCGGCCTCGTGTTCATGTCGATTGCGGCGACGACCTACGTTTTTGGCCCGCAGCAGCAGCCGGTGCAGTTGCCGGCGTTCCTGCGTGGCCAGGTGCATGTGCTCGGGATCGATCTTGGCGCCTACCGGTTGTTCCTGATCGCCGTCGTCGTTGCGATTACCGTTGCCTTGACCTGGCTCATCGAACGCACGCGCTTCGGCGCGGAGATCCGGGCATCGGTCGACAATCAGCAGGCGTCGGCGGGGCTGGGGATCAACGTCTACCGCGTGTTCAGCCTGACCTTTGCATTGGGATCGGGCCTGGCCGGGCTTGGCGGCGGACTCGGCATCGACGTGCTCGGACTCGACCCGACGTTCCCGCTCAAGTACATGGTGTATTTCCTGCTCGTCGTCGCCGTGGGCGGCGCGGGCACCGATCAAGGGCCCGCTGTTCGCAGCGCTGATTCTTGGCATCTTCGATGTCGCCGGCAAATATTACGTACCCCAGTTCGGATCGTTCATCATCTACGTCGTCATGGTGGTGATGCTGATCTTCTTTCCTCGCGGGCTGGTGGGCAGACGCGCGTGACTCCCAGCGGTCTCCCGACGCAGCGTTGGAGCAAACTCGAGCTTGCGTTCTGGGTGCTCCCGGTCATCGCGTTCTTCGCGTTTCCGAAATATCTCACGCTGGGAAGCCAGATACTCATCACCGGGCTGTTCGCGCTGTCGCTCGATCTGATCCTGGGCTACGCACGCATCATTTCCCTGGGCCAGGCTGCGTTCTTCGGTCTCGGCGCGTATACGGCGGGATTGCTCGCCAAGTACGGTTGGGGTGAGCCGGTGAGCGGCCTACTTCTCGCCGCGCTCGTCGCGGCGTTCGCCGGACTCGTGACCAGCTTTCTCGTGGTGCGCGGCCAGGACCTGACGCGCCTGATGGTGACGCTCGGCATCGGCCTGATGTTTCACGAGGCCGCGAATCAGGCGACATCGATCACTGGTGGCGTCGATGGCCTTTCGGGCGTGGAAATGGGCAAGCTGTTCGGCATCTTTGCGTTCGGCATGGACGGCAAGACCGGCTACCTATACAGCTTGGCCGTATTGTTTGCGCTGTTTTGCGTGGCTCGCACGCTGATGCACTCGCCGTTCGGACTATCGCTGCGTGGCATTCGCGAAGGCGAAAAGCGCATGCCCGCCATCGGCGCTTCGGTGCCGCGCAAACTCGTCGCGATCTACACCATTGGCGCAGGTTTTGCAGGCGTGGCCGGCGCACTCCTGGCGCAAACGACGCAATTCGTCGGCATCGACACGCTCGGCTTTCCGCGCTCGGCCGACCTGATGATCATGTTGGTCCTGGGCGGCACGGGCTATCTCTATGGCGGCATCATCGGCGCCGCGGTCTTCATGCTGATGCAGGACTATCTGTCGAATCTTAATCCCGTCTACTGGCAGTTCTGGTTGGGCTTGCTGCTGGTCATCATCGTGTTGTTCGCGCGTGGCGGCTTGTTGGGTGGGCTGATCGCGTTGCGGCAGCGATTGGCACGAAGTCGGGGATGACCGCGGCACTGCGCACCGTCGGCTTGGGCAAGACGTTTGGCGGATTCAAGGCCAATGCGGATGTGAGCCTGTCGTTCGCACCCGGCGCGCGGCACGCGCTGATCGGCCCTAACGGCGCCGGCAAGACGACGTTCATCAACCTGCTGACAGGTTTTCTGCCACCCACGTCCGGTGAGGTCTATCTCGGCGACGAGCAGATCACCACGCTGCCGCAGCACGCTCGCGTCAAGCGCGGCATGACGCGCACGTTCCAGATCAACACGCTGTTCCCGGGCCTTACCGCTCTCGAATCGGTGGTGCTCGCTTGCTGCGAGCACGATGGCCGAGGCGGCGTCTGGTGGCGGGCGGCGGCATCCGAGCGCCAAGCCATCGATGAGGCCAACGCCATCCTCGCGCAACTCAAGCTCGATCGCGATGCCTCGACGCTGACACGCGAGTTGCCCTACGGCAAGCAGCGGCTGCTCGAGATCGCACTGGCGCTGGCAACGCGACCGAAGGTATTGCTGCTCGACGAACCCGCGGCGGGGATTCCCTCGGCCGAGAGCGCCGAGTTGTTTGCGGTGATCGCCAGCCTGCCGCGCGACGTGACGATCGTGTTCATCGAACACGACATGAATCTCGTGTTCAAATTCGCGGAGCGCATCACGGTCATGGTGAGCGGCACGGTGCTGGTCGAAGGAACGCCCGACGAAATCGCGGGCGATCGCGCGTGTGCGCGAGGTGTATCTCGGCGAGGCGGAGCATGGCTGAATTGCTGCTCGCGGAAGGATTGATCGCGGGTTACGGCGACTCGGTCGTGCTCGAGGACGTTGCGGTCAAGCTCGCGCCGGGCGAGAGTCTTGCGCTGCTCGGCCGCAACGGGGTCGGCAAGTCCACACTGTTGCTTACGCTGATGGGTCTCACCCGGCTCAAGCAGGGGCGCGTCGTGCTCAATGGCGAAGACCTGACGCACATTCCCACCTTCAGACGCGCGCACGCGGGCCTGGGCTGGGTGCCGCAAGAGCGTCACATGTTTCCGTCGTTGACGGTCGAGGAGCATCTGACGGTGGTTGCGCGCGCGGGTGGCCCGTGGAACCTGGAACGCGCCTATCGAATCTTTCCGCGCCTTGCCGAGCGACGGCGCAATCTCGGCAATCAACTATCGGGTGGCGAGCAGCAGATGTTGGCGATCGCGCGGGCACTGATGACCAATCCGAAATTGCTGCTGCTCGACGAGCCGATGGAAGGGTTGGCGCCGATCATCGTGCAGGAACTGATGAAGGTTATTGGCGAAATCGTGCGCTCTGGTGAGTTTGCGGTGATCGTGGTCGAGCAGCACGCAAGGCTCGCTTTGCAACTCACGCAGCAGGCGATCGTGCTCGACCGTGGCCGCGTCGTCCACCGCTCGACCAGCGAGATGCTGCTGCACGATCAGGCTTTGCTAGACCGGCTGGTAGCGGTCGCCTGAGCTCTGCTTGAGGGAGCGGAGCGTGGATTGCCGCATCAATGCCCCTCGTCTATAGTCCGCCGCCATGCGCTTCCTGCTCAAGTCGCTGACGCGCATACCGCTGCCGGTGATGTATGCGTTCGGCTGGATCGTCTATTTCGTCGCGTTTCGCGTCATGCGCTGGCGGCGCGACCGGGCCGAGCTGGACCTGCGTAATGCATTCCCGGAGAGGGATGCCGCGGAACGCGCGCGCATCCTTCGCAAGGCCTATCGCAATCTTGCCGACACGCTGATGGAGGCAATCTGGGGGTTCGGAGCAAGCGCGCAAGCCCTGATGCGGCGCGTGACGTTCGAGAATCCGGAACTGGTCGAGCAATGCATTGCCGTCAATCAATCGGTCGTGCTGCTGACTGCGCACTACGGCAACTGGGAGTGGCTCTCGCTCGCCGCGGGCGTGCGTTTCGGCATTACCATCGACGTCGTCTATCAACGTCAACGCGTCGAGGCCATCGATACGTTTCTGCGTGAGGCACGCGCGCGTTTCGGCAGCCGCTTTGTTCCGCGGGAGGAATTCATCTTCGATCTGATGAGCCGCGCGGGCAAGCCCCGAGCCTATGCGTTGATCGCGGACCAGACACCCAAGCACAAGAATGATCCGCGACATTGGACGCGCTTTCTCGGCCAGGACACCGCGTTTTTCCGGGGGGCGGGAAAGATCGCACAATTCCTCGACGCCAAGGTGCTGTACGTAACCATGCGCCGCGTCCGCCGCGGCTACTACTCGGTGCGCCTGTCCGTCCTCGCGGATCCGCCCTACGAGGAGGATGCCAACGAAATGATCGTCGAACGATACGCGCGCAGCCTCGAGCGCGATGTTCGCGCCAGTCCAGCGGACTGGCTGTGGCTGCAGAACAAGTGGAAGGTCGCGCGACCGCCGGAGACGGCGCGGGCGCAGGACGCGAAGCCCGGCTAGCCGACGCGATTGATTACGCGGGCCGCCAGATCGCGACGGTCGCCAGCAAGTCTGCGGCGACATCGGCCGCGAACAGGCGCCAATGGAGCGGTGTATACGGCGATGGCCCGGCGGTCAGCCGCAATCCATCGTCGCTGGCGACGTCGATCTCCCGGAATGGGGCCATGAGCGCGTCCCCTGTGGCCTTGCTCATCGCTTCCTTGCACGTCCACAGCCGCAGAAAGCCGCGTCGCCGCGCGTCCGCCTCCAAGGGTGCGAGTGCATCGCGTTCGCGCGCCGTCAGGAATTTTCGCGCGAGGCCGTCGGCGTTGACAATCCGGTCCACGCGCTCGATGTCGACGCCGATGCGCGCCGCAGGCGCGAGGCCGTGCGCAATGGCGATCAAAGCGATATCGCGCGTGTGCGATATATTGAAATCGAGCGTGCGTGGACCCGCGACCTCAGGTCGCCCGCGAACGCCGCGTTGCAAAGGCACCGCTGCCGGATCGATGCCGAGTGCGCTCGACAGCAGCAGGCGCAATGTCGCGCGGCCGACGATCCAACGCTGGCGCAGCAGGTCGGTGCCGAAGCGCGCCGCACGGGCCTGCTCGGCCGGCGAGAGCCAATGCGTGATGGCGGCGGCTCCCGCTGGCACGCGATCGAGTTGACACAGCCAGAGGGCGATCCCGGGATCGGGGGCGGGCAGAGCCCGCACTCCGGGGAGAGCATCCTGAGGCAGCGAGATTACCAGCGGGGCGGAGACCAAGGTCGTTGAAGAGTCCGAAAGGTGTAGATTGGTTACGGCTCGCGCCTGAGTTATGCTGTCTGGGACAGTTGGTTCGCCGCGATAGCGAATCTTTTGCGGGCAGGTACCGCATCTGTGCGGAGACAGCCTGGGCTGGAATCAACGATCGGAGCACGGATATTGATCGAATCGACTGAAATTGTCACGTGGCAACTCCCGGCGGCGGCATTCGAGGCGCGGCGCGACAAGCGCGACTGCACCCGAGTCAAATCGTATGCTGCGCGTTTCTTTAGAAGAAGGTGCCGTGGCGTTATCGCAATCGTCGTGTCCTTAACACAATGAATTCGTATCCGGTCTGGCGGTCGTCGAACATTCGGTAAGCCATCGGGTCGGCGACTTGCAATCTGGTTCGTTCCGGTCATTGCCGCGCGTCGGTCGTTGCAATACGGAACCAACGTAGCGGCTAGGTTGCAACTCGCGACGCCGCGATAGGGGTGGCTCGGAGGGGGCGTGTCAATTGAGCAACTTCGCGGTCTGTATCTCGATTTAATGCGGAGGTGCCTGACCGGGCTCGTCTACGACGATCCCGCAATGGAATTCGCTTTTTCGGGGAAGGTATCCGCCCGTTCGACCGCCACGCGAGAGATCACGGCATGGATTGGCCTTCGAGCGCGCAATCGATGATTGGGCAGAAACGTATGCTCCAATTGCAGCGTGCTGCCGAGTTCGCAATCGAGCGCAAGATTCCCGGGGATTTCATCGAAACTGGCGTGTGGCGAGGTGGTGCGTGCATCCTTCTCAGAGCAGTTCTGAAGGCGTACGGTATTACTGACCGCAAGGTGTGGGTGGCCGATTCATTTGCTGGGTTACCGGAGCCAGACATAGAGCACTACCCGGCTGACGCTGGCTCCGAATATCACGAATACAGGGCGCTCGCGGTGCCACTTGCGACTGTCCAGGAGAATTTTCGCCGCTATGATCTGCTGGATGGTCAGGTGGAATTTCTGGTCGGTTGGTTCAAGGACACACTTCCAGATGCGCCTGTCGAGAAACTAGCTATTCTGCGCCTCGACGGCGACATGTATCAATCGACGATGGATGCGCTTGCGGCATTGTATGTGAAGGTGTCGGTCGGAGGTTTCGTTATTGTTGACGACTACGGCGTCGTCGAAGGATGCCGCAAAGCAGTTTCAGACTTTCGTACTGCGCAGAGAATTACTGAGACGATCTACGACATTGATGGAACCGGCGTGTTTTGGCAGAAACTGCGGTAGCAGCGTTAGAGCGTTCTGATTGCAGCGCGCCGGTAACGACCTGGCGCGGAACCAGGCCAAATGCGACTCTTGGGGACGACGCGCTAGTTACCCCAGGCCTCGATTTCGGTGATGCGGGAGTAGGAGGCGAGTGCACCGGTGACGTTGATGCGGATCTTGGTGGTGGTGGTGGCGGTGAAGGTGACGGTGCGCTTGACCAGGTTGTTGCCGCTGACGCTGCCGAGGGTGATCCAGGCGCTGCCGTTCCAGGCCTGGACGTCGAACGCGGTGATGCCGTACTGAGTGAAGGTCATCGCGTCGGTAGGCGCAGCGGGACTGGTGTAGTTGTCCTGCACGGTATAGACGACGACGTGATCGATGGTCTTGCTGCCGTTGAAGTCGATCTCGACCCAGTCGGGGTAGCTGTTGGCGGTGAAGTCGGCCCAGCCGCCGCCGTGACCCCAGTTGAGGCCGGCGGGCTCGCCGTCGTTGACCGCTGCTGACGGCGAAGTTGTAGCCGGCCAGCGTGTAGGTGCTCGACGCGCTGGCGACGCCGCCATTGCTGGCCAGCGCCACGTTGGTCTGCGGCGACGGTCCGGCATTCGTGCCCCAGGCCTCGATTTCGGTGATGCGGGAGTAGGAGGCGAGTGCACCGGTGACGTTGATGCGGATCTTGGTGGTGGTGGTGGCGGTGAAGGTGACGGTGCGTTTGACCAGGTTGTTGCCGCTGACGCTGCCGAGGGTGACCCAGGCGCTGCCGTTCCAGCCCTGGACGGTCGAAGGCGGTGATGCCGTATTGAGTGAAGGTCATGGTGTCGGTGGGCGCAGCGGGACTGGCGTAGTTGTCCTGCACCGTATAGACGACGACGTGATCGATGGTCTTGCTGCCGTTGAAGTCGATCTCGACCCAATCGGGGTAGGTATCGGCGGTGACGTCGGCCCAGCCGCCGCCGTGACCCCAGTTAAGGCCGGCGGGCTCGCCGTCGTTGACGCCGCTGACGGCGAAGTTGTAGCCGGCCAGCGTGTAGGTGCTCGACGCGCTGGCGACGCCGCCATTGCTGGCCAGGGCGAAGTTGGTGCTGGTCCCACCGCCATTGACGGTCTGTGTCAGCGGCGTGCTGAGCGAACCGAGGTTGCCGGCATCGCCGGCAAAGGTAGCGACGATGCTGTGCGTGCCGACGCTCAGGGCGCTGGTGCTGCACACCGCGGTCGGCGCGTTGACGGTACCGCCGGTGAAGTGCAACGGCGCTGCAGAGGGTGCTGCCATCGGCGGTGAAGGCCACCGGCCCGCTTGGCGCATTGCCGTTGACGGTGGCGGTGAAGGTGACGCTTGCTCCTGCGGTGGATGGATTGGGCGCGCTCACCAGCGTCGTGTTCGTCGCCGCCTGACCGGTCACGGCGCTGCCGTAGACCTCGACTTCGGTAATGCGCGCGAACGAATCGAGCACTCCCGTGATGTTGACGCGAATCTTGCTGGTGGTCGTGGGCGCAAAGGTGACTGCGCGTTTGACCAGATTATTACCGGCGACGGGGCTGCCCAAGGCGACCCAGGCGCTGCCATTCCAACTTTGCAGGTTGAAGGCTGTGTTGCCGTACAAGGTGAAGGTCTGACTGTCGTAGGGCTCGACCGGACTCGCGTAGTTATCCTGCACGGTATAGACGATGACCCGGTCGATGTTCTTATTGCCGTTGAAGTCGATCTCGACCCAATCGGGGCCACCGACAGTGGCACCTGCCCAACCGCCGTTGACGCCCCAGTTGGTGCCGGCACGTTCGTTGTTATTGATCGCCGCCAACGGGTATGAGGAACTATATGTGCTTGACGTCTGCGTAGTTGCGCCCGAACTCGCCAACGCCACATTCGTCTCGCCCACCGGATTGATCTTCTGCAGCAACGCCGTGCTCGCCGAACCATTCGTCGAGCTGCTGCCGCCGAACGTCGCGACGATGCTGTGAGCACCGACGCTCAGGCTGGAGATGTTGCACACCGCAGTCGTGCCGTTGACGGCGATCGAAGCGCAGCCCGCGAGCGCGTTACCCGCCTCGGTAAACGCAACATTGCCGCTCGGCGCAGCCGGCAGTCACCGTTGCGGTGAGCGCGACTGTCGCGCCTGCATTCGCCGGATTGCCGGAACTCGACAGCGATGTGCTGCTCGATGCCTTGTTGACTACCTGCGAAAGCGTCGTGCTGGTCGACGCGTTGTTCGCGCCGTCGCCGCTATATGTCGCGACGATATTGTGCGTGGGCGCGCTGAGCGTCGGTGGCGTGCACGTCACCAACTTGGAATTGGCTGCGCCGGCCGCGAGCGCGACCGCGCTGCATCCACTGATGCTGACGCCGCCGTCGGTGAACGCAACGCTTCCGGTCGGCGCACTACCCGCGACCGTCGCGGTAAAAGTCACGCTGGTGCCGAAGGCTGATGGATTGGCGGAACTGCCGAGCGTGGTCGAGGTTGCGGCTTTGCCGCCCATCGCCACGGTTACCGTCAGTACGCCGTTGCTGCCGGGTGTCGCGCTGTTGACGGTGATGGTCACGCCGGTGGAACTGTCGACGTAGGGTGGGGCGGTCGCGAGCAGCGCGGCGTCGTCGAAGCCGCCGCCTGAGCCAGGCGTCATGTCGAGAATCTCGGTATCGTCGTTGCCCGATGTCGTTTCGAACGGTGGCCCGCTTACGCGGACTTGGGCACCGAGATTGGGCAAGGAGGACAGGGCTGCATCGAATACACCAACGGGCTGGCGGTACTCGATCCAGTACGTGCGGCTTGAGTTGGACGTCGGGATCTTCACCGCATAGGTGGTCTGTCCCCCGGTCTCGATCGGAGACAGCTGGTACGTCTGCGTCCCCGACGTGTGCGTCTTCACCGACGTGCCGGGGATCCAGTTCAGCCGCGATTTCTGCATCGCGTTGAAGTGCATCGTCCGAATGTTGCCCATGACATCGAAGGGGTCGCCGTATTCGGAGGCGCCGCAGCTGCCGCCGAGCACCTGGGCCCCGCAACCGACCGATCCCGCGTGCCACAAGCCAAAGTTGTGGCCGAGCTCGTGGCCGTACACCCACAGCGCGTTGACATTTGCGCTGTACGCAAGACCATAGCCCACGTACGCCAATCCTGCCCAGCCGCAACCATTGTTGCCCGGCAGCACGACGTAGACGAACTTCGTATTGCTGATGGAGACGTCGTATCCCGCGGCGCTGGCCAGCGTTGTGGCGAGATTGCTCATCGTCGTGTAGTCGCAGCCTGAAGGCGTCGCCGACGTCGATTGAAGCCAGCCGTTGGTGTCCGTTCTTCCGGCGCAGCCGGAAGGGCTTGTGGTCGTGCAGGCGACGGTGATGTTGAGCAGTTGCTGACCGTATGAAACCTCCTGGTAGTACGGCGCGACCACGGTTTGAAATTGGTTGTTGATCGCGGCGCCATTGAAGCTGTCACCAGGCGAATCGCTGAACCGGATAGGTATAACCAGCACGGAATTCGTGATTGGCGCAGCCGCAACGCCGGCAAGCTGGGCGGGCGCGGCTCCCAGGATGGTGATCCTGCTGGTGTCGATGGACTGGCCGTCGGCGCCGGCCGTGCCGTCGACGCTCACCTGCATGTTGGGCTGCAGCGCATCTGGGATTGCCGGGACGTTCAGCCGGGTCACTTCACCGGACGACCCGCGAACGGCCAATCCGTATTCGCCGTGGCCCTGGTTGAAAAAGTCCATGTGATAGACAGCAAGGGTGCCTGCAGCGGATGCTGCCTGGGGCGCTGACATTTTGCGTGCGCTGCTGATCGTCGCGGCTGCGCTGGGCACGAACCAGGCGACGGCCAACGTTTGCCCGCTCAGCGTTCCTGTTGCGTCAATACGCGCGCCCGTCGCAAGCGCGTCGAGCCCGGGGCCAGTGAGCGCATACGAGCGGCCATCGTCGAGACGCAGACCCAGGTAGCGATATGTCTGCCCGGTCAGCGCGTTCTCGACCAGCAGTTCGGCGACCGTTCCGCTGGCTGTAAGCGCCGCGGGCGCGGTGACGGACGTTCCCTGGCTATCGTGTGCCTGCACAGGCGAGGCAGCGAGTGCAAGCAGCAACATCGTAGCGAAGAGTCGGAGCACTGAACGGCTGTCGTGAACAAACATGGCGATTTGCTCTCGTGATTGATAATGCCCGCAAGCGACGAAAATCGGCGCCAAATGACGCGGCAGGGCTGTGCAAACGCCGAGCAGCCCGCTTGCCTAGTCCTTTGCCGCTTCTGCAAGGGAACGAGCAAGAAGCGGGCAAGAGCGCGCTGAGAGGTCGCCTTTGGCGATCGAGCGGCGCGAAATTTGTTACGTACAAATCGTGCCGCGTCGTCGAGCAGATCTTGATGCTCCTCGATCTATGCTCGGGGTTCCATGGTCAACGCATGTGCCGTTTCGTTGTGCAGTTGAAGCCCTTCGCGATGGGAAGGGTTGCGTCGCGGCTACGCTGGAGAGCAACCGACGTTCTTGCCGTATGACAAAAGCATAACACGCGAGAAACTGCGTGTGCGACGGCGCTTTGATACTGCGGTCTCGCTATCGAGGTCCGACGCGCTAGTTGGACTTCATCCGCACGCGCATCACGCGCTTGTCGTACTCGGCCTCGATCTGCGGCGTGATCTCGGTTCCATCGACGGTGAAGACGCGACCGCCGGTGCGGCGACAGGCCGCGCGTTCGTACTGGCACGGTCCCATTTCCGGCGCCTTGCGGCACAGGGCCGCAACCTCCGCCGAAAAAGCGATCGCGGTTTGACGCGTTTGCCCCGCCGTTTCGGTGGCGCATACGTAAATCGTTCCGGGCGCCGGGTCGACGATGACTACGTTCGGCGGCGCCGCCGCAGGAACCGCGGGCAACGACACGGATTGCGATGCTGTTGACTTGCCGTCGATTGCCGAACTCGGGGCGGCGGCCGGTTTGTCAACCTCGGGTCCGCGGCACGATACGAGCGCAAACGCCGCGGCAATAATGGCCGGTGCGCACTTCGGTGCGCACTTCGGTGAATTGCTCATAGGTCGATCGGCCTCCGCTGTTGGCATTTCCGGATTCGACCCAAAATATAGCGCAAGCAGCGACGCACGCTAAGGAGAGGCCCCGGCAACGATGCGGTTTGCGCCCCTTCAAATCCGAGGCGATTATTGCTATAATTGCGGGTGTTGCAGTGTGGCTTGGGCCTGACCTTAGTTGCAGCCAGTAGTTGGTAACGAGGTTGGTATGAGGTCGGTATCGAGGTAGTCATGAAGTTGGTTGGAAATGGGCTCGACAGCCCATTTTTTTTTCCGGTTTTTCCTGGACAGTTGCCATAGGCCTTTGAATTTGGGTGAGATTCTGGAGCGTACGCTGCCCGCGTTGGGTTACGAGCTGGTCGACTGGGAGTCGGCTGCGCGGGGCGGCCTGGTGCGCGTTTTCATCGACAAGCCTGCGGGTATCGATGTCGAGGACTGTGCACGTGTGTCGAACCACCTGACGCACCTGTTCGCGGTCGAGCAGGTGGCGTACGAGCGGCTTGAAGTCTCGTCACCCGGACTCGACCGGCCCTTGAAGAAATTGAGCGATTTCGTTCGTTTCGCCGGTGAGGAAGTGAAATTGACGCTGCGCGAGAGCGTCGACAATGCGAAGCGGATCAAAGGGGTCCTTCGTGGCGTCGAAGGCGATTCCGTCCTGGTCGACGCCGAAGCCGGCAGACGCACGATCGCGCTTGCAAACATCGACAAGGCGCGCCTTGTGCCGAGGATAGAGTGGAGAAATACCAAATGAAAAAACGCGCGACCGGTTCCGAGGAAAAAGTGGCCAAGAGCAGGGCTAAGCAGGCTCCGCCCGCTCCCGACCTCAAGGCTGAGAAGCAGAGGATGAATCGCGAGTTGCTTCTGCTCGTCGACGCGTTGGCGCGCGAGAAGAACGTCCCCACGGACATCGTGTTCATCGCGCTGGAGTCGGCGCTGGCATCGGCGACCAAGAAACGGTTCACACAGGACATCGATGCGCGCGTGTCGATCGATCGCGCGACCGGCGACTACGAGGCGTTTCGGCGGTGGACCGTCGTGCCCGACGAGGACCACGAAGAACCCGCGCACCAAATCGCGATCACCGACGCTGCCGAGCGCGACCCCGAGCTCAAGCTCGGCGACGTGGTCGAGGAAGCGCTCGAGCCGGTCGAATTCGGACGCATCGGCGCGCAGGCGGCTAAGCAGGTCATCTTGCAGAAAATCCGCGACGCCGAACGCGAGCAGATCCTCAACGATTTTCTCGAACGAGACGACAATCTGCTCACCGGCACGGTCAAGCGTATCGAACGCGGCGCGACAATCGTCGAATCCGGACGCATCGAAGGCGTCATTCCGCGCGATCAGTTGATCCCGAAGGAAAACCTTCGTGTCGGCGACCGCGTTCGCGCGTACGTCGTGAAGATCGAGCCGCAGGCGCGCGGGCCGCAACTCGTCCTGTCGCGCGTCACGCCCGACCTCGTCGTGCGCCTGTTCGAACTTGAAGTGCCCGAGATCGAGGAAGGGCTGATCGAGATCAGGGCCGCCGCGCGCGATCCCGGTATCCGCGCCAAGATCGCCGTGAAGTCGAACGACCCGCGTCTCGATCCGCAAGGCACATGCATCGGCATGCGCGGCTCGCGCGTCACGGCGGTGACCAATGAACTTGCCGGCGAACGCGTCGACATCGTCCTGTTCTCCGAAGACCCCGCCAAGTTCGTGATCAACGCGCTCGCGCCGGCGGAGATCTCGAGCATCGTCGTCGACGAGGAAAAGCACGCGATGGACGTCGTCGTCGACGAAGACAACCTCGCGATGGCGATCGGCCGCAGCGGCCAGAACGTTCGCCTCGCATCGGAACTCACCGGTTGGGAAATCAATCTCATGGGGGTCGAGGAGTCGCAGCAGAAGACGCAGGTGGAAAGCGAGAAGATTCGCGCGCTGTTCATTGCCAAGCTCGACGTCGACCAGGAAGTCGCCGACATCCTTATCGCCGAGGGCTTCTCGACGCTCGAGGAAATCGCCTACGTGCCGTTGCCGGAGATGCTCGAGATCGATTCGTTCGACGAGGATACGGTCAACGAGCTTCGCAGCCGCGCGCGCAACGCGCTGCTGACCGAGGCGATCGTACGTGAAGAATCGGTCGAGAATGTGTCCGAGGACCTGCTGAGCCTCGAAGGCATGGACACCGAGACCGCAGGCTTGCTCGCCGAAAAAGGCATCACCAATCGCGATGCACTCGCCGATCTCGCCGGCGACGAACTGGTCGAGTTGACCGGCCTGTCCAACGAACGCGCGCAGGAACTGATCATGAAGGCGCGCGCCCACTGGTTCGAAAGTACTGAAAGCGCCGAAAGCGCGGAACAAGGCCACCAAGCTTAAGCAAGCGAGCGAGCGCCCGGAGAAAAACATGGCCCTGACCACGATCGAGAAATTCGCGACCGAACTGAAAATGCCGCCGGGCATCCTGCTCGAGCAGCTGACCGCTGCCGGCGTCGGTGGCAAGAAGGAAGGCGACAAGCTCTCCGAGCAGGACAAGACACGACTGCTCGACTACCTGCGCAAGCAACACGGCGGGATGGAGCTGAAAAAGAAGATTACGCTCACGCGCAAGCAGACGACCGAAATCAAATCTGCGGACAGCACGGGACGCGCGCGCACGATTCAGGTCGAAGTGCGCAAGAAGCGCGTGTTCGTGAAGCGCGACGGCGCCGACCCCGCGCCGCCCGTGGAAGAAGCCGCGCCGAGCCAGCCGGTCGTCACGGCGACGGAGCTCGCCGCGCGCGAGGAAGAGGCGCGCAAGGGCGCGGCACTGATCGCCAAGCAGCAGGAAGATGTGCAGCAGAAGCAGGATCAGGCGAAGAAACGGCAGACCAAGAAGGAAAAAGAGGCCGAGGAAGCCGCCGCCAAGGCGGCCGAAGCGGTCGCAGCGGCAGCGAAAGAAGCAGCGGCTGCGGCGCCGCCGGTCGTCGCCGATGCGAAACCGGCAGCGAAGACCGAAGGGACGCTGCACAAGCCGCTGGCCAAGCCTGGTACCAAAAAAGATAAGCCATCGCGCAAGCCGTCCGCGACCGCCTTCCAGGAGGAGGCCGCGCGTCGTCGCGCGCTCAAACTCCGCGGAGACGTGACCGGCGGTACCACCACCGGTGGCTGGAAGCAGCCCAAGTCCGGCAAGCATCGTCACGAGGATGGCGAAGAGGTCGGTGATGCAACGCAGGATGCGTCGGCGGAGCCGACCACGCGCGAGATCGCGGTGCCTGAGACAATCACCGTGGCGGAACTGGCACACAAGATGTCGGTCAAGGCCGCCGAGATCATCAAGGTGATGATGAAACTCGGCACCATGGTCACGATCAATCAGATGCTCGATCAGGAAACAGCGATGATCGTCGTCGAGGAGATGGGGCACAAGGCCATCGCGGCCAAGCTCGACGATCCCGATGCGTTGTTGGCCGAGAGCGCGCAGGCGTCGTCGGCCGAATCGCTGCCACGACCACCTGTCGTCACCGTGATGGGCCACGTCGACCACGGCAAGACGTCGCTGCTGGATACCATTCGTCGCACGCGCGTCGCCAGCGGCGAGGCGGGCGGCATCACACAGCACATCGGCGCCTATCACGTCGAGACATCGAAGGGCGTGATTACGTTCCTCGATACACCGGGCCACGAGGCGTTCACCGCGATGCGCGCGCGTGGTGCCAAAGTCACCGACATCGTGGTGCTGGTCGTTGCCGCCGACGACGGAGTCATGCCGCAGACGAAGGAAGCAATCGCGCACGCGAAGGCGGGCAATGTGCCGATCGTCGTCGCGATCAACAAGATCGACAAGCCGGAAGCGAACCCTGACCGCGTCAAGCAGGAACTCGTCTCGGAGAGCGTGCTGCCGGAGGAATACGGCGGCGACGTGCAGTTCGTTCAGGTGTCGGCCAAGACCGGCGTCGGCATCGACAAGCTGCTCGACGCCATCCTGCTGCAAGCGGAGGTGCTCGAACTCAAGGCGCCGCGCGATGCGCCCGCGAAGGGCATCGTCATCGAATCGCGCTTGGACAAGGGCAAAGGTCCGGTCGCGACGATTCTGGTGCATTCGGGCACGCTCAAGCGTGGCGACGTCGTGCTCGCGGGCGCGGTATTCGGGCGCGTCCGCGCCATGACCGACGAAACCGGCAAGGCAGTCTCGTCGGCGGGCCCGGCAATCCCGGTCGAGATCCAGGGTCTTTCCGACGTACCGCTCGCGGGCGAAGATGTACTGGCGCTCGGCGATGAACGCAAGGCGCGTGAAATCGCGCTGTTCCGCCAGGGCAAGTTCCGCGACGTCAAGCTCGCCAAGCAGCAGGCGGCCAAGCTCGAGGACATGTTCGAGCAGCTGGCCGAAAGCGAGATCAAGTCGTTGGCGCTGATCGTCAAGGCCGATGTGCAGGGTAGCTACGAGGCACTCGCCAACGCGCTCACCAAGTTGTCGACCGATGAGGTCAAGGTGAACATCGTGCATTCAGCGGTAGGGGGCATCACCGAGTCCGATGTCAACCTGGCGTTGGCATCGAAGGCCGTCATCATCGGCTTCAACACGCGTGCCGATGTCGCGGCGCGCAAGCTGGCCGAGCATGCCGGCGTGGACATTCGTTACTACAACATCATCTACGAAGCGGTCGACGAAGTGAAAGCGGCGCTTTCGGGCATGCTCGCGCCGGAGAAGAAGGAAAACCGGCTCGGCCTGGTCGAGGTGCGTGAGGTCTACAAGATCTCGAAGGTCGGCACGGTTGCTGGTTGTTACGTCCTCGAGGGACTGGTGCGCCGCGGGGCCAAGGTCCGCCTGTTGCGCGACAACGTCGTCACCTTCGATGGTGAACTGGATTCACTCAAGCGCTTCAAGGACGATGTGCGCGAGGTGAAGGCCGGTTTCGAGTGCGGCCTTTCGCTGAAGAACTACAACGACGTGGAGAAGGGCGATCAGCTGGAAGTCTACGAGATCGTCGAAGTCAGCCGGACGCTGTAGGTCCGAAAAAATGCCGGTGGCGCGCGGATGATTTCGTGCCCACAGCGGCCGTACGGACGACCATGAAAAAAAACACTCAGCGCGCACACCGCGTCGGCGACCAGATCCAGCGCGAACTGGCCGAACTGCTACGCCTGCATGTGAAGGATCCGCGCATCGGCATGGTCACCATCACGGCCGTTGAAGTGACGCCTGATCTGTCGCATGCCAAGATTTTTTTCTCGCATCTGGCAGGGGCTGAACAGAAACAGACCGCGGTGGAAGCGCTGCAGCACACGGCGGGGTATCTGCGCACCGAACTTGCGCACCGTCTCAAGCTCTATACCGTGCCGCAATTGCACTTCGTCTATGACGACTCGATCGAGTCGGGCCTCAGGATGTCCAAGCTGATCGACGATGCGATCGCCGACGACGGCAAGCATCCGTCCTGACAACGCCGTCCCGGGACTTGCGATGAAAGCTCCACAGCGCCGCACGCCGCCGCGGCGGCAAGTCGATGGCGTGCTGCTCCTCGACAAGCCGGCAGGCCTGTCGTCGAACGCAGTGCTGCAGCACGCGAAGCGAATATTCAATGCGGCCAAAGCGGGCCACACCGGCACGCTTGATCCATTGGCGACGGGACTGCTGCCCATCTGCTTTGGCGAGGCGACCAAGTTCGCCCAACTGCTGCTCGAAGCCGACAAAGCCTATGCGGTCACCATTCGTCTCGGTCAGGTAACGACAACCGGCGACGCGGAAGGCGAAGTCGTGCAGGAACGGACCGTCGCCGTATCGCGCGCCGACGTCGAAGCCGCGCTGCCGGGCTTTGTCGGCCACATCGCGCAGCGCCCGCCGCGGCATGCAGCCCTCAAGTACCAGGGACGCAACTACTACGAATACGCACGAGAGGGCATCGAGATCCCGCGCGCTGCGCGTGAAGTCGTCATCAACGAACTGCGCATCGTTGCCTGGGCACTCCCGCTGGTCGGCCTCACGGTGCAATGTGGCAAGGGGACGTACATCCGGGCGCTGGCGGAGGACCTGGGCGACGTGCTTGGTTGCGGCGCGCATGTGTCGGTGCTGCGGCGAACCGCGACCGGCGGGTTTCGCCTTGCCGATGCGGTAACGCTCGACGCGCTGGCTACATTCAGTGACGAGCAACGGGACCAATTGCTGTTGCCGGCAGATGCAGCTTGCGCGGCGTTGCCGCGGTGCGACCTGGAGCGCGCGGAAGCGGCCGGATTCCGGGAAGGCCAGCCTGTGCATCGCGCGGAATTGCCCGATGCCACCTATCGCACCTACGCCGCGGGAGTATTTGCGGGCGTAGCCGACGCAGCGCAGGGGTTACTGCGCCCGCGGCGCTTGGTGGCGACGCCCCACAGTCGAGCCCCGACGCTCGAATCGCTTGAATCCTAAGCACTTTTCGAGTTAGAATTCCACCCTTTCGCTGGAGCATCAAAGAATGTCTGTCACGGTTCAAGAAAAGGCCAAGGTCATTGCCACGCATCAGCGTGCGCAAGGCGACACCGGGTCGCCTGAGGTCCAGATCGCGCTGTTGACCGCACGTATCAACGGCCTCAATGATCACTTCAAGGCCAACGTCAAAGATCACCACTCGCGCCGGGGCCTGTTGCGCATGGTTTCGCGCCGGCGAAAGTTGCTGGACTACCTCAAGACGCGCAACGCGGATAGTTATCGCGATTTGATCGACAAGCTGGGTCTGCGCAAGTAACCGTCGCTGCAACGTGCGCGTCAATCGAGCAACACCTCCATGAGAGCCGCGCCACTGCACGACGCCTGAATAACCTGATGATGGTCACGCCTCTGCGGGCCGTTTCGATGGCCGCGCTGCAGGCAGCTCGGTTGGCATTTGAGCTGGTAACTAAGTGGCCATTGTCTCCTACCGACACCAAGGACAAACGTGCCCATCATCAAGAAATCGATACCCTACGGCCGCCATACGCTGACGCTTGAAACCGGCGAGATCGCTCGTCAGGCAGGCGGTGCCGTGCTGGCGAGCCTCGGCGACAGCGTCGTGCTCGTCACCGTCGTCGCGGCCAAGACCGCAAAGCCCGGTCAGGACTTCTTTCCGCTGACCGTCGACTACCAGGAAAAAACGTACGCCGCCGGCCGCATTCCCGGCGGCTTTTTCAAGCGTGAAGGCCGACCGTCGGAAAAAGAGACGCTGACCTGCCGGCTGATCGACCGTCCGATCCGCCCGCTGTTCCCGGACGGCTTCTACAATGAAGTACAGGTGATCGCGACGGTCATGTCGGTCGACCCCGAAATCGATCCAGATATTCCGGCGATGATCGGCGCGTCCGCGGCGATCGCGCTGTCAGGCATTCCGTTCAGTGGACCGATCGGCGCGGCGCGTGTGGGCTATGTCGACGGTCAGTACGTCCTGAATCCGAGCAAGACCGAGCTCACGACGACATCGAAGCTCGATCTCGTGGTCGCGGGTACGGAGGCCGCGGTGCTCATGGTCGAGTCCGAAGCCAAGGAACTGTCCGAAGAGATCATGCTCGGCGCCGTCGTTTTCGGCCATCAGCAGCAGCAGCCGGTGATCGACGTGATTCATCAGCTCGTCGAGGAAGGCGGCAAGCCGCTATGGGACTGGAAGGCCCCGGCCAAGGACGAGGCGCTGGTTGCGAGTGTCCTGACCGCAGCAGAAGCCAAGCTGCGCGAAGCCTATGCCTTGAGGCAAAAACAGGCGCGCCAGCAGCGACTCAAGGAAATCACGGCGGAAGTCGAGACGACATGCCTTGCGGCGGACGCCACGCCGACGCAGAAGAACGACGTCAGCAACATGTTGTTCGAGCTCGAATCCAAGATCGTCCGCAACCAGATTCTGTCGGGCGAACCGCGCATCGACGGCCGCGACACACGTACCGTGCGGCCGATCACGATCCGCAACAGCGTCCTGCCGCGCACGCACGGCTCCGCGCTGTTTACCCGTGGCGAAACCCAGGCGCTGGTCGTGGCGACGCTCGGCACGGCACGGGACGAGCAGATCATCGACGCGCTGCAGGGCGAATATCGCGACCGCTTCATGCTTCACTACAACATGCCGCCGTACGCCACGGGTGAGACGGGCCGGGTCGGCACGCCGAAGCGCCGCGAAGTCGGCCACGGCCGGCTGGCCAAGCGCGCGCTGATGGCGGTGCTGCCCACTGCCGAAGAGTTCGCATACTCGATCCGCGTCGTGTCGGAAATCACCGAATCCAACGGCAGTTCGTCGATGGCGTCGGTCTGTGGTGGCTCGATTGCGCTCATGGATGCAGGCGTGCCGACCAAGGCGCACGTCGCCGGCATCGCCATGGGCCTCATCAAGGACGGCAGCCGCTTCGCGGTGCTGACCGATATTCTCGGTGACGAAGATCATCTGGGCGACATGGATTTCAAGGTCGCGGGTACCGACCGCGGCGTCACCGCGCTGCAGATGGACATCAAGATCCAGGGCATTACCAAGGAAATCATGGCGGTTGCGCTCTCGCAGGCGCGTGAGGGCCGCATGCACATCCTGCAACTGATGCAGGACGCGATGCCGCATGCGCGCGTCGAGCTTTCGCAGCATGCGCCGCGGATGTTCAGCTTCAAGATCAACCCGGAGAAGATTCGCGATGTGATCGGCAAAGGCGGTGCGGTCATCCGCGCGTTGACCGAGGAAACCGGCTGTACCATCGACATCAAGGATGACGGCACGGTGACGATCGCGTCGGTGAACGCCGACGCGTGCGATGCCGCGCGCAAGCGCATCGAGGAGATCACCGCCGACGTCGAGGTCGGCAGGATCTACGAGGGCACGGTGCTCCGCCTGCTCGACTTCGGCGCGATCGTGCAGATACTCCCCGGTCGCGACGGCCTGCTGCATATCTCGCAGATCGCGAAGGAGCGCGTGAACCAGGTCTCCGATCACGTCAAGGAAGGCCAGATCGTCAAGGTGAAGGTGCTGGAAGCCGACGAAAAAGGTCGTGTGCGATTGTCGATGAAAGCGGCGGCGGAAGATGCCGCTGCGGCGAGTGCGCCCGCGCCCGTACAGGCAGCACCTGCGGAAATGCCGGCGACGCCGGCAGCCTGACCGTCGACGAGACAATGTGGATGGAAAAGGGCGCCCGCGTGGCGCCCTTTTGTATCGCAATTTGTCTTTGCGCGAGGAAGCTATCGCGTATCGCGCACGTCGAGTCGAATTTCCACAACTGAGTTATGGTCATCCGTCTCGCTCAAAACGATTTGGGCAACGTTGCCAAAGCCGCTGTCGACAGGCATCATTTTCGTAATGCATCGCGTTATCGACTCGCGGCGGAGATGGCGCAGCCAGCCGATGCTGCCATGGGCTATCCCGGGATCCGTTGATTATTAGAGGCGCCGGCGATTCGTAGTGCAAAACCCGGCTCATGCAAGAGTGGCAGGTTGCACGCCTAACGAGAGCGATGGAGCGTCTGGACATGGACAACAAACCTGGTACCCGGATCACGTCGCAATCGGACACGGATCACATCTCGGTCGAATTGTCGTCGCGACGCACCGGGATGTCGTTCCAGCGTACGCGTATGAGCGCGGACCGGACGCTCATGTCGGTGATACGCACATCGTTGTCGCTGATCAGCTTTGGTTTCACGATCTTCCAAGTGTTTGAGAAGCTGCGCGAGAACGGCACTTTCAAGGGCGGCATGGCGGCGCGCCACTTCGGTGTCGCGCTCGTGCTGCTCGGCATTGCCATGCTTGTGGTCGGCATCGGCTATCACATTATTTTCATGGTTGAGTTGCGCAAGGAGCGCGCGCAGCTCAAGGCGGACGGATTGATCCACGCGCAGAGTCAGTTTCCGGCTTCATTGACACTGATGGTCGCGCTGCTGTTGCTGGCGATCGGATGCTTCGCCATTGCCAGCATGCTGTACGGAGTGGGGCCGTTCGGATAGCGAGCACGTCGTCGAGTACGCGCAACTCCGCGCACTTTAAGTCGCGGTCGCAAGGACCGCAAACCGCAAGGAGAAAGGCATGGCCAAGGAAGAGAAGTCGAAGGCAGACAAGCAGAAATCGGGCAAGCAACCCAACATCCTCGTCATCTGGGGTGACGACATCGGTATCTCGAACCTGTCGTGCTACTCGCACGGCGTCATGGGCTACAAGACGCCCAACATCGACCGCATCGCTAGGGAAGGCATGATGTTCACCGACTCCTACGGCGAACAGTCGTGCACGGCGGGACGCTCCTCCTTCATCACCGGGCAGAGCGTGCTGCGCACGGGCCTGTCAAAGGTCGGCATTCCTGCGGCGCCGACCGGCATGAACGAAAAGATCATCACGATCGCGGCAGCGCTGAAGAACCAGGGCTACGCGACGGGACAATTCGGCAAGAACCACCTGGGCGACTTGAACTCGATGCTGCCCACCAACCACGGCTTCGACGAGTTCTTCGGCAACCTGTATCACCTGAACGCCGAAGAGGAGCCCGAGCAGTACGACTACCCGCCGGAGAAGGATTTCCCGAAGTTCCGCGAACGCTTCGGTCCGCGCGGCGTGCTCCACACGTGGGCGACCGACAAGGACGACCCGACCGAGATGCCGCGTTGGGGCAAGGTCGGCAAGCAGAAGATCGAGGATACCGGGCCGCTGACGGCCAAGCGGATGGAGACCTGCGACGACGATTTCGTCGCCGCGGCGACCGATTTCATCAAGCGCCAGGAGAAGGCGGGCAAGCCCTGGTTCGTGTGGCTCAACACGACGCACATGCACCTGTACACGCATACGAAGAAGGAGAGCCTTGGTCAGGCCGGGCGTTGGCAGTCGCCCTACCACGACACGATGATCGATCACGACAAGAACGTCGGCCAGATGCTCGACCTGCTGGACAAGCTCGGCGTGGCAGACAACACCTTCGTGATGTACTCGACCGACAACGGGCCGCACCGCAACTCGTGGCCCGACGGTGCGATGACGCCGTTTCGCAGCGAGAAGAACACCAACTGGGAAGGCGCGTTTCGTGTTCCGCTGGTCGTCCGCTGGCCCGGCAAGATCAAGGCCGGCAGTGTCTCGAACGAGATCATCCAGCACCACGACTGGTTCCCGACCTTCCTCGCCATGGCGGGCGAGCCTGACATCGTGGAAAAGGCGAAGAAGGGCTATCAGGCGATCGGACGAACGTACAAGAACCATATCGACGGGTACAACTTGGTGCCTTATCTGACCGGCAAGGAGGCCAAGAGTCCGCGACAGGGTTTCATCTACATCAGCGACGACGGCGACATCATCGGGCTGCGCTACGACAACTGGAAGTTGGTGTTCATGGAGCAGCGCTGCCACGGCACGCTGCAGGTGTGGGCGGAGCCGTTCACCCGGCTGCGGCTGCCGAAGATGTACAACCTCCGCACCGATCCGTATGAGTTCGCGGACACCACCTCGAACACGTACTGGGAGTACATTTTGCGGCATGCTTATCTCGCCTATGCCGCTCAGGCAATCGCCGGGGCGTTCGCTGCGACGTTCAAGGACTTCCCGCCGATCCAGAAGCCAAACAGCTTCACAATCGACGACGCGATCAAGGCGATGCACAGCGTGGCTGCAGGCGGCTGACCTGCGGCAAGGGACCCAGTCCGGGCCAGCATCGAGCGTTGGCCCGGATGCACATCGAGTAGAATCAGCGCTGCCCGCAACCTAAGCTGGTCGTAGCGTCTTCACGAACTCTCCTCCATGAAGCAACCACACGTTCGCATCGAGCGCGACACCTTCGGTCCCATCGAAGTCCCCGCGGACCGGCTGTGGGGCGCGCAGACGCAGCGCTCGCTGGAAAATTTTCGCATCTCCGGCGAAAAGATGCCGCGCGAGCTCATTCGCGCGATGTTGCAAATCAAACGGTCGGCTGCGCGCGTCAATGCCGAACTGAATACGTTGGCTGCCAAGACCGCCGCGGCGATCATCGCGGCGGCGGACGAGGCGCTCGCCGGCCAGCACGACGGCGAGTTCCCACTGGCCGTTTGGCAGACCGGTTCGGGCACGCAGACCAACATGAACGTGAACGAGGTGCTCGCCAACCGCGCATCCGAGCTCCTCGGGGGCGAACGTGGCGAGGCGCGCCTCGTGCATCCGAACGACGAGGTCAATCGCGGGCAATCTTCGAACGATGTCTTTCCGACCGCGATGAATGTCGCGGCTGCGGAAGCCACGACGAAGGCGTTGCTGCCCGCGCTGAGGGCACTTGCTGAAACCCTGTCACAGAAGTCCGTGGCGTTTTCCGGCATCGTCAAGATTGGCCGGACGCACTTGCAGGATGCAACCCCGCTGACGCTCGGGCAAGAATTTTCGGGGTATGTTGCGCAGCTCGTTCACGCACGCGCGCATATCGAAGCAGCGCTGCCGCATGTATTCGAACTCGCGCAGGGTGGCACGGCCGTCGGCACCGGCCTCAATACCCATCCGGAATTCGGCGCCCGGGTCGCGGCCGAGATTGCCGCGTACACGGGGCTTCCGTTCGTGACCGCGCCGAACAAGTTCGAGGCGATGGCGGCAGCCGACGCGCAGGTCAATCTGCATGGAGCGCTCAAATCGTTGGCCGCAGCATTGTTCAAGATCGCCAACGATGTGCGCTGGCTGGCGAGCGGGCCGCGTTCAGGCCTGGGCGAGATCACTATTCCGGAGAACGAGCCCGGCAGCTCCATCATGCCCGGCAAGGTCAACCCGACGCAGTGCGAGGCGCTGACGATGCTTGCAGCGCAGGTGTTCGGCAACGATGTCGCGGTCAATGTCGGCGGGGCATTGGGCAACTTCGAGCTCAACGTCTTCCGCCCGCTCATCGCCCACAACGTGCTGCAGAGCATCCGCCTGCTCGCCGATGGCATGAGGAGCTTCGACGAGCACTGTGCGCGTGGCATCGAGCCGAATCGGCCGCGCATCGAGGAATTGCTCGAGCGCTCGCTGATGCTGGTGACAGCGCTCAATCCGCATATCGGTTACGACAAGGCGGCGGCCATCGCTAAAAAAGCGCACAAGGAAGGCACGACGCTCAAGCACGCGGCGCTCGCGCTGGGCTACGTCACCGAGGCCGAGTTCGACGCGTGGGTAAAACCGGAGAAGATGGTCGGGCCGGGTTAGCGCGCTCTGTCGAGCACGGCGTCGCCCGACACGTTCACGGTCACGTCCGTCGTCCCAGCTTCGATCGCTACAGGTGGCGCAGCAGACATGGACATTGCCTGCGCTCGCATCATCGGGAACGCCTGACCGCCGCTCGTTTGCACACTGACGTGTCCGACCCGCCACGCGGCAAAACCAAGCCCCTTGGCCGCCTGGTCCGCGCGCGCTTGCCACGCTTTGATCGCCTGTTGTGTCACGCTGTCCTCGGCGTCGCGGCGCGTCTTGTCCGCGATCGAGAAGCTCATGTTGGTGAGCAGCAATCCGTTCTCGTCCTGCAGCTTGGACAGCAATGTCGCCGCCGCGGTGAAGTCGGTCGCGTCGACGGTGATGGTTTGCGACACGCGCCAGCGCGTCGGCTTGCCCTTTTCCGCGATCTGCTGGGTCGAATAGCCGATGGTCGCGACCTTGACCCCAGGAAACGCCTTGGCGTCCGCAATCGCCTTGGCCGATGCGGCATTGACCTGCGCCGCGGCGGCAGCGGGGCTCACGTTGTCCGCCTCGGTGTGCAACCACGCTTGCAAGCGGTCGTTGGTGACGGTCGCTGTGGCCGACGCGCTGACGTTGACGCTGGGCGAGTTGTCCTGCGGTACCTGGGCCAAGGCCAACGAGGACGTAAGCGCAGCGAGCGCCAGAACTCCCATGAAAATGGCGCGCGGCATGTTCGGCGGTTGGTAACGAGAGTTCATTACGTGCTCCTTCCTGTGACGGCGAGGCGGTGCGGGAGTGCCTCGATCGCCGCCCGGTTCGTCGGTGAAAAACATTTTGCCGCGGCGTCCACCCATGGCAACCACACATGCGCAATGTGCTCGCGAGGATTGAGCGTCACGTGCACCTCGTGCGGGACTTCGAGCGAGAATACATGCTCGGTATTCTGCGTCGTGCCTGGAGGGTAGCGATGGCGCCAACGCGGATAGATGTCATAAACGTTCGATTGCCGCCAATCGTTTACGCCACCGTAGGCGCACGCGTCGATGCCGGTTTCTTCCAGAAGTTCTCGCGTCGCGGTATCGCGCAACGCCTCGCCGGGTTCCTGACTGCCCGTCACCGACTGCCAGTAGCCCGGAAAATCAGCGCGCTCCAGGAGCAGGACGCGCAAGTCAGGAGTGTGGACCAGAACCAGCGTTGAAACCGGGATCTTGTAAGCCAAATCACGTTCTCAGACGGCGCACGGGCGTGCGACTTGGACCAAAGGGCCGCCAGACTCAACCGACGAACACCCACAAGGGCTTGTGCACATCGTGCCAGTATTCCGCGGCTTCGTTGAGGATGTCCGAGAACGTTTCCCAGTCCGCGGCGTGTGCCTTGCGATAGGCTGCGGTGTGACGCAGTACGATCACGATACCGTGCTTGCCCAGCCAATCGCTGTCCTCGAGTACATCCGCCAGCGCGTCCCAGTTGCTGCCGAAATGATCCGGCAGTTTGAGGTCCCTCGCGAGAGCTGTCATCAATTCGGTTTTTCCGCCAATACCGTGCAGATCGACGGCGCAATAGCGTAGCTTGGCCGCGGCCGCCGCCGCCTTGAGGGCATCAGGAGGCCCCGGCCAGTCGCGCATCCCGGCGTCTGTTGCTTGCGTAAGGTCAGGAACGTTCATGGTCGGACACGACGAAATGTCTGGTAGTGATCGTTGGAATAGTAGCACTCGGCGGTGGATCTGACATCGCCGCCGCAAATGATGCGCCGCGCGCCGCGCGTGCTGGCGCCCGGCGTCGGTACGGTGTATTCGTGATAATAGCCCCGCTCATGCGCAGGCAACCGTTTTTCGCGATTGCCGAAGACGATGCCGTCGCGCCGATAGGGAAACGGGCCACCTTGGGCGATGAGCGCCAGCGTCTTTTGCGCTTCCTTCGGAAGGGCCGTCGCCGCCACTTCCGGCAGCGTCTCGGGTGCAGATTTCGCGGCGACCACGCCCGCGCCGAGGAGCGTTGCGAATGCAAACGCAAGAATCGCGCGAGAGGCAGTCAAGCCAACCATGAGCACAGTGTAGCGCAGCAACCTACGCGGGCTTGACCTGGTCGGACGGGCGCACGCGGATATGCAACTCGCGCAATTGTTGCTCCGTGACGAGCGATGGCGTACCGACGAGCAAGTCCTGTCCGCGCTGCGTCTTCGGGAAAGCGATGACATCGCGGATCTGGTCGACGCCGGCCATCAGCGCGACCATGCGGTCGAGCCCGAAAGCGATGCCTCCGTGCGGTGGCGCGCCGTACTGCAGCGCATCGAGCAGGAAGCCGAACTTGCGCTGCTGGTCCTCGGCACTGATGTTCAGTGCGCGAAAGACCTTCGCCTGCACTTCCTGTCGGTGGATCCGCACCGAGCCGCCGCCAAGTTCCCAGCCATTGAGCACGACATCGTAAGCCTTGGCGATGACGTGGCCCGGATCGGATTCGAACAGATCTTCGTGGCCGTCCTTGGGCGCGGTGAACGGGTGGTGACGTGCGGCCCACGATCTGCTTTCGTCACTGTATTCGAACATCGGGAAATCAACGACCCAGAGCGGCTGCCAGCCGGGCTGCGCCAGTCCGCGATCGTGGCCGACACGGCTGCGCAATGCGCCGAGCGAATCGTTGACGACTTTTTCGCGGTCGGCGCAGAAGAAAATGAGGTCGCCATTTCCCGCCCCGGTACGCGCGACGATTTCCTTGAGCACATCCGGCGGCAGAAACTTGACGATCGGAGACTGCAAACCTTGCTCGACGGGCAGCGCCGCGTCGTTCACCTTGATGTAGGCGAGCCCCCGCGCGCCATAGACGGCGACGAAGGTCGTATAGTCGTCGATCTCCTTGCGTGACAGCGTGCCTCCGCCCGGAACGCATAATGCGGCGACGCGTCCGTCGGCCAGATCGGCTGCCGCGCGAAACACCTTGAACTCGACCTTCTTCATCAGCGCAGTAAGCTCGGTAAGCTTCAGCGGCACGCGCAAGTCCGGCTTGTCGGAGCCGTAGTCGCGCATGGCGTCGGCGAAGGTCATGACTGGGAACGGATGCGGGAAACTCGATGCCGATCGATTCGCGAAAGATCGTGCGGACCAGACCTTCCATGAGCTCGCGTATCTCCACCTCGTCGAGAAACGACGTCTCGACGTCGATCTGCGTGAACTCCGGCTGACGGTCGGCGCGCAGGTCTTCGTCGCGAAAGCATTTGACGATCTGGTAGTAACGATCGAAGCCCGCCATCATCAGCATCTGCTTGAACAGTTGCGGCGACTGCGGCAACGCGTAGAACTGGCCGTGATGGATGCGGGAGGGCACCAGGAACTCGCGCGCGCCTTCCGGAGTCGACTTGTACAGGATCGGCGTCTCGATATCGATGAAGCCGTGCTCATCGAGATAGCGCCGCGCTGACATTGCGGCTTTGTGGCGCAGTCGCAGATTCTTCTGCATCGTTGGGCGCCGCAGGTCGAGCACGCGATGCTCGAGACGCACGCCCTCGGAGATGTTGTCGTCATCGATCTGGAACGGCGGCGTCAGCGAGGGATTCAGGATCTCGATGTCGTGCGCGAGGATCTCGACCTCACCGCTGATCAGCCCGGCGTTGACCGTGCCTTCAGGGCGCGGGCGGACCCGCCCGGCAACGCCGATGACGTATTCGTTGCGCAGCTTCTCGGCGGAAGCAAATGTCTCGGCGCGGTCCGGATCACATACCACCTGAACCAGGCCCTCGCGGTCGCGCAGGTCGATGAAGATGACGCCGCCGTGGTCGCGACGCCGGTGCACCCAGCCGCAGACAGTGACGGTCTGGCCAAGTCGTTTGCGGTCGATGAGGCCGCAATAGTCGGTGCGTTTCAATGCTCTCTCCGAAAAGATGGTGGTGCGGCTCTTCGCCGCCGGCGATTGGTGGAAGGTCGGTGGGTGGTTTCGGGCAGGACGCTGCGAACACGGCGCGCCAACGCAGCGCGCCGCGATCCCGTGCTGCCCGGTCAATTTCGGTGGTCGAGCGCAGGCGTCGAGGCGCGAGCTACCGGCGCAACGCCTGGCGAATGCAGTTTGGGCGCGACTACGCCCATCGAAATGATGTACTTGAGCGCTTCGTCGACCGTCATGTCCAGTTCGTGCACGCGCGTCACCGGGAGTATCACGAAGTAGCCGCTCGTGGGATTGGGGGTGGTTGGCACGTACACGCTCACGTGCTCGCTGGGCAGGTGCGCGGTAACCGCTCCGGCCGGCGATCCGGTCTGAAATGCGATCGTCCAGCTTCCCGGATAGGGAAATTCGACCAGGAGTGCCTTGCGAAACGCATTGCCGCTGTCGGACAACAACGTGTCGCTGACCTGTTTGACGCTGGAATAGATGGATTTGACGAACGGGATGCGCCCGAGGAGCGCTTCCCACATCAGGATGAGGCGCGCGCCGAAGAAATTAGCGGCGATTGCGCCCGTGAGCAGCAGAATGCCGAAGCTCAGAACGACGCCCAGCCCCGGAATGCGGAATCCGAACAGCGCTTCGGGCCGCACGCGGTCGGGTAGCAGCAGCAGCGTTTGATCGAGGGTGGAGACAAGGAAATAGAATACCCAGATCGTGATGCCCAGCGGCACCCAGACCAGCAAGCCGGCGATAAGATAACGTCGCAACGTCATGATGGCGGCGCAGTTGCGCCGCGTTCCGCGATCAATGGACTACCTTCGCGCTGCGCGCTCCGGTGTTCGCGCTCGGGGCGCCCCATCGCGCTCACGCGGAAGGGGTGCCGGAGCCTGTTGTCGGCGCGGCGGGCGTTGAGGCTGCCTTGGTTTCGCTCTTGCTGTCGGCTTTCGCTTCGGTCTTGGTTTCGGACTTGGCCTCAGTCTTGGCTTCGGTCTTCGTGTCCACGGCCTTGGTGTCGCCATCCTTGCTTGCGGAGGGTGCATCCTCGCCCTTCGCGGGCGGCTTGCTGCCGGAGCCCTTGAAATCGGTCGCATACCAGCCACTGCCCTTGAGCTGAAAACCCGCCGCGGAAAGGAGCTTGGTCAGCGTTTGCTGGCCGCACGACGGGCACGTCACGAGCGGAGGATCGGCCAACTTCTGCAGGGACTCGAGTTTATGTCCGCAGGCCGAGCAGCGGTATTCGTAAATGGGCATGCCAGTCTCTACAATTCTGCACGAAGCGGTTGATCCAGAAGGGATAATTATACTGGAATTGCCGGTTTTGAATCAGCAACTTGCGTGAGCGCTCACGTAGAAGCATCTATATTTCATTCTCGCCAATGCATCACCGTTACGCGTCGGGATTGGTTGCCCGCAGGGGGAGCATCGGGTAGCCACTTCTTGTATCACGAAAGTCGAAAAGGGGGAGCTGAGATGAACACGTACCTGCCCAAACTGGAAATGCAAAACGTTGAAACTGTCGAGAGTTTTTTCTATCCCCTGTTTTGGGGAATCAAGAACGCCGACGTCTTCCTGCAGCATATTCGGGCTGCCTGCGATCAAGTAAAGATCAGCGTTCATTGCGCTGACAACTTCGTAACTTGGGGACGAAACAATTCGATGCTCGCGGACGCCACGTTCGTCCAGTCGTGGCAGAGCAACGCGGAGAGCAACGCGGACGAAGCAATCGTTTGGCGACGGTACATCCTGGCCTGCGCCAGTTACCATTCCGTGCACCTCGAAGGTGACTTCGTCGAGTGCGGAGGATATACAGGGGTCGGGGTGAAGACCGTGCTTGACTACTTGGGAGGAAGAGAATTCCCAAAGACGTTCTGGGTCTACGATTTGTTCGAGCACGAACCCTGCATGCTGCATGAAGTCATGCCCGAGCACGGACCGACGTTGTATGAAAAGGTCAAGTTAAAGTTCAAGGACTACCCACAGGTCCACGTCATCAAGGGAGCCATACCCGAAGTCTTCCTCGGGCAATCGCCGGAAAAAATCGCGTACTTGCACGTCGACCTGAACCAGGCACCTGCTGAAATTGCTGCGCTGGACGCGCTGTTCGACAGAGTGGTTCCGGGGGGGATTGTCATACTCGACGATTACGAATGGGCCGGCGGTGTACCGCGACCAGAAATTGGCCGAAGATCCTTGGTTCGAAGCTCGTGAGTACCGGGTCTTCCCGCTTCCTACCGGTCAGGGAATTGTCATCAAGCGCTGAACGGTTTGCGGCATGTGATCTAGGGCGTGCCGCCCGGGCGCCGCGCTGCCCCAAGTGCGCAATCCTTGTTATTCTTTGCTTGATACGAGGAGACGAACCATGGCTGCTTATTGGATATGGTGGATCGCCGCGGCAGCGTTGATTGCGGCCGAATTGTTGACCGGCACCTTCTATCTGCTGGTCGTTGGACTCGCCGTTGCGTGCGCCGGCGTGGCGGCGTTGCTTGGCGGGACCGTATTGGTGGAATGGTTGATCGCGTGCGTGCTCGGCGTGCTTGGGACGATCTGGTTACAGCGCTGGAAGCGAACCTTCGCTGCCACGACGCCGGAGCAACGGCCGCTCGACATCGGCGCACAAGTTCAGGTGATGAGCTGGGGCCCGGATCGAACCGCCAGCGTTGCTTATCGGGGCAGCACGTGGGACGCCGAACTCGCGGCGCCGGATACGCCGCAGGCCGAGACGATGTACATCACTGCGTTGCGCGGGTCTGTGCTGATCCTCGCCGACCAGCGTCCTGCGCGTGCCTGAAGCGCACTTCTTGGAGGAATACATGCTGATGGGATCCTCGATCGTCACGCTGGCACTGTTCATCGTTATCATCATCGCCGTTATTAAGACGATCCGCGTCGTTCCGCAACAACACGCGCTGGTCATCGAACGGCTCGGACGCTTTCATGCCGTGCTGGCGCCAGGTCTCAACTTCGTCATTCCTTTCGTCGACCGGGTGGCCTACCGTCACGATCTGCGCGAAATCCCCTTCGATGTGCCGAGCCAGATCTGCATCACCAAGGACAACACGCAGTTGCAGGTCGACGGCATTCTGTACTTTCAGGTCATGGACCCCAGGCTTGCTTCGTACGGCTCGAGCAATTTCATGGTCGCCATCACTCAACTCGCGCAGACGACCCTGCGCAGCGTGATCGGCCGCATGGAGCTCGATCGGACCTTCGAGGAGCGCGATCACATCAACGGTCTGGTCGTTGCCGCACTCGACCAAGCCGCAGGCAACTGGGGCGTCAAAGTGCTTCGCTATGAGATCAAGGACCTGACGCCGCCGAAGGAAATTCTGCATGCGATGCAGGCGCAGATCACAGCCGAACGCGAAAAGCGCGCGGTCATCGCAACCTCCGAAGGTCGCCAGCAGGAACAGATCAACCTCGCCGCGGGTGCTCGTGCTGCGGCCATTGCCTCGTCCGAAGGCGTGAAGCAGGCGGAGATCAATACTGCACAGGGCCAGGCCGCGGCGATTCTCTCCATCGCGGAAGCCAACGCCAAGGCGATCAAGCAGGTTGCCGAAGCGATCAATTCGCCCGGCGGGATCAGCGCGGTCAATCTCAAAGTCGCTGAGCAATACGTGGCGGCGTTCGCCAACCTCGCCAAGACCAACAACACGCTGATCGTGCCTTCGAATCTGTCGGACCTGGCGGGGTTGGTGGCAACGGCGACCAACGTCTTCAAAGCCCAGGAAAAATAAACGAATGCAGATCTCCAACAACGTATTCATCGTCACCGGCGGCGGCTTCAGGCCTCGGTGCCGCCACCGCGCGCATGCTGATCGGCGCGGGTGCAAAGGTGGTGCTCGCGGACGTCAACGAGGCCCAGGGCCACGCGCTCGTCGCGGAACTCGGCGCCACGACGCGCTTCGCGCGCACCGACGTCACCGACGAGGCCAGCGCCAAGGCCGCGGTGGCATTCGCTCAAAGCGCGTTTGGCGGGCTGAATGGCCTCGTCAATTGCGCTGGGATCGCCATCGGCGAAAGGGTCGTGGGCAAGGAGGGCCCGCATGCGCTCGCCAGCTTCACGCGCACGATCAACATCAACCTCATCGGCTCGTTCAACATGACGCGACTTGCTGCGGAGTTGATGTCTCATAACATGCCCAATGCCGCGGGCGAACGCGGCGTGATCGTCTATACCGCGTCGGTCGCGGCGTACGACGGCCAGATCGGACAGGCCGCGTACAGCGCGTCTAAGGCAGGGCTGGTCGGCATGACGTTGCCCATCGCGCGCGAGCTCGCGCGCCACGGCATCCGCGTCATGACCATCGCGCCGGGATTGTTCGAAACGCCGATGATGGCCGGGATGTCCGCCGAAGTTCAGGAATCGCTCGGCAAGATGGTTCCGTTTCCGCCACGCCTGGGACGTCCGCCAGAGTACGCGTCGCTCGTCGGCGAAATCATCCGCAACGAGATGCTCAATGGCGAAACGATCCGGCTGGATGGCGCGATAAGGCTCGCGCCGAAATAGGTTGCACTAGGTCTTGATCAACGGCGCACGCGTCGCGAATTGCTCGTCCTGAGGCTTCGCGGGCAACGTGCCGGTCCTGGCCGCCAGCGCGACAACTTCGCCTAGCAGGCGCAAGCCCATCGGCGCGAGTGCGCGTTCCCAGAGCTCGCGCGCGGTCTCGCCTTTCTTCACGAAGCACCAGTCCTGCGCGGCGATCGCGCCCGCGTCCATTCTTTCGGCGAGGTGGTAGATCGAGCCGCCGGCGATCGGGTCGCCTTCCTTGATGGTCCACTCGATCGCCGCCATGCCGCGATGGCGCGGTAGCAGCGACGGATGGAAGCCAATCCCACCCAGCCGCGCGCGCGCCAACGCGTCGCTGCTGACCCGTGCGTGGCTGTGCGCGGTAACAATCAGTTCCGTGCCATCGGCAATTGCGTCTGCCGGCACCAGCATCGGGTTCTCGGGCACGACGACTTCGATACCGGCTGCTTGCGCAGCCGTCGCCAGACGGTCGTCAGCCTGCGGCACGACGACCCGCGCGACGTCGACGCCCTGGCTGCGCAGCATTTCGAACGCCGCAGCGCCGAAATAGCGCGAACCCACCAGCGTGATTTTCACCGTTCCACCAAGTCCCTAGTCGCGCCGGATCACGGCAAACGCCGTGACGATCATCGCCACAAAAAATACAAGCGTCCAGCCAGCGATCGACAGATGCAGGAATTCCCATCCCTTCTCGGCGCATTCTCCGCTGCCCTCGAACACCTTTTGCAGCACGTCGGTGAACGGCAGGTTCTCCAGCATGTAATTGAGGCCCATGCCGCAGGAAGGAACCTGGTCCTTGGGTAACGACTGCAGCCATACCTGGCGCGTAGCGAGAGCGACGCCAGCACCGCCGATCAGAAACTGTATGAACGCGTAAACCGTCGCGCCAACGGGTCCGGGGTTGTGATAGCCCGCGACGAGGAAGACCAGACCCATGCCGATGACGCACGCGCGCTGGAACTGGCACAGCGGGCAGGGCTCCAGCCCCATCACGTATTGCAGGTAGAAAGCGTACGCAATCAGCGCCGCACAAACAGCGAACGCCAGGAAGTATGCGATGCGTCGTGGCGGCAACAGGATCAGCGCGAGCGAAGTCAATGCGACAGCCATCAGTACCACACGATAGACGGTCAACGGTGCATTCGGTCCCGCGGCCTGCAGCATGAACTCCTGGCCGAGCAGCGCAACGCAAAGCAGCAACCCGACCCATGGCCAGCCAAGCGACGGATAACGCGTGTTATTGATCATGTTCGATACGACTCAGGGCTTGATCGATGTCCCAGAGAATATCATCGAGCGTTTCGAGGCCGATCGACAGGCGGATCATTTCCGGCAGCACACCCGCCGCACGCTGTTCTTCCGCGTTGAGTTGGCGATGCGTGGTCGACGCAGGGTGTATGACCAGCGTCTTGGCATCGCCGACGTTGGCCAGGTGCGACAGGAACTGAACCGCCTCGATGAAACGTTCGCCTGCCTTGGCGCCGCCTTTGACGCCGAAAGTGAGGATCCCGCCAGCGCCTCGCGGCAGGTATCTACGCGCGCGGGGCTCTTCGCCATTGCCCGGCAGCAACGGGTAGTTGACCCAGTCGACCTGCGGGTGCTGCCCGAGATGGGTTGCCACTGCCAGCGCCGATTCGCAATGCCGCGGCATGCGCAGGTGGAGCGTTTCGATGCCTTGGAGCAGCATGAACGCCGAGAACGGCGACAGTGTGGCGCCCAATGTGCGCATCGTCTCCATGCGCGCCTTCATCGTGAAACCGAAGTCGCCGAAGGACTCGTGGAAGATTACGCCGTGGTACCCGCGTGATGGTGTGGTCATCTGCGGGAACTTGCCGTTGCCCCAGTCGAACTTGCCCGACTCCACAACGACCCCGCCCATGGTCGTGCCGTGGCCGCCCAGGTACTTGGTCACGGAGTGGATGACGATGTCCGCGCCGTGCTCGATCGGCCGGCACAGATAGGGCGACGCGAGCGTATTGTCGATGACGAGTGGCACGCCGGCATCGTGCGCGATCGAGGCGACGGCGGCAATGTCGAGGACGTTGAGCTGCGGATTGCCGAGCGTCTCTGCATACAGCGCCTTGGTGTTCGGCTTGATCGCACGGCGGAAATTCTCCGGGTCAGCGGAGTCGACGAAGGTCGTTTCAATGCCGAATTGCGCGAAGGTGACCGCGAATTGCGAATAGGTCCCGCCATAGAGCGCGCGTGCCGCGACGATGTGGTCGCCGCTCTGCGCAAGCGTCAGCAGTGCAATCATCTGCGCGGCCATGCCTGTCGCGGCGGCGATCGCGGCGCGTCCGCCCTCGAGTGACGCCACGCGCTCCTCGAGCGCGGCAACCGTGGGATTCGAGATGCGCGAATAGACATTGCCGAACGTCTGGAGATTGAACAGGCTCGCGGCATGATCGGCGCTGTCGAAGACGAACGATGTCGTCTGATAAATCGGCAACGCACGCGCGCCGGTGGCCGCGTCGGGAATCTGCCCCGCGTGCAGGCACAGCGTATCGAAGCCGAATTTGTGGTCAGCCATCGCAGCGTTCGTGCCGTTATGCGGGCCGTCGGGCCGAAATCACACCGGTGTTCACGCCCGCCCAGTTGAGTCCGCCGAGAATGCGCGCGTGTTCGATTTTCACGCAGCGATCCATGACCACGTCGAGTCCGGCGTCGTTCGCGATCCTGGCAGCATCGAGGTTGCGGATTCCGAGTTGCATCCACAGGACTCGCGCGTGAATCGCGACCGCGTCTCGTGCGATAGGCACCATCTCCTCGGGTTTGCGGAAGCAATCGACGATATCGACCGGTTCCGGGATGCCGCGCAGGTCCGCGTAGCATTTCTCGCCGAGCACGTCGCGGTAATTCGGGTTCACCGGGATGATGCGATAGCCCTTGTCCTGCATATACTTCGCAGCGAAGTAGCTCGGTCGGTACCAGTTCGCGGACAAGCCGACGACGGCGATCGTGCGGCAGTCGCGGAGTATGCGGCGCAGCCCCGCGATGTCGTCGACCTGTGGCATGGGTGCGCTAGCGGGAAGATCCCCAAGCCGGTGGCGCGTTGTAGGGGTACTGCTCCGAAATGCGCCGGCCGGACGAAATCTTGTTGTTGATGTCCCACGGCAGCGAGGCGTATTCGCCGGGGCCGAAAGTGCGGCAAGTGCCCTGGAACCCCGCGTCGGTGCAGAACACCCAGTACCCGCCCTCGATCCTGATCGACGACGCGCGATCGTTGAAACCAGTGCGATCCAGATTCCCGACGACGTTGCCCTCGATGACGAAGTTGCGGCCACCGAAGCCGGGGCTTTCGTAGAGTATTGCGCGCGGCCTGCCGGGAGGTACCCAGCCACCACCACCGCCGTTGGTGCCGACGATCGCCGCGGAACTGACTTTGCCACCCAGATAGCCGAGGTCGTTGTAGCGCCCCGGCCCGTATTCCTGGCACTTGCCGCCAAGCCCTGCGTGCTCACATAAGCGCCACACGCCGCCATAGATGACGGCGGCGTCCGCCCGATCGTTGAAGCCGATGGCTTCGAAATCCGGCGCGCCGGAGGTCAAGGTGATCGATCGCCCGCCGAATTCGCGGCGTTCCCACAGTTCGATTCGCGGAGCGCCGCCGCCCGCGATCGGTGGCGGTGCCGCCGGCGGCCGTCCAGCTGGCGAGCCGGCAACTTCGCGCGCGGAAGAGATGGAGTTGGTGAACGACGGCTGCAGATTTCGATACTCGCCCGGACCGAATGTCGCGCAACGCCCGCGAAAATAGGCGTCCGTGCACAGTTCCCAGTAGCCTTCACGAATCACCAGCGACGACGCGCGATCGTTGAAGCCGGACGGATCGAAATTGGGCATGGCAGCGCGCAGGGTGACTCGGCGGCCGCCGAAATCCGGATTTTCGAACAGCGTGATTTCGCCCGCGATGACGGTCGCGCTGGCGAACAGGGCGCAAAGGCCGAATGACAACCGATGCGTCAAGGCGATCATGACGGACTCCTCGTGGCGGGCATGCCGACCAAAGTGGCGCTAGTGTAGCGGAAAACAGCGATTGGCCGCCTCCGCGCCGTAAGCAGCAGTCCCCTATGGCGACTAAGAGGAAGATGTGCGATCGTTCCAATGTTTGCTGCGATCGTCGGATGGCGCAGTTCCTTGAGGAGTTACCATGAAAAAACGCGATTTTCTGATGGCAATGGCCGCCGGCGCCGCAAGTGCCGCATTGCCCATCTCGCCTGTCGCTGTCGCGGCGGGTGCCCCTGCCGGCAAGTCGATCGCCGACATCCAGCAAGATTGGCAAACGCTGCTGGCCAAGGACGCGGACGTGGCGCGCTCGGTTGATCCGATCACCAAGACCGAAGTCGAATGGAAGAAGGCTTTGCCCGAGGAAAGCTTCTACGTCCTGCGCAAAGAAGGCACCGAGCGACCCTTCACCAGCGCGCTCAACGACGAGAAGCGCGCCGGCATTTTCGTTTGCCTGGGGTGCGCATTGCCATTGTTCAGCTCACAGATGAAATACGACAGTGGCACCGGCTGGCCGAGTTTTTTTACAAGTATCCCGGGTCGACTGGCCACCAAGCAGGATTTCATGATGATCGTGCCGCGCACCGAGTATCACTGCGTGCGCTGCGGCGGCCATCAGGGGCACGTGTTCGACGACGGACCGCCCCCAACCAGGCAACGCTGGTGCAATAACGGCGTGGCGTTGCGCTTCATCCCGGCGACGGGCAAGGTCTAGCGACGCGAGCTCAGTTCTGCGTGCTGGTATGAAAGGCCGCCACGTGAGCTCCCCGGCGCGGGGCCCGGGGTCAGCAGCCTAGCCTGGGTCGCCTTCGGACACGCGCTTTTTCTGGTCGGTGACTTCCTGGCGCATCTCGCGCAGGCGGCTTTCCGCGACGGACGCCTGGTAGAAATCGCCGTCACCGGCCTTGACCGCAAGTTCGAACTGGACGACCGCACCCGTCAGATTGCCCATCCATGCGTAGTATTCGGCCTGGTGCTGATGCGCGAGTGTCTGTTTGCCGAGTTCGGCGTAGGCCTTGGCCGCGAGCAGGTGCAGTGGTCCGTCGTCGGGATAACGCAATAGCTGCTCACTGAGAAAGGTGGCCGCTTTGGCTGCCTGTTTGTCTTTCAGCAGAGCTTCCGGATAGTCGTAAATCAACTGCCGCTTGTTTGGGTAGCGGACCAGGGCCGCCTGGTAACGCGCGATTGCCGCGCTCAGTTGCCCGGACTGCATGAGTATCTGACCCGCCATGGCGTCGATCATCGGATGCGGCGGCGCAGCTTTTTCGAGGATCAGCAGCTCGGCCTGGGCGCGCTTGAAGTCCTGCGCGCGCAGCAGCGAAGCGACCAGTCCGTAACGCGCTGCGATCGGATCGTTGTAGCGCTTTTCCGCCAAGGCATCCTCGAAGAAGGCGATTGCTTCCTTGGTGCTGCCTTGATAGCTCTTGACGAGCGCGCGCACCATGTTGAAGTCGAGCGAGTCCTTGACCTGCTTGAACGGCTTGCCTTGCGCGCGCGCCTGCGCCTCGGCGATGCGTTCGTACGTTACCGGGTGGTCGCGCAGGTAGGACGGCGCATTGCCTTCGACGAAGCGCGACGCGCGCTGCAGCCGCTCCATGAATGTCGCCATGGCCGTGACGTCGAAGCCGGCCGCGTCGAGACGCTGAAATCCGAGCCTGTCGGCTTCCTGTTCGATCTGCCGCGTGTAGTCGATTTGCATCTGTATTCCAAGGCCTTGTGCCGACGCCACCGCGGCCTGGGCGACCTGCCCGCCGTTCTGGCCGCCGACGCGCGCCGCGACGATCGCGGCGGCCAGCGCGGCCAGCGTTGTCAGCATCGCGTCCTTCTGTTTCGCAATGCTTCGCGCAATGTGATGTTGCGTAACGTGCGAGATTTCATGCGCGAGCACCGCCGCAAGCTCGGACTCGTTCTGCGTGAGCAATATCAGCCCGGTGTTGACGCCCACGTAGCCGCCGGGGAGCGCGAACGCGTTGATCGTGGCATCGTTGACCGCGAAGAACAGGAAATCGAACGGCGCGCCCGGGATCGCCGTCACCAGGCGATTGCCAATCTCGTTCAGATAGCCGTTGACCTCGGGATCATCGAGGTACGCCCCGGATGAGCGCAGGTCGCGTACGACCGACTCTCCGAGACGGCGTTCCTGTGCGAACGACATATCAGCGCCGGAGGGGTCGCCGAGTTCGGGCAACGTTTGCGGCACCGCCGCCATCGGCGCAAGGACCATGACGATCGCGAGCATGAGCGAAATCGCCTTGCGGACGCGAGGGAGAGGGAGGCGCGGGCATGGTGCTATGATTGCCGCAATCGACGCAAAGTTTCAGGAGCGGCGCAATGCCGGGGCAAGCCTCGCATTTTACCCATTTTGATGCGGCCGGTCAGGCGCGTATGGTCGATGTCGCGGGCAAGGAAGTTACCAAACGTATCGCGCGCGCCGGCGGCAGGATTACGATGCACTCGGCGACACTGGCAATGATCCAGGCGGGGACTGCCAGGAAAGGCGACGTACTCGGCATCGCGCGCATCGCCGCGATTCAGGCTGCTAAGCGCACCGCGGAACTCATTCCCCTGGCGCACCCACTGCCATTGACGCACGTGAGCGTCGACTTCGCTTTCGCGGGCGCGGCCGTGACCATCGAGGTGACGACGGAGACACTGGACCGCACAGGCGTCGAAATGGAAGCGCTGACCGCGGTGGCCGTCGGCCTCCTGACCATCTACGACATGTGCAAAGCGGCGGATCGCGGCATGCAGATCGAGGGTGTTCGCCTGCTGGAGAAGTCAGGCGGCAAGTCGGGGCATTTCAAGGCCCCGTAGCGGCCTCGTAGCAATATTCGTTCTAGATCCACGTTCGGCGTGTCGGCCGCAGCCGTGACTCGCAATTCTCCGTCGATCCCCTTGCTGCGTCTGGGGCCCCTCGCCGGGCTCTCGCACGGCTACCAATTCCACATCGAACCGTCTTCGAGCCGGTTTACGGGCAATGCACTTGGCTTGTACGGATACTTCGCCGCGAGTTCTTCGTCGATGTCGACGCCATGTCCCGGCGCAATGCCCGGATGCAGGTATCCGTCCTTGAAGAAATAGGCGTGTGGAAACACCGCGTCGGTCTCGGGCGTGTGGCGCATGTATTCCTGGATCCCGAAGTTGTGGACCCACGTGTCGAAGTTTAGCGCTGCGCCCATGCACACGGGCGACAGGTCCGTGGCGCCGTGCGACCCCGTGCGCACCTGATACAGCTCGGCCAGATGCGCGATGCGGCGCAAGTGCGTGATGCCGCCGGCGTGGACGACGGTTGTGCGGATGAAATCGATCAACTGTTCGGTGATCAGCGTCTGGCAATCGTAGATGGTGTTGAAGATCTCGCCAACCGCAATCGGTGTGACCGTATGCTGGCGGATCAGCCGGAAGCCTTCCTGATTTTCGGCCGGCGTCGGATCTTCGATCCAGAACAGGCGATAGGGTTCGAGCGACTTGCCCAATCGCCCCGCTTCGATCGGCGTGAGGCGATGGTGCACATCGTGCAGCAGGTGATGGTCGAAACCGAAGCGCGCGCGGATCGCCTCGAACAGTTTTGGCGCGTGATCCAGATATTTGGCGGTGGACCAGACATTTTCCGTTGCGATCGCCGCATCTGCCGGTTCGTAGTACATCCGATCCTTCGACACGCCGTAGGTCGATGCGAGGCCCGGAATACCTGATTGCGCGCGGATCGCCTTGTAGCCCAGGTCGATATAACGCGCAACTTCGTCGAGCGTTTCGGCGATGTCCTTGCCGTTGGCGTGACCGTAGACCAGCACGCCATCGCGACTGCTGCCGCCCAGCAGCTCGAAGATCGGCAAATTGGCAACTTTGCCCTTGATGTCCCAGAGCGCGGTATCGATCGCGGCGATGGCGGTCATGGTCACCGGGCCTCGCCGCCAGTACGCGCCGCGATAGAAGTATTGCCAGGTGTCCTCGATGCGCGCAGGATCGCGGCCGATCAACGCCGGGATCAGATGATCGCGTAGATAACTCGCCACTGCGAGCTCGCGACCATTGAGCGTTGCGTCGCCGATGCCATACACCCCTTCGTCGGTTTCGATCTTGAGCGTAACGAAATTGCGACCCGGGTTACTGACGATGACTCGGCACGCGGTGATCTTCATGACAGGCTCTCGAATGGCGAGGGGAGCGGGATGCCGAGTACCGTCCGGCGGTGTTCGGTGCTGTGGTTCGGTGGTCCGACCACTTGACCACAGGTTACCACGAGGGCTAAGATGCCGTCGAGTTGCGGCGAGCGCCGCAAGCAACAATCAAGACGCGGCCGCAAGCATACCGCAAGGCCGCGAACCAAATCGCCGGATAGTGCGGAATCATTCCGCGTGTCCGTTGGGGGAATCAACGCGTGCCACTGCAGTTTGTCGAGGCGCGGCGCCTGTATCGGCAGATCGCCGATCAGATAGCCGGGTTGATTGCCGCCGGCGAGTTTCCGCCGGGATCCCGACTGCCCGCAGAACGCGAGCTTGCTGCCAAGCTCGGCGTGAGCCGTGCGTCGGTGCGCGAGGCCATCATTTCGCTTGAAATTGGTGGACTGGTCGAGGTGCGGGTTGGCACCGGCATTTTCGTGACCGCAAAACTCGCGACAGGAAGTGACGCCGCCGGTGACGCGGGTCCGGGCCCATTCGAGTTGCTCAACGCGCGCAAGCTCATCGAAGGTGAAATTGCCGCGCTGGCGGCGGCAGCTGCAACCCCGGCCGACGTCGAAGCACTGCAACGGAGTGTCGAGCGCATGACCGCACACGTCGACGATTTCGAGACCCGTGAGGCTACCGATCGGGATTTTCATTTGCGGCTGGCCAAGGCGACGGGCAATGGCTCGTTGGAGCTTGTCGTCGAAGGTTTGTGGAACCAGCGTGCTGAACTGTGGGGGCGGATGCAGCGGCACTTTCATACGTCCGAACTTGCCGATCAGACCATTCGTGATCACGCTGCGATCGTCCGCGCTGTCGCCGCACGCGATCACGCGGGCGCTCGCGTTGCGATGCACCGGCATCTGTCGCGCGTGCTCAAGGAATTCCAGCGCGGATTGGACGATGCGGCGCGTGCAGACAAAGGCGCCAAGCCAATGCGCGCATCGACGGGAATCAGAAAAAGGCGCGTGGCATGAATCGCGGCTTGTCGCAAGAAGGGCCTGACGCCATGCACGACGCTTCACGTTTTACCAAGAGGAGGGGTTTTGTGAACAGCTTTCTACCGCGGTTAACGATTGGGCGACGCAAAGTGGTTAATACGATGGCCGCAATAGGGATGGCGGCATCACTGTCGCTCCCGAGCATGACAGTGCATGCGCAACCGTCGCCGATGCCGGCCAATCCAGTGACGGTTAACGTTGTCGATGTCGGTGGCGCGTTGGCGTTGCTCCAGGATGCCATCGAGGCGTACCAGACCAAGTATCCCAACGTCGTCGCCAAGATCAACTTCACCAAAGCCCCGGCGCCAGAGTTGCCGGGCAAGTTGAAGGCGATGCAGGGCGCCGGCCGCAGCGATATCGATCTCGTTCTGGGCGGCACAGATGTGCTTTCCGCCGGCATCGAGCAGGGCCTATGGGTGCGCATCCTGCCCGACCAGGCGGCGAAGTTCCCCAATGTCCTCGACAACTACCTGCCCGCAGCGCGCAAGATGCAGGACCTCGCCGAGAATCAGGCGCTGGCGGTGGTGTTCACGCCCGCGGGACCGCTGCTGGAATACAATCCGGACAAGGTCAAGCAGGTGCCGACGACGCCCGGCGAATTGCTCGCGTGGTGCAAGGCCAATCCGAATCGATTCATCTATCCGCGGCCGGCGAATTCGGGGCCTGGGCGCACGTTCCTGCAAGGGTTGCCGTACCTGCTCGGTGACAAGGATCCCAAGGATCCCGTCAAGGGCTGGGACAAGACGTGGGCGTTCCTCAAAGAGCTGAACACCTGCATTGAATACTATCCAACCGGCACGGCGGCGACGATGAAGGAAGTCGGCGAGGGTTCGCGCGACATGACCGTGACGATGACCGGCTGGGACATCAATCCGCGCGCACTCGGCATCGTTCCCAAGGCCTACAAAGTCGGCGCGTTCAAGAACATGACGTGGGTGAACGACACTCAGTTTCTGATGGTGCCGAAAGGGCTGACGCCAGAGAAGCTCGCCGTCGTCCTGGACCTGATGAAGTTCCTGTTGCAGCCTGAGCAGCAGGCGCTTACCTACGACAAGGGGTACTTTTATCCGGGGCCTGCGGTCAAGAACGTGCCGGTTACCATGGCACCGAAGGAAAGCCAGGCCGTCATCAAGGAATTTGGGCGTCCCGAGTACGAACAGTGGTTTGTGCAGAACCCCCAGACACAGCCGCTCGATGCCAAGCCGCTCGTCGAGGCGTTCCGGCGCTGGGACCAGGAAATCGGGGCGCAGAAAACGAAGTAGCGCGAAGTTACGCATGACCCGCGAATATTCGCGGCTTTTCATTCAACAGGAGGCAGGACATGAAACGTATTGATTCGAAAACTCCGGCCGGGCGTCGCACGCTGCTGCGTGGAGCGCTGGTCGGTTTGTACGCCTCGGCGCTGATCGCCGTTGGCGCGATGCCGCAGGGTGTGCAGGCGCAACCGAAAGGTGGGCCGGTCACGTTGAACATCGTCGACGTGGCGGGCAATCTCGCGCTGACCCAGGATGCGATCGAGCTGTTCCAGAAAAAGCATCCGGAACTGGTTTCCAAGATCAACTTCACCAAGGCGCCTGCACCTGAATTACCCGGCAAGCTGAAAGCGATGCAGTCAGCGGGCCGCAGCGATATCGACCTGGTATTGACCGGCACCGATTTTCTGGCCGCTGGCGTTGAGCAGGGCGTGCTGATGAAGATGTTGCCTGACAACGCCGCCAAATTTCCGAACCTGACGGCGAATTACTTGCCCGCCGCCGCCAAGATGCAGGAGTTGGCGCAAGATTACGGCATCGCAGTCACGTTCATGCCGGCCGGGCCGCTGATGGAGTACAACCCGGACAAGGTCAAGCAGGTACCCACCACACCCGCCGAATTGCTCGCATGGTGCAAGGCTAACCCCAACAAGCTGATCTACGCACGGCCTGCCAACTCCGGCCCCGGGCGCACGTTCATCATGGGACTGCCGTACATCCTCGGCGATTCGAACCCAAAAGATCCGGTTAAAGGCTGGGACAAAACCTGGGCTTATCTCAAAGAGCTCAATACCTGCATCGAATACTATCCGACTGGCACCGGTGCGGTCATGAAGGAATTGGGCGAAGGTTCGCGCGATATGACACTCACGGTGACTGGCTGGGACATCAATCCGCGCGTGTTGGGCATCGTCCCGAAGAACTTCAAGGTGCAGCCGTTCAAGGGCATGACGTGGGTCAATGACGCGCACTACATGACGATCCCGAAGGGCGTCGCACCGGAAAAAGTTGCCGTCGTGCTCGACCTGATGGCGTTCCTGCTGACGCCGGAGGCGCAGGCCTACGCGTGGGACAAGGGTTACTTCTACCCGGGTCCGGCGGTGAAGAATGTGCCGCTGTCGATGGCGCCCAAGGAAAGCCAGGACGTCATCAAGGAATACGGCCGGCCGGAATACGAAGGCTGGCTCGCGCAGTTCCCGCACACGCAATCGTTGCCGCCGTCGGCGCAAGTCGAGGCGTTCAAGATCTGGGACCAGCAGGTCGGCGCGTCGAAGACGAAATGACGTATCCGTTCCAATCGCGCCCCGTCATGCGGCGGGGCGCTCTTGGACGGACACGTCATCCCGGACGAGCGTAGCGAGATCCGGGATTCAATCTGAAGCGTTACACTACAAGGCGATGCGAGCCGGGCTCCGGCCTGCGCCAGGGCGACAGCAGTTACACGTGGAGGAGCATTGAGAACACGTATTTTCGCGGGCGCCCTTTTGCTTGGATGCGCGGCGGCTTTCGCCATCGCGCAAGTGCCGGCATTGCCGAAGAGTCCAGTGACGATCAACGTCGTCGACGTCGCCGGCGATCTCGCGTTGACGCAGGCAGCGATCGAGGCTTATCAGGCGAAACATCCCGATCTCGTTTCCAAAGTAACGTTCAGCAAGGCGCCGGCACCGGAACTCCCCGCCAAACTCAAGGCGATGCAGGCGGCGGGGCATAGCGACATCGATTTGGTATTGACGGGCGTTGGCGCGCTTTCCGCGGGCATCGATCAGGGACTGTGGGTCAAAGTGTTGCCGGAATACGCCGCGAAATTTCCTGGCGTGCTCGACAATTACTTGCCCGCGGCGCGAAAAATGAACGATCTGGCGCAGAATCAGGCCCTGGTCGTCACCTTCATGCCGGGCGGCCCGTTGCTCGAATACAACCCGGCCAAGGTCAAGCAGGTGCCGACCACGCCGCAGGAATTGCTCGCGTGGTGCAAGGCCAATCCTAACCGCTTCGGCTACGCGCGTCCGGCAAACTCGGGACCTGGATTCACGTTCATCATGGGTCTGCCATATATCCTCGGCGACAAGGACCCGCGCGATCCGGCCAAGGGCTGGGACAAGACCTGGGCGTATCTCAAGGAACTCGATTCGTGCATCGAGTATTACACTACGGGCACGGCGGCCATCATGAAGGAGCTCGGCGAAGGTTCACGCGACATGACCGTCACCATGACCGGCTGGGACCTGAACCCGCGCATCATCGGCATCGTGCCCAAGGACTACAAAGTCACGCCGTTCAAGGACATGACGTGGGTCAACGACGCGCACTACATGGCGGTTCCGAAGGGCCTCGCGCCGGAGAAGCTTGCGGTGGTGCTCGACCTGATGGCGTACCTGCTGTCGCCGGAGGCGCAGGCACTGACCTATGACAAAGGCTATTTCTATCCTGGCCCCTCGGTGAAAAATGTCCCGCTGTCGATGGCGCCCAAGGAGAGCCAGGACGCCATCAATGAATTCGGCCGCGCGGAGTATGCGACCTGGCTGACGCAATACCCGCACGTGCCGACGCTCGACGCGAAGGCCGTCGTCGAGGCGTATCGTCGCTGGGACGCCGAAGTCGGCGCGCAAAAAACCAAATGACGCAGTGGCTCCAGAGAGAACCCAGGCATGAAACACGATTTCAGCGAACTCAAGCTTGACCGCGTGACGCGCCGCTTTGCGGGCGCGGGCGGCAAGGCATTCAACGCACTGGACGAGCTGTCCCTGACCGTCAAGCGGGGCGAGTTCATCTGCCTGCTCGGCCCATCGGGCTGCGGGAAGTCGACCGCGCTCAACTGCATCGCCGGCTTGATGCAGCTGTCCGGCGGAAGCATCTGGCTCGACGACATGCGCATCGACACGCTGCCGCCGGAAAAGCGCGGCTTCGGGATGGTATTCCAGAATTACGCGCTGTTCCCGCACATGACTGTCAGCAAGAATATCGACTTCGGTCTGCGCATGCGTGGCGTCGCGGCGGCGGAGATCGCGCCGCGACTCGCACGCGCGCTCAAGCTGGTGCAACTCACCGGCCAGGAACACAAGCTGCCGGGGCAGCTGTCCGGCGGTCAGCAGCAACGGGTCGCGATCGCGCGCGCGATCGTTATCGAGCCGCCGCTGATCCTGATGGACGAACCGTTGTCCAACCTGGATGCAAAGTTGCGCATCGAAACGCGCGCCGAAATCCGGCGCATCCATCGGGAACTCGGCCGCGCCACCATTTACGTCACGCACGACCAGGATGAGGCGCTGTCGCTGGCAGATCGCATCGTGGTGATGAAGGACGGCGTCGTGCAGCAGATCGCTCCGCCGCACGACGTCTACCTGCAGCCGGCGAATCTGCACGTCGCGCGCTTCATGGGCTATCGCAACGTGCTCGACCTCGAGGTAGCGCGCGAGGAGGGCGATCGTGTGGCGCTGCGCGGTCCCGACTTCGGGCTGACCGGTGTGCGCAAGCAGCCGCTGAAGACCGGCCGTGCCGCAGTCGCGATCCGCCCGGAGGAGATCGTCATGGGTGACGGGCCCGGCGGCGTGAATACGATCAGCGCTCGGGTGGAGAACGTCGAGTACAACGGCCGCGACTCGCTGCTCGACGTGGTCACTGCGTCGGGAACGGTGCTGCACGTGCGCGCCGCCGGAACGATCGGTGTGGGCGACACGGTGCGGGTCCATGTTCCGGTCGAGCGCGCGCTCGTCTATCCAGGCGAGTAGGCGGCGATGGCGTCCATTTCAGCAGGCAACGCGCAACGCGCTCCGTTCGACCGCACGCTGCTTTTGGTGCTACCGGCGACCGCGTTCATGCTCATCCTGTTCGTCTATCCATTCCTGTACGGGCTTGCGATTTCGTTCGAGCCGAAGGAGGGCGGATGGCTCGGCAACTACCAACACTTCTTCACGACCGACAACCTTTGGCCGACGATCTGGACGACGCTCAAGCTCGCGCTCCCGGCGACGCTGATCAACGTCGGGTTTGCGCTGCCGATCGCCTACAAGATGCGCGTCAAGTCGCGCTACCAGCGGTGGGTGACGACGATCCTCGTCATTCCGATCACGCTGGGGACCGTACTCATCGCCGAGGGCATGCTGACTTATTTCGGGCCCAAAGGGTGGCTGTCTCAGGCGTTGCAGTTCTTCCATCTCTACGAAGGACCGATCCGCCTCACGCATAACTATTGGGGCGTGCTGATTTCCCTGGTGATTTCCGGTTTTCCGTTCGCGTTCCTCCTGATCCTGTCCTACATCACCGGCATCGATCCGGTGCTGGCGCGCGCGGCGTCCACCCTCGGTGCAGGTCCGAAAGCGCAATTCCGGCATATCTACCTGCCATTGCTGGCGCCTGGGTTGGCCATGTGCTTTTGCCTCGCGTTCGTGCAGGCCTATTCGGTGTTTCCATCCGCGGTGCTGTTGGGCTCGCCGGCCGGACCGACGCGGGTGATTTCCATCGCGGCATACGAAGCAGCCTTCGAGCAGTACGACTATTCGCTCGCGTCGGCGATCGCGATGATCATGGGCTTCGTGCAACTCATCATCGTTGCCGGCGTTCTCGGCCTGCGTAACCTCTTCTATCGTGGTCCCGTATCGGGAGGCAAAGGGTGAACTGGTTCGATCGCGCGTGGCGTGGATTACTCATCGGCACGATGACGCTGTTTGTCGTCAACATCGGCCTGATGATCGCCGCCGTCGTCACCAGCTCGTTCGCGCAGCGCTGGCTCGGCACGTGGTTGCCCGAAGGCTGGACGACGATGTGGTACGTCGCGGCATGGAAGGAATTCCAGCTGGGCTCCGTGCTCATCGTCACCGTGGAGGTCGTGTTCGCTGTCGTGGCATTGGCACTGCTCATCGGCGTGCCCGCGGCATACACGCTCGCGCGACGCAATTTCGTCGGCAAGCGCTTCCTGATGCTGCTGTTTCTTCTGCCGCTGATGGTGCCACCGATTACCTACGGCATCCCGCTGGCAACGGTGCTGTACAAGGCGCAACTTGCGGGAACGATCTACGGTGTCATCCTCGCCAACCTGATTCCGGCAGCACCTTTCGTCATCCTGGTCATGACGCCGTTCATCGAGCAAATCGACCCCAATCTCGAATCGGCGGCGCGTGTATTCGGCGCCGGCACAGGGCGCATGTTCTGGCACATCCTCGTGCCGTTGCTGGCGCCGGGAATTCTGGCAGCATCGCTGCTGGTTCTCGTGCGCACCATCGCGCTGTTCGAACTCACATTCCTGACGGCGGGCCCGGACTCGCAGACGCTGGTCGTCGCGCTTTACTACGCGGTGTTCGCCGCAGGCGTGCGCGCGCCGCAGTCCGTCGACGCCATGGCAATGGTCTACATGCTCGTCACGTTGACGTGGCTGTTGATCGCGTTGCGCTTCGTCAATCCGACGCAGCTGGTATCGCGGGTCAAGGAACATCCGCAGCCGGCATGAGCGCGAAGGACCGTCCCGAGCGCGAATTGCGCCCCGTGGGGGCAGCGCGCGGCGGTAGCCGCAAGCGTGGAGGTCGTTCATGAGCGCGGCGAGCGAAGCTAAGGCGCGAGCGTGGGGGCCGTGCACGAGCACGAAGGGCCGCCCCCCGCACAAAGGCACACCATGATGCGTTTGTCCTCGGCGACGCTGGGAGCGTTGCCCGCGGTCGTCACTCGACCCACGTACGACTTCACCCGCATTGGCGTCGGCATCGTGCACCTGGGCATCGGTGCGTTCTATCGCGCGCAGGGTGCCGTGTACACCGAAGACGTGCTGGCGCGGCAGCCGGACAGCTGGGGCATCTGCGGTGTCAGCCTGCGCTCGCCTGATGTTCGTGATCGCCTCGCGCCGCAGGACGGGCTCTACACTGCAGTGGAAAAGAGTCCCGAGGGCATTCGACGTCGGGTGATCGGCAGCGTCCGCGAAATCCTGTTTCTGGGAGACGAGCGCGACAAGGTTCACTCGCGCCTTGCCGCAGCCGCCACGCGCATCGTGTCGCTGACGATCACCGAAAAAGGCTACTGCCATGATCCCGCGACGGGAAGGCTCAATCTCCGCCATCCCGACATCATTCACGACCTCGCCGACCCTGCGCATCCGGTGTCGGCGGTGGGCCTGCTCGTCGCCGCCCTCGAAGCCCGCCAGCGGTCACACGCGAAGCCGTTTACCGTGATGTGCTGCGATAATCTGCCACACAACGGCGCGCTGGTGCGCGGGCTGGTGCTGGCGTTCGCGAATGAGCGCTCGCGCGAGCTGGCGCATTGGATCGAGGATCGGGTGCGCTTTCCATCGACGATGGTCGATCGCATCGTCCCAGCCACCACCGATGCCGACATTGCCGACAACGACGCCGTGCTCGGAGTGCATGACGCGGCACCGGTGATGCACGAACCGTTCAGGCAATGGGTTATCGAAGACACGTTCGCTGCGGGGCGGCCGGCATGGGAACAGGTCGGCGCGCAACTCGTCGACGACGTCGAGCCCTTCGAAGCGATGAAACTGCGGCTGCTCAACGCCAGTCATTCGGCACTTGCGTACCTCGGATTCCTGGCAGGTTACGAATTCATTTATCAGGTTGCCGCACAACCGGAATTCGTGGCGTACATGCGTGCCTTGATGCGCGACGAAGTTGCGCCGACGCTCGCTCTGCCCGACGGCGTCGATGTCGCGGCCTACCAGGATGCGCTGGTGGAGCGCTTCCGCAATCCGGCGTTACCGCATCGCACGCAGCAAATCGCCATGGACGGATCGCAAAAACTTCCGCAACGCCTGCTTGGCACTGTGCGCGACAACCTCGCGGCGGGACGATCGATCGATCGGCTCGCGCTGGGCGTCGCAGCATGGATGCGTTACGTCGCCGGCGTCGACGAAGCGGGCCGGACGATCAAAGTCGCCGATCCGCTGGCCGCGGACTTCGCACGTGTCGCATCGGAGCATCGCGGCGATCCCGCGGCCCTCGCGCGAGGATTGCTTGGCGTCAAGGCGGTATTCGGCGATGATCTGCCCGCGGCCGCGCCGTTCGCGGCCGCGGTTATTTCATGGCTGACGTCGCTCTATGTTGACGGCGCTGCGCGTACAGTCGCCCGTGCGGCCAAGACATCGCATTGAAAGGCATTGCATGACTGTTCTCACGTTGCATCCCGACCGTCTGTTTTCGTCCGAGCCTACGCAGCGCAATCTTGCGCGAGCCCTCTATGCAACGGTCGAAAAACTGCCCATCGTGAGTCCGCACGGACACACCGACCCACAATGGTACGCAGACAACGAGCCATTCAGCGATGCATCGGCATTGTTCATCACGCCGGATCACTATGTATTTCGCATGCTCTACAGCCAGGGCGTGGCGCTCGAGGACCTGGCGATACCCAGAAAAGACGGCGGTCCGGTGGAGAAGGACGCGCGCAAGATCTGGCGCACCTTCGCGGCGCACTACCACCTGTTTCGCGGCACGCCGACCCGCCTGTGGCTCGACCACGCGTTTCACGAGACCTTCGGTATTCGGGAGCGCGTGTCGGCGGAATCCGCGGACCGGATCTTCGATCAGATCAACGATTGCCTCGCCAAGCCGGGGTTTCGTCCGCGCGCGCTGTTCGAACGATTCAATATCGAGGTGATTGCAACCACCGAGTCGCCGCTCGATTCGCTCGCGCATCACGCGAAGATTCGGGCCAGCGGTTGGCAAGGTCGCGTGGTCACGGCGTATCGGCCCGATCCGGTTGTCGACCCGGAGTTCGAGGGATTCGCGGCTAACGTGCAAAGCCTCGCCGAGCTGTCCGGCGAGGACACGAGCACATGGCGCGGGTATCTTGCCGCACACCGGAACCGGCGCGCCTTCTTCAAGTCGATGGGTGCGACCTCCACCGATCACGGGCATCCGACGGCGACGACATCCGATTTCGACACCACCGATTGCGAAAGCCTTTTTGCCAAGGCGCTTGCCGGAACGATGACGCCCGCCGAGGCCGAGGCGTTTCGTGGCCAGATGCTGACGGAGATGGCACGGATGAGCCTGGACGACGGGTTGGTGATGCAGATCCATCCAGGATCGTTTCGCAATCACAATCCGCAGCTTTTCGCGCGCTTCGGTCGCGACAAGGGCGCCGACATCCCTACGCGGACCGATTACGTCCGCGCGCTCAAACCTTTGCTCGACCGGTTTGGCAACGAACGCGGGCTGACCGTCATCCTGTTCACGCTCGACGAGACGAGCTACTCGCGCGAATTGGCCCCGCTCGCCGGACACTATCCCATTCTCAGGTTGGGCCCATCATGGTGGTTCTACGACAGCCCCGAGGGAATGCAACGGTTCCGCGAGCAGGTGACCGAGACGGCCGGCTTCTACAATACGGTCGGCTTCAACGACGATACCCGTGCCTTTTTGTCGATTCCGGCGCGGCACGACGTCGCGCGGCGCATGGATTGCCGCTTTCTCGCGCAACTCGTCACCGAGCACAAAATCGACGAGGACGAAGCCTTCGAGCTCGCGCCGGAACTGGCATACAAGCTGGCGAAGCGCGCGTACAAGCTGTAGCGAGTCATTTGCCTTGCGTCTCACTTTCGATCACACTAATTTCCGCAACGGGCCGGAAATCCTTACATTTTGCTGACGATCACCACTATCCATGCGACTGCTTGTCGTTGAAGACGATGTCGAGCTGGCGAGCGGTCTGAAATCGTCGCTGGCCCAATCCGGATACGAGGCCGACGTCGCCCACAACGCGCGTGACGCGATCGCGGCGTGCGCCGCGACCACTTATGCGCTGGTCATTCTTGACCTCGGTCTGCCGGATCTGGATGGACTCGAGTTGCTGCGGCGATTGCGGCACGACTCGCTCAAGGCGCCGGTACTGATATTGACGGCGCGCGATCAACCGCAGCAGCGCGTCGCAGGACTGGACGGTGGCGGCGACGATTACCTCTCCAAGCCCTTCGACGTCGCCGAACTCGAAGCCCGGATCCGCGCGCTGTTGCGGCGCGGAGAGCCGCTGGGCGCCACTCTTAACTTCGGCGCCCTTGCCTTCGAAACCGCGTCACGACATCTGACCGCGCGCGGCCGGGAAATCGAACTCACGCCAAGCGAGCTTGCCGTGCTCGAACTCTTGCTTCGACGTCCTGGCCGTATTGTCAGCAAGGCGCAGATATTCAATTCGCTGTATCGCTGGCAGGAAAACGCCAACATGTCCGCGGTTGAGGTGTTCATCAGTCGACTGCGGCGCAAATTGAGCCTCGCCGACGCCGACGTCGGCATCAGGGTCTTCCGAGGCTTGGGTTATCGGCTCGAGAAGGCCGAACATGCCGGCGCCTGAACACAGTCTTCGCCGGCGCCTGCTGACACGACTGTGGTTGCCGCTGTTGGGTGTGCTCATGCTGGGCGCATTCCTGTCGGTCGGCCTCGCGGTGCATTTTGGGAACGTCGTTCATGATCGATGGCTGCTCGATTCGGCCATGGCGCTTGGCACGCAATTGCGTGCGGGTACAACAGGCCCGCGGCTGACGCTTCCGCCCTCGGCCGTGGAGATGTTCGAGTGGGACAGCGTCGATCGCATCTTCGAGAACGTGGTGACCTCGGACGGCGAGCACCTTTTCGGTAACGCTGTATTTCCGCCTGTCCCGGCCGGTCTGTCGGACGAGCCGCACTATTACAATGGAATGATCGCCGGCAGGCGCGTTCGCATCGTCGCCGTGACGGTCCCGGGTCCTCCGCCCGAATCGAAGGTCGTGACGATTCAAGTCGCCGAGACCATGAAAAAGCGCGAAGTGCTCGTCCGCGAAATCATCCTGATGACCGTGCCATTGCAGGTGACCATACTGTTGTTGGCGGGCGCGTTCATCTGGTTCGCCGTCACGTCCAGCCTCGCGACGCTCGACGAAACGGCGTCGCGGCTGCGGCGCTATCGGCCGGAGGGACTCGTCCCGGTGCGCGAAGTCGACGGCGTGCCGTCCGAAGTAAAGCCATTGATCCGGGCGATCAATCAGTTGATCGGCAAGCTTGCCGAAGCGAGGGAGGCGCAGCAGCGATTCGTCGCCAATGCGGCGCACCAGCTTCGCACACCGTTGGCCACGTTGCAGGTGCAAACCGAGCGCGCATTGCGTGAGACCGATCCGAAACGGCACGGCGATGCGCTCGCTGATGTGGTCAGGGCCGTTTCGCGCATGCGCCATCTGACACAACAATTGCTGACGTTGAGCCGCTCCGATCCGTCCTCCGCGGGCATGTTGAGGATGGAACACATCGATCTGGCGCAGCTTGCGCGTGCGGAACTGGAGCGTTGGGCGAATCTGGCGATCGAGCGCAACATCGATCTTGGCTATGAAGGTCCGGAAAGCGGTGTGATCGTCTCCGGCGAGCACCGGCTGCTGGCGGAACTGCTCGGCAACCTGGTCGACAACGCCATTCAATACGGGGGCAGGGGAACCAAGATCACGGTGGGCATCACGCCAGACCCCATCGTGTTGATCGTCGATGACGACGGCCCCGGCATCGCGCGTTCCGAGCGCGAGCGGGTATTCGAACCGTTTTACCGGCCGCGCGACAGTATTGCGGGAGGGTGCGGTCTCGGCCTCACGATTGCCCGTGAAATCGCGGCGCGTCATGGCGCGCGGTTGTCGATTGTCGATCCGCCGCGCGCTCGCGGCACCCGCGTCGAGGTCCTCTTCCACGCGATCGATACCACCGCCACTCGATCTCGCGGGCGCGAAGGCGACGCGCTGACGCCGGAGGCCGAGACGATTTCCGAGTGACGCCCCAAGACGTTCGCACAAGTTCGCACAAGTTCCCTGAGGGTCCCTGAAGTTCCCTTTTGAGTGCCGCATGAGGCGCCGCGCGAGGAGACCGCATGTCCAGGCTACGCCCTGTTCGCACTACCAAGGCCGCGGCAGGTGCGGTCGCCGTGCAACTGGCGATCGGAGAGCATGTCCTGATTGCCGACACGTCCCCCGACAACGGCGGCGACGATCTTGGTCCGGATCCTCACGAACTGCTCGATGCGGCGCTCGCTTCGTGTACCGCGCTGACCTTGATCCTCTACGCGCGGCGAAAAGGCATGCAGCTCGTCGACGTCGAAGTCGAAGTCGATCACGTCGAGAGCGACGGTGTCTACCGCATGCGCCGTGAGCTGCGTCTGGTCGGTGAGCTGTCAGCCGACGAACGAACGAAATTGCTGGAAATCGCTAACCGTTGTCCGCTGCATCGGACGCTGTCGGGCCGGTTTGAAATCACTTCTCGGCTGGTGGACTGAATCGCAACGCGGCGGCCTACTCTCTTATTCGCGAATCGAGCCACAAGGTCACCGGCCCGTCGTTGACCAGCGCGATCTGCATGTGCGCGCCGAAGACGCCCTTGGGCACGGGACCTCCACGCTCGCGCTCCAGCGCAACCACGAACGCATCGAAGCGCGGTTGTGCGATATCTGGAGGCGCCGCGGCGCTGTAGGACGGGCGTGCGCCTTTACGGGTCGACGCATAGAGCGTGAACTGGCTGACGGCGAGCAATTCGGCCGCGACCTCGACGATCGACCGGTTCATCACACCGGCGTCGTCGTTGAAGATTCGCAGCGCGACGACCTTGCGCGCAAGCCAGTCTCGATCGCCGTCGTCGTCGGTTGCCGCCACGCCGCACAGTAAGAGCAGTCCGGGACCGATCGCAGCGACACGCCGGCCGGCGACGCTCACCGATGCTTCGCTGACACGCTGCACGAGCACTCTCACTAGTGGACGACCTTGCGCTCCACGCTGGCGACTTGGCCGTTGACCAGCGTAAGGGTGGTGATCGTATTGGGATCGCCCTCCCTGGGCAGATACGACCATCGGGCGCCTTTGGCATGCTGGCCCGATGCGTTGACGTCCGGCTTGCCGATGCGCTGGAGGACTTCGACCTGGGTCATCCCGACCCTGATGAACCGACGCTCGGTTGCCATGGTCAAATGTCCCGGTATCGTCCTCGAACCCGTGGGGCTGGGGGTAGTGGCGCGCGCTGGCTTCGCGACTGCGGCTGGTTTTGGTGACGCGCCCGGCACCGGAGTTCCGGGAATGACGCTGAGCGACGGTGGATCCGTGGCGAAGTTGCGCAACTCCGCACCCGGCGCGCATGGTGCATCCTGATACGTGACGCTTCCGGCGGCGCCGGAGCATTTGAAAACCGTGCTTGTCTTGGTGTCGCCGGGGGTCGCGGCGAGCGCGACGGACATGATGGCGGCAAGCAACAGGACGGCCATGGCTCGGCATCCCTGTAGTCGAAAACGCTTAACATACACCTTTCATCGCCCCTGAATATCATCCGTTCGATGGATACCCGAAGCCTTCTGCACGACCGCACCGCGGCCCGAGTGCAGGACATCGCGCCCTTCCACGTCATGGAAGTGCAGACCGCGGCGCGTGCGCTGGAGGCCGGCGGCCGCACGGTCGTGCACATGGAAATCGGCGAACCCGATTTTCCGACACCCGAACCAGTCCTTGCGGCGGCACGCGAGGCCCTTGCCGGCGGCGCCATCTACTACACGTCCGCGCTCGGCATTCCTGCACTTCGCGAAGCCATCGCACAGCACTACCAGGATCGCTACGATGTGGCCGTTTCGCCGGAGCGCATCGTCGTCACCGCCGGATCGTCTGCTGCGCTGCTGCTCACGCTGGCACTGCTCGTGAATCGCGACGACGCGATCCTGCTTGCCGATCCGGGCTATCCGTGCAACCGGCATTTCGTGCGCACGCTGGAAGGCGAGCCAATCGGTATCCCGGTCGGACCGGAATCGCACTATCAGCTGACGGCGGATCTCCTCGAGCGCGCGTGGACGCCGCACACCCGCGGCGCGCTGATTGCGTCGCCGTCGAACCCGACCGGCACTGCGGTCGCCGCACGACGAGATGGCCCGCATCGCCGCCGCCGTCGATGGCCGCGGGGGCGCACTGATTGTCGACGAGATCTACCTCGGTCTATCCTACGATGGTGAGCCCCGCAGTGCGTTGCGATTTTCCGATCGATTGTTCGTGATCAACAGTTTTTCCAAATACTTCAACATGACCGGCTGGCGACTGGGGTGGCTGGTCGCGCCTGAGCATCACGTCCGCGACCTGGAGAAGCTCGCGCAGAATCTGTATATTTCGCCACCGACGCTGTCCCAGAACGCCGCACTGGCGTGTTTTCGGCCCGAGACGCTGGCGCTCCTCGAGGCGCGACGCGCGGAGTTTCAGGCGCGACGCGACTTCCTGGTGCCGGCCCTGCGCGAACTCGGATTCCGCATCCCGGTAACGCCGACGGGGGGCTTTTTCGTCTACGCGGATTGCTCTCCCTTCGGCATGAACAGCGAACGCTTCTGCGTGGAGGCACTCGCGGCGACGGGCGTTGCGATCACACCCGGCATCGATTTCGGTCACCATCGCGCCGACGCACACGTGCGATTTGCTTATACGATCGCCCAAGAGAAGTTGCGCGAAGGCGTGCGGCGCCTCGCCGCGTGGCTTCCGACATTACGTTGATGCGCGCGCTGGTCGCATTGGCGGTGCTGCCGCTGCTCGGTGGGTGCGCAACGGTGTCGTACTACTGGCAAGGCATGCAGGGCGAATTCGACCTCCTGGACCGTGCCCAGCCGATTCCGGCGGTCATCGAAACAACGTCCGACGCCACGCTGAAACGCAAGCTGGAGCGCTCGATCGCGATCCGCGACTACGCAAGTCGCGAACTGGCGCTGCCAGACAACGGCAGCTATCGGAGCTATGCCGACATCGGCCGGCGCTACGTTCTGTGGAATGTGATCGCGACACCGGAGCTTTCGCTCGAACCGAGACAATGGTGCTTTCCGATCGCCGGCTGTGTGAACTACCGTGGCTATTTCGACGAAGGCGCCGCGAAAGCCGAGGCTGCGCAATTCGCGGCAGCGGGTGACGACGTCCACATTGGCGGCGTACCCGCATTCTCGACGCTCGGCTATTTCAACGATCCGATCCTGTCCACGTTCATCCGCTATCCCGATCCCGAGGTCGCCCGGCTCATCTTTCACGAACTCGCGCATCAGGTTGCGTATGCGAAGGACGACAGCGTCTTCAACGAGTCCTTTGCCGTGCTGGTCGAGGAGGAGGGCGTCGAACGGTGGCTCGCGGCGCAGAATGATCAGCCGCTCGTCGCGCAATTTGCGTCGACCCAGCGCTATCGGGAAGGTTTTCGCGATCTGGTCGATCGCACCCGCACGCAACTTGCGGCACTGTATGCGAGCAATGTCAGCGATGACGCGAAGCGCGCCGGCAAGGCCGCAGCGTTTGCGCAGATGCGCGCGGACTATGCCGCGCTCAAGCTTCAATGGGGTGGCGGCGCCGGCTACGACGCTTGGTTTGCGCAAGGGCCGACCAATGCCAGTCTGGCGGCGGTGGCGCTCTATTCGCAGAAAGTACCGGAGTTCCGCGCCATGCTTGCGGCGGAAGGCGGAAACCTGCCCCGTTTCTACGCGAAGGTGAAGGAGCTCGCGCGCTTGCCCAAGGCGGAGCGGGACCAAGCGCTGGCGGCTTTTGGGGCTCCCGCTTCGGGCAGGGCCGCGCAGGTGGCGACGCCCTGACCGTGATTCCATGCGGTAACCCCTTGTCTTGGCGAGCGAATCCGGCTAGACTTTCGGGTTCCTTGCCTCATCCGCAGCAGACGGGTGAGGCCGCCGGCGACAGTATCCTCCGGCGACGATCCTTTGAGGATCGCCCGTCGCCCAACCACCGTCCACAAGGAGAAGTCTGCATGCGTCACTACGAAATCGTATTTATCGTGCATCCCGATCAGAGCGAGCAAGTGCCCGCCATGATCGAGCGCTACCGCGCCATGGCCACTACCGGCGGCGGGCGCATCCATCGCCTGGAAGATTGGGGCCGTCGCCAGATGACCTACCCCATCGCCAAGGTCCACAAGGCGCACTACGTCCTGATGAACATCGAGTGCGATGCCGCGGCGCTGGCCGAACTCGAGCATGCCTTCAAGTTCAACGATGCAGTGCTGCGCCACCTGATCGTCGCGATGCGTGAAGCCGTTGTCACGCCATCGCCGATGATGAAGGAAGAGAAGTCCCGGTCGCTGTCGCCTGCTGCCTCGCCTGTGGAAGCGTCGACCGCGACAGCGCCAGTCACTGCGCCCGCTGCGGTCGAAGCGCCTGTGCCGCAGGCCTGAAACCTCTACGGTGCAGGTAAATCAAGTGACGCTCGACGCGCGCCTGCAATCGCGCGATAACTTGCGGTTTACGCCGGCCGGCATCCCGGTGCTCGATTTTGCGCTCGCCCACGAGTCGACGCAGGTCGAAGCCGGATCCGAGCGCCGCGTCGCCTGCGAGCTCGCGGCGGTCGCGCTCGGCCCAGTCGCGCGCGCGCTGGCCGTGGTCGCCCCCGGTGCGAACTTGCGCTGCCGTGGCTTCCTGGCCCGTCGTTATCGCACCGGCATCAGCGTCGCGCTGCACGTAAACGAATTCGACCTGACCGACAGATCCAACCAAACGCAACAACATAGCGCCACTTAGCGCGCAACCACGCATTCAAGCAAAGGAAACTGACATGCCCCGTCCCATGGGAAGAAACTCCAAAGCTAAAGGCAAGGGCAAGGATGGCAAACGCCGCGAGCGCGGCAATAATCTGTTCAAGCGCCGCAAGTTCTGCCGCTTTACCGCCGAGGGCGTCAAGGAAATCGACTACAAGGACGTCGATATCCTGAAGGATTTCGTACAGGAAAACGGCAAGATCATGCCGGCACGCATCACCGGCACGAAGGCCCGCTACCAGCGCCAGCTCGGCACGGCGATCAAACGCGCACGTTTTCTGGCGCTGTTGCCCTACACCGACCTGCATTGATCGGAGCACAAGACATGCAAGTAATACTTCTGGAAAAACTGCCAAACGTCGGCGACCTCGGCGACGTGGTCAAGGTCAAGCAGGGTTTTGCACGCAATTACCTGATCCCGCACGGCAAGGCCAAACGCGCGACGCCGGAAAACATCAAGCTGCTCGAAGCCAAGCGCGCCGAACTCGAAAAGGCCGCGGGAGCCAAGCTGGCGCATGCGCAGGAACAGGCCGCGAAGATCGAAGGCCTGACGATCCAGGTCACGCAAAAGGCCGGCGTCGATGGCCGCCTGTTCGGCTCAGTCACCAACGTCGATATCGTCGAGGCATTGCAGGCGCTCGGCCACACGGTCGAAAAGTCGATGGTGCGCATGCCCGACGGTCCATTGAAACACGTGGGTGAATTCCCACTGGTCGTGGCGCTGCACGCCGACGTGCCCGTGCACATCGTCGTTTCGGTGCTCGGGGATACGACCGTGCCGGCTGCCAGCTGACGTAACGCGAGCCAAGCATGCATGAAAAAAGGGGGCCGGCAACGGCCCTTTTTTTATTGTCCGGCGACACAATGCAGCATCGTGCAGCCATTCACCAATCGATACACATGCTGCACTTCCCGATTTGCTAGAATGGCCGCGCCTCCCGCACGTTTCCTGCCATGCCCAACGATCCCCAGCTCGACGCACTGAAAGTACCTCCGCATTCGATGGAAGCGGAGCAATCGGTGCTGGGCGGACTGTTGCTCGAAAACGGCGCATCCGACCGCGTCGCCGACATCGTGGGCACCGAGGATTTTTACAGCGATGCGCACCGGCTGCTGTACAAGGCGATCATGGATCTCATCGCCGACAACAAGCCTGCGGACGTTGTTACCGTCGGCGAAGCGCTCGGGTCCCTCAAAAAGCTCGACTACATCGGTGGCATGGCGTATCTCGGCGCGCTCGTGGAAAACGTGCCCACGGCCGCGAACATTCGTCGTTACGCGGAAATTGTCAGGGAGCGCGCGATCCTGCGCCGCCTCGCCGCCGCCGGCGGTGAAATCGCCGACAGCGCTTACCATCCGCTGGGACGCAGCGTGCGCGAGATCCTCGATCACGCCGAAACCAAGGTATTCGAGATCGCGGAGCACGGCGCGCGAGGGCAGCAGGGCTTCCAGGAGATCCGCCCGCTGTTGACGCAGGTCGTCGAGCGCATCGAATTCCTCTACAACCGCGACAATCCTTCGGACGTGACCGGCGTCGCGACCGGATTTACCGATCTCGATCGCATGACGTCGGGCTTTCAGGAAGGCGATCTGATCGTGATCGCGGGCCGCCCGAGCATGGGCAAGACGTCGCTGGCGTTGAACATCGGCGAGCACATCGCTCTTTCTTTGAAAATGCCCGTGGCCGTGTTCAGCATGGAAATGGGCGGCACCCAACTTGCCATGCGCCTGATGGGGTCCGTCGGCCGCCTCGATCAACAGAAAGTGCGCACCGGACGCCTTTCGAACGACGACTGGGAGCGACTATCGGGTGCCCTCGGCCGCCTCAACGACGCGCCGATCCACATCGACGAAACACCGGCGCTGAATTCTCTTGAATTGCGCGCACGCGCACGGCGATTATCGCGCCAGTACGGCGGCAAGCTGGGTGCGATCATCGTCGACTACCTGCAACTCATGGAATCCACTGGAGAGGGTGAAAACCGTGCGACCGAGATCTCCGAAATCTCGCGCTCGCTCAAGGCGCTCGCAAAGGAACTCAAGGTGCCGGTGATGGCGCTGTCGCAGCTGAACCGAAGCCTTGAACAGCGGCCGAACAAGCGTCCCGTGATGTCGGACCTGCGCGAGTCCGGAGCAATCGAGCAGGATGCCGACGTGATCCTGTTCATCTATCGCGATGAAGTCTATAACCCGGAAACGCCGGACAAGGGCGTGGCTGAAATCATCATCGGCAAGCAGCGCAATGGGCCGATCGGCACCGTGAATCTGGCATGGCTTGGCGAGTACACGCGGTTCGAGAATCTTGCGCAGACCGGCACCTACTGATGACATATGCTTCGTATCGCTGCGCCTCGCGCCGCGGATAGTCAGTAAGCAAATTCGGGGTATTGCGCCGTGACGAGTCGGCAACGATAGATCGGAGAGCAAAAATGACGTACCTTTGGCAGACGCATCTAGGGAACGATGTCGCTTTCGACGCCCAATACCATCAGAACAAGCGATTGGAAATCCCGAGCTTTTTCAACGAATCGCCGGGAGTTGTCCTGGACATTGGTTGTGGCGGAGGCATGACCGGCAGACTGATCAAGGAAAAATTTCCGGATTGTAAAGTTATTGGCATCGAGCTCAACCCGAATGCAGCGGAGCATGCGCGACAGTGGCTCGACACCGTCATCTGCGAGGATATCGATACGCTTGACCTGAGCGACCACATTGGATCGGCACGAATCGATACGGTCATGCTTCTGGACGTGCTGGAACACCTCTACGACCCTTGGCGGGCGCTTGTTCGTGTGCGGGGCTGGCTTGATGAACATGCGCGCGTGCTTGCCAGCGTGCCCAATATCCGAAACATTGCCAACCTGGACGATCTGGCTGGGGGGCACTGGAACTATGGCCCTAATGGGGTTCTCGACATCACGCACGTGAGATTTTTTACTCGTGAGTCGCTGCGCAGGCTCTTTGAGGAGACGGGATACAGTGTGACGCAAATGGTCCCGCTAACGCAGCCACAAATGCTCGACAAGCATGTCGTCGATCGTCGCCCTGGGCAACTTGTCATGCAGAACCTGTCCATCCGCTATCGCAACCTTGATGAACTTGAGGAACTTTACGCATTGCAGTTCGTGATTGATGCGAAGCCGGCGGTCGAGTTGCTGCAGCCGAGCCCTTATCTTTAATTGATATGGTCGTTGCTCCTGTAGCCCGGAATAGCCCATGCCCATGCGGTAGCGGAAGGCGTTACAAGGATTGTCACGGCGCGATCACTGCTGTAGGCGGGACTTCTGACAGCAACTCGCACGCCCCGTCTTTGGGCGCGCAGTTTGCGCGTTCGCGCTACCGCGCTCCAAACCCTGAATGGTCGCAAGTTCCCCTCAGCGAGCACGATGCACTGGGTGCGCTCATGGAGGGCGCTCTCGCGCTCCAGCAGGATGGCCACTTGGCGGAGGCGGCCACAAAGTATCGCAAAGTGCTGGCGGCGGCACCATATACCCATGACGCGTTGCATATGCTCGGCGTCGTCGAATACGGCTTACGTAATTTTGATACGGCGCTCGACTTGATCCTTCGGGCAATAAAGTTGCGGCCGAATTACGAAGCGATTGAACGCAATCTGGAGCTGGCGCGCGTTGCGATAATGGAACAAAAGCGCGCGTATGACGAGCAGTTTGGCGAGCGTGCGCTGCCCGCTTTGTGCGAATTGATCAACTCGCGCGAACGACGAATCCAGCCACGTTCCGTGAGAGACGACAACTCGCGCGTACTGCACCTGATTGGACGTGCGACCGCTGTCGGAGAAGACGACGCGTGGATCCTGTCGCAACTGGCGGAGTTGTTTAGGCCACTTGAGCCAATAGTCTGGGCCATCGACGTCGATTCTCCATTCGCGACGGTCCCTGCTCGTTGGAGCGTCGTCGACTATTCAACAGGAAAGTATCCCCGCGGAGGAACGCAGGTATTCGTGGGAATTGATTTTGTCGTCGATGAATGGATTCGGTATTCGAACCCCGAGCGGATTGTCGTTGTTTGCAATCGGGGGCGGCCGTCTGCCTTCATCCGGCAACTTCGGGTGATGACAGCGGATGGCCTTCGACCTATCGAGCCGGTGTTCATGTCCCGGGCGCGAGCGCAGCGATTCGGCCTCGGTCATCTCGTGGTTCCGGTTCCCAGGACCGAACATGACGGTGCGAAAAATGTGGCGCCAATGACGTCGCTCGCTGGGTCTGGCGCAAAGTCTTCGGCGTGGTCGGTCGGCATGATTGGACAGATAAGCGATCAAGTGGAAGACCCCGAAGACGTGAAGGTCCTCAGCGACGTCGCGGCAGCCGCTGGCTCGCTTGCGGTATTCGATCCGGGTCGCTACAGGTTTTTGCTGGGGTCCTCGCAGGCAATCAAATTCATCGCCCGGTCTGAACAGACGTTGCCAGAATTCATATCCACGATCGAGTGCATGTATTGCCGCCCTGCGCCATGGTGGGACGAAGGCCTGGGGCGGGAAATTTTCATGGCCATGGCTTCCGGTAGGCCTGTAATATGTTCCCGCGGGTCCGTGCACGCGAGCATCTTTGACGATCGTGTCGATGGTCTGCTCTACGACAGCCACGAAGAATCGCTGGCGCTGCTTAGTAAGCTGCGCCATTCTCCTCTTTGGGCAGAACAGATCGCCAACGCCGCGCGAGAGAAAATGCGGCGGCTCGACAGCGAGGCCGCGGACCTTTCCCGGTACGAAGCGGTAATCGGTGACCTGGTGAATTTTGCAACTGCGGTTTCGAATGGTTGATGACGCCTCTCTTCGGGCAACGACGGGGCAATCGCGCGTTCGTTGCGTCGCGTTTTACTTGCCGCAGTTTCATCCAATCCCTGAAAACGATAAGTGGTGGGGCACTGGATTCACGGAGTGGACGAACGTCACCCGCGCGACGCCCTATTTTGCCGACCACTATCAGCCACATCTTCCGGCGGACTTGGGCTTTTATGATCTACGCGTAAGCGAGGTTCGTGAGCAGCAGGCTGCGCTCGCGCGTGAGTACGGAATTCACGGTTTTTGCTATTACCACTACTGGTTTGCCGGACGACGTCTGTTGGAGATGCCTGCCGAAGTGATGCGCGCGACGGGGCGTCCCGACTTCCCCTACTGTTTTTGCTGGGCAAACGAGAATTGGACTCGGAGGTGGGATGGGGCAGAGCATGATGTGCTTATTGCACAGGATCCGGAGGGCACCGACGACAAGCGATTTATCAGTGATCTTTTGCCATACCTGCGCGATCCGCGTTACATCCGCGTGGCGGGAAAGCCGCTATTGATTGTTTATCGCGTGGGGCTGCTTCCCAACGCGAAACGAAGCGCGGAAGTCTGGCGGGAGACCGCACGGCGCGAAGGTGTCGGCGATCTCTACATTTGCGCTGCGAAGACGTACGATACCGCTGATCCGGCTGACTACGGCTTCGACGCGATCGTGGAGTTCCCGCCGCATGGCGTTCGCGTTGCGCCGATCAATGTTCGCTATGTCGTGGCAAATCCGGCATTCGAGGGGAGCATCTACGACTACCGACGAATTGTCATCGAACATTTGTCGCAGCCGGACGCGAGGTACGTTATTCATCCGACTGTTATGCCAGGATGGGACAATTTTCCTCGGCGCCGCGAACTGGCGAGCATCATTGCCAATTCAACGCCTGAGTATTACGAAGTCTGGCTTCGCGAAGTTGTCGCAAGGACGGTGGAGCGGAGGGCCCCCGACGAACGTTTGGTGTTTATAAACGCTTGGAACGAATGGGCCGAGGGGGCACACCTCGAGCCCGATCAACGTTACGGGCATCAGTACCTGCTGGCAACGCGTCGGGCGCTGTTCGATGAACCCATCGGCGGGCGGCCATTCGAAAGGTTTTCCGGACGCCAGGATACGAACGGCTCGTGACCCGCCAGCTTCGCGCGTAAAGGACAGTCGAGAAGGTCGTCGCCACCCACATCCGCCGCTAAAGAATTTCCGCCGCGTGATCCGCCAGTCGCGAGCGCTCGCCGCGCATCAGGGTAATGTGACCGGAATGCGACCATCCCTTGAAGCGGTCGACGACGTACGTGAGGCCCGAGCTGCCTTCGGTCAGATACGGTGTGTCGATCTGTGCGATGTTGCCGAGGCATACGACCTTGGTGCCCGGGCCCGCGCGCGTGATCAGCGTCTTCATCTGCTTGGGTGTGAGATTCTGCGCCTCGTCGATGATGAGGAACTTGTTGATGAACGTTCGCCCGCGCATGAAATTGAGCGACTTGACCTTGATGCGCGAACGGATCAGGTCGCGTGTTGCGGCGCGGCCCCATTCTCCAGCCTCGTCGTCGGTCTTGTTGAGCACGTCGAGGTTGTCCTCGAGCGCACCCATCCACGGGTTCATTTTTTCCTCCTCGGTTCCGGGGAGAAAGCCGATGTCCTCGCCGACCGGAACCGTTACCCGTGTCATGATGATCTCGGTATAGACCTTGAATTCCAGCGTCAACATCAGTCCGGCGGCGAGTGTCAGCAGCGTCTTGCCAGTCCCGGCTTGACCGAGCAGCGTCACGAAGTCGATTTCCGGATTCATCAGCAGGTTCAGGGCGAAGTTCTGCTCGCGATTGCGCGCGATGATCCCCCACACGTTGTTCTTCTGATGCGTGTAATCCTTCAGCGTCTGCAGCACTGCGGTACGGCCGGTCACTTCCTTGACCTTGGCGTAGAGCGCGGTTTCGCCGGGTCCCTTGGCTTCCTGATAGACGAATTCGTTGATCAGCAGGCTTGCGCATAGCGGACCGGTGACGCGATAGTAGGTATGGCCGCCCTGCTGCCAGGATTCCATCCCCTTGCCGTGGCGCTCCCAGAAATCCTGCGGCAGCTCGCGCATGCCGCTGTAGAGGAGGTCGGTGTCCTCGAGCACCTTGTCGTTGGAATAGTCTTCGGCGGCGATGCCCAGGGCACGCGCCTTGATGCGCATGTTGATGTCTTTGGACACCAGAATCACATTGCGCTTCGGATGCGCGTTGCGCAGATGCATCACCACGGCGATGATCTGGTTGTCGGCTTTGCCGCCGGCCAAGCGAAGGCGGCAACGTCGTCGCGATCGCCTCGGTCTGCAGGAACAGCCTGCCGGTCGCGGCACCGCCGCTTTGCGCCTTGAGCGTGATGCCGTCTGCGAGGCCGTCCGGATTGATCGCGATCGCGGCGGTTACCAGCTCGTCGAGATACCGCGTCGCCTGGCGAGCGTTGCGCGCGACTTCGCTGGTGCCTTTCTTGTTGTTGTCGAGTTCCTCGAGCGTGAGGATCGGCAGGTAGATGTCGTGTTCTTCAAACCGGAGGAGACTGGTGGGATCGTGCATGAGGACGTTGGTGTCCAGCACGAAAAGCTTGGGTGCGGATGTCTTGGCGGATTTGGTGACGTGCGGCGCGTTGCGGAGAGTGCGCTCGACCATGGGCCTCCTTGGGGCATGTGGGTGAGTCGACTCCATGCTAGCCAGCCCGCAGGCTGAATACAAGGGGTTGTGGTTCGGAGGGCGTCGGGACCGCAGGCTTTGTGGTGGAAAGGGCACAGTGGCTCCACCGTCCGGCAGCCGCCGGACACGCGCGGGCGACGCCTGCCGCGAGATCATAGAGACGACCGCGCCCGCCCGCGACGGCTATAGCGCCTTGACGACCTCAAGCACCTCCTGGGCATGCCCGGGGACTTTCACCCCACGCCATTCGTGCGCGAGCTTGCCCGTGCTGTCGATCACAAACGTGCTGCGCTCGATTCCGCGCACCTTCTTGCCGTACATGTTCTTCATTTTGATGACGCCGAATTGCGCGCAAAGCTTTTCGTCCGCGTCGGATATCAACTCGAACGGAAATTCCATCTTCGCCTTGAAGTTCTCGTGCGACTTCAGGCTGTCGCGCGACACGCCCACGACGACCGCGCCGGCCTTGACGAACTGGCGATGCAGGTCGCGAAACTGCATACCTTCGGTGGTGCAGCCCGGCGTGTTGTCCTTCGGATAGAAGTAGATGACGACCGGGTGGCCCTTGTGTGCGGACAGCTTGAAATCACCGCCAGTGGCGGTGGCCGAGAAATCAGCGACTTTCTTGCCAAGCATGGTCGGTCTCCGTTGGATTGAGTTCCTGCCTCGAGACTACGCCGCCGCCACGAAATTCATGTCGGCGAGAAACTCCGGGCCTTGCACGAGCAGCGTGCCGCTTCGTCCTGGAACCGTGCGAGGCGCGACTTCGTGGCGCGGCAAGGCGAGCGGCTGCACGGTCTCGTAGAGCCTGCGGATCGACGTAAGATCGTATCCTTGCGCCTTCCAGCCCGATATCAGCGCTTCGAGCACGGGTGCCAGGAGCATGCCCTCGAGTTCGGCATGCAGCGTAAATACATGACCATGGCCGTGCGCCGGTGGCGTGGCCGTAAGTGCCAGCAGCCGTGCGGCCACGTTGTCCTGCGTGACTCCATCGGTGCCCAGGAGTTCGTCGAGCGTTGGCAGCGTCGTCGGAAACTGGGGGCAGCGGATGAGTTCTGCGTTCCATACCGGCAGATGCGGCTGCGTACCGCGTCCGTCCGAGCAATAGTCGAAACCGAGCGATTGCGACAGGCGCAGCGCGTGCAGATTTGTCTGCCAACCCGCCGCGCCGTGGGCGCGCGGCGGCTCCTTGAAAATGTCCGCGAAACGCTCGCAGGCCAACAGCATCTGCTTCTCCGTCCACTGCGCGCCCGCACCTGCGACGCCGTCCTGCCATTTGGTGTGGTCCCAGCAGTGGATGCCGACCTCGAATCCCTCGTCGCGTACGTGACGCATTACGTCGCCGCCACGCTCGCCGATGTCCGGTCCAGGCAGGAGCGTCCCGTAGAGCAACGTCTTGACGCCATAGTGCTGGACCACCGAGGTGCGTTGCACCTTGGCAATGAAGCCCGGGCGGAACACGCGCTTGATGGCGCGGCCGGTATGGTCGGGGCCGACGCTGAACAGGAAGGTCGCGCCGATGCCGTGGCGGCGCAGAAGCTCGACCAGATTCGGTACGCCCTCGCGCGTTCCGCGCAGCGTGTCGACGTCGATCTTGAGCGCGAGAATCATGCCGCGCGCTTAGTCGACGAGCCGTCGTGCTTCGCCGACCTGGCCGCGATAAGCGTCGAAGATGTGCTTCAGTGAATCCGCCATCGTGACCTTCGGCCGCCAGTGCAGGTCCGCGCAGGTATTGACGATCTTGGGGACGCGATGCTGGACATCCTGATAGCCTTTGCCATAGTAGGCGTCGGCGGTGGTCTCGATCAGCTCGACCTTCCTGGCATTGTCGCGATATTCGGGGTACGTCAGCGCCAGTTCGAGCATCATGTGCGCCAATTCCCTGACCGAATAGTTGTTGGCCGGATTGCCGATGTTGTAGATCTTCCCGCTCGCGACGGCGTTGTCGTTCGCGATGATATTGATTAGCGCCGCAATGCCATCGTCGATATAGGTAAATGTCCGCTTCTGCGTGCCGCCGTCCACCAGTTTGATGGGCTCGCCGCGAACGATGTGGCCGAGAAATTGCGTGATCACGCGGGAACTGCCTTCCTTCGCGGTGTTGATCGAATCCAAACCAGCGCCAATCCAGTTGAACGGGCGAAACAGCGTGTAGTCGAGGCCTTCCTGCAAGCCGTAGGCGTGGATCACCCGATCCATGAGTTGCTTGGCGCAGGAGTAGATCCAGCGCGGCTTGTTGATCGGGCCAAGCACCAGGTCGGAAGTGTCCGGGTCGAACTCCTCGTCGCGCGACATGCCGTACACCTCGGACGTCGACGGAAATACGACGCGCTTCTTGTAACGCACGCAGGCGCGCACGATCGGCAGATTGGCCTCGAAGTCGAGTTCGAACACGCGCAACGGCTCACGGACATAGGTTGCAGGCGTCGCGATCGCCACCAGTGGCAACACCGTGTCGCATTTCTTGATGTGGTATTCGATCCACTCGCGGTTGATGGTGATGTCGCCTTCGAAGAAATGAAAGCGTTTTTCCGGCAGCAGATCGGTAATGCGGTCGGTCTGCATGTCCATGCCATAGATCTCCCAGTCGGTCGTGGCGATGATCCGCTTCGACAGATGATGGCCGATGAAGCCGTTGACGCCGAGGATGAGGATTCTTGTCATTGGATGGTTGATTCGTGGCGCGCTAGGATACCAAGCGCAGAGGTGCAGGACCAAACTGCCTGACCAAGGCATCGGCGTCGACCCGAGAGCCATCGACTTCCAGCGCGATCACCGCCAGCGCTCCGCCGCCGCCGCAGTGGGCGACGATAGCGTCACGTTCGACTGCGAGTTCCTGCGTGCGGTGGGCCGTGGTGTCCAGGATGTGCGTACGCAGGATCCGCGCGGGATGGCCGTCGAGCGTCGTTCGGGCGCCAGGATAAGGTGGCGCCACCGCCCGAACGAGGTTGTGAATGGTCGTTGCGTCCCTTGACCAGTCGATGATCCCGTCTTCAGGTTGTCGTCCTCCGAAGTAGCTGCCGCGACTCAGATCCTGCGGCACGCGCGGGGCAGTGCCGGCGACAAGCGCCGGGAGGACCTCCAGAAGCATCGCCGCCGCCGCAAGCGTCACCTTGTCGAAAACGTCCTTGGCCGTATCGTCGGGCAGGATCGGCACCCTGGATTGCGCCACGATGTCACCGCTGTCGGGCTTTTCCGCCATGTAGTGCAAAGTCGCACCTGTCTCGGATTCGCCATGGATGATGGCCCAGTTGATTGGCGCGCGACCGCGATACTTGGGCAGCAGCGAGCCGTGCATGTTGAGCGCGTCGCGCGATGCGAGGCCGAGCAGCGACGGCTTGAGCATCAACCGGTAATAGAACGAGAAGATGAAGTCGGGCTTGCACGCGGCAACGCGCTCGAGGACCTCCGGCGCATTGGGATCCTGCGGCGCGATCACCGGTATGGAATGCCGCATGGCAGTGCGTGCAACGCTGTCGAACCAGATCGTTTCGCCGGGGTTGTCGTCGTGCGTCACGACGAGAGGAATGGCGATGCTCCGGGCGAGCAGGACTTCGAGACAGCGCACGCCGACGTTGTGATAAGCAAAAACGACAGCGCGGGTCATCGCGTTAGCAGGCCTAGTGCTCGTCCGTCGCCTGCTCCAGCACCGCTTCGATCATGAATCGGGGTCGCTGGCGCACTTGCTGATAGATGCGGCCGACGTACTCGCCGATCAGGCCGAGACCAAACAGCAGCATGCCGATCAGGAAGAACGCAAGGATGTCGCGATCCCACAGCGTGGCCATGCCCTCGCGCCAGCCCGAAAGCACCAGCCGGTCCGCGATGACGATGAGGTACGTGACGAGCGCGCCGGCCGACACGAGCATTCCGAACATCGAGAACAATTGCAGAGGAACGAGCGAAAATCCCGTAATCAGATCGAAGTTGAGGCGGATCAATTTGTACAGCGAGTACTTCGACTGACCCGCGGCGCGCTCGGCGTGTTCGACGTCGATTTCGGTTGGGTTGAACGCGAACGTGTACGCCAGCGCCGGTATGAATGTGCTGACTTCCCGCGACGCAGCAATGGCGTTGACGATGCCGCGGCTGTAGGCGCGCAGCATGCAGCCCTGATCCGTCATCCGGATGTGGGTGATGCGCTCTCGAATGCGGTTCATTGCCCTCGACGCGAGCCGCCGCCACCACGCGTCCTCGCGCGCGCGCCGGACGCCGCCGACGTAGTCGTGTCCGGCGTCCATGGCCGCGAGCAACTTGCCGATTTCCTCGGGTGGGTTCTGCAGATCCGCGTCGAGGGTGACGACGCGTTCGCCGCGACAACGTTCGAAGCCGGCGACGATCGCCATGTGCTGACCGTAATTACCGTTGAACAGAAACACGCGGGTAACGTCGGGGCGACGGGCGAACTGTTCCCTGAGCATGGCTGCCGACCGGTCGCGGCTGCCGTCATTGACGAAAATGACCTCATACGCCACACCGAGCCCGTCGAGCGCCGGATAGAGGCGGTCGAACAGGTCCTGCAGACCGGCTTCCTCGTTGAATACGGGAATGACCACCGAGAGTTGCGGAGTGTGCATCGTCATTTTCTCGCCGCCGCGATGACGTCCGCGACCGCGTCGCACACGCGATCGACGTCCGCGTCGCTCATCTGCGTATGAAGAGGCAGCGTGACCGTCTCCGCGGCAATGCGTTCCGCATTCGGCAACTGCCCTTCGCGGCCACCAAACTGCCTGCCCAGCGTGCACAGGTGCAGCGCCTCATATGACATTCCCGTGGCGATCCCGCGTGCTTCGAGCGCGTCGCGCAACTGCCGGCGCGTCATGCGCAGCCTGTCCAGCGGCAACAGGACGCAGAACATGTTCCAGCTGAAATCGTCGTCTGACGACGCGCGGGGACGGGGTGGCAATACGCACCCGGGATCGGTGGTCAGGCGCTGAAAGTATCGATCGACCAGGCGTCTGCGCCGGGCGAGAAACGTCGGCAGTTTTTCCAGTTGTGCGCAGCCGATACGCGCATTCACATCCGGCAAATTGAATTTGCCGCCGGGGAAGGCGACGTCGCGCGTGCGGTCGGCGTCGTACGTGATGCCGTGAAAGCGCAGCGATTCGACGCGGGACGCTTCGGCATCGTTGTTGACGACGAGCGCACCACCTTCGATCGAGGTAATGTTCTTGTTGGGGTGAAAGCTGAAAGTCACCAGATCGCCGACGGCGCCGACATGCTCGCCCTTCCAGCGCGAGCCCTGTACCAGCGCCGCGTCTTCGATGACGCGCAAGCCGTGTCGGCGCGCGAGCGCGTAAAGCGCGTCCAGGTCGACCAGTGAGCCGGGATAGTGCGTGGGTATGATGGCCTTCGTCGAGGGCGTGATGGCCGCCTCGACTTGCGCCAGGTCGATATTGCGCGTCACCAGGTCGCAATCGACAAACACCGGTCTGGCGCCGACCTTGACGATCATGTTGAGCACGGTGAAAAAACTCTGTGCGGACGTGATCACTTCCGCCCCAGGCCCGATTCCCGCGACTTGCAGTGCAACCTCGACCGCGGCGGTCGCGGACGTCAGCACGCGCACAGGACGGCCACCGCAAAACGCCATGAGGCGCGCTTCGAATTCGCGCACCCACGGACCGCTCGTAATATGACCGGAGCGAAGCACGTCGGCGACGCCGGCAATGGTCTGCTCGTCGATCTCTGGGCCGGCGAACTTCAAGGGGCGAGGGGCGTTCGGATCCATGGGCTCGGTCCCTAGCTGCGTGCGACCAGCCACACGCCAAGCACGATGAAGCCGATACCGAGCCAGCGGGCAACGCTGACGGATTCTCCAAGCAGGTAGTGAGCGGCGATCGCGTTGATAACATAACCCAGCGACAGCATCGGATACGCGACGGACACCGGGACACGCGACAGTCCGATGATCCAGACGATCAGGCTGATCCCGTAGCATGCCGCGCCGCCCAAGAAATGCGGTTCGACGGACATACGGCCCAGCTCGCCGGTCCAGTTGGCGCGCGTAAGCGTGATCACGCCAAGGACGTTGGTCCCGGCCTTAAGCAGAAGTTGCGCGGCGGCGTTGAGCACGACGCCGGCAAACAGGAACGAGAATGCGGTCCAGGTCATGATCGCTACCTGCGGGCGACGATCACGCGCCGCGCGTCGCGATCGAGTTCGCGCATCGGCACACCCGCGCGCCGCAGTATGTCGTATTCGCCAGGTTGCATCATCGCATACGCGTCCTGAAGCGCGCCCCATATCGGGCGCCAATGCGCAACGGTGTCGATGGCCTTGTCCGGTTCGCTGGCGATGCCCATGGCCAGCTCGTCGGGATGCTCGACCTGCGTCACGGTGCGACCGAGATAATACGGCAAGGTCTGGTCGTACATGCGTATCGTATAGAACGGCACGTCCGCACGCAGTGGGCCCTCTTTGGCGGTGACGCGAGCGAGCAACGGTGCGCTGGATCGGAACTCCGCCAGGGTGTCGTAACCGGTAAGGATCAGCTGTGCGGCGACGAGCGTTGAAAATGCGATGGTCAGGAGTCCGCGTCGCCGATGCCCGGTATGCATCGCCCACATGCCGGCCACGCCGCCTGCGGCGGCAACGCCCAGCGCCCACTTGATCCAGGGTCCGAACGCAAGCAACGGCTCGACCGGTTGCGCATCGTTGGCCAACTGCGCTGCAACGTGTTCGTAGCCGAGCAACACCGCGATCCAGGCCACGCCAGTCAGTGCCACCAGCGGCAGCGAAAGGCGCCAAAGCAACCTGTCGCTGATCGTCGCGAGCTGCCATGCGATGACCAGCGCAAGCGCGGGAAAGATCGGCAGAATGTACGACGAAAGCTTCGATCCGGAAAGGCTGAAAAAGACGAATATGAATGCCGCCCAGACCAACGCGAAGCGCTGCCAGCAAAAGCCGTTGCGGTCTATCGGCGCGTCGGTCCACGAGCGCTTTGCCGTCCACGCGAATACCAGCAGCCACGGCAGCGTGCCGACCGCAAAAATCGGGATGAAGAACCACCATGGCGCCTCGCGCCTCGCTTCGTTCGTCAGGAACCGGGCAAAATGCTCATGGATAAAGAAAAAATCGAAGAATTCGGCATTGCGGCTGGATACGACAATGAACCAAGGCGCCGCGATGGCCAGGAACAACAAGATGCCGGTGACCAGATGCAATCGCCGCCACAGACTCCAATCGCGCGTCAACGCGGAGTAGATCACCAGGGCCGCCCCGGGCAGGACGACGCCAATCAGCCCCTTCGACAGGACCGCCAGCGCCAGCGCAGCCCACGCGGCGAGCATCCAGTTGCGTTGCTCGCGCGGTGTGGCATCGGCGCGTTGCGCAATGATGAGTCCGCCCATGCCGACACTCATCCAGAAGCTGAGGCCGGCATCGAGGGTGAGCACGTGGGCGTTCAGAATCCACCAGACGCAGCCGCCTAGCGCGGCTGCGCTGTACAAGCCGAGTGTCGGACCGCCCATGCGCAGGCCCACATAACCCATGAACAGCGCGCCAAGGCATCCCGCCAGAGCCGGCCACAGGCGCGCGGTCCAGTGATGCACGCCAAAAGTTTCGAACGCCGCGGTGGTGATCCAGTACTGGAGCGCCGGCTTTTCGAAATACTTGATGCCGTTCAGTCGCGGCGTGACCCAATCGCCGCTCGCCGCCATTTCGCGCGGAATCTCGGCGTAGCGGCCTTCGTCCGGGTGCACCAGGCGGCGAGAGTCGATGCTGCTAAACCAGATCAGCACGAACGCTACCAGCAGCGAGATCGCGCGACCCCGCGAAAGTGGCGGCGCGTCGGCCACAAGGAGGGCGGGCGGGCGAGAGGGTGGAATAGGCAGATCCATCGAGACGGCTTCAGGGGCGCGCGATTTTACCGCGTTTGGTGTCACGCTCTCTGACTTGAAGCTTGCCCGCAATGGCGCGATTGGCTACCATGCACGGATGTTGGCTATCCGCACCCGGGAAGTGGTCACGGTTCGCTGTTGTGCCGTGCTGTGCTCGCGCACGCCGGCCTGACGGACTGCCCCATCACCAGGAAGCCGCCGGGACCACCCAGGCGGCTTTTTTGTTGGACTCGCGCTGGACCAGACCATGCCTCTGCCGTTGACGCTCTACGACAATTACACCCGCACGCTTCGCGCTTTTGAACCGCTGAAGGCGGCCGAGGTCGGCCTCTACACCTGCGGGCCGACAGTGTACGACTACCAGCATATCGGCAACTTCCGCACGTTCCTGTTCGAGGACATTCTGAAACGCGTTCTCGAATGGGACGGCTATGTGGTCAAGCACGTCATGAACATTACCGACGTTGGCCACCTGACGTCCGACGATGATACCGGCGAGGACAAAATGGAGGCCGGCTCGCGCCGCACGGGCAAGACCGCATGGCAGATCGCCGAACTCTACACCGAGGATTTCCTGAACGACATGGCGGCGCTCAACATCGAGCCGCCGACGATTCTCTGCCGTGCGACCGACCATATCCGCGAGCAGATCGATTTCATCGCGGACATCGAGAAAAATGGATTCGCGTATCGCACGGCCGACGGCATCTATTTCGACACCAGCAAGCAGCCCGGCTACGGTTATCTCGCTCGGCTGGACCGCGCAGGCCTCGAGGCTGGCAAACGCGTCGACATTGGGGACAAGAAAAGCCCTACGGATTTCGCGCTGTGGAAATTCTCCGCGCCCGGTGAAAAACGCCAGATGGAGTGGCCCAGCCCATGGGGCATCGGCTTTCCAGGCTGGCACATCGAGTGCTCTGCGATGGCGCAAAAATACCTCGGCGACTACTTCGATATCCACTGTGGTGGCGAGGATCATATTCCGGTGCACCACACCAACGAGATCGCGCAAACCGAGGCGCGCGTGGGGACGCGCCTCGCGAATTTCTGGATGCACGGCTATTTCCTGCTTTCGAACGACGCCAAGATGGCCAAGTCGGCCGGTGAATTCTTGCGTTTGAAAGCGCTAATCGATCGCGGTTACGATCCGCTCGCCTATCGCTACTTGTGCCTGACGGCGCATTACCGCACGCAGATGAATTTCACGTGGGACGCGCTGGACGCGGCGACGACTGCACTCGATCGCCTGCGCAACGGCGTCTACGGCTTGGGTGCGTCGGATGAACCTGACGCGAGGTACATCGAGCGCTTCGGAGCGGAGCTCAACAACGACCTCAACACGCCGCGGGCGATGGCGATCGCATGGGAAGTGTTGCGCGGCGACTTACCCATGGCAACACGGAAAGCGACCCTGCTCGCATTCGATCGCGTATTCGGGTTGAAGCTCGCAACATGGCAACCTCGGAGCGAGTCGATTCCCGCAGAAATCCAGTCGCTCGCCGCGGCTCGCGCCGCGGCGCGAGCCGCCAGACAATGGGCGGAAGCGGATCGACTGCGCCTCGCCTTGCATGACACGGGCTGGGAAATGGAAGACAGCGCCGATGGCTACGCGTTGAAGCGACGCTAGAGGGCGCGGTGAAACTTGCTACGCTGAAAGACGGCACGCGCGACGGAAAGCTTGCGGTGGTTTCGCGCGACCTGAAGCGCGCCATCGTCGTTGGTGGCGGCGCGCCTACGATGCAGGCAGCCCTCGATGACTGGCGACATGTGGCGCCCTTGCTCGTCGAACTCTCCGCGGCGCTCGCTGCCGGCGACGCTGGGGGCGCACCCGTACGCAACGCGATCCCTTTCGACATTGGTCTGGTGCACTCGCCATTGCCCCGTGCGTACCAGTGGATCGATGGCTCTGCGTACGTCAATCACGTTGAACTGGTGCGCAAGGCGCGCGGAGCCGCCATGCCACCGGAATTCTGGACCGACCCCCTCATGTACCAGGGCGGCTCCGACACCTTCCTTGCACCGCTGGAGGATATCGTGTTCCCGGACGAAGCCTGGGGCATCGACTTCGAAGGCGAGGTCGCAGTCATCACCGACGATGTTCCTGCCGGCGTGGCAGTGGAAGCGGCGGCCACGCACATCCGCCTGTTCATGCTCGTCAATGATATAAGTCTGCGCAATTTGATCCCGGCCGAACTGGGCAAGGGCTTCGGCTTTCTGCAGAGCAAGCCTTCCTCGAGTTTTGCACCGGTGGCCGTGACGTCCGATGAACTCGGCGACGCTTGGCGCGACGGCCGGTTGCATCTGCCGCTGCTGACGCATCTCAATGGCGCCTTGTTTGGCAGGCCGAATGCCGGCGTCGACATGACTTTCGGTTTTCCGCAGTTGATCGCACACGCGGCCAAGACTCGTGCGCTCGAAGCGGGGACCATCGTCGGCTCGGGTACGGTCTCGAACAAGGAAAATGACGGGCCGGGCCGTCCCGTGGTCGCGGGTGGTGCTGGCTATGCGTGCATCGCGGAACAGCGCACGGTCGAGACGATTCTTGCGGGAAAGCCCACGACACCGTTCCTGCGCTTTGGCGATCGAGTGCGTATCGAGATGTTCGATGCCGCGGGCGCCTCGATCTTCGGGGCTATCGACCAGGCCGTGCGGCGTACGCCGTGACTGCCGGGCTCTAGTACAGGCGCTGAATCGGTCCGCTGTATAGCACCGGGCCGGTGGGCAGTCCTGTCGGCGATCCGCCCGGAGGTTCGAGGCTGACCGCCAGCGCCGGAACCTGCGCGAGCGCTGTCTCAGCGGGACCGGTCAGGGCGATCTGGACGACACCCGACGGCGCGATCAAGCCCAGCGAGCGTGGATTGCCGCCCGTCGGCAGTGCCCACAATTGCAACGCCCGATCGGCAGCGACCTCCACCGGGACCACGGCTTTGATGCGCAGCGTGCGTCCCGTCCGGTCGGCAGTGGCGATCAGCACCGGCTTGGCGTCGGTGCCTGCAAGGACCGCCACCATGGTCTGGTCGGGCGGCGCTGGGGGCGGCGAGAGCAACACGATCGCCAAAGCCATGGCGGTAGCGAATCCGGCCAGCGTCAAGCCACGCCAGAGGCCGAGGTTGGCCCAAAGCGACGCCCTCGCGGCAGCCGGCTTGTCGCTACCCTGGATGCGCGCAAGGATCTTCGGCCATACGCTGGCCGGCGGCGGCACCGGTGTAATGCTCTCGGCAAATGGCAGCAACCGTGCTTCCCATGCATTGACGGCGTCGGTGACCCCGCGTTCGACGCCAATCAGACGCGCGAAACGGGTACGTGCGCGCGACGACATCGTCCCGAGCACATATTGGGCGGCGAGGGCGTCGGCGCGTTCGGGTGAGTTGTAGTTCATCGCAGTGGGGGGCGGTCAGCGCGTGACGCCGGCGGCTTCCAGGCAGGACTTCAGACGTTCCAATCCGCGCCTGACCCAGGATTTCACCGTGCCGAGGGGCACGTCGAGGTGCGCTGCAAGTTCGGAATGCGACAACCCGCGATAGAAAGCCAGGGCGAGGGCCTGTTTCTGTCCCGCGTCCAGCGCCTCGACACAGCCTTTGACGGCGCGGGCATCGGCGCCGGAAACGAGCATTTCGAGCGGGGTGGGGCCGTCATCGCGCAGCATCATGCCTTCGTCCTCGTCGTCGATCGTCACCGTGTCCAACTCACGACGCCGTAGTTGATCCAGGCAGCGATTGCGTACGATGCTGGTCAGCCACGTGAATGGCTGGCTTTTGGCGGCGACGTACGAGCCGGCGTGGTTCCAGATGCTGATGAACGACTCCTGTAGGACCTCGTCTGCGGCTGCTGATTCCCTCAATATACGCAGCGCCACCGCGTACAGATGCGCGGAGGTGAGCCGATAGAGTTCCGCGAAAGCACGCTGATCGGCCAGCGCCGTTCGCGCCAGCAGCTCCATGAGCCGGGCGCTACGTTCGAGCTGCTTGGCTTGATCCAGGGCCACGCGGCTCAGGCCGGGTTGCGGCCGCGATCCTTGCGCCACATCACGTCCGGGCGGCCGCCTTCGCGATTGAGCACTCTGGCCACCACGAAGAGCAGGTCAGAGAGCCGGTTCAGATACTTGCGTTGGGGTTCGCGCACTTCCGCCATCCCCGCAAGATGCACGAGCGAGCGTTCCGCGCGACGACAGACCGTCCGTGCCACGTGCGCGAGGCTCGCCGCGCGGCTCCCGCCGGGAAGGATGAATTCCTTCAATGGTGGCAGCCCGGCGTTGAACCGCTCCAAGGCTTCCTCCAGGCGCATGACATGCGCCTCACTAACGGCGCAATAGCCGGGAATGGACAACTCGCCGCCGACGTCGAACAGATCGTGCTGGACCTCGATCAGGCACGCGCTGACTTCCTTGGGCAGGGACTCCGCAAGCAGCACGCCGAGTGTCGAATTGAGCTCGTCGACGGCGCCGATGGCCTCGATGCGCGCCGAATCCTTCGCCACGCGCGAGCCGTCGCCGAGGCCGGTCGTTCCGGCGTCGCCGGTGCGTGTCATGATCTTGGAAAGTCGGTGGGCCATGGCTTTGGAGAATTGGTCGCGTGTTAAAGACGGGTCGAGCCAACGAGCATAGAGAATACGCGTTGTTCGGGCAAGCAAGCAGCGTGCGGATACGCCTCGTGTCCTGACTCGCGGTTCGCTCAGTGACACGTGCGTGATACGTGCGCAACGCGCGTTTGGATGCGGCCGGCGCGAACGCAACATTGTATTTTGAGAGGGATTGGGTACCATGTGGCGGGGATCCCATGCGAGCGCGCAATCCATTCGAGCAGGATCTGGAGAGGAATACGGCGAATTACACGCCGTTGTCGCCGCTGTCTCTGATTGCGCGAACGGCTTACGTGTATCCACATCATCTCGCGGTGGTGCATGGACACCGGCGCTACACGTGGGCCCAGACGTACGCGCGTTCGCGGCGCCTGGCGTCGGCACTGGTGCGGGAGGGCATCGGCATCGGCGACACGGTGGCGCTCATGGCGGCCAACACGCCGGAGATGGTCGAGGCGCATTTCGGCGTACCGATGACCGGCGGCGTGCTCAATACGCTGAACACCCGTCTCGACGCCGATGCGATCGCGTTCATGTTGCAGCACGGCGGTGCCAAGGTGCTGGTCACCGACACCGAATTCTCGCCGACGATCGAGGCGGCGCTTGCGCAGCTCGCGATCCGGCCTAAAGTGATCGACATCGACGACCCGCAGGGTCCCGGCGGCAAGCGCCTTGGCCCGTCCGACTACGAGACCTTCATTGCGAACGGCGACGCCGGCTTCGACTGGAAGCATCCCGCCGACGAGTGGAATTCGATCTCGCTCAACTACACGTCGGGGACCACGGGCAATCCCAAAGGAGTCGTGTATCACCATCGCGGCGCCTATCTGAACGCGCTGTCCAATATCATCGACTGGGGCATGCCGCGCCACGCCGTTTATTTGTGGACGCTGCCGATGTTCCATTGCAACGGCTGGTGCTTCCCGTGGACGATGGCCGCCAACGCGGGCACCAATGTGTGCCTGCGGCGAGTCGAGGCGAAGGCGATATTCGACGCGATCCGGTTGCATAAGGTCAGTCACTACTGTGGTGCTCCGATCGTCCACGCGATGCTGATCAACGCCCCGGCGGAATTGCGCGCGGGCATTGAACACAAGGTGAACGCACTCGTGGCGGCCGCTGCGCCGCCGGCGGCGGTGATCGAAGGCATGGAACGCATGGGCTTCGATATCACCCACGTCTATGGCCTCACCGAATCCTACGGCCCCGCCGCGGTGTGCGCCAAGCACGACGAATGGAATGCACTCGACATCGCCGCGCGCACCGAACGCAACGGCCGGCAAGGTGTGCGCTACACCTGCGAGGAAGGCATGACGGTGCTGGATCCGGAAACGATGCAGGAAGTGCCCTGGGACGGCGAAACGATGGGCGAGATCATGTTCCGCGGCAACATCGTCATGAAGGGCTACCTGAAGAATCCCGACGCCAGCGTCGAAGCGTTCCGCGGCGGATGGTTTCATACCGGCGACCTCGCGGTGATGCAGCCCGACGGCTACGTCAAGATCAAGGATCGATCGAAGGACATCATCATCTCCGGTGGCGAGAACATCAGCTCGTTGGAGGTCGAGGACGCGCTCTATCGCCATCCGGCCGTGCTCGCTGCGGCGGTGGTCGCGCAACCCGACGAGAAATGGGGCGAGACGCCTTGCGCATTCGTCGAGGTCCGGCCGGCAACCACGGTGACCGAAGGCGAACTGGTCGAGCACTGCCGCAAGCACCTGGCGCGGTTCAAGGTGCCGAAGAAAGTCGTATTCTGCGAATTGCCGAAAACGTCCACCGGCAAGATCCAGAAATTCCTGCTGCGCGAACGCGCGCGGTCGACGAGCGCGATCGAATGAGACGACTGAAAAGTTCTGTCGCGCGCCGTCCCGCTTCATGGACGCACGCAACGTTATAGGTCTTGTATGAACGCTCCTCTGGACACCGGCGTCGCCCCTTACGTTCTGTGCGACACGCAGGATGGAGTCGCTACGCTCACGCTTAACCGTGGAGAGCGTTACAACCCCTTGTCGCTGGCGATGATCGCGGCATTGCAGGATGAACTTGATCGTGTTGCCATCGAGCCCGCCGTGCGGTGCGTGGTGATCGCCGCAGCCGGTAAGGGTTTTTGCGCCGGGCACGATCTGCGGGAGTTACGCGCCCATTCGGATCTGGTGTCGCAGCAGCAGCTTTTTGGCGCCTGCGAGACGATGATGCTCACGTTGACCCGCATTCCGCAGCCGGTCATCGCACGCGTGCACGGTCTCGCCACCGCCGCGGGCTGCCAGTTGGTATCGATGTGCGACCTTGCCGTTGCCGCTGATACCGCGAAGTTCGCGCTGCCAGGCGTGAACGTCGGCGTATTCTGCACGACGCCCGCCGTGGGCGTCGCACGCAACATCGCGCGCAAGCGGGTCATGGAAATGCTGTTGACCGGCGCAAGCATCGACGCCGCGACCGCCTTGTCGTGGGGGCTCGTCAACCGCGTCGTGTCGCTGACCGAACTCGACGCCGCAGTCGGGCAGTTCACGCGGCTTATCGGTACCCGCAGCGCACGTCTGATCGGCCAGGGCAAGCAGGCCTTCTACGGCCAGGTCGATCTCGGCCTCGAGTCCGCCTATGGTCAGGTTGGTGGGACCATGGCATGCAGCCTGCTCGATCCGCACGCGCATGAGGGTATCGACGCATTTATCGAAAAGCGGACGCCGCACTGGGATGAGTGATCCCATCGCCATTGCCAAGTGCGGGGGGCAATGGGGATAATCGCGCCGACATCATTCCTGGGAGCGCCGCGCTGTCCGTGGCAGGCATGGCCGACGACATCATCCTCGAAACGCACGGACTCACCCGGGAATTCAAAGGATTCGTCGCGGTCGATGGCGTCGATTTGCAGGTCAAGCGCGGGACCATTCACGCACTGATCGGTCCCAACGGCGCGGGCAAGACAACCTGTTTCAACTTGCTCACCGCCTTCCTGGCGCCGACCCGCGGCGAAATCTTCTACAACGGGCGGGAGATCACGGGAATGCGACCATCGGCGATCGCGCGCATGGGCATGGTGCGCTCGTTCCAGATCTCCGCCACCTTCCCGCATCTGACGGTGATCGAGAACGTGCGTATCGCCTTGCAGCGCAAGCGCGGACATTCCTTCGACTTCTGGCATTCCGCGCGAACGTTGAGTGCGCTCGACGCCCGCGCACGCGAACTGCTGGACGATGTGGGCTTGTCGACGTACGAGCAGACGCTGGCGGTGGAGTTGCCCTACGGTCGCAAGCGCGCGCTCGAAATGGCGACGACGCTGGCACTCGACCCGGAAATGATGCTGCTCGACGAGCCAACTGCCGGCATGACGCACGAGGACGTCGAAAGGATCACCGCGCTCATCCGGAAGGTCGCGGTCAAGCGCACGGTGCTCATGGTCGAGCACAACTTGTCCGTCGTGGCGACGTTGTCCGATCACATCACCGTCCTCGCCCGCGGCCAAGTCCTTGCGCAGGGCGATTACGCATCGGTGTCGAAGAATCCCGACGTGGTGCAAGCGTATCTCGGGACCGCCCATGCCTGACGGCGCGATGCTCAGCGTTCGCGACCTCCACTCGTGGTACGGCGAGTCGCACATTCTCCACGGCGCGTCCTTCGACGTCGCGCGCGGCGAGGTGGTGACGCTGCTCGGCCGCAATGGTGCGGGCAAGACCACGACGTTGAAGTCGATCATGGGCATGGTGACGCAGCGCAAGGGCTCGGTGCGATTCGACGCGGCGGAGACGATCGACCTGGCGTCGAACCAGATCGCCAAGCTCGGCATCGCGATCTGCCCCGAGGAGCGCGGCATCTTCGCCAGCCTCGACGTCGAGGAGAACCTGCTGCTGCCGCCGCAAGTCAAGGAAGGCGGTCTGTCGCTCGGGCAGATCTTCGAGCTGTTTCCCAACCTCAAGGAACGCCTGCACAGCCAGGGAACGAAATTGTCCGGCGGCGAGCAGCAGATGCTCGCTATCGGGCGTATCCTGCGCACCGGTGCTCATCTTCTGATGCTCGACGAACCGACCGAGGGACTGGCGCCGGTGATCGTTCAGCAGATCGGCCGCACGATCGCGGCGCTCAAGCAAAAGGGATTTACCATCCTCCTGGTCGAGCAGAATTTCCGCTTCGCGGCCACCGTCGCCGACCGGCACTACGTGATGGAGCGCGGCAAGATCGTCGACATGATTCCGAATGCCGAGCTCGACGCGAACATGAACAAGTTGCACGAGTATCTGGGCGTTTGATGACGCCTGGCGTCAAATCACCAATCAACGGAGGAAGCATGAAGGCATTCAAAAGAAGTTTGCTGGCACTTGCCCTCGCTGGCATCGTAGGTACGGCGCAAGCGCAGATTTCGGACGGCGTGATCAAGATCGGCGTCCTGTCCGACATGTCGAGTCTGTATACCGACCTCGCGGGCGCGGGTTCCGTGGTCGCGACCAAGATGGCGGTCGAGGATTCCGGCATCGAAAAGCGCGGCTACAAGGTCGAAATCGTTTCCGGCCGACCACCAGAACAAGGCGGACGTGGGATCGGCGATCGCGAGCAAGTGGTACGACGCTGAAAAGGTCGACGTCATCGTCGACGTGCCCAATTCCGGCGTAGCGCTGGCCGTCGACCCAGATCACGAGGGACAAGGGCAAGGCGTTCCTGGCGTCGGGTCCCGGTACCTCGGACCTCACCGGCAAGGCGTGCTCGCCCAATACGGTCCATTGGGCCTACGACACCTGGATGCTCGCCAACGGCACCGGCACCGCGCTCACGAAGCAAGGGGGCGATACCTGGTTCTTCATCAGCTGCCGACTATGCGTTCGGCGCAGCCCTCGAGCGCGACACGACCGCGGCCGTGACTCAAGAATGGCGGCAAGGTCGTCGGTGGCGTCAAGGCGCCGCTCAACACGCAGGACTTCTCGTCGTTCCTGCTGCAGGCGCAGGCGTCGAAGGCAAAGATCATCGGCCTGGCCAATGCCGGTGGCGATACGACGAACTCGATCAAGCAGGCGGCCGAATTCGGCATCGCGAAGGGCGGCCAGAAGCTGGCCGGCCTGCTGGTCTTCCTCACGGACGTCCATGCGCTGGGCCTGCAGACGGCGCAGGGGCTCACGTTCACGGAAACGTTCTACTGGGACCAGAACGACCAGTCGCGCGCGTTCGCGAAGCGCTTTTCCGCGCTCGACAAGGGTATCTACCCGACGATGGTGCATGCGGGCGTCTACGCGTCGGTGTTGCATTATCTCAAGGCGGTCGAGGCGCTGAAGAGCGACGACGGCACCAAGGTCGTTGCCAAGATGAAGGAGATGGCGACGGACGATCCGCTGTTCGGCAAGGGCACCATTCGCGCGGACGGCCGCAAGATTCATCCGGCCTATCTGGTCCAGGTGAAGACGCCGGCGGAATCCAAGGGACCCTGGGACTATTACAAGATCGTCGCGACGATTCCCGCGGACCAGGCGTTCCGCCCGCTGGCCGATGGTGGCTGTCCGCTGGTGAAATAACCTGGCGTCGTTCCCGCGAAGGCGGGAATCCATGTTCGTCTGCCGGAAAAAGTCAATCCCCGCCTGCGCGGGGATGACGTTTCGGAAACGGCGCATCGACTGCAAGGTGCCTGATAACGTGACCGTCCTGCCATGACCGAAATCTTCGGCATACCGACGCAAGCCCTGTTCGGCCAGTTGCTGATCGGGCTGATCAACGGCTCGTTCTACGCGATGTTGTCGCTCGGGCTGGCCGTGATCTTCGGTTTGCTCAACATCATCAACTTCACCCACGGCGCGCAGTACATGCTCGGGGCGTTCTGCGCGTGGCTGCTGCTGGAGAAATGGGGCGTCGGCTACTGGTGGTCGCTGTTGATCGCGCCGCTGGTCGTCGGCGCGACGGGTGTTCTGATCGAGCGCACGATGCTGTCGCGGCTCTACAAGCTCGATCACCTGTACGGGCTGCTGCTGACGTTCGGCCTGGCGCTGATTTTCCAGGGCATCTTCACGAACTACTACGGCAGCTCCGGCCAGCCCTATCGCCTGCCGGAGGAATTCACCGGCGCGTTCAATCTCGGCTTCATGTTCCTGCCCAAGTACCGGGCGTGGGTGATCGTCGCGTCGGCGCTGGTCTGTCTCGCGACGTGGTTCGTCATCGAGCGCACCAAGCTCGGCTCGTATCTGCGTGCGGCGACCGAGAACCCGACGCTGGTGCAGGCCTTCGGCATCAACGTCCCGCGCATGATCACGCTGACCTATGGCTTCGGCGTCGCGCTCGCCGCGTTCGCCGGCGTCATGGCGGCGCCGATCTACCAGGTCAATCCGCAGATGGGCGCCAACCTGATCATCGTGGTGTTTGCGGTGGTCGTGATCGGCGGGATGGGCTCCGATCCTCGGCGCGGTGATCACCGGCTTCGCGCTCGGCATCGTCGAGGGCCTGACCAAGGTGTTCTATCCGGAAGCGTCGAACACCGTGATCTTCGTGGTCATGGTGATCGTCCTCATCGTGCGTCCTGCGGGCCTGTTCGGCAAGGAGCGCTGAGCGATGGCTGGCCCGACTCCGCTGGCAAATGTGACGGCCCGCCCGGCGCTCGGTGATGGTGGCGTTCGGTGTGATGGCGACCCTGTTTGCGATCGCACCGCTGGTCGGCATCTATCCGGTCTTCCTGATGAAGGCGCTGTGCTTCGCGCTGTTCGCCTGCGCCTTCAACCTGCTTATCGGCTTCGGCGGATTGCTGTCGTTCGGCCATGCGATGTTCCTCGGCAGCGCGGGATACGTCTGCGCGCACGCGGCCAAGGAATGGGGCTGGCCGCCTGAAGCCGCGATACTCGCTGGGACCGTCGCCGCCATCGGGCTCGGACTGGTCGCCGGGCTGCTCGCGATTCGCCGGCAGGGTATCTATTTCGCAATGATCACGTTGGCGCTGGCGCAGATGGTCTATTTTTTCTGCCTGCAGGCGCCGTTTACGCACGGCGAAGACGGCATTCAGTCGGTGCCGCGAGGCAAGCTGTTCGGTCTGCTCGACCTCGGCAACACGCTCGTGATGTATTACGTCGTGCTGGCGATATTCCTTGCGGCGTTTCTGCTGATCTACCGCACGGTCAATTCGCCATTCGGCAACGTCCTCAAGGCTATTCGCGAGAACGAACCCCGTGCCATCTCGCTGGGCTACGATGTCGATCGCTATAAGTTGCTCGCATTCGTGCTCTCGGCAGGGCTCGCTGGGCTCGCCGGCGCAACGAAGGCGATCGTGTTCCAGCTTGCATCGCTGACCGACGTGCACTGGTCGATGTCCGGCGAAGTCGTCCTCATGACCCTGCTCGGCGGCATGGGAACGATTTTCGGGCCCGTCGTTGGCGCCTTCGTGATCATTGGCCTCGAAAACTACCTCTCGGCCTTCGGACAGTGGGTCACGGTCATCACCGGGGCGATATTTGTCCTCTGCGTCCTCGCGTTCCGGCGGGGTATCGTTGGCGAGATCGCCGCATGGTGGGCGCAGCGCTCGAAGTACGTTGCCGCGGCATCTGTGCGACGGGTTCTGGGACGGGGCGAACTGGGCAAATATGCCACGGTCCGAGTGGCGATTCGGGCCGGAAGCGTGTCTTCGGGTTGACCTCGGCTCGCGGGCACTCCATGATTGGAGTCGGGCGGGGGCTGGCCAGGCCGGATTTGCGGTGCGGCCGGTTAAAGGTCGACCATGTTTATGGAGATGCCAATGCGTCTGCTCGCCACGATAGGTTTTCTGTTATCTACAGCAGCGATGCTTGCGGGCTGTCAGATCAATCCAACCGCCGCGTCCTACTACGCAACGTCGGACGCCAGCAACTACGGCGACGTGATGGCCACCGAGGAAAGTTATCGCGCACCGTATCTGCTGAACTACCCCGACGAAACCATGTTTTTCTTTCCGATCTACGGGCGTCCGTTCCGCTCCGATCTGAACTTGCGGGCGATGAGCTGCAGCAGGGCCAGCGACGGCACGCTCCTCGTCAGCGTGAAGGTGCAGAACATGGGGGCCGACCTCATTCCGGCGCGGGAACAGTTGTACGGCGAGATCGGAGCATTCCGCGTTGTGGCCCGGGTCACCTGGAACGGCGGAGCGCAACAGGATGTGAGTGCGAATATGGCTGTCCCCATGAGCGCGTCCGCCACGTTTTCCATGGATTTGGGCAGGACTCGTTACTTCGCGAAGGACGTGCAGAGGATCGACGTTCTGGTCGACCCCGATCAGGTAGTGCCTGATCCTGTGCGCCTGAACAACGCGCTGACCTGGCAGGGCACGATGAACGGGGACAACCCGAGCTGCGACGTCGTGCGCTCCTAAGGAACGATGCGACGGCTCGCTGCCGCGCGGGCCGCCAACATATTTGTCCCAGCCAGCCGCGGCGTTACTCGCGACTTCGATTTCCGTTTTCTGCGCCCTCACGCACGATGAGTCGATGGCGGTTGCTTCGACTTTTTCGCACTTCGATCTCGTATGGCGTTGTGACGCCAGTTGTTTCGGAAATTTCGTAGATCCGTATTTGCCTTGGCGCGTGACCGACCCCCGCGTTTGGGGGGTGTATTTCATCACCTGTTTGCCTCAGTCTTGAGCCTCGGCGCGAAATGGCGTCGCGCTATAATCACGGACTCGACGCGGCACTCCCCCGCGTCGGTGACGTTCGATCTATTTCAGCTCAGGTACCCCGATGAAAGTCCTCGTAGCCGTCAAGCGCGTCGTCGATTACAACGTCAAGATCCGGGTCAAGCCCGATGGCAGCGGCGTCGACACCGCGAATGTGAAGATGTCGATGAATCCATTCGACGAAATCGCGGTCGAGGAGGCGATGCGCCTGAAGGAGAAGGGCGCGGTGACCGAGGTCGTGGCGGTGTCGTGCGGGATCGCCGCGTGCCAGGAAACTTTGCGTACTGCGCTGGCGATAGGTGCGGACCGCGCGATCCTCGTCGAATCCGATATCGAGTTGCAGCCGCTGGCGGTGGCCAAGCTGCTCAAGGCGCTCGTCGACAAAGAGCAACCGCAGATCGTTATCCTGGGCAAGCAGGCGATCGACGACGACGCCAATCAAGTGGGCCAGATGCTCGCAGCGCTGCTCGGCTGGCCGCAGGCCACGTTCGCCTCCAAGGTCGACATCGCGTCCGGTAAGGCGACGGTCAAGCGCGAGATCGACGGCGGCCTGGAAACGCTCGAGATGCCGTTGCCGCTGGTGATCACCACCGACCTGCGTTTGAACGAGCCGCGTTACGCCACGCTGCCGAACATCATGAAGGCGAAAAAGAAGCCTCTCGAGATCGTCAAGCCCGATGCATTGGGTGTCGATGTCGCGCCGCGACTGACAACACTGAAAGTAGTCGAGCCACCCAAGCGCAAAGGTGGCGGCAAGGTCGCCGATGTCAAGGAACTGGTCGCCAAACTGCGCAACGAAGCCAAAGTGATCTGAGCACACCATGACAACGCTCGTCATCGCCGAACACGACAATGCCGCGCTCAGGGGCGCCACATTCAACACGATCGCCGCTGCACAGAAAATCGGCGGTGATATCCACGTGCTGGTCGCGGGCCACGACGCGCAGGGCGCAGCGAAGGCAGCCGCGCAGATCGCCGGCGTCAGTAAAGTACTGCACGCCGACGCTCCCCAACTCGCGGGGCAGACGGCCGAGAACGTGGCCGCGCTGGTCGTGGGACTCGCCAGCTCCTATTCGCACATCCTGTTGCCCGCGACGGGCTTCGGCAAGAATGTCGCGCCGCGCATTGCGGCGCTGCTCGACGTTGCCCAGGTGTCCGACATCATCGAGGTCGAGTCACCCGACACCTTCGTGCGTCCGATCTACGCGGGCAATGCGTTTGCGACGGTGCAGTCGAAGGACGCAAAAAAAGTGATCACCGTGCGCGCGACGGGATTCGACGCTGCTGCGGCAAGCGGTGGGCAGGCGCCGATCGAAAGCGTCTCGGCGCCCGCGGACTTCGGCCAGGTCGTCGTGACGGGGCAGGAGTTGACCAAGTCCGACCGCCCCGAGCTCACCGGTGCGCGCGTCGTCATTTCAGGCGGGCGTGGCTTGCAGAGTGGCGAGAACTTCAAGATGCTCGAAGCGCTGGCGCTCAAGCTCAACGCCGCTCTTGGTGCGTCGCGCGCCGCGGTCGATGCCGGCTATGTACCGAACGACTATCAAGTCGGACAAACTGGCAAGATTGTCGCCCCCGATCTGTACATCGCGGTGGGCATTTCCGGCGCGATCCAGCATCTCGCGGGCATGAAGGACAGCAAGGTCATCGTCGCCATCAACAAAGACCCGGAAGCTCCGATATTCCAGATTGCGGATTACGGCCTGGTGGGCGACCTGTTCCAGATCATTCCGGAACTCACCGCCGAACTCGGCTGATCTTGCTGCGATTGCCGTCCGTTTTGCCTTCCTGATCCACTATCGAGACAACGAGCCGATGAGCGCCTACCACGCCCCGCTGAAAGATATGCTGTTCGTGATGAACGAGCTCGCTGGCCTCGAACAGGTGGGCCAACTGCCCGGCTATGAGGATGCGACCCTGGACACAGTCACGGCGATTCTCGAGGAAGCCTCGAAATTCGCCACCGAAGTGCTCGATCCGCTCAACGTCGTGGGCGATCGCGAAGGATCGAAGCTCACCGACAGCGGCATCGTCAAGACGCCCACCGGATTCAAGGAAGCGTACAAGCAGTTCGCCGACAATGGCTGGAACGGGCTGACCAAGCATCCGGAGCACGGTGGGCAAGGCCTGCCGCAGCTCGTAGCCACCGCGGTCGAGGAGATGTGGCACGGCGCTAATCTCGCGTTCGCTCTTTGTCCGCTGCTGACGCAGGGCGCGATCGAAGCGCTCGAGTTGGTCGGGTCCGACGAGCAGAAAGCGATGTACTTGCCGAAGATGGTCGAAGGCGCGTGGACCGGGACCATGAACCTCACCGAGCCGCAGGCGGGCTCGGACTTGGCGGCCGTGCGCACGCGCGCGGTGCCCGAGGCGGACGGCAGCTTCAAGCTTTTCGGGCAGAAAATCTTCATAACTTACGGCGACCAGGATTACACCGAGAACATCATCCACCTCGTGCTAGCGCGCACGCCCACTGCGCCCGAAGGCGTCAAGGGCATCTCGCTGTTCGTCGTGCCCAAGTTTCTCGTGAACGGCGACGGCAGTCTCGGTGCGCGCAACGATGTTCATTGCGTTTCGCTCGAGCACAAGCTCGGCATTCACGCCAGCCCGACCGCAGTGCTCGCCTACGGCGATCACGGGGGCGCAACCGGGTATCTGGTCGGCGTCGAAAATCGCGGCCTCGAATACATGTTCATCATGATGAATCTGGCGCGCTATTCCGTCGGCGTCGAGGGCATCGGAATTTCCGAACGCGCCTACCAACGGGCGCTGGCCTTCGCGAAGGATCGCATTCAGGGGCGTGCACCGGGGCTCGATAAGGCGGTGCCCACGGCGAGCATCCTGCAACATCCCGATATTCGTCGCATGCTGCTGACGATGAAGGCGTTGACCGAGTCCATGCGTAGCGTGGCATATGTCACGGGTGCCGCCATCGACAATGCGCTTCATCACCCTGACGCGGAAGCACGCAAGCGTCACCAGGCTTTTGTCGATTTCATGATTCCCATTGTCAAGGGCTGCAGTACCGAAGTGGCGCAGCAGGTGACTTACCTGGCGGTGCAGGTGCATGGCGGCATGGGATTCATCGAGGAAACCGGCGCCGCGCAACACTATCGCGATGCGCGCATTACTACAATCTACGAAGGCACCACGGGAATCCAGGCCAACGATCTGATCGGGCGCAAGACGGCGCGCGACGGCGGCAGCGTCGGCCGGGCGATCGTGAGTGAAGTCAGCAAGGTAGCCGCGCAGTGCTCGGCGTCAGCGCACACCGATCTCAAAGCCATCGGTACGGGGCTTGCCGCAGCAGCGACGTCGCTCGGCGAGTCCGTGGACTGGCTCGTCGGCAACTATGCGTCGTCGACCCGCGCCGCACACGCGGCTGCGGTGCCTTATCTGCAGATGTGGGGTCTGGTCGCTGGCGGTTGGCAACTTGCGCGCGCCGCGCTGGTCTCGTCGAAGCATCTGGCGGAGGGAACGGCCGACGCGAGTTTCTACAGCGGAAAGATCGCGACGACGCGCTTTTATGTCGAGTGCCTGCTGCCGCAGGCCGGGGCGCTAGCCCAGGCGATCACCCGCGGCAGCGAATCGGTGCTGGCAATGGCGGACGAGCAGTTCTGAGGGGCGGCAACTACCCGAGCATCACGCGCTCCATCGCATCGTAGATGCCTGGAGCTGACGCGATTACTGCGCCGCCGTTGGCGATGCCGCCCGCACCGGGATAGGAATGCGTAAGGCCTCCCGCGGCTTCCACGAGCAGCAATCCCGCCAGAGCGTCCCACGGATGCATGTGCGGTTCGAGGTACCCGTCGAAGCGTCCCGCCGCGACGTGAGCCAGCATCAACGCGCCGGCACCCATGTCTTTGACTGCGGCCCCGGCTTCGTGCAACCCGCGTTTGAGCCGCAGATGCGCGTCGAGCGACTGCCGCGGGACATAGCCCGCGCACACCAACGCGTTGTCGAGCGCGTTGCAGCTTGAAACGTGAATCGGCGCGTCGTTGCAAAACGCGCCGCCGTCTTGGGTGCCCCAGAATAGCTCGTCCTGCGACGGATCGTAGATGACGCCGATCCGGCGCATGCCGTCGACCAGGAACGCGATCGACACGCACCAGTAGCGTACGCCATGGACGAAGTTGATCGTGCCGTCGATCGGGTCGACGAGCCACGCCCGCGCGCCAAGCGTTCCGCCCGCTTCCTCGCCCAGCATGGTGTCGCGCGGAAACGCCTCGGCGAGGCGCGAGCGGATCAGTGCCTCGACCGCGTGATCGGCGGCGCTGACGAAGTCCTGCGGACCTTTGGCCTCAGCGGTAAAAGCGATCTCGCGCCGGAAATAGCGCAAGGCGAGTGCCCCGGCTTCGCGCGCAAGGCGCTTGGCGAATTCGGCGCGCATGCGAACCTCGTCCGGCGTCACGAATGGCGTCGCGCTCATTGGAGTACCTTCACGCTGCGCGCTCCGGGGCATTGGCCACTAAGGCGCTGGGGCGGCCCTTCGCGCTCATGAAACGACCCCCACGCTTGCGGCTGTCGCCGCTACGCTGCCCCCAAAGGCGGCGCAACTCGCGCCGTGGGACGGCCCGGCGGCGCTCATTGAACCACCTTCGCGCCACGTGCTCCGGCATTCGCGCTCGGGGCGGCCCGTCGCGCTCATACCGCGGCGATCGGCACGACGCCATGCCGGGCAAGCATCAGCGATGTCGGCGCGCCGGGGGCAAGCGGACGGTCGACGGCCATGCTGATGACGAACAAATCGCCGATCTCGGTGGCGATGGTGTATTCCATCACGCCGCCGATGTATGCCGCCTTGCGCACCGTGCCTGCCAATCCCGCGCTCTCGGGGGCGCCGATCTGCACGGCCTCCGGGCGGATGGCGACGTCGACCATCCCGGAAAGATTGCGATGAGGCAAACGCACGGTCAGCGGCCCGAGCGCGAGATCGCCGAAGCGATCGTCGACACGTTTGAGCGATCCGCGCACACGATTGGCGTCGCCCATGAAGCCGGCGACGAATACATCCTTCGGCTGCTCGTAAAGCTCGCGCGGCGCGCCTTCCTGCGCGATGGTTGCCTTGTTCATGACGATGATGCGATCGGAGACTGCCATCGCTTCGGCCTGATCGTGAGTCACATACACGACGGTCAGCGACAGGCGTTGCTGCAAATCGCGGATCTCCTCGCGCATCTGGCGGCGCAGCCGTGCGTCGAGATTCGACAGCGGTTCGTCGAACAACAGTACGGAAGGCTCGAGCACCAGCGCGCGGGCCACCGCCACCCGCTGCTGCTGGCCGCCGGAAAGTTCGGAGGGCAGGCGCGTGTCGAATCCGGTGAGCCCCACCGTCGTCAGCGCCGATTGAGCCTTGGCGTGCACGTCCGGCTTTGGCAGGCCGGAAACGGTAAGGCCGTAGCCGACGTTTTCGAGAACATTCATGTGGGGGAACAATGCATAGCTCTGAAACACCATCGAGACGTCGCGTTCGGACGCGGGAACGCGAGTCACGTCGGCACCGCCAATCATGATCACACCCGATGTCGGCAATTCTAGGCCGGCGATCATGCGCAGGGTCGTCGTCTTACCGCAGCCCGATGGTCCGAGCAGAGTGACCAGGCTGCCCGCGATGACCGTGAAGGAGATGTCCTTGACGGCGGCAACGTCGCCGTAGAGCTTGCTGATGTTGCGGAATTCGATCGAGGCGGCTCTCATGAAGTCGTTGGCAACTGGTTCAAGCCGCGCTGCCGCCCAATTGTCCCACAACCGTGGACGCGATACCCTGGCGCCGGCCGAGCTGGCGCGCGCCGATTACGCGCTGGATCAGCCAAATGATCGCCAGCATCAGCACGATCAACACCGATGAGTAAGCGATGGCCACGCCGTAGTCGCCGTTGGTGACCCGGTTGATGATGTAAGTGGTCGCCCATTCGTATTCCGCGGAGACGAGGAATACGATGGCGGAAACCGTGGTCATCGAGCGCACGAAGCTGTAGACCAGTGCCGCGACGACTGCGGGTTTGAGCAGCGGCAACAGGATCCGGCGTAGGGTGGTGAAGCCGCGCGCGCCAAGTGTCGTCGATGCCTCGTCCAGGCTCTTGTCGATCTGCGCCATTGATGCCATGCCGGCGCGCACGCCGACCGGCATGTTGCGAAACACGTTGCACACGATCAGGATCAATGCAGTGCCCGTGATCTCGATCGGCGGAACGTTGAAAGCCAGGATGTAGGAAACGCCGATCACCGTGCCGGGAATCGCGAAGCTCAGCAACGTGCCGAATTCGAACGCGGACTGCCCGCGAAAGCGATGTCGCGTCAGGATATACGCGGTCAGCAAACCCATCACCGCGGTAAGCGGCGCAGCGAGCGCGGACAGTTTGACCGTCGTCCAGAATGAGCTCCAGGCAGTGCCGACCCACAACAGACCGTTCGCCCCCGGCTCGACGCCGAAAGCTTTGACGTAGTGCCGCAGCGTCGGGGTGTAGTTGCGCCCCCATTGTTCGACGAAGCCGCCGACCGCCACCATCGCGTAGATGACGAGGGTCAGGATGATCCACGGTATCGCGGCCGCGTAGCAGACCCTGCGCACGTTGTCGGGCAGCGGCGCCGGCAGTCCCGCGTCGCCCTTACCGGACATCGCCGTGTAGACTTTGCGCCCGAGCACCCAGCGCTGCGCGAAAAATGCGGCGAGCGCGAATCCCAGCAGCAGTAGGCCCAGCGCCGCGGCGCGACCCTGGTCGAGTTGTGCGCCGACCACAGAATAGAACACTTCGGTGGCGAGAACGCCGAAATTCCCGCCGAGGACGATGGGGTTGCCGAAATCCGCGATCGATTCGATGAAGCCGATCAGGAATGCATTGGCGAGCCCCGGACGCATCAGCGGCAGCGAGACGTCGACAAACGTGCGCCAGCGATTCGCACGCAGCGTCTGGGCGGCTTCCTCCATGCTCGGCGACACACCTTCGACGACGCCGATCAGGACTAGGAAGGCGATCGGCGTAAACGATAAAAGCTGCGCGAGGATCAGGCCGGGCAAGCCGTAGAACCAGCGCGACGGCTCGACGCCCAAGCTCCACTCCAGAAACTGGCTGAGTACGCCGGAGCGGCCAAACAAGAGAATGAGGGCGAGGCCAATGACGAAAGGTGGCGTGATGATCGGCAGGACGGACATCGTGCGAAGCAGTTTCTTGAAGCGGAAGTCCGTGCGTGCGACGACCAGCGCGAATGCCAGGCCGAGCGCGGTCGTACCGACGCCGCAGATCAGTGCCAGCAGCAGCGTGTTCCACGCGACGCCGCAGCGTGGACCGCCGGTGAGGCACCCGAGTCCCCACACTTTTTGCTGCGCGAAGCGCCCGATGAAAGCCGTGACCGACCATGCGCCACCGTCGTCCTGGAAAGCGCTGACTAGGATGTTGAGTACCGGATAGAACGTGAAGATCGCGGTCGACGCCAGAATCGCTACGATGCTTCCCGCGATGAAACCGTCGCCGCTGAAGTACCCGCGCTCGGTGAGTCCGAGCGAAAACAGCATCGCGAACGCGCAGAGCACCAGCGCCGCGCCGAGGCCCATGCCGAACTGATTTCCAGGCAGTGGGCCGAAGGCGCGCGCGAGTATCCCGAAGTTCCATCCCTGCGCGCCGATCGCGAAGCCTTGCCCGAGCGTATACAGGAAGCCAATCGCACCCAGAATCAGCAGCGAGTACGCGCGTACGTCGCCGCTGAGTTGTGGCGACAGCAGCCACGCGCCGGTCAGCAGCAAGGCGCCGCAGGGAAGCAGCCACGGGCGATCGTGTTGCCACGCTTGCATCAGCGCCGGCGCATTACCCTTGCCCGAGAAGTCATGCAACCACGCGGTCGAGAATGCCGACGCATCGAGCGCGTACCACGGAACGCACAGAAAGCCGACGGCACCGACCACCAGCCAGAAGGCTAGAGTCTTGCGGTTGAACCTCATTTCGCGGTCGCGTTGATATCCTTCTCCCAGCGTTCGAGCAGGCGCTTTCGCTCGGGGGTCGATCCGTACTTGGCGCTGTCGTAGTTGATCAGCTTGATATCGGCGAGATTGGGAACCTGCGGCGGAAGTTTGACGTTGCGATTGGTGGGTATCGCGTACTCTCCGACATCGAGGCCGATCTTCTGTGCGTCGGCCGTCAGCGCCCAGTCGAAGAACCTCTTCGCGTTGTCGAGGTTGCGCGCGCCCTTCAGGATCGCCATCGAGCCGACTTCATAACCAACGCCCTCGCACGGCAGAATGGCCTTGACCGGAAATCCGCGCACGATTTCATTGATCACCCCGTGCAGGACGGTGCTGCCAATGCCGGTCTCACCGCGGGTCACTGCCGTCATTGGCCCGATGCCGGATCGCGCGTACTGGTTCACATTGGCGTTCAGTGCCTTCATGTATTTGAACGCCTCATCTTCGCCGAATACCTGCACGAGCGACGCGAGCATCATGTAGGCGGTGCCCGACGAATTGGGATTCGACAGCATGACCTCGCCCTTGTAGATCGGCTTGATCAGGTCGGCCCAGCACTTGGGCACCGGTAGATTCCGTCGCTCGAACAGTTCAGTGTTGTAACCAAGGGCGAGGATGCCGCCGTAAACACCCGCAACGCGATAACCGGAGACCTCGGCCTCGCGCCTTGCCCAGTCGTGCAGCTGATCGAGGTTCGGTGATTTGTAGGTTTCGAGAAGTCCCTCCCCGGCGGCCTGAAGGAACGCGTCACCCGGGCCGGCCCACCAGATGTCACCCTTCGGGCTGGCCGCCTCCGCCTTGATCTGGGCGAACAATTCGCCCGTTGCCTTTTGGGTGACGCTGACTTTGGTGCCGCTGGCTTTTTCAAAGCCGATGGCCATGCCTTGGCACCAGGCAGTGTCCGGCGAACTGCAGTACATCGCCAGCGTGCCTTGGGCGAGGGCTGCGCATGAAAGGAGCAGCGCAGCGAGCGCGGTAAACAACCTCCGGATCATGCGCGCCCCCAGCAAACACGTGTCATTCCGAGCGAAGCGAGGAATCTGCTTTTCAGTTTGGCGTTCAACTGCAGATCCCTCGTCCCTGCGTTCCTCGGGATGACGCATCCGTTTCCAATCGCGACTCGTCCTGCGGCGTTCCGCTCTTGGACGGATGGGTCACTTGGGCGTGGCACCGCCGCCGACGTCCTTGTCCCACTTTTCGAGCAGGCGCTTGCGCTCCGACGACGAGCCGTACTTGGCAAAATTGTAGTCGATGAGCTTGATTTCGGCCGGCTTGGGCGACAGCGGTGAAACGGGCGTATTCACGTTCGACGGCAACTGGAACGACGACTTGGACTCGTACGCCAGCTTCTGGGCGGCTGGCGTTAACGCCCAGTCGTAGAAGTTTTTCGCGTTCTCAAGGTTGCGCGCCCCTTTGATGATCGACAGCGAACCGATCTCGTAGCCGGTACCCTCGCAAGGTGCGACACTCTTGACCGGGAAACCAGCCGTCGCCTCGGTGACGACGTCGTGGATGAACGCAACGGCGACCATGTTTTCACCGCGTGCGGTAGCCTTGATCGGTCCGACGCCCTGACGGGCATAATTGCTGATGTTAGCGTTCCAGTCCTTCAGCATCTTGAACGCTTCGTCCTCGCCGAAGATTTGAACCAGTGTGGCGATCGTCGTGTATGCCGTCCCGGACGCATTGGGATTGGCCATTTGCAGATCGCCCTTGTACGCGGTCCTGCCCAGGTCCTTCCAGCATGCGGGGACAGGTGCCTTCTTCTTCGCGATCAACTCGGTGTTGTAACCCATGCCGAGTACGCCAAGGTAAATGCCGACGGTCTTGAAGCCGGACTGCTCGGCCTGACGCTTCGCCCACGGCTGGAGCTGCTCGAACAGCGGCGACTTGTACGCGATCGTGAGATCCTGCTCCGCGGCTTGCAGGTGGGGATCGCCGGTGCCGCCGTACCAGACGTCGTGCTTCGGGTTGGCTTTTTCCGCAGCGACGGTGGCGAAGGATTCGCCGGAGCCTCTCAGCGTCAACGCGACCTTGATGCCGGTCGCCTTTTCGAATTCGGTCGCGGCCATGTTGCACCACTCGGCGGCCATCGGGCAAATTACGTTGACTTGCTGCTGCGCCGCCGCCGGCAGCGCGATTGCACTCAATGCCGCGGCCAGCAACGCGCTGCGCAGTCGCATGCTTTCTCCTCTTGCGATCACTGTTGTAGTAATTCTGCAATAATCGGTGAAACGCCCGCGTGGCGTCAACTTGTCGTTGACTCGTTGCCGCGTGGCACGACCCTGCGACCACAACCTTGACCCGCTTCGGCATCGATCTGGGTGGTACGAAGACCGAAATCGTCGGCCTCGACGATGCCGGAATGGAAGTTCTGCGCCATCGCGTGCCGACCCCCAAGGACGACTACCGAGAAACGTTGAACATGATCGCGACGCTAGTTCGTGGCGCCGAAGTGGCGCTGGGTCGTCGCGGCAGCATCGGCATCGGCACACCCGGTTCGCTCTCGCCCGCGACCGGATTGTTGCGCGGCTCGAATTCGGTGTGTCTCAATGGCAAACCGATCAAGGCCGACCTGGAAGCTGTCCTGGGGCGTGAAGTGCGAATCGCGAACGATGCGAACTGCTTCGCATTGTCTGAGGCCACCGACGGCGCGGGGAGGGGTGCCGAGGTTGTATTCGGTGTGATCTTGGGCACCGGTGTCGGCGGAGGCATCGTCGTTCGCGGCAATGTTCTGTCGGGCCCCAATGCCATTGCGGGCGAGTGGGGACACAATCCACTGCCATGGGCCGACGATGATGAGCGGCCGGGGACGCCTTGTTTCTGTGGCCACTGCGGCTGCATCGAAACGTTTCTTTCGGGTCCGGGCATGGAACGGGATCATCTCGCCGTGGCGGGCGATCGTTTGCCCGCGCAGGAAATCGTCCAGCGCGCCGCAGGCGACGATCCGCGAGCCGAGGCCACGTTGCTTCGCTATGAGCGCCGCCTCGCGAAGGCACTCGCGTCGATCATCAATGTCCTCGACCCGGATGTGATCGTGCTCGGCGGCGGCCTGTCCAACACCAATCGTCTCTACGCCAATGTTCCGGCGCAGTGGGGCAGGTGGGTTTTCTCCGAGCGGGTAGACACGCGCCTCGTACGCCATCGGCACGGCGATTCGAGCGGTGTTCGTGGCGCGGCGTGGTTGTGGAACGCGCCGTAGTTCCGCGACTACATATTCGAATAGTTCGGACCGCCGCCGCCTTCCGGTGTGACCCAATGGATGTTCTGGCGCGGGTCCTTGATGTCGCAAGTCTTACAGTGGACGCAGTTCTGTGAATTTATCTGCAAGCGCTTTCCCGAACCAGTTTCCGAAGCAACGAATTCATACACGCCCGCAGGGCAATAGCGCTGCTCGGGGCCGTCATAGACGGCGAGATTCACCGCAACAGGAATCGCGGGATCGCGCAACTGCAGGTGCGACGGCTGATTCTCCTCATGGTTGGTGTTCGAAATGAACACGGACGAGAGCTTGTCGAACGTCAACACGCCATCGTATTTCGGATAGTCGATTTTCGGCATCTCCGCGGCAGGCTTCAGGCACTCGTGATCGGCTTTGCCGTGATGCAGCGTCCAGCCAACCAGGCCGCCCAGGTGCAAATCGTTGAGCCACATGTGAATGCCGCCATGCAGCGTACCGGCAAGCGCACCCCACTTGAGCCCGGGTTTCACGTTGCGCACTTTGTACAGATCGTCGTACGCCCACGACGAACGGAATGCAGGCGGGAAATCCGTCAGCTCGTCGTGCTGGCGCTGCGCACCAAGTGCGGCGAATGCGGCTTCGGCCCCGATCATTCCGGTCTTCATCGCATTGTGCGTGCCTTTGATGCGCGGCACATTGAGGAATCCCGCGGCGTCGCCGATCAACGCGCCCCCGGGGAAAATCAGTTTCGGAATCGACTGCAGTCCCCCTTCGCTGATTGCTCGCGCGCCGTATCCGAGTCGCTTGCCGCCCTCGAATGTGCCGCGAATCGCCGGGTGTGACTTGTAGCGCTGAAATTCGTCGTACGGGGACAGGTGCGGATTCTCGTAATTCAGGTGCACGACGAAGCCCACGGCGACGAGAAGGTCGCCGAAATGATATTGGAACGATCCGCCGCCGGTGCGGGAATCAAGCGGCCAGCCTTGCGAGTGCGACACGAGGCCACGTTGGTGCTTGGCGGGCTCGACCTGCCACAGTTCCTTGATGCCGATGCCGTATTTTTGGGGATCGATGCCATCGCGCAACGCGAATTTGGCCATAAGTTCTTGTGACAGCGAGCCCCGGCAGCCCTCGGCAAAGAGCGTGTATTTGGCGTGCAATTCCATGCCCGTTTGAAATTCCGGCTTGTGCGTACCGTCCTTCGCGATGCCGACGTCGCCGGTCGCAACACCGCGTACGGCGCCGTTGTCCCCGTACAGAACTTCGGCGGCGGCGAAGCCTGGATAGATCTCGACACCGAGCGCTTCGGCCTGTTGCGCCAGCCAGCGACAGACATTGCCGAGGCTCACGATGAAGCAGCCATGATTGCTCATCAGCGGCGGCAGCAACCAATTCGGAATGCGCCACGAGGACGCCTCGCCGAGCACCAGAAAGCTGTCCTCCGACACCGGCGTATCGAGCGGTGCGCCTCGCGTCGGCCCAATCGGGAATGAGCTCGGTGAGGCCGCGCGGATCGATGACCGCGCCGGACAAGATATGCGCACCGACCTCGGAGCCCTTTTCCAGCACGCAGACACTGGTCTCGCGGCCGGCAGCCGCGGCGAGTTGCTTGAGCCGGATCGCCGCAGACAAGTCCGGCCGGGCCGCCACCGACGATCACGACATCGTAATCCATCGACTCGCGTGCCACGAGCGTCCTCCTCTGCGGGTTTGCCGGGACTTCAGCCTGTGTCGATTATAATTCGCTTTCTTCCGCTCGTTCGCCGACGATGACCTCGCCCCGTATTCCGGTTCAGACGACTATCATTCCAGTACGCTGGGGCGACATGGACGCGCAAGGCCACGTCAACAATACCGTCTACTTTCGCTATATGGAGCAGGCCCGCATCGAATGGATGCAGCGAGTGGACGCGCCCGTCGGCATCGGCCCCGGCTTGGGATCGGTGATCGTCAATGCAAGTTGCACCTTCATCGAGCCGATCGAGTATCCAGGAACGGTCGAAGTGCGCATGTTCATCGGATCGCCGGGCCGATCGAGTTTCGAGAGTTCCTACGAGCTGTGGGTCGGTGCGCGCAAGTATGCCGAGGGTGCCGCCAAGATCGTCTGGATCGATCGGGACACGCTGCGATCGACGCCGCTTCCCGATGATCTGCGCGCGCTGTTCCGCTAGGTCGAGAACAAGTCGGTCATGAACGAACCTCTCTGGCGTCCGTCGACTGGCCGCGTCGCCCAAGCGTGCCTGACTGAATTCGCTGCGCGCGTCGCCGACCGACATGGACTCGACGTTCCCGACTATTCCGCGCTCTACGCCTGGTCCGTCGCGGACCGCGGGTCGTTCTGGCGTGAGTTCTGGGATTATGCCGGCGTGATC
>CAVSYL010000014.1:0-6290 GCA_963732105.1 uncultured beta proteobacterium
ACGCGCAGCTGCGATCCCGATTTCGGACTTGATCTATTCCCTCGTCTGCGGAATTGTCGCGAAGAGTGGCCATTCGCCGGGGACGCCCTTGAGTGTATGCGTGCCACGCGATTCGAAACGGATTCCCGACCCCGCGACCAGATCCTTCACCGTGTGCGAAACGAGGACCTCTCCCGGCCGGGCCAGAGCGGCGACGCGAGAGGCCGTGTGCACCGCGATTCCCCCGACGTTGTCGTCGATGAGCTCGCATTCGCCGGTGTGCAGCCCGGTTCGTACTTCCAGCCCCAGCGGGAGGACAGCATCGGCGATGCTGCGGGCGCAGCGCACGCCGCGCGCCGGGCCGTCAAAGGTGGCCAGCACTCCGTCGCCCGCCGTGCTCACTTCCACGCCGCGAAAGCGTGGCAACTCTCGCCGTACGACCCCGTAGAAGCTCTCCAATAGGTCTCGCCAGCGCCGGTCGCCGAGTTCTGCCGCCCGATCGGTCGAACCGACGATGTCGGTGAAGAGGATGGTGGCGAGAATTCGATCCGGCTCCGGCCCATGGCGTGACCCGGTGAGGAATTCTTCGATTTCGTCGAGGATGGCGTCGGCGTCGGCCCCCCAGGGAAGATGGTCCGAGCTGGGAAACTCCACGTATTTTGCGCCAGCGATCGATTCCGCCATATAGCGGGAGGCATGCACGTCGACCGACATGTCGCCGACGGAATGCAACAGCAGCGTTGGAACACGAATCGCGCTCAGGACGTGGCGCACGTCGATCTCGTAATTCATGCGCGTTAGCGCGAGCGCCGTCGTCGGGCTCGCGCTCATTCGCAGAAAGCGTGCCCACCACTGGCGCACGCGGTCGTCGTGGGCGATGCTTGGCGCGCGCAGATCGAGGCCGACCGGACCGCCCCAGTCATTCTGGATCGCGTCCAGAAGGTTTTGCTGCTGTTCCTGCGTGCGCCCCCAGGGGTATCCGGGGCCGGGTTTTTGCCGCGCGTAGCTGCCGATGGTGATCAGCGCAGTCGTTCGCGCGGGATAGGTGGCGGCGAACAGCGCGCACATCACACCACCCTCCGAATACCCACAAAGCGCTGCGCGCTCGGACCCGACAGCATCCATCACCGCGCGCACGTCGTCCATCCGCGTCTCGAGGTCCGGCAACGTGCCCGGCCGGTCCGAGAGCCCAGTCCCACGCTTGTCGAACAGAATCAGCCGCGAGAAGGAGGCCAGACGCTGCAGAAATCGTGCGACCGCGGGTTCGTCCCAGAAGACCTCGATGTTCGACATCCATCCCGGAACAAGAATCAGATCGCGCGGCCCATCGCCCAGGATCTGGTAGGCGATGCTGACTTCTCCGCTTATGGCATAGCGTGTCTCGGGGCTCACGACAACCATGATCGTTTGCTGCGCCAACCTTTGCAAGCGATGTGTCGCATTGGGTCGAATGCGCCGCGCTCATGCGGTGGTCTCCTGTCAAGCCGGCTCGTTGCACTCTGGGCGCGGACCTGCAACAGCATGTAAATGCCAGGGGCGACGCCGGCGCATACGGCGGCGCTCCAGGTTACGCGATATTGCATGGGCATCCGCCCGCGAAACGACTCCGAGGACGTACTCGGCCAACGGTGGGATAATATCGGCATGAACGCGCCACAACAGACGTCTCCCCGCCGTCGCTTGCAAGAGCTTCTGGCGATAGCGGAGAGTCGGCGCACTGACGCCGAGTGGGATGAGATCCACGGGCTGGAAATTGAGCTCTCTTCCGCCAATCGGGAGCAACCCCTCAACTTAGGCGCTCAGAGAAACCCTCCGGCGTCCGCCCCCGGCCAGCCTGGGCGCCGGGGCGGCGCGCATTACAAGAAGCCGTTGCAGAAGACACACAAGCAGAAACAGCTCTAGCGGTTGACCCTTTCATACTTCGGCGTTACGTCTTTCAAATCTCTGCCGATGCGCGCAATCTGGCAATGGGCTCACTCGCGGTCCATAACTTAGGAATGCAGAGGAGACCGTATGAGACTTCCGACGCCACGTTCCTTTTCTGCGATCGCGTCGTTGCTCCCGATGGTGCATGTATGCCAAGCGTGCTCACAGCCACACGATTGAAGTGGACGGCGCGAGTCACTCGTTCTACGAATCGCATCCGCAAGAGGTTGCAGCGCTGATCGAAGAGGCGGCAAACGATGCAATGGACGGTAAATACGCATCTCGCAGGCCGGGTAGTTCGCCTCGCGTTGCCCGTCACAGCGCCATCATCGCGGGTCGTGAAAATTGTGTCCGCCGCTTGCGGGGCGAGGAGGGCTTGACCAAGTGATCACACTGACAATCAACGGCGAATCACGCAACGTCGACGTACCCGCCGACATGCCATTGCTCTGGGTTCTTCGCGACGTGCTCGCGCTTACCGGAACGAAGTTCGGCTGCGGCATCGCGCAGTGTGGCGCATGCACAGTCCATCTGGATGGAGCGCCTGTGCGCTCTTGTGTACTGGCGGTAGGATCGATCGGATCGCGTCAAGTCACGACCATCGAAGCGATCGGGTCCACGCCAGCCGGCGCCAAGGTACAAAAGGCCTGGCTCGATCTGGAGGTCATCCAATGCGGCTATTGCCAGTCGGGACAGATCATGTCGGCGGCCGCCTTGTTGACAACGATACCGAGCCCCGACGACGCCGACATCGATGCGGCGATGGCCGGAAACATATGTCGCTGCGGCACGTACGTGCGTATTCGCGACGCGATTAAACAGGCCGCCAAAGGCGCGTAGCACGACGACGGAGGTCCATCATGTCGCAGGCTTCAAGCCACTCGATAGCCGTCGCAGCGCTCTCCAGACGCGCATTCCTGCAGGCCACCGTCGCAGCGGGCGGCGCGCTACTGCTCGGCTTCCGGGTGCCCTCGTTGAACGCCGCCAGCCCGGATGCGAACGCCATCTTCGCTCCGAACGCATTCATCCGCATCGACCGGGAAGGTGGCGTGACGCTGATCATGCCGCAAGTGGAGATGGGCCAGGGCGTGTACACGGCGGTTGCGATGATTCTGGCGGAAGAACTCGACGTGCGGTGGGAGCAGGTTCAACTGGAAGCGGCGCCACCGAATGACAAACTCTACGGAAATCCGACCTTCGGGATCCAGGTTACCGGTAATTCCAATTCGATCCGAGCGTTCTGGATGCCGCTGCGCAAGGCCGGTGCCGGCGCACGCGCGATGCTGATCGAAGCGGCCGCGCGACGCTGGAATGTGGATTCCGCTACTTGTCGTTCAGCAGATGGCGCAGTCATCCATGCCGCGAGCGGTCGCAAGCTTGCCTTCGCGGAACTCATCGATGCCGCCAGCACCATCCTGCCGCCGAAGGACCCCGCGCTCAAGGCACCTGCGGACTTCAAGATCATCGGCAAACCACTGAAGCGTCTCGACACGCCGGACAAGGTCAACGGCAAGGTTATTTATGGCATCGATGTCATGCCAGCGGGCGTCAAGTTCGCGACACTGGCTGCCTGTCCCGTATTTGGCGGCAAGGTCGGACACGTCGATGACGCCAAGGCAAAGCAGGTTCCCGGCGTGCATCAGGTCGTGGTGCTGGACGATTTCGTGGCGGTGGTCGGCGATCACATGTGGGCGGCGAAGCAAGGTCTTGCCGCGCTCAGTGTCTCCTGGGACGAAGGCCCCAACGGAAAGATCGATTCGACGGCAGTCTGGCGGCAGATCCGGGCGGCGAGCGAGAAGACCGGAGTCGTCGCCAGGGCGGAAGGCGACGTCGCCAAGGCCTTGGGCGAAGGCACCCGACTCGATGCGGCCTACGAAATGCCGTTTCTTGCCCACGCCCCGATGGAGCCGATGAATTGCACGGTGCACGTGCGGCCAGACGCATGCGAAGTCTGGGTCGGCATCCAGGTGCTAACGAGGGCACAAGCGATCGCCTCCAAAGTGACCGGCCTGCCGCTCGAAAAAGTCATCGTCCACAACCATCTGCTCGGCGGCGGATTTGGTCGCAGGCTCGAGGTCGACATGGTCGAAAAGGCCGTGCGCATCGCCAAGCAAGTCGATGGACCGGTCAAGGTTGTATGGAGTCGCGAGGAAGACATCCAGCATGACATCTACCGGCCGGTGTATCGCGACGTGCTGTCCGCCAGCCTGGCCAATGGTCGCATCGCCGGGTGGACGCATCGCATTACCGGCTCGTCGATCCTCGCGCGTTGGTTCCCCGTGGCGTTTCAGAAGGGCATTGACGGCGACGCCATCGATAGCGGCGCCGATATCCCCTATGACATTCCGAACCTGCGCGTCGAATACATGCGCGACGAGCCGCCTGCCGTGCCGACCGGATTCTGGCGCGGCGTCGGCCCCAACAACAATGTGTGGGCGATCGAAAGCTTCATGGATGAGCTGGCAAGGAAGGCTGGCAAGGATCCTGTGGCCTTTCGCCGCGACATGCTCGGCAAAAGCCCGCGACTGCGCACTGCCGTCGATCTCGCCGCGAGCAAGGCGGGTTGGGGAAGTGCGCTACCGGCGCGCCGCGGACGAGGTATCGCCGCACAAGGCGCATTCGGCAGCTTCATCGCCACCGTCGTCGAAGTAGAGGTCGACGACCACGGCGAGGTTAGCCTCAAGCGCATCGTTTCGGTGGTGGACACCGGCATCGTCGTGAATCCGGACACGGTGGTGGCACAACTCCAGGGCGGTCTCATTTTCGGATTGACCGCGGCGTTGTACGGAGAAATCACCATCGACAAGGGCCGCGTGCAGCAAAGCAATTTCAACAATTATCGAATGCTGCGCATCGACCAGGTGCCGAACATCGAAGTGCATCTCATCCCGAGCGGCGAAGCGCCCGGCGGGATCGGGGAGACAGGTACCACCGCGGGGCCGCCCGCGCTCGGCAATGCGATCTATGCGGCGACCGGTGTGCGTCTGCGCCGGCTGCCCATCGACCGCGTCGCGCTGGCTACGGGTAAATCCGCATGAAAGCATCCTCGTTCTTCAAGGGCGTTGGCGTCGTCATTGTCCTCGTCGGGGTGATCGGACTCATCGTGCTCGGCTGGTACGGCACGCGTCCCGGGCCCATGGCGTTCGTCACGGGCAAGACCGTCGCGTTGGATGCGTACGCGGGTCATCCGACCGGGGCTCCCGCGGACTTTCACGAGAACGATCCGGTGGCACGAGGACGCTACCTCACCGAAGCAGCCGATTGCGCAGCCTGCCACACGGCCAAGGACGGTAAGCCATTCGCAGGGGGGCTTGCGTTCAAGACTCCGTTCGGCACGATGTACTCGCCAAACATCACGCCGGATATACAAACCGGCATCGGGGGCTGGAGCGACGCGGAGTTTCTCAAAGCCGTGCACGACGGCATTGGTCGCGACGGGAAGAGACTGTATCCCGCATTTCCTTACGCAGCCTACACCTACCTCACCGACGGGGACGTGCTGGCGATCAAGGCGTATTTGCTCACGCTTGCGCCGGTCACGAACGTTCCACCGCAAAACGAGCTGAGCTTTCCCTTTAATCAGCGCTGGTTGATGGCATTCTGGTCTGGGCTGTTCAATCCGAACCAGCGTTTCAGGGCGATCGCCGAGCAAAGCCCCGAATGGAATCGCGGGGCCTATCTGGTCGAGGCGCTCGCGCACTGCGGCGATTGTCACACGCCGCGCAATCTGCTTCAGGCGTTGGACAACAAGAGCAAGTTTTCAGGTGCAATGGTGACTCGTTGGCGCGCGTATAACATCACAGGCGATGCGACCTCTGGCGTCGGAGCGTGGAGTGAAGCCGAGCTTGCCCAATACCTGTCGACCGGCCACGCGAAAGGTCGCGGTACGGCGTCCGGACCGATGGCGGAGGCGGTGGACTTGAGTTTCGAGAAGCTCACCCCCAGCGACATCGGTGCGATGGTCGTCTATCTGCGCAGCGTGCCGGCCATCGCGACGCCGGATCTCCCCGCACCGAAAGCGCAGCCTGCGCCGTCAGATCCGAAGCAGGGTCTCGTCGCCGAAGTCGATCCGCACGGCAAGCAGATTTTCGAAGGCGCTTGCGCAAGCTGCCATAGCTGGACCGGCGTCAGTCCACTGGCATCGCGCGCGACCCTCATCGGCAGTCGCGCGGTGAATGATCCTACCGCTACCAACGTTGCGCAGATCGTGTTGACGGGTTCGCAGCGGCAACCTTCCAACAGCGCCCTTGCCATGCCAGCCTTCGGCGCTGCCTATAGCGACCGGGAGATCGCGGCCGTCGCCAACTACGTCACGGCGCGGTTCGGTGCAAAGCCTTCGGCGATCACGGTCGAGGAAGTGGCCAAACTCCGCGCCACCCAGTAGA
>CAVSYL010000015.1:0-194874 GCA_963732105.1 uncultured beta proteobacterium
ATCGAACAAGAGTTGAGCCGGTGGGCTCACATCCTTGCAGATGAACGTTTCGATCTGCTTGAGAAGATTGCTTTGCAGATGGCGAAAGCCAATGGATCGAACCTGCCTCGCAAGCTCAGCGCCGCTCGTGGGGAAATCCAAACCGAGCCCGCACTGGAATCCGTTCCGCAAATTCCATGCACGCCACGCCAGTAAAGGCTTTGCGGGCTGCGAATTCGTTGTAATTGCGGAACGGTTTCCAGCCTAACTCACTGAAACAACGAAAATCTTCGATAGAATCATAATCCTTTGGTCGGGGGTTCGAGTCCCTCGCTCGCTACCAAATTCCACAACATCCCTGCTGATCGATAAGGGTCGGCATGCCGCCTCCCCGGATCAGGACCTGACCCTGGAGGCGTATGATCGCCTGCTCAAGCCCGGCATGGCCCGGCAATCATCGCCAATGGCGCCCAATCCGCCTCAGGTCGACTTGTCTTGGAACCCGGGAGGAATCGAACGAAACGCAAAGTGATAGTAGGGGCATTGTGGCCACCCTCGCGTTGGTCGGCGCAGTTGCGTTCGCGCAGAACTATCCGAGCAAGCCGGTCAAGCTCGTCGTCCCATTTGCGCCGGGCGGCACCACCGACATCATCGCCCGCGTCGTCACGGCCAAAATCCGCGCACTTTGGGTCAGCCGATGGTCGTGGAGAACCGAGCAGGTGCCGGCGGTACCATCGGCGCCAACGAGACAGCAAAGGCCGCACCGGATGGCTACAGCCTCGGCATGGCGACAGTTTCGACGGTGGCCACCGCGCCGGTCATGCAGCCCAATGTGCCCTATGACCCGCTCACGGATTTCACGCCGATCATCAATATTGCAGCGACGCCCAACGTGATCGAGGTCCATCCGTCTTTCCCGGCCAGGGACTACAAGGGCTTCATTGCGGAGCTCAAGAAGAATCCCGACAAGTACAGCTACGCGACCCCGGGCACCGGCTCGATCACGCACATGCAGATGGAGCTGTTCAAGGCTCAGACCGGCACTTCGATCGTGCATGTGCCGTACAAGGGCGCCGGACCTGCGCTCAATGACGTGCTCGGCGGCCAGGTGCTAATTCTGTTCGACAACCTGCCCTCGTCGCTGCCGTTCATCAAGCAGGGGCGCCTCATCCCGATCGTCGTGGCCGCGGACAAGCGCGTCGCCGCGTTACCCGACGTTCCGACGCTGGCCGAGGTGGGGCTGCCCAGGTGAACCGGCTGGCCTTCTACGGGATTTATGGTCCCAAGGGCTTGCCGAAGGAGGTCGTCGCCAAGGTGCACGATGCCGTCAAGCAGACGCTCGACGACCCGCAAGTGCGGGCGCGGATCGAGGAGACCGGTTCCACCATCATCGGCAACAGGCCAGAGCAGTTCGCGCAACAGATCAGAGCCGAATACGAGATCTACAAGAATGTGGCCGAGACGCAAAAGCTGAAGCCGGAATGATCAGCCCATGCTGAAGGAAAAGTAGCCATTCCGGCCGCCGTGCCGACACCACGTAGTTCTAAAGTCGTTCGCACCGCGGCGGCGGTCTTCGGACGGCCTGCTAGCATCACACCATGAAGGACAATCTCGCCGCACTCGAAGCGCTGGGTTTCATTCTGCCCAGCACGGGGTATCTGATCGGTGTCGTTATCTTCGGGATCGTCGGTTATGTCGCATATCGGTACGGCAAAAAGATGTCCCTTCCTGTCACCAAATGGATCGGTGTGGCCTTGATGCTCTATCCGTATGCGATTTCCACAACCTGGTTGCTTTACGTCGTCGGTACCGGGTTGTGCCTCGGCGCGTGCTTCTCGGCGCGTTCATGAGCAAACTGCTCGGTGGCATTGCTCCGAGATTTACGGCCCTATAGATTCGTCCAGAGTTTCTACGGTACCGGCTGCGGTGCGGGTGTGGCACTTGCCGACGAGCCGATTCCGAGTCCGAGCGCACCAGCCGCATATCGCGTGCCAAAAATATTTTACGTAGGTAAAACAATTTGTTGGCTACAGCAACGCGCATGGCCGGGGCGGCGTTGTAAATTATTTCGACTCCAAATCGCCCCTGCAGCAGGAGCGGGACGAAGCACCCATGGTTCCGACGGGTAAGGTGGAGGTCGCGGAAGAACGGGTTGTAGGAGTGCGGCTGGACTATACAGTCGGGTGAATTAAAGATTTCGATGCCGTATTGAATTACGATTTAATTTTTATCCCGAGGCGGCAATAGGCCTCCACCAATGGCACGAGACATTTGAGCCTCGCTCTTCAGGGCGATCAAGCGATGGCGGCCGCGAGACACGATTGGCCGCGAGCGATGGCGCATGAAGGATTCAGTGTCCAAAACCTGTCCGCGTTGTGGCGAACCCGTGTTTCGCGTACGGCGGCGCCTAATAGACCGCGTAATCTCCTTGGTGCGTCCAGTGCAGCGATATCGTTGCGACGCGTTGCAATGTCAGTGGACCGGCAATCTTCCGCACTCACCGCTACCGCAGGACGACAAACCAAAGTCCTGACGACCTCAACCTTTTTCGTGCTCGCGAAACCAAATACGCGGTTTTTGACGTCTGTAAGAAATTGCGACACAAAACCTTACGTGAATCTTTCTATGTGGCGCGCAGTAGCCGTCGACAAGAGAGCGCAACGCGCCGCGATAACGTTCGGGCCCAATTCAGTCCGGATCGTCAATCGGTCTGCCAACGTCGCGGTATTCATCACGGACTTGGCTCACCGAGCGATACTTCGGAAGAATATTCTCCTCCGGCGTGACCGGAACGAGAAACCACAGGTAAGCCGGCGGTGGCACACTTTCTGGAGGTGCCTCGGGCGCCAATCTGGTCAAGCGATTTGGGCGGTCCCTGAAGCGGTACAGGTCAGACGCGGAACAGCGTCCGATGCGGTAGCACGAGGCATATGGCACCCCGGGTGCGGCGATAGGCGGTGCGTACATTTCATCGGAATACGAAATAACTCGCATCGTTGGCTGAAAGACAGGGCTGGAGGCGAAAGCCGCCGGATCAGCTTCAATCGGTAGTTGCGCTACCGCCGACATCGATAACAGCACCTCAACCGCGCCAAGAAAGGCGGCGCGACTTGTTTTCATTGGACCTCCCTAGGCATGTTGGCAGAGCTCCCACCACAGAGTTTAGCCGGAAGTGGCATCGAGAGATGGTGGCATGTGCCATTGTGCGCGAGAATCGCCGCATGGGTTCATCCGCGCCCGAATGGTCAGTGACGAGCGCTATTGCAAGGCGCAGGAGGCACGCGAATGTTGAAGCTGCTTGTCATTAGCGTTCTGTGGGCCGATTCACCCGCAAACCTTTGGGCGATCTCCGACGTTGTAGCGCGGTTTCAGACCGTCGCGGCATACTATGCGGAGGCCAGCTACGGCCGCGTGACGATCGTTCCGACCGTAACACCATTCGTACGCGCTACGACGACTTCGGCAGACGCCAACGCCAATACGCTGTTGCGCATCGCTCCCGATCTGGCTGGCCCATTGCGGGCCGTGGGTATCGACACGACCAAATTCGACCGCATCATCTACATCGTTCCACGCGTTGCCTCAGTCGGTCCCAAGGGCTTTACCCTCGGCTCGTCCATGTGGCTGAACTGTGGCGGTAGCGACTACGTGACCTTTGGCGCAATTCACGAATTGGGCCATTCGCTCGGTCTCGCGCATGCGCAATCGCTGCGAATCGGCGGACGCAGCGGCAATGTGATGACGTTTCCCGGTCTCGACATCACGCAGGGTGGCGGCAACGTTATCGGCTTCCGTGAGGACACCGGGGACCCGACCAATGTGATGTCCTATGCGCAACGCATGGCTCACTTCGGTGCGTATGACAAATCGCAACTCGGATGGATCACACCGATCATCTGGGATGGCAAGGAGCAAACCTTCGAATTGACTCCGCTCGCACGATCGGGCGGCGCGCACTATGGCATCAAGGTACCGATGAAGCAGTTCCGGGCGGCGTCGAATCGCGTGTACTGGATCGAGGTACGGGATGGTTTCGGGTTCGACGGCAATCTCGGGCCGCACAATCGCGGTTTCGTGGTCAGCGTCGCCACCGATTTCTCGTGCATTCCAACCTGCGCGATTGACGGACACCCCGAGACCCAGGATTTGGGCGACAGCGCATTCCAAGTCGGCGACGTGTTCAAAGACGGCGCAGTTCGCTTCGACTTCGTCGATGCGACGCATGTGCGGTTGCGGGCCGATTCTGGAGCGTCGCCTTCCGAGCGGGTGCAACGACCATAGTCCAGCAACAGCCGCGAATATAGTCGCGCGGACCGGCACCTACGACAATCGTCATAGTCTGAAATTGATGTAGGACGCCGTTACGCGGGCTCCGCTACGACCGGATTGCGCAGCGTACCGATCCCTTCGATGGTGACTTCGACCGTATCGCCGGCGACCATGTCGAGCGTCGGATCGTCGGTACCCATCCAGATCACGTCTCCCGGATAGAGCGTCAGATAGCGCGTGATGACGCTGATGTATTCGGCGATGCCGAATATCATATCGCTGGTTTTGAAGCGGCTGACTTCATCGCCGTTGAGACGCACCGTGGTGACCATCGCATCGAGATCCGCATTCGTTTCGATCCACGGCCCCATCGGCTTGAACGTGTCGGTGTTCTTCGCTCGCCAGAATGTACGGTCTGACTTCTGCCAGGTGCGTTCGCTCACGTCGTTACCGATGGTGTAGCCAAAAACGCACGACAGCGCGTCTTTTTCGGACAGATGCTTGGCCTCGCGGCCGATGACGACGGCCAGCTCGCCTTCGAACTGAACTTTTCCGGACGAGTCCGCGGGCACGACGATCGATGCGTCGTTACCAATGAGGGCGTTGACGGCGCGGTAACCAATGTCCGCCTGTTTTGGCGCCTGCACGTGCAGGCCCGCTGCCGCCGCGTTGTGTACGTGCCGCAGATAATTGATCCCGGCAGCATAGAATGTCGGAGGAATGACAGGCGGTAGGAGTCGAACCTGGTCAAGCGCGACCGTGTAGCCGGTTCGCGCCGGGTTGTCGAAAGGGATGCCGTCGACCTGTGCGATGGTGTCTCCTTCCAGAATTCCGAAGTCACACTGACCTTGATGGTCATAGCGTACCCAACGCATGGCATTCTCCCTCAATCAAAATCCACCAGGCAAGCCTGTTGGTACCTGGCATTGGTGCGCCCGCGTCCTCGAACTTTGACAGTGTCGCGGGGAATGTCGACAATGCGAACGCGTATGCGAACTGCATCAGCTGGTTAGCGAACTGGAATCATAGCCCTTGCGCGGGGTTTCGAGTTCCATGCTTGCTAACAATGCCGAATCGCGCATCGTAGTGTCGTTTGTCCTACTCGCAAAAGACAAGGGAAGATCACCCTGCCTTGAAGGTCGATCGACCACTAGCGAAGCAGTATTCGCGAGCCGCAACCACAGCGTTGTTTTTAGCGGGTCTGTTCATTCCCGTAATCGCGCACGCGGTGACGTACTCGTTCACGCCAGTGACATTCGCGTGGATCGATCCCAGCAGCCACACCGTCGTCAGCGCCGCCAGTTCGCCCATCGCGTTTCGCAGTCTCGCCGGCTGTGGAACGAGCGTACCGGTCACCGACGACACGATCAGTGACCCAATACCGCTCGGATTCAACTTCCAGTTTGCCTCGGTCGTCGTCGACAGCGTGCGCATCATGTCGAACGGTCGGCTTCAATTCCTGAATCAAAACCCGGCTAACGGAGTCGTTTTTGACAACACTGCTTGCGGCTTTGGCACGCCCGACCAGTTTCCGTTTCCAAGCGCAAGCGTTCCCTACACGATGAAGCTGTATGGCGCGGACATCGATCCGACCAACATCGAAGAGGCACCCTCGTACGCAACCCGATGCAGCCTCACAGGTTCCGGCACCGGTGCTTTCGGCAATCTGCCATGTTTCGTCAGTTTTGCGACGACGGGCAGCTCACCGAATCTGCAGTTGGTCGTGACGTGGAACAACGTACCCGAATGGACGAACGGAAGTTCGCCGCAGGGCAACTTCCAGCTGCAGGCAATCGTCCGGCAGGACGGGACGTTCGTTTACCAGTACGGCGCGAACAGTTCCGTATCTGTGGCGCAGGTGGGTTGGCAGGCAGATCCGAATGTTGGCGACTTCGACGTTCCCAATATCGGCGCACTTCCACCGCAGAACGCTGCCTTCGAGTTCTACGTCGGCGCTCCGACGACTGTAACCGCGACGGGTGGCACTCCGCAGTCGGCGGTCGTCAACACGGCATTCGCCACCGCACTCCAAGCAACGGTGACAGACATGTTGGGCTTTCCGGTGGCCGGGGTGACGGTCAACTTCGCGGCTCCCGGCAGCGGTGCGAGCGCGGCGTTGTCGGCGGCCAGCGCGGTCACCGATGGCAGCGGCGTGGCGAGCGTGACGGCGACTGCGAATGCGACAGCCGGCAGCTACAGCGTGACGGCGAGTGTCGCAGGGGTGGTCACGCCGGCGACGTTCAGTCTGACCAATACCGCGAGCGGGTCAGCAACAATGACTTCGAACGCGGGCACGACACCGCAATCGACAACAGTCAGCACGGCGTTCGCGAACGCGCTGGCGGTGACCGTGCTCGATGCCGGCAGCAACCCCGTGTCTGGGATCAACGTGACGTTTACCGCGCCGGCTAGCGGCGCATCGGGGCTGTTCAGCAACAGCACGGCAACGATCACCGTGGCGACCAACGCCTCGGGTGTGGCCGCGGCGCCGTTCACCGCTGACGCCACCGCCGGCGGCCCGTACGCGGTGACCGCGGCCGCGGCCGGCGTCACCACCGTCAATTTCTCACTGACCAATACCGCGGGCGCCGCCTCGTCGATGACCGCGAACGCAGGCACGACGCCGCAATCGACGACCGTCAACACGGCGTTCGCTAACGCGCTGGCGGTGACCGTGCTCGATGCCGGCAGCAACCCCGTGTCTGGGATCAACGTGACGTTTACCGCGCCGGCTAGCGGCGCGTCGGGGCTGTTCAGCAACAGCACGGCAACGATCACCGTGGCGACCAACGCCTCCGGCGTGGCCACGGCGCCAATCACCGCCAACGCCAGCGCCGGCGGCCCCTACACGGTAACCGCAGCGGCGAGCGGTCTCACGACCGTCAATTTCTCACTGACCAATACCACGGGCGCTGCGTCGTCGATGACGGCGAACGCCGGAACCACGCCGCAATCGACAACGATCAGCACAGCCTTTGCCATCGCACTGGCGGTGACCGTGAAGGACGGGCTCAACAACCCGGTTCCGGGCGTGAATGTGACGTTCACGGCGCCAGGCAGTGGTGCGTCGGGCGCTGTTCAGCAACAGCACCACAACGATCACGGTGGCGACCAACGCCTCTGGCGTGGCTGCCGCACCGTTCACCGCCAGCGCCACCGCCGGCGGACCCTACACGGTCACCGCAGCGGCGGCGGGCCTCACCACCGTCAGCTTCAGCTTGACCAATACAGCGGGCACCGCTACCTCGATGACAGCGAATGCCGGCACCACGCCGCAATCGACGGCGGTGAACACCGCCTTCGCCAATGCCTTGGCGGTGACGGTAAAGGATGCCGGCAACAATCCGGTGGCGGGCGTCAGCGTCACGTTCACCACGCCAGGCAGCGGCGCATCAGGCGTATTCAGCAACAGCACGACGACGATCACGGTCGCGACCAACGCCTCGGGCGTAGCCGCGGCACCTGTCACCGCCAACACCACCGCGGGCGGTCCCTACACTGCCACGGCCGCAGCGGCCGGCCTCACCACCGTCAACTTTTCGTTGACCAATACGGCGGGCGCCGCGTCCTCGATGACAGCAAACGCGGCCACCACGCCGCAATCGACAGCGATCAACACGGCGTTTGCCAACGCCCTCGCGGTGACCGTGAAAGATGCCCTGAACAATCCGGTCCCGGGCGTGAATGTCACCTTCACGGCGCCAGGCAGTAGTGCATCTGGCGTGTTCAGCAACAGCACAGCGACGATTACGGTCGCGACCAACGCCTCGGGTGTGGCCGCGGCGCCGTTTACCGCCAACGCCACCGCCGGCGGCCCTTATACCGTGACCGCGGCAGCGGCGGGGCTCACCACGGTCAATTTCAATCTGACCAATACAGCGGGCACCGCTACCTCGATGACCGTGAACGCCGGCACCACGCCGCAATCGACGGCGGTGAATACGGCCTTTGCCAGCGCGCTTGCGGTCACGGTAAAGGACGCCGGCAACAACCCCGTGTCGGGCATCAACGTCACCTTCACAGCGCCGGGATCGGGCGCATCGGGCGTGTTCTCCAACAGCACGGCAACCATCACTGTGGCGACGAACGCGTCTGGCGTGGCCGCCGCACCGTTTACCGCCAACGCGACTGCCGGCGGCCCGTACGCGGTGACGGCCGCCGCCGCGGGCCTCACCACCGTCAACTTCAGTCTGACCAATACAGCGGGCACCGCGTCCTCGATGACCGCGAATGCCGGCACCACGCCGCAATCGACAGCGATCAGCACGGCGTTCGTCAACGCGCTGGCAGTGACTGTAAAAGATGTCGGCAACAACCCCGTGCCTGGCATCAACGTGACCTTCACCGCGCCGGCCACCGGCGCATCGGGGCTGTTCAGCAACAGCACGGCGACAATCACGGTCGCGACCAGCGCCTCCGGCGTGGCTGCTGCACCGTTCACCGCCAACGCCACTGCAGGCGGCCCCTACACGGTGACCGCGGCGGCGACCGGCCTCACCGCTGTCAACTTCTCGTTGACCAACAGCACCAGTGCGCCGACGACGATGACGGCCAACGCGGGCACAACACCGCAGTCGGCGACGATCAGTACCGCTTTCGCCAACGCGCCGGCAGTGACCGTAAAAGATGCCGGCAACAATCCGGTGTCGGGCGTCAATGTCACTTTTACGGCGCCCGGATCGGGCGCCTCGGGGCTGTTCAGCAACAGCACGGCAACGATTACCGTGGCGACCAACGCCTCCGGCGTGGCCGCTGCACCGTTCACCGCCAATGCCACTACAGGCGGCCCGTACACGGTGACCGCGGCGGCGATCGGCCTCACCACTGTCAACTTCTCGTTGACCAACACTGCCAGTGCGCCGACGACGATGACCGCGAATGCGGGCACGACACCGCAGTCGGCGACAATCAGCGCGGCGTTCGCGAACGCGCTTGCCGTGACGGTAAAAGATGCGGGCAATAATCCTGTGTCGGGCATCAACGTGACCTTTACCGCGCCGGCTAGCGGTGCCTCGGGGCTGTTCAGCAACAGCACCACAACGATCACCGTGGCGACCAACGCCTCCGGCGTGGCCGCTGCGCCGTTTGCCGCGAACGCGACTGCCGGCGGCCCCTACACGGTAACCGCAGCGGCGACAGGCCTCACGACCGTCAGCTTCTCGCTGACGAACACCGCCAGTGCGCCGACGACGATGACGGCCAACGTGGGCACGACGCCGCAGTCGGCGATGGTCAACACCCCGTTTGGCAACGCCCTGGCGGTCACCGTGACCGATGCGGGCGGCAACCCGGTGGCGGGGGTGACGGTGAACTTCGTGGCACCCGGCGGCGGTGCCAGTGCGACGCTATCGGCGCCGAGCGCAGTCACCGATGCCAGCGGCGTAGCGGGCGTGACGGCGACCGCGAATGCAACCGCCGGCGGGTACAGCGTGATGGCAACCGCAGTGGGGGTGGCCACTCCGGCGACATTCAGTCTGCTCAACACGCCGGGGTCGGTGACGAGCGTGCCGACACTTTCTGGGCGGGCTTTGTCAGCTTTGGTCTTGCTGCTCCTCATCTGTAGCTGCTACGGTGTGCACGAAAGGCGCCGACGCGACTGACGCCGCATACGGTTCGGCCGCGCGACTACGGATTCAGTCGCAGCCAGTCGAGCACATGCCGAATCGTCGCAGCGCTTCGTTCGCGCTGGGGAAAATGTCCGGCGCCATCGATGAGCCGCCGCTCATAAGGCCCGCTGAAAAAAGCTTCCTTGCCTTCACTCAACTGCGGAGAGTTGACCGGGTCCCGCGCGCCGTGCAACGTGAGTGTGGGCACGGCCAGCTTCGGCGCCGGCTCGAAGTCGCGCTCCAGATCGTCATAGGTCGGATCCGGCGCCGCATGATTCCAGCGCACACGGTAAGAGTGCACGACGACATCGGCCCAATCCGGATTGTCGAAAGACACCGCCGTACGCTCGAACTCCTCCGCGTCGGGCATGTAGTCGACGAACCACTCGTTCCATATGTGGCGAGTGAATGCGCGTCGGTCGTGATGCACCAGCGCCGCGCCGCGCGGCGTCGCCATCAGCCAGTGATACCAGTAGTTCTGGGTCTGCCTGTACGACAATTTCTGGCCTGGAGAGTTGGTGCCGTAACCGACGGAAATTCCCACGCACGCGCGAACTTGGGCGGAATTGAGCGCCGCTGCGATGTATACCGCACGGGCACCCCAGTCGTGGCCGACCAACGCGTGCCGCCCCAGCCCGAGCGCCCTGGTGAATTCGACCAGATCCTGTCCAAGCGCAATGAGTTGCCCGCTGCGAAAGGTATCGTCGCGCAGAAACCGGGTCGGACCGCACGCGCGCAGCCACGGCACGTACGTCCGGTAGCCGGCATCGTGCAGCGCGGGCAGCATCGCGTCCCAGGTGCGAACGTCGTCCGGCCAGCCGTGAACGAGTACGACAGGCAATCCATCGCGCGGTCCTGCGCATTCGTAACCGATCCGAAGTAGCGGCGTATCGACAAAGTGCGTGGTCATGCCGGCATTGTAGGACCGAAATCAATCCGCGATACTTACGACCAGAGCACTCGTTGTGCCTCGCCGCGAGACGATCAACAAGGCCGTGAACATGAAACATCAAGCACAGTTTCGTACGATCGCTATCGCGGTCTCATGGTTGGGCATCGCCACCCTGGCGCTCGCGCAGTCCTTCCCGTCGAAGCCGGTCAAAATCACCGCCCCGTATTCCGCAGGCGCCGCGCCCGCAGTGTTTACACGCGCCGTCGCCGACAAGTTGTCGAAAATCTGGGGACAGCCCGTCATCGTCGACGCCAGGCCAGGCGCGAGCGGTTTCATTGCCATTGAAGCCGTGAAGAACGCCGCCCCCGACGGCCACGAACTGCTGGTCGTGAGCGATGCTCACGTCGCGATCAATCCCGCGCTTTATAAGCGCCTTCCGTACGACCCGCAGAGGGACTTCGTGCCGGTCGCGATCTTCTATCACACGCCGTTCTACATGGCGGTTGCCACCATCGGGCCCTACCAGAACGTGCCCGCGCTCATCGCCGCCGCAAAGGCGGACCCTGGTGCTGTCTCATATGGCTCGTCGTACGTCGGCAGCCCGTCGCATCTCGGCAGCGCGGAATTCGAATCGCTGACCGGTACCAAAATGATCCACGTGCCGTACAAGGATCAGTCGCAGATGTACGTCGGCATCGCCAGCGGCGACGTGGGCTGGGCGTTCACGACACTGGGTTCGGCATTGCCGCTAATGCAGGCAGGACGGATCAAGCTGATCGCGATCGCCGCGCCGCAGCGGTCCAAGGTCCAACCCGCCGTGCCGACGCTCGCGGAAGCGGGCGGCCCCGCCGGAATGGTCGTCGGTGCGTGGCTTGCCATTGTCGCGCCGCGCGGGACGCCGTCCGCTGTCGTGCGCAGGATCAATGCCGACGTCAACAAGGTACTTGCCGACCCCGACATCCTGCAGCAAATGCGCGTGCTGGGCTTCGAACCGGCGCCGGAGACACCTGAACAATTCGCGGACGAGATTCGTGCCGACGCGAGGAAATACGGCGAGCTCGTGCGCCGCACGGGTGCGACCGCCGACTAGGCCAATGCCGCGCCGAGGGGTCGCTGCTCGGCCACAGCCGCGAAGTACTCCCACGCGCGTTCGACGATGCCGGGCGAGAGCTGATCGCTCAGGCGCTCCGCCTCATCAACCGTGAACGCACGGATGCGCGCCGCATCGCCGCCGGCCGCCGCAAGCATGCGCAGTTGCAGCTCGGCGCTTTCTTCCAGGAAACACGCCGCGACCGTCGCCGTGCGCACGTCCGCGGCAACTGTAGTGATGCCGTGCCCGCGCATCATCACGGCGATGCCTCGACCCAGGCTCGCCGCGAGTTGGTCGCCTAATTCGCGCGAGCGAATGAGACCGACGCGGTCGTATTCGGCGACGCCGCCCGCAAACACGCCGCCTTGATTGTGGACGACGCGATGGGGTTGCCCGATTTGCGTGAGGCACACGCACGCCGGCGGGTGGGCGTGGACGACACTGCCGAGGTCCGAACGCGCCGCATAGGCGCGCGCGTGGATCCACAACTCGCTGTTGGGCGTACCCTCGCCGGAAACAATCTTGCCATCGGTGTCGAGGACGAGCAGATGGTCCTCGTCGGCGAATCCCGGCGAGCGCCGGGTCGGCAGCAAAAACGTGGTGGTGCCGGGAATTCGCGCACTGACATGTCCGAAAGCGTTGCACAGGCCGACGCGCTCGATAATGCGATTGGCGAGCGCAACATCGCGGCGAAGATTCGCTACGCGATCCATGATCAATACCGCCTATGCAATGTCAGCCATATCAGGCGGGCCGCTGAGGATGCAAACCTGCCAGCGGTGCGCGCCGCAGAAACGCCGAGTCGCGGCCAAGGATCAGGCGTACCAGGTCTTCGAGCACAGGTTCTTCGATGGCGTTGCTGTGGAATTCCAGCGTTATCCGGTCGAGACGGTCGACATTGGTCAGTGCCACGAGGACGATGCCAGTCTGGTAATCGACGCGAAACAGCGCGGTCGCGGGAATCGCGGGCGGTACCGTCAACACGGACTTGCGCACGATGCCGCCGGCGTCTTCCACGCTACGGCTGGTGTACTGCAGCCCGGCTTCGTCGAGCGCTTTCTCCGCAAGCGCGATGCCGCCCGGCGCGACGTCGAGGACCAGGGGTTTCGCCGCCGCGATTTCATAATAGATGTTGATTTCATCGAGCACCGGAAAGCCAACGATGCGGCGTTCGTGCTGTCCGACAGAGCCGTGCCCGAATCGCGGCGACTCGAACACCATGCCGTGACCCAGGTCGAAGCGATGGTCGATCGCAGGCTTGAGCCCGTCGAGGTACGTGATCGCCTTTTCCAGCCAGCGGAACGCTTTGCGCAGCCTCGCGTCGATCGCCTGGAAGCTCTCGACATCGGCGTGCTCATGCGTCGATTGACGCGCCGTCTCGTATTGCGTGCGCAGTTCATCGAGCAGCGAAGTTTGGTTCGGCACGATCGCAGATCCTGTGGCGGTGGATTTTAGGTAGGGCGAGCGTCGTGGCAGCGCCGCCGGCTTGATGGAACTCGGAAAAAAGCAGATCCTTCCAGGTCGCTGGGATGGCTTTCACGATGCCAACGTCCCGGATAGTGACACTGTCCCGGGCACCCCATGCGCATCCCGAATTATAGACCGCCGACCGTGATACAGTCACACTGGCCGTCAACGCTGGCGATGGTGATTTGCCGCGCGACGCCATCTCCAGACTAACGACCGCACTGGTACAAACGTGGATTGGCAATTCAGTGTGCCAGCTACGCTGGCCATCGCCGCACTCGTGCTGGTCATCGGCCGGCGCCTGATCGAGCACATCGCATTCCTGCGCAAGTACTCGATTCCTGAACCGGTGGTCGGTGGCCTGGTCGCCGCGCTGCTGATCACGCTCCTCCACCTTGGCGGAGTGCGCGTCCGTTTCGACACGTCGATGCAGCCCGGATTGATGCTCGCCTTTTTCGCCACGATCGGCCTCGGCGCCGATGCGCGCATGCTTGCGCGGGGCGGCGTCGCACTGCTGCTCTTCACGGCGTGCGTAGTCGGGATGCTCGTCATGCAGAATGTCATAGGCGTCGGCGCGGCTTACGCGATGGGTATCGATCCGCTGATCGGACTGATCGCCGGCTCGGTGACGATGGCCGGCGGCCACGGCACGGGCGCCGCCTGGGGTCAGAAATTCGCCGAATCTTTCGGTCTTACCGCTGCGCCAGGTATTGCGCTCGCCGCCGCGACCTTCGGCTTGGTCATGGGTGGCCTCATCGGCGGTCCGGTGGCGCAACGCTTGATCGAGCGGTTGAAGGCGCGGGGCGCTCCACTCGGCGTTTCGCAAACGGAAGCGCTGGCGCACGACGCCGCGGAATCGTCCGGTACGTTCACGGCGCAGCGCTTGACGGTGACGATAATGTTGATCGCGGCGTGCGTGGCGCTCGGCGCGGCAATCTCACGACTCACGGAGAATCCGACGTTCACGTTGCCGGCATTCGTGTGGACGCTGTTCGCCGGCGCGGTGCTCCGCAATGGGCTCGCATTGCTCAAACTGCACGAAATCGACGGCGAAGCGCTCTCGTTCGCCGGCACCGTTTCCCTTTCGCTGTTCCTCGCCATGGCGCTGATGAGCTTGCGCCTGTGGGAACTCGCCGCGCTGGCGTTGCCAATGTTCGCGATCCTTGCGTTGCAGGCGACTGGCGTGGTGTTGTTCACGACGTTCATCACCTTTCGCGTCATGGGCTCGAACTACGAAGCTGCGGCGCTCGTTGCGGGTCAATGCGGCTTTGGTCTCGGCGCGACGCCGACCGCAATCGCCAACATGCAGGCCGTGACCGAGCGCTACGGCTATGCGCCGCAGGCCTTTATCATCGTGCCGGTGGTCGGGGCGTTTCTGATCGACATCGCGAACGCGATCGTCATCAGCAGTTTCGCTGGCTTCATCCCGGCGCTGCGCTAGGCAACGCACTCAAGGAACAACCACGCATGAAGCTTGCAATCCTCGATCCCGGGCACTTCCACGCGGCGCTGCTGCAGAAAAAAATGTACGCCGGTATCGACGATGCCGCGCATGTCTACGCCGAGGAAGGACCGGATCTCGACGATTACCTGCGCAAGATCGAAGGCTACAACGCAAGGGCGGAGCAGCCGACGCACTGGCGCACGCAACTGCATACGGAATCGGATTTCGTCGAGCGGCTGTTGGCGGACAGGCAAGGCGACCTGGTCGTCATCGCCGGCAACAATCTGCGCAAGACGGAATATCTGAGCCGCACCGTCGCGGCGAGCCTGCACACGCTCGCCGACAAGCCGATGGTGATCGACGCGGCCGGATTCGACGCGCTGATGAAGGCCTTTGCGGTAGCGAAGGCGAACGATGTGCTGCTCTACGACATCATGACCGAGCGCCACGAAATCACGACGATACTGCAGAGGGAATTTTCGACCATCGCGCCGGTTTTTGGCGGCCTCGTCGCCGGCTCCGAAGCCGAACCCGCCGTTACCAAGGAAAGTGTCCACCATTTCGCCAAATTGATCTCGGGTGCACCGGTCAAACGGCCCGCGTGGTTTTTCGATACCGCGCAACAGGGTGAGGGTTTGGTCGACATCACCACGCACCTCGTCGACCTCGTGCAATGGGAATGTTTTCCCGACCAGATCATCGACTACCGCAAGGACATCCGGATTTTGAGCGCGCGGCGTTGGCCCACTGCGATCAGTCTTGCGCAGTTCCAGGCGGTGACGCACCTGAAGGAAATGCCTGCCTGGCTTCGCAAGGACGTGCAGCCCGACGGCACGTTGCACGTGTACGCCAACGGCGAGATCAACTACACGCTGCGTGGCGTGCACGCGAAGGTGTCGGTGCTGTGGAATTTCGAGGCGCCTCCCGGCGCGGGTGACACGCACTATTCGGTCATGCGCGGCGCCATCGCGAATCTGGTGATCCGGCAAGGCAAAGAACAAGCCTATCAACCTGTGCTGTATATCGAGCCCTTGACGACGATCGACACCTCGATGCTCGCAACGGCATTGGAGCGCGCGCTGTCGCAGGTACAGGTGAAGTATCCGGGTATTGGCTTGAAGCGCTCGGATCGCGGCTGGGAAGTTACCGTGCCCGCGTCCTATCACGTCGGTCACGAGGCCCATTTCGGTCAAGTCGCCGAAAAATTCCTCGGTTACGTTGCCAAGGGTGCGTTGCCGGACTGGGAAGTGCCGAATATGCTGGCCAAGTACTACACGACGACCAAGGCTCTGGAACTCGCCACCCGCTAGCAGAAAATCGACAGCGCGCGGTCCTGCGCCGCGCATAGGCATCGCCAAAGATTACGCTTCGTCGCCGAATCCCAGTTTGAACACTCGATCGCCGCGCATCGCGGCGCCCTCGGCGCGCAGTCGCGCGAGCTCGGGTTCAGGCAATGCCGCCAGGAGCGGTTCGAGGCGCTCGCGCAGCATCGCCGCGAGTGGACGAACGCGCTTACCTGTGCGCGCGAGAACTGCATCATCGTGACCGATGATGCGCGCCGCGTCGGGAACTCGCCCCTTCAACGCCGCGAGCAGCGCCAACGACGCGAGCAGCTGAAACTCATCGCCTTCAGGCAACAGAAGGGCATAGGCCTGGCGCACCTCGTCGGCCGCCTCGTCCAGACGATCGAGCATGATCAAGGCGATCATCACCAACCAGTGCAGCCACCCGACCAGGGCGCCGGCACCGGCAACGACGAGGCGATCGATCGCGGCACGTGCATGTTCCAATGCGGCTTGCGACCGTCCGAGCAGCAACTCCATTGCAACAACGTTTGACATCGCGTTCGCCTCAGCGTTGCGTTCCCCCTCTTCGCAATTGATCGTCACCATTTGTTGCTGCGCGCAGGCGAGCGCTTCCTCGTAGCGGCCGAGTCGCGCGTACAGCCAGACTTGCGCGTACAGCCGTCTCGCGCGCTGCCGCGCCGGCCAGGTGGCGCATTCGAGTCGAGTGGCTTCGGCAATGGCCCGTTCTATCTCCCGAATTGACGTGTGCAGCAAGGCTGCACTCACCAATGCATCGTAGCGCCGGCTGTCGTCGCCCAGCGACCGGTAGAGTTCGGCAGCCCGCGCAGCCGCGTCGAGACCTTCGCGGGCCTCGGAACCTATGCCGAGCCGCGCCACCGCGAGCCAATACCGCGCCGCGTTGAGCGTCGGGACACTGTCGTCCACGGTCTGCCGCAATGCCAGACACCGTTCGAGCCCCTCGGCCACCTGGTTCGCGGTCGTCCAGACGGGGTACGACACGCCAGCCAACGACAGGACGAGACCGGCGTTTTCCGCGGTCGTGGTGGCCCACCCCAACGCGGCACGAAGATTGTCGAGCTCCGCGGCAAGCGAGGTCCTTTCGGCCGCCGTAATCCGCCAGCGCCGATCATCCTGCTCGTAGGCCGTCGAGCATCGCGACCAGCGCCTCAGCGTGCCGCTGCAGCACGCGCTCCGTCTCGCCGGCCTCGGCGAGTCGCTCGAGCGCGTAGGCGCGAGTCGTCTCCAGCAGCCGGTAGCGCGGCACCGGGTCGCCTTCGGCAAGCACCAGCGACTTGTCGACCAGCGCGCCGAGATGGTCCAGTGCCGCCCAAACGTCGATGCGTTCGTCGCTGGCGACGTTCTGGGCGGCCTCCAGCGTGAAACTGCCCGCAAAGACGCCCAACCGCCGGAAGACGGTATTCTCATCCGGCGTCAGCAAGCCGTGACTCCATTCCAACGTCGCGCGCAACGTCTGATGCCGGCGCAGCACGACGCGCGAGCTCGCGGTGAGCACATTGAAGCGTTCGTCGAGACGAGTACGCATACCTTCGACTCCGAGCAGCGGCAGCCGCGCAGCGGCAAGTTCGATCGCGAGCGGAATGCCGTCGAGCCGCCGGCAGATCTCGATCACCGCCGGCGTATGTGCGGCCGACAACGCAAAGTTCGGATCGGCACCTTGTGCGCGCGCGACGAAGAGTTCGATGGCGCCAGCCTGCAGCGCGGTCGCCGCGCCATCGTCGGCTGGCACCGCGAGTCCTCCGACGCGATGGATGTGTTCTTCCGCGGTCTTCAGCGTCTCCTGACTGGTGATCAGAAAGCGTACATGCGGCGCGGCGGCACGGACGGATTCGATAAACTCAGCGACAAAATCAGTCAGGTGCTCACAGTTGTCGAGCACGAGCAGCAATCGCTGCGGCGCAAGCAGCGATGCCATGGCTTCGCCGGGCAAGCGGTCGCCGGAGAGTTGTACTCCTAGCACGCGCGCCACGGCCGATGGCACGAGCGCGCCGTCGCTCAACGCCGCCAATTCGACCCACCAGACGCCATCGGGAAAGTCGGCGGCCGATTCGACGGCGAGATCCGCGGCCACCGCCTGCGCCACACGCGTTTTGCCGATGCCACCCGCGCCGACAACCGTCACGACGACGTGCTGGCGCAGCAGGGCCTTGATCGTCCTTACGTCGTGCGCGCGACCGTATAACGCCAGCAGGTGCGCGGGCAGATTCGTGCGGGCGCGCACCGGCCCCGGCGCGGCAGTCGGCGCAAGAGGCGTGGGTACGGTCTCCGGCGCGACCGCGTGGTCGCGTTCGACGGGAAGTTCGAATCGATAGCCGCGCCCTGGAATCGTCGTGAGCGCGCTTTGCCCCAGCACCTTGCGCAACGTCGAGACCTGCACCTGAAGGTTGTTCTCCTCGACTACCAGGCCGGGCCAGACCAGCGTAAGCAAATCGTTCTTCGCGACGAGTTGCCCGGCCCGTCCGACGAGCACGACGAGCAAGTCGAAGGCGCGCGCACCAAGTGCCACCGGCTGTCCGTTTTCCAGCAGGCGCCGCTCGTGGGACTGCAGTTCAAATCGACCGAAGCGGGGCGACGTAGGCTCGCGGGGAGGGATTGCGCGGTTCGACATGGGGCTTGTGCCGGTAAGGCCGAAGTTTATCGCTCGCGACCGCCCTCGCGACGGGCACCTTCACGTTTCAGGCACATTTAAGGTGCGGTTCAGGACTGAATGCGGGCTTCAGGCGGACATTGGCATCGTCGTCAACGTCAACCCCCAGGAGAACGCCATGGAAACCACGAACCGCATCCGCACCATCCTCGCCTCATTGCTCGTCATGCTGGTCGCGGCCGCCCTGATTGGCGCCACCGTCTGGACGCCCGCCAGGGACATGGCAGGCGCGAAGCCGGAGGTCAAGTCCGCAGAGGCGCCGATGGTAGGCAAGTTCACCGGCGAATTCGAGCAGGGCGCCCCCGTCTATCGCCTGCCGTCGATCGCTGTCGTCACGACCCGCAGCGCCGAACTCGCCAAGATCGCGCAGGAAGCGCAGATCGCCAGGAAGTAACGGCAGTCATTCGCAGACAGCCTGCTGCAAACCCCTACGCGGCCGTGCGGGGTCCTGCGGCAGACTGCTACACTACGGCCCGCGATCGAGAACGAGCCCTGTTCGGCTTGAAGCGATCGCTGCGCCTATGTCTTCAATCATCTCCATAGCAAACCTTTCCAAAACCTACGCCTCCGGCTTTCAGGCGCTCAAGGACATCAACCTCGACATTCGCCGGGGAGAAATTTTCGCACTGCTGGGGCCAAACGGTGCGGGCAAGACCACGCTGATCAGCACCATCTGCGGGATCGTCAATCCGACTGCAGGAACCGTCGTTGTCGACGGCCACGACATCATCACCGACTACCGCGCAGCGCGCGCAATGATCGGTCTCGTGCCGCAAGAGCTGACGACCGATGCGTTCGAATCGGTGTGGAACACCGTCTCCTTCAGTCGCGGCTTGTTCGGTAAGGCGGCCAATCCGGCGCACATCGAAAAGGTGCTCAAAGAGCTGTCGCTGTGGGGCAAGAAAGACAACAAGATCATGACGCTTTCGGGCGGCATGAAGCGGCGCCTGCTGATCGCCAAGGCGCTCTCGCACGAGCCGCAGATCCTGTTTCTCGACGAGCCCACCGCGGGCGTCGACGTCGAACTGCGCAAGGACATGTGGGAGCTGGTGCGCGTGCTGCGTGCCGGCGGCGTGACCATCATCCTGACCACTCATTACATCGACGAGGCCGAAGAGATGGCCGACCGGGTCGGGGTGATCAGCAAGGGCGAAATCATCCTCGTCGAGGACAAGGCCGAGCTGATGCACAAACTCGGCAAGAAGCAGCTGACACTGCAATTGCCGGAGCCGTTGCAGGTGATTCCGGCGGAGCTCGCCGCCTACCGTCTCGAGCTGGCAAGCAACGGGAGCGAACTCATCTACACCTATGATACCCAGGGCGAGAGACCGAACATTGCTGCGCTGCTCGACGACCTCGACAAGGCGGGCGTTCGTTTCAAAGATCTTCAGACGACGCAAAGTTCGCTTGAGGACATCTTCGTGAGCCTGGTGAGGGAGAAACAGTGAACGTCTACGCCATGCGCGCGATCTACGAGTTCGAGATGGCGCGCACCCGGCGCACCCTGATGCAGAGCATCATCTCCCCGGTGCTTTCCACATCGCTCTATTTCGTGGTGTTCGGCGCGGCAATCGGATCGCGCATTCAGTTGGTTGAGGGAATCACCTACGGCGCCTTCATCGTCCCGGGGCTGATCATGCTGTCCCTGCTGACGCAGAGCATCGCCAACGCATCGTTCGGCATCTATTTCCCGAAATTCACGGGGACGATTTATGAACTGCTGTCGGCGCCGATCTCATATCTCGAGATTGTCATCAGCTATGTCGGCGCGGCCGCGACCAAGTCGATCATCCTCGGCTTGATCATCCTGGCGACGGCCTACCTGTTCGTGCCGCTCAAGATCGTCCACCCACTCTGGATGATCCTGTTCCTGGTGCTCACCGCGGTGACGTTCAGCCTCATCGGCTTCATCATCGGCATCTGGGCCGACGGCTTCGAGAAGCTGCAGCTCGTGCCGTTGCTCTTCGTTACACCGTTGACCTTTCTCGGCGGCAGTTTCTACTCCATCGACATGCTGCCGCCGTTCTGGCAGGCAGTCAGCCTGTTCAATCCGGTCGTCTATCTCGTCAGTGGCTTTCGCTGGAGTTTCTTTGGCATCGCCGACGTGAGCATCGGCATCAGTCTCGTCGTGACGGTTGTGTTCATGGCGATTTCCCTCGCCATCGTGGCGTGGATATTCAGGACCGGATACCGGCTCAAGACGTGAGGACCGAGCGGCGAACACGCTTGAAAGAATAAGGAGGAAACTTGAGCGCAACGTTTGTCTATGTCTCGAACGCCGCCGACGGCGATATCAGCACTTATCGAATGCTGGATTCCGGCGAACTGGAGCCTGGTGCGCGCGTCAAGGTGGCGGACATGGTCATGCCGATGGTCGTCAGTCCCGATCGACGCTTTCTGTATGTCGCGGGCCGCTCCAATCCGCTTAAGGTCCATGTTTTTGCCATCGATCACAAGACGGGTGTGCTGACGCCCTGGTCGATTTCGCCGCTGGCGGACAGCTTTGCGTACATCACGCTCGACCGCTCCGGGCGCTTCCTGCTCGCCGCGTCGTACGGCGGCAGTCTGGTCAGCGTCAACGCCATCGATGACGATGGGCGCGTCGGCGCGGAAGCGTTGCAGGTGATACCGGTTGGACGCAATGCGCATTCGATCCGCGTCGACGAGAGCAATCGGTTCGCCTATGTGCCGACGCTCGGAAGCGATGCGATATTCATGTTCGACTTCGACGCGCGGACGGGACGGCTCGCATCGAACACGCCGGCGGTCTGCCTCATGAAACCAATGACGGGCCCCCGCCATTGCATCACGTCGAGCGACAATCGGTTCCTCTACGTATTGAGCGAGTTCCTGGCGACCGTCACGACGTTCGCGTTGGATGCGCAGACCGGATTGCTATCCGAACGCAGCACTGCGACCGGCCTGCCGGCCGACACGACACTGGTACCAGGCGTGGCGCGTGGCGGCGTCACCGCTCCTAAGGTGCCGCCGCGCAATACAGACAATGACATCTGGGCCGCAGACCTCCATCTGACGCCCAATGGCAAGTTCCTCTACATTTCGGAACGCACGCGCAGCACGATCGGGGCATTCAGCGTGGACGGCGCCCACGGCAGGCTCACGTATTTGTCGAGCGTGCCGACCGAGCGCCAGCCGCGCGGCTTCGCCATCGACCCCGAGGGCAAGTACGTGGTCGTCAGCGGCGAAAAATCGGACACGATTTCGGTGCACGCCATCGATCAGACCAACGGCTCGCTCGGTCTCGTCGGAAAATATCCGACGGGCAAGGGCGCCAACTGGGTCGAGATCGTCACCTTCGCCTAAGGCTGCAGCCCGCGTGCGGCCACTTTTATGTAACCGAATGAAACGGTACCGCTGCGTTTAATTCAGAACGATGATAGCGTGGGACAAGCGATCGGAAGATCGCTAACTACTATCAACGCCAGCCATTGAGCAAGTCGACCCCATCCGCGGCCAAACGGCCGGCAACGGCGCGCAAAGTCCGCATTGTCGCGCGGCGCGGCGGCCGTCCGTCGATCGCCGACGCCGAAAAGCTCGCCGATCATATTCTCGACGCCGCTGCGCAGTTGTTCTTCACGTCGGGCTATGGCGAGACCACCATCGAGGCGGTGGCGCAACGTGCGCGCATATCGAAGCGCACGTTCTATCACCGTTTCGACAACAAATCCGCGCTGTTCAGCGCTTTCGTCCACCGCACCATCGAACGCATGCGTCCTCCAGCGAACGTGCCGCTGTTACAGGGGGCCGATCTCGCCGCAATGCTGCGCGGGCTTGCGGACCTGATCCTGCGCGCCGCCCTGTCTCCGCCGGCAATCCAACTGCACCGATTGATCGTCGCGGAATCGAGCCGGTTCCCGCAACTGGCGAAGGCGGTCACCAACGAGGGAACGAACGAAGAAGGCATCCGCCTGATCGCGGGTGCACTCGAGCTCGAAATGCGCGCGGGCAAGCTCAAGCTGGACAATCCGACGTTCGCGGCGCAGCAATTCATCGCCATGGTTATCGCCCTGCCGCAGCGTCGCGCCATGGGTCTCGGTACCCCGATGACCGCTGCCGAACTCGACGCCTGGTCACGCGATGTGGTCAATCTGTTCCTGAACGGCTGCCGCGGCTGGGAGCGCACGAAGACGCGGTGATCCCGCCGTCGTGGGCAATCAGCCGAGCGCGGCCTTCACCCTTTCCGGCGTAAGCGGCAAGTCGCGAATGCGTTTGCCAGTAGCATTGGCGAACGCATTGCCGATCGCCGCCGCGGTGGGGCCCTGCGCACCTTCGCCGACGCCCAGCGATGCTCGTCCGGGCGGTCGATCAACTGCACATCCACCGCCGGGACATCGGTGAAACGCAGGATCGGATACTCGGCCCACGAACGGGTCAGGATGCGCGTCGCATCGAACGCGACCGCTTCGCGCAACGTCCAGCTCGACGACTGGATGCAGCCGCCTTCGATCTGCAGTTCGAACCCGCTGGGATTGACGATCATGCCCGCGTCCGCCGCCGCCCAAATTTTCTGGACGCGCACGATGCCAGTACTCCGGTCGACCTCGATGTCCGCGATCACCGCGCAATAAACGGCGAGATTCTTGTACTTGGCGAAGGCGACGCCGCGTCCGTGGCGGCCGTCGCCTTTGCTACCCGCTTTCCAACTCGCCCGCTCCGCCACTGCCTCGATCACCGCCTTCGCGCGCGGATCCGCAAGCTGGCGCAAGCGGAACTCGATCGGATCGGCGGCCGCCGCGGCCGCCAGTTCGTCCATGAACGATTCGACCGCGAACACGTTGGCGTAGGCGCCGAGCGTGCGCAGTGCCGACACGCGCAGCGGCATCACGGGTAAAAGATGATTGATCGTGCGACGCTGCGGAAATGTGTACAGTGGTATGGAATTGCGATCGCCGCCGCCCGAGGGCTGCGGAATGTTGCGGCCCGGGCCGGGCGTGAGCGGCTTTTCGAGATGCCAGCTCGCGAGCAGGTTGCAGCCGTCGGGATCGCCGGGGCGCATGCTGTGCGTGTGGCTCCACAGCGCATGCTGCCAGTCGACCACGTTGCCGCTCGAATCTTGCGCGGCGGTCAGATTGATCGCCATCGCCGAGCCATAAGGCTCCCACGCGAATTCGTCCTCGCGCATCCATTGCAGCTTGACCGGCCGGCCGCCTGTGGCGCGAGCGACCAGCGCCGCATCGAGCGCGACGTCATCGGCGCCGTTCTGGCCGTAGCATCCGGCACCCTCGCGATGCACCACCACGATGTCGGTGGGAGAAAGCGCAAGTGCCTTCGCGAGATCACCGCGCAGTGGAAAGACACCCTGCGAATGCGTCCACACGGTGAGCTTGCCATCCGCCCACTGCGCGACCGCGCACGAAGGGCCGATCGACGCGTGCGCCATGAATGGCCGCGTGTAGTTCGCTTCAAGCTTGCGCGTACCATTGGCTGCCGCTGCGGCATCGATCTTCTCGCCCACCACCGTATCGATGGATGTGGCGCGCTTCATGGCCTCGAACAGCGCCGGCCCCGAGGGTGGAAGGTCGGCGGATTCCTGCCACTTCGCGCTTTCGCGCAACATCTGCGCCGCGGCAATCGCCTGCTCCTCGCGCTCGGCGGCGACGCCGAGGAAGCTGCCGTTACGCACCAGCGCGACGACACCCGGCATCGAGCGCGCCGCAGCATCGTCGATCGCGATGAGTTTGGCCCGATAGGACGGCGGCCGCACCACGCGGCCGAACAGCATCTCCGGCAGGCGCATGTCCTGCACGAACGCGGCGCCGCCGGTGACCTTGGCGGGGATGTCCCGGCGCGGCACGCTCTTGCCGACGTACGTGCGTCGCGACGAGACTTTTGGTTTGGCCTTCGCGGTTGCCTCGCGTGCCAACATCGCGTCGGTCGTCACCGCCCAGTACGGTCGTGCGCACGTCGCCCGGACCGATGATCGTGCCGTCCTCGACGCGCAGGTCACGTGCAGGCACCCCGAGTTTGGCAGCCGCCGCGTCGAGCAGGATCTCGCGCGCTTCCGCCGCGGCGAACCGCACCGCGGTGCCGCCCTGTTCGATCGACAGGCTGCCGGACGTGACGCCTTCGTTCGGCGTGCGCGACGTGTCGCCCGACACCATCGCGATGCGCTTCAAGTCCACGTCGAGCTCGTCCGCAGCGATCTGCGCAAGCGCGGTGGTGATGCCCTGGCCCAGTTCGACCTTGCCGGTGAACACCGTTACCGAGCCGTCCGCACCGATGCGCAGCCACGAATTCAATTTGCGATTGTTGTTGAGGCTGCCGGGCAGCGGCGGCGCGGCCGGTTGCGCGACGGCGTGATCGAAGGGCAGCAATGAAAAGGCGACCGTGAGCGCCGCGCTCTGCTGCAGGAAGCGGCGCCGCGCCGGGTGATCGATCGTAGCGGTGCTCATGCCGTCATCGCCTTCGCGGCGCGCTGCACGGCCCGCACGATGCGGTTGTGCGTGCCGCAGCGGCACAGGTTGCCCGCGAGCGCTTCGCGGATCTGGGATTCGGTCGGATTGGGATTACGATCGAGCAACGCCTTGGCGCTCATCACCATGCCTGCCACGCAGTAACCGCATTGCGCCGCCTGCTCCTCGATAAACGCCCTTTGCAGAACGCCTGGCCGATCGATGCTGCCGAGCGACTCCAGCGTGACGATTTTCTTGCCAACCGCCGCCGAGGCAGGCGTCACGCACGAACGGACCGCCTGCCCATCAACGATGACGGTGCAGGCGCCGCATTGCCCGAACCCGCAGCCATATTTGGCAGCGTTGAGTTCCAAATCGTTGCGTAACACATACAGAAGCGGCGTATCGGGCACGGCCGGAACCGTGCGCGGCTTGCCGTTGACCTCGAGCGTGATGGCCAAGCGTGCCTCCTGGGCGTGGTCGGGTTGCAGGGCGCTTCGCTGCCGTTGGGCAGTCCCGACCGACTGACATACTGCGCGGTTTTACCGCATGGTTCAACTGCCGGGGCTGGCGCGTCTGCGCGACCTGTGACGCGCTCCGATGGCTCCGATAAATATCGTTCCGCTTGGATTGTTCGATCTCCGACGAACCATCCGTGCTCCGTTGCCCAATATCATGTGCTGCATCATGGCGACTGAATATGGCCCGCGCGCATTCGGCCACCTCGACGAATATGCGCTGCTGCTCTTGCTCTCCACACTCTGGGGCGCGTCGTACACGTTCATCAAAATAGGCGTCGAGTCGATTCCCCCGGTCACGCTCATCGCAGCGCGTACCACCATTGCGGCCGTCGTGTTGCTGGGCGTTTTGCGTTGGCGCCACATTGCGCTGCCGACCGACCCCGCACTCTGGCGTCGCTTCCTGTTTCAGGCCTGTCTCAACAGCGTGCTTCCGTTCACCTTGATCGCCTGGGCCGAGCAGTCGGTCGACGCAGGGCGTGCCACCGTATTGAATTCGACGGCACCGATCTTTACCTTCGTCATGGCCGCCTGTCTGACGCGTGAGCAATCCGCAACCAGGCGTCAGCTCATTGGCGTCGTTTGCGGAATGATCGGCATCGGCTTGATCGTCGGCATGCAAGCACTCGCGGGCATCGGCCAGCAACTCGTTGCCGAGCTCGCCATCGTCGTCGCAACGATCTGCTATGCGGGCGCAGCAATCTTCGGACGAAGCTTTCAGGCAATCGATCCGATGTTGCCCGCAACAGGTTCGCTGCTCTGTGGCGCGATTACCCTCATCCCCATCAGCCTGGTGGTGGATCGCCCGTGGACACTCGCTCCGTCCAGCCGTTCGGTCGCCGCCCTGATCTGTCTGGCGATCTTTTCAACCGCGCTTGCATTGACCATCTATTTCCGGCTCATCCGCACGCTGGGATCGGTGGCGACGACATCACAGGCGTACCTGAGGGTGCCGATCGGTGTCGCGATCGGCGTTGCTTTTCTTGGAGAGACGCTCGCGCCGACGACCATGATCGGGCTTGTGTGCGTCTTCGCAGGGGTGGCGACGATGGTCATTCCGGCGAGGCCAGGATAGCCTGCGTCATCGGGCATCCTCGCGGGCCGCGCGAAGCTGCGAGTTCGGCTAAGATTGCGCGTATGGCTCGTGTCTTCATCACCGGCGCAGCAGACGGCCTCGGGCAGATGGCCGCCAGACTCATGATCAGCGATGGCCATCGGGTTATCGTCCACGCGCGCAACGCGTCACGGGCGAAGGATGCGCTGGCCGCAGTGCCAGGCGCAGAAAGCGCAGTGCCCGGCGATCTGTCCAGCATCGCGGAGTGCCGGCAGATTGCCGATGCGGTCAACAAGCTCGGAGCCTTCGACGCCGTGATTCACAACGCCGGCGTCGGCTATCGCGAACCACAGCGTGAGCCTACCGTTGACGGCCTGCCGCACGTGTTCGCGGTCAACACGCTGGCGCCCTACATCCTCACCGCATTGATCCGCAAGCCGAAGCGGTTGGTCTACCTGAGTTCGGGACTTCATCGGAGTGGTGATCCAAGCCTGAAAGACCTCACGTGGAGCGCGCGCCCGTGGAGCGGCTTCAATGCGTACGCGGACTCGAAATTGCACGACGTGATCCTGGCGTTCGCACTGGCGAGGAAGTGGCCCGACGTTTTATCCAACGCGCTCGAACCCGGGTGGGTGGCGACCAAGATGGGTGGCCCGGGCGCGCCGGACGACCTCGCCGCGGGCGCGGAGACGCAAGCGTGGCTCGCGACGAGCAACGATCCCGCAGCGATGGTTACCGGCCAATATTTCTATCATCGGAAGCGGCACGATGTGGCGCCGACGGCCCGGGATGCCAAAATTCAGGATCGACTGATCGCGCAGTGCGCCAGAATCTCGGGCGTATCGCTTCCCGACTAGCGTGGTTCAGCTGCGCGCAAGACGACGCGCAGGGACTACATACTCCTTCTATATTCACCGCCGACTTCGAACAGCGCATTCGTGATCTGCCCGAGCGAGCACACGCGCACGGTGTTCATCAGCTCAGCAAAGACGTTGCCGTTCTCGATCACCGTGCGCTGAAGTCTGGCAAGCGCCGCAGGTGCGACGTTTGCGTTGCGCGCGTGAAAATCCGCCAGCCGCTTCAGCTGCGACTGCTTCTCTTCCTCGCTCGACCGCGCCAATTCGATCTTCTTGGGCGTCTGATCGCCGTGCGGGTTGCGGAAGGTATTGACGCCGATGATCGGATACGAGCCGTCGTGCTTCTTGTGCTCGTAGTACATCGACTCTTCCTGGATCTTGCCGCGCTGGTACCCGGTCTCCATCGCACCGAGTACGCCACCCCGCTCTGAAATCGCCTCGAACTCCTTGAGCACGGCTTCCTCGACGAGGTCGGTCAATTCCTCGATGATGAAGCTCCCCTGGTTCGGATTCTCGTTCTTGCCGATGCCCCACTCGCGGTTGATGATGAGCTGGATCGCCATCGCGCGGCGCACGGATTCCTCCGTCGGCGTGGTGATCGCCTCATCGTAGGCGTTGGTGTGCAGGCTGTTGGTGTTGTCGTAAGTCGAGATCAGCGCCTGCAGCGTAGTGCGGATGTCGTTGAAGGATATTTCCTGTGCGTGCAGGCTGCGCCCGCTGGTCTGCGAGTGGAACTTGAGCTTCTGGCTGCGTTCATTGGCACCGTAGCGCTCGCGCATCGCCACCGCCCAGATGCGTCGGGCAACGCGGCCGATCACGGCGTACTCGGGGTCCATGCCGTAGCTGAAGAAGAAAGCTCAGATTCGGGGCGAAGTCGTCGATGTGCATTCCGCGCGCGAGGTACGCCTCGACGAACGTGAAGCCGTTGGACAGCGTGAATGCGAGCTGGCTGATGGGATTCGCGCCCGCTTCGGCGATGTGATAACCCGAGATCGACACCGAGTAGAAATTCTTCACGTCGTTCTGGACGAAGAACTCCTGGATGTCGCCCATCACCTTCAGGCTGAACTCGGTGGAGAAGATGCAGGTGTTCTGCCCCTGGTCTTCCTTCAGAATGTCGGCCTGCACCGTGCCGCGCACCGTGGACAGCGCCCACGCGCGAATCTTGGCCAATTCGTCGTCAGTGGGTTCGCGTTTGTTCTCGTCGCGAAACTTGTCGTGCTGCTGGTCGATTGCGGTGTTCATGTAGAACGCCAGGATCGTCGGCGCCGGCCCGTTGATGGTCATCGACACGGACGTCTTCGGGTCGCACAGGTCGAAGCCCGAATAGAGCACCTTCATGTCGTCGAGCGTGGCGATGGACACGCCCGAGTTGCCGACCTTGCCATAGATGTCGGGGCGGATCGCCGGGTCGTTCCCATAAAGCGTGACCGAATCGAACGCGGTCGACAGCCGCTTCGCCGGCGTGTTGTCGGCCAGCAGGTGAAAGCGCTTGTTGGTGCGGAACGCATCTCCTTCACCGGCGAACATGCGCGTCGGATCCTCGTTCTCGCGTTTGAAAGCGAACACGCCGGCGGTGAAGGGGAAGCTGCCCGGCACGTTCTCGGTGAGCTGCCAGCGCAGGATTTCGCCGTCGTCCTCGTACTTGGGCAGCGCGACCTTGGGCACGTGCGTGCCGGAGAGCGAGACCGTGGTCAGCGCGGAACGGATCTCCTTGCCACGGATTTTGACGACGTATTCGTCGCCGGTATACGCGGCCTTCGTCTGCGGCCACATGTCGAGCAGCTTGCGCGCGCGCGGCTCGAGCCTCTTTTCGCGCTCCTCGATGAGAGCATCAAGTACGTGCCCCGTGCTCGTCGTCGTCGCCATGAGTTGCCGCGCGGCCTCGACATCCGACACGCGCTCGCTGGCAGCAAGGCGCTCTTTGTAAGGCAGGTTCTCGTCAACCATTGCCCGCGAAGCTCTCAGTTGCTGGCGCTCGCGCGCGATTTGCGACTGTTCTCTCGACCAGCGGTGGTAGCCGCGCACCGCTTCTGAGATGTCGGCCAGATAGCGCGAACGCGATGCCGGCACGATGACATTCTGCGCCGTCGACGCGCGTGCCGATATCTTCGGCAACCTGCCCGGAGAGAGCTTCAGTCCTTCGTGCGACAGCCGCTCGCCCAGCGCTTGATAAAGCGCGGTGACGCCGTCGTCGTTGAAGCGCGCCGCAATCGTTCCGTACACCGGCATGGTATCGGGCGCCTGGGCGAACAACTCACGATTGCGCTGATACTGCTTGCGCACGTCGCGCAGCGCGTCGGCGGCGCCCCTGCGATCGAACTTGTTGATCGCGACAAAGTCAGCAAAGTCGAGCATGTCGATTTTTTCGAGTTGACTCGCCGCACCGAACTCGGGCGTCATCACGTAGAGCGATGCGTCCACCAACGGCACGATGGCCGCGTCGCCCTGGCCGATGCCCGAGGTCTCCACGACGATCAGGTCGAAGCCGGCCGCCTTGCACGTGGCAATCGCGTCGGGTAGCGCTTTCGAAACCTCGCTACCTGGTGACGCAAATGAGTCGCGGGTCGCCATCGAGCGCATGTAGATGTTCGGATGGTGGATCGCGTTCATGCGGATGCGATCGCCCAGCAGCGCGCCGCCGGACTTCCGCCGCGACGGATCGATCGAGATGACGGCGATACGCAGCTGGTCGTCCTGGTCCAGCCTGAAGCGGCGGATGAGTTCGTCGGTGAGCGAGGACTTGCCGGCGCCCCCCGTCCCGGTGATTCCCAATACGGGCGCCTTGGATGGATCCGCGGCACGAAGCAACTCGTCGCGCAGTTTGGCGGGCACCGCTTCGGCTTCGAGGCCCGTGATGAAGCGCGCGAGCGTGCGCCGGTCCCCAGCCTTGAGCGCCGCGAGGTCCTTCGGCAGCTCTTGCGCCAAATCGGTGTCGCACGCGTTGACGATCTCGTTGATCATGCCCTGCAGGCCAAGGCGCGCGCCATCCTCCGGAGTGAAAATACGCGTGACGCCGTAACGGTGGAGCTCGTCGATTTCATCGGCGACGATCACGCCGCCGCCTCCGCCGAAGACTTTGATGTTCTCGCCGCCCCGCTCCCGCAGAAGGTCGAGCATGTACTTGAAGAATTCGACGTGGCCACCCTGGTACGACGAGATAGCGATCCCGTGCGCGTCTTCCTGTAGCGCGCAGGTGACGATCTGTTCGACGGAGCGATTGTGGCCGAGGTGGATCACCTCGCAACCGGACGCCTGCAGGATGCGGCGCATGATGTTGATGGACGCGTCGTGGCCGTCGAACAGGCTGGCGGCGGTAACGAACCGGATCTTGTGTCGGGGCTTGACGACCAGCGGCTTGTTCGCGATCGAGACGTCGTTCACGAGCGACTCTCCTGAAGCAGCGCGCCTTCTTTACGCTTGAACTCGCGCGCGGGCGGGACGGCTACTTTACTCGCTCGCGCGCCAAGCGAACATATTACATTACGTTTACGTAAACGTCAATCGACGTCCCGCCATGGCGCCCCAGTGGAACCATGTACGGAGTCACGGGTCCTATGTGCCTCTATACTTCCGCGCAGCAATCAACCGCGCCTGAATTCAATCATGCTCGCATCAAATAGGCTTGCCATTGTGTGGCGTCACGTGTTGCGGCACTTCTCCGCGTGTGCCCTGCTCGCCTTTTCGCTCAACGCGCTCGCGGCGCTTCCGCCCGGGATCACCCAGGGCGCGACTGTCGACGGCATTACCGAGTACACGCTCGCCAATGGCCTGCGCGTGGTGCTGTTCCCCGATCCGTCGCGACCGAAGACCACGGTCAACGTCACCTACCTGGTTGGCTCGCGCATGGAAAACTACGGCGAGACCGGCATGGCTCATCTGCTGGAGCACATGTTGTTCAAGGGTACGCCGACCAGCGGCAACATCATGGCCGCACTCGCGCAACGCGGGATGAACTTCAACGGCACGACCAGTTTCGATCGCACGAACTACTTCGAGACGTTCACGGCATCCGATGAAAATCTCAACTGGGCGTTGTCGATGGAAGCCGACCGCATGGTCAATTCCAAGGTGGCGCGCAGCGACCTCGACACCGAGATGACAGTGGTGCGCAACGAAATGGAAATGGGTGAGACCGACCCGATCCGGGTCATTATCAAGCGCACGCAGGCGGCGGGTTTTGAGTGGCACAACTACGGGAAGAACACCATTGGCGCGCGCACCGATGTCGAGCGCGTCGACATCGGCCGCCTCCAGGCGTTCTATCGGCTGTATTACCAGCCGGACAATGCGGTGATGGTCATCGCCGGCGCGTTCGATCCCGACAAGGCACTTGCGCTGGTCGCCAAGTATTTCGGCCCCATCCCGCGGCCAACCCGAACGCTGCCCAAGCTCTATACCGACGAGCCGGTTCAGGACGGCGATAGGCAGGTCATCGTGCGTCGCGTCGCCAGCACCCAATGGCTGTCCGCCATGTACCACACCGTGCCCGGCGCGCACCCGGACTCGGTCGCGCTCGAAGCCGCCGTCGACATCATGACGCTTACGCCGGGCGGCCGCTTGTACAAGGCGCTGGTCGAGGCGAAAAAGGCATCGGCGGTCGACGACTACTTCTTCGACGGCTACGATCCCGGCTTCGCGATGTTCCTGGTGCAGGTACCGGAACACGATCCGATCGAAACGGCGCGCGCCGCCATGCTGCAGACCATCGAAGGCGTCGGCCAGCAACCGGTCACCGCGGCTGAGCTGGAGCGCGTCCGCGCGAAGACGCTCAAGGACATCGACGAGACGCTTAACGATCCGCAGCGCCTCGGCGTCGCGCTTTCGTCAGCGATCGCCTCCGGCGACTGGCGCCTGTTCTTTCTGCGCCGTGATCAGTGGCGCAAGCTGACGCCGGCGGACGTCGATCGAGTTGCCGTTGCGTATTTCAAGTCGGCGAATCGAACCGTTGGCGAATTCCTGCCCGACGCCGCGCCGGACCGCGCGCCTGTACCGCCCACCGTGGACATCCCCGCCATGGTGAAGAATTACAAAGGCGACCCAGCGATCGCGGCCGGCGAGGCCTTCGACGCGACGCCGGCCAACCTCGATGCGCGTGCTCAGCGCTTCACGCTGCCCAACGGCATGAAGGTCGTACTGCTGCCGAAGCAGACGCGCGGCGAAACCGTGAACTTCGCGTTGCGCCTGCGCTACGGCGACGTAACCTCGGTTGCCGGCAAGTCCGGCCCGGCAACGCTCACCGGCGCGATGCTCATGCGCGGCACCACCAAGCACACGCGCCAGGAGATCGAAGACGCGCTCGACAAGCTGAAAGCGACGCTGGCTGCGCAGGGGGATCAAACCAGCGTGGCCGCGGGTGGGCATACCGTGCGGGCAAACATCGCACCGACGCTGGACCTGCTGGCGGAAGTAATGCAATCCCCAGCGTTCCCGCCGGCGGAACTGGAGACGCTCAAGCGCGGCGCGATCACGGGCCTCGAGCAAAGCCGCACCGACCCGCGCCCGATCGTGATCCGCGCCCAGCAGCGTTACGATAATCCGTATCCCAAGGGCGACGATCGCTACGCACCGACGGTCGACGAGGAGATCGCCGAACTGCAGACGCCCGACGTCGATGCGCTGAAGCGCTTCTTTCGCGAATTCTATGGCGCATCGTCGGCCGAGATCGCCATCGTCGGCGATTTCGATGCGCCCGCGGTCAAGGCGCAGCTTGAGCGCCTGTTCGGGAGCTGGACCTCCCCCACAGCGTTTGCACGCGTACCGCAGCCACTGTACGGGAAGAAACCGACTGCCGTGCCGATCGAAACGCCGGACAAGGCAAACGCCGTCTTCTACGAACAAACCGGATTTCCTCTCAGCGACAAGGATCCGGACTACGCCGCAATGCTGGTCGCCAATCGCATCCTTGGCGGATCGGCCAATTCACGATTGAACGATCGCGTCCGCCAGAAGGAGGGCATCAGTTACGGAATCAACTCGTCATTGCGCGTCAGCAGCTTCGAGCAGAACAGCGCGCTGACCATCTTCGCAATCTTCGCACCGGAAAACCTCGGGCGTCTTCGCACCAGCGTGCAGGAAGAACTCGATCGCGCGTCGCACGACGGATTTACCGCAGCTGAAGTGGCCGAGGCCAAGGACGGCGTCATGCAGCAACGCAAGCTCTCGCGCAGCCAGGATCCGGAATTGGCCGGCGGCCTGGCGGAACAGGCGTACCTCGGGCGCACGTTCGCCTTCTCGGACCAAGTCGACAAGGCGATCGAGGCATTGACGCCGGATCAGGTCAATGCAGCGTTTCGCAAGTACGTCAAACCGGATGCTTTCGCCGCATTCTTTGCCGGAGATTTTGCCAAGAAGAAATAGTGGCATGCGCTGACCGCTACCAAACCCCAACCAGTTTGGTCAGATCCGCTGCGATTCCCGGCGCGCACGCCAGCACCGGCGCCGGCGCGCGCAAGCCATTCGGCCCGGGAAACGGGGCGACATGGCCACCCGCTTCCTCGGCCAGCAGCAGGCCGGCCAGCGCATCCCACGCGTTGAGCGAAAGCTCGATGAAACCGTCGTAGCGTCCCGCGGCCACGTGCGCGAGTTGCAACGCCCCTGCGCCCATGTTGCGCATCGCGACACCGCTGTCCATCAGCTTCTGGCGTATGGCGATGTAACGCGGCTCCGGGCCGCGATCGTGGTGCCCGAGGCAGACAAAGGCCCGCGCTAGCGCATCGCATCCGCTGACGTGCAGCCGCTCTTCGCTGCGAGCACGCGCGCACCACGCGCCATGGCCGCGTCGCGCGTGAAATATCTCGTCGTGTTCAGGGTCGCAAACGACGCCGATCTCGCGCTGACCGCGCTCGACATAGGCAATCGACACGCAGTAGTAACGTGAACCGCGCAGGAAATTGTGGGTCCCGTCGATCGGGTCGACCACCCACAGGTTAGCGTCGGTGCCGGTAAAGCCGGCCGCGGTCTCTTCGCCCAGGAACGCGTCGCCGGGAAATTCGCGCAGGATTTCCGCGCGGATCAACGCCTCGACCGCGCGATCGGCGTGGCTGACGAAGTCCTGCGCGCCCTTGGCTTCGATCGCTAGCGTCGCGCGGCGCACGAAATAGTCGTGTGCGGCGCGACCAGCCTTGGCAGCGATCGCCTGCGCTGTGGCATAGCGAGCGGTTATCGACATCGGCTCCTCTGGCATGGACACGCCCGCGGCGTGTACTGCGCATCATATGTCATGCACGGTGTCGAAGGCGCTTGCGGTTCAGCGCGAACTCCGCGAAAATTCTCGCTTCCCGCCGCGCGCGCCAGCAAAAGCCGTGCGGGCTGCAAAGCCTTCCGCATGTCCACCGAGACGATGCAAAATTCCACCCGCTTTGCGGCCAGCCGCGCGTTCGACGTCATCTGCCTCGGACGCTTCGCGGTCGATTTTTACGCCCAGCAAATCGGCGCGCGGCTCGAGGACGTTACCAGCTTCGCCAAGTATCTCGGGGGATCGTCGGCCAACACCGCGTTCGGTTGCGCGCGTCTGGGACTCAAGACCGCGCTGATCTCGCGTGTCGGCAACGACGGCAATGGCCGCTTTCTCATCGAAACCATCGCGCGCGAGAGGTGCGACGTCAGCCACGTGAGCGTCGACCCGGAGCGGCTCACCGGCGCGGTCGTGCTTGGTATCAAGGACAAGGACACGTTCCCGCTCATCTTCATGCGCGAGAACTGCGCCGACATGGCCATCACCGACGCCGATGTCGACGAAGCGTTCATTGCGAGCAGCCGTGCCCTCCTCATTACCGGCACGCACTTCTCTACCCAGTACATCAATCGCATCAGCAACCTCGCGCTCGATCGGGCGCGCAGGAACGACGTGCGTACAGTGCTCGACATCGACTATCGGCCGGTACTGTGGGGACTGACCAACCGCGGCGACGGCGAGACTCGCTACATCCGCTCCGAGACCGTCACCGCGCACCTGCAGCGCATCCTTCCAAAGATCGACCTCGCCATCGGCACCATCGAGGAATTCAATGTCGCCGGCGGCAGCACCGACATCATGGCGTCGCTGGCCGCGGTGCGCGCGGTCAGCAAGGCTGTGCTCGTTGTCAAACGCGGTCCGCTGGGCTGCGCGGTGATCGATGGTGCGATACCGCGTTCGCTCGACGACGCATTCAACGGCAAGGGCGTCAATGTCGCGGTGCTCAACGTGCTTGGCGCTGGCGACGCGTTTTCGTCGGGCTTCCTGTCGGGTTGGGTGCGCGGCGAGGATTACGAAGCTTGCTGCCGTTATGCCAACGCCTGTGGCGCACTCGTCGTTTCGCGCCACGGCTGCGCGCCGGCGATGCCTACCCGCATCGAGCTCGACTATTTTCTCGCCCACTCGGACAAGATCCCCCACCCCGATCAGGATGCGATGCTGACGCGCCTGCACCGGGTAACGGTACCCCGTACGCCGCGTGACGATGTGTTCGCGTTTGCCTTCGATCATCGCAACCAGTTCTTCTCCCTGGCACAGGAAGCACACGTCGACGAAACGCACATCGCCAGGCTCAAGCAACTTTTCGTTGAAGCGGTTGCCGAGACGGAGCTGGCTCTGAATCTGCCCGGCCAGGTCGGCCTGCTGTGCGACGACCGCTATGGACAGGATGCGCTCAACGCCGCGACGGGTCGCGGCTGGTGGATCGGTCGCCCCGTCGAATTGCCGGGCTCGAACCCGCTCGAATTCGACCGCGGCCGGTCGGTGGGCACGAATCTGATCGCGTGGCCGCGCGAACACATTGTCAAATGTCTGGTGAAATATCATCCCGACGACGACATCGACAACCGGCTGGAGCAGGAAGCGCAAATCCAGGCGCTCTACCAGGCAACGCAAGCGAGCGGCCACGAACTACTGCTGGAGATCATTCCACCGAAGGCGTTGCCGCGTGCGCCAGACACTGTACTGCGCGCGCTGAAGCGCCTGTACAACCTCGCGATCTATCCGGAATGGTGGAAGCTCGCGCCGATGTCCGCGGCGCAGTGGCGCGCGATCGATGCGTTGATCGCTGAACGCGACCCGTATTGTCGCGGTGTGGTCATGCTGGGACTGGCAGCATCGATCGACGAGCTCGTCGCGGCATTTCGCGAGGCGCGGATCAGCAAGACCTGTCGCGGCTTTGCGGTGGGACGCACGATTTTCCACGACGCGTCGCGCGCGTGGCTCTCCGGCGAATGCGACGATGCCACGCTCAAGCGCATGGTACGCGAGCGTTATGAAACGCTGATTCGCCATTGGCGCGAGGCCCGCAGCGTGCCCAGGCCGGAGCGCGTTGCATCGTGAACGCGACGATCCGGCTCACGACGGCGCAGGCGCTGGTCCGCTACCTCGCGGCGCAGCGCGTCGAAACAGCGGAAGGCAACATGCCGTTGTTCGGCGGCGTGTTCGCGATCTTCGGCCACGGCAATGTCGCCGGCGTCGGCGAGGCGCTATACCATCATCGGCACGAACTGCCGACCTATCGCGCACACAACGAGCAGGGCATGGCGCACGCGGCGATCGCCTACGCCAAGGCGCACATGCGGCGGCGAATGATGGCGTGCACTACGTCGATCGGGCCGGGCGCGACCAACCTCGTCACCGCCGCCGCGCTCGCGCACGTCAACCGCCTGCCGGTGCTGCTCCTGCCCGGCGATGTGTTCGTATCGCGCGCACCGGATCCCGTGCTGCAGCAGATCGAGGACTTCCAGGACGGCACCGTTTCGGTCAACGACTGCCTGCGCCCGGTGTCGCGTTATTTCGATCGCATCGTCAGCCCTCAACAATTGCTCACCGCGCTGCCGCGTGCGCTGCATGTGCTCACCGATCCCGCGCTATGCGGACCGGTGACGCTGGCGCTGCCGCAAGATGTGCAGACCACGGCCTACGATTATCCCGAGGCGCTGTTCGCGCCGCACACTGTCGTGTTCCGGGCGCTGTCGCCGACCGCGGACGAACTTGCGCGCGCAGTGGCGGTGCTGCACTCGGCCAAGCGCCCGCTGATTATTGCAGGCGGAGGCGTGCTGTACAGTCTGGCGGGCGACGCGCTGCGCCGGTTCGTCGACCGTCACGGAGTACCCGTCGCGGAAACGCAAGCTGGCAAGGGCGCGCTGCCATGGGATCATCCCTTGCAGGAGGGCGCGCTCGGCGTGACCGGCTCGGCGGCCGCGAACGCGCTGGCGAACGACGCTGACGTCGTGATTGCCGTGGGCACTCGTTTGCAGGACTTCGTGACCGGATCGCATACGTTGTTCGCTCAGGCCAATCTCGTCAGCCTCAACGTGAATGCCTTCGACGCCCTCAAATGGCGCGGCGTCGCCGTCTGCACCGATGCGAGAGTCGGGCTCGACGCGCTATCGCACGCGCTCGGGACTTGGCATCCGGGCACCGCGTGGCAGGAAAAAGCGAAATCGCTGGCGAACGATTGGCGCGCCGCGATTGCGCGCATCACGGGCGTGCGCGACGTGACGCTGCCGTACGAAGGCGACGTGATCGGTGCCGTACAGCGTTCCGCCGCGGATTCCACCACGCGCGACGTCGTGGTCTGCGCGGCCGGCACGCTGCCCGCCGAGTTGCACAAGCTGTGGCGCACGTCGACGCCCGGCGGCTATCACATGGAGTACGGGTACTCCTGCATGGGCTACGAGATCGCCGGTGGAGTGGGTGTGAAAATGGCCAAGCCCGAGCGCGAAGTCATCGTGATGGTCGGCGACGGCAGTTACCTGATGCTCAACGCCGAAATCGCGACCTCGTTGCTCTTGGACATGAAGTTGATCATCGTCGTGCTCGACAACCGCGGCTACGGTTGTATCAACCGCCTGCAGCAAGCGGTGGGTGGCGTGCCGTTCAACAATCTGCTCATCGACTGCGTGCAGGGTGTCGACGGCGCGCCTCGTATCGACTTTGCCGCCAATGCGGCATCGCTGGGAGCCAACGCCGAGAACGTGATGACGATCCCAGAACTCGAGGCAGCGCTCGCGCGCGCCCGCGCCGCAAAACGCACCAGCGTGATCTGCATCGAAACGGACCCGGCGCGCACGACCGACGAAGGCGGTTGGTGGTGGGACGTCGCGGTGCCCGAAGTCTCCGAGCGTGAGCCCGTACGTGCTGCACGTAAAGAATACGTCGAAAACAAGCGGCGGCAACGGCCATGAACGGCGCAGGCACTCCCCAATCCGCGAATTTCGCCCCCTTGGAGGCAGCGCAGCGGCCGCTTTGGCCACTCGCTTTGGCCACTCGCTTCGGCCATTCGCTTCGGCCCCTGTGGTCCGCAAGCGTGGGGTTCCAATGAATCGGCCATTCGCCGTGAAGATCGGCATCAATCCGATTTCCTGGAGCAACGACGACCTTCCGTCCCTTGGCGGTGAAACGCCGCTGGACGTCGCGCTCAGTGAAGGCAAAACGATCGGCTATCATGGCTTCGAGCTAGGCAACAAATTTCCGCGCGAGTCGGCGGCGTTGCGCAAGGTCTTGTCGAAGCACGGGCTGGAACTGGTGTCCGGTTGGTATTCGGGGCGCCTGGCCAAGCGCTCGGTCGAAGAGGAAATCGCCGCCGCAGGGCCGCACTTGAAACTGCTCGCCGACAACGGCGCCAGGGTCATGGTGTATGGCGAAGTTGCGGACAGCATTCAGGGTGCGCCCGAGCCGCTGTACAAGCGGCCGCGTTTTTTAGACCGCAGGATTGGCGGCTGTACGCCGACCGGCTGACCGTCTTTGCGCGCCACACGCTCGCGCACGGTGTGCGCCTGGCGTATCACCATCATATGGGCGCGTATGTCGAAACGCCGGCTGATCTCGATACGTTGATGACGCTTGCCGGCGACGAGGTGGGCCTGCTGTTCGACAGCGGGCACATGGCCTTCGCCGGCGGTGACGCTGCCGCAATGCTGGCCAAATACGTCAAGCGTGTGTGCCACGTGCACTGCAAGGACGTGCGGCCACACGTCATCAAGCTTGCGCGCAACGGCAACTGGAGTTTTCTGCAGTCCGTCATCAACGGGGCGTTTACCGTTCCGGGCGACGGCGCGATCGCCTTTCGGCCGCTATTGCAATTGCTGTACGACAACGGTTATGAAGGATGGCTCGTGGTAGAGGCAGAACAGGATCCGGTAGTTGCACCGAGCTTTCGCTTCGCGGCCATGGGGTTCCGGCATCTGCACGATCTGGTTGCGTCGATCCAGGACAGCCGCTTGGAGGTGACGCAATGAGCTCCAGGGCCCGCTCGAAGCTGCAAGTCGTACTATCCGAGCGTCATGGCGGGACCACGACGCGAGTGGCATCTCAAGAACCGGGGAGAAGGCAATGATCGAAGTCGCACTGTTGGGCGCCGGCCGCATCGGGCAGATCCATGCCGGCAACATCGGCCGACTGCCAGGCGTCAAGCTCAAGTATATCGTCGACGTCAACCGCACCGCTGCCGTCGACCTGGCTTCGAAGCACCGCGCCGAAGTCCGCACCGCGGAAGCTGCCCTCGCCGACGAAGCCGTGCGCGCGGTCGTCATCTGCTCCAGCACCGACACGCACGCCGACCTTATTCAACGCGCGGCCGCCGCCGGCAAGCATATTTTCTGCGAAAAGCCGGTCGACCTGGATGTGGTGCGCGCCCGTGCGTGCGCGCAGGCGGTTGCGCGTGCTGGTGTGGTGTGCGTGATGGGCTTCCAGCGCCGCTACGATCCGACATTCGCCGCGCTCAAGAAGCGGCTTGTCGATGGCGAGATCGGCGAACTGGAAATGCTCATCGTCACCAGCCGCGACCCGAGCGCGCCACCCATCGACTATATCGGCCGCTCCGGTGGCATCTTCAAGGACATGCTCATTCACGACTTCGACATCTTCCGCTGGATTCTCGACGACGAAGCGGCGAGCGTATACGCCACCGGCAGCTGCCTGACCGATCCGGCGATCGGCGGTGTCGGTGACATCGACTCCGCTGCGGTGACCATTCGCACCAAACGTCAGCGCATTTGCCAGATCAGCGCCAGCCGTCGCGCTGCGTACGGCTACGATCAGCGTTTCGAAGTACTCGGCAGCAAGGGCATGCTGCAGGCGGGCAACCGCAAGCCGACCGAAGTCTTCGCCTACACGGCCGCGAACGTGAGCGAGGACAAGCCCGAGCACTTCTTCATCGAGCGCTATCGCGTCGCCTACGCCAACGAGATGACGCATTTCCTGGCGGCGATCAATGACGGCACGTCCGTCGTCACGTCGATTCAGGACGGCGTCAAAGCGCTGGAACTGGCCGACGGCGCGACGCGGTCATGGCGCGAGAAGCGCGTCATCGAGCTGTGAGCGGCCGGCGTTTGCGCGTCGGTATCGTGGGCTTGGGACGTTTAGGGCGCAGACACGCGACAAATCTGGCGCAGCGCGTCCCGCGCGCGGAACTCGTCGCCGCGTGCAGCCCGGTTGCCGACGAGCTCCGCTGGGCGCGGGAAAGCCTCGGCGTCGAGCGCCTCCACCATGACTACGGCGAACTCCTCGGCGACGCGGAGATTGACGCCGTATTCCTCGTGACGCCGACGGCGCTGCACGCTGAACAGATCATCCAGGCGCTCGAGGCGAGCAAGCACGTATTCTGTGAAAAGCCGCTGTCGCTCGATCTCGCCGACTGCGAGCGCGTGGTCGCGCTGGCAACGAAACATCCGGGGCAGAAGGTGATGGTCGGTTACGGCCGGCGCTTCGACCCAAGTTATCGCGATGCCTACGACAAGATTCAGGCCGGATCGATCGGCACGCCATTCCTGGTGCGCTCGCAGAATCTGGACATGAACGACCCGTCGGGATTTTTTGTGCGTTTCGCACCCACCAGCGGTGGCATTTTCCTCGACTGCACGGTGCACGATATCGACCTCGCCCGCTGGATGCTCGGCAATCCGCGCCCAGTGCGCGTGTTCGCGACCGGCGTCGTCGCCACGCACGAAGGACTGCGCGAATTCGGCGATGTGGACAATGGAGTGGCCACCTGCGAATTCGAGGGCGGCAAGATGGCGTGTTTCTACGCATCGCGCACGATGGCGCACGGCCATGAAACACTGACCGAGATTTTCGGCACGGCCGGGAGGCTGACGGTAGGCCAGAATCCCCGGCTCAACCGCGTCGACATCGCCGATGCGCGCGGCATCCGCAACGAATGCACGCCGACGTTCTACGAGCGTTTCGAGGAGGCTTTCCTGCATGAGACCAACCATTTCGTGGAGGCGGTGCTCGACAATCTCCCGCCCGCGCTTACACTGCACGACGCCACCGAGGCCACGCGCATCGCGCTCGCATTGCGCGAATCGCTGCAGACCCGGCGCATCGTCGATCTTTAGAGCGGCACTCTACTGAAAGCACATCTCACACCGCGCGATCTCGCGCTCACCTTGTTCGTCGTCGCCGTGCTCGGCTTCTCGTTCGTGCCGATGAAGGTGGGTTTGCGCGAGATTCCGCCGTTCATGCTGGCTGCGCTCCGATTTTTGTTCGCTGCCTTGCCCATGATCTTCTTCGTCAGACGGCCGCGCATGCCCTGGCGTTTCGTTGTCGGTTACGGACTCGCCATCGGCGTCGGCCAATTCGGCTCGCTGTTCCTGGCGCTCAGCCTGGGCATGCCGGTGGGATTGGCATCGCTGGTCATTCAGGTACAGATCTTCTTTACGATCGGGCTCGGCATCGCGTTCCTCGGCGACCACGTGCAACGACACAACCTTGCCGGAGCGATCATCGCGGCTGCGGGGCTAATGTTGCTCGCCGTCTTCAAGGTCACCAGCAGTTCGACCGGCACGTTTCTAGGATTTCTCCTCGTGCTTCTTGCGGCGTTTTGCTGGGGTGTGGGCAACATCGTCGCCAAGCGCGCCGCACGCGTCCACGATGCCGACATGCTTGCACTCGTGGTCTGGTCGAGCCTTATCCCGCCGCTGCCGCTGCTCGCACTCGCCTATGCGCTCGAAGGCGGACCCGAAGTTTTCCATGCAGTAGCATCCGCGGGCGTGCTCACGTGGGGTTGCGTCCTGTTCGTGGCATGGGGCGCCACCTTGTTCGGATTTGCGAGCTGGGCCGGGTTGATGAATCGCTATCCCACGGCGCTGATCGCGCCGTTCGCTCTGCTGATACCGGTCTCGGGACTTGCCAGCGGCGTATTGCTGATGGGCGAAACGCTCGCGCCGCTACAGATAGTCGGTGTCGTGCTCGTGTTCGCCGGGCTCGCCGAAAATACGTACGGAGCACAATTGCGGGCGTGGTTGACGCGACCGCGGCGATGAACGTCTACCAGCAATCGGTGGACGCCATCGTGCCACCGGTGACGTTCTTGATACCTTGGTCGGTATAGGTGAACGTGCCGCACGGGTCGCCGACTTGTTGCAGGGCGGGCACGGCGTTCAGTGTATATGTCGTCGCCGTTTGGCTGGCGATCGAAAGCGTGTAGTAGCCATTCAAGCTGGTGCTCGGATACACGGCCCCGGCCGAGGTACCCAGCGTCGCCGTCGCATAGGTGTTCCGTTCGGTGAAATAACGCTCCATCTGGCCGGCAGCGCCGATGAGCGCCGATTTTGCGTCGGTGCGCCGGCTCTTCTGAATCGAGCTCAAGTAGCTCGGCAGGGCGATCGCGGCGAGTATCGCGACGATCGCGCAGACGATCATGACTTCGATCAGCGTAAAACCGCGTCGTCGCATCGGGTCGCGCTCCGCATCAGTCGGCGTAAATGACCGCGACGCGCCGTTGCTTCGGGTCGCTAGCATCGAGTGTGAAGCGTATGCTGGCCCCGGTTTTCAGGGCAAAGATGCTGCCGGGTCGGCCGTCGCGATTGAACACCTTCACCCGCTGCGGATTGAAGGTGAGCTTCTGACCGTAAACCTGAAATGTTCCAGGGTTGACATTGATCGCCTGGAGCGTGCCCCGGCGCATGGTCGCATTCTGGCGGGCGGCGGTCGCTGCCCACGCGGTACTGTTCGGCGCCGGTGACACCGCACCTGACTGCGACGCGGCACTCGGCATGAACGTGTTCGACTTGGAAGGTGCCGTGCCGCGTTTGGCGGTCTGCGTGGCGGCGTTAGCCCGCGGTGGAACGCCCGGGGCGGACAACACCGCGACCGGTCGCGTCACGGTCGCGGCGCTCGGCGCCGTCGATTTGGCGGGCGCAGCATTGGTCGTCAAGGACCTGTTCGTGGCATCCGCCGTCGTGGAAGTCGCCTTCGCGGCGGTGTCCGGCGTCAGCGGCGCCGTCGCCGCCTGCGTGGTCGACGAGACCGTCGCCGTCATCGAATAACCCGGTGACGCGAACAAACAAAGCGTCAGAAGGAGCAGGCTGCGGTTCATGATTTCGCCCTTCACTGTACCTGCCGCCAGGATGCGCGGCCCTGGGTTCCCAGTCCGGCGGTTTCGCCGATGACGGTCACCGAACCCGACGACGTGTTGACGTACTTGTTCTCGAACGGCGGCCGGCCGGGCTGCGTCGGCGCGCGCAGGAAGCCCGCGGCGGCGGGAATGCTGGACAGCGCGCGGCCGCTCGAATTGTCGTTGGTGCCGTTCAGGTCCAGGTCGGCGGTCGATATCTGCTTGTCGTTGTTGGTGTCGAACGTCGGCGTGTCGTTGCGATTGCCGGTCATGACGTCGACTTCCATCACCCACCCCGACCCACCGTAGCCGCAGGGATCGGTGCTCGGAATCAGCGTGTTGAAGACCACGCGGCCGGCGCGAATATTGGCATCACTCACGACGCGTTCGCCAGTGCCGGGCAAGTTGATGTACCAACCCTTCTTGCTCGCGTTGTAATCGATCAGCGCGATTGCATTGTCGCCTGAAAGAGGCGCGTCGATGGTTGCCGGCCCGACCGCGTGCGTACTTAGCCGATAAGTGTTGCCATCGCGCACCCGTCGCGCTGCTGCTGACAATGGCTTGGCGAACCAGGCTCGAGACACCGCCAACGGCGGCACCGTTATCGCGAATGCCGTAGAACGCCTGCGTGTCGGTCGTCGAGCCATCGGTCGTATCGATGTAGCGCCCAGTGCCGAAGGCCACGAGATAGCCACCCTGCGTGAACCGGGTGACGTCGGGGCGAACGGTAATCGGCTGTCCCGGGGTCGAGAACAGCGGCACGCCGCCGAATGCGACATTCCACGCTCCGGCGCTTGACGACGACAGGTCGAACTTCCACATGTTGCCGTTGAGGTCCCCGGCATACACGACATCGGCAATGCTGTCGCCGGTCGTGTCGACCGCGATCGGACCCGACAGGCCGTTCGGCGTTCCGGTGCTTCCCGATCCCGTATCGATCTTGGCCGTCACCGCACCGGTTTCGGCGTCGAGCACGAACAACACGGCGTGGCCGCTGCTGCTCTTCGTGCCGTCGTCTTCGCTATTGTTGTAGCCGTTGCCGATGATCACCGACCAGCGCCCGTTGTTGGTCTTCACGATCAGGGGTTGCGAGAACGTGTAGCCCATATCGGCGTCGTTGGCGTCCGAGAATTCCCAGCGCACGATGGTGCTGGCGTTCGACTGCGTGAAATGGCTCGGATCGGTCACGTCGAGGACGAAGACGCCCTGCCCACCCGCGCCGAGTCCGCTGGCAAGAAGCGTGTGCCACGCGCTGCCGTAGTAGGCATCGCTGATGGTGGGCGACCCGTCGACGTAATAGTGGTGGGCCACCGGCTCGCCCGCGACGGCCGAAAGGCTCTGCGTCGTCAACGCGCTCAGGTTCTTGTAGACGGACGACGGTATGTAAGCCAGCGCTTCCTTGCCCGTGGTGGCCGAGAACGCATGCAGCATCCCGTCGTTGGATCCGACGTAGATCATCGCCGCACGGTTGACGTTGGCCGCGGCGAAATTGCTGTAGGGACTCGCTTCCATGCTGTCGGGGTAGGCGGATCCGGGCGCCGCAACGTAGCTCGGCGCTGAATGGATGATGTCGCCGAGCTTGCTGGTCGGCCGGCTGCGGAAGGCAGGCGTGCATCCACCACAAGTCGCCGATTCGTTGGCCGCGTTCCCGCGCAGCCACTGCAGGCGTTGCGAGCCGAAGCCGTCGGCGCCGCCGGCGACCGCGATACCGAAGACCTCGAGTTCGGTCATGCGCGAGTAGCCGTCTGCGGCCGCGGTGACCAACACGCGGACGCGATCGGTCGTGAACGCCGCGAAATTCACCGTGCGCTTGACCAGATTGTTGCCGCTGACCGTACCCAGCGTGACCCAACTGCTCCCATCCCAGCCCTGGACGGCAAAATTGACGAGGCCGTACTGCGTGAAGGTCATCGTATCCGTCGGCTGCCGACGGCGCCTAGTAGATGTCCTGCACCGAATAGACGATCGCCTGCGTGATGCTCTGCGGGCCGTTGAAATTGACTTGCAGCCACTCCGGGAAGTTGCCGTAATTCGCGTTGTTCCAGCCACCACCGTTGCCCCAGTTGGCGCCGCTCTCGTCGCCGTTGATCGCGCCGCCCGGCCCGTAACCCGAGTTGTAGTAGCTCGAGGCGGTAGCGACGGCGCCATTGCTCGCGAGTGCAACGTTCGTGAGACCGTTGCCCGTCGTGGCGGCCGGCGTATCGAGAAATGCCGACTGTGCCAAGTCCATCTCGGTCGCCACCGGCGTACCCGGATAAGTCGCAGGCCAGCGAAAGTCGATGCCGCGCGCGCCCATGGCCGCCGACGGCTTGTAGGTCAGAATCGTTCTTCCCGTATCCCAATTCTGACCGTTGATGACTTGACCCGAGTCCCATTGCTGCGCGCCGATCGAACCGTCGGCGTTGATAAGGTACGAGATCAGTTGCCCGGACCAGTCGCCGCTGTTGAACCGGGCCTGGTAGAGATTGGTCCCCGTACCCCATGAACCCGTGTTCAGCGACACCGCCGATGCCGCCGCGGTCTTCGATTCGATGTCGACGGCGATCGCCTGGAAGGCGGCGGCCAGCGACGCACTGTCCTGCGCGAGATACGCGCTACCGGTGCCGCCCAGTGTCGCGAACTGATTCATCGCTGCGACCGAACTTGGATTGGCCACCGTGTCGCCCATCCCGACGACGTAGGTCTGGATATCGTGCGTGTAACCGCCGACCGAGACACTGCGTAACGCGCTGATCTGGCCGAAGACATCGTTGGCGGCCGGCGAAAAGGTCCACGTGCCCGTCCCCGCGTTGTACGTGTTCTGCTGCTGGCTCAGCGCATACATGTTTCCCCAGTAGTCCGACGTCGGGTTGCCGTCGGTGGCCAGCATGATGAAGCTCCTCTGGCACGACAGGCTGATCGGCGAAGAACCGCCGGTGAAGTACTGATTCGCCGTCAGCATGCTCCCGGCCAACGGCGTGAACACAGCCGCATTCTTGAGCTCGGGGCCGTACTGCGTTTCGGTGGCCAGCAAGTTCTGGATATTGGCCAGATGCCCGGAGGCGGACGGCGCCTGCACGGGCTCGTCGATCACGCCTTGCCCGCTGACGCCCGCGTAGAAGCCCCAGGCGCGGTATGCGTAAAGCTGGCGCGATATCGGCGGGTTGAACGGAATGTAGCCGGCATCGGTCGGCGTAAAGCTCAAGCGACGTCCAGTAGTTGGTCATGTTGGCTTCGAAGTCGGTGCCCAGGAGTTGTGCGTGAAGAAAAAGTTGTACGAACCGCCGGCCCGCGGTCGTCGCCCACGCGCCCACGCCGAAATAGCCGATGTAGAGCACGTCGTTGATGTCCGGGATCGTCGCTCGCCCGGTCGTACGTGACGAAAAGGTCGCCGACGGAGGAGCCGTTCATTGCGGATTGTCGATGCAGCGCAGACCTCCGTTCGATGCCGAAACACCGCTGACACAATCGTCGGTGAAGACCATGGTCTGTTCGTTGCCCAGCCAGTAGGGATACGTCGAGTACAGTCCGGGGCCGCCGATGTCGAACGACTCCAGCCCCCAGTTGAACTGCCCGGAGAAATTGGTGACCGTGGTGCGAATCACGCTACGGGCGATGTTGCCGCGCGTGGAAGGGTCATCGCCGGCAATCAGCTTGCCCGCCATGGTGCCATCCATCGACTCCGAGTTGTCGTAGATCACCAGGACATTCGGCAGCGTTCGATGCGTGAGGAACAGCGGATACTGGGCGATCGACAGGAGTGCCGCCGACGCCGCTTGTGCGATCAACATCAGGATCGCCGCTGCAAGGACTCGTTTGAACGCGTTCATGGATTGGTCACGATATAAGTGGACTGCAAGACGACGCGAGTTTCCGCACGTGCGCCCGTGCCGAGGGCGGTGAGCCGATAGGCGAAGCCGCCCGAATGAACGCACGCCGATCCACAACCGAGTCCGACGCTGCTGCCGGGGCTGGCCGGGAGCCCAGGCGGCGGCGAAAGCCGTTCGATGACGTATTCCGGCTGCGACGCGACGGTAGGCAGCGTCGGTGCCGCGGTATAGACGCCGTAAGCGCGCGTCTTGCCGCCGTCGCTCCAATCGATGACCTTGGAAATATCCGACGACGACGGCGAAGGCCAGGTCGACGGAGGCGTGCACAGTCCGTTCGCGCACGATGCGCTGAACACCGTACCCGTATCAATGTTCCTGCTGACATCGGCCTCCGCGTCGCGCAACCCGGCTTCGGCGGCCTGAAAGGCGAGGTTGAGATCCTTGGTGTTGGACACCATTTTTTCCTGCATCAGCGTGCTGTTGAGCGCGGAGATGCCGATCACCGACAACACCAGCAGGAACATCAGCGCCGGAAACAGCGACATGCCGGACTGTCGTGCGGACAACCTGTTGAAGCGTGGTCGCGTCATGATCATGGCACCCGGTTGCGCACCGTGATCATCGATGACAGCGATGAGCGCATCTTCTTGTCGGTCGGTGTCGTTGTGACGCCGTTGAAAGTGTAAGGTTGGGAGGACGTCGCCATGTTGTCGCGAACCGTTGCGAGCAGCACCAGCGCCTTGACGCTGACGACGTTGTTCCAGGTGCCGACAGAATCCGCGCTCACGTAACGATTCGCGGCGCGATCGCCGTCGAGGTCTTCACCAAATAGAAGCGCGAAATTGTCGACGCCCTCGACCATTTCCTCAGGCTGGGCCTGACCGTCGTATGCGGGCACGCTGAAGGACCACAGCGTGTTGGTTCCTGTTCTCTTGATGCTGGGGGCGACGTAATAGGTCCGGGTCACGAGGCGATATACCGAAGCATCGGTGCCGAAGACATGGCCCACGTCGGCGGCGGAGTTACCAGGCACCGACGCGCCGCCCACGGCGTGGCTGATCACGCCGGTACCCCCGTTGAACGACGTTGCATTGAAAATCACGGCCGCCGAACAATCGGCCAGAAGCAGTATGTCGCCGGTCGCGAGAGTGCTCCCGGCCGCAACGGTCATGTCGTCGGTCTGGTTCGCCATCACTGCCACCAGTGGTATGCCCGGGCCGTCGATATGACGAATGGTGACCACGTCCGTATTGGCCAACGGAGGCGACGAGAGCGTGCTGATGCTCGCATCCAGGTTCGGCGACCAGCTGCCACCGCTGCCGAAGAAGCCCTGAAGGCCGGTGTCGTACTTGTAAGGATATGCAGTCGAATTCAACAGATTGAGCGGAACGACATTTGCGCCGTTGCAGCCGCGAAAACCAGCCATGCGAATGTCGCGATCCAGCAGGTGAATGACGAAGCGTCCGCTCTCCTGCAGGCGCGAGATCGTGTCGTTGACGCGGGTGAGCTGCTTGCTGTTGACGTAGACGGTGCCGATCACCGTCGTGATGAGCAGGCTGACGGCGACCCACACCAACAGCTCGACGAGACCCATTCCCCGTGAACGCGTGTCGTTCATGGCCGGAACGTACTCACGAAGCGGTGTTGCTGGCCTTTTTCGTCCCACCACAACTTGATGCTCAGCACATCGCCCTGCCCGTCGCAGGCTGGGCTTGCCGGCGTACCGTCGTCCGGCGTGCTGTCGAGGCAAATGACGCCACCACCATTTGGCAGCGCTCCCGCCGACTGGATTTCGGTAAGCCACTCGGCGAAATCGTTCGTCGCCATTTGCGCCGCGGTGCAGTTGACGCTAACGGTGCAGCCGGGCGAGGGCGGTGACTGGCTCGTGAAATTGTTGTATGCGCCACTGTTGGCGGCGGGCAAATTCGCGCGGACGCGATCGGCCATTTGATACGACAGGTAGACCGCCTTGCTGCGGAACAACGAATCGTTGGCAGCCGCGAGTCCATTGATCTGAAGACCCGCGAAGCCGAGAAATCCGATCGAAACGACGACGATCGAGATCAGCGACTCGATGAGTCCGCTGCCGGTCTGCGCATGCTTGTTCATGATCAGTTGCAGGGCGTACTGTGAGCGGCGACGTCGGCGACGTCGGCCATCCCGTTGGGCTGGATCGAGATGTCGAAGCCGGCGACCGAACCGTCGCTGGCGCACACCTTGATGTCCACCGCCGCGGCTTGGTTCAAAAACCCCATCGGCGTGAAGCCGAACGCGGTCGTCGTGCCGTCGCCGACGAGGATGGTCGACGGTATCGATTCGTGTGTGCGCAACACCGTGTCATTCACCGAGTCGAAAGTGCCGTTGGCATCCGTATCGACCCATACCCTCCAGCCGCCGGCGAACGCGTTGCCGGTCGCCGGTGCTGTTGCGCTGAGCATCACGTTGACGCCGCGGCGGGCCGCTTCGCTGCGTGCGAGCGCGAGCGACGCGACAAACTCTGTTTGCGTGGCGTAAATCCGGTTGTTGCTCACGGTCGAACTCATCGATGCCGCCGCGAGGCTGGTGAGAATGACCAGCACTGTCATCGTCGTCAGCAACTCGATCAACGTGAATCCCCGTGCCGAGGCAGGCATTTGTGTCGCGGCGTACTGAGTCGTTTTCGAAGTGCACTTCATGGCCGTATCCCTGATCGTTCGCGAAGTACCAAATCGGTCGTTGTATGCCACATTTTGGCATCCCGTCTTCTTGCTTTATCCCCATCGAACCGGCGCAAAAACGCACCGGCGCACATCACTTAGTGCAAGACGTATGCCGATGCTGGCGACGGGAGTTTGGAGCGGATGAACGGTCGGCACGCGCGGATTTTCGTATGGAATGCACCGAAAATCGACTTGCCCCGAACAGGTGTGGCGGCGACGCGTTGCCGGTACCCGACCGGATGTGACGCATTCGGTCGAAGGCGATTACCTAATGCGGGCACCCAAGGGCTTTCGCCCTTGTTTGTTTGCTACATAAAGTTACGATCCCTGCTTAAAGCAAGTGCCACACCGACCGATCATTCGTGGTGAATGCTGCCGAAAACAAGGCAGCGTCACCTATTCATATTTGCGCGCAGGCGCCACCGTCACTTTGGTGTTGCTGCACCTTTGAGCAATGGCCGTGCCACCGCCTTCACCGCAGGCAATATTGTGGAGGCGCACGAACGACTGCCGCAGCCGGGCAACACCGGACATAGCGCGGCGGGTGCAGGTCTGTTTCTGAGCGGTCCGAATCCCGCTCACTGAAGCCGGAATCGCCAACGGCCGCCGTTGCCTAACCCAGTCACCTCGACGCTCGCGCAGGAGCGAAAGATCCGCTCTGAGCGCTAGGTACGCAGGTACGGGTAAGTAACTTGGAGCCGCAAGGGCGGGCGTGGCCGCCGACCATCCGCGCACGCCCCATGCACTTCGCGTGCACGACCGCTACTTGGACAACTCAATTTCCCAGGACTTGGCGGTGTCTTGGAGCGACGCGAAGGTGTAGTACTTGTCTCCGGCCTTGAAGATGTAGCGGCACCAGTCTTCGGACACCATGTTCCACTTGATGGCGACGCAATACATTCCCTTGTCGTCGATTTTCCAGGTACCCATGCCCGGTGCTGGGGATCGTCCTGTTGCTCGAACCAATGTTGCTTCGACCGTCCGTCGACGCCACAAAGTTTCCGCTGGCGTTGTTCTCCCAGTTACGGGTACTGCCCGTCGGCGCATGACTTAGGACCTTGCTGCCAGGCAGCAGCTGTTTGAGGTCGTCGGCACTGAGTTGGACCGCATTGTTGGCTTTCGCATCGGCCAGGGTTTGCACCTGACCAGACGCGAACGTACACATCATCATCGACGCGACGAACAAAATCGTGCTGCGCATGCTCCCTCCTGTGTTGGACTATTCCTGGGCCTCGCGGTCAACCCTGCTCGACGCCATTTTCGCGCATTTTCGACGCGATGACAGCCCTGCCCAATGCTGCCCGGGATCAGCCCAGACCGCCGATTTTTGGCGACTGCCTCAATTGCAGCTCGGCCGCGCAGCACTAAGTGCCTTCTCGAACCCGCTGGCGCTTCAGGCGCTGACGTACGATCGGCGCCCACATTCTCACCCCCGCAATTTCTGACGGCGGTTCCACAAATCGCCCGAACGCGGAAACGGTTGGGACCAGTGCGACGCGTGCCTGGAGGCTAGTCCGTCAGAAGCACATCGTTCGAGCTTCTTGAAAGATACTCGCCGTGCCGTGCTTCCACCTCAGCGGTACGCGGGTGAGCGCCAGGGCCGACACGCTGCCGTGATTCGAGCATGCGGTTCCTGAAGGCGCGATCCAGCATCGAGAACGCTTGTCCTTCCGCGTCCAACATTTTGGCATCAGGGTCGCGGCGACGATCTTCGGGAAAAAGCGGCCCACCAAATAGCGACTCGGCGGCGCCTGCAAGCGCAAGCGCCGGAACGTAGTCACCGGCCAGGTAAAAATTGATTGCGGCACTGAGTTGAGCTTCGGCGAGCTCGATGGTGGAATATTCGCGACCAACTATCATCACTCACTCCACGACATGACCGCCACGCGCTTAACACGCTGACGCAAGTTCCGGACCAAATCTGAGATACGTTTTGCGACAAGGGGTTACTCTAAAGGGGTCTATTCGCCCTGTAAATGATTCCGACACTTCCCGATAATCGTCATCGCTCTTGCTTGCGATATGTCGGGCTGCGAGGTAGCCAAATGTCATTGCCGGGCCGAGCGTTACGCCCGGCGCCGGATACGTTCCACCCATGATCGAATTCATGTCATTGCCGCAGGCGTACAAGCCAGGAAGGGGCCGCCCGGCAGCATCGAGAAGTTGCGCATGCTCGTTGGCCACCAGACCCAGGCTGGTTCCCAGATCCGCGGGTGCCACCTCTACCGCATAGAATGGGGGGGTCGTAATTGCACCAAGACACGGATTCGGCATATTTGCGGCGTCGCCATTTTGCCGACTCACGCGATCCGTGCCCTTTCCGAAATCGAGATCGGTCCCGGTGGCGGCGAATTGCGCCATGCGTTCGACCGTACTGCGCAGCCCTGTGATACTCACGCCAATTTGGCGGGCTAGATCGTCCAGGGTCTCGCCGCGTGTCAGATAGCCTTGCCGCACCCACGCGTCGTGATGGCGGGAGCGACCGCCAGGATGCACCGCGCCAAGACCGTAGCGGTGAATAAAGCGGGTGTCACAGACCAGCCAGCAAGGCACCGCGTTGTGACGATATTGCGCGACCGAGAACTCGTGATAGTTGATACCTTCGTTGACAAACCGACGGCCGTTTTCATCGACCGCTATCAGCCCGGGCTTGGCCCGGTCCATGATGATGTGCGGAAAGACGCCGACCGAGCCATCGTCGCGGCGAACGACCGACGAAGGGAACCACCACGCATTGTGCTCGCGCGGCGCACCGAGCACGGCTCCCAGCCGCAACGCGAGTTCCATGGTCGTCGCGTCGTTGGATTCACTCGCAGCCGTATGTTCGGGCGTTGGCTTGGGCATGTGAGTGGCGCGCCAGCGCGCGTTGGCTGAAAAGCCGCCGCCGGCGAAAACGACAGCTCGTTTGCTGCGAACCGGATGCGATCCCTCGGCGGTGTCGAGGCTGAGCACATGGCTTGCACCGGATTTTTGGACGATTCGCGTCACTGCGCACCGCAGACGAAGCGTCACGCCGGCGTCGAGCAGGCTCCGCAGCAACCGCCCGCACAAAGCGTTGCCCATGGTAAGGCGAGTGCCCCGGGCATACCCCAGCAGTCGGTCCGTGGAGTAACGGAGCACCAGGGCGGCCGCATGAATTTTATTGGCCCAGCTTTGACGGACGTTCAGCAATTTGTCCACATCTGCCTTGCTGACCATCATGCCGCGAAAGACCATGAACTCCGGCAGCGTGGATCGCAGCGCGCCAAATTCCTTCCCCAGCTTCCGACCATCGAACACCTGCGCTTCCACGGGCCGCCTGCCTGGCTTGGCACCCGGCAGGTCGGGATAGTAGTCGGTATGTTTCGGGCATTCCTGAAAGTGCACAACGGAATGCTTCTGCAGGTAGCGCAGCATCTCAGGGCCAGAGCGCAAGAACTGTTCGCGCAGCTCGGCACGGCTGCGCTCCCCTACTACCGTATCCAGATAGAGTCGCGCCGCCTCGACGTCCGCGAGCGCTTCCATCTTATCCATGCTGAAATTGCCGGGGATCCAGAGCGTCCCGGCCGAACGCGACGTTGAGCCCCCCACGTGCGCAGTCCGCTCCACGAGCAACACGCGCAGTCCCTCTGTCGCCGCGACCAGCGCGGCGGTCATTCCGCCCGCGCCGGCGCCTAACACGACCACATCGTACTCACTTGCCAATCGAAATGAGCCGTTCAGCGCAGCGCGGCGTTGCATTCTCCGCTCAGGGCTTGGCAACGTAGAAGTAATACGCGGCGGTATAGGGCACCCCTACTTGCTTACCCGCATATTCTTCCCCACAACGAGTGTCCGGTGCCTTGCCGCCAACCGTCTGCACGCGCTGAATACTCGCGACTCGACCAAGAACGCCAGCGCCCGAAGTCGACTTTGCGCTAAGCAACAGCCATGGGATCGCGTCGGCATCGGGCCCGTCGTCTCGCGCTTTGACTTCACCCACCACCTTGCTCCCATCGTTCCACTCCCAGGTCGGCCCCGCGTAATGCTTGCCAACTTTGGTACCGGCCACGTCGAACAGATCAGCTTCCGGCGCTTTGAAGACCCACTCGTAAACATTCAGGATCGTCTTTAGTCACCTTGCACTCGTAAGTCTGCACCCCGGTGGCGTGTGTCTCAACCAGCAATGTCTGCGTTGCGGGGACCCTGAGGCTTTCGGGGACCCTCGGAATCGTTCCAACATTTAGCGTTGCGCAGCCGGCAAGCAGCGCCGCGAGTGCTACAGCAATAACGCTTTTTTTCATAACCAGCGCCCTTGTCGAGACAACGGATCGCGCCTTTGTTCGCTGCCGCGCGAGGGCAGCGCCAAATGGCCGCAAGTTCGCGGCAACAATCACCCGCTCGCCAGCCCGATACCCGTGGCGAGCATTGCCAGCAGCGCCTTTATCAGTGACTCACCGGCGATCAATCCGGATGCGATCGGGACATTGAAGTCTTCCTGGTTCTTCTTGTTGGCGACGCTCCAGGCCCACGCGATGACCGCGCCGATGGCGAATGATAACGCGTTGCTGAAAAACACCAGCCAACCCAGGCCCAGGCCGGTCGCCGAGGGCAAATAGGGACGCGCCCTGGGGAACATCTTCTCGAGCAGCGGGATCGCAACGCCGATCAGCGCTCCAATCAGTATTGCGATGCGTGCGGTCATAGGCAGAGTGTCGATGCCCAGCGACAGCACACGCGCGACCGCCACCCACGTCTGAGTCGCCGGCAGCGGATATTTCTCCAGCGCAGCAGCGTTCAGGAATCATGAGGTACCACGCCGGGACGATCGCGAGAGTGCCGAAGAAGACACCGACGAACTGCGCGAGAAACTGGCGGCGTGGATTCGCGCCGAGCAGGTAGCCACTCTTCAAGTCGGTGAGCAAGTCTGCCGAAGCCGCCGCACTATTGGCGCCGACGCCCGCCGAGACCAGGTTGTGGGTGACGTTACCCGGGCGAGATGACTGCGAACAACAATTGCATGATCTTGCCCATCGGTCCAACGGGGGTCGTGTCGGTCTCTCCCGTGGTACGGCACGCGACCAGCGACAGCACGAACGACATCCCGACGGCGATGAGTCCCGCCCACCATTGGATCTGAAAGGCAATGATCTGGACGAGCAGCAATGCGATGGCGATCGGTACGATACCGGCAATAAACCAACTGCCAGGGACCTCGATCGCCGCCATTTTGGCATCGATGTCACCGCTTGTGGCACCGGCATTGCGCCGGCGCAGGATCCGGAATGAGCGCGCGATGGTGCGCCACTGCAGTGCGAGCGACGCGAGGCTTGAGAACACCAGAACCGCCGCGCCGCCCCATAGCGCCCAGCGCACCGGATGGAACAGCGTGCCGCCCCCGACCAGCGGAATCGAAGGCACGTAACCGGCAACGTTGACGTTCAGCGCGTCGAGCGACTGCAGCCAGGGCGCTACAAAATAGAATAGCGCGGCCGAGGCGGCGAGCATCGACAGCGACACCCGCAAGCCCCACGATCATCCCCGCCGCGATCAGGAGCGCGCTCGGTTCGAATCCGAACGCGACCATGGGCTTGCCGGCGAGGAGACGAAAGCCGTCAGCAGGGATGAGGTCGGGCAGGTGCACATCGAACAGGTGCGCCTTCATCCAGGCGAAGAACCTGCCGAGGGCGACAAATTGGTCCTCGGCCGTATTCAGTACGCCTACCACTGCGCCGACGACCAGCGCGGCGACCAGCACATAGGCCTTACGCAGCGCCTCATTGCCGCTCGTATACAGGCTGCGCAACGTCGTGGCCGCGGCGATTCCGGACGGGAATGGAAGCTGCTCCTGATTGATCATCTGACGCTTCATCGGAATTGCCAGGAACACGCCCAGCGCGGCGGTGGCCAACGTGAACGACGCCACGATCGGCCACGAGACGATGACGGTGCAACGGGTCGAGCAGCAACAGTGCGCCGAAGCACGTGCCGATCGTGTTTCCCGTCGAGGCGCCCGCCGCAGAGGCGGTCGACTGCATGCAGTTGTTCTCTAGAATCGACATCGGCGTCAGGCGTCCCCCGCTGAGTGCGCGAAAAGCGTTCCAGATGACGAACGAGATCACGCATGAGGTGATCGCGACGCCGAACGACCAGCCCACCTTGAGGACCGTGTAAAGATTCGACACCGACATCAGCATCCCGAGCATCGCTCCCATCGCGACCGCGCGAAACGTGAGCTGCGGAACATGATCGCCACGGTAGACATGCGTGTACCAGTGAAGGTCTTTCTGCTCCGGGCTCGCGTCGCTCGGCAGGGGCGGCGGGTCGGGAGGAAGGTATTCGAAGGTTCTGGCGTGCTTACCGGCCGATGGCAGTTCAATGGTCGCTGGCATTCTGGTTCCTCGATCGTGGGGCCTCCGGGCGGGCGGCGCGGAAGGCATCGTCCATGGCAAGGCTACGCCGAAGGCGAACCGGAGGCGAACAGCGCTACCAACAGGACTACCACATGCGGGCCGCGAGGTAACCGGAGCCGGCGAGCGTCAAGTGCGACATATCCCATTGCAACATCGCTTCCGGGCGGTCACCAATCCGCGTCAGACAACCATCGACGTTGCACAATATGGAATACGGCGAAAGGTATCGGGCGCCACGCCGCTCGACAAATGCCTTCATCTCGACATCGAGACGCGCGACCCCGGGGTCCATTCCGCGCTTCACGCGCGATGGTGTCTCAGCCATGCCCGTGCCGTTGCGAATCAGAACGACCGGCAGCGAGGGGCGCCAGTGCGGCACCGGACCGACGACCTCGATGCGCTGGACACCAGCCTGCTGCAAGGCTTGCAGCGTACGCCCTAACGATGTCCAGTCGTAGTTGCCCCACACCGCGGCAAGGATGACTCGGTCTGGTCGCTGTTGCGCTACCCGCGCCAAGATCGTCTCGCTGACGGTGCGGCAACTCGGCCTTCCATAGTCGAGCAGCGGCGGGCACGCGCCGGCGGTCAGCGTCGTCAACCGAGTGTCTGGGGGCAACCGGCCATGCAGCCCGCTGTATAAGTGTGCAGCGTGCGAGTCGCCCCACAACAGGATCGATTCGGTGGGAACCGCCGGTCCTTCCGTGCAGTCGCCGAACGCGGTGCCATACTGCTCGGGCCTCAGAAAACAGTCCTTGCCCGGAAATCCGTCGACGTGGTTCTTGGGATCGTCGGCGAAGGCCATGATCGCCTGTTGACCCGGGGTGAGCCGCGCTGGGAATCCCTGCGCGAGATCACCGGACAGTCCCACGCCGATAAGGAAGAGCGACGCCACTGCAGCCGCAGCAAACACCTGGCGCCGCGAAAATCGGCGACGGTCGCGCGCGGCGCTTTCGACGAAGCGCCAAGTCAGGTAGCCCAACGCCACCGAAAGCACCACCAACGTTCCGAGCAAAAGCGGTGTAGGCCCGTCGGCGTCATGGAGCCGGGCGAACGCGAACAAAGGCTGGTGCCACAGATAAACGGAGTACGAGATCAGCCCCATTGCAACGACCCACTTCGACCCCAGCCAGCGCGCGACCGGACCGTCACCGTGGGCAAAGGCAATGACGAGCGCGGTGCCCAGTGTTGGCGCCAGCGCATGGACACCCGGATAACGGGTCGTCGGGTCATACACGAAGATCGGTACGACGATCAAGCCGAGCCCTAGCGTGGCCAGGATCGTACGGGCCGTGACGCCTACGCGTTGCCCCGGAAAGCCGTTCAACGATGCGAGCGCAAGCAGTGCACCGAGGGAGAGTTCCCATGCGCGGGTCGGAGCGAGGAAGAAGTTGCCGACCGGGTGCGCGTACGAGGCCCATTCGCTCAAACACAGCGAAGCCACGGCCACCCCTGTCAAAAGCAGCGCCAAGGACCGCGTGCCCCAGCGCCAGCACAGGAGCACGAACAGCGGAAAGAATATGTAGAACTGCTCCTCGACGCCCAGGCTCCACGTGTGCAGTAGCGGTGTTTCCTCGGCGTCAAGATCGAAGTAGCCGCTGTTGCGGAAGAAGTACACGTTAGGCACGAACATCGTGGCGGCCACCACGCTCTGCGCGAATCCCTTGAGATCGCGCGGGGTCATCCACAACCAAGCGAACGGCAGGCACGCCAGCATAACCAGGAATAGCGCCGGCAGAATGCGTCGCGCGCGCCGCTCGTAGAAGCCGGTAATCGTGAACCGCCCGGCGTGCATTTCCTGCACGATAATGGAGGTGATCAAGTAGCCGCTGATAACGAAGAAAACGTCGACGCCTATGTAGCCGCCGCTGAACGTTCCGAAACCAGCGTGGAACAGCACTACCGGGACAACGGCCAAAGCGCGTAATCCATCGACCTCGGGCCGGTAGCCAAAAGTGTTGTGACCCGCCGCTGCGGAGGAGCTGCTGTCGCGTTGGAGCGCGACAGATGGCCCATGCTCCGGCGTAAGCGCCCCCCGCCCATTGACCTCCATGTCAGGTCGCGGCACGCATCAGCATCGAACGCGCTGCCTTGCCGCGCGTGATTGCATTGTCTTAGAGTTGCTAGTGCCTGGCACGGTGCGAATTGGCGCCTTTACTGAGAAGTTCGGCAATCCTACACAAAACTGCAAGGCTTCAGGCCATGTTCAAGTTGTTCCTCGGCATAGCAACCTCAACGCTCTTGCTCGCGAGCAACGCTTTCGCCGCGCCCTGCGACACCGCGGACTTCGAAACCAAAGTGACGGGCGAACATGAGTGCCTCGTCATGAGGCGCTACAGTGTTAACCTTTCCGCCGCTCCCAAGGCGATGCTCGTCTGGCTGCACGGCGATTTGTCATCGGGCGGCCCCGCGGATTACCACTTTCGCATCGCAGAAAGCGCGGCGAGGGACTTTGCCAAGGACGAAGTACTCAGCATTGCGCTTGTCCGCCCTGGGTATTCGGATGGCAGTGGGAACACTTCCGGCGGCAGCAACTACGACCGTTCAGATCAATACACTGCGGACAACATCAACGAAGTCGGCGCGGCGATCGAACACTTGCGCGAAAAGTACAACCCAGGTCGGGTCATCATCATCGGCCATTCGGGCGGGGCAGCCACTGCCGCCGTGTTGCTCGGCATGAAACCGACACTTGCCGAAGGAGTGGTCCTTGTCTCCTGCCCTTGCGACCTCGTTGCCTGGCGCATGGGGAAGCGTACTTGGAGGCGCAGCGAAGATCCGCTGCGTTGGGCCGCGAAGGCGCGGCCACCTGTCAAGGTGATCGCGCTCACGGGGAGTCGGGACCAGAACACGTCGCCAGAGCTGGCGCAGACGTTTATAGCAGCGCTTAAGACAGCCGGCATTGTTGCAAGCTTCGAAATCGTGGCCGGGGCAACGCACAGTAGCGCGCTCGCATCGCCGGACGTATCGAGCGCTATCGCCAACTTGCTGCCACAGTAGTTGCCAGGTGACTCGACGGCCGCTGGGCGTCGGGGCCAGTATCAAAACGGTGAGTTGCTGGCTAAATATTCAGCTTTACCGTTTGCTCGGCCTGACCAGACCTTGGTCTTCCACTCTCGCCCACGTCGGCCTCAAACACTTCCTGCAATTGCGCTGCCGCCTGTGCCGCCGTCTGGATGAGCTGCGTTTCGTCCTGGCGCACTGCGTACTGCGCGTCCATCAGTTTCTCGTCATGTTCCTTAAACAAGGCTACGGCACGGGCTGCCTGCACCGCGTCCATTCCAGTCAACTCCAGCGCCTGGCGTGCCGTTTCCAGGCTCGACAGAAAGAACTCTCGTTTGATGGCCTCGCGATCGATGTCGAGGTCGCGAAGACGGTAGTAGTGAACACGATTGCGCGCCCGCGCAAGGATGGGAAGATTGGGGAAATGCCTGCGCACCACGGCCGCCGTCTTCACCGAAGCCTCGACATCGTCGATGGCCAGCACGAACAGCTTGGCGTCGGCTGCCCGCGCCGATTCGAGCAGCTCCAGGCGCGACGCATCACCGTAGTAGACCTTGTTGCCGAAACGACGTACGAAATCGACCTGCTGGAAGCTCGCCTCGATCGCCGTGAACGGCACCCCGGCCATACGCAGAACGCGCGAAACGATCTGCCCATACCGGCCGTAGCCGGCAATGATCACCGGATTGCCCGGGCCATCGATGCGGTCGAACTCGGGTGGCTTCGTGCGTTCGAGCCAGCGCCGCAGCAAGCGTTCGTGCACGACGAACGACAGCGGCGCGAGGAGCATCGAGATGGTCACGGCGAGCACCAGAAAGTCGGCGGTCTCGCCGACCAGGATGCCCGCCGATTGCGCTGCGACGAAGAGGACGAACGCGAATTCGCCTCCTTGCGCGACCAATACGGCGATGCGCTGCGCTTCTTCGTTTCCCGTCCCGGACCCGCGCGCCAGACCGTACATGACCACCGCTTTGAGCACCATCAAGCCGAACGCCACGCCGAGCACTGTGAAAGGATGCAACATGAAGAGCGCGAGATTGGCGCTCATCCCCACCGCCATGAAGAACAGCCCGAGCAGCAAACCCTTGAACGGCTCGACGTCGGCCTCGAGCTCGTGGCGGAACTCCGAATCGGCGAGCAGCACGCCGGCGAGGAACGCGCCCAGCGACATCGAGAGGCCCATTGTTTCCATGGTCAGCGCCGATCCGATCACGACCAGCAGTGCCGCGGCGGTGAACACCTCGCGGCCGCCGAAGCGCGCGACGAGCTTAAGCACGGGACGAACGAGGAGCCGGCTGACAACCATGACGAACGCAATCGCCGCCACGCCCTTGGCCGCAAGTATCCAGCCGCTCGGGTGGCCGGTCTTATCCGGACTAAGCAATGGCAGCAGCGCAATAAACGGAATCACGGCGACATCCTGGAACAGCAGAATCGCGAACGCGAGGCGCCCGCTCGGGCTGCTGAGCTGGCCGCGCTCGCCCAGCCATGCCAGGACGATGGCCGTGGAGGACATCGCAAGTCCCAATCCGACCACGATCGCCGCCGGCCACGAAAGATTCAGCCAAACCGCAAAGCCGGTGAGAACGATTCCGGTGACGACAACCTGCGCGCCACCGAGTCCGAACACAGGATGCCGCAGCGCCCAGAGCCGGGAGGGCTCGAGTTCCAGCCCGATGAGGAAGAGCAGCAGCACGACGCCCATTTCCGCGAAGCTCAGGGTGGCGTCCGCGTCGGCAATCAATCCGAGGCCCCAGGGACCAATGATCGCGCCAGCAGCGAGGTAGCCAAGCACCGCGCCGAGCTGCATGCGCCGGAACACCGGGACGACGATTACCGCGGTGACAAGGAAAATTGCGGCCTGTTCCAAAAAGGTCATGGCAAATTGGGGCTACGAGCGAATGTCGCGTAAGCGGAGCGCAGCAACGAGCAACTCCTCCTGGCCGAGGGTAGTGGCTTCCATTTTCTTTCCGTTCTAGATCTTGCCAGTCACGCGGTCCCAGAACTCCGCGCGATCATTGGTTCGTGGAAACGCTTCAGCTGGTACCGGTACGCCCAAAAACTCACAAAGCGGAGCCCACCCATCTTTCACCTCATAGACGAGCAATTGATTGGCTGGGATCGCTTTCTTGACGGCTTCATTGTGAGCCACAAAACCCCGGATCAGACCATCGCGATCGAGGCCGCCAGGAAACCCTGTCTTGGCGATAACGCCTTCACCCATTTCAAGCCACGCTTTCATTTCGGGGGGCGTCTCATCTTTACCGGCGAGCAACTTGTAGATCGTTGCGCCAAAACTATCTGCCCAGCTCTCGGGATTGCGCTGGGTCAAGACGCACTTGGCCGACGGATAAGCCGCGCTCAATTCGCGAAAAAATCCCGCAGTGGGCCAGTCAACTGCACTTTTGTAGCCGCCGTAGATCGCTTGCCAGTCCGGGCGCCCACGCAACGCTGCGGACCAGAGCGGCACCTGCACCGGCATGTGATGAATGACTTCTTCCATGTGGTGACATGGACCGAGCCCGAGCTGATTGATCGCGAGCTTGAGAGAATAAGTGCCGGTACGCCCCACACCCGCCCCAAAGACCTGAATAGTCATGATGATTCCCCCTAATATGCTGAGCATAGGTGTTCGAAGTGTCTGTAGCAAACGACAGTAGTGGACGGCAGGTACACCTCGAAGAACGAACGACTCGATCGCCGAATCGCCGGCGCCGTTGGGACGGTGACGGGACCGCGAACAATCGCGCAATTCCACGGGCCCGGGAGAACAAGCCGAGGTTGTCGCTTTATATGTTCGAGGAGTTTATTGCGCGTGAAATGAAGGCCGACCGCTTCAGCCTTGAGCTAAAACCTGTCGACTCAACCATGAGCAGGGGTGCCGCGGCGGCTCGACTTAAGCCGCTTGCGGCACCTCGCCCATGCCCAACGAAATTGCCTTACTGGTAAGCGCGTTGAGCGTCGATGTTGCGCAGATCGAAGTAATCCGGACGCGTCACGCACGCAAAGCTTGCCGCGCTGTTAGGATCGCCTTGCCCCACGTACTCCGAACGCTGAGGGAACGGGCAGAGCGGTCTCTGGAAAGCAACTCCCTGGCTCACGACATTGTTGACGTAATGCGTTGCGATGATGCTGGTGGGGGCGGTTCCCTGTTCAACCCACTGCTCGAGCGCTTTCACCAAGTCGTGGTTGGCATCGATCACCGGACCGTTGCTGGTGCCGTTGCCGAATGAGTTCGGACCGTTGCCGCCGTTGCAATGTGCCATACCGGGAACCATGAACACGCGATAGAAGTCGCTTGGATCGCCTATGGTCTGCACGACCTTGCGGTAATAATTGAGCCCGTTCTGAGGCGCGATGGCGGCGTCGGCCCATCCGGCGTACTGGATCAGCTTGCCGCCGCTCGCTCTGAACTTGCTCAAATCGGGATTCACCGAGCTGAGGATTGGCTGCCAGATCTGCCGTGCCGCGATGTCTTGCGCAACAACATCAGCGGCAAGGTAGTTACAGCTCGTTAGACTCTGCATCAGGTCACATCCGAAACCCAAACCGAGGGTGTATTGGCTGCCTGGCGATGTGGGCGAAGAACCCGTGATCCAGGAGGTCCAGCCCCCGGTTGGCGCCTCGCCGCCGGGCTCAAGGCCAGGGAACAGCAGGGTTATGTGATCGTGCGGGCCCGAGTAGATCTGCTGCGCAGCTTGCACTTGCGCGGGTGTCAGGCAGGTATTCGGATCCTGGCCGGCACTGCATTGGACAACCGAGGGTGTGAACTTGCACTGGCGCGGATCGTTGAGAAACGCGTCGCTTGCCAGACCGCCGTCTTTGCCGGCGCATTGCGCCAGTACAGCGTTGGTGAGCAGCGGCAGCTTGCTCGTGGGGATATAAGCGTCCGGAACGCCGTTCGTCTGGGGCCCGCTCAGCGTCGCCTGACTGTTGTAGAGGTACGAGGACCCGAATTCGCCCACCTGATCGTTGACGGGAGATCCCGCGATGATGCCGTCGAAATCATCGGGGTAACGCTGGGCTTCTTGCAGCGCCTCCCTGCCGCCATCGGAACACCCGACGAAATATGAATAATTCGGTGCGTGCCCCATCAGGGCGGTGACGATCGCCTTTGAATCATCGCCGGTGGCCTTGACCGCGCGATATCCGTAATCGAGCGCCACGTCCGGGTTGCCGATGAAGGTCGGAGCGCCCGACGGCGGACCTGACGTGCCATCATCAGTGCCGGCCGTTGCGTAGCCACGCGACACGGAATTCGCGATATTGGCCGCTGAGATCGAACCGGCGAATCCGCCGTTGCCGATTTGCTGATACTTGCCGTTCCAGCTTCCGTCCGTTGGAATCCAGACCTCGAAATGGACGTTCGATTGCAGACCGGGCTTGACCGTGGCTGCGACACGGCACAGACCGACCGGCGCTACCGTCGTGCCGGATACGACGGCTCCCGCCGCGTACGATTGCGCCAGCGTGATCGTCGTATTCGGCAGCCCTAACTGCGTCAGATCAGCGATAGTGCAGGTTGTCGCCACAGCGGGTGCCGCGCAGAACATGAAGAGAGCAGCCGCCAGTGGTGTCGCAACGTGGCTTCCGACCTGTTGGCGCTTGGCCAATACCTTGCTTTGCGAAAACTTGTGCTTCATGGTTCCTCCTAAGTCATTGACGCTTACGAATGCGTTCCGCCCTGAAGTGCTGCATGAGTGGTTCCCGCAACTCTGGAATGCGTTTTACGCGGGGCAAAGGCGACTTTTGGTATGTCCAAGCGAGGTCGCGCGTCCAAATTGTCCGACCGTTATCGGGCGCAGTCAACATTGGGGCTGGAACACGATGCAAGCTCGTGTACGGTCCCGCACCAAGAGTGCGCGTAAGCTAGGAGCCGGGACGGCGCCGCTCATTGGAAAGCTCCTTACGTACGTTTTCATGATCGCAAGGGCACGCCGCTCGGGTGCGACCCCGGCGGACTACTCCGCCGGATTGCCGCAACTGACTGCCACAGCGCGCCTCGACCCGTCGTGCCGCAAGGCGCGTCACCAAAACCATTGCACGACGTGAATCACGAACCAGGCGCGTTGTGCCCACACGCAAAACCGCCACGCCCATACGACTTCTCTGCGCGCACAAAACCGGTTGGCCGCGCACCAGTACGCCCGCGCCCCATCTCGCACCCCGTCAGAGAAGTGTCCGAGACTTCGCCTTCGCGTGCACGCCCGCGCTCCGCGGCGGCGGCGCGCACTATCATTCCGTCTGCAGCGTGCCAGTACGCTCCATCGGGCCCTGCCTGCACGAATTCGAATTCCCGAACCCCGTGCGGTCTTGCGAATTCCACGTTTGACCGTTTCATTTTCGATCCCTCGTTGTCTAGGTGATTCTCTGGCGCCGGAAAAACAAAAAGCCCGACACCGTCATCTTTCGGTCGCCGGGCCTGCGCTTGAAGGAAATCGATTCGCTTATCGATAGGTTCCTGTGGCGAAAGCCTGGCATCGCATATCCACGCGGCCGATGCCGGTACGACCGCCTCGCATCACGAAAGCGAATAAAGCGGCGAAGCCGCGACTGCCGAACGCATTGCCGTTCTTCAGTTGCGCGTCTGTCCCGAGCAGTGCGGCCCAACGCCGCGTGGTTGTCCGTTGGCTGTCAATCGTGTGCGCCATAGCGTCTGCCCTCCTCTTGTTACGCCCCCGCGCAAGCACGCGCATAGCAGGGCGATCAGCCCGTACATCGAGGCGGCGCTGTCGAAAAGGAGAAGGGATGCGACCTTTTGACAGTTCCGCCGACTCACCCGGCGGAATATCTTCCGGTCGGGTGGGATTACTTCGTCGTAGCCACACCGGCCCGCGCCGATGCTTGCAGCTCGCAACCGTTAATACTCCCGCCACGGAACGAGTCGCACATCCGGGCGGCGAGCTCCGAGAAGGAAATAAGCGTGCGTAACATCCAGCTCATAATTTTCGGGAGCGACGTTGCACCCAAGCGAACAAGTTGCTTAAAGGCTAATACTGAGACGGAGAGGGCGCAAGCGATTTTGATGCGGACGTGAATATTCGCGTGCGAAAATGCAACAAGGAAGTCGAGACCGTGGTACGACGCTTCCCGTGGAGCTCGCACCGCCTACGCGCCGCAGGTATCGGGTCAGGATGCTTGCAGGTAACGGATAAGAATATCGATCACGTCCTCGCCGTCCGGCGACTTCAATCGATGCTGGCGCAGCGAGCGAACCAAGTCCGGTCTGGCCATCGCCTGCGAATCGGAGCGAATCAGGATCCCCGCGATCGCCCTCTGGACGTCGATGGATTTGGCGGCCGCGAACAGAGTTGTCAATTCCTCCAAACTCTCGGCATCGAAGAGGCGCTGATTGGCCAGCGTCTCGAGCGCATGAACCTGTGCCTCGGAGCCGTCCATGCGCGTAATGCTTGCTGCGACCTTGTGCAAGTCCGTTGGATCTGCAAGCGGACGGTGGCCAAAATAGACCTGCGCCATTTGCACGTCTTCATCGTTGGAGCTCGTCAGCGCGTTCAACATGCGTACGTGGCCTTCCGCACTGCCCAAACAGGCAAGCAAGGCTGCATTTCCAACGCTGCCCGACCGCACCAGCGCCAGCTGGCTACTCTGCAAGTCCTGTCCAAGCACGCCGTCCTCGTTCAACGAACATGCGAGGTCCACGTCAGCAGAATCCACCCGGTCTTGCGCAATACGTTCACCGAACATTTGTATGATCTCGGACCGCTTTTCTGCCGGCGAAAGCCAGCCCAGCGTGCGGGCCAGTTCCAGCATGCGAGCTCGCACGGCAAGCTCGTCCGCATCGCGGACAAAGTCGAGATACCGGCCGCGTGCCGGTTCGTCGCGAGCGATGGCCTGCAGTGCAGCGGATACCTCGGGCGTCTGGCGTTGCAGCCCATCCAAGGATGCCAAGTATTTCTCGATAGGATCGAAAAACATCCGGACTTCAGCCATCTCTCGACCGAGCAGTTGATGGATAAAGTCGACTTTCCCTGCTGGCGAGAGTCGATCGTCAGCGAAGTGGCATACTTCGCCACGAAAGGCAGCACGCGGATCGGATTCGCTCATTCCGTCAGTGGCCGTCATGGAACTTGGTGCGAACAGCCTCAGCAATTTGGCACTCGCGCTGCCGGTCCCGACCTCGCCACCCGCGCCTGACTGAAAGTACCGCTCCAGAATCGGTGCCGCAGATCGACCGAGCGGGGCCTTCGCGGAAAAGCCGTAGATTACGGGCACATCCTTGAAGATCTGCCGTATACGATCGCGATTGCTTTCGGCATGGCGCTCGCCCAGTTCGCGCGACAAGGCCTCTGCGTCGGATGGCGAATGTCCAGTCCGGATAAGGCTCCGTGCGATCTCGGCGGAAGCGCTTCGCTTCGCTTCCGTGTTGAGCGTGTTGCACCCAAACAGGTATACCTCCTTCAGTTGCGAGAATAGCCCCGGGCACGAGTCGCTGCAGCTTGCGCGCTCCAACTCGTCGACACCCAGGAACTCACGTACGCCGAGGCGATCGGAATAAAATTCCGTGCCGCTGTCGAAGTGTCCTGAGACGATGAGGACGTCACAACGGACTGCGGCACGGCATGCGGAGGCGAGCCAATCGGGGCGGCCACGTTGTACCAATTCGACAAACCTGAACTGCTCCGGCGGCAGATTCTGTTGAAAAATGTCCTTTTCGTCGGAAGAGTTGACGGTGATCGTGCAAACCGTCTTTCGATCGGCCCAAGCATCACCGGCCCATAGGACAACCAGGAACAGGACCACCAATGTCCATTTCGGGAATACGGCCATGAAATCCAGGAGCTGGCAGACTCGATGGGCCAATATCGTAGCACTGGACCTGCCATTGGAAAACAACAGGCCCTCCAGCAGGCGAGCGCCCCCGCCGCCACTGGAATTGTTGCACCGGGGTGATTATTGCGTGCTGGGTCAGGGCGCCGATGACGTCCCGAGCGCCGAAGTTGGCGGCGCCCTACCGCCTGTCTCGAGCAAATCGCAATCACGCGCAGACGTAGTGCGTGCTGAAGCGGAGCAGCCCAGGATCACGCCAGTGGTCTCAGGCCCAATGTCGTTGGCCGTGCCGGGCGCGAGCTTAGCGTAGGAAGCATCTGGCGGCGCCGCTTCTGGTTGCTCCAACCTGCGAATAAGAGCATCGATCAGATCTTCTCCATCCGTGGACTTGATACGATTTTGGCGAAGCACGCCTACGAGTGCGGGTCTGTCGATCGCATCAAAGTCAGAACGAATCAAGATGCCGGCGATGGCCCGTTGCACGTCGAGGGAATCGGCGGCAGGAAACAAACGGACCAACCCATTGAGACTCTCCGCATCGGAAATAGGTTGCTCGGCAAGCGACTCAAGTGCGCGAACCTGTGCGGGAGACCTTGGCATGCGCGCGATTCTGCCGGCGACGACACGAAACTCATCCGCGTCAGTGAGCGGATGATGGCGCAAATACACGCGCGCGGTCTCGACCTCTTCTTCTCGCGGACTCGACAACGCCTGCAAAATGCGCGCGCGAGCCGCCACGTTTCCCAAACACGCGAGGCCCGCCGTATACATGAGACGGTCGGACTGCGATGGTTCGAGATGCTTCAATTCCTGCCCGACATCGCCATCCTTGTTCAACGAGCACACGAGGTCGACATCCGCAAGTGTCATCGCATTATCCGCCATGCGCTCATCGATCATGCGCACGATTTCTGCTCTCTTCTCATCTTCCGAGAGCCAACCCAGTGTGCGCGCGACCTCAATCATCCGGGCTCGAGTCGACGCAGGCGCCGATTTGTGTACAAACGCGAGATACCGCTTGCGAGCGGCCTGGTCGCTACCGATTTCCGCCAGCGCCCGCACAACAGCAGGTGTTTGACGCTCGCCCTCTTTGAGCGAAGCAAGGAAGCTTTCGATGCGGTCGAAAGACATCCGCACATCAATCATCTCTCTGCCGAGAACCTGATGGATGAACGTCAACGTTTGCGCAGCGGAGAGCCGTTCGTCAAGGAATTGACAGACATCGCGGCGATAATTCGCTTGGCGATCCGAACCGGTCACGCCGCTGGCGACCGCGATCGAGTGCCCGGAAAAAGCATCCAGGAACTTCTGACTTACGTGTCCGTCGCCAACCTCGCTGCTCGTGCTCGAGTGAAAATAGCGGTCGAGAAGTGAGGAGGCGGCCGGTCCGAGCGGCGCTACCGATGAAAATCCGTAAATCACCGGCACCTCGGAAAATATGCGACGCATGCGGTCCCTGTTTGATTCGCTGTGGCTTTCATTCAATGCCCGCCGCATCTGGTCAGCCTCGGTCGGCGAGTACCCCGCGCGAGTGAGTGTTCGCGCGATTTCGGCCGACGTTGCTTGCGACGCCTGTGGGCTCAATGTTTCGCACCCAAAGAGGTAGACTGCCTTAAGTCGCGAGAACAATCCTGGGCAGGACTCGCTGCAGGAAAGGCGCTCCATTTCGTCCACCGGCAAGAAGTCACTTGCGCCGACCCGATCCGAATAGAATTCGGTCGCACTTTCCGTGTGAACAGTAGCATCTCCACCAAAGTGACCCGAGATCACCAGCACGTCGCATTGGACTTTCTGCTGGCACGCTGCCGCCAACCAATCGCCACGACCCCGTTCCAGTAACTCAACGAAGTCAAATTTGTCTTTGGGCAGGTTCCGCTGAAATGCATCCTTTTCGTTGGCAGAATTTACGGTGATCGTGCAAACCGTGGTCTTCGCAGCCTGAGCTCTCAGAGGGCCTTCCGAGACGATGAGCACGAGGAGCACACCGACAACGATGATGATAGGTCGGATAGCTTTTGGCACAGAAGTAGGCCAGTGCATCTATTTCTTGGTAAATCAAAAAAGGCAAGCGCATCAATTTTCGGTTTACGGGTGCCAGGGGCTAACACGGACGGCAAAACATTCTCACAATTTTGCTCGTCGCGTAATCAGCGAGGGACTGACCTCACTGTAGGAACCCGCTGACATGGAAAACCCGATTCGCTCGGGCCTCAGCTCGCAACGGTCGCGTTGGAGTAAAAACCTCGACCCTCGGCATTTGGACATTTCCGCGCGGATCAAGACGATAACGCTACCGACACCCCCGAGTCGATTAGGCGGCGCTCATTCGTTATTTCCATTGCCGCGCATCAATAAGGGTGCGGTTGCTGACCATGACGCCATGCATTCGATAGGGTGGTCTTCTGCTTACGCTCTGCGAACGCCAACCCGCCGCGCCAGAACATCCCGCAAGACACTCGTCGAGATTGGGATTGCAATCCTCAACGCGGAAGTTGTGAACCGCAATAAGGTAGAGGTCAGCCGGCAGTTGTTCAAAATCAATACATATCGCTCGGGGTTGCGATAGTGCTGACCCCATTTATATAGAAGAAACGGCGCGACCTCAGCGTAGATCCCGCGATGGACAAGAATCGTTCTAACGGAGCATCTCGCAAAGTCGCGCCGGCGTCCACAATCGACTCACACCAGCCGTGCCAAGGAGTCGATTGGCCGGCGACTCGCCGCGCACCAATGAGTAGTGATTGCTTTGACTGCGAGGCACCAGAGTCGTCGACCAGCTCGCGCAGCAAACTTGCCGTTGCTAAACCAGCTGTCTTTGTGCGCACTTCAGGCGGGAGGCTTGTATGCGGGATGCTGCCGATGAGCACTAGCCGATTCATGGGTCAATCGTCCCGAAGTCTCGGCATGACACCTCTCGCTTGACGTTCGCATCCGTGGTCCGTGCGCTCTCCGGGTCGGCGAGAGACGCCAGATCTCGATCACCATAGTAGTGCACGCATCTAGTGCGCGGTGGCACCGCCAGAGTGCTGACGATCGTGGAGGTTGCGATGACGCCAAGAAGCGCATTTTTTGCCGGCAAGCCAAATCAAGCGCTTACTCGTTGGTTGCTCGCTGGCATGCTTCGTGCAACCCGTTGCATATCACTACCAGATTTTGCGGCGACGGCTTGAGGCTTGCGAAATCATTGCGCAGCGCTCATCACATCGTGCCGACGTAATCTCGAAGTACTACTGTGTCTTTTACCTCCTCCTTAAAGATACAGCCTCGACCCCCTCGGCGACGTGGGGGTTTTTTTTCGCCCTTGCGCGCGCATTAACGTTCAGATGCCTCGAGGCACGGAGAACGTCTATATGGTCAGGGATTTTTTGTTGTTCACGCTGTAGTTGGAGGCGCGAATATCCTTGGCCCGGCGCAGGCGCGCGCACTGCAGTGTTGCGACGGGCGACAATCCGACTAATCTCGGGCATTTGTGGTATTCGCGTGAGAGAGTCCCTTAAGACGATGCACCGGATGCGACAGCGCGTGGTCTGCGCGCTGGCGGCATTGTGCTTCGCCTGGCTCGCCTCGGTCGCGGCCACGCATCTGCACATCGGTCTCGATGCCGGTCCGAACGCAGCGCCGGCGATCAAGCTCGCCCTGGAAATAAACTATTGGGAAGCGATTACCCCAAGTCAGTATTCGCGGCTAATCGCCGTCGCCGTTGTATTGCCGCCATCGTGCGGCCCACCTTACTCCTCCTAGTACGCGCCTAGGCCGCTCGGCCAGCGCACCCAAGAGCTGGATATCGCCCCCGCCTCCGTGGGGGGTGCCTCTTTGGTACGAGTATTGAGGAGCTTTCATGCGCAAGCCTTTCCCTGTGCGCTGCAGCGCACTTTGTGTTGTTGCCTGCGTTGCCGTGCACGCCGTCTCTGCGGCCACGATCAACAGCATCGCCAAAGACCACGTCGCCAGCGGCACCGCGACGGCGACCCAGAGTGTGGACGTCACGTCGAGCGCGGCGGCCGATGTCACTTTGGTTATGGCCGAGGCGGAGCGACTCGGGACGATTACGGTGGCGCCGACGCGCCGGAGACTCCGATCTGCACCCGCGCGATGCCTGTTATGGCCCATTACAATGATGGGTCTTCGCGGATTTGTGTGGGTGATTTTCGGGGATTTTAGATCGGTGGCAGCGTGCATGTAAGGATCTTCAGTCGCAGGTACTCCTCGTCGCGCAGTCCGTACGCGCGGCGCTGGATGACGCGGATCTTGTTGTTTATCCCCTCCACGAATCCGAGCGAGACCTTGTTCTCGGGGTTGCAGTAAGCGGCGATTCCGTCCCAATGGCGCTCAATCATCTCGGCGAATTTCTCGTAGGGCTTGAGGCGCTGCCACTTCAGGCTCGCTCGCCAGTTGTCGAAGAATCGCCGCGCCCAGCCCTCGCGCTCGTAGTCCCAGAGCTGACCGAAGGACTCCCGGAGCAGGTACGCGGTGTTCAAGCGCTTGTTCGCCGTCAGCACCTTCTTGAGCGCTTGGCGGCCTTTCAGTGTGAGATTCTCGCGACGCGAAAGCAGCGTGTACTTCTGGCCCTTGATGTAGCTTCGGTCCGCACCGCTGAGTCGGCTGTACTCGGACTTGCGCACTTCGTCGAGCGCATCGCCCAGATGACGCAGGATGTGGAACTTGTCGTACAGGATCGCCGCCTGCGGGGCCCGCGCCACCGTCACCGTGCGAAACGGCTTCCACATGTCCATCACCGCCAAGCGAATGCTCCGCCTCTTCTTCTCGCCGAGCCAGTCGTAGAACAGCGCCATGCTGGCCTCTTTGCGGTCCGTTCCTCCAAACCAGATCGGGCGCTCTCGCATCAGGTCGCTCACCACGATGCGGTAGTCATGGCCCTTGCGGATCGAGATCTCGTCGATGCCGATGGCTTTGGGTCCGGGTGTGCCCACCCGGGCGAGCTGCGCCCGCATGTACTGCTTCTCCAGGTCCTTGACTGCATGCCAGTCAAGATGCAACTCCTTCGCCACATCCTGCACCGTGGCCGCTCGACACCGCCGGCCGACGTAGTAGGCAAAGCGCTCCGTGTAATGCGTGTTGTCGGCCAGGAACGCGAGTCGCTCGCGTTTCACCTGCCCACAACTGCGGCAAGCGACCCGCCGCACCTCGAATTCGAGGTAGATGCGCGTATCCCCGTTGGACAGATCGCGTGCTCGGCGTACCGCGCGGTCGTACCAACCGTAATGCGCCATCCCGCAGCTGCCGCAGACCGTTTTTTTGAGCGCCGAACGAGCGTAATGACGCGCGCCTTGCGATCGCCAAACACGCCGCGAAGCATCGTTCGTGGTCGGAAACCAGAAAATCGATACGCGTCGGCAAGACGCATTGGCTTCGATGAAGTAGGCATCGCAATATCATGCCAAATTTCTACGGACCCCAAAAGCGCCGAAACCAAGCATCCACGCGCCTTTCAAGCTGGTTAACAGCTGAAATCTACCCACACTTTTCCGCGAAGACCCACAATGATTTGTACTTCAATCGTCCTGGCTGGGATTCGACCGGATAGACTTCGTCCGAGCACGCGTCATTCAACATCGCGTTCCCCCTATCCGGTTCGCGTGCTCGGGCGTCAAGCGAACAGCCGAGTGTCTCGGTAACCAAGACTCCGCGACTTGCCCGCACATTCCATGGCGACCCTACACAGCACCGACCGCGACAAACTGCAGAACATCGCGCACGACGCGATGGTCCAGCACGGTCTACTGCCAGACTTTTCACCCGCTGTCGTTGCCGAGACCAACCAGCTTACGCAGGCCGCCGCGGCGTCCGGCGCTGCGATTCGCGATATGCGCGGCCTGCCCTGGGCGTCGATCGATAACGACGATTCCCGTGATCTCGATCAACTTTCGGTCGCCGTAGCCGAGGCGGGCGGTGCGGTGAAAATCCTGGTTGCCATCGCCGACGTCGACGCACTGGTAAAAAAAGGTTCCGCGATCGACGGCCACGCGTCGGTCAACACAACCTCGGTCTACACCGCTGCAAAGATCTTTCCGATGCTACCGGAGAAACTATCGACCGACCTCACTTCCTTGGGCGAAGGTCAAGAGCGGCTGGCCATCGTGCTGGAGATGGTGATTGCCCCCGATGGAACGATGGTCACTTCCGACATCTATCAGGCAGTCGTTCTAAGCTGGGCCAAGCTCGCCTACAATGCACTTGCCGCGTGGCTTGAGGGCTCAGCGCCCGCGCCGCCAAAGCTTGCGACGGTGCCTGGACTAGATGAACAGCTCCGCATCCAGGATCGGGTAGCGCAGTCGCTGCGGCGGGTGCGACATGCGCATGGCGCTCTGCAACTGCAAACCTTGGAAGTGCGCGCAGTATTTGACCGGGACTCGTTGGCCGATTTGGTGCCAGATGAAAAAAACCGGGCGAAGGAACTGATCGAGGAATTCATGATTGCGGCCAACGGCGTCACCGCGAAGTATCTCGAAAAGAAGGGTCTGCCATCGCTGCGCCGGGTACTGCAGACCCCCAAACACTGGGACAAGATGGTCGCGCTGGCGGCCAAATCCGGCGATCGGTTACCAGAGACGCCGGACGCTGCCGCGCTGGATGCTTTCCTGAGCAAACGGCGTGCGGCGGATCCCGCGCGCTTTCCCGACGTGTCGCTTGCCGTCATCAAGCTGCTGGGCTCGGGTGAGTATGTGCTCGAACTGCCGGGCCAGCCGGCCGAAGGGCACTTCGCGCTGGCGGTGAAGGACTACACGCATTCCACCGCACCGAACCGCCGATTTCCCGATCTTGTCACGCAGCGCCTGTTGAAATCAGCGCTCGCCAATCAACCTTCGCCCTACGCCAACGATGAGTTGACCTTGCTGGCACGCCACTGCACTGACCAGGAGGACAATGCGGCAAAAGTGGAACGGCAGGTCGGCAAGTCAGTCGCCGCGTCGCTTCTCGCCTCACGAATCGGTGCGCAGTTCGATGGCATTGTTACCGGCACTTCGGAAAAGGGGACATGGGTGCGCATTTCCGGGCCGAGCACCGAAGGCAGAGTCGTCCGCGGATTTGAGGGCCTCGCTGTCGGCGACCGCGTCCGCGTCCAGCTTGTCCACACCGATGTCGCGCGCGGCTTTATCGACTTTGCCACGTTGCGTCAGAAGCCATGAGTTCCATCGACCGGCCGCGCCCGCCCCTCGCCTACAAGAACGAGGCATTCCTGGATAGCGACGATGCGCGTCCGTTGCGCATCCTTGCCGAGTATCTCGAACCGTTGCACAGTTTCCACCGTGAGCGCGTTTGCGACACGATAGTGTTCTTTGGCTCCGCGCGGTTGGGGTCAACGGGTGCGCTGGGTCACTACTACGATGCGGCGCGCGAACTCGCGCGCCTGATCACAACCTGGTCGAAGAGCCTCCCGTCTCATGGTCATCGCTACGTCGTTTGCACCGGCGGCGGCGGAGGCATCATGGAGGCCGCCAACCGCGGCGCATCCGAGGGTGGCGGCAAGAGCATCGGCCTCAATATCGGCTTGCCAAAGGAGCAGCAGCCGAACCCCTATGTCACGCCTGAACTGACGTTCGAGTTTCACTATTTCTTCATGCGCAAACTCTGGTTTGCGCATCTGGCGCGCGCGCTGGTAGTGTTCCCGGGCGGCTTCGGCACTCTTGATGAGCTGATGGAAATCCTGACGCTGATGCAGACCAGAAAAATTGATCGTCACATTCCGATCGTGCTCTACGGCTCGAGCTACTGGAATGAAATCGTCAATTTCAACGCGCTCGTCCGGCACGGCATGATCGACCGCGAAGATCTTGCGCTGTTCCAGTTCGCCGACGATCCGATCACGGCATTCGGCATGTTGCAGGCTGGAATCGTGACTGAACCGGAGGAGAAGACACCGGCCATCGCGCATTCACGAACAACGCCTGATATGGGAGCGCTACGATGAGAATCTGGATTGGCAACATGCCGTCGGGAACGACGGACGACGAGATCAAGGCGCTGGTGAAGAAGTATGCCCCTGAGCTCGAATGCACCGAAATCCAGCGCGTCGAAGGCGCTGGCACGCATCCGAGTGCGATGCTGCGTTTCACCGGAGCGACGGCAACGCAGCTCTCGAAGCTGTCGTTGCGCCTCCATGGGATGCATTGGAAGGGAAGCTCGCTCAACTGCCAAACGATGATTACTTGAGGGCGGCTGGAGGAAGCGTCGCCACCAACAACGACATTCGAGAACGCCACTTGCGATGACCTCGAGCACAAGCGAACCCGCTGCGACGGCTTTGCGTTTCGACATTGTCGCCGGTCTCACGGCTGCCGCGGTCGTCCTGCCCAAGGCCATGGCCTATGCGACCGTCGCCGGTTTGCCGGTAGCGGTGGGGCTTTACACAGCCTTCGTCCCGATGGTGATCTACGCGCTCCTCGGCTCGTCGCGCGTGTTGAGCGTCAGCTCGACCACAACGCTGGCGATCCTGGTTGCCGCGGAACTCGGAATCGCGGTACCGGATGGCGACCCGAACAAGCTCGTCGCGGCGACGGCCACGCTGTCCGCGCTGGTAGGGGCGATGTTGGTGATCGCGCGGCTGATGAATCTCGGGTTCGTGGCGAACTTCATTTCCGCGCCTGTCCTGACCGGCTTCAAGGCCGGGATAGGTCTGGTGATCGTGTTGGACCAGATACCTAAACTCCTCGGCATTCACATCACCAAGCAAGGATTCTTTACCGATGTCCTCAGCGTCGTACACCACGTTCCCGACACTTCGCTGCTGACGCTGGCAGTAGCCGCGGCGACGCTTGCAATACTGATCGGCATGGAACGCTTGTGGCCACATTCCCCAGCCCCGCTCGTCGCAGTGGGAGGCAGCATTGCCGCATCGTGGTACTTCGGCCTGCAGGCGCTGGGGGTTTCGACGGTCGGGCTGATTCCGCAGGGGTTCCCTTCCCTCACGCTCCCGGATCTCGCGCTGGCCGGGCAATTGGCGCCAGGCGCCCTCGGCATCGCGTTGATGAGCTTCACCGAAACGATCGCCGCGGGTCGTGCCTTTGCGAGGCCGGGCGATCCTCCGATCAACGCCAACCGCGAGCTGGTCGCAACCGGCGTGGCGAATCTGGGAGGTGCGCTATTCGGTGCCATGGCCGCGGGAGGCGGGACGTCGCAGACGGCGGTCGTGCGCGCGGTGGGGGGGCGATCGCAGAAGGCTTCGCTGGTAACTGCGGCGGCGGCACTGGCAACGATGCTGTTGCTTGCGCCACTACTGGGGCTGATGCCGAACGCTACGCTCGCGGCAATCGTGATCGTCTATTCGGTCGGGCTGATCAAGCCCGCAGAGTTCCTTGCCATCCGCAACGTTCGCAGGATGGAGTTTCGTTGGGCGATCATCGCTGCGCTCGGCGTGCTTGCCGTCGGCACCCTCAAGGGAATCGTGGTGGCGATCATTGTTTCGATGATCGGCCTGGCGAGCCAGACCGCGAATCCGCGCGTGTCGGTCATCGGCCGCAAGCGCGGGGCAGACGTGCTGCGGCCACTGTCACCCGAACACGCGGACGATGAGACATTCGAAGGGTTGCTGATCGTACGGCCCGAGGGACGTCTCTTTTTCGTCAATGCGCAAAATGTTGCAGATCAGCTCAATGCCCTGGTCACACAATACGATCCACGCGTGCTGGCGTTGGACATGAGCCGGGTGCCTGATCTCGAATACTCGGCGTTGCAGGCCCTCATGGAGGGAGAGAAGCGCATGACCGAAGCTGGCAGCGTCGTCGTATGGATCGTGGGGCTGAACCCCAGCGTGCTCGAAGTCGTGCGCCGTGCCGGGCTGGACAAGCGCCTTGGCCGCGAACGCATGTTGTTCAATGCGCGTGAGGCCATCGAACGCTACCAGGCGATGCAGGGAACGCCGACGCCGACGGCAAAGTCCTGATCGAGGATATTCCGTGGTCGACAAAAAACGCGATCGGCTGCTCGATCCCATCGATCGGATCTCGGAGATACTGTTCGGCCTGATCATGGCCGTCACCATCGTCGGCTCGATATCGATCGCCACGGCAGGGCATGAGGACATGCGGAGCATCACGATCGCCGCGCTCGGCTGCAATCTCGCCTGGGGGCTCGTGGATGCCGTCATGTATCTCATCCGGACCGCAACCGAGCGATCGCGCAATCGTGTTCTGTCGAAGCGGATCGTCGGCGCGGACGTCGGCACCGCGCACAGGCTGATCATGGAGGCGCTGCCAGACCATGTTGCCGCGATCACCGGCCCCGATGAAATCGAAGGCATGCGCCGGAGCCTGCTCGGGTTGCGACCGGAAGCCCGTGCGATATTGCGACCCAGGGACTATCTGGAAGCTGTCGGAATATTCCTCCTCGTGGTAATCGCCACATTTCCCGTCGTTGCTCCTTTCCTCATTATGAGCAACCCGGCGTTCGCACTTCGCGTGTCGCACGCAATCACGCTTGCAATGCTGATGCTTGCCGGCTTCGCGCTCGGGCGTCACGCTGGCTACACGAAGCCCTTGCGAACCGGGGTGTTGATGGCCGTGTTTGGTGCTGTGCTGATCGGCGCGGTCAAAGCGCTGGGTGGATGATTGTCCTGCAATGTTCGGTGTGCGTCAGATCAGAAGGGCTCCGGCACGAACTTGAACGGATAGTCGCGTGCCTTGGAGAGGGCGACCTTGCGCTTGGGCAGTTTGACCTTCGGAGCATCGACCGCCTTGTAGGGAATCTGCTTCAGCACGTGGCTTATGACGTTCAGGCGCACCCGCTTTTTGTCCTCCGAACGGGCGACGAACCATGGTGCCCACGCAGTATCCGTGGCGGCAAACATGTCGTCACGCGCCTTCGTGTAGTCGTCCCACCGGTTGTAGGACTTCACGTCCATCGGCGAGAGCTTCCAGGTCTTGCGACCGTCTCCGATTCGCGCCTCGAGCCGGCGCGTCTGCTCCTCCGGGCTTACTTCAAGCCAGTACTTGAGCAGGATGATGCCCGACTCGACCATCATCTTCTCGAACAAGGGCACCACTTTCAGGAAGCCCTGCGCCTCCTCCTCCGTGCAGAAGCCCATCACGCGTTCGACGCCGGCCCGGTTGTACCAGCTGCGATCGAAGATCACGATCTCGCCTGCCGCAGGAAGGTACGGCAGATAGCGCTGTGCGTACATCTGGGATTTCTGGCGCTCGGTGGGCGCCGGCAGCGCAATAACCCGGAATACGCGCGGGCTGACGCGGTCGGTGATCGCCTTGATCGTCCCGCCTTTTCCGGCACCGTCCCGACCCTCGAAGATGATGCAGACCTTGAGCCCCTTGTGCACGACCCATCGCTGCAGCTTGACAAGTTCCACATGCAGCTGTTTGAGAGCGCGCTCGTAATCCTTGTTGCCTAATTCCGCGCCGGGTGTCGAAGTACCGTCCTTCGCCTTCGCACTGGCGCGATCGCCGTTGCCGTGCTTCCCCGTGACCTTGTCGTCATTCTTATGTCCATCGCCCTTCTTTCCCATTGTCATCTCCGTCGAAGCATTTTGCGCCATCGATAGCCGGTCAAGCGAGCGGACACACGACAGAAAGAACCCGCGCGGCGCATCGAAGGAACATCGCCCGCGCGACGGTGGCGCGCACGCCATGTGCCGCCACCCGAATTATGCCGGAATGTCGCGCAGTGCGAGGACTACGTGAACGCTGCCGCCGTCGCGGCGCTTGGTCATCGGCAAGCCCGAGCGCGCGAATACGCCGAGCATGGATTTATTCTCGGCGAGCACGTCGGCTTCGAGTGTGGCAATGCCGCGCTCGCGAGCGACTTGCGCAAGATGCCGCAGCAGACGACTCGCGATCCCGAAACCCTGATAATCCTCTTCGACGACGAACGCCACCTCTGCCGCAGGCTCTCCGCCGTCCGCGCCGGAGACGAAGTAGCGGCAGGAGCCGATCACGGTCTCGTCGTTGCCGGCGCGAATGGTCACCACCAGCGCAACTTCATGCTCAGGGTCGACGCGCATGATGCGGTCGAGCCCGGGCTCCGTCAGTTCGTTCCGATAGCTGAAGAGGCGCGTGTAGACCGATTCCCGGTCGAGCTGCCGCACCGCCTTGGCGATTCGATCCCGATCATCGGCGCGCAAATGCCGGATCGTCACCGCGAGGCCGTTTCTGAGCGTGTCGGCGCATGCGAAGTCGCGCGGATCGGTCATCGTTTGCTGAAACCGTGTCCGCGCCTCGCAATCGCGCGCCTCTACTTCTTTGCCACCGGCCCGACGGCGAGTGCGAGCGCCTGCGTGTATGTCGCCTCGACCTGATCGCCCTTTGCGATACGCTTGAATTGCTCGGGGTCGCTGACGACAAGGCTGACCGTATGGTTCGGCCCGCGCAGGGTGACGCTTTGCGTCGCTGGGTCGACAGCAATGACGTCGGCGACGATCGTCACTTGACGGCCCGCGGCACCGGCCGGCTGTTCGCCAGGTTTGGCGCCCATGGCGGCCGCCTGTTCGGTCCGCGCGACTTTCTGGCCTCCGCCCTTCTTCAGCTCGAGCGTCACCGCCTCGATATATCGGACATCGACCTGGTCGCCGACGTGCATGCTGGCGAAGTTCTTCACGTCCGGGCCGGCTGTCACGGTCACCTCCTTGCCCTGCGGTCCCCTTAATGTGACATCGCGCGTAGCCTTGTCGATTGCGGTGATCGTCGCCGTGAGTTGCACCGTTTGCGCAACGCCTGCTTTGCCCGGCGCGCTGCCGACCATGACGTTGGACGTTTGTGCCATGACGGGCGCCGCGACAGCGGCGGCGACGGCGAGTCCGATAGAAATAATGAATCTGAGCATGTTGCACCTCATGATGGTGGTTGGAATATATGAAAACGAGCGTGTTGTTGTTGCTTGACCTTGTAGGCGCTGTTGCGCGCTACTCGCCGGCGACCAGCGTCCAACCGTTGCCCGGGTCGAAACGCTGCATAGTGCCCGCATGCGACGGCGTCCCCGGTCCGAGGTCCGCCTGGAAGACCTTTCCGTCCTGGTTGACGATGAAAGTCATGATCCCGGAATTGCCGTATTTCGCCGGCCAGGCCACGACAGCGAAGCCGCCAATCGCGCGCCCATGCACGGCGTAGTCGAAGGCGCCAGACGCTGCGTTCTTGCCCTGGCCCTTGAGCAGTCGGTAGAAGTAGCCGTGAAACGGCACCGCGCCCTCGGCCTTCTTCTGGTAGCCTTCGCCGGCTGCGCGCGCGACTAACTCGCCGAGCGGGCTTGCCGCCTCACCCGCCGGCACGGGCCAATAGAGGCCATCGTGCTTGCCAGGACTGCTTGCAAACTTCTGCGCGTACGCGAGCACGCCGTCACCGTTGCGGTCCTCCGATGCGTAGTCGCGCTGCGCGTCGCCAATTGCCTGGAGGACCTTTATTGCATCGAGCTCGTTTTGCCCGACGCGTCGGGCGAGCAGCTCCTCTTTGCCAGCTGCCGTTCCGAAGCGCCACCGCTCACCGCTTTTCACGATCGGGAATGCAAACGGAAAGTCGTTCTTGCCAATCGTAAGTTGCGCGGTATCGCCATCGCGGACGATCGCGTGCTCGGCTTCGTACGCCGCAACGAAGCGATCCTTGGTGGCGTTGTCGGCAACGGCATCGCCCGACGCAATCCACGGACCGGCGTCACCGAGCACTGCAAGCGTCGCCGCGCGATCGTGCGCCTTGACGGCCTGCACCAGTGCGTTCGCCGCATCCTCGGGTGATGCAAAAGTCTTCTGCGCGGACGCTGCAGCCCAGACACTTGTGGCAACGAGCAAGCTGACGATGACCGCCAGCAACATCGGCACCAAACCGTGCACGCGGACACGCTTATTCCAGCGGTCACCTCTCATCATGATCTCCATCGCCCGCCCGGTTCGCGATCGTGTCACCCGCATTTCAACGCCTGCCGCCACGGCCGCCTCCCCCACGCCCGCCGCCTCCCCGTGCGCCGCCGCCCATGTTGCCAGACGAGCGCGCGGAATTGAGGCTCGAATTGCCGCGATTGCTGTAGTCGCGGGTCTGCGTGCTGCGTCCGGTATCGAAGGCGCTTGCGTTTCGCGTCCCAGACATGTCGCCGCGCGTCATCGAATCGCGTCCGGCGTCCGCCCGGCCGCGAAACGCATCGCGTGACGCAGCGTCGGCCGCCTGCCCGCGCCCGTACTGCTGCGCCACGCCCTTGTCGCGGTACGGCACGGCCCCGCGATGCTGGGCAGCGTGGTTCCAGTTGCCGTTCGAAATATTGGTCCGGTTGAAGTTGTTATACCGGTTGACATTGATGTTGACGTCGCCGCCGCCCCAGTTGCAGTTGCCCCACAGCGCACCCCCGACGATGATCCCCGCGGCGAAGCCCAGCAGCGCGCCGCCGGCGACATAGCCGGGCGGGTAGTAATAATAGGGCGGATACGCGGGATATGGCCATGCACCGTACACGACCGTCGGGTTGTATGTGGGTACATACACGACCTCCGGATCGGTCGGCTCGATCTTGATGACCGTCGTGTTGTTCTCGGATTCGGTGACAACCTTCTGCTCCTTGGAATCCTTGAGCGTACCCTGTGCCACCGCCTTGCTGCGCAGCGCCTGCGCGGTGGCCAGTACATCCTTTTGCTGCGCGAGGAACGCATCGCCCAGCTTCTGCGTCCAGTCGATCTTGTCGCTCATCATCATGAGCACCTGCGGAAAGACGGCGAGCGACTTGACGCTCGGGTCCCACGGCTGCTGTTGCAAGGCATCTTCGAGCGCCTTGTCCTTGAGTCCCGGATTGGCCTTGACCCAGCGTTCGGCCTGAACGACCTCGATCGGATAGGTCGACGCCATCAGGACCTGGGCGAGCAGCGCGTCGGGATAGAGTGCGATCGGCGCAAGCAGTTGTTCGAGCTCTTCCTGCGAGAACGTCGTCGCGCTTGCCACCGGCGCAGCTTGGGGCGCCGGTGGCGCCGCCGGTGGTACCTGGGCCGGCAGCGCAAATGTGAGCACCACGCCAAGCATGATCGCGAGCAACGACCTCAGCCTCTTCATGTCACTTACTATTCATGTGACGTGCCGTCGCGCGACGAGAAACTGCCAATCGCAGCGGCATGGAATCCAATCCCTCATTTTCCAATCGTCATCATTGCCACGAGAATGGGTCCCCAGGCCGTGAGAAGGATATTGCCGATGGCGTAGGGAACCGTGTAACCCAATGCTGGGACGCTGCTTTTTGCCTCGTCCTGGATTGCGCGGAGCGCGGCCGTGATCGTGCCGGCGCCGGCGCAGGCCCCGAGCACGATGAGGGGGCTCATCTTCAGGACGTAGCGACCAAAGAGGATGCCGATCGTGTGTGGCAGCAGGGCCGACACGAGGCCAACCATCACCAGGCTGACGCCGGTTTTCTGTAGCCCAGAGATGAAGCTCGGGCCCGCACTCAGGCCGACCACGCCAATGAACGTGCATAGTCCGACAGTATCGAAGACCCAGATCGCCGGCTCGGGAATGCGGCCGAAGTACGGGTACGCCGACCGCAACCAACCGAACACCAGCCCCATGATCAACGCGCCGCCGCTGGCGGTGAGGGTCAACGGAATACCCGCGATGGTGACGGAGAGCAAACCGACAAAACCCCCAAGCACGATGCCGGTCCCGACGAAGACCATGTCCGTTTCCGGAGTCAGGCGGTCGGCATAGCCCAACTCGTTCGCCACCCGATCGACCTCGGCCTTGGTTCCGATCAGGCGCAGCACATCGCCGCGATCGATACTGGTAGCGGCGCCGATGGGGATCTCATGCCCGGCTCGGGTCAGCTTGCGCAGGAACACTCCGCGCGCGGACTCCAGTCGTGCGAGTTCCGGCAGGCTCTTCCCGACGAAGGACTGCTGAGTGATGACGACATCGAGTGCTTCGATCGGGATGTCGAGCAGTGCCTTGTCGTCCACTTCGGGACCGATCCTGTCGCCTCGCATGTGCACCTCCTGGCGGGCGATCACCGCGACGACGTCGTTCAAGTGGATGACCGACGCCGGCGTGGACTCGAGGACTTCTCCCCCGTGACGAATACGCACGATGAAGACGCGCGCGTCCTGCGGCAGCGCTTCGATCTCCGCCACGGTCTTGTTGGCGAGTGTGGGGTTGGACACTCGATAAGCGCGGATGTCGAAGAACCGGCTCCCCGGTTCCGCGGTGCCCGCGATCTCGGCCTGCATCCGCGCCCCTTCCTCGCGCAGGTTGATCCCCATCAACTTGGGACCGATCGTGGGTAGGAACCAGACGAGGCTGGCGGTCCCGACCAGGTAGGTCACCGCATACGCCACCGGAATGTTGTTTACCAGTGCGGCCATTTCCGCTTCGGGAATGGCAAGACGCTGGATCGCCTGGCCGGCTGTACCGATCACCGTCGACTCCGAGAACGCCCCCGCGAGCAGGCCCGCCGCCGTCCCCACATCGTATCCGAGCAGCTTCGCAAATCCGTATGCAGTAAACAGGCACACCACGCACAGCACTACCGTGAGCGCGACCTGCGGAAGCGCGTCGCGCTTCAAGCCGCGGAAGAATTGCGGGCCCACTTTGTAACCCGTCGTGAACAGGAAGAGATCGAAGAAGATCGTCTTCACGATGGCCGGGACCTTGATGTCGAGTTGCCCGACAAGGACCCCGGCGAAGAGCGTTCCGACGACTATTCCGAGGCTGAAGCTCCCGAACTTGATGCGGCCGATGAAGAAACCGATCGCGAGCGTGAGGAAAACCGCGAGCTCCGGATTGTTGCGCAATGCCTGCACGAAATAGTCCAACGCCGTTCTCCCCTTACCGCGTTATTGCGGTGTGGATAAATCTAGGCAACAGGCACGTCGGCTCGTCATCTGCAAACGTGAGGCGATACAGACCAGCTCCGACCTCGCTACGCAATGTTCCATCGGGCCGCTCAATCGGTCTTCCTGAATTTCGCCAGCCAATACTCCATCTGTCGGCCTGCAGCCTCCCGGCCTCCGAGACCGAACGACAGCGCGACGGCCACCGCGACTGCCCCGAAGGTTAACAGGAACGCGAGATTCACGATGTCGTCGGCAATGCCCATTGCGCGAAGGCCCATGCCGATGACCAGGCCGAGGATCGCGATCCGGGCGATGCCGGCAAGGCTTTCCGAGTGAGTGGTGTCGGCGCGTCGAATTGCGCTCTGCGCGAGATTGGCCAGCCAGTAGCCAACGACGAGGATTACCGAGCCAAGGAGTATATTGCCGCCAAATTTTATGAACAGCGTGACGACATCGCGGACCTGGGTGAATTCGAGACGATTCGCCGCTTCCACCGTCGCAAATAGCATGGCGAAGAACAAAAGGAGCATCGCTACCAGCCGCGACGGCCGCATGCCCCCGGCGAAAACGCCTGCGATTCCAAGCTTCTCCGGCAGTCCGTCGAAACCCATGCCGCTTAACAAGCGTCCGACGAGCCCTGCGGCGAATTTGGCGACGTAGTAAGTGACGATGAGGATCAGGGCTGCGGCAACGATGTTCGGAACCGCCGCGAGCACCCGGCCTAGCATGTCGGTCGCGGGTCTCGAAATCGCTTCGATGTTGAGCGCATCGAGCGCGGCGATCAGCGCCGGCACGAATACGAGGATCAGCACGATGGTGCCGACGACGTTCGAGATGCGCACGTTCGCATCGAGCCCCAGACGATGCGCGCCCTGATCCGCGCCGGCTGCCGCGAGGATGTTGGTCACGAGACCCGCCAGCACCTTACCCAGCAGCCAGCCGGCGAAGCCGATGAGGAGCGCGGCGAACAGATTCGGCACGATGTTGAGGATCTTGGCGACCATCGCCTGGACCGGGTCGAGCAGGCCGCCCAGGTCGAAGACGTTGAGGATTCCGGGCACGAACAGGAGAAGCACCAGCCAGAAGAGCATGTTGCCGACGCTCTTGCGCATGGGCTGCATGCCCGCGTTGGCCGAGAGCTTTTCGTCCATGCCGCTTGCATCGAGGACGCGGTTGACGATGGCGCGCAATGCGACCGCGGCGAGCCAGGCGACGAGCACGAGTAGCACGCCCGCGACCAGGCGCGGAAGATAGGCGGCGATCTGCTTGACCATGACCTCGAATGGCCCGGAGGCGAGCGCGAGATCGAGGGAATTGAACATGCCGATCAGTGTGATCAGGATGATCAACCAGAAGACGCCCGCCGACAGTCCCGCCTCGAGTTCGAGTTGTTGGTCGGAGATCCCGGCGACCCGCCTGTCCAGTTGCAGGACGCCGAGCAGCCGTCGGACCCCGGCCCGCGCGAACACGGCCACGATCCAGCCGATGATGAGAATCGCGATGGCGCCAAGGATGCGAGGCATCTCTGCGCCTAATGTGGCTCCTAGCGAACTACCCATTGCCGAGAAATCCATGATCACTCCCTCCCTGCGAGAACTTCAATCCAGACCTAGCCCTCCAAATGTCGATGCGCAGGAGCCGACCCTACGGCCGGCCCCATTTTGTCCGGTGCGTATGCGTGCGTCTCAGTTCAGATCATTGTCCTTGTAATACTTCGTTCCTTTGGCAGTGAGCTCGAGCGCCAAACCTTTATCCGTGACCTGGTAGATCCAGACACCCGGCGCAACCGAGACCGCGCCCTGATACGCAGAACCTTTATCGCCGGCTTTCGCCGCCGCAGTCGCCTGGCCGCCAAACTCCCAGCCGGAATTGACGAAATTGTTGAGTGCGCTCTCGGTATCGAATACCCAGACGACCTGGAACTTCTTGACCCCGAATCCCAGGCCGGCCTGTATCTCCGCCATCTTCATGTAAGTCTTGGCCTTGGTCTTGTTGTTTACCGCGATGCCCTCGCCCGAACCACCGCCAGCGACGAGGATCTTCATTCCGAAGTTGCTGAATGCGGCATACCCGGCTGCGGACTCCACTGCTTTGCGCGCCGACGGTTGGAACTTGTAGACAGCGGCAAGCGCCGCCTGCGCCGCCGTGTCCACCTCTGCCTGCTCTTTGGCTTTGTCCGCTCCGAGCGCGATGACGGGCACGGTTAGCGCAAATGCGATTGCAATGACCATTGTGCGACGATTCATGTTCCCTCCCGTTCAGGTGTGTTCGGATCGATGAGCTGCGTAGCTATGAGGCCCACGTTGCAAATAATCGAAAAATCGGTTGCGCCGCTATTTTGATTTGCGTTTTGTAACACGCGCTTTACTGGCGCCCGCAGGCTTGGCGCTCTTGCCTGTGGCAGCCTCATACGCTTGCCTGTAACCACGCGCAATGGCGCGCACTGCGCGACCGATATCGTCGTAAACGTGATCGTCGAGGTTCGCGAACGATATGCGCACCGACCAGTCCGGCGCGGCAAAGCCACTGCCGTTGAGCAGCACGATGCCATGGTCCTCGGCGAGCCGGAACACGATGTCGAGCGGATGCACGTTCGCCTTCATCCACTTCACGATATCTTCGCCCAGGTGCTTGCGGGCGAAGAACTCGAAGTCGATGAGGCCGTAGTACCAGTCGAAGTGCTCGTTCGGATCGAGTTTGATATCCAGTCCTTCGAGCGTCGCCTCGACCCGCTTCTTGACGATGCCGATGCAGGCTTTCTGATAGTCCTTCTTCTCGTCCATCAGCTCGGCGAGCGAGAACAGCGTCATCATCACCTGTTGCGGCAGCGAAAGGCCCGCCGTGTGATTCAGCGCGACGTCGCGACTATCTGCCACGATGCGATCGATGAAAGCGAGTTTGCGCGGCTCGAGCGTGAGTCCGCCGTAGCGCTTGTCGAGCAGTTTCTTGATCGGCTCGGGATGCTTGGCGATCATTTCGTCGAAGATGTTGTCCTCGTGCACCGCGACCGTGCCGAGACGCCAGCCAGTGCAGCCGAAGTATTTGCTGTACGAGTAGACGCCGATGGTGTTCTTCGGGAATGCTCCCATCAGCGAACGGAAACCCGGCACGAAGGTGCCATAGACGTCGTCGGTCAGAAGAATGAGATCCGGTCGCTTCTTGAGTATTGCCCCGATCTTCCCGATCGTTTCCTCCGAAATCGCAACTGCGTATGGGTTGCCCGGGTTGACGATGAAGAACGCCTTGATCTTCGGGTCGAGCAGTTTCTTGAGCTCTGCATCCGGATACTGAAACCGGTTCTCCTGCTTCGCGTGCACCTCGACGAACTTGAGGTCGTAGTCCTCCAGATGCGCCATCTCGATGTACGGGGTGAAGATCGGCACACCGAGCGCGATCGTATCGCCGGGATTGATGATCCGGTTGCTCTTCAGCGACTTGAAGATGTAGCACATGGCGGCGGTGCCGCCCTCGACCGCGTAGATCTTGAACTTGCCTTTCGGGTCGCGGGGTTCCGCACATCGCCCACTGCAGATACTCGTGGACGACCTGTTCGTTGTGCACCAGCATGCGGTCCGGCACCGGGTAGTGGTCGCCGATGATGGAATCCACCAGCTCGTGCACGAACTTGTCGGCGTCGAAGCCGAACTTCTTCACGGCCCACGGCACCATGCGCTGCAGGAACGGCGCGCCCGGCATGTCGTCGTGCTTCGTCAAGCCACGCTTCGAGTCGGCCCGCAACGCCCGCGGCCTTGGGCATGCCGCCCACGCCCGGCGGCAGGTCGAGCACGCGCTTGCTCTCGGTGATCGCGAACTGCCCGAGCAGGAAGAACGCCTCGCGCGGTTCCGTGGCAACCCAGTTCGGGTTGCCACGGCCGGCGTTCAGATAGGAGATGGAAGACTCCAGCGCGGCCTTCGATGCCACCTTCTGGAGGAAGTCCTTGATCTCGAACGGGCCCAGCTTCTCGTATTGTTTAAGTGTCAGATCGTCCATTCAATTCTCCGTGAGGGTTCGGTAAGTGGAAGCGCGCGACTCATGAAAGCAGCATGATGATGACCATGCCCCAGATCGTGAGCAGCGTGTTCCCCACGGCGTAGGTGACGGTATAGCCGAGCGCCGGAATTTGGCTCTTGGCCTGGTCGCAAACCAGACCGAGCGACGCCGTCGTCGTACGCGCGCCGGAAACGATGCCGAGGTTGAGCGCATCATGGAATTTGAACATGTACTTGGCGGTGAACATGCCGAGAACCAGCGGGACCGTGGTCGCCGACCGCGCCCCAGAGGAAGAGACCGATGCCCTGCGTTTTCAGGCCATTGACGAAGCCCGGGCCGGCGGAGATGCCGACAATGGCGATGAAGATGTTGAGGCCGACCGAGTTCATGAACCAAACGGTGGGCGTCGGGATGCGTCCGAAGGACGGGCGCACCGAGCGCAGCCAACCGCCGATGATCCCGGCGATCAGCGCGCCGCCGGCGGTCGACAGCGTGAGCGGCACGCCGGCCACCTTGAACACCAGCGCGCCGATCAGCCCGCCGACCACGATCGCCGCGCCGACGAACGCCATGTCGGTGACGTCGGTCGGACGGTCAGCGACGCCGAGCAGCTTGGTGACGGCGGCGGTGTCCTGCGTGCGGCCGACGACGGTGAGCAGGTCGCCGCGATTGAGCTCGGTGCTCGGCAAGACGGGAATATCGGTGGCGGTCGCACCGCGCGTGATCTTGTTCAGGAACACGCCGCGCGTCGCCGGGATCGTCGCCAGCTCGGCCAGCGTCTTGCCGTCGACCGCCTTGTTCGTCACCAGGACATCGACGCCCTCCACCGGCACGGCGAGCAGCTCGCGGTCCTCGACTTCGACCGCGTTCTGCAGCACTTTCACCAGCACTTCGCGCTCGCCCGCGACTGCTACAACATCGCCCTCTTTCAGGACGGTGTCCGCGGTCGCATCGATGATCTGGTCGCCGCGGCGGATGCGGAGGATGAAAACCCGCGCATCGGGCACCATCGCCTCGGCCTCGGCGGCACGCAGGCCCGCCGCCTTGCCGCCCGGCTGCACGCTTGTACGCGCGCAGTACCCTGCGGTACCAGGCCGTGCCCGGTCCGCCCAGCTCCTTCTTGCCGCCGCCATGCTTTTCCTCGTAATCCTTGCAGGCCGCGACGAGGTCGATGCCTAGCAGCTTGGGCCCGAGGACGGCGATCACGATCGCGGAACCCATGGTGCCGAACATGTAGCTCACGGCGTAGGCGACCGGCATCGAGTCGATCAGGGCCTTCGCCTTGATCGGGGGGCAAACCCAGCCGGTTGATGGCGTCGGTGGAGAGCCCCATCGCTGCGGAGATCGTCTGCGAGCCCGAGTAGAGCCCGGCCGCGTAACCGAGGTCGTAGCCGGCGACCTTGGCGATCACGACGGCGGCGACCAGGCTGAATACGCACTGCACCACCGAGAAGAGCGCCTGCGGCAGGCCGTTGCTGGCGATCCCGCGCACGAATTGCGGCCCGACGCCATAGCCGACCGCGAACAGGAACATGAGGAACGAGAATGCCTTGAGCGGCTGGTTGATCGTGATCCCGATCTGCCCGATCACGACGCCGGCGATCAGAGTGGCGGTTACTGATCCGAGGCCAATGCCTTTGAACGTGAACTTGCCGAAGTAGTACCCGAAGGCGAGCGCGAGAAAAATCGCGATCTCAGGGTACTGTTTGAGCGTATCAAAGAACCAATCAATCATGATGTACTCCCGTTCGATGGCGTCGTAGAGCCCGTGGCTTTGGGTGAGTCGATCGACAATTGCTTGCGCAAGTGGTCAGGGACTAGCTGAATGAATGATTGCAGGAGCTATCGCCCTTTCTTGGCAGATGCCTTGCTCTTGGGCGGCGTCGCACGCACCGGAGCGCGCGTGTCCCCCGCGACGTCTTGCCGATGGCCGACAGCTTGATCAGCTTCAGACCGCGCGTGTTGTTGTAACCGTGGATTTCCTTGACGTCGAGTTTGCGCATGAAGTCGATCGTGTCGGATTCGATCACCTGTCCAGGCACCATGATCGGGAAGCCGGGCGGATAGGGAATGACGAAGTTGGCGGACACCATCTCCGGGCCGTTCTTCAGCCGCTCGTCGATCTTCGGGCTCATCAGCGGCAGGTATTCGCACTCGTCCTCTTCATACGCGGCGAAGAAAGCGTCGCGCATGTTGCCCTCGAGCGTGACGCTTTCCGGGTCGTCGCGGTAACCGTCGTGGAAACGGCTGAAGTTCGGCAGGTCGGGGACGTCTTCCATGAGACTCTTCACCCGTGCCGCAAATGCCGCGCGCGCGCTGTCGCCGCCGTCGGCGAGTTCGGCGTCGATCTGCTGCGAGATCTCGAGCAACACCTTGATCAGAAGTGCGACGTCGCTGCGCGTGTTATTGATGTTGCTCTGGAACAGCACGCTGTTACGCGAGGTCTTGTTGAGCTGAACGTTGTACTTCGAGGCCAGCAGGTTTTTGAAAGACGTGCCGTCATAACCGGCGGAGCCGCACACGAGCGTCATGCGCGTGGGATCGAGGAAGAACTCGTCCTCGCGCACCGACTTCAGAGCTGTAACCCAGTTGTTGCCTGGCGTGAGGAAATCACTAAAGCCCGAGGCGCGGAACTCGGCCGGGATCATGGCATCGGCACCGAGAACGCGGAAGTACTTCGAGATGATCGGGTGCTCCGCCACCGCGCGGCGGATTGCCAGCGCAATCTCGATCGAGCGCATGACCAGTTCGTAGCCTTCGAGTTCCATCTGGCGACGAGCCACATCCAGCGAAGCGATGATCTGCGCATTGGGCGAGGTCGAGGCGTGGATGAAAACGGCTTCGCGGAAGGCCGAGACGTGGTGCTTGTAGTCCTCGTCACGCACTGCCACGATCGAGCCTTGGCGCAGGGCCGACATCGACTTATGAACCGAGTCGGTCTCGTAGACGCGGATGCGTATCTTGCGCGGGTCTGGAACCAGACGCCTCTTCAGTAGGCGCGGGTCTTTCGGGTCAAGATCCTCGCCAAGCTCAGCGGCTTGTGCCTTCCATGCCGCCAAGGCCGCGGGCGTGCTGCGCCACTCCTCGAGCGCGGCGGCGGCGCCCAGCCCGGTGCGCGGACGCAGGAACGGCGACCAGCGCGCGAAACCGAACCACGCCTCATCCCACAGGAAGATCAGATCCGGTTTTATCGCCAGGCACTCTTCCATCACGCGGCGCGTGTTATAGACGTGCCCGTCGAACGTGCAGTTGGTGAGCGTCACCATCTTCACGCGATCGAGTCGTCCCTCGGCCTTCAGATTGAGCAGCGCCTGCTTGATTGTACGCAGCGGCACCGCGCCGTACATCGAGTATTCGGTCATCGGGAACGCCTCGACATACAGCGGCTGCGCTCCTGACAGCACCATGCCGTAGTGGTGCGATTTGTGGCAATTGCGGTCAGCGATCACGATGTCGCCCGGCTTGGTCACCGCCTGGTAGACCATCTTGTTGGATGTCGACGTGCCATTGGTCACGAAGAAAACATGGTCCGCCCCAACGGCGCGGGCAAACTTCTCCTGTGCGATCTTGATGTTGCCGGTCGGCTCGAGCATGCTGTCCAGTCCGCCGGCGGTGGAGGAGCTTTCCGCGAGGAACAGGTTCTGCCCGTAGAACTCGCCCATGTCGCGAATCCAGTTCGACTTCATGATCGACTTGCCGCGCGCGATCGGGAGCGCATGGAAAGTGGCGATCGGACGAGCGGCATACTTCTTCAGATTGTCGAAATGCGGCGACGAGAAGCGGTCGCCGACACCTTCGAGGATGTTGAGATGCACCTCAGTCAGCTCCTCGACCTCGTAGAACACGCGCCGAATCATCGAGGCCGCCGGGTCACCGGCCACCTTCTCCACCTCGCGATCGGTAAGCAGATAGATATCGAGCTCGGGACGCACGCCCTTGATGAGCCGCGCCAGGGTCACGCCGATGTCTTGCGGCGCGAGACTCGCCGTGTCCAGCTGGTGATGCACGCTGAGAAAATCGCGGAGCAGCGGCACGTCGTGCTGCGAGGGCACCGGAATGCCGTCATAGATAACCACAGCTTCGATCTTGCCATTCATGATGATGGCCATCGCGGCATCCTCGAGGCTGCCGACCAGCACTGGCTCGTAGATCATCGGATCCTCGGCACGGCGAAGGCGTCGCAATTCCTGAGCGATTTGCGGAAAGTTGGCCGTCGGCGCGGCTGTAACGAACAGGGTTTCGAAGTACGGCCGGTGCGTCTCGCCGCCCCCGGAAACGAGCGGCATGCGATCCGCCACGCTACCTCCGCTATCCTCGGAGCTCTCCCATTCGCCGGCGTCGTTGCGGTAGCTGCCTGAGAGCAGCGCGCCGCTCACGCGCCGTACCAATCGTCCAGTCCCGAGCGCGTCGCCGCTTGCGATGCGCTCGGTCAGTGTCTTAATCAGCCGCTGGCCTGGAAATGCGAAGAAGTCTTCCAACGGTCGCACATCCTCGAGCGCTGCTTCCACCGCGGCGCGCGCCCCGCGTGCCTTCCCACCGTTGGCGTCTGCCGACCAGGCCTGCGCCTTCGCATTCAACTCGCGCCAGCGATCGAGCCGGGCGGCCGAGGCGGAAAAGAAGTGATCGAGATGGGTAACGCCGGGTTGTCGCGTTGTCATTGCATTTTCTCCATGTTCATTGGCCACCGTGCTTCCCAGGGCGTGCGCCCACTTTCCCCAACTGTGAACATCGGGCGTGATCGGGTTGTTCCTCTGATCGACGGCGGGGCATGTGCCTCTCGCGACGACACTCGAGTAGATGAAAGCGTGTCACGTCGATCAGTCGAGCCACCAATACCTCACCAGTCTCAGATGCAGCCGTTCTATTGTCAACGCGAGCGAGGCAGGCAAACAGGAGAAGCCGTCGAGACAGTGCGCGGGTCAAGCACCGTCGCTAAATCACCTCACAAGCTTGCCCTCCTTTTGGGCTCGCGCTTTGGCGATCGCCATCGGCACGACACCCTCGACGGCGGCTTTGTAGTCGGCCTTGTTCGCTTCTGTGAAGCCGGGCGCCGAAATTTGGATGCCGCCGTTCTTGGCGGTATCGATCGTGAAAGCCACGGGCTTCACGTCTTTGGGCCATCCGAATTTGAGGTCACCCCATGGGGACTGAACTGCGATGGGTCGTCCCGGCATCGCCACAATCTTCTGGATGCCAGCGGCATAGGCATCGTTTAGGTTCGGGCCCGTGACCTCGAGCAGCCCAGGCTGCAGGGCCGTCACTGTTCTCACAGGTGCAGCGCTAGGTGCGGTCTGTGCGATGGTCACGCCGGCGCTAAGGGCGGCGGCGATGAGGGCGACTGCTGATAGTTTGAGTTTGCGCATATCCTCGCCCTCATAAAGAACGCTAAATGAGCACCATCATTCGGATACGACTGCTATTGGAATCGGGGCCCGTTCAAATTCGCGCCTTCGAGTCGCGGCGCCAGCCGCGAACGACGGTGGCGATCGAATGCGATCACTGTTACACATTGGGCTCTCGGTTCCGGGCTTGCCCTGGATTGTTCGACTTCATGGTGATCGATCAGAATGCAGCAGTCTTCGCTTTTCTCGACACGCGCCGCACCCAAACGCCAAGCCGAGATGCAGGGAGCGCTTGACGCAGCGCGCGAAGCTAGTATTGAGCGAGCCTAGGCATCCGTGACGATGATTTGGTCGCCGGTAACCTTGACGCTGAAGGTACGGAGTCGCAGAGCGCGGATGCCTACGACCGCGCCGGTGGCGAGTTCATAGCGCCAATCACAGTTGCGGCACGATATGATCCCGTCCTCGATGCCTGAATCTGCGAGACACGCACCGCAGCGCATGCACGCGGCCTCGATTCCGTAGATGGCGCCATCGACATTGAATAGCGCAACGGGATTGTTCCCTAGTTCGACCGCGACTCCCTTTCCGGGAGCGAGCCGAGCCAGAGGCTCGATATTGCTGAACACGGGCATTGCGCTTTCTTGCTCTCGATATCGACCGCCGAAAAATCTGTATTTGCTGCGTCGGAAACGCGTGGCGCATCCGATGGCAAAAGACCGTGGGCTTCCCAGAGCTAGCAACGTAATGGTCCGCGGGCGCGACGATGATGTCCTCTCACTTCTCGACAGCCGAATCCGCACGGGAGGCGTTTCCGAGGTATCTGACTGACCATCGCAAAAAATTCACAATTCTCGACAACACGTTGCCCCTAATGTAGGCTACTGAAGCGTTCATGTACGCTACCGCGCAGAGCGTGCGCCACATCTTGATAGAAGCTATCGACTGCTTGGGGAGGAAGAGCTTGAGGCCTTCGGAAGTCGCCGGCGAAGTTTCTCGATCGCGTTTGGGTGGAGGCATCGGGTGCGCGCAACGCGTCGGCGGATTCACCGCCGTACCCGCGTTGATTCGCCAACTCGGAGCGGATCCTGTCCCGATACTGGCGAGCATCGGCCTCGCGCCGGACGCGCTAGACCAGGCCGAGCAAAGAATTCCGTACGTCGCGATGGGTGCGTTGTTCCTCGAGGGCGCCAAGAGGACAGCGTGCTCCCACTTCGGACTGCTCTGCGGACGCGCGTGGCATCTTTCGGACATGGGCCTCGTAGGCGAACTCGTACGGAATTCCCCCACGGTCGGCGACGCGCTGCGTACGCTTACCGTGTATCAACATCTCAACAGTGGAGGTGGGCTCGCGTTCCTTCTTCAACGTTGCGGCGTGGTCGATCTTGGTTACGCCGTTTACGCTCCTGGTGTTACCGGGGCGAGTCAGATTTACGACGCATTCATGGCGGGCGGCTGCAATTTCATGCGCGAGCTGTGCGGCAACGGATGGGCGCCGTCGGAAGTCTTTTTCACACATGCTAAACCAGCTGACGTCGAACCTCATCGTCGCTTGTTCATGGCGCCGTCGCGGTTCGATGCAGAATTCTGCGCGCTCCGGTTTCCCCAGCATTGGCTCGATCGCCCGGTCCAGGGGGCGGATGCTGGGCGACTCCGGAACGCAGAGAACAAGGCCGAGGCCGCCGGGCGCGGCGAGCTTCAGCAGCAGGTCTATCGGGCGCTACGCTTATTGCTGCTTCACGGACAGTGCTCAGGCGACGACGTGGCGCAAATGCTGGCAATGCATCGTCGGACGCTGAATCGGCGGCTCAAAGCACAGGGCACAACATTGCAAGAGGCGCTCGACCAGGTTCGCTACAACGTCGCGCGCGAACTGCTTATGGACACTCAAGTGGTCATTGACGACGTTGCCGCGGCGGTTGGGTATGCCGGTGTCACTCCCTTCATGCGCTCTTTCAGGCGCTGGAGCGGCACAACCCCGGCTCGTTGGCGGCGCACGAGCGACAAGCGCAACGCGGCCGCGGGGTAGGCGTCGCCGCAAATGCCCGTGGCCAGGCCTCACAGCGGAGACTGGCGCGGTTCGCTTACGCGAGCCGATTCTGACGACAACGGGAGCGTGACCGATGCAGGGCGAATTTGCCATTCCGTTGTACTTCGATTATTTCGCCACGTTCGCCTGGGCGCTCTCGGGCGCGGTCGTCGGGGTTCGTCGCCGCTACGATATCGTTGGGGTGTTCATCATCGCACTGGTGTCGTCCACGGGGGGCGGACTGATCCGCGACGGCTTCCTCCTACAACGAACCCCGTTGCTCCTGACCAATAGTGTCTACTTGGTACTGATCACGGTCGCAACCGTCTTCATCGGCCTCGTCGCGAAATGGTTGGTGCCGGTCCTCAACCGAGCCTGGCTCGACAAGCTCATCGAATTGATCGATGCTGTCGGCATCCCTGCGTTTGCCATCGTCGGCATGCAGATGGCCCTGGCCCAAGGAATCTCGATTCCCGGTGTCGTGCTCTTGGGCGTGATCAACGGGGTCGGGGGCGGGCTGTTGCGCGACGTGCTTGTACGCGAAACCCCGCGTCTGCTTCTGCCGGGGCAGTATTCGGCGTTGGTCGTTCTGATCGCATGCCTGGCGTTCGTAGGGCTCACGCTTGGATGGGGCATGGGAGCGACAAAGGCCGCGCTCGTCACCATTGCGCTGTTTTTCGTCGTGCGAGCGCTGACCGTCTGGTTCAACTGGTCGAGCAGCGCGCTGCTCCGCGAATCATCTGAGTGAGGGCCCCTGCGCCGTGCGCGGTCGAAGCCCGAGCATCTAGCTCGATCGCTTTGGGACGCGCGCACGCACGTCCGACGCCCGGCTGCTGAACTGGCGCCGATACCAGCGCGAAAAGCCGCTCAGCGCGGCAAAACCGAGCAGCGACGAGACTTCTGCGAGCGGGCGACTGCGGTCCTTGAGGTACCTTTCGGCCAATTCCCGCCGCACAGTGTCGACCAGCCCCGAAAAAGTCTGCTGCTCGCGGGCGAGGCGGCGGTGAATGGTTCGCCGGTCGATGCCCATGTGCTGGGCAACCCGTTCGATCGTGCAGGAGCCCGTACCGAGCAGCATGACCACCAACTCGCGCACGTCTCTCGACATGTCATCCGCCGGCCCCGCCAGACTTGTTTCGAGCAGATCCCGCGCATACTTCGCCATCGCGGTGTCGGCGCCGAGGTTCGGCAGATCGAGGTCGGCGTGCGCACACACGATGCCATTGAAATCGTGTCCGAATTCCACGCCGTGACCGAATATGCGCTGGTGCACGGAACGGTTGGCGGGCGCATCGTGCGCGAAGCACACACGCCGTGGCCGCCAATCCGGACCGAGCAGCGTGCGCAGCATCTGGAAAGCCACGCCGACCGCGAGCTCTGTCGACTGCCGCACTGGGCTTGCGTGGCCGACGATGAGCTCCTCGCGCAGCACGACCACATCTCCCGCTTCCTCGATCGTGAACAGCAATTCCTCGTTCATGCGCCGTGCGTAGCGGGCGAATGCCTCGATCGCGAGTCGCAGCGTCGGCTGCTCGCGTACCAGCAGACCGAGCGGGCCGAGGTTGGAAAGGCGCCGCGCCTCGGCCATGAGCAGGCCGAACGCCTCGACCCCGCTCCGTTCCGCCGACGCCTCGAGAAGGCGCCGCGCAGCGTCGATTCGGATCTTGATTTCCGCGTCGACCAAGCACCGTTGCGGCAGTCCGAATTCGCGCAGCATGCGGGCCGGGTCCAGGCCGGCGCCACGCGCGACGGCGGCGTAGTGGGTGAGGCTGGCGCTGCGAATCAGTCCGGGCATGGGCGACCTTCCCGCGTGTCCCGAAAAGATAAGTCTATGTCACCGTGGATCAATTGGCCAAGCCCTGAATGCAAGACAATCGGCGACGCCTGCGAAAACGCATACCCGCTCGCAAACTAGCTGGCTCGCGAGATCAGAAAACGACCGACGATGAGCATTGCGATTCACCATGTTGGCTACGACCCCGCGGACAATCGTCCGGCGCCGCGACGTTACGCGTGGTCGGTGTTCGCGATCATCTTCGCGCTGATGGTCATGGACTATATCGACCGCCAGATTGTCGTATCCATGTTCCCGCACCTCAAGGCGCAATGGGACCTGTCGGACAGCCAGTTGGGTGCCCTCGTGTCCATCGTCTCGATCACCGTCGCGCTAGGGGCAGTGCCACTGTCGCTGCTGGCTGACCGATGGAGCCGAGTCAGGAGCATCTTCCTCATGGCGCTCGTCTGGAGCCTCGCGACGGTCGCGGCCGCATTCGCCGGAAATTTTGCACAATTGATGGGCGCGCGCAGCGTCGTCGGCCTCGGCGAAGCTGCGTACGGAACGGTCGGGGCGGCCCTTCTGGCAACCCTGTTTCCATCCCGTATGCGCAGCACGGTGCTCGGCGCGTTCATTGCCGCGGGAATGTTCGGGTCAGTGCTCGGCGTGGTCCTGGGCGGCCTCATCGCCGAGCGCTGGGGCTGGCAGGCGGGTTTCGGCGCCGTCGGAATCCCGGGGCTCGTCCTTGCCTTCGTGTTCCTGATGATCGTCCGCGACTACAAGACCGTCGCGCTGCCTGCTGGTGGCGCAGCCGGATCAAAGCCGCGTATGACGGCGCGTGCAGTCGTTACCGAGTTGCTCCGCCCGCGTACCGCTCTCATCACGTGCATCGGTGCGGGTCTGAATCTTCTCGTGGTCTCGACGATGTACGCCTGGCTGCCGAGCTACTTCAATCGCTTCTATGGCCTTCCGCCGGACAAGGCGGGGCTCAAGACGGGCGTCGTCGTCCTGGTTGGCGGCCTCGGCGCGCTGCTCTGGAGCGTAGTTGCCGATCGCCTGACTGCACGCATACCGCGCGCGAGGTTGATTGTGCCTGCGATCGCCGCAGTCGTGACCACCGCATTGATGCTGATCGCCTTCGCGGGTTTTCCTCCGGGGCCGGCGCAATTCGCACTCATCATCGCCGGCAGTGTGTTCATGGCCGGCAGCATTGGTCCGACCGATGCGGTCGTGATCGACGTCATCCACCCAGCGCTGAGGGCGACGGGCGCCTCAGTCCTGTCCGTCAGCCGCAATCTGTTCGGGCTCGCCGGCGGACCGTTGCTTGCGGGTGTCCTGTCCGATGCCCATGGATTGCAGTTCGCGATGAGCGTCGTGCCGCTGTTCGGCCTCCTTGCGGCCGCGATGTACATGATTGCCTCGCGCACCTACGTAGCGGACTTGAATAGCGTGGAGTGCGTCGTGCCTGCCCTCGAAATTGAACTGAAGCCTCAGGTGGCATGACCGATGAAGAACGACGACAACATCGCGCTGAACAGGCGTTCGTCCAAACCAACCCAGCTCAAGCCAAGTCGCCAAAGGAAACGCACATGAACTTTCTCGACGGATCCCTGTTCCCCGAAAACCAGGACAAGCTCGTCATCACCGTCGCCCCCTACGGGCCCGAGTGGGTGCCTTCCGACTTCCCCGAGGACATCGCAGTGACGATCGACGAGCAAGTTCAGAAGGCGGTGGACTGCTACAACGCCGGCGCCACCGTACTGCACGTGCACGTTCGCGAGCTCGACGGCAAGGGCTCCAAGCGCCTGTCCAAGTTCAATGAACTCCTCGGGCGCCTTCGCATCGCGGTCCCTGACATGGTCCTCCAGGTGGGCGGCTCGATCTCCTTCGCTCCGGAAACGGAAGGCGCCGCCGCCAAGTGGCTGTCCGACGACACGCGCCACATGCTCGCCGAACTCGATCCGAAGCCCGACCAGGTGACGGTGACGGTAAACACCTCGCAGATGAACGTCGTCGAGCAGATGTGCGAGGCCGACCTCGCCGGCACGTCGCTGGCCGAGCCGGCCAACTACAACGCGTACCGCGAAATGACGGTTCCCGGCGGTCCTGGCTGGGCCGAGGAACACGTCAGACGCCTGAGCGCTGCAGGCCTCCAGAGCGCGTTCCAGTTCTACAACATCAATTCCTTCGAGACCGTCGAGCGCATGATCCGCCGCGGCGTCTACAAGGGCCCCCTGGTCATGAACTGGGTGGCCATCGGCGGCGGCATGGATGCGCCCAACATCTACAACCTGGCCAACTTCGTACGCGCCACACCCGATGGCGCCATGCTCACGCTCGAGAGCAGCATGCTCAACACGCTGCCGGTCAACATGATGGCCATCGCCATGGGGTTGCACGTGCGCTGCGGCATCGAGGACAACCTCTGGACACAAGACCGCAAAGCAAAGATAAGTTCGGTGAAGCAAGTCGAGCAGCTGGTCCGCATCTCGCGCGAGTTCGGTCGCGAGGTGGCGACCGGGAAAGAGGCGCGCGAGATCTGCAAGATCGGGACGTTCTACGACAGCATCGACGAGACCCTGGCGCGCAACGGTTTCGCGCCGAACCGCAATCCAGGTCTGCGCGGGGCGTCGCTGCGCGCGGCGGCCTGACCGTAAAGAGGCCGATGAGGACGATGACCATGGCGCAGGCAATCCGATTTCACAAGGCGGGCGGACCCGAGGTACTGCAGCTCGAGGAGATTGCAGTGGGCCACCCCGGGCCCGGCCAGGCGAGGATTCGCCACGCCGCCGTCGGCCTCAACTTCGCCGACACATATTTCCGTACCGGCCTCTATCCGATCCCGCTGCCAAACGGCATCGGCGTCGAGGCGTCCGGCGTGGTGCAGGCAGTCGGTGAAGGGGTGACAAGCGTTGCGCCCGGAGACCGCGTCACGTACACGGGTTTCGTCAACACGTTGGGGGCATATAGCACCGAACGGATCATCCCCGTCGCGCCTTTGATCAAGTTGCCAGCAGAGATTTCCTGCGACACCGCGGCGGCGATGACGATGCGCGGCCTTACATCGGCATATCTGATGCGCCGCGTCTGGCCGTTGCGCGCGGGCGACAGCATCCTGCTGCACGCCGCCGCCGGCGGCGTCGGACTGATCGTGTCGCAGTGGGCGAAGCTGCTCGGCCTCACTGTCATCGGCACGGTCTCGACGGAAGCAAAAGCCGTCGTTGCCCGCGCTCACGGCTGCGATCATGTCATCGACTACCGGCGCGAGGATGTCGCGAAGCGCGTTCGAGAGCTGACGAACGGCGTCGGTGTGACGGTCGTCTACGACAGCGTCGGCAAGGACACCTTCGCCGGCTCCCTGGATTCGCTGAAACGGCGTGGACTGTTGGTGTGTGTGGGAACGGCCTCGGGGCCGATCCCGCCGATCGACGCGACGCAGCTTGCGATGAAGGGCTCGGTGTTCGTGACGCGGCCCGCGCTCGCCGACTACATTGCCGATCCCGCGGAGAAGAGCGAACTCGCCGGCGAGCTGTTCGCGCACGTCGCGGCCGGACGGATCAGGATCGAGATCAACCAGCGCTACCAACTGCAGGATGCGGCGCAGGCGCATCGCGATCTCGAAGGACGCAAGACGACCGGGTCGTCGATCTTCGTGGTTTGACCCGGCAGATTCCATAAATTAGCGGCCGGCCGAAGGTCGAGCGGCGATCTATGAAGCAAGGAGGAGCAACCAACATGACGACTGCAACTGCCCCAACGCCTATCACCACGCGGGGCTCCATCAAGGTCGAACCGCTGACGTGCACGATCGGCGCGGAACTTGGCAACGTGAACCTGGGCGTTGCGTCGCGCGATGTCGAACTCGTCGCCGAAATCCGCGCGCTGCTGCTCAAGTACAAGGTCCTGTTCTTCCGCGACCAGGACATCACGCGTGCCGAGCACGTCGCATTCGCGCGGCATTTCGGCGAGCTCGAAGACCATCCGGTCGCCGGCAGCGATCCAGATAACCCGGGCCTCGTGCGGATCTACAAGTCGCCCGACAACCCCGTCGATCGTTATGAGAACGCATGGCACACCGACGCCACTTGGCGCGAGAAGCCGCCGTTCGGCGCGGTGCTGCGCTGCGTCGAATGTCCTCCGGTCGGCGGCGACACGATGTGGGTCAACATGGCCGAGGCATACAGTCGTCTGCCGGAGCATGTAAAGACGCAGATCGCCGGCCTGCGCGCGCGGCACAGCATCGAGGCCAGCTTCGGAGCCGCGATGCCGATCGAAAAGCGGCTCGCGCTGAAGACGCAATATCCGGACGCCGAGCACCCGGTCGTGCGCACGCACCCCGAGACCGGCGAGAAGATCCTGTTCGTCAATGCGTTCACGACGCACTTCACGAACTATCACACGCCGCCGAACGTGCGCTTCGGCCAGGACGCGAATCCTGGGGCGAACCAGCTGCTGAACTACCTGATCAGTCAGGCTTACATCCCCGAGTTCCAGGTGCGCTGGCGCTGGAAACCCAACAGCATGGCGTTCTGGGACAACCGCTGCACCCAGCACTATGCAGTGATGGACTACCCGCCTTGCCACCGCAAGATGGAACGCGCCGGCATCATCGGCGACACGCCGTACTGATAACCGGGGGCAGGTGACGTATCGGCGTCAGCGGCACACCTGCCGCTGAGTATCAATTCGTTCATATTACAAATCACTACTTCATGAGGGAGAAAGAAGGCCATGCAACATCCATCGATAGCCGGTTCGCTTACCGCGGAATTTCGCCGGCACACCATTGCACTCGCATTGACTTCCGCCCTCGGCCTCAGTGGCGCCGCGCACGCGTTCGACATCGACACCGGCAACGAGGATGTGGTGATGCGCTGGGACAATACCTTCCGCTACAACCTCGGCGTTCGGGCGCAGAAGCAGAACGCCCAGATCCTCGGCAATCCCAACTTCGATGACGGCGATCGCAACTTTGGCAACGGTTCGATCGTCACCGACCGCCTCGACCTGCTGTCGGAGTTCGACGTCGTCTACCAGAGGAGTTACGGCTTTCGCGCCAGCTACGCCGCCTGGTGGGACGGCGCCTACAACAGCCTCGACAATACCAACACGGCAACCGCCAACACGCTGGTCAATGGCCTGCCGGTCGCGGGGGTGTTGAGTCCCTACACTAAACGCTATTCCAAGGGCGTGTCCGGCGAATGGCTCGACGCGTTCGGCTTCGCCAATTTCGACGTCGCCGGCGCTCCGGTCAGCGTCAAGCTGGGACAGCACACCGTGTTCTGGGGCGACAGCCTGCTGCTCGGCGGCGCCATTCACAGCGTCTCTTACGCCCAGAATTCGCTCGACTTGCAAAAGGCTTTCACGACACCGGGCTCGGAGGCCAAGGAACTCTACCGGCCGAAGGGCGGCATCACGTTGCAAGTGCAGCCGACCAGTGAGCTATCGGTCGCCGGCCAGTGGTTCTACAACTGGCAGGCGGTGCGGGTGCCCGAGTCCGGCAACTACCTGACCATCAACGACGGCCTGAACTTCGGTGGCGATTCGCTCATCCTCGGCGCCAATCCGTTCGCCGCCGCCGTCCCGGGCGCGCCGTCCTTGCTCCGGGCGTGGAATACGCAGACTGTGCCGCCGTCGCGCACCAGCGGCAGCATCGGCGACTTCGGCCTGTCGGCGCGCTGGAGCCCGGCGTGGCTCGACGGCACCTTGGGCTTCTACGGCCGCAATGCGACCGACATCCTGCCGCAGACGTTGCTGACCCAGGGCTTCGCGGCGTTACCCGGCCCGACCTGCACCGCCATCGGCGGCATCATCGTCGCCGCCGGCGCCTGCATCATCAACCCGGCCGCGACCAACGTCGCCGACCTGACGCAGAAGGGCAAGGCCGGCACCTATACCCAAGCCTACGGCGACAACATCCACATCTACGGCATCACGCTGGCCAAGAACATCGGCGGCGTCAGCGTCGGCGCCGAAGTCTCCTATCGCCAGAACATGCCGTTGAATTCGATCATCATCCCGGTGCTGCCGGCGCCGTTGGTCTCATCGACCGTCGGCGCGGTCAGCACCACCTCGGTGCCGACCAACGGCACGCCCGGAGCACTCGGCGACACCTATCACGCCATCGTCAACGCTGTCGCGACCTTGCCCAAGACCTGGGCGTTCGATACCGCAACCCTCACCAGCGAACTGACCTGGATGCAATGGGCCCGGGTCACCCAGAATGCGGCGGCGTTCAAGGGTGCGTCCACCTATACCGGCATCGACAAGGTCAGCCGTGACTACCTCGGTCTGGCCATCAATTTCACGCCGACTTGGTTCCAGGTCTTCCCCGGCGTCGACCTGACGGCACCGGTGACATGGAGTCAGGGCCTGAGCGGCAACGCCGCCGTGCAACTGGGCGGCAACGAGGGCACCGGCACCTGGAGCGCCGGAATCGGCGCCGACATTTATCAGAAGTACAAGGTATCGCTGGCGTACAACGGCTACTTTGGCAACTACTCGACCACCGCCACCGGCGCGATGAACGTACCCAACGGGGTCATCGCCGCGCTGTCCGACCGCGGCTGGGTCTCGCTCACACTCAAAACCACGTTCTAAGGAGGAGCAGCATCATGTTTCGCAAAACGATTTTAGTCGCCGCGCTCACCGCGCTGTGCACGTCCACGGCATGGGCCGCGGTGTCGGCCGATGAGGCCAAGCAGTTGGGCACCACGCTGACCGCGGTTGGCGCCGAAAAGGCCGGCAACAAGGACGGCACCATTCCGGAGTACACCGGCGGCTTGACCACGCCTCCGGCGAACTTCCAGGCGGGCGCTGGGATTCGCCCCGACCCGTTCGCCAGCGAGAAGCCGCGTCTGGTGATTACCGGTAAAGACATGGCCGCGCAGGCGGATAAGCTGACCGAAGGCACCAAAGAGCTGTTGAAGCGCTATCCGACGATGCGGCTTGACGTCTACCCGACGCACCGTACGGCGGCGGTGCCCAAGCTCGTGCTCGAGAACACCGCCAAGAACGCCACCGCCGCGAAGACCGCCGACGGCGGCATCACGCTGGAGAACGTGCTGGCGGGCTATCCATTCCCGATTCCCAAGACCGGCAACGAGGTGATGTGGAATCACCTGATGCACTACAAGGGGCTGGGTTGGGACGCCAAGTACGACAGCTTCAATGTCGACTCGGCGGGGGTGCCGACGCTGTCGACCTCGGGCGAGGCGTGGTGGGAGTGGCCGATCTACGACCCGAAGAAGACTGGCGTGATCAACACCGTCGAACCTTTTTGGCTCGTCAAGCTCAGTTACATCGGACCCGCGCGACGCAATGGCGAGGCGCTGCTGGTATGGGATACGCTCGCGCCGATCAAGCAGGGTCGACGCGCGTGGCAGTACCTGCCCGGTCAGCGTCGCGTCAAGCTGGCACCGGACATCGCCTACGACACACCCAACCCAGGCACTGCGGGCGCGTCAACATATGATGACGCCTCGATCTTCAACGGCGCGATGGACCGCTTCGACTTCAAGCTCATCGGCAAGAAGGAGATGTACGTGCCGTACAGCGATTACCGGCTCACTTATGCCAAGTCGACGGCCGATATCACCAAGCCCAATCACCTGAATCCCGACTTCGTGCGCTGGGAGCTGCACCGGGTATGGGTGGTGGAAGCGACGCTCAAGCCGGACAAGCGCCACGTCTACAACAAGCGGGTGTTCTACATCGACGAAGATACCTGGGCGGCGTTGGCGTCAGACGAATACGACGCTCGCGGTCAGCTTTACCGCGCAGGGCTCGCCTACCAGTCGCAGAGCTACGATGCGATGGCACCATGGGAAGATACCAACGCCTACTATGACTTCAGCTCGGGCTTGTACGCCGTCAGCGCGCTGACGGGACCGTACTTCGGTGTGAAGTACATGACCGAGGCCAAGTCGCCGAGCTTCTGGGCATCGGAGGTGCTCGCCGGCGCAGGTATCCGCTGACGAGATCGCAACAAACGTCACTAGCCGCGCCCGCTGCGAGGCGCGCAGCGCGCCGCGTTGAACGCGTGCTCATCGCCCAAAAGCTGACGTGAATGCTGGCAACGCAACGTCGGTATAAACGTGCCAGGTGATCGCAAATAGGCAGCTGATGAGCATCATTTGGCTCGCGGCATTGGACACATTAGAACAGGATACCAGCCAGCTTTTTGAGCAGTTCCTCCATCGGCATCATCGTCAGCGCCAGCGGCGCGATCGGCGCGAGCGTCACCGCCGCCAGTCGGATGATCATGTCCCTGGTAACGGGCACAAGGCGCATGGTCCGCACCACCTCCAAGCTGTTCCCCAGATCGGCAAGCGACTGGATGTCGGCGCTACCCACTAAGACTTCGTCGGCGGGCGCGCCGCCACGCAGCCACTTGGTATCGAACTCGCGCACGTAACGCTCGGCCAGCGTGCCGTACTCGCGCAGACCCGTCCGCTTCGCCTGTGCCAACTGAGGCGCAAACACTAGCAGCGGGCCAAGAACCAGCGCCAGCACAAAGACCACCATGAGGGCGATCTCGCCTTTGAACTCGGGTAATGCAGCACCGAGGTAGAAAATGCGATTGGCGAGCTGGCCGGCGAGCAACGCGCCGTGCGCGAGCACGAGCAAGCCGAACGCGTAGGCTGTATTGGAGAGGAATCCCAACCCTCCGACGCGGTCCGGATGCGTGGGTATCAGACTCAACTCGATGCGAGACACCTGCCAGAGAAAGCGGGTCCAGATGAACAGGCGAAAGTACCAGCGGCACAGCAGGAACTGAAAGATCGGCAGGCTGACGTAGCCATACCACATCCCGGCGAGCGACAGCGTGGAGCCGTCGGAAGACGGTGTCGCGTACCAGGTGGTCGTGTCGAGCGCCAGGTAATGGCGCCAGACAATCAGGATGCCAAACCCATACACCACGGCGACCAGCAGCACTTCGGCAATGACCGAATTGCGAAGTCGAAATGCCCATACGATGGCCGCCTCGAATCGCGCCATCGAGGCCTCAGGAATCAGGCGACGTTCCAGAAATAGCTTCACCAGGGGACGCATGCGTTGATGCACTACCAGCTCAGCCGCGATCAGTAGGGGCAGCGCCACCAAGTAGCGGATGTGAACTTCCACATCGCGCAGGAAGGGGACGACCGCACTTCCGCCGAGCATCCTTCCTTCCAGGGTCGAGAGCAACAGGAGTGGCAACCAGGCAAAAAGCGAGATGACGACGATACGTCGGCGCGCCATCATCATCGCATCGTCGGACAAATGCGCCCGACGCAGAAGCTGGAAGACTGGTCCGCCCAGGACAAGTGAGAAGTCCGGCGTACCCCGGAGCAAGACAGGCCCGTCTCTGGACTCTGGCGTGAGAGATCTCATTTGTGGTCTCGCCGCACTGGAGCCGAGTTAGTATCGGCGAAGGTCACGGAATGCCCCTCGCGAGGCGCTGAATCGCTCTTAAGCCCGAGAACTCGAGTGCCCGACGAGTTACCGATTGCGATTGCGGATCGTTGCGTTGGTGGCCATGCTGCAAGAGCGCGGACATACTTGTCCTCGCATTTCTCGACAGTCCGATTGCGTCAACGCAGCGCTGTCGTCATCGGATGGGTCGCCATGCCCGGAGTCACGCCCGGTTGCGCAAGCGGCATGCGACGGGCAGGATGCGTTTCCCGGCGCATGAATTCCGTCCCCATCACTATGCCCCCGACAGTTCCTCCGGACTCACGGTTTCACACGGGGATCGTCACCTTCCTGTTCACGGACGTCGAAGGCAGCACAACGCTGTGGGAGCGGGATCCCGACGCAATGCAGGCCGCGCTCGCGCACCACGACAGGCTGTTGCGTCGCGCAATCGAGTCGGCTGGCGGATGCATTGTCAAAAGCACCGGCGACGGCGTGTATGCAGTCTTCGCCACTGCAACGGATGCGCTCGCCGCGTGCCTTGCTGCACAACGCTCCTTGCAGAAGCCTGGGGCCAGTGCCTCGAATGCCACACCGCGGGCGACCGAAACTCACATCCAGTTACCGCTAGGGGTACGGATGGGGTTGCACACTGGAGTGGCAGAGTCTCGGGATGGTGATTATTTCGGCGGAGTGCTGAATCGCGCAGCGCGCATCATGTCCGCCGCGCACGGCGGCCAAGTCCTTCTCTCCGCCGCTACCGCGGAAGTAGTACGCGCACATTTACCGGAAGGCGTCGCCCTGCGCGAAATGGGCGAGCATCGATTGAAGGGCCTGCTCAATCCCGAACGCCTGCTGCAGGTCGTCGCGTCAGACTTGCGTGCCGATTTTCCGCCGTTGGCATCACTCACCGGGCACAGTTTGCCAGCCGAACGCGATGCCTTCGTCGGACGACGCGAGTCCTTGGCCGAACTTGCGCGACGGCTGGACGGCGGAGCGCGTCTCGTCTCCGTCCTGGGCCTCGGGGGCACCGGCAAAACGCGACTGGTCACCCGGTTCGGTTGGAACTCGCTGGGAGACTTCCCGGGCGGCGTCTGGTTCTGCGACCTATCAGAGGCCCGAAGCCTGGACGGCGTTTTGCAAGCCGTTGCGCAGGGGCTTAACGTGCCCTTGGGGAAAGACGATCCGGTGACCCAGCTTGGGAACGCCATCGCGGGCCACGGCAAGTGCCTGGTGATCCTGGATAACTTCGAGCAGGTCGTAATCCACGCCGAGGAGACGCTGGGCCGGTGGCTCGACAGAGCGAGCGGTGCACTGTTCCTAGTGACAACGCGCGAAGTGCTGGGGCTACCCGGTGAAGAGACCATGGCGCTGGCGCCGCTGACGCGAACGGACGCGGCTGAATTGTTCCTACAGAGGGCAGCGGCGGCGAAGCCCGGCTTCGAAGCCGAGCGCCGAAGATCAGTCGGCGATCGCCCCTCTGGTGAAGCTGCTCGACGGTCTGCCACTGGCGATCGAGCTCGCGGCGGCGCGGGTACGGGTGATGCCCCCGAGGACGCTGCTGTCGCGCATGAGCGAGCGGTTCAAGCTGCTCTCATCGGTTGGCGGCCGCGTGGACCGGCAGGCGACCTTGCGCGCGGTATTCGATTGGTCCTGGGACCTGCTGTCTATTCCCGAGAAAGCCGCGCTCGCCCAGATGTCAGTGTTCGAGGGAGGATTCACACTCGAATCGGTGGAGGCCGTACTCGACCTGTCCGCGTACGAGAACGCGCCGTGGCCCATGGATGCGCTGCACTCGTTGGTACAGAAGTCCCTGGTCAGGCAGGTGACCGACAATCGGTTCGATCTTCTGGTGAGCGTTCAGGAATATGCGGCCGAGCAATTGCGCACGCGATGCGCTATGAGGGCAGCGGACCGTTGGCGTTGGTCGCAGCAGAGACTCGACACGGCGGCCACTTTGCCGGGTTGGACGAAAAGGCGGCGGTCGCCGATGGCTTCGCGGAGCTCGACAATCTTGTCGTGGCGTGTCGCCGCGCCGTTGCGCGTGGCGACGTCGATACGGCCGTACGCTCGCTGGAGGGCGCCTGGGCGGGGCTGGGATCGCGCGGACCGTTCCAGGTCGGCGCCCAACTTGCATCGATGGTGCAGGCTATGCCCGAGATCCGAACGGCGGCTGCTGCGAGGGTAAATTACATTGCCGGGTGTGCACTGGAACACTCCGGGAAGCGGTTCTGACGCGCGGGTCCGGTTCGCGGCGTCACAGGCGGGCGCCCACGACGTTGGGGACCGTCGATGCGAGTGCCGTGTGCTTGTGAGCCTCGCCCTGCTGGATATCCAGGAAGGTAGCCTCGAATCGGCCCGTGCGTCCGTCGAGATGGCGTTGTCGATCGCGCGCGAACTGAACGATCGGAGCATGCAGAGCGAAGCCTATAACGTACTCGGTCACGTGGAGTCGGTACTGGGCCGGCGCGAGCAGGCTCTCGCATCATACGAGGCGGCACTGGCCTTGGCGCGGGAGGTCGGGAATCGGCATCGGGAGGGCAGCGTGCTCGACAATTTGGGTACCGAATACACCGAGATGGGAATCATGGACAAGGCGCGGTTGCATCACGAAGCAGCGCTTGCCGTGGCACGGGAGGTTGGGAATCGCAGGCTCGAAGGAAACACACTGTGTAACCTCGGTTTGCTGCACCAGGTACAGGGACGGTACGGCGAAGCTCTCGATCAACTCGCTGCAGCGCTGGCGGTGACCCGAGAGCTGGGCAATGCCCGATCGGAGTGCATAGTGCTGTGCAACCTCGGAATGGCCTACGACAGCTTGTCTCGTTTCGACGAGGCCGGGGATCACTTTGAGGCAGCGCTGGCCATTGCGCGTGCGCTGGGTGATCGACGCAGGGAAGGGCAGTTTCTCAGCTACGTTGGCCTCCTGCATGCGCATCGGGCCAAATTCGATGACGCACGCGATTGCCTCGACGCCAGCGAGACATTGTTGCAAGGCGTCTCCGACCGCATGAGCCTCGGTATCCTGCTCTGCAGCCGAGCCGAGACGGAACATCTTGCAGGGGCTCCCGACAGCGCGGGAGCCGCTCTACGGGCCGCGGATATCATCGCCGCGGAGGTCAAGGCGGGGTCAGATTCCGAACTCGGCCTCGCACTCGGCCGTATTCGGGATCTCCTCAGATACGAGCAACGCTAGCCGCGCCACCATTCTGTCCAACTATCAAAGCGCCATTACGAAATCATGCCAAATCGCTGGGACAACGCGGCGTCTAGACATCGGTTTCCACCGCGACGTAGTCGCTGATGTTCACTTCGTCGATCTGCTGCGGCTGCAGGTAGCGCTCAGCATAACCACGGTATACGCCGGAAACGAGGAATAACTCGAACAGTTGCGCATCGATGTGGTGATCTCGACACATGCGGCTCATGATCCCGATCGCCTCCGACAGCGTCCTTCCCTTCTTGTAGGGTCGATCAACGGCGGTCAGCGCTTCGAAGATGTCTGCGATGGCCAGCATGCGCGCCACAGGGCTCATCTGCTCCTTGGTCAGACCGCGCGGATAACCGCCGCCGTCCATCCTCTCGTGATGGCCACCTGCGATCGTCGGCACGTCTCGCAGGTGGCGCGGAAACGGGAGCTTCTCCAGCATGATGATCGTCTGCACGACATGCTCGTTGATCTTGTAACGCTCCTCTGCAGTGAGCGTGCCGCGATCGACGATGAGGTTGTGGATCTCGCCGCGATTGTAGCGGTGAGCCGGCATCGTGAGCCTGATGCCGAATGGGTTATCCGGCGGCATGGCATCCACGGCTCCGCGTTCGATCACGTGCGCTGGCTTGTCGGCCAACAGCGATTCGGTCGTCGGCAATGTGGCAGCAGGCGTTCGTTCCTTTCGTTGCCGCTCCTCCCAGGAGATGCCAAGGCGATCGTCGAGCGTGCGCTGCCACATGCGCTGCGCAACGCGTTGCAGCCTCGCGATGCTCTCGGGTGCCATCGATTCACCGCCTTCGTTGCAGCCCGCGACGAACGCGAAGTCGTCGTCGAGTGCCGTGAGCTCGGCTTGCAGGCGGGACGCGAGCACGGCTTCGTCACCGCCGGCCACGCGTGCCTTCCAGTAGGCGATCTCCCTGTCGCGCTTCAGCACTTCGAAGCGCGTCCGAACTTCGTGAATACGGTCGCACAGCGTCTCGAGCTTCGTCGCCTTGTCGACGACGTACTCGGGCGTCGTCACCTTTCCGCAATCGTGCAGCCAGCTCGCGATGTGCACTGCCTCCCATTCCTCCTCGTTCAACGCGAAGTCGCGGAACGGTCCGTCGCGCGCGTCGCACGCCGCCTGCGCGAGCATTCGTGTGAGCACAGGCACGCGCTGACAATGTCCCCCCGTGTACGGCGACTTGGCGTCGATCGCGGCGGCTACGAGTTGGATGAACGCCTCGAGAAGCGCCTTCTGCTCGGCGATCAGCCGCCGCGTCTCGATCGAGATCGCCGCGACGCCCGACAGCTTCTCCACGAATGCGACGACCTGCGGCGGGACGTCTTCGGCGCGTAGGGACCCATGGAGCAGCGTCAGCACGCCTTCGATGTCTCCCGCACGGTTGCGCAGCGGAACGGCGAGCAGGCCGAAGTGATCGCTCCCAATTCGCTGCGCCTCGGCCCCGAGCCACGCACGGCCGCCGCGGTCGTCGCGCTCGACGTTCACGAGAACAGTTCGCATTTCGCACACGGCGCGCGCAAGCGGCTGCCCGAGTTGAGTGGTCTGGTCGACCACGATGGGCGCAAGTTCGTTCGCGTCGCCTCGGGCACGGCGACGCTCGTATTGCACCGGCGTCAGTTGACCACTTTTCGCATCGAAGAAATGGATCGAGGCGGCGTCCGCACGCGCGAGCAACATCGTTTCATCCAACACTCGCCCAATCAAACGTTCCAGATTGCGTTCGGCCGCGAGTGCATCGCTGAGGTCGAGGAAGCGCCGTACGGTCGTTGTGCTCGCGCGCATCGCGTAGCTCAGCTGGTCGATCTCGCGCACCCTTGAAGCCACGCGCGTACGCTCGCTGAAGTCGAACGCCTCGATGGCCCGGGCGTCTCCGGAAAGACGGCGCAATGGGCGCGACACGCGCGACGCGGCAAGCCAAGCGAGCGGTAACGCGATCGCAATCAGTGCCGCGGTGACGAGCAGCGACTCCCGGCGAATTTTTTGGGCTCCTTCCAATAGCTCGTCGACCGGCGCTGCGATGGCGAGATAAAGGGGCGCGCTGGCGTCGTCGCCGAGCCGTTCGAAGCCACCGAGCCACTCGCGACTTGCGGCCACGAACGTAAAATTGGGCGCCTTGGCCGGCGCGCCGAAATGCGGCGCGAGCGCTCCCACAACATCGCCATGAATTGCCGACAACGGCGCCAGTCGAAGGTCGCCCGAAGCCGCATCGGTGTCCACGACGGATCCGGCCCCGTTACGGGCCACGACCAGCCCCGACGCAGCGAGCAAGAGCAATTCGCTGGACGGCGCAACCTGTTGGTGTCGCAGGAATTCGGAGAGGTTCGTCAGCGTGATGTCGGCGCCGACGACCCCGTGGCCCGAGCGCGCCTGGCGTGCGAACGTGATCCCGGGCTCGTGCGTGGTGAAGAACACGTACGGATCCGTCCGGACTTGGCCGTGGGTCGCCACCGCCTCCGCATACCAGGTGCGTGTGCGCGGATCAAAAGCGAAATCGGGCCGATCGACCACATCGATGCGGCTTCCGTCGCTGCCCAGGTTGATAAATTTCACGGAACGCGTACCGTTTTGCGTCTGCTCGATGCTCTGCGCGACGAAGGCGGCGTCGGCCGGCGCTTTGAGCGCCTTGCGAGTCGCATCATCGCGAATGGTGCGCACGAGGAAGAAGCCGCCGTCGTCATAGCCGACATACAGCGCGCTCAAAGACGAATTTTTGCGCAGCGCCTCGGTAAACGCCGGAAGTTGTGCGAGCCGGTCATCGAGCGTGGACGCTTCGCCGATGCGTTGTTGTGCGAGCACGTCGACCAGTGTTTGGACGGGTGCAGCACTGCGGCCGAGCTCGAGCGCGACCTCTCGCCCCATCCTCCGGAACACATCGTCCGCAGCCTCCAGAACGATTCGCGACGTCTGGCTGTAGTCGTGGATGACGACCACGGCACCGACGGCGACGATCGTGCCGCTAAGGAGCAGCGAGACGGCGAGCTGCAACGAGATGCGAAATCGTGGCGGGACGCGACGCTCGTCGACGTTCATGGCGCTCCTCCCTCTTCAGATGGAAAACTATGGGATTCGGCCGTCAACTCTACAGCGACTTCCCGCTCGTCGCGGAGTGAGCACGACCTGCCCTGCCGATCAAGCCAGCTCCGACGCGCCCGTTCTGTCCAAAAACTCGGGCGATGACATCACGCCGCTTCTACCTAGATCGGCGCCGCATAGGACTCTCACGGGCCACAACCAGGTCCTCGGCAAATGTGGGAATTGCTCCGATTGCCGCTAGTCTGTGATCACTCACCATCCCCTGTCCAAATTGCCTGGAGGTGGGCATTACGTTTCCGCGGTGGCCGCTCTTGGACAGGAATTCTTCATCGCGCCGCCACTTTCCGCGCAGAGGTGGCGCTCCACGTCCGCTTCCAGGTCTCCTGCACCACGTACGCATCGAAGCTCGCGCGATGGCGCTGCTGGCCGAGCTCGCGCAACAACTCGTCCTTGGTCACGTGCCAGATTTCCATCTGCGGCTCGGATAGGATCATTTCAAGGGCGCTCAACGAGAACGCGCTGGGAATCCCGGCTGCGAAATAAAGCTGGTCGAGCCAAGTCTTGTCCACTACCCATCCGTCGCTATAGGCGATCTGCTGCGGCAGCAACTCGTTCAGGCTGCGTGCAACCTCAAGGGCCGGTTTGCCATAGGCTTCGAGTATGTCGCGCGACACGCAGTGCACCCGTTCCGCATCCTCATCCCAGTGGGTCCAGCCCGGAGCGGGTGCGATCAGCGAGCAGTACTTCCTGCCATTGTTGAGTACCACGCCGACCTCAATCGGATAGCTCCCTATGCCGAAGCCCGAAGCCTCGATGTCGACGATGATGGGGGGTCGTCGCCTGAGCATGGTGGAGTGACTATAGCAAAGCCACCCCGCCCGCGCGGAAGTGGCGTCACTCGTCGCCCCCAGCGCCGCGTCGCCGGGCAGCCAAGGCTGCGGTGGATTTTAAGGTGCGTACTCAAGCTTGATCGCCACGGGAGTCCGTTGGCGGCGCGACGACGACCAAGAACTGCGTGGAACCAACATCGTCAAGCCGATTAGGACTCTAATACGCTATGGAGCAATGACGCTGGATTTGTGTTCTATCGACCATCGGATTATCTGGCACAAGAACGTCACAGTCCAAAAAACGAAGGACTTGCAACATCGCAGGTCCTTGATTTTTGGTAGGCCGTGCAGGGATCGAACCTGCGACCAACGGATTAAGAGGCCCGCCAAAAGATCTCGCAATTTCACTGCATCATCAATTGCTTACGGCGTCCGCGCATCTTCGCCAAAGCAGTCGAATGCAGCGCAACGCAGGGGCTAGCAAAATGGCGCTGCTACGTTTTTGTATACAGCTGACGAGCGAGGCCGGCCACGACCGGTCCACGAGCTAGCTCGCGCGAGCGTCTGCAGCAGAAGCATTCTGTTGAAAAACTCGAAAATGCGGTCGTCGCCTTTCTTGCCAAACTCAATCGTGATCATCAGGTCAGTCTACAAATCGTCGGATAGGAGATCAGAAGGCTCTTGGTGAGGCGCATCGCGGAGCCGCGTCTCCCTCAGCGTCCTAAGTGCAGCGAGGCCCGTGTGGGCCTGCAAATTTTCTCGCGCGCCCGAAAACGGAGTTTTCAACACAATAAAAGGATTGCAGCCGTTGCTGGCGGCGGATCGAACTGGCGCTTTCGACCCGATCCCGACCTTGGGCGGAGCCGCAAGCAGTCGTTGAACCCGATGCAAGCTGACGTTGAGATCACTTCAGATGCTATCAACGCCGACCCTAGCTTCAACGTGCCGCTTCGTCAGTGAGAGAACGGGACTGAGAGTGCCTAACGAACCGGCGCGACGATGGACGGCGCGCTACAGCGCCGCCGAGCAGTGTCCGCGTCACTCGGGCATTTCAGTGTCGTATCCAAACGTTTTCTGTCGACGCGCATCTACTGTCGGAGGATAAGTAATCTGCATTCCATCCACATGGGCGAACGTTGTAAGGATGTGAGGCTTGCGTTTTCCGGGGCCGATGATGTCCTCGACGCGAACGCCTCGAACAAGAAGTGCGTCGCCAATCAGCGACCGATGGCAGCGCCAGGGAACCGCTTCGGCACACATCAACGCGCAGCGCTCACTGGTCGCCAGTTCCGCGACCCGTTGAACGTTCTCGGCGAATTCCGGCGACTGCATGTAATCCGCATAGCCACGAAACGAGAGATTGGTCCAGCCGGTGTTGAAGGAATCGGCTCGCGGGTGGCGCAATCCCCCAAGACCCGGCAGATGCGTATAGCCAATATTTAGCGCGCCCAAGTATTCCGCGAGTGTCTCGCGATTGAACTGCGGATTGTGACGTGATCGTGGCACGGTCCTCACGTCGAATACCCGCACGATCTCGTTGGCCCTGAGCAACTCAATGAAAGTGCCGATCGACCGATTCGAGTGCCCGATTGTGCAGACCAGCGGCGTGTCCAATTCAATGTCGCTTCTCGTCGACCCCGGCCGCAGGAGGAAAGGCGACTAGGCACCGTGCAAGAGCATGGTAATCGAAGTGGAGGAGTCGTCAATTGCTTTCAACCTCCGGGGGAAATGGCAGCACCCGACCCTCTCCGGCCATTCGCCGCACTCGAAAGCAGACGGTCGGCGAACTAAGCTGGCCAGCGTTGCATTGAGGTAGCGCGCCCCCGCCCGCACGTTGATCCAGATTCGAAGAGCAATCACTCGATCACATCAGCACCCAGCAGTATCGTTGGCGGAATCGTAAGCGCGAGCGTCTTGGCAGTCTCAGTTGTACTATGTCGCAGCCTCGGAGGGGTTATGGCATCGCGCAAGTTGAGAAGGAAGTTCCTGGCCGGACTGTTCGCCGGATTGAGTGTGGTATGGCCAATCCTGTCGGGGTTGCTCGGACTGATCGTCGCGGCCGGCTTGGTTGTCGGCCGAATAGAAGGCTGGTCCGTACAGGAGTCGATTTATTTTGCCTTCGTCTCCGGTCTGACGATCGGCTACGGCGATCTTGCGCCCAAGTCACTGCTTGCGCGCGTGCTCGCGATTTTTATTGGTGTGTGTGGCGTGCTGATTACGGCGCTGGTAGCTGCGGTGGCCGTCAAGGCGTTGACGGCCGCAACTGACGGCGGGTCACCGGAGTGACTGCCCCGAGCCCGTCGCGCGATAGGTGCGCAGACAGTGGCTCGTGCGCCCGACTTTGCTCGGTACGACGAAGCCCGACGACCTTGGTTCCGGGGTCGAATTCCTGCCTCGATAACACCGGTTGATCGCTGGCTGAGCACTCGCCGCACCCAGCGAGTCTCCTTGTCGCGTCCCTAGGTGTAAACGGCCCCCGCTCGTCGTCGCCCTGGCGGATCTATATGGTACGGTTGAGATTTCTGCCCCCACATATCGATCATGACGACCTCCGAATCGGTTCCCGCCTCGCGATCTGCGCCCATCGGAACAGACAGCGCCATTTGGCCGCCCAGAGGGCTCGTGGCGCTTGCGAGTCTATACGATCATCTTCGAGCACGACACCCGCGCCGGCCTGCTGTTCGATCTGCTGTTGATCTTGCTGGTCCTCGCCAGCGTGGCGGTGGTGATCCTCGACAGCGTGCAATCGATGGAGCGCTATGAGACGCTGTTCAATGCCCTCGAATGGGGGTTCACGCTGCTGTTCACGGCGGAATACGTGCTGCGGCTGGCGTGCGTCCGGCACCCGTGGCGCTATGCGACAAGCTTCTTTGGCATTGTGGACCTGCTGGCTGTGCTGCCGACGTACTTGGTCTTCTTCGTGCCGGAAGTCAATTCGCTGATCAACCTGCGGCTGTTGCGCCTGCTGCGTGTTTTTCGACTCCTCAAGCTTAGCGAATACGTCTCGGAGTTGGCCTTTCTCGGCGTGGCTCTGAGATCCAGCGGGCGGAAGATCGCCGTCTTCCTTGCCTTCGTGCTGATCACCGTTGCGGTCCTCGGAACCGTGATGTACGTCGTCGAGGGCCCCGATAACGGCTTCACCAGCATTCCAGTAGCGATGTATTGGGGCATCACCACGATGACTACGGTTGGCTTTGGCGATATCACGCCAAAGACTGATTTGGGCCGCTTCATTGCCTCGTGCGTGATGTTGTTGGGCTGGGGCATCCTGGCCGTGCCCACTGGTATCGTCACGTCCGAGATGACCGCCCGCCGCATTGGGCCACCGGTCGCTACGCAGGTGTGCCCTGATTGCCTGACCGAAGGCCACGACGCTGATGCGCGATTCTGCAAGCACTGTGGCAAGTCGCTGTTCGCCTCACAACACGATTGAAAGTTAAGTCTAGATACTCATTCATACGTTCAGCACAAGGCTCGGTTCAGACCGAAAATGCCATCGAATGTCCGCTGCAGGAACCGACGGATAGCTTTTCGTCTCTTCACGACCGAGGCCGTGTAAAAACTCCGAATATTGCTTAGGCACTAATGAATTTCCCCACCGTGCCCACGTCTACCGAGTTATGGGTGCACGCGCGTACCACTGCATTGCTGTTTGCCGGATCAAATCGTGGCGCTCGGCCCACGGCAAAAAATCGAACCTCGTTTTTACACAGCCTCGGCCCGTAGCCGACATATGTCCCGCTTGAAATCGGACGTTCAAATCGACGATCGGCGATCCATTGCGGTTCTCGAATGTCGTCGCCGTCACTTTCAGCAATGCCGGGTTACGCTTCGGTGAGCTGGGCGGCGAACGTGTAGCGACCCAGCGCTGCGCGCAGCGGTAGCGCAGAACCCCGCGTGCGCACATGCGTAACCATTCCACGCTTCGCGTCGGTAGCTACCTCGATGGTTTCGACCTCGACCCCGCAAGCCGCCGCTTCGCGCCGCACGACGTCCTCTATCTCCCGGATGACGAGTGCCGGCTTGAAGATCTTGCCGACGGCGGTGACCGGGATTTGCGCGACGATGCGCACCGCTTTCGGGACGGCGGCTCGCTCCCCGATCGACCGAGTCGCGAACGCGAGCAGTTCGTTCTCGTCAGCCGCGGCGCCATCGCGCAGCTGCACGTACGCGACGGGGACCTCGCCGGCATGGGCGTCTGGCCGGCCGATTGCTGCCGCGATCGCGATGTCGGGGTGGCTGAGCAGAGGCTCCTCGATGATCGCGGGATCGATATTGTGGCCACCGCGAATGATGAGTTGTTTCTTGCGGCCGGTGAGCCAGAAATAGCCTTCGGCGTCCCGCCGGCCGAGGTCGCCAGTATTGAGCCAACGCTCCTCGTCGTGGCAATCGATCCACACCGTCGCATTGTGCTCGTCGCTGCTGTAGCCCGCGAAGATATTGGGGCCGGCGAGTGCGATGACGCCGACCTCGTCAGTCGCCGCGTCGCGAACGTAGCACCCCGAGTCGCCGAGAATCACGCACTTCATTTTCTGCCACGGCAGCGCCTGGCCGATCGAGCCGATGCGCCGCTCACCTTCGATCGGGTTGAATGAGGCCACGCATGCCGACTCGGTGAGCCCGTAACCCTCCAGGATACGGATGCCGGTCGCCGACTCGAAGCGGTTGAACAACTCGACCGGCATGGCCGCTGCTCCACAGATCGCGAAGTCGAGCGACGATAGATCGTGCCCGTTGACCGGCTGCTGCAATAGCGTGCCGTAGATTGTGGGCACGCCAGAGAACACGTTGATTCGGTACGCCTCGACAAGCGCCCAGAAATTGGCAATGACAGCTCGATCCCGATAGCCGTTCGGCGGTCCGCACACGACATGCGAGCCGGCCAGCCATGGCACCAGCCCGGTCACCATTGCGGCGTTGACGTGGAACAGCGGCAGTGCGCAGAAGAAGTTGCGGCCTGGTCCGGCGTGGCCCGCGAGCGCGATCTCGACCATTTGCGCGTTGGCGACCTCGCTGCCGTGTGTGCGGCGCGCGATCTTTGGCGCGCCGGTCGTACCACCGGTGCAGAACCACGATGAGGGTTCGTCCGGGCGGATCACGCGTCCGCTCGCCAGCGCGTCGCTGCACTGGACGTCCATCGCAGCGCCGAACATCATCATTGTTAGCCCGGGCAGTGCCGGCGCGACGTCATCGCCAACGACGAACACATGAGTGAGCGACGGGCACGAAGCGAGGTGTGGCTTAAGCGAAACGAGGAAATCGCCTGACCCGGCGGGCGCCATGGTCACCAGCACACGCGCGCCGGCGGCGCGTAGCAGCTCCGCGACCTGTTCACCGGGCAGCGTTGGATTGATCGCCATTGCGACGCCGGCGGCCTCGGCACCCCACAGCGCGAAGTGCGTCTCCGGCAGGTTGGGCAGCGCGTAGGCGATCACGTCGTCGGCACCGACGCCGACCGCGTGGAACAGGTTCGCCGCCTGAGTGACCTTGGCGAGCAATTCGCGAAAGGACAAGGTTTGGGCGTTGTGGAACGCCGCGGCGTCGCGAATGTACGTCAGTGCCGGCGCATCGCCGAATCTTCCGGCCGCGGCCTGCAGCAGCGCGTAGGTTGAGGAGGGCAGTTCTACATCGGTCGGCCCGCCGGCGAGGGGGTTCACGTTCATGGAGCAAACCTCCTAGGCAACGGAACCGGGCTTGCCTGTGGTCGTGCCGCGGGCTCCGTTGCGGCAGCATCGCCGGCCGGTCCAGCGGATTCCCCGCAGCCGATGCCGATGGCGACCTCGCCATCGGTAACACGCACGGGATACGTCTTTGCACAGTAGCCGTCGACGGCGCGCATTCTCCCGGTGCGAACGTCGAAGCGCAGTCCGTGCCCGCGGCACTGGACGAACGCGCCCTCGAGCTCGCCCGCGGACAGCGACGACCCCGCGTGCGGGCAGGAGTCGTCGAGCGCATGGATCGCACCGTCGACCTTGAAGAGCGCGACGACCTTGCCGTCGACGAACACCGGCCGGCCGCGATCCGATGGGATCTCTGCGGCAGTGACGACGCGAACGAAGCGGATCATATTGGGCTCCTCGGGCATTGCGCAGCCGCCACTCAATACGTGGTGTCGCCGATGATGCCGGCGCGCTCCATCTTCCGGTGGCACGGCGGGTAGTCCATCACCGCGTAGTGCTGCGTGCTGCGGTTGTCCCACATCGCCATGCTGTTGGGCTTCCAGCGGAAGCGAACCTGGAACTCCGGGATGCAGGCCTGGCTGAGCAGGTAGTTGAGCAGCTGGCTTGCGCCCGGGTTTGCGTCCTGGCCGAAGCGGACGTTCTCCGGCGTGTGGAAGTTGGTGAAGTGCGTGGTGAAGGCATTGACGAACAAGATCTTCTCGCCGGTCTCGGGATGCATGCGCACGACCGGATGCTCGGCGTCGGGAAACTGCGCCTTCAATGCGAGGCGCTTCTCGATCAGCATCGCCGCGCCGAAGGTAGCCTCGATACTGTGGCGCGCGCGAAGGTTCGCGATACGTGTCTTGATCTCCTCAGGTAGCTTCTCGTAAGCGAGCGCCATGTTCGCCCACATCGTGTCGCCGCCGACCGGGGGGCACTCGACGCAGCGCAGCACGCACCCGAACGGCGGCTTCTCGCGCCAGGTGGCGTCGGTGTGCCACGCGTTCTCGTAGCGGTCGACCGGAGCGTCCGGCGACTTGTAGATGCGCACGAGGCCCGGATTGTCGGGGTCGCTGCCGGCAACCGGGTGATCCTCGAGTTCGCCGAAGTGCCGCGCAAAGGCGACGTGCTCGGCGCGCGTGATGTCCTGGTCGCGGAAGAACAGGACCTTGTGCTTGAGCAACAACGCGCGAATTTCGGCGACGAGGCCAGAGTCGCGAGATGCGACGCCCAAATTCACGTTGGAAAGCTCGGCGCCGATCGTGCAGGTCAGCGGCTCGGCCCTGATTGAGCCCAGCGTGCTCTGGCGGGCGATCGCTGGGCCGACGATAGCTGCAGTGGTCATATCGTGTCTCCTCCGTGCGGTCGGGGATGGCAGTGCAGTGCCGAAGCCGGCGCCTCGATCGTGTTGGTGAGCGCTAGATCACAAAGATCGACGAACCCGTCGTCTTGCGCGCTTCGAGGTCGCGGTGCGCCTGGATGGCGTCCCGCAACTGATATTTCTGGTTGATCTCGATTTTGATCCGCCCGGCGGCAATGTGGCCGAATATTTCGCCTGCCAGCTCGCTCTTCTCGCCCGGATCGGCAATGTAATCGGCGAGCGCCGGGCGCGTCACATAGACTGAGCCTTTGAGCGCGAGCTCCATTGCATCAATCGGCGGAATCGGGCCTGAGGCCGTACCCACGCAGACGAGAAGCCCGCGACGTTTCAGCGAGTTGATCGAGCCGGCGAAAGTGTCCTTTCCGACACTGTCAAACACCGCCGCCACCCCCATCCCGTTGGTCAGCTCGCGGACGCGCTTCGCGACATCCTCTTGCCTATACAAGATGATGTGGTCGCAGCCATGCGCACGGGCGACCGCCGCCTTCTCCTCGGACGATACAGTTCCGATCACCGTAAGCTCCAGCAGCTTCGCCCATTGCGACATGATCAATCCGACGCCGCCCGCGGCGGCGTGCAGCAGGATCGCATCACCGGCCTTGAGCGGCCAGATGCGCCGCATCAGGTAAGCCGAAGTGAAACCGCGCATCGTCATCGCCGCGGCCGTTTCGCACGAGATCGCATCGGGCAGCTTGATCAGCGGCGCCGCCGGGATGAGCCGTTCGGTGCTGTACGCGCCCAGTGTGTTCAGGAACCCCGTGTAGGTCACCCTGTCGCCCTCGGCCACGTTGGCCACTCCGGCCCCGACCGCCTCGACGATGCCGGATGCCTCGACGCCCATCCCGGCCGGAAGAGGCACCGGATAGAACCCGCTGCGCATGTACGTGTCGGCGAAATTCAAGCCGACCGCGACATGCTTCAGCCGCACCTGGCCCGGGCCGGGTGCGCCCACGGCGACCTCCTCGAGCTGCAGGACTTCGGGGCCGCCGGTCTGGTGAAATCGGATTGCTTGTGCCATGGTCATCATCCTCTCATCACCGTCGCGCGCCTTACGCTGCGACGCGCAGCGACTTGGCCTCGGCCTTCGGCTTACGATTCGGCGCAAAGCCGTTTTTCGCCAACGTCTCGTCGGCGCTGCTGTAGAACTCGCCGATGCGAGGATGCGGGCGGCCTCCTTGCCATCAGCCACTTCGCGCCCGAGCTCGCGCGAGATGCGCACCAGCTGCTCGATCTGCTTGACCGTGCTCATCTTGGCCTTGCGGTCCTGCGTCCAGAGGTTGTCCTCGATCCCGCAGCGCGGGTGCAGGCCCATCGCGATTGCCATCGTGTTGATCGGCAGATTGCCCAGCATCAGGCCCTCGAAGGTCAGGACAGCGCCATCCGGCACCGCGCGCACGAAGTTGGCCATGTCATAGAGGGTCGGCGAGTCGGCACCACCGCCGATCGGGATCCAGGTCAGGTTCAGGGGCACGTTGCACACGCCGCGGCGCATCATCCGCTCGAGGGTTTCATAGGACGGACGGTTGCCGATCTGGAACAGCGGCTGGATGCCGTTCGCGCACAAGCGACGGATGTGCTCCTCCACCCATTCAGGGCCGGCCGGAAAGGTCATTTCGCGATAGGCACGGTAGTTCATCGGCTCGGCAAACGAGGTACCTGCGATGTCGGCATCGGTCATCATCTCCACCAGGTTGAATTGGTTGGAGTTGATGGCGACCGTCACCTGGTCGGGCTTCGGGTCGAGCTCGGCCAGCATGTGGCGTGTGTCGTCGGAGAGCCACTTGGCGATTTCGCCCTCGGTCTCCGGCGCGAACGAAATCGAGCCGCCGACCTGGATGATCATGTCGGGCACCGCCTTGCGCACGCCGGCGATCAGCTCGTTGAATTTCGAGAGCCGCTTGCTGCCCTTGCCGTCGAGTTCACGCACGTGCAGGTGCAACACGGTGGCGCCGGCGTTGTAGCAGTCGACCGCTTTCTGCACCTGCTCGGCCATCGTGATCGGGATGTCCTCGGGGAAGTCCGAGGGTGTCCACTGCGGCCCGTAGGGCGCGCAGGTAATGACCAGCTTTTCCTGGTTTTCGGGGTACAGGGATCCGTCGAGGAAATTCATGGTGCCTCCAATTGATGGTCGGATTGGACTGAGGTCAGGCGTTGCGTTGCATGGTTATAGGGCGTGCAGCGTTCACAGCAGTTACGCGGGTTGGGCCGCGAGGCCCTGTAGGTTCGCCGGCCCGGCCGCGGCGATTGTGTTGAGGTCTTTCTCGTAAGTCCGGGCGGCGACTACGAGCGCAGCTGCTGCGGCCAGGCCGAACAACGGCACGACCGCCATCGCAAACTGTAATCCGTACGCATCGGACAGCGCGCCGGCGAGCAGCGGTCCACCGGCGAGACCAAACAGGTTGCGCGTTAGCGATAAGATCGACGCACCGGTCGCCCGCAGCCCCGGGTGGATGACGTCGATGACCACGGCGTCCGTCGGGCCGACGCTGCCGGCCATCAAGAGGCCGCCAGCCGCGAGCAACGCGAATTGGAGAGGCCCCGGCTCGACGACCGGCGAAGGCGGTGACCATCGTCGCGGTCGTCAACACTGCGGCGACCGCTGGGACATAGAGCCGTGCACAAGGAAAGCGGGACGTGAGGCGATCGGACAGCACGCTGCTTACCAGCGCGCCCAGCCCGCCAAGCAGAACGACAACGCCGGTCATGAGCCCAGCGCGATCCGGCGCGACCTCATAGTAGCGATTGAGATAGCTTGGCAGCCAGGCGTAGGTGGTCGAGAACACCAGCAGGCTCAGGCCGGCGCCGATGCAGGTCATGATCGCCGTGCGCGGCCGGAGCAACTCAGCGACGATTGCACGAGCGGAAAGGCGGTGCGAGCCGCCCGTGTAGTCCTTCTCGGGCAGCGCCACCGTCTTGTAGTCGCGCACGATCAGAGGGAAGAGCAACGCGAGCACCAGACCCGGAATGCCAACCGAGCCGAAAGCCCGCCTGCCAACCCCAATGCTCGGCGATGAAGCCGCCCACCACGACGCCCAGCACCGATCCCAGCGTGCTGGCGGCGATGAAAGCGCCGAGGACCGTGCTGCGCATCCGCGGCGGAAAGAGTCCCGCGAGCAGTGCGCCGCCGATGGTGCCGTAGGCGGCCTCACCCAAGCCGACGAGCCCGCGGGTGGCGAGTAGTTGCACGTAGCTTCCGGCGAAGGCGCAGGCGATCGTGGCGAGGCTCCAGACGAGCGCCATCAGGAAAATGCTCTTCACGCGGCTCCAGCGGTCGGCAAGCAGCGACAGCGGCACCGCGCCGAGCGCAACCATGACCGAAACGATCGAGACGAGGCCGCCCAGCTGGCGGTCCGAAAGGTCCCATTGCGTCTTAAGATGCGAGAACATCGACACCACAACCTGGCGGTCGACGTAGTCGACGACCATCAGCGCGAACAGGATCGCGAAGACCGACCATGCGTAATGGCGCGGAGCCGGGCGACGGTCTGCCGGGTCGAAGGTTGCGTAGCTGCGTCAACTGGGCCATGGCGTCTCTCGTGGATGAAGCGTCGGTGGGTTGGAGGTGGTCTCCACGCCACGCTCATGATCAAATTATCGGCACTAGAGGCGTTTCCCGATTGCCTTGGCGTGCCGTAGACTTGCCAATCTGGGACACCCACTGCAGCAAGCGATGGTTCATCGGATACGCGCCGCGAGTCTCAGCAAGTACGCTGAAGTCGCGCGCCGCGCCGGGCTCGACCCACAACGGATGCTGAGCGAATTCGGCTTGCCGCCCCGCTGCGTGGAGGAACCCGAACTCAGGGTGCCGCTTAATGCCCTGCGTCAGTTGCTCGAAGCGTCTGCTGCGAGGAGCGGCGTCGAGGGATTCGGACTGCTGATGGCGGAAGCGCGACTGCTGTCCGACCTGGGACCGCTCGGGTTGCTGGTTCGTGAGCAGCCAACGCTACGTTTAGCGCTCGATGCCTGCGTCCGCTATGGCAGGCGCTTGAACCAGGGGCTGTTCCTGACGGTAGAGGAGAGCGGCGACATCGTCGTGCTTCGGGAGGAACTGATCGTCGGCCAACCGGGATCGGTACGCCAGACGACTGAGCTCGCCATCGGCGTTGCGTTCCGGGTGCTGCAGACGTTCCTCGGCGCGCAATGGCGGCCGCGACGGGTGTGCTTTGCGCACAATGGACCGGTGGACCGGTCGGCGCATGAGCGTGTGTTCGGTCGCAAAGTCGAGTTCGACCACGACTTCAACGGCATCGTCTGCGCTCGAAGCGACCTCGAGGTTCCCAACCCGAACGCCGATCCCGGGCTCGCGCGGCTCGCGCGGCAGATGCTGGAATCGGTCGCCGCGACGCATTCATCCGAAATGGCGGCGCAGGTCCGCGAAGTAGTGGTGACGCTGCTGAGTACCGGCACGTGCTCGGCCGACCGGGTAGCGCAGCATATGGGCGTCGACCGGCGCACGATCCATCGCCGTCTCGTGGAGGAGGGCGAGACCTTCTCGGCGATCGTCGATGCGGTGCGGCGGGAACTCGCGCCACGCTATCTCAACGAGGGCCATAGGGCACTTGCGGAGATTGCCTCGTTGCTCGGCTTTGCGTCGCCAAGCGGGTTCTCCCGCTGGTACCGGCAGCACTTCAAGGCGAAGCCGTCGGCGCATCGCGGGCGTGTCGCGCGCAGCTGACTACCGCACGTTCGTCGCTTCGCGACCCCATGCTGATGTTCGCACTGCCCCGGAAGCCGCCACTCAAGTGGCTTGGCCTTCGCTCGAATCCTTAGGGAGTTTTAGTGGTTTCACGACTGTGCTTCATGCGCTTCGATCGAATTTCAACGAACTGCTATTCGTACATTTGAACGCGCTATGCTCGCGATCGCCGGAGAAAAGCCATGACGCCGTCCGTTCCCACCGCCTCAGGAGCGCCAGCGCCACTCTGGCGACGCGCCTTCGACTGGTGGCTCGTGCAGGTGAAGCACGTGCTGCCGCCGACCATCTTCTTCTTCTTCGGCTTCAACCTGATCCTATTCACGCGCTGGATGACGCTGCGAGGAGTACGGCATTCCGTTCACCAATTTCTTCGCCGCGTCGCTCGCCGCGCTGCTGGTCGGCAAGGCGGTGCTGGTGGTCGACAACCTGCGCTTCATGCGCCGCTTCGATGGTGCGCCGCTGATCCAGCCTATCCTGTTCAAGTCCACGATCTACTGGGTGTGCGTGTTCGTGTTCCGTCTCGCCGAAGGCCTGTTGCATTTCTTGCGCGACGGCGGGGCTCTCGGCGATTTCCCGAACTTCCTCATCGCGCAATTCTCGTGGCCGCGCTTTCTGGCGATCCAGATCTGGTTGATGGTGCTGTTCCTCGTCTACGTGACGGCCCACGAGCTCAATACGCTGTTCGGCGACGGCGAGCTGCCGCGACTGTTCCTGCGCTGGCACTCGTCCGAGGCCAAGCTCACAAGGCGTCAACGTATCCGCCTGCTCACGCGGCTCAACCGACTGACCGAGGCCGTTCCGGTCGAGGTCATCAGCGAGAAGGGCTCGCCCGCGCACACCGAGCTGGTCGGGATCCTGCGCGAGCTTGCGGCGCGACCCGGCGAGAAGGGGAATTCCAGAGTAGAGCAAGGCAACCCATGAAGCACGGCGTGCTCGAGCGGCCGCTATGGAGAACCACGCGCTACGGCTGGTTGTGGCCGATCACGGCCCGATAGCCAACGGCCACGCGGTTACGCTCCTTCGCCCGGTGGGGACCTTCACGCCGCACGGGGCCGAAGGGAAACAGTGATCTGTCCATTGTTTTCCAAGGTAGCGACCCGAACGTGTTCAATCTCCGCACAGCCGGCAGCGCGGAGCGCAGCCGCCAACTCGTGGCGCGTCATCAATTCGCGACGCATGATCTTTTCATTCACAACGCCATTGTGAATCAGTGTACGGGGAGCCCCTTCGATCCAGACTTCCAGTTTCTTGCTCTTAAAGGTCATGATTGCCACGGCGTAATGGAGAGCGATAAGGGTTGTGGCGGAAATAAGCCCTCCCAAGACAGTGTTGTCCCCACCGTTCATTGAATTTTGAACCGCGTTGCTCAGGACAAGCAAAAGCACTAGGTCAAAAGGTGCCAACTGACCGGTATTTCGCTTACCGGTCATTCGTAGGATAAAGAGCAAGAACACGTAGACTATCGCTCCGCGTAAGACAAATTCCCACCACGGCAAGCTTAGACTCCACATAAATCCTCCCTCGATTGACCGATGAGATGAGAGACAGCAACGCCACACGTCATTGCGGCGTCGGTTTGGAAGTTTGATGCATCTGATGCGACAAATCTCGCGCGGCGCGCATGGCAGCGTGCGAAGGCCCGAGTCGCCGACCGTTGCCACTGATCGGCCGCTTCGGAGCGCGCGCCGCAACTAGACGGCGACCACGGCGTCAGGCGGATGTCGACCCACAATAGCCGGTCGCACTTCTCAAGAGCAGCCGTTCAACGAATCAAGTTACCCAGCGGCTGTGTCAGATTGGCGCGATAGGCGCCCCGGAACAGTCCCTTACTCAATAACCTCATCCGCCCGCAGCAACACCGATTGCGGGATCGCCACGCCGAGCGCCTTCGCAGTTTTCAGGTTAATGACCAGCTCGAACTTCGTTGGTTGCTCGATGGGAAGGTCTCCAGGCTTCGCGCCTCGGAGTATCTTATCTACATAGCCGGCAGCCCGCCGTTGCAGATCCGCCAGATTCGCCCCATAGGCGATGGGGCCCCCTGCGCTCACGAACTCCCTAAGTCCATACATCGCCGGCAGACGGTTCCTCGCCGTGAACTCTACGATGTAGTGCCTTTCGTCCAACGTGAGAGGGTCCTCGACGGTGATCAGCGCGTCTGGCCGCTGCCGCGCCACCGATTCGAGTCCGGCCGCAACATCGTCCGGGCCTCGCACCTCAAAGGAGAGAATCTCGATCCCCAGCGTTAGAGCCGCTTCCTTCGTCTCCTTTAGGACGACCGCGGGGTAGGGATTGGCTGCATTCCAGATGACGGCTACGCGAGAGACCGCGGGAATGATCTCCTTGAGCAATTGCAACCGCCTCCCCGCGAGTTCAGGACTATCGAGACTCAACCCAGTGATGTTCCCGGCAGGCCGTGCCAAACTCGTGACGAGTCCGCTCTCCACCGGAGCGCCCGCCATCTGCATGACGATGGGAATCGTGGTGGTCGCCCGCTTCAAGGCAAGCGGCGCCAGTGTCCCGCCTGCCGTGATGACGTCGGGCTTGAGGCGAACCAACTCTGCCGCCAACTCGGGGAGGCGTTCGAGTCTGTCCTCGGCGTACCGCCTTTCAACGACGACGTTTATTCCCTCTATCCAGCCCAGGTTCGCTAGAGACTCAGTAAGAACTGCGCGCAATGCTGGCATCGTTGAACCTGCGCTGAGAACGCCTATCCTGCGCATTTCCGTCGGCTGCTGCGCCTCCGCTGCGAACGGCCCAGCTAGGAAGCCACCGGCAACGCTGGCAATGAACGTTCGTCGATCCATCACCGAATCCCCACGCATGGAAGTCCGGCCATGCTACGCCTACAGGGGAATTGAGCGCCACCGGCGAAGACCGGAGGTGGCCGCGAATCGCCTTTTCCCGCAGTCGACCCGTTGCTGCCTTTCGCGCTCCAAGGAAGCGGTTGTTCGCGAGCTTGGCTGAAAGGCCGAGAGCCGCCGTTCGGCTAACTTTGCAGAGTGCGCAGCCGTGTTGCCTTCCGAATAAGCAGAGACTGCTTTGGATGCATGACTTTGCTATTAGAATACGAGTGCGTACGGTTAGAGCGGGGGGCTCATGAAACTATCCAACGCGCTTCGCGCGGTGCCGATGGCGCTGCTGCTTGCTACGACGTGCATTCTTGGCACGCCTGCACTTGCGTCAACGACAACTGACTTTTCGGACCTATGGTGGATTCCGTCTGAAAGCGGCTGGGGCATCCAGCTCATCCAGGAAGAGTTGACGATTTTCGCCACGATGTTTGTTTACGGCGGCGACAGCCAACCGACGTGGTACACGGCAACGTTAGCGTATGGCGGTTCCAATATATGGGCCGGCCCCCTCTATGCGACGACTGGACCTTGGTTCGGTGCGAAGACATTCGACCCAAGCAAAGTAACGCGGACTGTGGTCGGTACTATGCAACTAAGTACTCCCAATATTGAGCCCGCCGCCCTCACATATACGGTGAACGGCGTTCCGCAAGTGAAGGTGATCCAGCGTCAGACGTTGGCAATAATCGACTTCGGCGGCACCTATGTGGGAACCCTCATTCAGCAGGGCAGCGGGCTCCCTCCTTGTAACCCAACCCGAGACACGCCCGCTACACCGGCGACGTTCCAAATCAGCCAGCAAGGTCAAGCCATGACTATCGTGGCCAAAACGAACGCCGATACGTGCACGCTTTCGGGGGCCTACACCCAAGGCGGCCACTTTGGAAGCAATGTTGGAGGGTATAGTTGCACATCCGGCGATAGCGGAACCTTCGCAATTTTCGAGATGGCTCGAAGCTGGTACGACTTCCGCGCGCGGACAATATTCAATAGTCAGACCGGCTGCACGCTCAAAGGCTATATCAGCGGTCTAACGCAACCTCCACTACCACAGTAGTACATGACTTCGGATACTCTCCAACGACGCTGCTGTCGGGGCTGACGAACAGTCAATGTTTGCGACGGCACGACCGTCCGCATTTGGGTCGAAGGCGCATTCGCACGTCCCCTCTTGGGGGACTGCACTGTATGGCCGCAACTGGCCGCGAGCAGGCCGTGTCTCTTACTGGATCACCTCGTCCGCGCGCAGCAATACCGCTGACGGGATGCTTAGACCGAGTGCCTTTGCGGCCCTCAGGCTGATCACCAATTCGAATTTTGTCGGCTGTTCGATCGGTAAGTCACCCGCTTTAGCACCCTTCAGAATCTTGTCGACGAACCCCGCCGCCTGTCGCCAGATCTGATTGATATTCGCACCGTACGATATCAGGCCACCGGCATCGACATATTGCCGCAGGTCGTACATAGCGGGCAACCGCCGCTTCGCTGCTAGCTCCGCTACTTGCTGGGCTCGCGGGAAAAGAACCCCTGTGGCAAGCACAAGCACAGCATTCGCGTGACCATCGCTCGCTGCCTTGAAGGCTGCGTCGATGGCGCCACCATCGTGAACTTCGACCGACACAAGCTTCCAGTCCCGTTCACGCGCGACTGCTTCGGTTGCCTTCCAGGCTGAGCTATTGGCTCCGTTCCAGAAGACCGCAATCGGCCCGGGACTGGGGACCAATTCCTTGAGTAACTCCAGTCGCTTCGCGGTCGTTTCTGTTGATTGAAGGCTCAACCCGGTTATGTTCCCTCCAGGGTGCGCGAGACTCTGAACGTATCCATCGCCAACAGGATCTCCCGAAGCCGCCATCACAATGGGAATTGTCGTGGTCGCCTCTCTCAACGCGGGCACACTCGGACCACCGCCAGCGAGGATCACATCGGGTTTGAGTCGAACCAGCTCCGCGGCCAGGGCGGGAAAGCGATCCAGATTTCCCGCGGCACCGCGAGGTTCGGTCACGAATTGCTCGCCGTACACATAACCGAGGTCCCGCATGCCACCCAGCAGCGCCTTCATCGAAGGCCAAGTAGGTTGCGGCCCGGCCATATCAGAAGTTGTGCCGAGGCCGAGAACCCCAATTCGATAGATTTTTCGTACAGATTGAGCGCTCGCAATGCCGCCTGCCGCCAAAGTCGCCACGGCGAGGGCGGCGGTAAATTCGCGCCGATCCATTTGCCAAAAACTCCTTGCTAGCCTGCAATCCTCCGATACTACGCTCGCCAAGGATTAAGCGCGCTGCCGCTTGGCTATGACGGTCCGCTTTTCGGCATCGGGCGAAACGACCGCTATTGGCCCGTGAACTGCCGGATTCCCTTTCGTCGCTTCACGACCCACTGCAGCCGGTCGGTCTGTGGCAAAGCAGTCGTTCGACGAATCAACCGGCGAGTGTCGCGAGCGGCGACGCCGGATAAAGATGTTCGTCTCGCTATTCCAGATGCGGCGTCAGCACATCTTCGATCCATTTCATGAATGCGCGGACTCGGCGCGACAGATTGCTCCGATGTGCTACGACGAGGGATACGGCGAGCGCCCGGCGACGAAAATTCGGTATGATCTCCACAAGCGCTCCACTCTCTAAATATCGGCCAATCCCCAAGAGTGGTGCCTGAATCAGGCCAAGGCCAGCGAGGGCAGCGGCTTCGTAGGTCTGCGCGCTGTTGACGTGTAGCGCACCTGGCAACTGAAGCGTCGCGTAGCTGTCGCCGTCCGGATATTCCCATCCATAGGATCTTGCGCCCAGCATCGTCGAAAAATGAATTGTCCGATGTTCCTGACGCTGGAGATCTTCTAGCGATCGAGGGACGCCATAGCGCGCCAGATAGGCGGGACTGGCAGCGTTGACCATACGCAACAGGCCGAGCGGGCGGGCAATCAGCGTCTCGTCCCCGATGGGACCAAGTCGCAATACGCAGTCAAACCCCTCTTGAACCAGATCAACTTGCCGATCCGTACTCGACACCTCCAGCTCCAACTCGGGGTGAGTCGCCATGAAATCCGGCAAGGCCGGCACGATCGTTGTGCGCGCCACCTCGCTCGGAAGATCGACCCGTAAACGCCCGCGAAGTGCCACTCGATCGCTTGCGAACATTGAGTGCAGATCATCAACTTCAGCGGCACACCTCAAGCTCCTCGCAACCGCCGGGCCGCTCGTCATCGTCGCTCTGACGCTGGCCTACGTCAGCTTCCGTCGGATTCAATGGCCGGTTGCGGCCGCGCCCTACGGTACCGGTGCCACACTAAGCCACTCGCTCGGACACGGCATGCACATTGCTCTTGCCGTATCAACGCTCGTCGCGGGATCGAGCCACTCGTCCTCGTCGGTCTGTCCGAGTATCACCGGCATGCGGCTGTGGATCGACTCCATGAGCGCGTTCGGCGCGGTCGTCAGAATTGTGTACGACTCGATTGCTTCGTCACCGCGGCGCCAGTAGTCGTAAAGTCCCGCTAACGTGACCAGGTCGCCATCGGCGCGCGTGATCCGGATCTTCTGCTTCTTCTTCTGATCCGGAACGACCTCCCACTCGAAGAACGCCGTCGCCGGCACGAGACAGCGCTTGCTCTTGAACGGGCCGCGAAACATCGGCTTGGCGTAAGCCTCCTCCGACCGCGCGTTGAATGGCGTGCTGATCGCTTTCGGGTCCTTGGCCCAGTAGGGGAGGATGCCCCACTTGCGCATTGAACCGATGCGCTGCCCGTCTCGCAGCAGGATCACTGGATTCGTGTCCGTCGGCCTCACGTCTGCGTTCTGCGCGAACTCGAGGTCGCCAGGTTCGACGCGATACCTCGAGCCAAGCCGGGCTGGCGTTTCGTTCAGTTCGTAGCGGCCGCACACGGCATGATGATAGCCTGCGCGGCGCTGTCGCCGCCCTTTGCATTGAGATCACTTTGGTATCAGAATTGGCGCGGATTCCTGGATGCCCGCAGGGGGAGACGGCCCATGAATAATCTACTCGTTGCATTTTGCGCCAGCGCATTTGCACTCAGTCCTGCATCCGCACCCGCCGGGATTGTCTGCGGATAGCGAACTGAAGCCGCTGAGCAAGATGGAGACCCAGGATGCGAAGGCCGCCCAAGCTGCAGCGAAGGCGAGATGGGACAAGATGACACCTGAAGAACAGGCTGCGGCGCGGAAAGCGGCGCGGGAAAAGTGGGACAAGATTGCGCCCGAACGAAACAATCTAATCGTACCGCCTGTCCTGATCAGGAAGACACCTACGAATCCGAATGGCGAAGTCCAGCCAGTCAGGCCCCCAGGCTAGCAGCAGCGCGAGATAGCTTCGCTATGCCGGCGCGACGGTAGTCCCCGCATTCCTCGACAATTAGAGGCCGACCTTCGCGACGAGCCACGACTGCACATACTCGACGCCGTCAACGCGCTCGAATCCCGTAAGCGAGAGCTGGTCACGGCCCATGCCGATCAGGCGCGCGTCATAGAGCTTGTGCTTGAGAGCGACTGGCACGCCAGAGCCGTGCTGGAACAGCCGAGCGGTGCGGAGGTATCGGCGCGTCTGCTCGTCGAAGCACTCGTCGACTTCCATGTCCGCGACGATCGGCGTCTGGTTCGCGACGTCCCGCGCGTGCAAGATGCGACCATTGCGGCGGAGAAATCGGACCGAGAAGCGCATTGGCGACTACCGTATGGACCTGCGGAGGGTCCATCGACTTGCGGTGCGTGGCGAGCCGCCGCAGGACGCAGCGCAGGATGTTCGCCAAGCTGTAATTGTCGGACAACGCGAACCGCGGCGCCAGCACGATAGGTTGTGGTCGCGTGACGCCGTTCGCACAAGCACTCTCGCCGATACAGATTGCGGCGACACAGTTGCTTGGCTGCTTCTACGGCGTAAGCGGCTGGCGAAGTCATCTTGCTGAGCGTCGGCGCGATCATGCTCTTCGTGGCGCTCTTCGTGGTGCTGGCGTTCGTATCCCTGGCCTAGGCCGTGGAGCCCGAGGCCGATCCTGATGCGATCGACGTAAATCGCATGTATGCGAACTACCTGCGCACGTGCGAGCGCCTGGGCGTGACGCTGGTGACGCTCGAGCGCGCTTGCGAGCTCATCGCGGAATGGTCGGATGCAATTCGCGGCTGCGAGCCGCGAGAACCGGCCGCCGTTCCGTCGATCCATTGACGGCGTGGGCAACTACTTTCGATGGTGCGCGCGGGTCCTGCGATGGTTCTTTCTTGAGCCACTCTCAGTCTGGGGGACAGTCATAGCGTTTGCAGTCGCTTGGATCGGGATTCGATACATTCCCTTTCTAACGTCGGAGCTTCGAGCGCGCGGCGCCACCTACGCGGCATTGATCGCCGCACCTTCAACTGGGCTTTGCATAGGAGCGTGACGATGAAGCTCGAAGACTTCATTCCCAAAGCAAGAGACCAGATAGCGCGGTCCGCTGCGAGATTGGCTACAATTCGCGTATGCCCGCGAAGCCTTCGACGCCCCCGTCGGCTTCGGCGCCTGAGGACGCCATCGTGTCAGCGCTCTTCTAGTTTGGGGCTCCAAGCGGGATCCACTCACCAAGGGAGATAACATGCAAAGTCTTACTTTCACTGTACCGACTCTGGCAACTGCCCAGATGGCCAGGCAGGACCAAATCGACATTACCGTCAATCAAGCTACCGCGGCAATCGTATGCGCTTGGCTTGAGCACGCGACCGCTGCACTGAACAAAGGCACTCTTACGCCATACGTAGTCTCGGCCACACTTGTGTCCGTCATTAATGATGTGCAAGCGGCCTTGCGCATTGTGCCGTAAGCGCACTCCGGAATCGCGCAGCGCGATCACGATCGCGAAGTTCGACGTAGGTACGTAGCCTGCGCCCGACCGCCGCGATCGATACGCCCGGCTTGCGGCAGGCCGGCACCGCCCGCGCCTTGAACTCCGCGCTATGCTGGCGCCGACGCCGCCGAGTGATGTTGCCGTCGTCCGAAGTGTTCATGTGTCCACAGAACCCATTACGTCTGGAGAATGCCTACCTAAAAAAATTGGAGGCCTTAGTTCAGTCTCAAGCGAAGTCAGCGCAAGGCAGAGGGCGCAAATCGTGATTGAACTAAGGCAGCAACATCCTCTGGCAGGCCTGCTGAAGGTGGCCGGGCTGGCCCGCAGCACTTTCTACTACCAGCTGAACGCACTGCAGGTGACGGACAAATATGCTGAACTGAAGGTCCAGATCCGGGCGATCTATGACCGGCACAAAGGCCGCTACGGCTATCGGCGCATCGCGAGGGTATTAAGACAGCAGGGAAGCCGCATCAACCACAAGACTGTGCAGCGGCTCATGACCCAATTGCAGCTGAAGTCTCGTGTGCGGGTGAAGAAATACCGTTCGTTCAGGGGGCAGCTGGGGCACGTAGCTCCAAACATCCTCGCGCGCAAGTTCGAGGCAACGCGTCCGAACGAGAAGTGGGTGACGGACGTGACAGAGTTCAACGTCGGCGGCCAAAAACTGTATCTCTCAAGAATCTAAGTGGACACGATCTTCCTTCGCAACTCGGTCGAGCAAGATGACTTCGCCGGCCGCCTACTCTACGGCGGCGAAACGCGTAGGCTTTACATCGCTTCCAGGCGCCGGACAGCGCTCTGGGCGATCCGCGCACAGATGGAAGAATCCACTTGTTGGGCTCGGCACTCTTCGGTGATAACACGGAGCGCCGGGCCGTGATCGACATCAATATCACCGCAGTTGTCCGTCGCGCGGACACTGGCGGTAAATGGCAGCGCTGCAAGGGTTGCGCACACTAGTACAGTTGCCTGCAGCCTGTTCATATATCAACTCCTTAGACTTCGAACCCAGTTTTAGCGGCTAGGGACAAGCGTTCGCCAGCCGCGTCCACCGCGGCGGCACACGCGGCAGCTAAGGCAGTAGCCTAGCGCGAAGATGAGACTAAAAGAGAGGCGGTGCGCCGAGGGGTTACGAAGACTAACGGCAACCGAACGGCAACTAGTCTGCGCAAACGGATCAAGAGCCTAGACAAATCGGCCTAAGCTCTTGATTCTTTGGTAGGCCGTGCAGGGATCGAACCTGCGACCAACGGATTAAGAGTCCGCTGCTCTACCAGCTGAGCTAACGACCCAAAAACTGATGCATTGAGAAGGCGTCTGTTTGGCGTCTTTCAAGCCAGAAGCGAGCGAGAATTATACGCGGGAGCCGTCGGTGTCGGCAACCGCGTCATGCAAAGTCCGGCCAAAGTTGGTCACGTAGGCGATGTCACAACCATCTACAAAGCGGACGTCGACCTCGTGATGCGAGCGTTTGCGACGACGTGAATATTCTGCGGATTCATTCACGAATATCGGACGACACACTGTGCCCGCATGCTTGTAGATTTTCAGATTGCACAATTTCAATCGGTCTGCACGCACCTAAGGTGGACTCGAACTTTCCACATCAACGTGAGGTTACTATGATTCGACGGCTAATCTTCGCGGCTCTTCTTCTCCTTTCCACGACCTACGCGTCAGCGAACGTCTATAACGACGTCTTCTTCGATGTCGCCGAACCTGGGTGGGGCGTGTTTGTAAGGCAGAGCAATACCTTCCAGTTTCTGGCTTTCTTCATTTACGGCGCGAACGGACAACCGACCTGGTACACCGCGCAGCTTACTGACACCGGCGACGGGACTGGCCTCAACTATTCGGGCCCGCTGTATGCAACCACCGGCACATATTTCGCCAACCCATGGCAAGGCTACACACCCACCGTGGTCGGCACAGCGTCGTTTCAGGGGTCTACTGTTCCCGAAGATTACTTCAACGCCACATTGACGTATACGGTGAACGGCGTGACAGTAACCAAGGCCATTCAGCGCCAGACGCTTACGCCTTACGCTTTAAGCGGTACGTATAGTGGTTCGATCGCAGGGTCTGTTTCGAGTTGCGCGAACCCGGCGACTAACGGCAACGTGGGCGCCCGCTTCAACCTCACGGTAGCGCAGGTTGCGGACACGTCGGCATCACTGACTTTCAACTTCGTCGATACAGCACACAACGGCATGGTCTGCACACTGAGCGGGCCGCTCACGCATTACGGAGGGCTGTACACGATAACGAATGCACAATACACCTGCTCCGCTCCGGGCCTCAGCACCGGCAGCATCGTGTCGGCCGCCGTCAATCTGTTTGACCAGACGGGCCAGGGAGTCGACGGCAAATGGACTGCTACAACGAACACGGGCTGTTCACAGACGATGCGCTTCTCTGCGGTGTCGAACTAGCGCAGCGGGACGCTTCAACGGGGGCCGGCACCGAGCGGAGGCCGGTGCGAGCTCAGTTTGCCACGTCCCCCAGACGACAAATGAATCCCCATCCGCCGCCGAGTTCGCTGACCGCCAGCGTCAGCTCATTGCTGCCCTTTTTCAATGGAAGGTAGACGGCGTCGTTTTCTGGATTGACGATGCCTAGAAATCCTGGGTCGCGAAAATTCTGAGCGCTGCGACCACGGAAGAGAATCTTTCCATTGAGGAAGACGCTGACGTCATCACTGTAGCCGATGTAGAGCTTTTTCACCTGGTCGCGGTCGACGACGATGCTGGTCCGGGCATACACAACCTTCATTCCCGGCTGGGGCTCGAGGCGCTTCGAGAAGTCGTTGGCAAACGAGACCCTCGGATGCGGACTCGCGCGATAACGGTTGATGACCACAAAGCCGGGCGGCTCAGCCTCGACATCCTGCCAATGCATGGCATCGCGTTCGGCCGGCGCCAACGGACGTTCCAGATTACGTTCGAGCGCATCATACGACGGCGAGAGGCTCCACTTCGTCAAGGTGCCTGACGGCATCGGCGGCAGTTGCCGCTGCCAAACTGCGTCGGGCGTTGTCCGTATTTCGAAATTCGAGAAATAAGTCGCGCCTGTCAACGCGGCCAAGGCTACCTGACCTTTCTGAATGCCGCTCTTCAGATCGTTCATCACGAGCGCGGGCCTATCCATGTCCCCGACATAAAGCTTCGCCTGCGCGCCGACGACCATCAGACGCAGATGGAACCAGACATCTTTGGGGATATCGACCGCGCCGGTGAAGCCAGGCCCGTTGTAGATCTGCCAGTTGAGACCCGTATTTAAAACCGGGGTGTACTGCATCGCGTCAGGAAGTCCGGACTTGTGCTGGCGAAGATAAACCCATTCAGCGTTGTCGCCGTCCTCGGAGATCCGAAATTGAATACCGAAAAATCCGCGGCTTGCCGGTGTTGCAACGTCGACGTCGATAACGCCGTCGCGCAGTTCAAGGTCTTTCAGGATCGCCGCCCCACCATCCAGGAGAAGACTTTTGCGGCCTTGATATTCAGAGGTCCTGGCCTGTCCCTGGAGATCCCAGCGCTGAGAATCTGGGGGTACCGTGAGCGTCTGAAGCGTCTGGGAATTGGCCGCGGAATCAACGAGAAGCGCAAAAGCACACAGAGCGAGATGTCGAAGCATAGGGCGCCTCCACGCAGTTTGAACTGACATTGGCCTACCGATCAAGTCTGATTACGATCGACTGCCCATAAACGGCGAGATAAAATCTTGCCAAGGTGCGTTTGATTCGGCCTAACGCCAACGTGCGCACGACAGTCGTTGTCGTGGTCAATGCGGGAGATGCACATGTCGACACCAGCGAAAGAGTGGGCGGATTTGTGCCGTGAGCACAAAGCAGCGAAGCAAGCACATGACGAGGCTTTTTCCGGAATCGTATCCGGCTTCACGGCGCGTCTCGAAGGCGATGCGCCTGCCGGGCCGGGTTTGGAGGAGCTTGAGTACGAGGAAAAGGCGCGCAAGCAACTCGAGGAAATACGAGCGAGAATGCGCACTTTTGTCGGCGCCAATACCTGGCCCGTCTAGCCATCCGGCCACGGACAGATCGCCACGACCGTTTGCCACGTCTTGTCTCAGCGCGGCTCCAATGCTGCCAACCGCGCAGACGAAAGGCTGCGCCAACCCACACAAAGCTGCGCCGGCAGAATCAGACTCGAACGTCATTCCTGAACATCGCACCTCGCGTGCGCTCCATGGCGTCGACAATCGCGTCGTAGTCGTCATTGCCCAGCATACGGCCTGCAAATAATTTGCCGCATAGGGAGCCGCAAAGGTTGATGGCGTGGATCGGTACACCGTGCAAGACGGCGTATTCCTGCGCGCGCCGGCTGACTCCGTTGCGAATCTCATGCGCGACGACCGGGCTCAGCAAGCCGACATTGGTTAGAAGCGGAAACGGCACTGCTTGATAGAGTGCTGATAGCAGGCGCGTGGTCGTACCGTGCTCGAGGATCTGCGTCCCTCGCCGCACCAGGTCCTCGTGTGCCCAAATGCAAAAGTCGAGGAAGGAGTTTCCGCGCACGAACACGGTCACGGAATTGTTGACACCGCCAATTTTGGTCATCGTGCCCCAGCGGGTCTCGACCCAGACCTGGTAGCAAAAGGCGAAATCATTGGTTACATCAATGCGAAACGCCTCCCGGTCGAAGACAAGGATGTCGGCGTCGATAGCCAGGACATAGTCGCTGCGGCGGCAGAGCGAGACACCCCGGGCAAAGGCGGTTCGGGTGCCGCTGCGGCGCCGTGGGCCCCCACTCCGGGGGCGTGCGATCCGCCGTCGTGGCGGCATCCCGGGGTGCGGGCATCCTTTTGGCCCGAACTTCGGGATCGACTACGGAATCGACGATCGTATTCATGTTGCGCGCTGACCCGAGCCAAACTCACGCGCGATGTGTGCGGAGATCTCGGAGGCTACGCCGTCATCCGTAAGCTCGACGTCAAGTTCGCCACTTCGGCCGTAAACGGATTGTAAAGGCAGCCCGCGCCCGGCAGGTACTAGAGGGCCATCGACAGTTCCCGTGTGAGCTGCGCCGCCGATACTTCCCTACATCCGGTCGCGTTCTGGCCCGACCAGAGGGGGGAACAATCGCCGGAGCCTTGGGCCTCAGCCTTTGCACGCAGTGGCGCGATGGCCGAGGTAGCCAGCGGGAAGGCGGGGACCCGGCTATTGATTGGCCCGAGCTCCCTCATCAGTCTATTCACGATTCCACGGGCCGGGCGTCCGGTAAATAGATTCGTCAGCGCGGTGTGGCGTGCGGCTTCGCTCTTCAGCGCGGCCCGATGGACCGCGCTGATATTCGCTTCAGGGCAGAGCAGATAAGCCGTGCCGATCTGCACGCCGGCTGCGCCGAGCGCCATCGCTGCGGCGACCCCTTGCGCATCGGCGATACCGCCGGCGGCAACAACCGGCACCTTCACTGCGTGCACGATCTGCGGCAGCAGCGCAAATACGCCGACCTGGGTCGTAAGGTCATCCGACAGAAACATACCGCGATGTCCGCCCGCCTCGATGCCTTGCGCGATGATCACGTCGGCGCCGTGCGTTTCGAGCCAGACTGCTTCTTCGACGGTGGTCGCCGATGAAAATATTCTTGAGCGCCAGGATTTCACGCGCGCCAGCAGATGAGCGGGCGGTAGACCGAAATGAAAACTCACCACCGCCGGCTGATGCTCCTCGAGGACGTCGGCAAATTCGGCGCCGAACGGCGCGCGCCCCGGCCCCGCCGCGATGCTTGCAGGATCTATTCCATACTGCTTGTAGTACGGCATGAGCGCCGCGCGCCACGCGGCTTCGCGTGCGGCCTCGGCAACGGGTGGCACGTGGCAGAAGAAGTTGACGTTGAAAGGCTTGAGCGTCTGGGTATTGATCGACTCCAGTTCCTTGCGCAAGCCGTCCGCGGTGAGCATGGCACAAGGCATGGAACCCAGACCGCCCGCGTTCGAGACCGCGATCGTCATGGCGCTGCCCTGCGCGCTTGCCATCGGTGCCTGAACTATCGGCAATTCGATACCTAGAAGTTCGGTCAGTTTTATCATCTGTAATGCGCGTGTGCGGCCTTTGGTCCGGCAGTCCGTTTACGACGGGGAGCCTACCACGGCAGCGTGTCACGGTTGACGCGACCGATAGCAAGACCCCGGCTGGTGAGCATTGCACGATCGACGTACACTGTCCGCGGGCCTATTGCATATTTCCGCGCGCCCGTCGAGAAAGCGAAAGCCGCAAGTGCGCGCTGTGCAACACGCAGTCGATATGAAATCACCCGAACCCACCGTCGCGGCAGTCGTTCGCCAACAGACGGGCGTTGCCTGGTCGCGTGCGCGTGGGCTTTGCACCGAAGGACGCGTCACGGTAAACGGTCAGCGCTGCCTCGATCCCGCGTCGCGTGTTGCGCCCGGTACGGTGGTTGCCGTCGACCAGCACGCGCCGAAGCTGCGCGCGGGTCCGCTTCCCGAGAGCGCGATCGTCTTTTACGACCGCGACGTCATCGTCGTCGACAAGCCGGTCGGGTTGCTCAGCGTCGCCGACGAGTCAGGGAACAAGGACACGCTCGTCGACTACACTCGTACGGTGCTGCGACGGCTGGACGGACGTGGCGTTGACGCCAGGCTGGGTGTGGTGCACCGACTCGACAAGGACACGAGCGGCCTGATGGTGTTTGCACGGACGGCTCATGCCAAGCGCGCGCTGGCGGCACAGTTCCGCGAACACACCATCGATCGCGTCTACCACGCCATCGCGCATGGCGCCGTCACTGCGACGCGTGTCGAGACGGATCTCGTCTTGAATCGTGGCGACGGAATTCGCGGCTCTTATGGACATTTCAGACGTCAGCAGGGCGACGTTCCGATCGACGCGAAACGCTCGGTTACGCACATTAGACCGATCACCGGCCTCGTAGGCGCCACGCTGGTCGAATGCCACCTGGAAACCGGACGCCAGCATCAGATTCGAATCCACTTGTCCGAACTTGGCCATCCGTTGGTCGGCGAATGCGTGTACATCCGCGACTACGCGGGCCCGAAGATCGAAGCAACGCGTCCAATGCTTCATGCGCGGACGCTCGGATTCGCGCATCCTCGAACGGCCGAACGCATTTTGTTCCAGCGCGACCCGCCCGATGACTTCGAGGCGGCGATCGAACGGCTCCGTCTCCTCGGCTGAACGGCGACCTAATAGACATCACGCATGTAACGACCGATCGCAGCGAGCGTACGTACTTCGAGCTTTGCCTTAGCTTCGGTCAGTTTTCCGCGGTCGACAAAAACCTGCTGGAGTGCCGCGTCGACATCCTTCGCCATGCGCGTTGCGTCGCCGCACACGTAGATGCTGGCGCCATCCTGTATCCACTGCCACAGCTCCAAGCTGGCGTCCCTCATGCGATCCTGAACGTAGATTTTGGTCTGTTGATCGCGTGAAAACGCGGTGTCCAGGCGAGTCAATGTGCCGTCATGCAAGAACGCAGTGAGCTCCTCCCGGTATAGAAAGTCCGTATGCGCGTGACGATCGCCGAAGAACAGCCACGTGCGGCCTGTGAAACGCTGCGCCTTGCGCTGCCAGAGAAAGGAACGAAACGGCGCGATCCCGGTGCCCGGGCCGATCATGATCAGCGGGACGCCTGGGTCATCGGGCAACCGGAATCGCGGATTGCGGTGCACATAGACCGGGATCGTTCCTTCGACGTCGATGCGGTCGGCGAAATCGGTGGATGCGACACCGCCACGCGCGCGATTCTTCCGCGTATGGCGCACGACACTGACCGTGAGATGGACTTCATGCGGATGTGCGGCGAGACTCGACGAGATCGAATACAGGCGAGGGGCGAGCGCGGGAAGCAGATCGACGAGTGCCTGCGCGTCCGGTACGGCGCTCGGCTTCCTCGAGAACAAGTCGATTGCGTCGAGCCCATAGAGGTACTGTTCGAGATCTGCCGAGCGCTCGGGCTGGACCAACGATTGCAGTTCGACATCCTGGGCGATCGCTGCAAACTTGATCACTGTGGGTATGCTCAGCTTTGCGATCTCCACACGCGAAGACAGTGCCTCCCTGGTCGTCAGCGTAGTGTCGCCAAGCGTGACCGGGGCGTCTCCTGCAACTGAGCAAATCGCGAGGACGCGATCGACGAGATCCGGCGCGTTGCGTGGCCAGATCCCGAGCGCGTCGCCCGGCTCGTAGCGCAATTCGGAGCCGGCGAGGGAAAGAACGACGTGCCGGACTTCCTTCTCCGAGTCGACCGCGGTGAGCACCTCCTTGCTGCGCAGCGTTGCGGCAAACGGCCGCTCGCGGGTCCACCGCTCTTGCGGATCGTCGTCGCTGTCAACGGTTGTTTCGGACGCAGTGCCTGCGGCACCCAAGGCCGGCGCCTCCTTGCTCAGTTCCGGCCACAGACCTTCACGGAAAGTCTTGAAAGATTCGTCGACCGAGCTGTCAGCTTCGATGCGGCCGAGCAGCCGAGTCGCCCCCAGTTCCGCGAAACGCTCGTCGAGCAGCTTGCCGAAGTGGCAGAATTTGGAATACGCGCGGTCACCAAGCGCCAACACCGCATATTTCAGGCCCGCGAGTTTTGGGGGCTGCGCGGCTTCCAGTTGCATGGCGAAGATCAGCGCGGAATCAGGCGGGTCGCCTTCGCCGTGCGTACTCGCGATGATGATCGCGTGCTTCATCCGGGCCAGCGCTTCGAGCGTCAGTGAACCCAAGTCGTGCGGCTCCGAATCGAAGCCCTTGGCTCGCGCTTCCTTGGCCAGTTTTCGCGACAAGCCCTCGGCGGTCCCGGTTTGCGATGCATAGATGACGGGCACGCTCAACTTGGGGGCGACCGTCGCCGCCGACCTTGCGGCGAGCTGTGTCAGAACGCCGGCAAAGAAACCATTGAGCCATGCGCGTTGATCGCGCGTGAACGGAGCGTCTTCGGGAAGAAGCGCGATGATGGGCGGCGCCGCTAGCGGATGGCTCACGCGTCGGGGACTCCCGCTAGCGCGCGCAACGCTTGCACGTCGTGACGGCGTGCAAAAGCGACGAACGCTTCGCCGGCTTCGCGCCGCGCCATGTATCCCGACAGCAGCCGTTCCAGCAACACGGGAACGTCGGCAAACGGCACGTTCTTCGCGAATTCGCGTCCCAATCCCCGCTCCTGCTCGACGCCACCACCTACGTAGACGTGGTAGCCCTCGATGGAGGTCTCACCCTGGGGAACTTGGGCACCGAGCAACCCGATATCGGCGATGTAATGCTGGGCGCAAGAATGTGGGCAGCCTGTCAGATGAATGTTGATCGGCAGGTCCAGTTTCACGTGCCCGTCCAAATGGCGGGTGAGCTCGATCGCCTGAGACTTGGTGTCGGTCGCCGAAAAACGGCACCCGGTGTTGCCTGTACAGGCGACGACGCAACCTCCGATGGCCGAGGCGGCCGAGTCGAAACCCATGGCGAGGATCGCCGCCTGCGCGCGTGCCAGATCCGCGGTGCGCACGTTCGGAAGGACGATGTTCTGCCACACCGTCACGCGCATTTCGCCAGTGCCGAAGTCGTCAGCGAGCTGTGCCAGTGCCTGCATTTGTTCGTGACGCATGCGTCCGACCGGGATCGCGATGCCGATAGCGTGCAGGCCCGGCTGCGCCTGGGCATGGATGCCCAGATGACCGTGCTTGTCGACAGGGGCTCGCGGGGCGCATCGTTCCGCTGGCACATGGCGCAGGGGAAACGCCAGTTTATCCTGGGTCAATGCCAGAAATTTGGCGACGCCGATCCGATCGAGCACGTAGCATAGCCGCGCTTTTTTGCGGTCGGTCCGGTCGCCGTGCTCGGCGAACACCCGCAGCATGGCCGCGGCAACAGCCACGCATTCATCCGCGCTGACCAGGATGCCGCAATCGTCGGCGAAGCGCAGATGGCCGGTGATGCCGGCGAGCCACACCCGGAAATACACGCCGGACGCGAGGCCGTCGATGGCCTCGACTCGCGTCGCCACAAAGCCGATGTCGTTGGTATCGGCGACGACGCTTACGCGCCCACCGCCATCGAAACTGATGTTGAATTTACGCGGGAGGCCGAACAGGTCGCGATTGTTGGCGAGGTAATACTGCATGCCCGTGGCGAGCGGCCGCGTATCGATCAATTCTCCTGGGTCGAGGCCGGCGATGGGCGACGACGTGATGTTGCGTACGTTGTCCGCACCGGCGCCCCGCGACGACAATCCGACGTCGCCCAGCCGCGTCAGCAAATCGATGATCGACCTTGGCGCGATTTCCCGTATCTGGATATTGCCCCGGGTCGTGACGTCGCCATAGCCGCCGCCAAGTTCACGCGCAATGGCGGCGAGCGCGCGCATCTGCGAACTCCTGAGCACATTGCCGGGAATCCGCACGCGAACCATGAACGCGTCTTGTGCCGGAGCGACGTAGAACAACCCGTGGAACTTGAAGCGAAAGACATCGCCGCCTTCGGGCGCTTTATTCGCTTTGGCGTGCGCCAGCAGCTTGTCCCAGATGTCGAGAGGATTTTCGTCGCGTTTGAACCGCTCCTCGTTGGTGATTTCGTCGAGGTCGAAGCCAAACCACTTGGGCGACGCGGCTAGATTTTGGGCGCCGTCGACCGCCGACGCCGTCAGTTGTCCCTGGGAGTTTTGGCCGACGAACGGGAAGGCGTTCGCCGCGGCGAGGCCTGCGGTGAACCCTTGTAGATATTCTTTCTGTTCAACGCTCAGCGTCGCGTCGACGGGTAACAACTCCGGCGCATTCACGTTGTCCCGGCCGCGCGGCTCACGACGCTGACTGCGCGGGTTCCGCCATCGCGCGCAGTTTTTTCGCGCGCACGTGGTAGGTCGCGTAGAGCGCGAGGCCGGTGAAGAGAAACCCGCCGGCCAAATTGCCCAGAGTCACCGGGATCTGATTCCATATCCACCAATCGGCAGACGTTGTTTTGGCGCCGAGCAGCATGCCGGCAGGAATGAGGAACATGTTGACCACGGCATGCTCGAAGCTGTGCGCGAAGAAAATCGTGATCGGCAACCATGCCGCGAGGATTTTCGCTGCCGTTGAGGTGGAGGTCATCCCCATGACCACGCCCATGCACACCATCCAGTTGCACAGCACACCCTTGACGAACGCTGTCGCCCACCCAGCGTGGCCATGCGCCGCGTAGGCCAGCGTCTTGGCTTCGGTAAGGGCGATGATCCGGTCGCCGACGGGGCCGCCCGGAGTCTCCCCGAACATGGTGAGCACACCCCAGAGCAGTACCGCATACAGCAAGCTGCCGCCAAGGTTACCCACGAAGACCCAAGCCCAGTTGCGCATCGTGCCGGCCCAACCGATGGCGCCATCCATCTGCGCCATTGGCAGCAGCGCGAAACTGCCGGTGACGAGCTCCAGCCCCAGCAGCACGATCATCACGAATCCGACCGGGAACACCAGCGCTCCCACCACGGGCGTATTCGTCTGTACCGCGGCGATGATGGCGAAGCTCGTCGCGATACCGAGGATGGCGCCGGAAAGTGCGCCGCGAATCAATAGATCGTTCACAGGCAATGCGGCCTTGCGCGTTCCGGCGTCGATCATCGACGTCACGACTTCGGCTGGCTTCACATAGTCCATAATTGCCTTTAACGGATTTTGGTTAGCTTTCGGGTCCGATAGAACGAGGCCATGGGTGTTATCCGGAATTGGTCATCGACCAGGCTCTGCGCAGGCACGCACTCAGCGCGACTCGATCCGCGCAACCCACTCGAGAGACATCTGCCGGATGCGCCGCACTGCGAGATAGCGCAAGTTGCGTACCAATCTCGTTCATATGTGTAACATCATGATTAATTTATATTAAAGAAGAGATTCGCCGGGCAATTCAAGCCGACAACCGCAACTCGAAGCACTTATTTAGGGCGCCGCCGAAAGCAAATGGTGCATCGCGGCAATTTTAGGTGGGCTATTGAGTGGTGATCCATGCCGACTGACAACTCCGAACAGATTGCGGAATGGAACGGCGCGTTGGGCCAGCGATGGGTCACGATGCAGCGAGAGTTCGACCGCATCGTCGTGCCGTTCGGTGATGGCGCGCTGAAGGTTGCAGCGCCGCAACCGGGAGAGCGCGTTATCGACATCGGTTGCGGTTGCGGCGACACGTCGATGGAAATTGCGCGAATCGTCGGCAAGGCGGGCGCGGTCCTCGGCATAGACGTGTCGACGCCGATGCTGGAAGTTGCTCGCTCCCGTAGCGCGCTGATAGATTGCGCACACCTCGCCTTTCGCGAAGGCGATGCTTCGGAGGCATCGCTTCCAACCAACACTGATTTGCTGTTCTCGCGTTTCGGGGTAATGTTTTTTAGCCAGCCCACCCAAGCCTTGAGCCATTTGCGCAGGTCACTGCGCGCGGGCGGCCGGTGCGTGTTCGTCTGCTGGCGAGCGCCGCGTGACAACGCGTGGGCGATGGTGCCGCTCTCCGCCGCGCGCGCGGCGATGGGTGTGACTCCGGCGCCCGCGGATCCGAATGCGCCGGGTCCGTTCGCATTCGCCGACGAACAAAGATTGCGCGCCATCCTGTCAGGCGCGGGCTTTGGCGCTGTGGATGTGCAGCGCTTCGACGCGGCGCTCCCTATTGGCGCGACTCCGCGGTCCGCAGCCGAAGCTGCGGTGCAGATCGGGCCGGCATCGCGCTTTGTGCGCGAGGCAGGTATTGAGCACCTGCCGATTATTGTTGACGCTGTTGAACGCGCTCTTGGCCCTTTTGCCGCAGCAGATGGTCGCGTTAGCCTGAGCGGCTCGACCTGGATCGTGTCAGTTAGAAATCCTGCGTGAGGGCTTAGCGCCTGCGCATACGCACAGGCCTGGCGTCAGGAAATCAACACACGCCTGGCCGTCGCGTCTGACTCACTTACTGCGCGCTTTGAACCATTCGGCAAGGGTAGGTGCAAGGATCTTCTGCGCTTTGCCGCCGACGAACGTGCCGATATGGCCGCCGGGCACCGCCACTTCCGTGTAGTCTTCCGTGCCGAAGTATTGCTGGACTCCCTTCGAGCACGACACCGGGATGATCGTGTCGCCGGTCGCGTAGATGTTCAAGACGGGCATGGTGATGTCTCGCAGGCTGACCTTGCGCCCACCCAGGACCAGCTCGTCCTTGATCAGCTTGTTTTCCTGGTACAGGTCCTTGAACCACTGGCGCACGACTTCTCCGGGGTGGTCGGGACGATCGGCGATCCAGCGTTCCATCCGCAGGAAGTTGAGCAGTTTGGTATCGTCATCGAGCACGTCAATGAGATCGATGGTGTATTTGGTCACGTTGGATAATGGATTCATCATCAGGAACGCGAACCCGACCAGGCTGCCCGGCGCGGAGCCGTAGGCGTCAACCAGGTCGTCGATGTCCTCGGGACTGAGCGCGCGCGCCCATTGGTTCATGTACCCGGATCCCGTCTGCGGATCGCGCTTGTCGCCGTGGAAATCGATGGGTGTCACCGTAAACGCGAGATTGCGCACCTTGTCGGGAAAGAGCGCTGCATAGCACGCCGTGAACACACCGCCCTGGCAGATGCCGAGCATGTTGATCTTGGCGGTAGCCGAACGCGCGCGGATGAAGTCCACGCAGCGATCGAGATAGCCCGAAACATAATCGTCGATGGTGAGCCACCGCTGCGCGCGGCCGGGCGTCCCCCAATCGACGAAGTAGACATCGAAACCCTCGGCGAGCAGTTTGCGCACCAGCGAACGATCAGCTTCGAGGTCGATCATCTGGAATCGACCGACCAATGCGTAGGTGATCAATACCGGGACTGCATGCGGCTTGTCGACGATTGGCGTACAACGATACAGGCGCACCATGTCCTCGCGCCATACTTCCTCGCGCGGTGCCGTCGCAATGGCGAGATCGTCTTCGGAAAGCTCTGCGAGGCGCGCAAGCCCGCGCGCGATCTTGCCGCGCGCATCCTCGAGTTCCTTGGCCAGCGAGGTTGGCGTAATCGCGATTGCTGCCGCGGCGCGGGAAGCAAGCATGGTCTTTTCGGCTGCGTTCATGATTGTGTCTTCCTCTTGGCGACACGACGGCGTGGCGCGGTGGCGCTCGCAATTTTCGACGGTGCCGGCTGGCGCAACACGCGCAGCTCACGCTTGAGTTCATGGAGCTCCCTGTAGACATCGTCGAGCTCACGACGCGTCGCCAGGTCAAGCGAGTCCGCGACGATGCCGGCCACACGCTGGAGCTTCCTCCGATGCGACAGGCCGGCCCGCGTCAGCGCCGCGGTCGCGACGAGCCCTTGCTCCGATTGCAGCACCTCGTGAACCGCCTCCTCGGTCTTGACCGCCCACATCTTTAACAACGTCAGCACGCTCTCCACCCGCTCGCCGGCGTCCGCCATGCTCCCCAGCTGCAACATCAATCGCTCGAGCCCGGACGTAAAGGCGCCCTGCACGACCATCGCGTAAGCCGCGCGCGCGTGGTTCTGCGCCAGACTCGCCGTCGCGAGTTCCTGGCACGCAGCCTGCAATTTGCGCATCGGTCCGAAGCCGAGGGCGTCGAACAGGCCGCCGAACGTGCGCTCGAATCCGGTGAGGTAGCTCTGCGGTGACGCAAAGCCCATTTGTGCCGCGGTATCGAGCCACGCCTGCTGTGCGGTGTGGAAAGGTTGCATCGCGGCCGCAGTGGCGTCGGAGCCAGCGGCACCCGGTGCAGCTTGCGCGAAAGGCAATGCCGCCATCCACGGGGCGAGCAAGCTGCTCGTTGCACCTGTCGCCGACGGCGCGCCGGCAACGGGCTTGGCGGCCCCGCCTGCATACGGCGCCATCATGGCTGCCCATGGTCCGAACATTGTCTGCGCGGCCTGGGTAGCAGCATCGCCCGCGGATTTGGGCAGGCCCTCGGCGAACGGCAGCATTGCCGCGGACCACTGGGCAAACCAGTCGCTCGGAGCCGATTTGGCCGCCGAGTGTGCTGCCGCTTTGGCGCCCGCCGGGAGCCTGACGCCGAACTGGCCAAAGAATTGCGGTATCAATCCGAGCCAGAAGTCGTATACAGCCTCCGCGCCGGCGGCGGTATCAGGAGTTGTTGTCATAGCGTATTCACCACGTGACCACCGTCTACCGCCAGTACCGCGCCCGTAGTATAGGACCCTGCGTCGGAGGCGAGCAGCAGCAGTGCCCCGTCGAGCTCCTCGGGCCGGCCAACGCGCCGCTGTGGCACGCGTTTCACCAGCGCCTGCCCGGCATCGCTCTCGAAGAATTCTCGGTTGATCCCGGTTTCGACATATCCCGGCGCAAGCGCATTGACCCGGATGCGATAGCGTGCGAGCTCGAGCGCCATTGCCTTGGTAAGCTGAATGAGCGCGGCTTTGGACGCGGCATAACTCGGCACTTGCGCCGATACGCGCAGCCCGAGAATCGATGCGATATTGACGATGCTGCCTCCCAGCTCGTTTTTCACCATGTGCCGCGCGGCGGCTTGGGCGACGCGCCATGCGCCGTTGAGGTTGACCTCGATGACCTGCTGCCAATCCTCTTCCGTGTGCTCGAGCAATGGCTTGGTGATGGCGATGCCCGCGTTGTTGACGACGACGGTGATCGGTCCGAGCGCGGTAGCGCCATCCTCGAAAGCGCGGGCAACACTCGCGGGATCCGTAACATCGAGCGCAATCGGCACGGCGCGCCCCCCTGCGGCAGCAATGATATCGCCGACCGGGCGCAGCGAGTCTAGGCGCCGCGCGGCAAGGACGACCCTGGCGCCCGCCTTCGCAAGGGTCTGTGCAAAATGGCTGCCCAATCCACCATTCGCACCAGTCACGAGGGCCGTGCGCCCCTCCAGCGTCAGATTCATATGTGCGCCCTCATGGGGTCTCGAGACCATTCGCGCGTTGGAAAAATTGTGATCTCATCTAGCCTGTTGCCCGGTCTGTTCGCAATGCCTTGGGATTGGAGATCGCCACCCAGTCTGTGGTCGTCCGCTCGAGGTGCGCGACCAGTGCTGTCCAATGCGAGGCATCGTCGAATCGGCCGCCACGAATCGCGCTGCACAGCGTGCGTCGAAACCCAGGAAGCTCGTTCGTCGCGCTGTCGCTGCCGGACGGCACGGCTTCGATACCACATTCGGCGAATAGATTGACCAAGCGTCCGATTTCGTCGCGAGTGACGTCAATACTCGCGCGCTGCTCGCGCTGTGCAATCGCCAACGCATTGGCAATCATCAAGGCGGTGTAGCGTTGATCTTTCTGTAATTTGGGCAGCAAATCGTTCAGGAGCGCATCACGCGCGGTGGCGATGAGGTCCAGTGCATCCGATATGTCCTTCATCGCTTGCCGCCACTGATCAGCTGCAGCAGTTCGTACTCGAGTTCGTGGACGATGCGTCCGGTCAACGCGAGTTCCAACGAACGTTCACCCTCCGCAGCATGCCGTCGCGCCTGTTGGAGCGCGATGATGGCCCAGCGTAGATGCGCCATCGCCTGCCAGTAGTCGAGCGCCGCGCGTTCAATGCGTCGCCCTGCGATCCGCTCGTAGCCGCGCATGAAGGGTTCCAGCGCAGCGATGCCGCCGGCTTCCCGTGCGTACGCCCCGAAGCGCCAGCAACGCGCAGTGAACCAGCCGATGTCTTCCCGTGGATCGCCCCACCCTGCGAATTCCCAGTCAAGCGTGGCGGTCAGGCGGCCACCGTCAACGAGATAGTTTCCAGTGCGGTAATCGCGGTGAATCAACGTCGGGTCCCAGGGCGTTGGCGCATGCACCTCGCACCACCGCAGGCCCCATTCCAGGACTGGATACGAGTCTTCCATGCCATCGAGATAGTTCCGGTACTCGGCAATGGTCGCACGCGCATGGTCGGTCGTTGGCGGCCGGAGATCGCCGAGTTCCGTTCGTGGCGGCCGGATGGCATGGATGCGCGCAAGATTCCCACCGAGCGATTCGGCCAGCGAGTCGCCGTCCGGCACCAGGAGCGCCTCGCGCGTGAGGCGATGGCCGGCGGCGCTCCCTCGAACGCGTTGCATGACGAAAAACGCGCGCCCGATCACGCTAAGGTCGCGACACAGGAACAGAGGTTCGGGCGAAATCACGCCGGCCGAGTGCGCCACGCTCAGCACTGCATACTCCTGCGGCCGCGACAGGCTTACGGACACTCCGGAAGGTGCGTCCGTTCGCAGTACGAAGCCGTGCGTGCCGTGCAACGGGCCCCCGTCGATCTCGACGTCCAGCGTCCAGTTGTCCTGGATTGCACCTCCAGGCAGGCGTTCGAACGTCGTGATGCGCACGACGTCCGCCTGCATTTCGCCGCGAAGCCAGCGCGCGATATCGCCCGCCGCAGTCGCGTCGATTGAAACATTGGAAGGCTCCTGCTCCTTGGCGACTTTGATCACCGCTTGCATTTCACGTCCATTCTGTTCCCTTACTGAGTTGCGAAATCAGCTAGTACCGTTGTTCGCGGGTTGGACGGTTGCGCAGGCATGTCCACCACGGAATTGCGTTGTCAAGAATGGCCCAGGCACACGTTGGCCCAGACGTTCCAGCACGGCCATGGAGTCCCTGGCAAAACCGCGCCTGGCGGTTGGTCGAAACGGCTGGCAAGGCGCTCGACCGCCGGATCGGTCGTGTCAGATATCGAAGAACACCGTTTCGTCTGGTCCTTGCAGATGGATGTCGAACCGGTACAAGACCTGCCCCTTTCTCTGTTCGCGTTTCGCGACGAGCGTGCTCCGGCGGGTCTCCCATTCGATCAGATTGAGCACAGGATCCTTGGCGTTGGCCGCCGCCTCGTCGGAAAAATACATGCGAGTCGAGAGCCCGACGTTGATGCCCCTTGCAACGATCCAGAAATTCACATGCGGCGCCATCGGACGTTTGTTCCGGCCGGCGACTACGCCGGGTTTGATCGTATCGAAGGTGTAGATGCCGGTTGCGAAATCCGAACACGCGCGTCCCCAGCCGCGGAACGTCTTGTCGATCGCCTTGCTCTGCCGGTCGGCAGGATGGTTGTACTTGCCCGCCGCGTTGGCCTGCCAGATTTCCAGCAGCACGTCGCGCAGGGGTGTACCCGAACCATCGATCACGCATCCCTCGATTCGAATGTGTTCGCCCTTCGTCTTGGGACCGGCGAGCACATTCGAAAAATTGTTCTCGAAGATGTCGAAGCCCGCTTGCTTGGGCGCGAGACCGATATGCACGTACGGGCCAGCGGTCTGCGATGCAGTCTCCTTGAAATACTCGAGTTGGTTGACCATGATCGTCACTCGCGCTGCATCGAATCGTCGGCCTGGACCGCATTCTCGAACCAGGTCGCGCGCGCGCCACGCAGCACCACGTCGAACCGGTACGCCATGCTGTCGAGTTGAATGCCGGCGTTCTTGTCGAGCGGTGCGATCAGCTGCCTGACCGCAGCCTCGCTGGGAATCGACCGCAGGATCGGGCACGTCGCGATCAGCGGGTCGCCTTCGAAATACATCTGGGTGATCAACCGTTGCGCAAAGCCGCTGCCCGACAGCGAATAGTGGATATGTGCAGGGCGCCAGTCGTTGACATAGTTGCGCCACGGATAGGGGCCGGGTTTGATCGTCCGATAGACATAGTGACCATCGTCATCCGTAAGCATCCGTCCGCAGCCGCCGAAATTGGGGTCGATCGGCGCAACGTATTTGTCCTTCTTGTGCCGGTAGCGTCCGCCTGCGTTGGCCTGCCAGACTTCCACCAGGGCGTTTTTCACCGGCCGCCGGTTTTCGTCGACAACAAAGCCGTGAACGACAATTCGCTCGCCGATCGGCAACCCATCCTTCGCGTAGTTCATGATCAGGTCGTTGTCGAGCGGACCGAGTTCATCGCTGCTGAACACGGGCCCGGTGATTTCCGACAAGGAGTTCTGCAGTGAGATCAGCGCTTTCTGCGGCGAGCGCAGCACGCTGGTCTTGTAGGCCGGGGCGTACGCCGGCGGGTGCAGCGTGCGGTCGCGCTGATAAAACTCGCCGAACGCGTTGGCGGTAGCTTTCATGGTCACTTCGACTCGGGGCCAATCGGGGCATGCAGCGTTTCTTCTTCGATCGGAACCTTCAGCGCATTGAGCACGCGCGGAACCATCGCATAGAATCCCGCCGTAAGCGCGAGTTCGATGACTTCGCTCGAGCTGAAGTGCTTGGCGAGTTCGCCGTAGACTTCGTCAGAAACATCGCCGTGCATCATCGCTTCCGTCAACGCGAGTGCTGCGGATTCCGCTGGGCTGAAGCGCGGCGATTCCCGCCAGAAAAAAAGGTCCTCGATCTGTTCGGGAGGCACACCCTGTTGCCGAGCCCAACGCCGATGCTGGTGCCACTCGTACGCCGAGCCTTCTAGTTGCGCCCCGCGCAGGATCATCAGCTCGCGCAAGGTTCGTGTCGTCGTGCAATCCCGTCTGAGCGTGTATGCAAATTCGATCCATGCCGATAGCAGCTTGGGGTGATGGCCGAGGACGCGATAGAGATTGAGAAACTCGCCGTTGAGTTCGCGAATGCGCTTCTTGTTCTTCTCATCGATATCCTTGAGCGGAAGTCGAGATTTGGCCTTGCTCGTTTGTGCTGCCATGTACGCTCCCATCCGAGGTTGCTACCAGCATCGCCCAAGCGGCGAAGTGTCTGGCTATTGCCGGCATTTTGCTCCGCCGCATGCGCTCGCATTGTTCCCGCGGCGCGAGTCGTCGGCACCGGTCTTGCTATGCCGCTTTCAAACGGTCGCGCAGTTCCTTCTTCTGTACTTTGCCGGTGGCTGTCTTGGGCAAGGGGCCGAAAATGACGCGTTTCGGTGCCTTGAAGCGCGCCAATTGGCCGCGCACGTGTTCGATGAGTTCGACGTCCGTGGCTGCCGCACCTTCCTTGAGCGTGACGAACGCGACCGGGACCTCGCCCCACTTCTCGTCCGCGGCCGCTACGACAGCGACCTCCAGCACGGCCGCGTGGGAGGTCAATGCCGACTCGATCTCGACCGAGGAAATGTTTTCGCCGCCAGAAATGATGATGTCCTTGGCGCGATCGCGCAGCTCAATGTATCCGTCCGGATACATGACGCCCAGATCGCCGGTCCGGAACCAGCCGTCCGGGCACGCCTCCTTCGTGGTTTGCTCATCCTCGTAGTAACCAAGCATGACGTTGTTGCCGCGAATCGCGATTTCGCCCATGGTTGTAGCATCTCTCGGTACGTCGTCGCCGCCCTCGTCCACGACGCGTATTTGCTGTCCGATCACGTTGTTGACACCCTGCCGCGATTTCAGACGAGCCTGCTCGGATATCGGCAGTGCGTTCCATTCGCTGCGCCAGTCACAGAGCACTGACGGTCCGTAGGTTTCGGTCAGACCGTAAAGGTGGGTGATATCCATGCCAAGTTCCGCCAGGCGCTCGAGCAAGGCAGGCGTGGGTGGGGCGCCGCCAGTGCCGATGCGCACCGGTCGCGGCAGCTTTTCCTTGCCTGCATTTGGATCCCAGATCGTCATGGTCAGCACCGTCGGCGCAGCACAGAAATGGCTGACCCCCGACTCGCGCATATGCCGCCATATCGCGGCCGCCTCGACTTTTGGCAGACATAAATGCACCCCGCCCATCGAGGTAACCGCCCATGGGAAGCACCAGCCGTTGCAGTGGAACATGGGCAGTGTCCACAGATACACGGAATCGCTGTTGAGCCCCATATGCAGCGCCATGGCCAGCGCCTGCAGATACGCACCGCGATGGTGGTACATGACCCCTTTGGGACGCGCCGTCGTCCCGCTGGTGTAGTTGATGGCGAGCATGGCACGTTCATCCATGACCGGATGGAGGAAGGGCTTGCCCGCCGCGATCAACGCCTCCAATTCGTCGGACGCTCCGCCCGCGCGCACCAAACGTAAGCCAGGCCCGACGTGTGCGGCGGCCTCCGCCGCAGCCGTGGCGAACTCCTGATCGTAGACCAGCACCGTTGCGCCGGCGTGCTTCAGGATAAAGGCCATGTCCGCAGGCGTGACGCGGGTGTTAAGTGCGACGAGAACCGCGCCGGAAAAGGGCACGGCATAGTGCGCGGCAAGCATCACATGGGAGTTTCCAGCCAGGATGGCGACGCGGTCACCAGGCCGGACGCCGAGCGTCTTCAGCGCCCCGGAGAATCTAAGCGACCGCGCGAGAAATTCGCCATAGGTAAATTTGACGCTTCCGTCCACGACCCCGGTTCGATCGGGAAAGACTTGCGCCGCGCGGTGCAGGAAGGCGGTCGGCGTCAAGGGTTCATAGTTGAAGCCGGGAAGCATTGGACTCCTCATGCAAACGGTTTGCTGACCCGGTGGTCAGCTCAATCCAACCATAGCGGCTCACCGTCCGCCCCCGCAAGGTTGTCGTCAGGGAATCCCGAGGTTCAGCGCATTGCACCATGAGCGCAATGCACATTGCCTTTGCCTCGCGTGCCTTTGCGCGTTGCGTACTCACCATTTCGTACAAATTGCACAATGATGTTAGGCGTGGTAGCTTGGCACTGTCAAGCATAGCGCCGTCTTTTTCACGCAAAGCCGCCAGCGATACTCGACCCGCAGCACCCACAGCGCGATCGTTATCCGGTTTTCAGGTGATGAACAATGAAGTCCGCGACCATCCTCTTGTGTCTGCTTCTCACCTTTGGAGAGAGAAAATCGCTGCGGAAAATGGCGCCGAACGTATGCAGATTCGATACGTGAAAAAAGCACAATGCGCTCATCAGCATGTGCACGTCGGTCGCGCGCACGCTGACTCGGAAAATCTTCTTGCGCCGCCCGCGCTGCAGGATCGCGTCAATGGTCTCGACAATGGTCGCGTTGACGCGTCGGATCTTCCTCGACTTGGCCAGGTGCCGTGCATGGTGGATGTTCTCGATCGCGACCAGGCGCACGAAGTCAGGATGGGCGTGGTCGTAGTCGAACGTGAATTCGGTGAGGCGGCGAATCGCCTGCTCGGGCTCGAGCAGGTCGAGTTGCAATCCCGCTTCGTAGGTACGAATCTTGGCGTATTGGTCCTCCAGAACGGCGATGTAGAGCTGTTCCTTGCCTCCAAAATAATAGTAGATCATTCGTTTCGTCGTCGACGTCCGCGCGGCGATCGCGTCGATCCTTGCACCATTAAACCCGTGCTTGGCGAACTCCTTCGTCGCCATTGACAGTATGTCGCGCTTCGTCTTTTCGGGGTCATATTTGCGCGGACGCGCAGCATGCCTCGCATTTGTCGCCGACTCTGATCTTGCGCTCACGGCCATCTCCCAGCTTTCTTGCAAGTATCGAACAAATCATAAGCAGGCGCACGCTCCTGTCAACATTGCAAGTGTAAATCGCCGCCGCATTGGAGCCCGCTCAGCTGCAAAGTTCACGCGTGATCTGGCCCATGCAGCGCACTACCGTAGGCGGGCGCCTCACGGTGGCCAACCGGTGGGCAGGTAGCGCAGGTGATTCCATGATCAGTGGCAAAACGACATTGATAGCGCATATCGGTTATCCGACCGAGTCGTTCAAGGCGCCGATGATTTACAACCCGTACTTCGAACGGTCGGGCATCGATGCGGTCGTCATGCCCATGGGCGTCAAACCCGATGACTACGCGGCGCTGTTTCGCCCCCTGTTTCAGCTGACCAACATTCGGGGCGCATTGATCACGATGCCGCACAAGGTCACGACGGTGGCGATGGTCGACGAGGTCACGCCAACAGTTCTGATTGCAGGATCGTGCAATGCCGTTCTCAGACGCCCCGACGGTTCGCTGCTCGGCGACATGTTTGATGGCACGGGCTTCGTCCGCGGTATCGAGCGCAAGGGACGACCGCTCAAGGGGACACGGGCTCTGGTGGTCGGCGCGGGTGGCGTGGGCTCGGCAATCGCAGCATCACTTGCCCTGGCGGGGGTCTCTGCGCTGGGAGTTTTCGATGCGAATGCAGAAGCGGCCGAGGGCCTGGGCGACCGGCTGCGTCAACACTATCCGAACATCACCATTACTACCAGTTCGAAGGATCCCGCCGGTTACGACGTCGTTGTCAACGCAACGCCGCTCGGGATGAAGGCCGGTGACCCCATGCCGATGGATGTGTCCCGCATCGCACCGCAGACGTTTGTCGGCGAGGTGGTCATGAAGCAGGAATACACGCCGTTTCTGCGCGCCGCGAAAGACAAGGGCTGCGAAGTCCAGGTCGGCACCGACATGCTATTCGAGATGATCCCTGCCTACCTGGAGTTCTTCGGTTTCAAGACCACGACGCCGGAGACGCTGCGTGAAGTGGCGCAGATCAAGTACTGACGAGTTTGCATCCACGTTGAATTCACCATTTTTGGCGTTCGCTATGCCGGCCGGCAGCCCACGTCGCCATGGGCGGTTTGGTACAGGGATAAACGCTGGCCATGGGCACCTGCTAGAGCTTGGTCCGAAAAAATTGGCTGGCCGCCCGGTCCGGTACCGATGGGTTCGTCGATGTGTCGTGGGCAAATTTAGTTCTATAAATCTATATTGGAGGAAACCCAAATGGCCAGCTCCATGGAACATGAGCCACACGGTGCGCACCAGACCAGGAAGGCAACTGCCAGCGGCTGGATCGGCTCCGCGCTGGAGTACTACGACTTCTTCATCTACGCCACAGCGGCGTCCCTGATCTTCCCCCAGATCTTCTTTCCCTCGACAGACCCCAAAGTCGCGATCATCGCGTCGCTGGCGACGTACGGCGTCGGCTACGTCGCGCGGCCGATCGGCGCCTTCTTCCTCGGGCACTGGGGCGACACCCACGGGCGCAAGACGGTGCTGCTGGTGTGCATGTTCCTGATGGGTTTCTCCACAATGGCCGTCGGGCTTCTGCCAACGTATCAGCAGGTCGGCTGGTTCGCCCCGGCCCTTCTCGTCCTCCTCCGCCTCATCCAGGGCTTCGCAGTGGCGGGGGAGATCTCGGGCGCCAGTTCGATGATTCTCGAACACGCTCCGTTCGGTCGACGTGGCTTCTTCGCCAGCTTTTCCCTGCAGGGAGTGCAGGCCGGGCAGATCTTTGCCGCTGCGGTCTTCCTGCCGCTCGCGCACTACCTGCCAGAGGATGCATTCAACACCTGGGGCTGGCGCATTCCTTTCCTCTTGAGCTTCTTCGTCATCGTCGCGGGCTATATCATTCGCCGTGAGGTCGCGGAAACGCCCGCCTTCCAAGAAGAGGGCGAGCACGGCGCGGTGCCGAAGGCGCCAATCATCCAGGCCTTCACGTACCACTGGAAGGATATGCTCCGCGTCGTCTGCATGGCGCTCATGAATGTCATCCCGGTGGTCACCGCGATTTTCGGCGCAGCCTACGCGGTCCAGAAGGGTTACGGGATCGGCTTCGACAAGGATGTCTACCTGTGGATCCCGGTGCTGGGCAACATCCTGGCGGTGTTCGTCATTCCGTTCGTGGGCAACTTGTCGGACAAAATCGGTCGCCGGCCCCCGATCATCGTGGGCGCCCTCGCTTCCGGGCTGCTTTCGTTCGGCTACCTTTACGCCATCAGCATTCACAACGTGCCGCTGGCGATCGGCATGTCGCTCCTCATGTGGGGTATGGTCTACCAGGGCTACAACGCCATTTTCCCGAGCTTCTACCCCGAGCTCTTCCCGACGCGCGCCCGGGTCTCGGCGATGGCCATTTCGCAGAACGTCGGAACGATGATCACCGCGCTGCTTCCGGCGCTCTTCGCCACCGTGGCACCGCCCGGCGCGAGCGACATCCCGTTCACCATCGGGTGTTGGACCTTCGGCATTACGGTTATCGCGGCGGTCGCAGCCTGGAGTGCCCGCGAGACCTATCGAATCCACCTGAACGACCTCGGAGATCCGAATGCGGTGCCCGTTCCCAAAGACGAGTACGATCGGTTGCGAGCAAATACGATCGCGGATGCGACGCTGACGCGGGCATCCGCCTGACGCCGCATGGACCGGTGTGCTGCCGTGCGCTTCCTGCGCAATCCACAAGGGCGATGAGGAGTTTGGCCGCAACCGGCAATCGGCCGTCGATTGCCGGATCTTCCACCCGTGCCGAGCCGGACTAGGCTATGCGCAAATGCATCGCGACCGTGTCGATCAGCGGCACGCTGCCGGACAAACTCGAGGCGATCGCCACTGCGCGTTTCGACGCCATCGAGGTGTTCGAGAATGATCTGATCAACTTCGCCGGCACTCCCGGCGAGGTGCGCCGCATGGCGGCCGATCGCGGCCTCGGTATCGACCTGTACCAGCCGTTCCGCGATCTCGATACGGCGTCCGACGCACAGTTCCGCCGCAACCTCGACCGCGCCGAGCGCAAATTCGATCTCATGCAAGTGCTCGGGGCGCCGATGTTGCTCGTCTGTTCCAATGCATCGGCGGGCGCACCCACCGACGATACGCGCATTTCCGCGCAGCTGCATGAACTCGCCGAACGCGCCGCGCGGCGCAATCTCCGTATCGCGTACGAGGCGCTGGCGTGGGGTCGGCACGTGAAGCGATATCAGCACGCGTGGTCGATCGTGGAACGCGCTAACCATCCGCATCTTGGAGTCGCCGTCGACAGCTTTCATATTCTCTCGCTCGGGGATGACCCGGCCGGCATTGCGCAGATCCCGGGCGAGAAGATTTTTTTCCTGCAGATGGCGGACGCTCCGCGCTTGGCGATGGATGTACTGCAGTGGAGTCGGCATTACCGGTGCTTCCCAGGTCAGGGACAGTTCGATCTCGCGCGCTTTCTCGAATGCGTGCTCGTCGCGGGCTACACTGGGCCCTTCTCGCTCGAAATCTTCAACGACCTATTGCGCGAGGCGCCCAATCGCGGGACGGCGATCGATGCGATGCGATCGATACTTTACTGCGAGGCAGAAACACGGCTGCGACTCGAGGGCTCGCAAACCGCCGCCGTCTCCACTCCGGGGCACACGAGCACCTTGGAACGTGTGGAACTGTTCGATCCCCCCGCAGTGCCGACCCTGGCTGGTGTCGCGTTTCTCGAATTCGCCATGGACGAGGCGTCCGGCTTGCCGTTCGACGAGTTCTTGCAGGCATTCGGGTTCCATCGCGCCGGTCGACACCGGTCGAAAAGCGTGACTCTGTACCGGCAAGGTGCGATTCACCTGGTCCTGAACCTCGAACCCAATTCATTCGCCCGCGAGTACTTCGATGAGCACGGACCGTCGCTCGTCGCGGTCGGTCTTGCCACGGACGACAGCGTACGTGCGCTGAATCGTGCGACGGCGCTGCACTGCACACGCTTTGACACGGCCGTCGGACTACGCGAATACAGCGTTCCTGCCGTACGCGCCCCGGACGATACGCTCGTCTATTTCGTGCCGCGGGAGATCGCAACAGGCCGCTTGTTCGAAGTCGATTTCGACCCTCCGACCTCAGCTGACGAACCGTCCATCACAGGTGCTGGGCTGACGCGCATCGACCACGTCGCGCGTGGGTTGCCGATCGAGGCGCTCGATACATGGATTCTTTTCCATCGGGCGGTCCTGGGCATGGAACCAGGCGAGAGCCTCGAACTCTCCGACCCTTTTGGCCTGGTGCGCAGTTGCGGCGCGGCAAACACCAGCCAGACGGTGCGCGTCGTGCTGAACGTATCGCACAGCCGCGGAACGCAAATGGCGAAAACCCTCGCCGCGCAAGGCGGCGCAACCATCCATCACATCGCGTTTGCCTGCTCCGACATATTTGCGACGGTGGAGAAGTTGAAAGCGAGCGGCGCCACGTTCGTGCCGATTTCGGACAACTACTACGACGACCTCGCGGCGCGGTTCGAGATGGATGTGGCGGTGCTCGCGCGGATGCGGGCGCTCGACATACTGTTCGACCGCACGGTCAATGGCGAGTATTTTCACGCATATTCGGAAAGCTTCGCCGAGCGCTTTTTTTTCGAGATCGTGCAACGCGTCGGCACCTATGACGGCTATGGTGCGGTCAATGCGCCGGCGCGCCTGGCCTCGCAAGTCCAGCGCACCGGCCCGGTACAGGTGTGATCGACGATGAGTTACTCAATTCATAACGCCACGACGATTGGCAGCCTGGTCTGAGGCCCCATGCTCGAGATGCTTTTCACGACCGATGCGATGCGCACCGTATTCGCGGACGCAACGCGCGTTCAGCGCATGCTCGACTTCGAAGCGGCGCTGGCGCGCGCCGAGGCGGCGACCGGCGTCATCCCGGCGGCTGCGGCGGCGTCAGTGGTGCGCTGCTGTCGTGCCGAAGATTATGACCTCGCTGCGCTACGGGCGTCGGCGCGCGAAGCCGGCAATCTGGCGATTCCCCTCGTCGCGACACTGACCGCGCAGGTAGCACGGATCGACGTCGCCGCGCGCGGTTTCGTCCATTGGGGTGCAACCAGTCAGGACATGATCGACACCGGTCTGGTCCTGCAGCTGCGCGCGGCGCTCGATTTATTTGGTGACGATCTGGCCCGATTTGCCGCGGTCCTGACCCTCCAAGTGCGCGCGCATCGTTCGACACCCCTCGTGGGTCGCACTTGGCTGCAACAGGCGCTGCCGGTGACGCTTGGGCTCAAGCTCGCGGGAATGCTGAGCGCAATCGATCGGCATCGGCAAAGAATCGCGTCGTTGCGCTCGCGCATCGTCCAGCTCCAATTCGGCGGTGCCGCCGGCACGCTGGCATCACTGGGAGCTCGCGGACTGGAGGTGGAGACTGCGCTCGCGGCAGACTTGGGGCTCGCCATCGCCGACACACCATGGCATACCCAACGCGACAACATCGGCGAAATGGCCGCGGTCCTGGGTCTTGTGACGGCGACGCTGGGCAAGTTGGCGCGCGACCTGTCCCTCCTCGCACAAACCGAGGTCGCCGAAGTATTCGAACCGACTGCGCCAGGGCGTGGCGGATCGTCGACCATGCCGCATAAGCGCAATCCGGTTGGCGCTGCCATCGCGCTTGCCGCGGCGGTACAGGTGCCAGGCCTGATCAACACGATGCTTGCGGCCGCCGTGCAGGAGCATGAGCGCGGCTTGGGTGACTGGCCCGCCGAGTGGGACACCTTGCCTCAGATCGCGATGCTGACCGCGGGCGCGCTCGATGCGATGTCGCGCACTGTCGCCGGCCTCGATGTCGACGTCCAGCGAATGGCCAAGAATCTCGACATCACGCAAGGCCAGATCATGGCGGAAGCGGTGCAGATGGCGCTGGCACCTGCGCTCGGACGCGATGTTGCCCATTCGCTCGTCGGCGCTGCCTGCAAGCGCGCGGCTGCGGATCGACTGCACCTGCGCGACGTGTTGCTCGAGGAGCCGAAAGTTCGCGCAGTGCTCGACGCCGCCGCCCTGGCGCGACTGTTCGAGCCACGGTCTTACCTGGGATCCGCCGACGCTTTCATCGAGCGCGTTCTTTCGCACCACTGAATCCGCATCCAGCAACGAATCGACCCATGCCGTTCGCCGAACTCGCCGATGTACGACTCCACTACCGGTTTGATGGCGAAGCCGACGCGCCGGTCGTCATGTTCTCCAATTCCCTCGGCACGAACCTGACGATGTGGGATGCGCAAGTGCCGAGCCTTGCTGCGCGCTATCGCGTACTGCGGTACGACAGCCGCGGCCATGGACTTTCCGCCGTGACGCGTGGCCCGTACACCATTGAGCAACTTGCGCGCGATGCGCTCGGGCTGATCGACCATCTGGGCCTGCAGCGTATACGGTTTTGTGGCCTCTCGATGGGCGGTATGGTTGGCCAATGGCTCGGTGCGAATGCAGCGCAGCGATTCTCCCAGCTCGTCCTGTGCAACACCGCAGCACAAATCGGCACTCCCGAAATATGGAACACACGCATCGACACGGTGAACAAGGGCGGGATGGCGGCGATCGTCGACGGGGTACTCGCGCGCTGGTACACCGCGCCCTTCATCGCATCCGCACCCGACGCCATCGACGCCACCCGCGAGATGTTGCTGACGACGCCAGCTGCCGGGTATGTTGCCTCCTGCGCCGCTGTACGCGACATGAACCAACGTGACTCGACATCACGTATCGCGGTGCCAACGCTCATCGTTGTGGGCACCAACGACATGGTGACGACACCAGCGGATGGCCGATTTCTCGCGGAGCACATTGCCGGCGCATGCTTCGCCGAATTACCCGCCGCGCATCTTTCGAACGTGGAAGCGCCGGCGGCGTTCACCTCGGCACTCATCGGATTTCTTGGCGGTTGAGCGTAGCGGTCGGTCGGCGTAGCCTGACACAGGCGGAACCCGATCTGCGGTGCAAATGAGGGAGGCGCACGTGAAGCAGTCGGCTCATTGGCGCGAATCGCTGCTGGGAAAGGCTCTCGATCCGTTCAGCGGCGAGGCGCGCAAGCACGTCGCGCTGGTCGCGTTCATTGCCTGGGTCGGCCTTGGCGCTGACGGCCTGTCGTCCGCCTGCTACGGCCCCGAGGAGGCGTTTCTCGCCCTGGGCACGCACACGCCACTCAGTCTCTACCTTGCGGCGATGACAGCCGTCACGGTGTTCATCATCGCGGTGGCGTACAACCAGGTCATCGAACTGTTTCCGAACGGCGGCGGCGGTTACAAAGTCGCATCCAGCCTGCTCGGGTCGCACGCGGGCCTCGTCTCAGGCAGTGCATTGATCGTCGACTACGTACTCACGATCTCGATCTCCGTCGCGAGCGGTGTCGACGCGCTGTTTTCGCTGCTGCCCCCGGCCTTCGGCAGTGCCAAACTTGGTCTCGAAGTTTTGCTGACGCTGTTGCTGCTGTATCTGAACCTGCGGGGGATGAAGGAGTCGATAAAATTTCTTCTGCCGATCTTCATCGGTTTCGTCCTGACCCATACAGTTTTGATTCTGTACGGCATATTCGCGCACGGCGATCGCCTGCCGGGCATGGTCGCCGAAACAGTCAACCAGACGCAGCAAATGCGCAGCGATCTGGGATGGGTCGCCGTGGCGGCACTGCTGCTGCGTGCCTATTCGTTGGGCGGCGGTACGTACACGGGGATCGAGGCAGTGTCGAACAACGTGCAATCGCTCGTCGAACCGCGCGTTCGCACGGGCAAGTGGACCATGTTCTACATGGCGCTCTCGCTGGCCTTCACCGCCGGCGGCATCATTGTTCTGTACCTTCTATGGGATGCCCAACACGTCGACGGACGCACGCTCAATGCGGTGACCTTTGAGGCAATCATCGGCAGTTTCGGTTGGCAAACGGCTTGGCTCAATGCCGGCACGCTGATCGTTGTCCTGGCGTTCGAAGCGGGGCTGCTGTTGGTGGCCGCGAACACCGGCTTCCTCGGTGGACCCGCGGTGCTTGCAAACATGGCGGTGGACTCGTGGATGCCGCATCAGTTTCGCAATCTGTCGAGCCGGCTGGTCACGCAGAACGGCGTCATCCTGATGGCGATTGCCGCGGTCGCCGTGCTGCTGATCACGACGGGCAATGTGTCGGTGCTCGTCGTACTCTATAGCATCAACGTATTCCTGACCTTTTCGCTCTCGCTTGCCGGACTGATTCGCTACTGGCTACGCCACCGAGAGGATGTCCGGTGGAAGATACGCCTCGCACTGTCGCTTACCGGATTCGTGGTGTGTGCCGGAATCCTGGTGGTGACGACCGTCGAGAAATTCACGGAGGGCGGATGGATCACGCTCATCATCACCGGCCTCGTCATCGCGACGGGACTCGCGATTCGACGCCACTACGATGGAATGGCCGCCAGCGTAAATCGAGCCGATCAGCTGTACGCAGCGCCGACCGGTCATTTTGCCGCGCGGCCGCGGCTCGATCCGACGCGCGCAACTGCCGCGTTCATCATCGGACGCAATCGCAGCGGTTTGGTCCACGCATCGCGTACCGTCCTGCAAATGTGGCCGGGATTCTACAAGAACATGCTCATCGTGAGCGCCCAGCCCGTCGACGTACGCAGCTATGGTGGCGACCGAACTTGCGAAGCACTGCGGGTTGAGCGGCTGAAGGACATGGAGTTCTACATGGAGCTCGCGCGGCAGCACGGCATCGCGTCGAAATACTATCTTGGCTTCGGGGTGGACGGAGTGGAAGAAATGGTGAAGCTGTGCCGCGAGGCCTACGCTGAATTTCCGCACGTCGTCTTTTTCGCCTCGAAATTGGTCTTCGAGAACGAAACCTGGCTCACCCGGTTGCTGCACAACCAGATCGTCTACGCGATGCAACGGCGGCTCCAGCTCGAAGGCATGCACATGGTCATTCTGCCGATGCAAGCGCCAACAAACTAGTGGCCTTCACGCGCTGTGCTCAGTTCACGGGCAGCGCCATCGCCACGACCGGCGTGATGCCGGCGGGGAGGACTCGGAGAGGCAGCGTAGAATCGGGTAAGAGAACAAGAAAACGCTGTCCTCGTCTGGGAGAAACTCCATGAGCAACAAGATAGCCAGCTATCTACTGGCGATTCTTTTCTTTGCTTCTGTTCATCTTGCCCAAGCACAACAGGCCAAGGTCTACCGTATAGGTGTGATCCACGAGGGGGGTCCCTACAACGCGATGATTGACGGACTCAAAGTCGAACTCAGGGAACTGCGATTTGCGGAGGGCAAGCAATACATCTTGGATATTCGCGACGTAAAGGGCGACCCAAAGGCAATCGAGGCAGCGGCAAGGAGTCTGGAGCACGACAAAGTTGACCTCATCTACACCTTAGGCACATCTGTCAGTACCGCCGCGAAGCGCGCCACAACCGAGGTCCCCATTGTGTTCGCGGGTGGAAGCGATCCGGTTGCCGGGGGACTGATCGAGAGCTTCGCGAGACCGGGGGGACGCGTTACCGGCGTCCACTATTCGGTGGTTGAGCTCACTGCCAAGCGCCTGGAGATTCTCAAGGCGATACTGCCGGAGCTGCGCAAAGTCGTGACGTTCTACAACCCTCGCAACGAGTTCGCGTTGAAGTCCGCCAAGGCCGCGCGGGAGGAAGGTCGGCAGCTAGGTATTGAAGTTGTCGAGCGACCGGTTCGTCAGTAGAAGAACTCGGGTCGAGTATGAATGGGCTTAAGGCAACGGACGCGGACGCTTTCTTTTACATTCCGGACGCAATGGTACTGGAGCCAGGCTCAGTTCATCATCGATGCAGCAAGGGCCAAGAAGATCCCGACGATGTTCGGGGAGTACGGCCTCGTCAAGGCGGGCGCTTTGGTCGCGTATGGCGTGAGTTACTATGAAGTAGGTAGGCTATCCGCAAAATACGTGCAACGCATCCTGACTGGAACCAGTCCTCGAGATCTTCCGGCGGAGTCGCTCAGCAAAGTGGGGTTGGCAGTGAATCTTAAGACCGCACGAGAGCTCGGCATCACGATTCCATAGTCGGTGCTGCTGCGCGCGGACGACGTGATCCAGTGATTGTGCGGCGAGCTTCTTTGGCGGGACATATCAGCCTCGTTGCTGCATTCAGCTTGGCTTGCGAGTAGGAGGAAAGGTCTTGTCGACCAGGTCTGCAACGAATCAATTGTTCCCTGGCTTCGACCATCGCAGTATCGCGATCGAGGGTGGCATTCGCGTCGCGGCAGTGATAGGAGGGGCCGGGCCGCCGTTATTGCTGCTGCACGGGCATCCGCAGACCCACGCTATCTGGCACCGTGTGGCGTCGGTGCTGGCCGAGCACCATACCGTCGTGGCCGCAGACCTGCGCGGGTATGGCGATTCGTCCAAGCCGGAAGGGGCGTCCGACCATGGCAACTACGCCAAGCGTGTCATGGCGCAGGACCAAGTGGTGCTGATGCGCTAGCCTTGGATTCGAGCGATTCGACGTTCTCGCGCACGACCGCGGCGCGAGGGTGGCTCACCGTTTAGGCGTGGACCATCGCGAGGTGGTGCATCGGCTGGTGCTGCTCGACATCGCGCCGACCCTCGCGATGTATGAGCAGACGACGGAAGCGTTTGCGCGCGCGTACTGGCACTGGTTCTTCCTCATCCAACCGGCGCCGTTGCCCGAGCGGCTCATCCAAGCCGACCCCGTCGCGTACATTCGCGACCTGATGGGCAGACGAAGCTCCGGCCTCGCCCCGTTCGATCCGAGAGCGCTCGCCGAGTACGAGCGATGTATCGCCCTTCCGGGAGCCGCCCATGGAATGTGTGAAGACTACCGTGCCGCAGCGAGCATCGACCTCGAGCACGACCGGATCGACCGCGACGCCGGCCGGTTGCTGCAGCAACCAACCCTAGTACTGTGGGGCGAACAAGGCGTGGTCCATCGTTGCTTCCGCCCGCTGGACGAATGGCGCCGAGTCGCGCGTGAGGTAAGCGGCGGAGCACTTCCCTGCGGTCATTACATCGCAGAGGAAGCACCTGAGTTACTTCTCGCGCAAGTCCTCCCCTTTCTGTCATGAAGCAACGGCTAGCTACGCCATCGGCTCGACCCACTGCGACCGCCACGCCGGTGCGGCGAATGGATCGGCAAAGTACTGCGTCTCGTGGGATACCTTGTTCCCACTGAACTCCATGATGCTCACCGTGTAAGCAGTCTTTTCCTGATACGTGATGGAGTACTCGGAAACCCACACGACACCTTCACCTACTATTCGCCGCACGCTGAACCCCGAAGGCTTGTCGGGGTGATGACCGCGGAGCGCTTGGATGTTGCGACGGCCCCGAATGCGTTCGCCAGACTGGGGATAATCGCAAATGGCATCATCGTGGTAAATGTCGTGCTCCGCCTCGAGATCTCCGGCAGCGGATGCTGCCCAGTGCCGGTCGAGAATAGTGCGTATCTCCATCTCGCTTGTCGCCATCCTCGCTCCTTTCCGCTGTCACAGGCCGCCTATTGGCCGATTAAGGTTCTGCCGTCTCAACTGTTCCCAGGCCACAACACATTGCGTTTCCCGACATCGCGGGAAAAACGCACTTGTCGTGTTCGCACATCATGAGGTGCGATACTCCGCAGTATCGGCTTCTCACCACACTCCGAGCGCGTGGAGGCTGGGCGATGGCAGCAATGCCCACGCGCCATCGCCCAGGAGAAACTGAACCAGCAGCGCGAGAGCCCAGAACGCCGGGTACTCCCAACCCCCGTCCTTATTCGTAAACAGCCACCCTTTGCGGGCGTGCACCGTGACGATCGTGCCGACGATGATCGGCAACAGTAGCAACGCGGCAAACCTCGCGTAGACACCAGCCACTAGAGCGACCCCCCCTACGACCTGCATGGTGGCCGTCAGATATACGAGCTGCCCCGGCAATCCGATCGACCGGAAGTACCTGGCTTCGGTCGGCAAACCGTAGACCCGGATCTGCAGATCGCCGTGAGCCAGGAAGAGCAGGCCCAGCCCGATGCGCAGCAGGAGCGCGGCATACGGCCCGGTCGACGCGTCGATCATCGAGTGGTCCTCGATCTGTGGGCGAAGAAATATCGAGCCAGCTTGTTTTGCCGTCCACGGGCTGCCCCCCTTCGATGTCCGGGCCGAAACGCCAAGCTTGCCAAGTTGTTCTATTCCGTGAATCAGTATTATCGAAACCGAAATCGGCGTCTAGCCGCGACCCCAAGCCTCCGCAGACGCCATGGCTTAGGTCGCAAGGAGTGTGGCGATCTTGGCGTCAAGGCTCCACGGTCCCGGGCCTCCCAGCATTACAACGGCCAGCCCGATGCAGTAGAGCGTTTCAGGTATGTAGAGCAGATCGCCGACCCAATCGGCGCGATCGATGGGCTGCCATCCGCGTACGCGCTTGATGGCGTCAAACACGACGGCGCCGAGACAGATCACAAAAAGCCCGAACGCCGCGAGCGCGGACAATAGGCCGATGATGAGCGCCCATCCTCCGCTGAACTCGATACCAGGCACTAGCCATTGCATGACCGGCACCGCGTGCACGCCGTCGTCTTGCAGCGTTTGCGTCAGGGTCGCGTGGCGGGAAGGGTTGAACAGCTTGTGGTAGCCGCTGATCGCGAAGAACATACCGAGCGCCACGCGGTTGAGCGTGAGCGCGGCGTCGGGCGCCTGCGCGCCAAGTGTGATGAGGGATGCATCCATGATTTGGAGCGCTCCTGGGTCATCGAACGTAGGGCCGTTGAGCTCGAATCACGGAATCAGTGCCGCTCGCTGATTCCTGTCCGCGCGCAGTGAGTGTAAGCAGCAACGCGGTGCCGAGCGCATTTTGAGGTTCGGAAAATGTGTTCGCTTATCCGGCAGCCGGTGGGGTCGCGATCACCTGTCCGTCCTTGACCGGTAACGTAGTGCCGGGTTTGAAGGACGTGCGCAGCGTACCCTCCTTGTCACCGAGACGATAGGTTACGTCATAGCCGACGAGCTTCTGCGTTGTGTCGTTGACAGTCTTGCAGCGCCGTTCCGTCGTCACGATGACGTCCTTGTGCTGCATGTTTTTTTGCACCTGGTTTCCGACATACCCCCCGCCAGCGGCGCCGGCGATGGTGGCCACCGTTCTTCCCGTACCACCCCCTATGGTGCTACCCAACAGGCCGCCCGCGACTCCACCAATCAGCGTCCCAGCGACGCGATTGCTGTCTTTTGCAGGCGCTTGCTTCTGTACTTGCACATCTTGGCATTCCTCACGTGGGGTCACGACCGGCTCCGTGACCTCGTTGAACGCGATGACCTGCGCGAACTTTGGCTCGGTAAGCACCTTGTAGGTAGGGATCGCGCCGGCCGCGAGTACCACCATGGCAACGCCACCAATCACGACACCTTTGATCATTGACTTGTCCATCGTTTGCTCCTTCGCTTTCAGACCAACAGCAAACACCACCCGTTTGGAACTCTCGTGCAGGTACCCGGACAAGCACGATAGCGCCCACCTAACGATTCTAACGCAGGCGCTCCTGCCCCGAACTCGGCCTGATCGTAGACGATCCCGGAACCAGCCGCAGTTGCCACGCGCTGGGGTGACGCCAGTGACGAAGGCTCCCGACCGGACGGCCGCCGAAAGCGTTGTGCAAGTTCCGTATGCGAGGATGTTCGTGCGTACGTCGAAGCGAGCAAGCACAAGCCGCATCATTGTTAGGCCGCATGGACTCGACGATGCAGACCGAAGTCGGAGCTTTGTTCTGATCAACGATTGCGGGGCTTTACATGTCTGCAACAACGAGGTCGATTCTCACCGCTGCGGTGTTTGTCGTCGCACTGGCAGTTAGCTCCGGCTGGGCCTGGGGCGCGCAGTTGACGATAACGATGTCCGTGGGCGCGGACGAGGCGCTGAACTATCCATCCAACCTCCCGAGCCTGCCCGATGAGCACACGACGATATTTCCGCCGGCACCGGGTTCGACCGCTTATCGTTTCTTTGCGTCAACTAGCTTGACGGGTGGCAATTCTGGAACCGTTGTCCTGCAAACGACAGACCTGCACAGCTTCACGTTCGCGCTCGGGTATTCCAGTCAGGTGATGTCGGTACCTGTTCCCTTTACCGGTTGCAATCCGATCTACGATGCGGAGTTCGATGAGAACTATGCGGGTCCGGGATCGGTCGTTCAGGACCCGACACTTCCTGCCGGCAACCTGATCATGATCTACGAAGCCGAGAATCACTGCCCGGGTGGCGTCTGGCAGCAGCCCTTTTACGCCACGGTGGGATTGGCACGATCTTCGGACAACGGGAAGACTTGGCCGCCACCGGCCAACGCCGAATTCGGTAACGCCGATCGCTATCCGGTCCTGAAGCTCGCCGCTCCCGAACCAGCCGCGGAGCCTTCACCCGCCGCCATGGGCAACGCGATCCCCAGCGCTATCGTCGACGGCAATTACCTGTACGTCACTTATGTGGCCCCGCCCGGTCCAGGGTTCACGTCAGACGGAAAGATCCGCATCGCCCGCGCGCAGATGGGCGGGAGCGGCCAGGTGGTCTTCTCGAAGTGGAACAACGGCGCGTTCAGCACGCCAGGGATCGGAGGAACTGATAGCGGGTTTCTTCCATCGGGCGGCTGTGTCGGAGGGCAGGCGATGCCGTCGATCTATAACTTCGACCCGCTCAAGCTCTACCTGCTGCTATTCGTGTGCCGCTCCGTGCCGCAAGCCCAGGCTGCGTGGTATTTCTCGACTGCGACCAGTCTCGAATTACAGGACTGGACCGTTCCGCAACTGGTCGGCAATTCGCAATATGCGCTGCTCGATCCGTGCCCGGGTCAGACGAACAGTGATGGAATGTCGTTCGACGGATGGTATCCATCACTCACGTCTCCCGGCGCCGTATCGGGCCATATTACGCAGTCGGGGTACGCGTTCTTTCTCAATGGATGTGATACCGGCAAGCGAACGTTCGTTGCGCGCACCTTCTCGATTAGCACGGGTCCGAGCGCACCGAACATCGACCAGCACGGTCTCACTGGTTCGTGGTATCAGATGACTACCAGCGGTCAGGGCCAAGAGATCGAAGTCTTCCCGGACCTGGTCGCGCTCGGCACCGGGTTTCTTCAGGGTGGCTGGTTCACGTTCGACGACGCGGCCAGCGGTGGCGCCGATCATAACCGCTGGTACACGTTCGGCGGCCACGTGCGGAGCGGCGACTCGGCCGCGGTGCTTGCGCTGTATCAGAACGTTGGAGGCAACTTCGACGCTCCACCCATCACGTCTGCGGTGCAAGTAGGCAACGTGGGTCTGAGTTTCAGCGACTGCACGAACGCGCAGTTGAGCTACACGTTCACCGATGGTTCCGGGCGAAACGGAACGATACCGCTTACACGCCTCACCCCCAACGTCAGTTGTACGCAGGCGGGTGGTCCGAGCGCCGGCGGCGACTTCGGATTGTCGGGTAACTGGTTCGACCGGACGACCTCAGGGCAGGGCTTCATCACCGAGCTCAATCCGCTCGCGAAGGCGCTGTTCTTCGGCTGGTACACCTACGCCGTCAATGGCCAGGCGCTGGCGGCACCCGGCCAGCGCTGGTACACGGGGCTATCGAATTATGTCCCCGGCGCACGTTCCATTCCGCTGACGCTCTATGAGACCACGAGTGGTCTGTTCAACAGCGTCGCGCCCACACCGACAACTGTTCCGGTGGGTATGGGAACGCTGACCTTCGCGAGCTGCAACGCGGCGACGCTCACGTTCGCGTTTACAGGTGGATCGACCGCGGGACAGTCGGGGAGCATCGAGCTCTCGCGGGTTGGTCCGGTGCCAGCGGATTGCACCTTCTAGCGCGGCAGCGGCGGTTGCGCCGTCGCGGGTCAAGCACCACGCCAGATCGACCGCCGATCATTGCAGGCCTCCCCGTCGTCGGGCTTGATGCGAACCAGGTGCCGCACCACTAAGAGGCAAACGCGGCTGATTCAACCGACCCCGGCGGAGTTAGAAGATCGACGTTCAAAGCTGGACACATTGTTTGGTAATTTGCAGGATCGAAATCAAAATCAAGAACAATATCCCCACCCGTCATCAATCCAGTAATTGACTGGCTCGCGACGCAAATAGAAACTTAGCGAAGGGATCACTACCTGGTCACATTGCACCAGTGTGAGTTAGTTCGCCCAAAAGGTCGAAGGTTCGATTATGGCAATCGTGCACCAACCCGGCCGGCAGTTCCTGTAAATGAAGAACGGACGTGAGGATCAGGAATCGCAGCCGAGGCACGTTTGCCCGCCAACTGCTCGGTGACCTTCCATTTATTTTCGGATCCCCTGCAGAAGGGTATTCTGAGGCGCCAAAATTGCGCGTTGAAGGTTGCCATGGCCGAGCTAGAGTCCGCGGACCACAGGGGTGGTCAATTGGGCGCCAATCGTGGACCTCAACCATTCGCGTCATTGCGGGCGCCCGCGTTTGTCCTGGCCTTGGGCGATGACTGCTGCGCGCGCTATGTAACGTACGTGCCGCCAGCGCCATAGACGCCAAAGCATGATGGGAATGCCGATGACCGTTAGCAGGGCCCAGATCAGGACCGCATAGTCTGACGGGCGCCAAGGCCGCGGAATCAGGTCCGGATCGCGCAATTCATCCGGGAACGGGCGCGGCGGTACCGGGACAATCTGTACGAGCGCCGGATCGTTGGGGATCAATGCCTTGTATTCCCATGTCGTCACCGCAGGTGCGTCGCCGAAGGCGCGGCTCGAGGGGAATTGCGGAAAACGCACGAAGGCGAGCGCATCGAGATCCTCCGAAAGCATGTGTGCGAGCAATCCGTCGCTTGCCGCGACGCCACCGTTGCCCAAGGCAAGCAGGCTCGCGAAGGCTTCCTCCAGCGCGGCGGCGGGCATCAGCCTCGTCTGGTCAGTGCGCAGATAATCGAACGCGAGCTTGGCCTTGCCGATGGAGAGTTCCTTGAGCGCGATGAACGGAAATCCGAGCCAGGCCAGCGTGCGTGACGTCGGTCCGCGCCGCGGAATGTTCCATCCCAGCGCCCGCAGCACATCGATGCTGATGCTCGCGCAATTTTCGTTCGGATGATAGTAGACCAGCTGGTGGCGCCAGAATTGGTTGTACACGCGATTCAACGCGGACTGCACGAGGACCGCTGCGCGTTGGTCCTTCAATACCGCGACGACCATGTACGACGGTCGGTACCAGCCTTGCCCCGAGTTAAGATCGGCCAAGTAGTTGTCCAGCGGGACCGGCGCGGCGAGGATGCCCTTTTCGCTTTCGACGTCGAGCGAATAGAAATTGTTGACCAACCAGTCGCCGATCTGACCGTCGGCCTGTACCCGGCCGGTGACCAATGCGAAGTGTCCGCCGTGCGCCTCGTCGTCATCGCCCTGCGCCCCGTTGGTCATCAACGCCAGAACCGGCCGGCCGGCCCATTCTCGTGACGCGCCGGCTTTCTGCCAAACCGTTGACGCTGCGTAAGGACTTTGTGCGCCGCCACGCGGTTCCTCGCGCATCAGTCTGCGCAGTTCCTCCGTGGGTGGGACACCGATGGGCAACACCCGCGCGGCGGGCGCGGTGCCGCCAACGCGGAAGTCCTCGGGCCAAAATGAGCGTGCAATGAAAGCGTCGCTGTTCGGCGTTCCCCGCACCGTAAGCGAATGTTGGCGGAAGAATGCGACCGACGACGCATCGTAGTAGGAGCGATTCAGCGGGATCTTGGCGGTGGGCCGGAACGTGATGGCATCGTCGCTCGTAACCAGCTGCGACGCGTCGGCAGAAAGTCTGGCGCCTCGCACGATGTCCGGTGCGGCAACCCAGACGAGCGGCGGATAGTCGATCGCTGCTCCAGACGCGCGCGTTGCCGCCCAGTGGCGCACGTCGTCAGTGGCATGCACCCCTGGCTCGAAGCCCGCCACGGGATGCCCCGGAAGAGGTACGGCAATGGTCTGGTCACGGAAATACCACAGCGCTTGGCGGATGGTAGGGCAGTCCCGGCATTCGCCGGTGGTCAAACGGAATTCCTGCGCGGGATAGAGACCGAACGCGCCGCTCGCGTTAGCTAGCTGGGGTCCAGGCGCGGCAACGCTCAGGGATGTGAACATCATGGCGATGGTTGGCGCAATCCATTGCGCGGCAACGATGGATCGAATCATTTGAATCGGTTGAGGGCGGACTGGCAAACGCTTCCAAGTAACGTTCTGAGTACTGCAGTTCTTAATCGAGGCGCATACGCGCATCCCAAGACGGAACTAGCGGCCATTCGCCAATATAGCCTAGCTTGCGGTGCGCGCGCCGACGCCTTGGTGAAATGCTCCCGTGTTGAAGATCGAAACCTAGGTCACTTTTAGTGCGTGCGGGCCCGCCCTTACCGCGTGTCCTATCAGCCTCCAGCTCCTACACCCAGGTTCAGGGATGAGCGAGCGGTAGTCAAATAAGTCCTACTAGGGATTCAGACACGCACCGATGCCTTGCTGGGTGCCGTCTGATTCCGAGTCGCGCTCATAAGTCACACCATAAGAGCGTGCAGAATTCAACCCGAAATGTCGGGTATGCCTACGTAGCCGCCGCAGCCATGTTGGCCGTTTCGACGTGGCCGGAAAGTACGCATGCCGCTTCGGACTATGTGGTCAGCCCGGTGCCAGGCGCCTCATCGGCGCAAACGTCCGGTGCGAGTGCCAAGTTCAAGTTCATGTTCGGCGCGCCGGCAAAATGGCCGGGCACATTGCATTGGTACTACAACCACGCGGGCGCTCCGGCGCAATTCACTAACGCAAAGGACGCAGTGATTCAACAGATCGTTGCGCAATCTGCGAAATGGACCGCGGTCTGCGGAATTGATGTCGCGTACGCCGGTGAGACCACCGCGGTGCCGCAAACTCTTGCTGGCGGACCCGACGGCGTCAGCGTGGTCGGGTGGCGGCATCCGGACATGGGCATCTCGGGCGCCACATACGTGTGGTATCAGTCCTCCGGTCCCAACAATCTAGCGCTGGTTGAATCCGACATGATGCTGGATCCGGCGTACGTGACAACATTTGATCAGATGACAAGCACCGTAAGTCACGAATGGGGACACGCAATCGGGCTCGCACATTCGAATGTCGAAGGCGCGGTTATGTCGGGACCGCCGGACACGGCGTACACCAACGGTACCGACCTGACTGCCGATGACGTGCATGGCTGCCGTTGCCTTTACGGACCAGCAGCCGGACAGCAGGCCGGCAATGTGTGCTCACTGCCTGAGGTGATCAATTTCGGCACGCTCGCTGTCGGACAGACTTCGAGCGAAAGCCAGGTTACGGTGACCAACAGCGGCAACGCCGCTTTGGCGATGTCCGATATCCAACTGGACAGCAGCGACTTCCTCATAGGTACCAACGGATGTTTGCCGGGGAACTCGCTAGCCCCAGGGGCGAGTTGCACTTTCAGTGTAGTGGCGCGTCTTACCCAGGTTGATGATCGCAGCGATCAAGTGACGATCAACACGTCTGAGGGCCCCTATCGAATTCCTCTGGAGGCGACGGGTGTCCCTGCCCCCTTACCACCTGGACCCAACTACGAGGGGTCGTGGTGGAATGCGCCCGCCGGGTCAGAGTCCGGTTGGGGAATCAACTTGGCGCATCAGGGCGACGCGATCTTTGCGACCTGGTTTACCTACGATGCTGCGGGCAGGCCTTGGTGGTTGAGCATGACCGCCAACCGAACGGGGAACAGTGTCTTCTCGGGAGTGATCTTCGAATCCCGCGGGCCGGCCTTCAATGCGACGCCATTCAATCCGAGTGCAGTGTCGTACGTTCCGGTGGGCGCTGGTACGCTGACTTTCACTGACGCGAACAATGCCGCGTTCGCCTACACGGTCAACGCGGTCGCTCAGACCAAGGCGATCACCCGAATGGTGTTCGGAACTCTGCCGACTTGCACGTCCGCCACGCAAGTGAACCTTGCGAGCGCCGGCAACTACCAGGATATCTGGTGGGATGCTGCCGGCACGGGCGAGTCGGGTTGGGGAGTCTACTTGACGCACCAAAGCGATCTCATCTTCGCGACCTGGTTTACCTACGATTTCGACGGCGCTCCGTTATGGCTATCGGCGACTGCGTCGAAGACGTCTGCCGGCGTCTACAGCGGAGAGCTGTTCCGGACGACAGGACCCGCGTTCAGCGCGGCACCGTTCGCTCCGCTGAACGTGGTCAGGACACCGGTGGGGAGTATGACTTTGACGTTCAGCGACGGCGACAACGCAACGTTCGCGTATACGGTGGCGCTCGGCACACCCCCAATAAGCGCAACGCAAACCAAACAGCTGACGCGCCTGGTATTCCGCGCTCCCGGAACCGTGTGCCAATAAGCGCCCATAGCGCGATTGATCGCGAGCGCCTTTGTCCCAGATGATCCGCTTCCGGCGGCGTTCGGCGTGACAACGCGAGTGATCGCCCGTGGTGGACGATACCACTCAATGACTGTGTGGAGCGCATAGCGCGTCGGCGCGCGCCGCTTCGATGAGTTGGGCGACGGAATCGATCACATGCGTTGGTCAAACTCGGCTCCGGGGTCCGATGGCCGAAGTGTGTCCCGCCGCCTGCCTCCTATCACCGTGACAGCGAGCCGAAGCGCCAAACTCGCCAAGATGGCGCGGGAGGCGCAGCTTGCGATGAAGTAGCGATCGCTGCAATTGCAGTCGCCGCATGATTTGTTTTCATGGCGCCGGGCGCGCCCACAGTCGACCGTTGCAGTCCTTGGAGTCAGCGCAAAGCGGACGTCCGAGGGCCTAATCTCACCAATGCATAGCGCCCGCTCGTGAGCAACGAGCCTCACCGCAGTACCGATAAGCGCAGTACGGATAGGTGGCAACTCAAGTGCACCAACGCACGTAACCGCCGTTACGCGCCACTGCATCCATGCAGCTCCAGATCCGAGACTGGAGCGTAGGGCACGCCGGCCTCGTGAGCGATGCCTTGGTGGTTACACCGACCCTTCCACGCAAGAACACCGGCGCGAAGACCTGCATCCTCGAGTAATGCGCGTGCGATGCCCTTGGTCGCGAGAGCTCGTGCGTACGGAATCACCGCGGCCGAGATCGCCTGCGCCGCCTCGCGCGGGACGGCCGAGGGCATGTTGGGCACTGCATAGTGGATCACGCCTTCCTCGAGGTACGTAGGATTGGCGTGGCTAGTCGCGTGGGAGGTTTCCGCGACGCCGCCCTCCTCGATGGAGATGTCCACGACCATCGAGCCACGCTTCATCCGAGCCACAAGCGAGCGCGGCAGCAGCGTCGGTGTCCGCTCTCCCGCAGTGAAGACCGCGCCAACGACGAGGTCGGCCCGCAGCACCGCCTGCTCGATGGCTTGCGCCGTGGCAGTGGCGCGCCTGAGTTGCGTAACGCAGGCGCCCGCGGCGCGCGCCGCATTGGCCGCCGAGTTGCCTGCGTGCCCCGCGCCGAGGACCAGGACATCGCGGGGAGCGTGACCGAGCGCACCCGAAGCGACCTTTACCGCCATGCGTCCCGCTATAATCGACATCGGGGCCAGGAGCGGGAGGCCACCTTTCGCGTCGCGAACTGCCTCGTAGGCGATCGCCGTAATGCCGCTCACCAATAGCCTTCGCGCTTGGTCCGGGTGGCCGGTGAGGTGGTGGTATCCAAAGATCGCTTGCCCGGGCACGACATGCGCGAAATCCGCCTCCTGGAGCTCCTTCACCTTCACGACAAGCTCGCTGTCCCAAGCCCGATTCGCCTCGACAACGCGTGCCCCCGCGTCGCGATATTCGTCGTCGAAAAAGCCGGTGCCCGAACCGGCTCCTAATTGAACGCTCACGTCGTGACCGTCGCCTGTGAGCGCTAGTACATCGTGCGGAATGAGCGCCACTCGTTGCTCTCCGGTCTTGGTCTCGGCTGCAACGCCAATTCTCACGAAGTCATCCCGTCCGAACTTCCATCGGCCACTCTCGCACGCTGGCGGAGCGTCCGCGACTGGCCGCGAGTTGTCCTTGCCGCAGTCGACCCAGAGCGGACATTGTGGCTAGCGGGCAAAGAACTTCCAGCGCCCCTCGGAGACGATTTCGACGGCACCATCGACAACTTTGATAGCGGTCTGGTCGTCGATGGCGTATGCCGGACATCCTATGCCAGCCGCCCATCTTTCTGCGCCAGCCATTGAGTTCTCCGGCAGGTCCGGGTGGTCCAGATGCGGGAAGATCGAGAAGTCTACGACCCCCAGCGTCTTGTCGTTACCGGTAATGGACGGCTTCGACGCGACGAAGTCCTCTCCGACACGGGGAGTCATCACCATGCTCCCGGCGCTCAGCCCGACCCAGACGGTTTCGTTCAGCGACGACAGGAGGTCCGCGAGGCCGGACTGCCGCATCCAATGACACAGATACAAGGCGTCGCCGCCGTTCACCAAGAGGACATCCACGTCACGCACCCAAGAGACCCAGCGCTCTTTGCCGATGCTGGGCAGCGCGGTGAGCTCCAGCACGCCCAAAGACTTCCACCCCAACTCGGTCATCGGGCATCGCGGTTCCCTGCCGCTGATAAACCGCCATGCCGCGCCAGGACTGACTTGGGGGTGCCCGTATCCCGCAGTGGGAATGCATAGGGCGCTGGAGTCGGCGATCGGTTTTCCGAGGAGATCGACCAGCGCATCGTGGATGCTCGCATTCTTGATGCCCGCGGAAGTAAGAAGAAACTTCATGACACCTCTCCAAGCCACTTTGACATCGAGCGGTTCGAACGTAGCCCTTCGATGCGACCCGCGTAGCAAACCTCTTCCAGACTGTTACCGGACACAGAACCCAATGTAAGCGGCGGCTCACATTGCGGCAATGCGACGCATAGACCTTCTTAGAACAGCCAACTGCGAATCGCTTCGTGAGTCTTCAACGATCAATCTTCTTCGTTGAACAAAGCTTCCTCACCGGGAAGAGCAGGTGGCATGTGCAGGCGCTCGCGCATGGCACCGAATTCTGCCTGCAGCAGCAGAGGCTTTTCCATGATTGCCGCAAGCTCGTTAGCGCGCTTCTTCAGTGCGGCCACCTGATCCGGATTGGCCGCCGCGACGTTGTTCTTCTCGGAGGGGTCCAGCGCGATGTTGTAGAGCTCGATCGCCTCCGGTAGCGGCGTACGCCAGATCATCTTCCAATCGCCTTCGCGAATGCCGGCCCGGAATGGTTCGACGTTGTACACGATCTCGGTGCGAGGGGATGGCTTGCCCTCACTGATCGTCGGCCAAACGTTCATGCCGTCCAGAGGCTTGCTCTTGCCGGTCGGAGCGCCAGCAAGTCCGGCGAGCGTCGGATACATGTCGACGACGTGCATCATTGCGTCCACTGTGCTGCCGGCCTTGACGTGTCCAGGCCAATTGGCAAGAGCCACCACGCGGGTCCCACCTTCGTACAGCGAGCCTTTGCCGTCGCGGTAAGGGCCGTTGTCGACGGGAATCTTGATCTTCGACATGTCGCCCTCGCCGGCGAACATCGGATTGCGTGTTCCTCCGTTATCGCTCTGGAAGACGATCAGAGTGTTGTCGCGCATGCCGCTCTTGTCGAGCGCGTCGACCACGCGGCCGATCTCGTCGTCCATGGCGGTGATCATCGCTGCATACGCGCGGCGGCTTGGATCGGCAATTTTCTTGTAGCGGTCGAGGTACGTCTGGGGTGCCTGGTACGGCGTGTGCGGCGCGTTGAAAGTCAGGTATAGATACAACGGCACGGCCGGATCGTGCACAGTGATGAGCTTCACCGCATCGTTGCCAAGCAAGGTCGTTGAGTATCCTTGCTCGTTCACCGGCTTGTTGTTGCGATACCAATCCAGCACGCCATGCTGCTTGTGGGAGAAGTAGTCGATCTCGCCGATGAGCGGTCCGTACTGGTAATCGAAGCCGCGCTGTCTGGGCCAGTACTTGCGTTCGGCGTGCCCAAGGTGCCACTTGCCAATGATCGCGGTCTCGTAGCCCGCCTCCTTGAGCGCCTGCGGCAACAGCCATTCGTCCGTTGCCAGACCAAATTTGTGGCCGGACGGAATGACCGCGGTCTGCAGACCGTAGCGGAACGGGTAGCGCCCCGTCATCAGTGCCGCGCGTGTCGGCGTGCACATCGGCTGCGCATAAAACTGTTCGAGGCGTGCACCGGTCTGAGCAAGCTTGTCGATATTGGGCGTCTTAATGTCGGAGCCGTGAAAGCCGACGTCCATCCAACCAAGATCGTCGGCCACGATGTAGACAATGTTCGGCTTCGTGGTCTCGGCGGCGTGCGGCGCGGCGATTGCGCCGAATGCAAGCGCGATGAATCCGATCCAGGACCCTCTGGGGAATGTGAGCTTCATTGCGAGTGCCCCAACCTTATGACGGGATCAGGATTATCGCTGATGTCGTAGCCCGTCGCTCTCCGGCCCGCGTCGGGTGGCGGAATATAAGTCTGCTTAACATTCGATTGAGCTATCCGACGCTATTGCCGCTCTTTGCCGAGGCTGTGACAGCCGGATCGCCGTTCGACACGTTGCCGTTGGAACCGTGAACGCTCACGTCACTCCCGCGGTCGCGGAGCCTTATCGGCCGGCCGGGCGACGAATAGTTCTCGCCGCAAGAATCCAGAGTCGATAGCCGCGATTGTGGCTTGTTGACGCTTCATGCGCTCCGCGAACTCGTCTGTACCGAACACCCGAGCCAGTGCGTCACTACGGGCCTGCATGCCATCAAGTTCGGCACGCATGTATTGCGAGAGCGCCGCTGTCAGGTCGGTCCGCTCTTGCAAGCACCATCCCGACTGACTGAGTAAGACCGCGTAGTCGTCCTCAGCGTCGACGAATTTTGGTCCAGAGTCTATCGCGATCTTGCGCTCGGAGTCGGTCAATGAGGGTGCGAGGGCAATGATGGTGAATGCCATCCTGGACCCAGCGCGCGCGACGCGCCGACACGCGCGCAGAACATCCAGCTTGTCTGGCGTACAACAAAGAACCTCAGAATGGTTCAACGCATCGAATGACGCATCTCTGAACGGCAGAACCGCGCCATCCGCCACGACGGCTTTGCATCGCTGGTCCAGGCCGTCGGTCAGGGCGCGTTCGCGCGCGATTCGAAGGGCTGCGAGGGGGAGGTCCACCAACACAACGTCGCAACCGGAGAGCCGTGCAAGATACAGGCCCGGCCATCCAGACCCGGCACCCAAGTCAAGCAGCTTCGCGCCCGGGCGGAGTTCGAGCAACTTGGCGATTCGCTCTGCTTCGAGGCGCGTAGTGCCACCGGTGCTTCCGTAGTCACACCCGCAGACGGTGCGCTCCAGGTCCAGCATTGCGTCTGAACGTGCAAGCGCGGCGCACTTCCCGAGTCGGGACGCCATCTCGCGCAGTTCTTGTGTTAGCGCCATGATCCAAGTTCCGACGTGACGGACTTGGGTCAGGATCTATAATGAGGAGAGCCGCGTCAAGAAGCAGGGTCTCAAGAAGCAGGTCTATGGCGACAAGCCTGTTGGGCTGACCGTGTCTGACCGCCGGCACGACGGAGAAGCGTATCTACAAGATCGCGGGCGATAACCGCCGTCAATCCATCGGCGTCTCCGGTGGCACCTCGTACGCTAAGCTCGTGCGAGTCAAGTAACTCGCACTTGCAGAACGCGATGCCGAACCCTAAGGTCTGGCATCATGTTCCACGGAAGCGGCAGATTTCGTTACTCGCTTACGTTCCCACGGCCGAATCGGTCGCGGTGATCGTCACTGTGCTGAATTGGTAGGAGATCCGATACTGCCGTCCGCTTACCGCGAACAACGAGCCTTCGGGCAACCCGGCGAACGTGCCCAGAATGCTGCCGGCCTGGATCAGCGTGTATACGTCGCCTTGGTTGGGTACAGTCTCCACATCGAGGAACAAGTTGCCGCCGAGCGCGACAGTGCCGGTGGAAATCAAGCGCGACGATACCCCACCCGCCTTGAGGGTGGCCACGAAGCTCCCGCCTAGGCCGATCTTCGCCGCGCCGCCGGCGTGCAACACGTCACCTGGCGTGACGGCAACGTCGGCGGTAACGTGGGTAATGCCTGCGGCTTCCGTTGCGGTCACGCCCGGCCACAGCACACCTCCATTCAGGACAATTATCTGGCCCGTGACAGTACCCGTACCGCCGAGCGAACCGCCGTTGTTAATCGTCACCCCGGAGCTGTTGGTGCCGAGAATCGACAACTTGCCACCCACCACCGTCGAGCCGCCCGAGTAGGTGTTATTGCCGGTGAGGAACAACGTGCCGGCGCCGGACTTGGTCAGACGAGCCGTGTAGAGGCCGTTGTCGATCTTGTTCTGAATCGAGGCAGCTCTTTTATCCATCCATTCCTTGCGCCACTGTTCGGCGCTCGCCTGGTCAATGGTCTGGTAGGCCAAGGCTGCTTGAGCATATGCCTGCCAGGCGGGGTTGCTGGCCCAGTTGGCTGGCGCGGAGTTAGCCGGCTGAGGAACTCCCACGATGTCCTCCAAACCATAAAGCGCAAACCCGTCCTCGTTCAGGTTGTACGGGCCGGCGGCTGCAATGCCTTGCTGCTGGTATTGTTGCAGCCACGCCAACTCTTCGCTTTGCCTGGCTTTAATCGCGATCTCGCTGATATCGTTCGACCAGACATCCACGGTCGCTTTATTCGCGTTGTATGTGACAGGGCCCAGGAACTGGCCGGGGCCGTACATTGCCTTGTCAATATCGGGATACCCCCAGCCGTAGCGCGTGTCTGGCTGGCCGTCAGGAGCGGTCCAGAGATCAAGGAACGTCACGCCGTCGGATTTCTTGTTCTGCGCCGTGGTGAACAGCACATCGCGGGCCTGGATGGCGTCCAGGTTCGGATACCGGGAAAGTAGAAGCGCCAGCGCCCCTGTTATATGGGGCGACGACCCCGATGTGCCTCCTGCAGAGCCATAGGTGTTGTTCAAGCCCGTTGAAGCATCGCCGTTAGGGGCGGCTATATACCACCATTTGGCGTAAGGGCCTGCCTCATTTTCTGTAGTGTTAAGTATATATTCCTTGCCTGACTGAGCCAGCCCGCCAGCGGCTATCCAGTATTTTTCCGCGTCGGGATTGAAGTAGGGATAGAACGCCATGTTGTTCGGGTTCTCTTGGTCAGTGTTGGCGGCCGACCTTACGTGGACGACACTGGTGCCCTTCACGGCATCGTACATGGCGTCTTCAAAGGAAAGTCCGGGGTGGTTGGGATCAGATTGAAAGCCGCCTTGCCCGTAGAATTTCTTGAAATAGAAATAGATATATTCCTCATCCGCCAGTGTCCGCTGATACCACGGGGCCGAAAGATTTCCGCCGTCTGGGCCGATCGATTTAGGGCCGGTTTTCGGCATGGTCAGGCAAATCTGACCCCAACTGCTATTGATGACCTGGGCGCCAGCATCCACCAGGGCTTTATAGCCTGTATATACAAAAGTGTAATCGTGGTAAGGGCCGTGGCTGTTTTCGTCGCTTGCTCCGGTATTGCCTAGAACAATAGTCGATGCAAAGGCGAAGCCCTGCATGTTGGAAGGGTTCGGGTTGCCGTCGCGGTTAGCGCCCATAATCCCGACCATGTTGGTGCCATGACTGGCGTTCCAGGGGTTTGCGTCGCCTGAATCATATTCACCGGTCATAGAAAAAGACTGGCCCGCGAAAAACGGGTTCGCTGGCCGTGTGTCCCGGTACCGGTAACCGGAAGTGCCGTATACGCCCTGCTGTACGACCGGGATAAAGCGTCCGTTCGGGAACAGTGACGCGTTCACGGCCTGGAACTCCTGATGTTCGGCCTGGACGCCCGAATCCATGATGCCCACCGTGACGCCTTGCCCGTAATATCCCAAGGCATAGGCGGTCGATGCTGCTTGTGCGGTCAGCCCCCAACTGCGCATGTATTCCGCCGTTTCCCAACTGGCCTTCGCGGCGGCAAAGTCAGCCGGGGATGTGGCGACAAAACCCGGATCCCCCGCATACGACCACTGGTTCGCCACGGCGCTGGTAGCGTACAGGGCGGCCAACAATGCAGTAAGGGCAAAAGCAGGGGTCGCTATTTGGCGCTTCGCTTTAGATGACATTTAGCTCTCCATCGAGGCCACAAACTTAATAATGAGAACGCTTTCAAACCGACAACCAAAGAGCAACGTGGTGTGCCACAACTTGTATTCGATTGAATTTACGAAACGTCAGTAAAGTAAGCAGTAATTCGGCCCCGAAATATCGTCGATCTCGCACTTTCTATGTGCGTGCGTTCGGCGCATTTGCCCGGTCCTGGGGCAATCGAAACTTTTCGTGAATGAAATGGTTCGTGCGAGCCGCAGCGGCTTAGTCACAGACCGTTACGCGCGCACTACGGCAGACGCGAAGCGCACCGTAGCGATTTGAGCTGAGCGCTTCTGCCGACTGCGCGACTACGTTGACGACATGCCGATAGCGCAGCACCCGAAAGAGGCGCATCCTTCGCCTCTCGCAAGCCAATCCAGGGGAGAGGAGAAGCTTATGACGATAAATCGCTGCATCATCGCCGCGGCGATTGTTGTCGCGGCTTGCTTGGCCGATGCCCCCGCCTTCGCGCAGAAAGCGGCCAACGACTCGATTCGCGGCGTCGTGACCGGGGCGAACGGTCCGGAGGCCGGCGTCTGGGTGATCGCGGAGACCGCCGACCTGCCAACAAAGTACGCCAAGGTCGTGGTCACCGATGAGAAGGGCCGCTACGTCATCCCGCAGCTGCCGAAGGCCAAGTACAGCGTCTGGTCGCGCGGCTACGGCCTGAAGGACTCCGGGAAGACAGAGGCCACGCCGGGCAAGACCGTGAACATCAAGGCGGTCGCGGCGACGCCGCAGGAAGACGCCGAGCACTATCCCGGGATGTATTGGTACTCGCTGCTCACCATTCCGGGCACGGACCAATTCCCGGGCACCGGAGACAAGGGCAACGGCATCTCGCCCAACATCAAGACGCAGGAAGCCTGGGTCGACACCGTGAAGAACTCATGCCAGTCCTGCCACGCGCTCGGCAGCCACGGCGTTCGCGTCGTGCCGGACGTATTCAAGAAAGAAGGCGACGGCTTCAAGCAGTGGGCGCGACGCACGCAGTCGGGCCAGGCGATGAGCAACATGGCGCTCAGCCTCGGCTACATGGGCGTCGACGCCGCGCTCAAGAACTTCGCCGACTGGACCGATCGCATCGCCGCCGGCGAGCTGCCGTTCGCCAAGCCGGAGCGACCCAAAGGGATCGAGCGTAACTTCGTGGTGACGATGTGGAATTTCTCGACGCCGAAGTTCTACGTGCACGACGGCATCTCGACCTACCAGCACGACCCGCACGTGAATGCCAACGGACCGATCTACGGCGCACCCGAGGAGAGCACCGACAACATCCCGGTCCTGGATCCGGTGCAGAACCGCGCGTACACGATCAAGCACCCGGTGCAGCCCGGCACGCCGAACTCGAAGGACCTGCCGATGCAGCCTTCGGCTTATTGGGGCAGCGAGCCGATTTGGGACGGCGGCAGCAGCCTCCACAACTCAATGATGGACGCGCAGGGCCGCGTGTACTTCAGCGCGCGCTTCCGCGGGCCGAACAACCCGGACTTCTGCAAGAAGGGCTCGGACCATCCTTCGGCAAAGGTGCTGCCGCTCGACCAGAACGGCCGCCAGCTCTCGATCTGGGATCCAAAGCAGCACAAGTGGTACGACATCGACACCTGCTTCTTCACGCACCACCTCTTCTTCGCGAAGGACGAGGACCAGACGCTGTGGTTTTCGCAGGGAGGACCGGGCTCGAGCAACGGCGTCGTAGGCTGGGTAAAAATGAAGACGTTCTTCGAGACCGGCGACTCCGCGAAATCGCAAGGCTGGACGCCGATCGTGGTGGACACCAACGGCAACGGCAAGCGCGACGCCTACGTCGAGCCGAACGAGCCGCTCGATCCGGCGAAGGACAAACGCATCCTTGGCGCCTTCTACGGGATCATGCCGAGCCCCGTGGACGACACGGTATGGGGGCAGACGATGGGCATCGGCTTCGGGCGCATCGACCAGCCGGGCTTCGTCGTGCACATCATTCCGGGGCGCTAATCCGTCGGAAACAGCGCTCGCCGAGCTCTTCGTTCCGCCCGATGGCGCATGGAGCCCGCGCGGCATCGACGTAACGACCGACGGCGTGGTGTGGACGCCGCTCGCCAGCGGGCATTTCGCCAGCTTCGACCGGCGCAAGTGCACGCGACCGCAGAATGGGCCTGAGGCGCTCAGTGGGAAGTTATGTCCCGAGGGTTGGACCATCATCCGGATGCCCGGGCCGCAGTTCCGTAGCCTTCCGGAGTCGGGCAGCGCCAACCATTCGTATTTCGTCTGGATCGACCGCTACAACACGCTTGGGCTCGGCGAGAACGTGCCGATCTTCACCACCAACGGCGCCGAGTCGCTGACGGCGGTGGTCGACGGCAAGGCCGTCGAGATGCGTGTGCCTTATCCCGCGGGCTTCTTCACCAAGCTCTTGGATGCCAGAGTGGATGACCCGAAGGCGGGCTGGAAGGGCAAGGGCGTATGGACGATGTCGGGTACGCGCACCGTCTTCCACAATGAGGGTGGCACCGCGAACAGCCCGAAGGTCTACCACATCCAACTGCGTCCCAACCCGCTGGCGGAATAAGCCGCGGCCCAAACGGGCCTCCGCGGAAGCCGCGAGGTTTTGTCTTGCTTTTCGTCGCTGGTCAATTCCAGGGCTCGAACGAGCCACGGTGATCAAAATGTTACGCAAGGGTACCGCTAGCGCAATAGGCGTCACCATGGACAAGCATCCCCCCGGACGCCGAGACTTTCTGAAGCAAACAGCTGCATTGGGCGCGGCAGGCGTGCCTATCCTCGCGGGCTGGCGGCCGGGCCTCGCTCAGGCGAGCGCGGCGTCGGAAAAATCCGGCATGAAGGCGGTCTACAATCCCGCGGCCAAATTCGAGCTCACGGTCAGCGAGGTGGAATTTTGGCGCACGCCGCGCGGGCGGCAGCTGATGGCCCGCATTTATCAACCGCAGGGCGCGGGGCCGTTCCCGACGTTGCTCGATCTGCACGGCGGCGCGTGGCACGGCAAGGACCGTTTCGCCGAGGAGCCGATGGATCGCGCAATCGCGGCCAGCGGCGTACTGGTAGTGGCCATCGATCTGAGGTTATCGACGGAAGCGCCGTACCCGGCTTCGGTGCAGGACGCGAACTACGGCGTGCGCTGGCTCAAATCCAAAGCCAACCAATGGAACGGCGACGCGTCGAAATTCGGCGTGTTCGGCAGCTCCAGCGGCGGCCACGTCGCCGAACTGCTGAGCATGCGCCCGCGCGATGCGCGCTACAACGCGATTCCGCTGCCCTCAGCCCCGAACGTCGATGCGACGGTGGCCTACGTTGCGACCCGCTCACCGATCAGCGACCCGTACGCGCGCTTCCAGCAGGCGGAGAGGATGCAGCGCGAGGAAATGATCGAGAACAGCACGATCTACTTCAACCCGTGGGAAACGATCTACGAAGGCAATCCGCAGCGGATCCTCGAGCGCCGCGAGGCTGTCACGCTGGTGCCGCTGCTGATCATGCAGGGTGCGCTCGACGACAACATGCTCCCGGCCGTGCAGCAGAAATTCGCTGCGACGTACAAGGCGGCGGGCGGCGTGTGTGAGCTGACTGTATTCGAGGGCAGCGAACACGAGTGGGTCGCCAAGCCGGGGCCGCAAACCGACCGCGCACGCGAGATGGTCAAGGCTTTCATCGCACGTCAGTTGAAGGTGTAACGCGCTCTGGGCCGAAGGTTTGGAGGAATACTTGGCAGCAATATCTGGTAGTCGACGCCCAAGCACCCCCACCACGGCGCGCCAACGCTCACGATGACTATGCTTAGCACCGCAGATCGCCGGCAACTGGACGAGCTTGGTTACCTCGTCCTTTCGGACTTCGTGCCCGCGACGATGCTCGAAGAGATGCGCGAGCGCGTCGAAGCGATCTGGGCCGAAGAAGGAGACGATGCCGGCGCCGAGTTCCTGCTGGAGCCCGGCACGCGGCGGTTGGCCAATCTCGTCGACAAAGGGGACGTCTTCGCGCGCATGATCGTGATGCCCGGGATCCTGGAATGCATCGGGGCAGTCATTGGCCCCGACTACAAACTCTCCAGCCTGAACGCCCGCTCGACCAATCCGCACAATCCGGAAGCGCAGCCTTGGCACGTGGACGCTGGCGCGATCGCCGACGGGTGTGGTTATTGGGTGTGCAACACGATCTGGATGCTCGACGACTTTACGCCCGACAACGGCGCGACTCGGATGATTCCGCGTTCCCACACCTGGCGCCGGTTACCCACGTCAGGCAACCGGGACATGCTGCCGGACGAGCAGCTCGTCACCGGAGCCGCAGGCACCGTCGTCGTGATGAACACGCACATGTGGCACGCGGGCACCGGCAACCGGACAGACCGGTGCCGCCGCGCGTTGCACGGTTTCTACACGCGCGGAGACAAGCCGCAGCAGCAGTACCAAAAGGCGCTGCTGCGGGCGCAGACGATCGAAGCGCTCTCGCCGGTGCAGCGCAAGGTCCTCGCCCTGGACGATCTCGAGAACGATCGGCTGAGCTCGGAGACCACCCGCATAAGCGGCTTCCTGAAATAGCGCCCGACGCGCGTTTGGCTCATCGGAACCGACCGCGATTAATTCGAGGTACTCAGCTACTGAATCACCTCGTCCGCGCGCAGCAGCATCTCCTTCGGAACTGTGATTCCGAGCGCCTTGGCGGTCTTGAGGTTGATGACCAGTTCGAACTTGGTGGGTTGTTCGATGGGTAGTTCACCCGGCTTCGCACCGTGCAGGATCTTATCGACATAAATGGCGGCGCGCCGGAACTGCGCGGTAATGCTCGGTGCGTAGGCCACGAGCCCACCGGCACGCACAAACTCCCCGAACTCATACACGGCCGGGATTCGATTGGCAGCCGCGAGCCCGACGATCGCGTTACGGTTCTGGAGCGTCAGGGGATCGGTGACGACAAACAGCGCGTTCGCGCGCTGTTCGCGCATCGCAGCGAAAGCAGCAAGGATGCCATCAAGGTCACGCACTTCAATGACCAAAGGCGTAATGCCGAAGGCGCCCGCCGCCGCAATCGCCTGTGCACGGCGTTCCTCAATCGCCGCGTTCGGATTCCAGAGGATGGCCATGCGCTTGGCGGCGGGATCGAGTTCGGTGAGCGCCTGAACCGTCTTGCCGACGAGGCCGTCGCCGGCCGCGCGCGCGAGCCCGGTGAGATTTCGCTCTGGCCGCGCAAGACTGTTTGCCAAACCGCTGCCAACAGGATCGGGGACACCAACAAAGACCACAGGAATCGAGGATGTCGCCTTCTTCGCCTCCACGGCGCCCAGAGTTGATGAGACAACGATGACATCGGGGCGTCTCTTAATTACGTCCGCGAGACCGCGGCGAAAGCCCTCGACCTGTCCCTCTGCCCAGCGGGCGTCGACGACAATGTTGTTGCCCGGGACGTAGCCTAGTTCGCGCAGGCCGTCCATGAAAGCATCCATGAAATGCTGGTTGGCGGAAGCCGCGCCGGCTTCGACAAAGCCGATGCGGTAAATGGTTTGCGGCTGTTGCGTCCTTCCTACGCCCGCGGCGGTGAGCAAGCCAAGGCCGACAGCAGTCGTGAACGTCCGCCGATCTATCACTGATCACCCCTGAACCCATGTCAGTCCGACGATACTACGCCTTACGAAGCCCAACGACTCTATTGGCGCTCGTGGCTTGCCATCACCGGTCACCGGCTGCTTCAGCGGACGAGGGCACTATGACTTGTTGTGGCCGCGACTTTCCTTCGCCTGCAGTCGACCCGTTGCTGCCTGTCGGCATTCCCAAGACCTGACGGTCAAATTGCAAGAAGCGGACGTTCGCCGAACCACAAAGTTAGGCCGCCTTGCGCGCGGAGGCTTCCCACGGCACCGGCAGGCCCACCTTACGGCAGAGAGATCGCGGCCCGGAGGTTGGAACTAGGAGCGGTAGCTCAGCAATAGACCGTTCGGCACGTTCTGCAAGAGCATTGGCGTCATTTGCTAGTTACGCCGCCCCGCTCTTGAGCCACACTTAAATTGTGAGCTCGGGTCCCGAGAGCGACCTTGGCAAAGCCGAAACCTCATGAAGGGTGACACAAATGAAAACACGTGAAACCACGACTCCAGTAAGAGCCTTTGATCGCACCTATATCAACGGCCAGTTCGCCGCTCCCCATGGAACGCAGATCGTCGATCGGGTGAACCCGACCGACAACAACGTTATCGGCAAGGTCACCATGGCGAACCGCTGACAAAGAGTAAGATGGTCCGCTGCGCTCCATTGTGCCGACGGGCCAACGACCCGCCGACAGGCGGGAGGGCATCCGGCTCGCTTAGCCAAATTGGGAGAACACGGAAAATGGCCTGGCATCGGAAAGCATGGCCTGTCCGCGACCGAGGCAGTCGGAGACACCCGCGAAGCCGGCGACCTCGCAACGGGGGCTGGCGCCGCTGGCTCATCGCGCTCGGAGCGCTTTGCTTGCTGGGCGCCCTGGTCCGGCCCGCCGGCGCCCAGACCTGTCCCAACAACGCGACGCCGTATTCTGCCGCGTTCAATTTCGACCAATACACTGGAAGCCAGCCCTTCACGTTGAACACGTGTCCCACGACGACGTGGGGCCCTCCGTGGGCGAACGTCGTCACCTCAACGGACAACAACTTCCTCGGCTGCACGAGCCCGACGACGCCGATCGCGCTGTGCTACTACTCCGGACCAGCGGGAACCGCGCCCTGCGAGCTCGCGGCTGACGGGGCAACCGCAACCTGCACGTGTTACGTGGTTCCCGCTGGCCAACAGTACTCTGTCGACATCAATGCCATCTTGAACCTGGACGTGTACAACAGCACCTACACCGCGTGTGGGTCTGACGGCAGCGGCTGCCAAGGCCCAAAAGCGGCAGTGGCACCGGTGTGCGCGTCCATCAGCAGTAACACGCTCATTCCCGGCGCCGGCTTGGTCTCGGCGTTCAGCAGCTACCTCGCCACCAACTTCGCCAGCGACTTCCCCGCAGTTGACAAGCAGGCGTCGTGCGCCAGCGCTCTCTACGCCGGATGCATGACGGCGCCCTGCATACTGACGGGCACCACCGATCCGGTCACCAGCCTTCCCCTCGCGCAGTGCACGTGCCCGACCTTCACCGGCCCCTTTCAGGTGCCGGGCACCGGTTCGGCGTGCAGCGCCGGCACCAACCTGGTCTGGTCTGCCTCATATACCGTCACGGCCAGCGCAACGCCGACCTGCGCGCAACTGGCGACTGACCCGGCGAACGGACTCGCGGGAAATCCGCAGATCGTCGCGTCAACGCTGACGGCGGCGATCATACCTGCGGCGCCCGCGGCGCCCCCGAATCCGCCAGGGCAGCCAACGGCCACGCCACCGACGCCGGCCTACTGCCAGGTAAATTTCACGTATGGCACTGGCCTTGCTGGCCCTGCGAATGGATATGACATCGGGCAAGCGCAGGTGATCAAGATCCGCATCTCGCTGCCGCTTAGCGCGGCCGACGGCGGCTCAGGCGGCGTGCAGGGCAACTGGATCGGCAAGAACATGATCAGTGCCAGCGCGGGCTCGTCGGGGTCGGTGACCTCGTGGGCCAATTACGCCGAGGGGCTCGATCATGACACCGGTCCGGTCTACGCGATCCGACTTGGATACGTGGGCTCGAGTACGGACACTGGGCAGGGCAACCCGCCGTTCGGCGTGATCCAGACGGGACCGCTGGCGCATTCCCTTGCGGTCGGTACGATCACTGACTGGGCGTATCGGGCCACGCACTACGGCAAGCAATGGGGACTGGCGCTCGCGCAAACGTACTACGGCAGTTTGCCGACCCGTAGCTATTACAACGGTTGCTCCGGCGGCGGCAACGAGGCCATGGGCCAACTGCAGAACTTTGGCAACGAATACGACGGGTTTCTGATTGGCGCGCCGGCCTATTATTGGCAGCAATTCCGATTGGCGGACAGCTATCCGTTCGTGGTGGTCAAGGCCAAGTTGACGCCCCTTGGTAAGACGCTCACTACCGGTCAGCTAAGCGCTGCCAATACCGCAGCGATCGCCGCCTGCGATCGCGAGCGCACCGACAAGGTGGGGGACGGCGTCGTTGCCGATCCGCGCGCGTGCACGTTCAGCGCTTCGGCCAACGTCTGCGGGAATGCCGGTGCGCCGGCCACGCCGAATTGCCTGGACACCGATCAGGCAGCAGCGATCGACCAGATCTGGGACGGTCCGCGCAACCATTTCGGATTGCGCATCTGGTACCCCTACGATCGCGGCATCAATTTTTCCACGGCACTGCAGGCCAGCACGACGCAGGTGGTCCAATGGAATCATAAGGACACGAGCTTCGACGTAGCCGCCAACCTGTTCCTTGATGCCGCAGCGCTCGCTGCTGCCGGCAATCCGCCGACTGGGATCACCTATGAACAGGAAGCCGCACTCGGATCCAACACGGTGTCCGATTATTCCGACAACCAGAATTTCATGCTCGACGTGGCCAAGAATCACAACGTCAAAGTGGTTCAGGTCCATGGATCGCAGGATGGTGCGATTCGCTGGCGCCATGACATCGACTACTACATGCGTGTCAATGCGTACTTCGGCGGCAACGCGTTCGATTACACCGATTTGCAGAAGTGGTATCGCTTCTTCCCGATGCCTGGCGTGGGTCACTGTACCGGGGGTTTGGGCGGCGGTGCCGGGGCCTCACCGCTAGATCCTTTTCTCGCCATGGTGAATTGGGTCGAAAATGGAGTTGCCCCGGATTCGCTGCTTGCCCAAGGGGGTGCCGGTGCGCCGGCGACGCGCACCCGTCCACTGTGTCCATTCCCGACCACGGCCATCTACAAGGGTACGGGGAGCATCGACGTCGCCAGCAATTTCACGTGTTCATTAAGTCTCGAATACAAACAGACGGTGTGCGACGGTGTACGCACCAAGTACAAGGCGGAGACTGGGCCGGAGCTCGATTACGCCGGAGTCGGTGTCGATCCGACTTTTTGCCAATAATCGTGAAGCGTCGCGCCGCGGCTCCGGTGCCGGAACCAGCCACTTTTGCCCTCTTTAGCCTCGGCCTTGCCGGACTCGGCTTCTCGCGCCGAAAGCACTAACAAACTCCGCTTAACATCAGCCCCGCTTCGGCGGGGCTTTCATATGTCAGGATGGAAGCGTCGTTCGTCGTCACTATCCGACTCTTGCATCCAGTGCGCGTCCATTTGAGTGGCCGCTAACCGGATATATTACTGTCGGCCTCGTATGCCCGGTTGTGGCCGTGAACCGCCGGTTAGCTCTCGTCGCTTCACAACCTACAACGGTCATTGCCCATTCCCCAAAGCGGTCATACGCACAAGACTATTCGATCACCTCGTCGGCGCGCAGCAGCAGCGGCTGCGGGATCACAAGCCCAAGAGCGGCGGCGGTCTTGCCGTTGATAACGAACTCCAGTTTCGCAGCCTGATCCACGGGCAGGTCGGCCGGCTTGGCGCCCTTGAGTATCTTGTCCACGTACGTTGCGGCGAGTCGAAACCGTTCGGAGAGGCTCGGCCCGTAAGATAGAAGCCCACCCGTCGCTACGAAGCCCCGATGCGCGAACACCGTGGGCAACCCGGCTTTGTTCGCGAGGTCGATGAGCCGTCTTCGGGAAGTAAAGAACATTGCATCGTCGGCGACGTACAGGGCATTAACCCGTGCTTTAGCCATGGCGGCAAAGGCTCCTTCGAACTCGTCCGGGCTTTGCACCGCGATTGGCACAACGTGCAGCCGTAGCAACGGTGCGGCGGCCTCTACCTCCTTCAGTAGGTCCTTGTGATATGGCGTGCGAGGATTCCAGAGCACCGCTACGCGCGAGACTTCAGGAATTACTTGGGTGAGTAGTTGCAATCGCTTCGCGCCTATATCTGGCAGCGCGATCGATAGTCCCGTGACGTTCCCTCCGGGATGCGCCAAGCTAGCCACGAGTCCATTTCCCACTGGATCGGCACCGACCATAATCACGATTGGGATGCTCGCAGTGGCCTGCCTGGCCGCTCGGGTTGTAGGAGTAACGTCCGCAAGGATGACATCGACCTTAAGGCGAACCAGCTCCTCCGCGAGCGCGGCCACCTGGTCATACTGTCCCTTGGCCGATCGCCACTCGATCGCGATATTCTTTCCATCGATGTAGCCTAGCGCCCGCAGACCGTCCCGGAACGCTTGAGGTGCGTCCTCGTCCGGTGACGAGTAGAGGGTCAACAAGACGCCGATGCGCGGTATCCTTTCTACCAACTGTGCTTCGCTAGCGATGGGCGCGGCTAGAAGCACGCAAGTAAGAAAAAGGCCGCCGAAATGCACGATCTACCTCAGTCAACGAATGGCGATCCGCCAATAGTAACCGTGACAGCGCGAGTTCGTGTATGACCGGTCGTGGCCGTG